>NZ_CP104133.1:0-1695711 GCF_029201645.2 Sinorhizobium prairiense
TCAATGGCCGCTTCAAGGGTGGCTGGACGACCCGTCACTATGGCCGCCCGGAACAGGGCGTGCACGCGATCCAGATGGAACTGGCGCAATCGACGCATCTGGCGACGGAAGCGCCGCCCTTCGCTTTGGACAAAGCGAAAGCCGACAGGCTTCGCCGTCCGCTGAAGACCATTCTGGAACGCATCGAAACAGTCGCTAAAGAGCTCAAAAGGACAGGGAGCGAGGCATGAACATGAACAATCCGCGCCACAATATTCGCGAAGTACGCAGCCCGCGCGGCACCGAGATCAGCGCCAAGAGCTGGCTGACGGAAGCGCCACTTCGCATGCTGATGAACAATCTCGACCCTGATGTCGCCGAAAACCCGCACGAACTCGTCGTCTATGGCGGCATCGGCCGCGCAGCCCGAACCTGGGCCGATTTCGACCGCATCGTCGCGTCTCTGAAGGACCTCAACGAAGACGAGACCCTCCTCGTCCAGTCCGGCAAGCCGGTCGGCGTCTTCCGCACGCACAAGGATGCTCCGCGCGTGCTGATCGCCAACTCCAATCTCGTGCCGCACTGGGCGAACTGGGATCATTTCAACGAGCTGGATAAGAAGGGTCTCGCCATGTACGGCCAGATGACCGCCGGCTCGTGGATCTATATCGGTACGCAAGGCATCGTGCAGGGCACCTATGAGACCTTCGTCGAGGCCGGCCGCCAGCATTATGGCGGCAACCTGAAAGGCAAGTGGATCCTGACGGGCGGTCTCGGCGGCATGGGTGGAGCCCAGCCGCTTGCGGCCGTCATGGCGGGCGCCTGCTGCCTTGCCGTCGAATGCAACCCCGACTCGATCGATTTCCGCCTGCGCACGCGCTACCTCGACGAGAAGGCCGAGACGCTCGAAGAAGCCATGGAAATGATCGAACGCTGGACCAAGGCCGGCGAGGCGAAATCGGTCGGCCTTTTGGGCAATGCGGCGGAAATCCTCCCGGAAATGGTCCGTCGCGGTATCCGCCCCGACATGGTCACGGATCAGACCTCGGCCCACGACCCGATCAACGGCTATCTGCCCAAGGGCTGGACGATGGCCGAATGGAAAGCCAAGCGCGAGAGCGACCCGAAGGGGGTCGAAAAGGCCGCCCGCGCCTCGATGCGCGACCATGTCGAGGCGATGCTCGCCTTCTGGGATTCCGGCGTCCCGACCCTCGACTACGGCAACAACATTCGCCAGGTGGCCAAGGACGAAGGCCTCGAGCGCGCCTTCGATTTCCCCGGCTTCGTGCCGGCCTATATCCGTCCGCTGTTCTGCAGGGGCATCGGCCCGTTCCGTTGGGCGGCGCTCTCCGGCGATCCGGAAGACATCTACAAGACCGACCGGAAGGTGAAGGAGCTGCTGCCGGACAACAAGCACCTGCACAACTGGCTCGATATGGCGCGCGAGCGCATCGCTTTCCAGGGCCTGCCCGCACGCATCTGCTGGGTCGGCCTCGGCGATCGTCACCGCCTCGGCCTCGCCTTCAACGAAATGGTGCGCAGCGGCGAACTGAAGGCCCCCATCGTCATCGGCCGCGACCATCTCGACTCCGGCTCGGTCGCCTCGCCGAACCGCGAGACCGAGGCGATGAAGGACGGGTCCGACGCCGTCTCCGACTGGCCGCTCCTGAACGCGCTTCTCAACACCGCCTCAGGCGCAACCTGGGTGTCGCTGCATCATGGCGGTGGCGTCGGCATGGGCTTCTCGCAGCATTCCGGCATGGTGATCTGCTGCGACGGTACGGACGATGCGGCGCGCCGCATCGAGCGGGTCCTGTGGAACGACCCGGCAACGGGCGTCATGCGCCACGCCGATGCGGGTTATGACATTGCGCTCGACTGCGCTCGTGAAAAGGGCCTGCGCCTGCCGGGCATATTGGGCGAGTGAAGAACGGGCAGGTCGCCACGGCATTCTTCTGCCGCGTCTTCTTCAGGACGCAGACGCTTTTCCTCGGCCGTCGCCGTCGAGGAAAAGCAACAGCAAGAGCCCGGCGACGCCTGCAAGGGAGCTTAAAAGCGCGGTTCCCGAATAATCGCTGATGCGCGTTCCGAGTGCGAAAAGAACGGCGCCGAACCCCGCGCCCAGGAAGACGTTCACCGAGATCAGCGAACTGCCCAGACCGGGCCGGTCCGCGATCAGTTCCTGCAGATAGGTGATCGGAATGCTGATCAGCGCCGCTGCGCCGAAAGCGCTGATCAGCGTCAGCGCATAAATGTGCCAGCGCTCGGTCGAAAGCCCGAGCAGGGCCATGTTGACGACATAGATCGCCGTGCCGAGCGCGAGCGCATAGATATGGCTGAGCCGGTACTGGATACGTCCCCAGACCACGATGAACACCACCTCCAGCAAAGCGACGATACCGACGATGATGCCGATGTCGCTCACCTTGCCGCCGGCTGCACCGGTGACGATCAGCGGCAGCACCGCCGCATTGACGTGCAGCATTGACGAGATCAGGGCGATGGCGAGAAGCCGCGCCAGAACGCGCAGCGACAATATCTCGCCGAAGGACGCGAGAAACGAGAGGCGTTTGCCCAAAGCACCGTCCACGCCCGCCTTCTCCGGCAGCAGCCGCAAGACGAGCACGAAATTGGCGAGGCAGCCGAGGCTTGCCAGAAGATAGGCCGGCAGCATGCTGCCGCGTGCCGACAGCACCAATCCGACCAGTCCGGGAACCAATACCCAGGAAAGCGATATGGCCGCGCGAATGCCGGAATTGACGGCAGCCGCATGCCTGCCGCCCATGTCTTTCGCAGCCGTGCGGACATAGGCGAAGAGCAGCGGATTGAGTGCGCCGCGAACGGGCAACAGCATGAGGGCCGCAAGCACGAAGCTCCCCTTCGTCGGCAGCAGATAAACCGCCCCGTAACCCACGACCCCGCAGAGAATGACCGCCAGCATCAGTGTCCGGTAATTGCCGACGCGGTCGGCGACGATGCCGATCGTCACGCTGACCGCAACATTGACCAGCGCCGCTGCGAAGATCAGCGCCGAATAGAACCCGTCGCTCAATCCCAGTTCGGTGATGCCGACGACCGACTGGTAGGGCGAAGTCGCGGCCCCCGAAAAGCCGAACAGAACGATGGCGATCATGCTTGTCCGGATGACCGGATTGCGCATGGCGATCGACAGCGGGAAAGACATGAGGAGGCAAAGTCCGCGGAAGGGAACGTCTTGATGAAACCCGCCCGGAGACCAGCCGGAACGGGTTTATTATCTCAGGTCCAGCGGGCTGACAGGCTGGCGCTGGGGTGAAACTCGAAATCGCGGTCGAAGGGGAAGATCGGCCGCTGCAGGCGCAGGCTTTCCAGCTTCTCGATATCCTGATTGACGACGCCGTTCGTCAGCGCCATCAGGTTCGGATTGGCGATCGGCGCAAGCTCCGGCGAGAGATAACCGGACTT
Organism: Sinorhizobium prairiense; assembly: GCF_029201645.2. Lineage (NCBI taxonomy): Bacteria > Pseudomonadati > Pseudomonadota > Alphaproteobacteria > Hyphomicrobiales > Rhizobiaceae > Sinorhizobium > Sinorhizobium prairiense. The sequence continues at coordinate 3,424 of NZ_CP104133.1, forward strand.
GACGACGAGCAGCCGCACGGTCTTCGGATCGAAACCGAGGAGGGCAAAGTCCTCGATGTTATGATAGGGGCGGCGCCGCGCCGACAACACGACCACTATGCCCCCGACCTGAACCACCGCCTGCCGCTCGGCAACCGGTCCCGGATCATTCAGATGCACCACTTTGGCCTCGACCTCTGCGGACGGGCTGGACGGGTCGAGACTGCCGCCGATCCGCAACGCCAGCGTCCTACCCGCGCCGGTCGCGAAACAGGCATCGACGGCCGGCCTATCGGCGATGCCGGCGATCAACGCATCGCGCCAGCCGCGCTCGAGAAGCGCGACCAGCACATCCGCCCGGTCGCCGACGCCGCCACCCGTGGGGTTGTCGCCGGAATCGGCGAGAATTACCGGCGCCGTGGTTGCCCGCTCGGCGATGTCGAGCATGTCGGCAAGCGAGCCGGTGAGCGATCCGAAACGAAAATTGTCCCTCTGGTGCCAATAGTTTGCAGCGATTTCCTCAGCCGCCTTCGAAGCGGCGGCCTTGTCCGAGCCGGTAACGACGGCGCAGGCGGTCGCTCTCGGTTCATCGGCCCAGACGTAGCCCACCATCAGATTGGCGTCGAGGATGCCGGGCCGCCTGTCGAATTCAGGCAGGACGCGATAGAGGCTCGCCGCCGGCTCGTCCTCCGTCGAAGTGCGTTCCCCGGGAAGGAGAAGCGGAACAGGTGCCCAGGCGACACCGGGCCGCTTCCCGGAACGAAGCGTTTCCACCAGCATCGACCATGCCCGCCCCATGGTCTCGCGCGTATCGGTATGCGGCGCGGTCCGGTAGGCCGCGAAGATATCGACCTGATCGATGATCCGCTGACTGACATTGCCATGGAGATCGTAGCTCACTGCAAGCGGGCAATCGGCGCCGATGACGGCGCGGGCGGCGGTGATCCAGTCGCCCTCGGCGTCGTCCATCCCATCGACCTTGATCGCGCCGTGCATGGCGAGATAGAGCCCGTCGAGAGGGAGCGCCGCTTTCAGGCGCTCCAGGAACTCGGTCTTGAAGGCGTCATAGGCCGGGTGCGAAACCGGCCCGCCGGGGACGGCCCGCGCGTGCAGGAGCGGAAGGTGGCTTATCCCTTCGGCGCTGAGGAAGCCGAAATAATCCGACCGCAAGAGGTCCTCTCCCCTCAACACCCGGAAATCTTCGGCCGCCATCAGGACGGGCGAATAGGTACTGCATTCCGTATGAATTCCACCGACCGCGATCCGCATGGCTCAACTCACAGAATGGGGCTCAATGGCGCGATCGCTGCAAAGCGCAGCCAATCCTTCTTGTCCTTCGGGGTCCAGGCGGCCTCGGCGATTGCCGGCAGCCTTGGAAAAACGAGGCGGTTGAAATATCCGCGCGACAGGAAATGCTCGGACCAGATGCAGGCCTGGACTCCCTTCATCCGGCTCTTCAGCTCTTCCGGGAACTCTCCTTCCGCCTCGTAGGCATAGGTGTGCGCCGGCGTCGCCGTGCCGGCCCAGCTCGCGCCGGGCTCCTGCCAGGCATCCGCCTGGGCCATGTCGAGATAATAGGCCTGGCCAGGGGTCATGACGACGTCGTAGCCTTCGCGCGCGAGCTCGATGCCGACTTTCGGGTTCTCCCAGGCCATCAGCAGCGTGCCCTCGGTTCCGACGCCGCCGCCATGCGCGACCTCGTTCCAGCCGACGAGTTTGCGCCCGCGCGCCGTCAGCATCTGCTTCACCTTCTTGAGGAAATAGGACTGCAGCGCGAAGGTGCCGGAAATCCCTTCCTGTTCCATGAGTTTTCGCGCCAGCGGTGACGCGAGCCACGAGCCGTCGGCCACCTCGTCGCCGCCGATATGGATGTATCGGCTGGGGAAGAGCTCGACCATTTCGTCGAACACCTTCTCGAGGAATTCGTAGGTGAGCGGGATGGCCGGGTTGAGGGCATTGTTCGGGTAGCCCTGGACCGAGTGGTAGCTTTCCGGCGCCTCCTGACCGTCGGAGAGTTCGGGAAGCGCCACGAGCGCGGCAGTGCTGTGGCCGGGTATGTCGATCTCCGGGACGACTTCGATGCTGAGTGCCGTGGCATGCGCGACGATCGCCTTCACGTCCGCGTGGCTATAGAAGCCGCCGACCGGTTCGGCGCCGTTGCCGAGTTGAGGCAGCATGGGCTCGTCCGGGCCGCGCATGACGCCGAGTGTCGTCAGCGTCGGATAGGCCTTGATCTCCAGCCGCCAGGCTTCGTCGTCGGTCAGGTGCCAGTGGAAGATGTTGAGCTTGAACCAGGCGAGAATATCGATGACGCGCAGGATGTCGGCGGTGGGGTAGAATTGCCGCGAGACGTCGAGATGACAGCCGCGCCAGCCATAGCGTGGCCGATCCGCGATTGCGCCGGCGGCGGGAAACCTGAATTCGCCTCCGTGGTTTCGCGCGCCGTCGATCAACTGCGCAAGCGTCGTCAGGGCATATTGCCTGCCGGCCGCCGCTCCATATTCAAGCCGTATCTCCCGCTCGGAAAAGGCAAGCCTGTAGGCTTCGCCTTCGAGCTCCGCTTTCTTCGTGAAGACGATCGGCCGCCCTTGCGAGGACGGGGCAAGACTGAAGGGAGCGTGTCCGGCAGAAAACAGCCTATGGAAGAGCGCGAGAACGTTGGAAACGGCATCGATCTCGCCCGCATTGCTGCCCGCTGCGGGATAGAGGACGTCGGGGACCGCGTCCCCGGGCGCCGCGTCGATCTCGGCAGGCCAGGGCTGCAGTGCGAAAGGAAGTTCGAGCCAGCCTTCCGGAAGACGCACCGGCGGCGGTTCGCTCATGGCGCCTTCGAGACGCAGATCGGAGACCGCCACAGGAACATGTCTGCCATCGGCGAGCGTCAGATAGGCCGATTTCGCCCCGTCGGTGCAATGCTTCGCCTCGCGGTGCAGACCACTGACGGTGAACGTCCAGTGTTCGCCATGGGCGAGCGTCAGTCCGTCGGGTGGCGCGAATTCATGGAAATTGGCGTTGCGGCGCAGGAAGACCGCGTTTTCGCAGGCGGCCCCGTCGATGACGCGGGTGAGCGATGTGTAAACCAGCCGGAAGGCGCTGAGCGGCCCGCCCGAGAGATTGAAGAGGCTGAAGGTGAAGCGCCCGAACGGGCCGCCATCCGGTTGCCAGGCAGATTCAAGGCGATAGAGAACCGGCAGCATGAACATCCTCCCAAGCTGGGTTTGTCAGTAATGGATCGATTGCGAGAAGGTCCGCGCGACCTCCGCCTGTCCTGCGGTCAGCCCGCAGTCGACCGGCAGGCAGATGCCGGAAATGGCTCCGGCGGCGGGGCTGGCAAGGAAATGCACCGCTTCGGCGACGTCCTTCGGCTCGACGATACGCTGCAAGGGATACCAGCGCTTCGCCTCCTCGAAGACCTGCGCATTGGCGGCCGCGCGTGCCTCCCAGGCCTGTGTGCGCACCGTCGCCGGCGCCACCGCATTCGCGCGGATGCCGAACTTCCCGTATTCGACCGCGATCAGTCGCGTCAGGTGCAGAAGGCCCGCCTTGGCGGCGCTATAGGCCGGATGGCCGAAAACATTCATGCCGTTCACGGAGGCGATGTTGACGACCGAGCCCCTGCTCTCTTTCGGCATTTCCTCGACTGCCCGGAAACAGAGAAAGGCCGCTTCGAGGTTGAGTGCATTGTCCATGCGCCAGATGTCCTGCGTGGTGTCGTGCAGGCTGACCGCGCGGGCGGCACCCGCATTGTTCACGAGGGTGCGCACGGTACCGACGGATGCGGCGGCCTCCGCCATTGCGGCCACGCTTGCGGCGTCCGTCACATCGCAGGAAACGGACAGGAAGCGCTCCGTTCCGCCGAGATCAAGCGCCGTCCTCTTTACCGCCTCACTGTTGATGTCGGCCAGGAGAACGGCATCGTGTCCGTCGCCCAGGCGCGCGGCAATGGCGCGGCCGATGTCGCCGGCAGCTCCTGTGACGATCGCTACGGATTTCGGCATGGGCGTTCCTTCTGACACGTCAGTCTCCGAGAAGCTGTCGGTCGTCGCCATCCCTGTGCACCACCAGCTGCTGCTTGATGCGCCTGAGCGTCACCGTCGCCTGCGGCTGGACGCGATAGGCGACGAGGCTCGCGACGATATCGAGCACTGCGATATAGGCGATACGGGTGGAGGTCGGACGATAGATGTTGTTTCCTTCCGGCAGGTCGACCGGCACGGTGATATCGGCGGCCTGCGCGACCGGACTGCCGCTCTGGGTAAGGGCGATCGTCGGCACCTCGGCCTCGCGCGCAAGCGTAAAGGCGCGCACCATCTCCGCATTGCGTCCCGAAAAGGAGGAGCCGACAATGACGTCGGCCGGCCGCGCGGCCGCCGCCATCATCATCTGCATGCTGTGATCGGAACTCGCGGTGATGCGCAATCCCAATCGGAAGAGACGGTTCTGGAACTCCCCGGCGATCATCGAGGAGTTGCCGCCGGAGCCGAAGGCATAGATCATTTCCGCTTGCGCGAGCCGGTCGGCTGCGCGCTCGATCGCTGGAAGGTCGAGCGAACGGTGCAGCAGAAAGAGCGCATTCTGCGCCTTGGTGATGATGTCCTGCGCCACATCGCCGGGCTCCTGGCTCTTCGGCTCGGGCTTCAGGTAGCGCATGCCGACATAGGGGGTGCGTGCCAGCTGCACCTTGAAATCGGAAAAGCTCTCGCAGCCGAGGCGTCGGCAGAATCGCGTGACCGTCGGCGGCGAAACGTCGGCCTTGCCGGCAAGCTCGATGATGGAAGCGTTCACCGCAAACTCGAAATCATTGAGCAGGATATCGGCGATGCGGTTTTCCGATTGGGATAACCGCCCCTTCTCCTCCTGCAGTGTCGCGAAAATATCCATCGAACGGCGCCCTTCCCTGTTCAGGCGTCCTTCGGCTTGTAGGCGACGCAATCGATCTCCACCTTGCAATCGACCATCATGGAGGACTGTACGCAGGCGCGCGCCGGCGGATGAGCTCCGAAATATTCCTGATAGATCCGGTTGAAGCTCCAGAAATCGCGCGGATCGTCCAGCCAGACGCCAACTCTCACCACGTGCTCGACACCGTAACCGGCCTCTTTCAAGATGGCCAGAAGATTGCCGATCGCCTTGTGAGTCTGGGCGACGATGTTGCCGCCGATGATCTCGCCGTTTTCCATCGCCACCTGACCCGAGACGTGAAGCCAGCCGCCCGCCTCGACGGCACGTGCGAAAGGCAATGTTTTTCCGCCTGCGCCAACCTGTTCGGCACCATAGCGCTTGATCGACATCGAGGACCCGTTCTGCAAATTATTTTCTTTATCCGTTGACAAATGACCATAGAATACGGAATTTGACCAGTGAAAATCATCATTTATGAAAAGAATTTCAATCCAGGCGAAAATACATGCGGAATCCCTTCCAGAATCCGTTTCCAGATAGCGACACGGCCCGCCACTCCATATGGGAGATGCTGGTCACCCGCGATATCGACGCATTCCTGGCCGCCGATTGGTCGATGGTAGCCGACGATTTCGTCGAGGAGAGCTTCATCGGCATCGACGGACGGCGGGAGACGAACCCGGACAAATGGCGGCTCACCTTTCCCTCGCTCGCCGTCTATCGGGACGAATGGCTGCGCCAGGCGCGGGACTTCGCCGGGCAGTCCTTTGCCGAGGATCCGCGGGAAGCGATCTTCGCCACCACGACCCTGGAAGACATCGAGGTCGACGGTGAGCTTGCCCTTGCGCGCAAGAAATTCGACGGGGGATTGAAGAAAGCGGACGGCACGTTCGATATAATGAAGTGGCAGACGGTTTACTATTGCCGCCTCCACCGGGGCCGGTGGAAAATATCCGGCTTCACCGGCTATCTCCCCAATCCGATGGGATCGAACTGAGTTGAGGGACAAGGCGAAGCCATTGCGCATCTTCACGGCGGCGCTCGCGACCGAGACGAACACTTTCTCTCCCATCTGCATCGACAGGCGCGCATTCGAGGCATCGCTTTACGCTCCGCCAGGAAAGCACCCGGAAACGCCGACGCTCTGCACGGCGCCGATCACGGTCGGGCGCCGCGTGACCGCGCAGAAAGGCTGGGAACTGATCGAAGGCACCGCCGCCTGGGCTGATCCTGCCGGTCTCGTCAATCGGCAGACCTATGAGGATCTGCGTGACGAAATTCTCGACCAGTTGCGTGCCGCCCTGCCCGTCGATGCCGTCGTTCTCGGCCTGCATGGGGCAATGGTCGCGGACGGCTGCGAGGATACCGAAGGCGACCTGCTTCAACGCGTGCGCGAAATCGTCGGTCCGGACGTGCTCGTCTGCGCCGAACTCGACCCGCACAGCCACCTCACTGCCAGGAGAGCGGCGGCCGCGGATTTCTTCGTCTTCTTCAAGGAGTTCCCGCACACCGATTTCGTCGAGCGCGCCGAAGACCTCTGGCGGATCGCGATCGATAAGCTCGAGGGCCGCGTAGAGCCGGTGATGTCCATTTTCGACTGCCGGATGATAGACGTCTTCCCCACCTCGCGCGAGCCCATGCGCAGCTTCGTCGACAAGCTGATACAGATCGAACGGGACGACGCCGATGTGCTGTCATTGTCCGTCGTGCATGGCTTCATGGCCGGCGACGTGGCGGAAATGGGCACCAAGATGCTGGTCGTGACCAACGGCAAGGCGGAGAAAGGCGAGGCACTCGCCCGTGAACTGGGTCTGGAGCTCTTCTCTCGGCGCGGCACCTATCGCATGCCGGAGATCGACGAACGCCAGGCAGTGGCACAGGCGCTGGCGGCTCCGGCCGGGCCTGTGGTGATTGCCGATATGTGGGATAATCCAGGCGGCGGCACGGCGGGCGATGCGACGGTCGTGCTGGAGGAACTTATAGCGCAGGACGCGACCGACACGGCGATCGGCACGATCTGGGATCCAATGGCCGTGCAGATCTGCATGGCGGCCGGCGAAGGCGCCGAGATCCCCTTGCGCTTCGGCGCGAAATCTGCGCCCGGCACGGGGCGGCCGATCGATGGCATCGTCAAGGTCGTCAAGCTGGTGCGCAATGCTGAAATGCGCTTCGGCGAGAGCTTCGCTCCCTTCGGCGACGCCGTTCACATACGCGTCCACGGCATCGACATCATCCTGAACACGACGCGCGCCCAGAGCTTCGACCCGAGCCTTTTCTCCGTGATGGGCATCGACCCCACGTCGAAAAAGATCCTCGTGATCAAATCCACGAACCACTTCTTCGCGTCATTTTCCAGGATCGCGTCCGAGATCCTCTATTGCTCTGCCGGGACACCCTACCCCAACGACCCGGCGAGGACTCCCTATCGGCGCGCAAGGCGCGACATCTGGCCGATGGTCACCGACCCGCACGGGTTGGAAACGACGGCCTGAGCCGAGCGCCATCACTGGAGCGGGATTCAGCCCAGGGACGTGGTCTGGCTGGTGGACGAGCACAGCGATGAGGACATCAAACAAGCCGCGGCGGGAATCTTCGAATCTCAACGGGCCTCAGACCCCCAACATGCGCCCCAACCTTGCCGCATTTCGCCCGGTGCCTGCCTCAATCGCGGTCCATCCTCCAGGAAAACGCGCCCAACTTTGAAAATTCACAGTTGCGTCGCTCAACCGGCGATTGCCCCAAAATATTGCGGGGCGCAATTTCTGCAACATGCCGCGAAACCGGGATTTTTCAAGAATGCGGCCCCCCTGCCGGCGGCTATCTTCTTTGCGCGAGCTCGCGACTTAGGTGCACTGCAGCATGATTCTGTTCGCTTTTCTGCTGCAACGCCATATTTTTTCTTCGGGAGTGCCCTAGTTTCACATCCTGCGGGCTGAGGTCTGCTCTGTTGAAACGGCTGCCGCGAGGCGCTGCCCGATAGGGAGTGACTGATATCGTGAGTATGGACGCGAATGTCTCGGCGCGCATCAACCTGATGCGTATTCTGCTGATCTCCGGCATCGTATTCGTGCACGTCCCGTACAATCCGCAGTGGAGTCCCTTTCTGGGCAACTACGGCATGTTGGACTGGATTCGCGTCTTTCTCGGCGAAAGCCTGTTTCGGATCGGTGTGCCCTGCCTCAGCGCGATCTCCGGCTATCTTCTCTTTCGCAGGGGCCTTGCCGATTTCGACTATTGGAAGACGCTGAAGACCAAGGCGCGGACCGTTCTCCTGCCGTTCCTTATCTGGAGCGTCTCCTTCTTTGTGGTGGTCTACGCCATGCAGCGCCAGGGCCTCGGCTTCGGCTATCTGCCCGACACGATCAATGCGACCCCGCGCCAGTGGCTGAGCATGGCCTTCGCGATCGAGGCAACGCCCGTCAATCTGCCCCTGTATTTCCTGCGCGACCTGATGCTCTGTATCCTGCTGTCGCCGCTTCTGGCATTGCTGGTGAGCCGTTATCCGCGCGTGACGCTCCTTGCACTGCTCGCCTATGCGATACTGCCGCTGCCAAACGGAATATTTCTCAAGAAATCCATCCTGTTCGGCTTCTCGGCTGGAATCTGTGCGAGCCTGCATGGCGTGAACATCAAAATGCTTGATCGCTTCGCTGCACCGATCGGGGCCGGGTTCCTGGCAATCGCAGTCGTGATCGCCGTCGGCCTCTATTACACCGGCCCGGATTTCCCGCTTTGGCTCGACATGGCACTTCGCCTGACGTCGATTGCGGGAATCATCGGCTCCTGGGCGATCTCGGAGCTGCTCGTGCGCACCCGCTTCGGTGAAAGATTTGGCCGCGGGAGTGGACTGAGTTTCTGGATCTTCTGCGGCCACTATCCGCTGCTCGTGTTGTTCTGGATGATCTGGAACCGCACCGGGCTCAGCTATTACCCGCTCTTCTATTTCACCGCGCCGTTCATCGCCATTGCGATCCTCGTCGCGTCCCACAATCTCGTAGGGCGCTTGGCGCCGGATCTGCTTGGAGTGCTTACCGGCAGCCGAACAGGTACGAAACGAATGGCCACGCAGCAGCCGCAAGGCGCGCAGGCAGGCTATTCGCCCCAGCAAAGGTAACGACCATGACAATCGATCGCTACAGACGCTTTGCCCGTCTCGCTTTCATCGCAACGCTCCCTCTCGCCGGCCTTGCAGACGCTGCGGCCGCGCAGGAAGGCGCCAGCGGCACCTCCTTCAAGGACGACTTCGACACTCTCGACACCCGCGTCTGGTTCGTCTCGGACGGATGGAACAATGGCGGGCATCAGAATTGCACCTGGTCGAAGAAGCAGGTGAAGACCGTCGACGGCATTCTGGAACTGACCTTCGAGGAGAAGAAGGTAAAGGAGCGCAACTTCGCCTGCGGGGAAATCCAGACGCGCAAGCGCTTCGGCTACGGCACCTACGAGGCGCGGATAAAGGCGGCCGACGGTTCCGGGCTGAACTCGGCCTTCTTCACCTATATCGGTCCGACCGACAAGAAGCCGCATGACGAGATCGATTTCGAGGTTCTCGGAAAGAACACGGCGAAGGTCCAGATCAACCAGTATGTATCGGCAAAGGGCGGCAACGAATTTCTCGCCGACGTTCCGGGCGGCGCCAACCAGGGTTTCAACGACTACGCCTTCGTCTGGGAAAAGAACCGCATCCGCTACTACGTCAACGGCGAACTGGTTCACGAAGTGACCGATCCGGCGAAGATCCCGGTAAACGCCCAGAAGATCTTCTTCAGCCTCTGGGGGACGGACACGCTCACCGACTGGATGGGCACCTTCTCCTACAAGGAGCCGACAAAGCTCCAGGTCGATCGCGTCGCCTTCACTGCTGCCGGCGACGAGTGCCAGTTCGCCGAGTCGGTAGCGTGCCAGCTGGAGCGGGCGCAATCCGAGTGAATGGCGGGTAACTGAGTAATTTATCCATTTTGTTGCAGTGCACAAAGAATTGAACTAAGCTCAGCCCCGGGCTGGGCAGGAAAACGGACGTTTTCATGCTGCAGATACTCTATCTGGCACAGGATCTTGCCGATCCCGCAGTGCGCCGGAGAACCCTAACGCTCGTCGCGGGTGGCGCACGCGTGACGCTCGCCGGATTCCGCCGCGGCGACAATCCTCTGGCCGCCATCGACGGCGTCGAGCCGATCGAACTCGGAACCACCGCCGACGGCCGTTTCGCCCAGCGGATCGGTGCCGTCGCTCGCGCCTGCCTGTCGCTGCAACGCCAGCTCGGCCATGTCCGCAAGCCGGATGTGATCATCGCGCGCAATCTGGAGATGCTTGCCGTGGCGAGGAGAGCGGTCGCGTTCTTCGGCGGTACGGTTCCTATCGTCTACGAATGCCTCGATATCCACCGCCTCATGCTGCGCAAGGATATCGTCGGGCGGATGCTGCGCGGAGCCGAAAGCCAACTCGGCAAGGATGCGCGCCTGTTGATCACCAGCTCCCCCGCCTTCATCGAGCATTACTTCCGGCCCCTTTCCGGCATCGGCGCTCCGCCGATGCTTCTGGAAAACAAGGTGCTCGAAATCGACGGCACGGTCGAGCGGCGGACGGCCTCACCGGCCGAATGCCCGCCGCCCGGCGCACCCTGGAAGATCGGCTGGTTCGGAGCACTGCGCTGCCGCAGGTCGCTCGCCCTTCTCGCCGAATTCTCGCGAAAGATGGAGGGCCGCTTCGAGATCGTTCTGCGCGGCAGGCCCGCCTATTCCGAGTTCGACGATTTCGACGGCTTCGTTCGCAACGAGCCCTTCATGCGGTTCGAAGGCGCCTATCGCAATCCTGAAGACCTGGCGGAAATCTACGGCGAGGTCCACTTCACCTGGGCGATCGACTTCTTCGAGGAGGGCCAGAATTCTGCCTGGCTGCTGCCGAACAGGCTTTATGAAGGCTGCCGCCACGGCCGAATTCCGATCGCCATGAGGGGGACGGAAACCGCTCGTTTCCTGTCCGTGCGGAACATCGGCTTCGTTCTCGAGGGAGCCGATGCCGGGAGCCTCGCCACAACTCTCGGCTCGCTGACGCCAAATTGCTATGCCGACGCCGCAGAGCGTATCAGCCGCTGCAATCCGGGATCCTGGGTGTTCGACCGGGCGGATTGCGAAACCCTGGTGCGGCAGCTGACAGCGCTCACGCTCCAGGCGCCTCAGACCATTCCCGTAGTCGCGATGGCCGGTTCCAGCCACAACGAAGGTGGATTTCTATGAGCTCCGATGAACTGACGTCCACGTCGAGCCTTATCGTCATACCCTGCCTCAACGAGGCCTCCCATATCGAGGCACTGATCGAAAAGCTGCGCCCGTCGCTCACGCCTTTGAACGCGCGGGTGGTCATTGCCGACGGCGGCAGCACGGACGGAACGCGGGAGATCGCCCGTCGCCTTGCCGCTGAGGATCCGCGGGTGCTCTTCCTCGACAATCCGAAGCGCATACAAAGCGCGGCGGTCAATCGCGCCGTCGCCGAACTCGGCGCCGGCAGCGACTACCTGATCCGCATCGACGCCCACGGGACCTATCCGGACGATTATTGCGAGCGGCTTGTCGAGGACGCGCTGGCGACCGGCGCGGATTCGGTCGTGGTCGCCATGCAGACCGTCGGTTTCAGCACCTTCCAGAAGGCAACGGCCTTCGCGCAGAACTCCAAGCTCGGCAATGGCGGCTCGAAGCACCGCACCGGTGCCGTCGGGCACTGGGCCGAGCACGGTCATCATGCATTGATGCGCATCGAAGCCTTCGAGGCTGTCGGAGGGTATGACGAGAGCTTCAGCCACAACGAGGACGCCGAACTCGACTATCGCCTCGGAAAAGCGGGCTACCGGATCTGGATGACCGACAAGACGAGCATGGTCTACTATCCCCGCGCCAAGCTCGTCCCGCTGTTTTGGCAGTATTTCGGCTACGGCCGCGGCCGGGCAAAGAACTTCCTCAAGCACCGGGCAATGCCGGGGCTCAGGCAGATGCTGCCGCTTGCGGTGGCACCCATCGCTTTCGGCGCGCTTCTCGCGATCGTCAACTGGATGGCCGTGGTGCCGGTGGGGGTTTGGGCTGCCGCGTGCCTCGGCTATGGCGTCTGGATGGCGCTCGGCCAGCGTAATCCTTACGGACCGCTTGCAGCCGTTGCAGCCATGGTCATGCACCTTGCCTGGTCCGCCGGGTTCTGGCGGGAACTCCTCGACTTCCGCCGCAGGGTGGCCTGATGCCGAACGAAACGCTTCACATCGACATCGGCGTCTGCACGTACCGCCGGGCGGAGCTTGCCGAAACGCTTCGCTCGCTGGCTGCGATGAACGTGCCGGAGCGCGCCAGCTTGCGCGTCATCGTCGCCGACAACGACGCGGAACCGAGCGCCAGGGCTCTAGTCGAAAGGCTTCGACCGCAGATGCCGTTCGACATCCTCTACGTTCACTGCCCGCACTCGAATATCTCGATCGCCCGCAATTGCTGCCTCGACAACAGCACCGGCGACTTCCTTGCCTTCCTCGATGACGACGAGACCGTTTCAGGCGACTGGCTGATCCGGCTTCTGGAAACGGCGCGCATCACGGGCGCCGCCGCCGTGCTCGGTCCCGTCAGGGCGCATTACGGGCCTACGGCTCCCGGCTGGATGCGCAACGGGGATTTCCACTCGACACTGCCGGTCTGGGTAAAGGGAGAAATCCGGACCGGATACACCTGCAATGCGCTGCTCAGGCGCGATGCGGCCTCGCTCCATGGCCGGCGCTTCAAGCTTTCGCTCGGCAAGAGCGGCGGCGAGGACACGGATTTCTTCGCCGGAATGCACAGCGCCGGCGGAATGATCGCCTTTTCGCCGGAAGCCTGGGTGCATGAGCCGGTACCGGAAAACAGGGCCTCGCTTGCCTGGCTCGCGAAGCGTCGTTTCCGCTCCGGACAGACCCATGGACGCCTTCTCGCCGAGAAAGCCAATGGCTTGCGTCAGGCCTGGAATGTCGCCCTTGCCGGCGCAAAGTCCGGCTTTTGCGCAACTGCCGCGGTCCTCTGCTTTCCTTCGGCCGCAAGGCGGAACCGCTTTGCGCTACGCGCCGTACTGCATGCCGGCGTCATCAGCGGCCTGCTGGGGCTGAAGGAAATCGAACAATACGGAGCCCGCGAGGTGACCTCCGCATGACCCGTCCGGCGATCGATAAGGTCCCCGACGTCACATTCGTCGTGGCCGCCTATAATTCCGCGGATACGATCGTGCGCGCGATCGAAAGCGCACTGGCGCAGGAAGGCGTGACAGTCGAGGTCGTCGTCGTTGACGATCGCTCGGCAGATGCGACGCCCGCGCTCGTGGCGGCGATCCCGGATCCCCGGGTCCGCCTGATCGCCCTCGATCGCAACCGCGGTCCGGGCGGCGCGCGCAATGCCGGCATCGACGCGGCGCGCGGCCGGTGGATCGCCGTTCTCGATTCGGACGACACGGTCCGGGCGGACCGGCTCAGGCGGATGATCGAACGAGCGGACACGGCCGGGGCGCAGATCGCCGTCGACAATCTCGACGTCGTCTCGCTGGACGGGCGCAGTCTCAGGATGTTCTCCGAAGCCGACCTCGCCCGGCTGCCGCAGCTCACGCTTCCCGCCTTCATCGAATCCAACGTGCTCTTTCGATCCGAGCACAATTTCGGCTACATGAAACCGATCTTCGAGCGCCGCTTCCTGGAAAACCAGCAGCTTCGCTTCGACGAGACGCTGCGCATCGGCGAGGACTACATCCTGCTGGCATCGGCGCTTGCCTGTGGCGGGCGCTGCGCGGTCGAGCCGTCCGCCGGCTATATCTATCATATCCGCGAGGGTTCCATCTCGCGTGTGTTGAGGCTCGATCATATAGACGCGATGATCGCCGCCGACGAAGCCTTCCTGCGCCGCTACGCGCTCGACGGCCCGGCGCAGAAAATGCAGCGCAGGCGCATGCGCGGCTTCCGCGAAGCTCGCTCGTTTCTGGTCCTCGTCGAGCAGTTGAAAAAGAGATCGTTGGCCGGCGCGCTCAAGACCGCGCTGGCCGACCCAGTTGCGCTCCGGCATCTCAGCATGCCGATCGCTGCCCGATTGCGCCGCCTTGCCGCGCGATTCGTGCATCCCTCCTCCCATTCGGCCCCCCGTGCCGCCCCCATGACGGCGGCGGCTGAACGATCCCCGCTGGGCAACGACCCCCAATAAGCAAAGGATGATAAAATGGACCGTGTCAGGACCGTCAGAAAAGCAGTAATCCCGGTTGCCGGAAACGGAACGAGGTTCCTCCCGGCGACAAAGGCAGTGCCCAAGGAGATGTTGACGATCGTCGACCGGCCAGTCGTTCAATATGCCGTGGATGAGGCCCGCCAGGCCGGAATCGAGCATATCGTCTTCGTCACCAGCCGGAACAAGCAGGTGATCGAGGACCATTTCGACGACGCGCCGGAACTCATCTCGTCGCTTTCACGCTCTGGCAAAAGCGCGCAGATTTCCGAACTCGAGGCCATGTTGCCGGCAGCCGGCTCGGTCAGCTTTACCCGCCAGCAGGCCCCCCTCGGCCTCGGGCACGCGGTATGGTGTGCGCGTGACCTGATCGGCGACGAGCCCTTCGCGCTTCTGCTGCCCGACATGGTCTCCTTCGGCGCGCGCGGTTGCATGGCCGGCCTCATGGATCTCTATCACGAGGTTGGCGGCAACGTCGTCGGCGTCGAGCAATGCGCCCCCGAGGAAGCATCGAAATACGGCATCGTCGGCAAGGGCGAGACGGTCCGGCACGGTTTCTCCGTGACCGAGATGGTCGAAAAGCCCGCCGCAGGAAAGGCGCCGTCCAACTACTATCTCAATGGTCGCTACATCCTTCAGCCGGAGATCTTCTCGATCCTGGCCCACCAGACGCGCGGCGCCGGCAATGAGATCCAGTTGACCGATGGCATGCTGACGCTTTCGCAATCCCAGTCCTTCCACGCGCATCCCTATGAGGGCCGCACCTTCGACTGCGGTTCGAAGCAGGGCTTCATCGAAGCCAATGTCGCCTTCGCGCTTGCTCGTGCGGACATCGGCGATATCGTTTTCGAATCCGTCCGCGACATGGTTCTGTCTCACGAAAGCCGCATCCGGGCGGCATAAGCGGCGGCTTCCGGCAGTCCTTCGGGACTGCCGGAACAAGGACCGGAGAAGAAGATGAACAGAACGGCCCCCATGAAACAAAGAAGCGTTCCATTGAGCAGCATCATACCCAGCGAAGAACAGTCAGACGGCTTTATCGACCTCGACCGGCTTGTCGCCGCAGTCTTTCGTCGTGCCCGGCTCGTGGCCGCATTCGTCCTGCTCTTCATTGCGCTGGGGGTCGCTTATCTCCTATTTGCCACGCCCTATTACACGTCGATGACGCAGATCCTTCTCGACGAAAACCTGTCCAAATATGCCGAGGAGGAGCCTACCCCGGTAAACAGCCAGATGCTCGACACGCAGATTGCGAGTGCGGTCGAGATCCTGAAGTCCGGCGAACTCGCATTGCGCGTCGTCGACAAGCTCAAACTCGACGAAAACGATACGATACTCAATCCGCCGCAGTCGCCCGTTGCCGTCGTCAAGGACTGGTTGAAATCGGCAACCGGGCTTTTTTCCGGCGGTCCCGACGTTACGGAAGAACAGGCGCGCAACGGACGGCGGCAGAAGGCAGCCGCGATCATACAGCAATCGCTCGCGGTCGAGCGTGTTTCGCGCAGCTCGGTCGTGGCCGTTGCCTTTCGCTCAAGCGACCCCTTGCTTGCGGCGACCATCGCGCGCGGTTACGCAAGTGCCTATCTGACGGATCAGTTGAACGCCAATTTCGAGGCGACCGAGCGCGCATCCGTCTGGCTGCAGGAACGGCTTACGGATCTTCAGCAGCGCTCGCAGGCCGCCGCGCTCGAAGTCGCGCATTTCAGGGCCGAGAACGGTCTGACGGCTGCACGGGGCGAGCTGATGTCCGAGCAGCAGATGGCCGATCTCAACAGCCAGCTCATCGTCGCCCAGGCCGATACGGCAAGTGCGTCGGCCCGTTACAACCAGTACAAGTCGATCGTCGATCAGGGACCGGAGAACGCGGTCAAGAACGCCACCATTTCCTCAAAGGAGGGTGACAATTCGGTGATCCGTGACCTTAGGACCCGCTATCTCACCGTCGGCAAGCGTGAGCGGGAAGTCTCGGATAATTTCGGCGCCGACCACCCGCAGGCGGTATCGCTCCGCGCCGAGCAGGAGGATGTCGCGCGGCAGATCTACCAGGAACTGCAGCAGCTCACTGCAAGCTACAAGAACGAATACGAGGTCGCGCAATCGCGCGAGGCATCGCTCAGGAAGAGCATCCAGGGCATTGCCGGCAAGACCTCCGACGCCAGCGAGCAACTCGTTCAATTAAGGGAGCTCGAACAGAAGGCAGCGGCTCTGAAGACGCTCTACGAATCCTATCTCGGCCGCTACGAACAGGCGACGCAGCAGCAATCCTTCCCGATCGCCAAGGCGCGCGTCATCTCCGAGGCCGGCGTGCCCGTGTCACCGTCGAGCCCCAAGAAAACGATGACTCTCGCGCTCTCGGCCGTGCTCGGCATGATGGTCGGCGGGGCTTACGCGGCCTTCCTCGAATTCCGCGAACGGACTTTCCGCCTGGAAGGCGACATACGCTCGATCCTCGGCCATCGCTCGCTTGGCTACGTCCCGCTGCTCGGAACGCGCATGAAGAAGAAGGCACAACTGGTCCATGCGCATTTCGGCTCGGTGAAAAGACATGACGAAGCTGTCGACGACACGATGCCGTTCCAACGACTTTCGCGCATCGTCGTCGATGCGCCGCGTTCGACCTTTGCGGAGACCTTCCGCAACGCCAAGCTTGCCTGCGACCAGATGCTCGCCGGCAGCGAAAGCCGCGTGATCGCCATTGCATCGGCCCTTCCGGACGAGGGAAAGTCGATCATTGCCGCGAACTTCGCCGCGCTTCTGGCGGCGAGCGGCAAGCGGACCCTGCTCATCGACGCCGATATACGCAAGCCGGGACTGACTCAGATGATCACGCCCGCCCCGCGCACCGGGCTCGTCGAAACGCTGACCGGAGAAGCCACCTGGCCCGCCGGAATCAAGGTGGACCAGCGCACCAAGCTCGCAATCCTTCCGGCCGGCGGCGCATCGCATCAGCGGCATCAGAGCAATGAACTGCTCGCCTCCCCGGCCATGGCGAACCTCATCGAGAACGCCCGCAACGCCTTCGACTACGTCGTCGTCGATCTTGCCGCACTCGCCCCCGTCGTCGACGCCAAGGCTTTCGCGCCGCTTGCCGACGGTATTCTCTTCGTGGTCGAGTGGGGAAGGACGCCTTCGCGGCTCGTACGCGATCTCCTCAACTCGG
The DNA here is from genome assembly GCF_029201645.2 of Sinorhizobium prairiense. Lineage (NCBI taxonomy): Bacteria > Pseudomonadati > Pseudomonadota > Alphaproteobacteria > Hyphomicrobiales > Rhizobiaceae > Sinorhizobium > Sinorhizobium prairiense. The sequence goes on from NZ_CP104133.1 coordinate 20,668, forward strand.
AACCATTGATCAACTCGAAGGTGCTTGGCGTCATCCTCAACAAGACGGACATGAACGAACTCGGCAAATACAGCGACTTCGACGGGGCGGAGAAATACCGCCACCGCTACGGCAAATATTACGTCGAGAATACGATTACGGAAAACAACGCCGCTTGAGGCGACCGCGGCCGCGCCACCTGTGCGCGGCCTTTTCGCCCTTCGCCGTCAGGCCTTGCGGCGATCGACGATCCAAGCGGCTGCCATTAGCGCGATGACCGCCGTAAGGGCAACGAGTGCCAGCGCATAGAAAAGCGAATATTCGACCAGCGACGGCAGCATCGAAAAACAACGCCGCACCCTGCCGGGCGACCGCCGCCAATCCGGCAGGTCGTCACGGTTGAAAGCCTCCAGCCGGCGGGTAAGAAAATGCATATCGCGAGAACCGATCGCCAATCGAAGCCATGGACGCGGTCATGCTGCTGAACAACAGTGGCGATAGCGAGGCACTTCAGCTCCCCCGAGCCGTCACCCGGCAGTCAATCTTCCCACCACCGGTGGAAATGATGGACCGGGCCGCGCCCCTGACCTATCTCCAGGCGGTCGGCCGCGGAGATTGCGGCATGCAGATAGGACTTGGCGGCACTCACCGCTTCGACCAGCGGCAAGCCTTTCGCAAGGCCGGCGGCAATGGCTGCCGACAGGGTGCAGCCGGTGCCGTGGTCGTTGCGCGTCTCGATCCGCGCGGCGGGAAGGCGGACAAGAGTGTCGCCGTCGAAGAAGAGGTCTGTGGCCTCCTGGCCCTTCAAGTGCCCGCCCTTTACCAGAACCGCATATGCGCCGGTCCGCATGATCGCTTCCGCCTGGCGCGCCATCTCCGCCTCGTCCTCGGCGATTGCGCGCCCGGTCATGAGCGCGGCCTCGGCAAGATTGGGCGTGGCGACGAGCGCCAGCGGCAACAGCTCTTCGATGAGCGCCGTAACGGCATCCGGCCGAAGCAACGCGTCGCCGGAGGTCGCAACCATGACCGGATCCACGACCGCCCGTTTTCCGGACCGGCGCAATCCATCGGCAATGGCGGCGATTGTTTCCCGACGCGAGACCATGCCGATCTTGACGGCCGTCACGTCGAGATCGGAGAAGACGGCGTCCATCTGCGCCGACACGATTTCAGCGGAGACATCCTCGACGGCCGTCACACCCCTGGTGTTCTGGGCCGTGATCGCAGTGATGACGCTGGCGCCGTAAACGCCGAGCGCTGAAAACGTCTTGAGGTCCGCCTGAATACCGGCGCCGCCGCCCGAGTCCGAGCCGGCGATGGTGAGAGCAATCGCCGTCATGCCCAGTCCTCCTTCGCACGAGGGCGGATGATGGTTGCGAGCGGTACGGCAGAGGACGTCATCGATCGATCTCCAGACGGAACATCACGGAGATCCAGGAAAGGCGATGAAAAGGAGAACTTGCCGCTGGCGGCCTTCTTTCCGTTCCTACGCCGGCATGACCCGGATCAGGTTCAAGGGTCCGGCTCAACGCCATCTCAGCACCGTCTGGTGCTCCCCTCGGAATGCGCTATCTATGCGGCTGTGGCAAAGCGATGTCAACGCGCCCGCGCAAAGGCTTGTAAGACCTGGCTTTTAGGCCAGCCGGCAAAAATATACCCGCAGCCTGGCCACCTATGATGCAGTCATTCCTTCTGCCGCCGTCAATCGCTCGTTTCCTCCTCGAAAACGGCGGCGATTGCGTTATTCTTAGCGAAATTTCGTCGTACAGGAGGGAACACGCCATGAGTCTGCGCATCAACGATACCGCCCCTGATTTCACCGCCGAGACAACGCAGGGCACGGTCAATTTCCATGAATGGATCGGCGACGGCTGGGCTGTCCTTTTCTCCCATCCGAAGAACTTTACTCCCGTCTGCACCACGGAACTCGGCGCCATGGCCGGCATCGAGCCCGAATTCCGCAAGCGCGGCGTCAAGATCATCGGCATTTCGGTCGACCCGGTCGAAAGTCACACCAAGTGGAAGAACGACATCAAGGTCGCGACCGGCTTCGAGGTCGACTACCCGCTGATCGGCGACCGCGATCTGAAGGTGGCAAAGCTCTACGACATGCTGCCGGCCGGCGCCGGAGAGACGTCCGAGGGCCGGACGCCTGCGGATAACGCCACCGTGCGTTCGGTCTACGTCATCGGCCCCGACAAGAAGATCAAGCTGATCCTCACCTATCCGATGACCACCGGCCGCAACTTCAACGAGATCCTGCGCGCCATCGACTCGATCCAACTCACCGCCAAGCATCAGGTGGCAACACCCGCGAACTGGCAGCAGGGCGAGGACGTCATCATCACGGCCGCCGTCTCCAACGAGGACGCCGTGCAGCGTTTCGGGTCGTTCGACACCGTGCTTCCCTATCTCCGGAAGACAAAGCAGCCAACGGCCTAAGCAAACCCGCTGGCCAACAGTCAATCGGTCGGGCGCGTCAATTCTCCAAGGTCGACGCGCCCTTGGCGTTTTTTGCTAACATGTTTGTTTAACGCGCACAGAGCAGAACCATCTGCCTCAATCCGCTTTGGCGATGGAGATGATCTCTGCCAGCACCCCGTGCAGAGCGTCGCGATAGCCGTTGCGTGCCGAGGGGCCGCTTTCATCCGACGTCATGACCACCGTCAGGTCCAGGGACGGCACTATATAGAGCATCTGGCCGCCATAGCCCCAAGCGTAATACACATCCTCGTCGCCGATCCGGCGCGTGAACCAGCCATATCCGTAGCCGTCGCCGGTAAAACGGGAGGCCGTGCGCGGCTGCCAGGAAAGCTCCACCCAATCGGCCGGGACGACCTGCCGTCCGTCCGCGGTGCGGCCGCGGTTGCGATAGAGCTCACCGAAGGCAAGGAGCGATCGCGCGCTCATCGCCATCTGGTTGCCCCCGAGATAGATGCCCTGGGGATCCCGCTCCCAGGCGCCGATCCGGAAACCCTCGACCGGACCGAGCCATTCGCGCGCAAGCGCCAGTGTCGACTTGCCGCCGACCTTGGTCAGTATTGCCGAGAGCAGATGGGTCGAGGCGGTCGAATAAAGCATCCGCCCTCCGGGCTCGTCGTCGAAGGGCTGTGCCAGTGCGAAACGAACCCAGTTGCGGCTCGACACCCAGCGGCCGTAATTCGGCCCGGACATGCGCCCCAGTCCCGCTTGCATCGAAAGCAGGTTGCCGATGGTGATGTCGTTGATCCGGGGGTCGGCCTGTGACGGGAGATCTTCCTTGAGGAGCGGCGCGATCTTCTGCTCCGGGCCGTCGAGCAGACCCTTGTCGATCGCAATGCCCACAAGTGCGGATACGATCGATTTCGATGCGGACTTGATGTTGGTCGACTCCGAGGGCGTGTGGCCGCGATAACCCTTTTCGGCAATCGTCTCCCCGTCCCTGGCAACGACCACGGTCTTCAGCGGTTTCAACTCTTCTCTGGTCGCCAGGGCCGTCAGCAAGGTGGTGACGGACTGATCCTGCGCGGCTGCCGCCGAGTGGAAACCGAAGAGCGCAAGGAACGTAACAACGAGCATAGTCATGCGTTCGACCTAGGGCGAATGGCACGACAAGTCATCAAGTGCAGTCCAAGCTCACGACGATGTGACCTTGCCTGAAGGTCGGCTACATCGATGCTCCGGGTTCATTCCCTCCAGATCGCAACATCGACGGGTTTCAGCGTGCGGCCCCCCAGGTAGAACTCGGCCGAGGGCCCTGCGGGCACCTCCGCGGGGGTCCGGCCGAAATTGAAGGCGAAACGGAGATTGCCGCGGCGCGTCACGCGAACATCGCCGAGGTCGGGCAGGCTTTCCAGTCCAGCCCAGCCGAGCGCATCGCCGATCACCTTGTCGAGCAATGCGCCGTTGGCCGCAACGGCCAGATAGCGTGCCTTGTCGTTACCGACGAGCGCCGGAGCGCCGTTACGATACTCCCCGTCGAAGCTTGCGAGAACGGTCTCGTTCGTCCTGACCGTCTCGCGCCAGCCGCCCGCCTGATAAGCCTCGTTGCCGTAGAGAACGGTCTCGCTATGAAACTCCGGCAACGATTCAACCCGCGAGACGCTGATATCGATGAGCTTCGCCAGCGGTCCCGGCGGCAGTCCCTCAGGGATGTGCATGTCCTTCGTCTTGCTGCCGCTGCGCGCGCCGAAGACCACCTTGGCGTCCGCTCGCGCGAGCCGCTCGACGAAAGCCTCCTCGGCAATGACGAGGTCCGGCGCAAGGATCAGCTTGTATCCGTCGAGGTCCGAGTGCTGGCCTATGAAATCCACATCGACGCCCAGACGCGCCGCCGTCGAATACCAATCGAGCGCAACCGCCGAAGCGGAATAGCTCCGCCCCTGCGGCAGGACGCGTGTCGCCCAGCGCGATTCGTAGTCGAGAAGGATCGCGACTTGCGCCTTGCCACGCACCTCTCCCTCGGGCAGGCGCTTCATTTCCGCGACGACTTCGGCGACTTCAAGATAGCCCTGATCCGCCTCGCTGTTTGGAAGAAGGAGGCCTGCGTGAAACTGTTCCTGCGCGAAAGGCGCCTGGCGCCAGCGGAAATAGGAGACCATGTCGACCCCATGGGCATAGGCGAGCCAGGTCCAGAGCCGAACCATGCCGTCGGCCGGCGACTGGTTGTGCGCCGCCCAATTCACGGGCCCCGGCTGCTGCTCCATGACCCAGACGCGGCCGTGGCCGACGGCGCGGTAGAGGTCGTGGTTGAAGGCCGGCTGGTCGGGATCCCCCACCCGGAGATAATGCTCCTTGTCCTTCGCTGCGAGCCGCCCGTTGAGCAGGCCGCCCATCGGGTAGACGTCCCAGGAGGCAATGTCGATGTCCTCGCCGACGGAGTAATGGTCGAAATCGGTATTCTGCGACATGAAGTTGTGCGTCACCGGACGGCCGGGCGAATGCGCCCGGATAATGTCGACCTGGGCCTTGTTGAAGCTCTTCACCTGATCGGAAGAGAAGCGGATGAAATCAACACCGTGGGTCGGGCTCGGCTCCTCCACCAGGCTGTTCGGCAGATCGATTTCCTCAAAGCTGTTGTAGTTCATCGACCAGAACGAGGTGCCCCAGGCGCGGTTCAGTTCCTCGATCGAGCCGTAGCGTTCGGCCAGCCACAGGCGGAACGCCCTGACCGCTTCGGCGGAATAGCTGTAGATCGTGTCGTGGTCGCCATATTCATTGTCCGTCTGCCAGGCATGGACATAGATGTGTTCGCCATAGCGGCGCGCCATCGCCTCGGTGATGCGCGCCGCCTCGGAGCGGTAGCGCCGGCTCGAGAAGCAATAGTGGCGTCGCGCGCCGAATTTGCGGACCGCCCCCGTCGCGTCCACCGGCAGAATGTCGGGATAGCGGTCCACGAGCCATTTCGGCGGGGCCGCCGTCGGCGTGCCGAGGATGACCTTGAGGCCGGCCTTGCCCAGAACGTCGATCGCTTCGTCCAGCCATTCCCAATGAAATTCGCCCGACCGCGGCTCTATCTTCGCCCAGGCGAATTCGCCGATGCGGACCCAGGAGAGGCCGAGCTCGACCATCCGCCCGGCGTCTTCCGCCCATTTCTCGCGCGGCCATTGTTCGGGATAGTAGCACACGCCGAGTTCGAGCCTGTCAGGCGTCCGAAGGTCGGAGTTGAAGCGATTGGGGCTCGTCAGCGGCATGTGCAAGGTAAAGTCCTTTGTCGTTTTTCTGGATCGGCGGCGGACGCACGTGGCGAGCAGGCGCGACACGGCCGGAGCGAAATTAAACGTTTATATTAACCGGCGACCTCAATGGCGGATTGGTCGCTCACAACTTCGGCCTCAGTCGGTCGTCCGAGCGCTCGATGAGGTCCGGCATCAGGAGCGTCTGCAGGGCTTCAGGCGGCTCTCCCTCCATCCGCCGCAGGATGAATTTGCCGAGCAGCGCGCTCGGCTCGCCGATCGGCAGGTAGTAGCTCGTGATCGGCGGTGCGAAGTACTGGCTGACGTTCAGGTCGTCGGTCGCGTTGATGACCGCGTCACGCCCATGCACCAGCCCGCGCGCATGGAAGCCGGAAAAGGCGCCGAGCGCAGTGGCTTCGTTGGCACAGATATAGGCGGTGGGCGGATCGGCGAGCGCAGACATGGCCACCACATTCTCCCTGCCGAATGCGGGCGTCAGCCGACCATGAGCGACGAGCGCGGCATCGTAGGACAGGCCTGCCTCTTCGAGCGCTTTGCGGTAGCTTTCCAGGCGAACGACACCGTAGGTGAACTGCTCTTTCGGATTGAGCAGCGCGATGCGCCTGTGGCCACGCTCGATCAGCCGCGCCATGGACAGGCGGATCATCTGTGCGTTGTCGGCGTCGACATAGGCGTGCGGCGCATTGTGGATGCTCATGCCGTAGGTCACGAAGGGGAACTCCGCTTCCTGCATCAACCGGATACGCGGATCGTCGGCCCGCGTGCCCGAAATGATGATGCCGTCGGCCTTCTTCATCGCAACGATCTGCCTGATCGTTTCCTGGCTTTCCTCGAAGTCGCGCACGGCGTAGAGCGAGACGCGATAGGGGCTTTCTTCCAGCGCCCAGGAAATACCGCTGAGGAGCTGCGCATATTCCACGCCCTCCCATTCGTTTTCCTTCGGGCCCGGCGCCGTCATGATGGCGGCAACCTGATAGGTCTTGCCGGTGCGCAGCTGCACGCCATGTAGATTGAGCTCGTAGCCCACGCGCTCGGCCGCATCGAGCACGATGGCCCTCGTCTCCGGGCGAACCTGCGGAGAATGCTTCAGAGCCTTGGAGACCGTCGCAATCGACAGTCCCGTCTCCCGCGCTATCGTCTTTATGGTCGGTCGCTGCATGACGGCTTCAACTCTTCACCGGTTTTCGTCGCGGAGGGATTGCGCCAGCAGCAGGTAGACTGCGGACGTCCAGGCGAATGCCCGATCCCGAAGGCCCCTGCCCGAGCGCGCGTCGAAGTTTTCGGCCATACCGTGTGCATTGGCAAGTGCACAGAACCTCTGCGCGATTTCCCGGGCCAATGCACGCTCCCCCTGGCGGCGCAGTCCGTCCCAGAGGAGATAGGTCGTCGGCGCCCAGATGGGCCCGCGCCAATAGCCATCGTCCTCGTAGTAGGAACTCCGGGGGCTCTCCGTCGCCGGGCCCCAATCGGTGATGAATGCGCCTTCGACCAGCCGGGCGACGAGCTGGCGGCACATCGCTGCCGGCAAGCGGGAGCCCAGCAGCAGCGGCATGAACTGGATCAGGCTATCCCCAGGGAGAATTCGTTCTGGGTCGGCGGCAAGACGCGCGGCAAAAGTCTCGCCGGTCCAGAGCGTGCCGACGAGGAGCGCTTGAAGTTCGTCTGCGGTGCGAAGCCAGCGGGCTGCCTTTTCCGGATCATCCTCCAGCAGATTGGCAAGCGCCTCGCAGGCCAGGATGAGGAAGACCGGAAGGTCGGGTGACAGAACCGGGCCGCCTTCGGCAAAAAAACTCGCATTGTCCCAGCCGCTGTCATTGCCGTGGAAGTAGCTCGGCAGCACGCCGCCGCCGGCTCGGCCGTGGGTCAGCCAGTAGGAGACCTGCCTGCCGATCGCATCGCGCAGATAGGCCCGTCGCTCCGGCGTCAGGAAGGCGGGATTTTCGCGCGCCAGGCAGGACACGGCCCAGCCGTGAACGGGGGGCTTGGTGAAGGCGAAGAGCGCTTCGCGGTCGTTCACGTAGTCCGGCAGCAGGCCGGAAGCGTCCTGATGGTCGAAGATCGCTGCGAACTGGTCGAAGGCGAGCTCTTCGTCGAAGCCGGCCACGCCAAGTGCCGAGAAGGCATTGTCCCAGCTCCAGATGTTGATCATGGCGTTTTTCGACATGTAGATCGCCGGTCGGGTCAGCACGCCTTCGGCCGGCACGGTATTCGCCCAGAGAAGATAGGCCGCGAGCCGTTGCGCTTCCTCCTGTCCGGGGACACCCGCCGGGATCGATCGATACCAGCCGCCGAACTCGGCTGCGACGGCTGCATGCGCCTCCTCGAAGCTGCCGGGGCTTTTCGGCGGCGGGAGGGCGCGAAAGAAATCGACATTGCCCTCGAATGTCCCCTCGCCCGAAAGCGTGAAGGAAACGTCGGTGGACCGGTCCCTGTCCCATTTGCCGGAAACGGCCAGATCACCGAGACAGGCCCGCGGAATGAGTTTCACGTTCTCACTTGCTGCCACGAGACACCATTCGCCGCCGGGCGTGCGGTAGACATAATCGTAGCGCGATCCTTCGACATGGAAACGCACGCCTGCATTTTCGCCGCGAATGTGCAAGCGTTCGCCGGCTCCGATGACGAAGCGGACAATGCCCTCGCCGGTCCGCGCCACAAGCTGGTCCGGCGACAGTTCGAAGCGCGCCGCCGCCGGTCGGCCGTTCCCGTCCAGCAACTCGACCCGGCACAGCCGTCCAAGGGAAGGACGCTCATCGCCGCCGCTGACGCATCTGAGATAAAGCGCACGCTCGCCGTCGCGCCGGGGAACACGCATGGTCGACAGCGTGAGGAAGCGCCCCTTTCGGCTGAAAGGAACATGGTCGATGTCGAACAGCATCGCCTATCCCTTCACCGAAGAGCCGACGGCTCCATCCATGATATAGCGCTGCGCCAGGAAGAAGAGGGCGAGCGGCGGCAGGCAAAGGATGACGGTGATCGCCGCGATCGAGGTGACGTCGATCTCATGCAGGCCCTTGAACATCGAAAGCCCGAGAGTGAGCGTGTATTTCGACTGATCGTTGAGGAAGATCAATGGCCCAAGATAGTCGTTCCACGCATTCATGAAATGGAAGGTACCGACCAGCACCAGGGCCGGCAGCATCAGAGGCAGATGGATGCGCCAGTAGATGTCGAAACTGTTGGCACCGTCCATGCGGGCAGCCTCGTCGATCTCCATCGGTATCGTCATGATGTATTGGCGGAGCAGGAAGACGAAGAAGGCGTCGGCGAAATAGGCCGGCACAATCAGTGGTTTGAGCGTGTTGATCCAGCCCAGCATGTTGAATTCCATGTAGAGCGGGATCATCTTCACGTCCCAGGGGATCATCATGGTCGCGAGCAGCAGCACGAACAGGGCGTCGCGTCCGGGAAACCGGGAGCGGGCGAAGCCGAAGGCGACGAGCGAACTCGACAGAAGCTGGCCGACCGTCGAAAGGACGACGACGATCAGCGAGTTCGAAAGATAGGTGCCGAAGGGCTGCTTGTTCCAGGCGGCTGCGAAATTCTCCCAGTGCCACTCGGACGGCCAGAGGACCGGTGGGAACTGATATAGCTCCGCCGTGCTTTTGACCGCCGTCATGAAGGTCCAGTAGAACGGCGCGATGAACAGGACGGACAGCAAGATCAGCGTCGCATAGAGGACTGTCTTACGCATCGCGGTCTCCATCGGCCGGCCGGACCTCGCCCTCGTAATAGACCCATGCGGCGGACCAGCGCATGACGATCAGGCTGAGTGTCAGCACGATCGCGAACATCACCCAGGAGCCCGCGGCGGCATAGCCCATGTCGAAATATTTGAAGGCGTTGTCGTAGATGTACATGGCAAAGAAATAGGTGGATCCGAGAGGGCCGCCCTTCGTCAGCAGGAGCGCTATCGTCAGCTGCTGGAATGCGGAGATGATCGAGGTGATGAAGGTGAAGATCAGCATCGGCCCGAGCATCGGCAGGGTGATGAACAGCATCTGCGCCCAGCCCGGAACGCCCGAGACGGTCGCGGCCTCATAGAGCTCTTTCGGAATGGCCTTGAGACCGGTCAGAAGGATCAGCATCGTACCGCCGAGGCCCCAGAGGCTTGCGACGATGATGGCGACGAGGGCCAGGCTGGGATCGCCGAGCCAGTTCGGTCCATCGATGCCGACGAGCGACAGCATGAAGTTCAGCAGCCCGTATTCCCTGCTGTAGATCCAGCTCCAGATCGTCACAAGCGCAACGCCCGAGATCACGCTCGGCAAATAGAACACCGTGCGAAAGAAGCCGCTGGCGAAAGTCGCATGGTGCAGCAACAGCGCCAGCAGAAGCGAGATGACGATGTTGAACGGCACGTAGATCGCCGCGAACTTCACCGTGATCCAGAGGCTCTCCCGGAACTGCGGGTCCTCCATGAACATGGAGCGGTAGTTGTCGAGTCCGACGAAGGTGCGCTCGCCGACGACGGGCCAGTCGAAAAAGCTCATCGTCAGCGAGAAGCAGAGCGGGCCGAGGGTGAAGAAGAGGAATCCGAGGATCCATGGGGAGATGAACAGGAAGGGCGCAAGATGCCGTCCGGCATTCGCTCGTCTGCGCCGAACGACATCCACCTTCGGTTCAGCATGGGCGGCCATGTCCATCTCCAGCACTCCCTACTTCAGCAGGCGCTTGGAGCGCTTGACCGCATCGTCGAGATGGGCCTTGGCATTGCCCTGCTCGATCATCGTCGCCTCGATGGCGCGTGCCAGATTGTCCTGGATCTTGCTCCAGTTGGCGTTCTTCAGATAGGCGTGCCTTTCGGTGTTGGAGGTGGCGAGAATATCGAAGAAGGGCTTGTAGACAGGGTCCTTCGTCATCCCTTTCGCCTCGGCCACGCTCTTGCGCACCGGCAGGTCGTTGACCCGCATCGCGACCGACTCGGGCGAGGAGAAGAATTTCACGAATTCCCAGGCGAGGTCGGGATGGGCGGCGTCCTTGGCGATGGAGATTGCCGAAACGCCGAGTGCCGAATGGGCGGGGCGGTCGCCGAATGTCGGCAGCGGTGCGACGCCATAGCTGAAGCCGGCGGCATCGATATCTGCCTTGTCCCACATGGCGCTCTGGAACATGGCGATCTTGCCGCCCTGGAACAGCGTGTCACCCCCCGTTTCGTCTCCGAGGTGCAGTGTCACGGCTTCCTCTTTCCGGGCCATGTCGGCGAACATGCCGAGCACCGCGGCAGCCGCGTCGCTGTTCATGTAGCCGTCGATCTCTTTGCCGTCGTCCGAGATGTATTTCGTGCCGTTCGACCAGAGGAACTGCTCGAAATCATAGGGGTCCGGCTTGGCGTCGACGGCGAACCCGTAGACCTTGCCGGCCTTGTCGCGGAACTTGGCTGCCTTGGCGCGCAGATCGTCCCAGGTCCAGCCCTCCTTCGGCTCTGCCACACCCGCCTTTGCGAACATCTCCTTGTTGTAGAAGACGACCTGGGTGGTGAAACCCGAGGGCATGCCGTAGGTCTTGCCTTCGATACGTGCCGTGTTCATCAGGCCGTCCGGAAAATCGTCCGGCTTGATCTCGGCCGAGTCGCGCGCGATCAGCTCATCGAGCGGCATCAGCGACGTGTAGTATTGCGGGAAGTTCCACATATACATGACATCGGGCGGATTGCCCGCGCCGAAGGCGGCGACGAGCTTCTGGTCGTAGCCCTCGGCATAGGGCTCGACCTGAACCTTCACGCCCGGGTGCTTTGCTTCGAATTTTTTGGCGATCGCCTGCTGGATGGCAAGGCTCTCGCCCGTGTCCCAGGTCGCGAAGCGCAAGACCTCCTCTGCGCGCGCAGTCGCCGCGCCGGCAACCGACAGGGCCAGAAGCGATCCGATGATCGTCGTTTTCATATCAGGCATGTCTCTCCTCCAAAACCGGCGCACGCGCGCCCCTTGCCTTCTCGTTATCGATAAGTGCCTTCGTCTCCGGGTCGAGCCGCCTCGCGATCGCCGTGCCTTCTGCATCGAACAGATGGCAGTGCTCGGGGGAAGGCGGAGATGAACTTGATCTCGGCTCGCGACGGGATGGGTGCCGCGCACCACGGCGGTCAGATCACCACCGCCCTCGACACGGATGTGAACGTGACTTTCGGTGCCGAGCCGCTCGACGAGCCTCACCGTGCCGGCGAGATGCGCCTCCTCCGGCGAGGTCAGTTCGAGTTTGTCGGGGCGAATTCCAGGGTGACCGGACGAACCCGGTCGATCGGTTCGGACGAACACGTATCGAGCGTCACCGGCCGCGATAAGCCGCCTCCGGCAAGCGTCACGCCGGTTGCGCCCTGATCCGCGACACCCGCCGGCAGGAAATTCATCCGCGGCGAGCCGATGAAGCCGGCGACGAAGAGATTTGCCGGACGGTAGAACAGTTCGAGCGGGGTGCCGAACTGGCTGACGCGTCCCTTGTCGAGCACCACGACCCGGTCGGAGAGAGTCATGGCCTCGACCTGGTCATGCGTCACATAGATCATCGTCACGCCGAGGCGTTCGTGCAGCGACGCCAGTTCGACGCGCATCGTCACCCTCAAACCGGCATCGAGGTTGGAGAGCGGCTCATCGAGCAGGAAGAGCTTCGGCTCGCGCACGATCGCCCTGCCGATCGCCACACGCTGGCGCTGGCCGCCGGAAAGCTGGCGTGGCTTGCGGTCCAGGAGCTCCGTGATCCTCAGAATTTCGGCCGCATTGTTGACACGCCGCTCGATCTCATTTCGCTTCATGCCGTTCAGCGCAAGGCCGAAGGAAAGATTCTTGCGCACGTTCATATGCGGATAGAGCGCGTAGTTCTGGAAGACCATGGCGATGTCGCGCCTGGCGGACGGAAGATCGGTGATGTCGCGCTCGCCGAGGCGGATCGATCCCCCGTTGAGATTTTCAAGTCCCGCGATCGAGCGCAGGAGCGTGCTCTTGCCGCAACCGGACGGCCCCAGGAAGCAGACGAACTCGCCGCCGGCGATCTCGAGATCGATGCCCTTCAGAATTTCATGCGAGCCGAAGGACTTGCGAAGATTGTCGATGCGAATAGCGGCCAAACTCTCCTCCCGCCAGGCGGCGGATCAACCGCCTGTTCGTCAGCCTGTTAAACGTTTTTATCAGAAATAAAAACGTTTAACTTCGTTGTAAAGGGAAAACTTTCGTCAGCCGGCCTCTACCCGTGCCAGCACCGCGTCGAGGGCATCGAGGAAACGGTCGCAATCGTCCGCGCTGAAGGGCGCGGGCGGCTTGATCTTCAGGACGTTGTGCTGCGGTCCCTCGCTCGACAGCAGGATGCGGTGCCTGTCCTTCATCTCGGCAATGACGAAGTCGAGCTCCGCTGCGGCCGGTTCGAGGGTGTCGCGATGGCGCACGAGCTCGATGCCGTTGAAGAGACCGTAGCCGCGCACGTCGCCGATGATCGCGTGACGGCTGGCGAGTTCGCGCGCTCCATCCATCAGACGGTTTCCAACGACCGCGCAATGGTGCATCAGGCGCTCGTCGCGGATGACGTCGAGTACGGCGAGGCCGATCTCGGCCGATACCGGATTTCCGCCGAAGGTGTTGAAATATTCCATTCCGTTTGCAAAGGCCGCGGCAATCGCCTCGGTCGTCACCACAGCCGCCATCGGGTGGCCGTTGCCGATCGGCTTGCCCATGGTGACGATGTCGGGCACGACTCCTTGCGTCTCATGCGCCCACATGTGACTGCCGACGCGGCCGAACCCCACCTGAACCTCGTCCGCGAGGCACAGCCCGCCGGCCGCACGCACATGCGCATAGGCCTCTCTGAGATAACCTTCCGGCAGCACCAGTTGGCCGCCCGTGCCGAGAATACCCTCGCTGAAGAAGAGCGCGGGTTTGCGCCCTTCCGCCGCCAGCGCATCGATCTGCCGCTGCACGTCCCCGGCATATTTGCGCCCCGCGTCCGTATCGCCATAGCGATAGCGTCCCCGATAGAGGTCCGGCATCTCGGCAACCCGCACATGCGCCGGCCGCCCTTCCCCGCCCTTGCCCGCGAATTTATAGGGACTGACATCGATCAGGCTCGTCAGATGGCCGTGATAGGCGTGATCGACGGTGATGACGTCGCGGTTGCCGGTATAGGCGCGCGCCAGCCGGATCGCGAGATCGTTGGCTTCGCTGCCGGAATTGACGAAGAAGCAGACGTTCAGCGGATCAGGGAAGAGCGCCGCAAGCCGTCGGGAATATTCCACCAGGCTGTCATGCAGATAGCGCGAATTGGTATTGAGCCGCGCCATCTGCATCTGCGCCGCCTTCACGACGCGTGGATGGCAATGGCCGACGTGGCAGACATTGTTGACCATGTCGAGCCAGCGCCTACCCTCGTCATCGATCAGGTAGGCGCCCTCGCCGGCGACGATCTTCAGAGGCGCCGCGCCGTAGGCGATGCTTAAGGAACGACCGATGCGGCGCTGGCGTTCGCGCACCAGGAACGCCTTGTCGCGCTCGACGATCACCGACGCCGGAACGGAAAGGCCGAGCACGACGCTCGGATCGGGGCTGATCTCCCGCCAGACCTGCCACTGCTCTCTGACGCCGACGCCGTGCATGCGGCCCTCGAGGCCGAGATGATCGGTGACTATCTGGAAATGCAGGTGCGGAACCCAGCCGCCGTTTTCGGCGCGATCCCCCAGGGTCGCGAAAGCTTCACCCCTGGCGACCGGCTGGCCGATCGAAAGCCGTGAGGCGCTTTCACGGGAGAGATGCCCGTAGAGCGTCCAGAACGTGTCGCCCTCGCCCGTCGTGTGTTCGAGCAGAATTGTCGGCCCGAAGCCGTAAGGGACCGCGTCGTCATGGTAGAAGGCGACCTTGCCGGCGAAGGGTGCATGCACCGGCTCGTTGGCGGGAGCGAAGAGATCGATGCCGAGGTGAATCGTGCGGCGCAGGCTTGCAGTCGCCTGGTAGGCGTCACCCTTGTAGACCGCTCTGTCCTCCCCGTAGAGGCCAAGGCCGAAATCCGCCCCCTCCGCATGGATATGCGCTTCGATGCGCGCTTGCGCCACGTCCTTCTCGAGACCTGCCCAGTTCTCCGGGCTATTCGCCGAGAAATCGAAGACGGCTGCCTTCGGTCTTGCAATGCCCGGCTTGATGACGCCCGAAAAATCATGCGCATTGCGCTCCAGCCACCGCACCACCCGTGCGGCCCTCGGGATGGGTGCAAAGCCGCAGGCGTCGCGAAGGCGGGCGATGGCGAACGAGCGGTTCTCTTGCTCGAGGCGTTTCAGTTCGCGCCAGACGTCCTCCTGGCTGACGAGCAGATAGGCGTTCTCGGGGTTGTCGCGGATCTGCCTTGCCGCCATGCATATGCTGACGGCGTAGCGGGTGCGCACGAGATCGAAGATCAGCTCGGCCTCCGTTTCGCCGAGCCGATTGACGCCCTGATAGGCGCCCGCCAGCCGCGCGATGGCGCCGATCGGATCCGGCGAGCCGATCAGCGCATAGGCTGAGGCGACGGCCACTTCCACCACCCGATAGCTCTCGACCATATCGCCGAAGTCGAGCAGTCCGCTGACGCGGCCGTCGGCGCCGACGAGCACGTTATAGTCATTGGCATCGTTGTGGATGACCTGCCGGGGGCACGCCGCAAGGCGCGGCAGCACGGTGGAGACGAAGTGATCGAGGATCGCGCGAACCGCGCTCCGCTTCTCCACATCCTCGATCAGATCGACGTTGGCGAGGTGCATTTCCGCCCGGGCGATATCCCAGGCGTACTCTCTCCTGGCGCCGGGATGAGAGAAACCGGCGAGGCTGCGGTCGAGCTTGCCGAGCAGCGCCCCAAGGGTCTCGACGCTGTTGCTCGAGCGGTTGGCGGCTCGTGCCCAGATCTCCCCGGGCAGCCACGTCAGCAGACGTGCGACACGCTCTCCTTTGAATTCGACGCGGGTGAACGAGGCGCCGGAGCGGCTCGGCAAAGCCTTCGAGACGGGCAGATCCGTCGCCTCGCGCGCGAGATGGTCGAGAACTGCAATCTGCATGTCGAGCTCCTCGGGCGCGCCGAGGGCATGCAGTTTCAGGAGGAACGCGCGACCGTCGCGCGCCTGAATACGGAAATTGAGATCGTGCTCGCCGGGCAGCGCCACGATTTCTCCCGCGACGCCGTATTCGCGGGCAAGCAGCGCTTCGATTGCTTCTATTTCCTGCACGTTCTTGAACTCGCTCGTCGTCATCGTCCCACTCGCTTCACCACGATACCGTTCTTCCGTCGAAGGCCCGGAAGCTGCCGCTCTCGGCGAGCCCGGCCCTGTCGATGATCGCCTTCAGGCCTGCGGCGCTTTCCGCAACCGGCACGCTCGCCTGATGGCCGCCCATATCGGTTCTGACCCAGCCGGGGTGGAGCGACAGCACGGTGACACGGTGGGGACGCAAATCCTGGGCGAGCTTGACCGTGGCCATGTTCAGCGCCGCTTTCGAGCAACGATAGGCATAGTCTCCTTCGTCGTCGTCGAGCGTGCCCTCGGCGAGCGATCCTGCGCGGCTGCTGATATTGGCGACGATGCGATCGCCGCCGGCGAGGAGATTTCGCAGCAGCGCCTGCACGACCAGGATCGGCGCAAGGGCATTGACGCGCATGACCTCCAGGAAATCCTCGGGCCTGACGGTCGACAGTCCGCCTGTGTCGCCGCGGACCCCGGCATTGTTGATGAGGACATCGATCGGCCGCTCGCCGAGGCTTTCGGCAAGCGCCGCCATCGACCTCGCGTCCGTGACGTCGAGCGTCCGACGTTCGATGCCGGTTTCCCCATTCCTCGCCGACGGTTGGCGGCTGCAGGCGATCACCCGCCAGCCGGCGGCTGCATACTGCCGTGCAAGTTCCTGACCCAGGCCCCGCGATGAACCGGTGATCAGCACCGTGCGCGGCCCCTCTTCCCGTCTCCTATCGATGCTTGATGTCATATTTCCGCTCGATCATGTTGATGAGGCTCGCCGCCGCGAGCGTCAGGAAGATGTAGAAGATGGCTGCCGAGTTATAGGGCGCAAAGGGCAGGAAACTCGCCGACTGGAACTCGCGCATGCGCTGGGTGATGTCGCGGATCGACAGAATCGACAGGAGCGACGTGTCCTTGAGGATCGCGATCAGCTCGTTGCCCAGCGGTGGAATGATGATCCGGAACGCCTGCGGCAGGACCACCAGCCGCGCCGTCTGCCACCGGTTGAGCCCGATGCTGCGCGCCGCTTCGATCTGGCCGACCGGGATGGCGTTGATGCCGGAGCGGAAGATTTCCGCCAGATAGGCGGAATAGGCAAGCGCCATGGCGACGATGCCGCGCATCAGATTCGGCGGATCGAGCACGCCCTGCGTCGCATCCTTCAACGCCCCGCTCAAGGGCAGGCCGACATAGAGCACGATCACCAGCATCGGAATGCCGCGGATCGTATCGACGACGAATTCCGAGCCGATCGCCAGGGGATGACGACGGTGCAGATAGCCGCCGAAGGTGAGCAGACCGAGGATGATTGCCAGGACGGCAAAAGTTATGCCTGCGGCCCGGTCTCGATCGTTCAAAGCCGCCGTTTCCCAAAGGAGCGGCAAGCCCCCGGGCACGGCTTCGGCCGGCAGAAGCGCGGCCGTCACCTCGTCCTTTTCCATCGCCGCGACTGCCTCCGCCGGGCCAAGGAAGGTTCGCACCGCCGCCTCTTCAGCGGGCGCGCCCGGATATTGGCCGAAGCGCACCGCGCCTATGAGGCCGGACGGCGTGTTGCTGACGATCGCGACCCTGCCGTCGAGCCGCCCCGCAAGCACATAGGGCGTGCGAGGCTGCAACAGGAACCAGGCGGCGACGAGCACCAGGCCGAGGGTCGCGAGCGCGAAGAAGAGGCTGGTGCGCGCCGTATAATGCAACTGAAGCAATCCGACCCAGATGAGGCCGATGATCGCAGCGAGAAGATAGGCGGCAATGGCCGCGCGGACCGTGGTCGCCACGCCGGCGGCAAAGGCGATATGCGCAAAGAAGAGGATGAACAGGAGCCCCGTACCGTTGACGAGGCCGATGCTCCACGCTCCTGCGCGATGCAGGATGCTCTCCTGCGCAGACGCCTTGCCGGCACCGAAGAAGAGCATGGAGCCGAACAGGTTCAGCGCGAAATAGGCCGGAAAAAGCACGGCTTCGATGCCGCGCAGGGTCATGTCCGCGGCGTCCGTCAATCGCCGGGGGCTAAGCCCCTTCACGACGAGATCGGACGTGAAGGGATCGACGGCATTGGCGACGACCGACGCAAGGTAGGGATGAACCGCGTCGCTCAGAAGCAAGATGGCCGCCGCAGCGAGATTGAGCACGGCGGCAGCGAGCGCCAGCCGCGGCAGCGGCGCCTTGGCTCGGGAAAAGACGAGAACGGCGATACCCGAGCCGAAGGCGACGAGCAGGGCAAGGAAGCCGGGTACGAAGGCGGACGAGCCGTTCTCGACTCCGAGAATGGCTCTCAGCGAACGTTGGTAGTCACCGGAGGAGGCGAAAAGATAGATGATGAACGGCAGCGCTGTCAGAATGATCAGATTGCTGGGCCGCACGCTTCTCAGGAACGACATTCATCCCTCCGGGGATTCTGCGCAGAAATTCGGCCCCGGAGCGCAGACCGCTCCGGGGTGTTCGGATGAGGTTACTTCACGCCCCAGTATTTGTTGACGAGCTGATCCAGCGTGCCGTCGTCGCGGATCATCTTCAGTCCTTCGTTGAAGGCGGCGACGTTGGCATCGCCCTTGCGGAAGACGAGGCCGAGCGGATCGGATTCGAGGTCCCGGATCGCGACCACGAGTTCGCCGACGAACTCGCGTTCGTAAGCGGCAGCATTGGCTCCGTTGATGACGACGCCGTCGACATCTTTGTTCTTGAGCGCGATGATCGCGGCGCTGAAGCTGTCATAGGCGACGACGTTTTCTTTGCCGACCACCCCTTCGGCGACCTGCGCATCCGTGGTGTTGGCCTGGGCGGAAAGCTTCTTCCCCTTCGACTTGAAGTCTTCCAGTGACACGCCCTGGTCCTCGACCCGCATCAGCACCGCCTGGCTGTTGACGATGTAGGGATCGGAGAAATCCATGGCCTTCTTGCGTTCCTCGGTGATCGACACGCCCGAGGCGACGAGATCGAAGTTGCCCTGATCGAGCGCTGCGAAAATGCCGTCCCAACCGGTGGTCACGAATTCCGCCTGGCAGTTGATCTTTGCGCAGATCGCATTCACCACGTCGATATCGAAACCGACGATCTGTCCGGTCGCGGGATCGACGCTCTCCATCGGCGGCGAGGTCGTGTCCGAGCCGACCTTCAGCAGCTTCCCGCCGAGATCGGCGGCCGACGCGCCGCCTGAGACGAGGGCCGCCATCGCAAGTGCAATTACGAGTGTTTTCACTTTGGTTCTCCTCCGTTGTGAATTCTTTTCCTACGCCGACTGCGCCAGGCGCCCGCCGAGATTGTCGGGCTGCCTCTCGATCAGCGTTGGCCTGAAAACCTGCTTCAACGTTTGCGCGTCCTCTCCCGCCATGCGCCGCAGCAGGAACTCCCCGAGGGTTCGCCCGAGTATCTCGATGGGCTGATAGAAGGTCGTGATCGGCGGCGTGAAATAGGCGCTTACATTGATGTCGTCATAGGCGACCACGTCGACATCGACGCCGATCCGCCGTCCACGCGAGCCCAGGCCCGAAAGCACTCCGAGCGTGGTCGACTCGTTGCTGCAGACGAAGGCCGTCGGCGGCCGCGCCGCGTCGAGAAGACCGAGCGCGCTCTCGCGGCCGAACTGGGTAGAGAGATCGCCTTCGGCGATCAGATCGTCGGACGGCGATAGCCCCGCCTCGCGAAAAGCCCGCATGAAGCCGTCCACCCTGTCCTCGGCGTAGGAGAGATGCCGGAGCGGATTGACGAGCGCGATCCGCCGGTGTCCGCCGGCAATCAGCCGGGCGGTCGCCGCATGGGCCGCCCATTCGTTGTCGATATCGACATGTGCGTAGTCGAGGGGTTTCCGACAGCGACCGAGAGAGACGAAGGGAAATCGGCTCTCGACCAGGAGATCGATACGCGGGTCGTCGGCGCGTATGCCTGAGAATATCAGTCCGTCCGCCAGACCCTCATCGATGACCCGGCGCGCCGCCTCGCAGCCGTCCTCCACATTGCGCACGACATGGACCGACATGCGATAGTCGCTGCCTTCCAGTGCCTGACTGATGCCGCTGAGTATCTGGGTATATTCGACGCCGTCCCATTCATAGTCGCGCGCAGCCGTTACCGGCATGAGCACGGCAGCCTGGCAGGTCCGGCCGGTCCTCAGCGCCATGCCGCGGGCGTTGGCACGATAGCCTATCTCCGCAGCGGCACGATGGATGAGCGCCTTCGTGTCCGGGGCAACCATGGGAGAACCGTTGAGCGCCTTCGACACGGTCGCAATGGAATAGCCCGTAGCCTCGGCCAGAGCCTTGATCCCCGGCCGTGCGCGCGGCGAGTGCGTGTTTTCCATGATCGGCCTCCCGACGAAAGCCGTATCAGCTGATAAAAACGATTTCAATGAAAAATATAAACGTTTTTATTCCGTGTCCGCATGAGTACATGCGATCGATGGACTATATCGGCGAACGGAATTCTGGAGAATGGCTGCGCTACGAGACCCGGCGGCGCAACAGGATGCGAGGGAAACGAGCTCATGCCGATTACGGCGACGCCGGCAAGCGAACGCTCGTTTTCTTCGGTTTCTGTTTTCTACTTCTCTGTCTTGCCGGCAAAATCCGCCGGGTTCTTGTATTTCACCGTTTGCAGATGCTCGCAGTAGAGCACCAGCTCGCCCTCGTTCTTGAAGACCTGGTAGCTGGCGCGAATGAGCCCGAGGTCTTTGTAGCGGGGCGTTTTTTCCATGTTGGTCCGGATCGTGTAGATGGTGTCATCGATGAAGACCGGCTTGATGAACCGGAGCTTGTCGTAGCCATAGGAAAAGGCGTTGACGCAGTTGGTGGCGACGAGGCCGAGACCGGCCGAGAACACGAAGGCGCCGGCAACGAGGCGACGGCCGAAGATGCCTTCCCGCTCCGCAAACATCTGATCCTGGACATAAGGATGGATGTCGACGACCAGGGTATTGAAGAGGTGGCTATCGCTCTCGCCAATCGTGCGGCGTAACGACCGGATGCGCTGACCGACGGGCCAATCCTCGTAGAACCAGTTTTCGGCGTTCCAGACCGGCAAGGCGGCATGGTCTTCCGGCATGTCGGCGGGACGTGTCGAAGAAACTCCGACGGTGGGCGTGAACTCATCCATGATCAGTACCTGCGTAAGAAGTCGGGATTATCCGAGCCGTTTCCGGCCTCTGCGCCACCATGACGCAGAGGCCGTATTTCATCGCGCTATTGGACCGCCGTCGTCCCATAGACCAGGTTCGGCAGCCAAAGCGACAGCTGCGGGAACATGCTCAGCATGACGAGAATGACCATCATCATCGCCAAGTATGGCAGCACCTCGCGGGCATAGGCCATCATCGGCACTTTCAGCACCATGGACGAAATGTACATCAATCCCCCGACCGGCGGCGTAATGCCGGCGATGGTCAGGTTCGTGATGAACACGACGCCGAAATGCACGCGATCGATGCCGACGCCATCGATGATCGGAATCAGCATCGGCGTCAGAATGATCAGTGCCGCCGACCCCTCGATCGCCGTGCCGATGACGATCAGCAGGACGTTGATGAGGAGCAGCATCAGGAGCGGATTGTCGGTGGCTTCGCCGAGCCAGCCGGACATGGCCTGCGGCACCTGCTCCCAGGCGAGATAGAAACCGAAGGCTGCCGCCGCACAGATCATGATCATGACCACGGCCGAATCGCGCACGGCCTCGGCAAGCACCTCCGGGATCTGGCGGAAGGTGAATTCGCGGTAACCGAACACGGCGACGAAGAGCACATAGACGACGACCACCGCACCGGCTTCGGTGGTCGTGAAAAGACCGTATCGCGTACCGGCGAAGATCACCACCGGGATCGACAGCGCCCAGAGCCCGTCGATCAGCGCCCGGATGCCCTCCGCGCGGGTGGCACGCTCCTTGCGCAACGGCTTGTAACCGCGTTTGCGGGCGATGAAATAGGTGGTGACCATGAGCCCGGTCGCCAGCACGAGGCCAGGCACCACACCCGCTGCGAAGAGCCGGCCGATGGACGTCTCCGCGAGAAAACCATAGACGATAAGACCGATCGACGGCGGAATGAGGCTCGTGATGATGGCCGCCGACGATGTGATGACCGCGGCGAAGGCCCGGCTGTAGCCCCGTTGCGACATCTCGACGCCGAGCGTCTTGGCGAGCATCGCCGCATCGGCATTGGCAGATGCGGTAAGTCCGCCGAGCAAGGTGCCGAGCACGGTGCACATCTGCGCCAGCGCGCCCGTCATGTGGCCGACAAGCACGTCCGCAAGCGCCAAAAGGCGTCGGGTGATGCCGGACGCGTTCATGATGCAGCCGGCAAGAACGAACAGCGGCAGCGCCAACAAGGACACGGACTGGCTGCCCTCCGCCATTTCCTGGGCGAAATTGGCGAGCGGGATTATGTCCATATTGATGAGGAAGAAAGCGAACGCTCCGATCGCCATGGCCCAGGTGATCGGCGTCGACAGCAAAAACAGGACGACGACGAGAAGCGAGGGACCGGCCAAATGGAACAGGGTCATATCAACGATTCCAAATTGCGGTGCTGACGGACGGTCCAGGGCCTCTCCACGATCAGATGCTGGACGAACATCCCGGCAGAGGCGAGCGCCAGAGGCGCATAGGACAGGCTGCGCGACAGATCGAGGGCGATCGTATGCACATTGCGTGAGATCCAGCCCTGCCACGCGAAGAGGATGGTCATGACGATGAAGAAGAGTGCCAGCAGCAGATAGTTGAACCAGGCGACGGCTTTTCGCCAGCTGTCCGGGAGAGCCGCGACAAGCACGTCGATCGCCGCGTGCGTGCCGAGACGGACGCCGGCGACGGCACCGAAGAAGACGAGATAGGCGAAGGCCATCATCGCCAGCTCATAGGTCCAGGCGGCCGGCTGGGGAAGACATAACGGCTGACGACCCCCAAAGGATCGAGAAGACGATGACGAGGAGCGCCACGACGCCGATTGCCTCATCGGCGCGGCGCAGGCTGATGAGAGGAATTATCTCCTCCGGCGGGCGTGAGCTTTCCATGATGCCTCGATTGTTGAGGGGCAATCCGAGCTGGCGTCGATGCAGGGCCCGATTGACGTTCGGAGCGCGATCCCGGCCGGCGAAGACGGCCCCCCGCGGCAGCAGCGTCCAAGAGCGGGATGACGTGTATACGGTCTCTCCGCCCGCATCCCGCTCGAAACGGCGTTGCCTACTCTGCCATCGCCTTTTGCACCTGATCGTAGATGCCGGGCGTGATGTTCGGCACCTTCTCATAGGCTGCACGCGAGGCCTCGATGAATGCCGGAATGTCGACATCGGTCACGATCTCGACGCCGGAGGCGGCGAGCTGCTTTGCATAGGCATCGTCCGTGTCCAGCGTCATCTGCGTAAGCTCCTTGGCAATTGTCTGCCCTTCCTCCAGAAGAATCTTCTGCAGGTCTTCGGGCAGGCTGTTGAAGAGCTGGCTGGAAGCCACCCAGGCCGTGAACATGATCTGGTGGCCGGTTTTCGAAATGACCTTGCGGGTCTCGTTCAGCTTCGCTCCGGCTATCGAGCCGAAGGGGCCTTCGGCCGCGTCGACGACTCCGGTCTGCAACGCATTGTAGACGTCTCCCCACGGCAATTCCGTCGGCCTTGCACCGTAATTGCCGAAAGTCGCCATCATGATCGGCGAGGAGGGCACGCGAATGGTGACGCCGGCCAGGTCCGCGGGTGAGCGAACCGGCTTGTTGGCGATGATGTGGCGGTAGCCGAACAGGCCGTTCGGCATGATGATCTTGATGCCCCGCGCCTCCAGCTTGCTGGAAAGGTCCCTATAGAGATCCGAAGCGAAGAGACGGTCCGTCGCCGCCAGATCCGGATAGACATAGGGTCCGGCAAGGATCGACAGATCCGGCACGAACTGGCCGAGCTGACCATAGTCGGTGGCGCTGAGCAGGCTTGCGCCGCTCATGACCATCTCGTTGACCTTTTTCTGCGCGCCGAGCTGATCGCCCGTCATGACGGTAATGGCGATGCGTCCGCCGGAGCGCTCACCGACACGCTCGGCATAGGTTTTCATGGCCTTGATGATCGGCTCGTCCGGATTCACCTGCGAGGTCGAAAATCGCAGGCTGTATTCCTGCGCGTTGGCAATGCCGCAGAACGACAATGCAGCCATTGCGGCCGCAGCGATCAAGGTCTTCATGCTGTCCTCCCTATTCCGGACTCCGCCTCCGGACTTTCACAAGTTTGAATAATATATTCACAAATGAACGAATGGCGTCAAGCCGTGAATCGTCGCTCAAAGACCATGAGGACAAAGAAAACCTTCAGGCTTTTTACATCGCCAGGGTTCCAGATTACGCGAACAATCCATTCCCAAATAAATTTTTCGGACCGTCGGGATCTGGAGCGCCTGCAGTCAATCCTTCCGCAGCCCGCGATCCTCCGGCTTCTCACAGCGTCATCCTTGACCAAGGTCAAGCCGAAGGAGGACGGCGTTAGGCAAGAACGGGCGCGGCGAGACCCGTGCACAATCGGCTGATCAAGGCGAGCCGCACAAAATTTCATCACTGCACGCAAACGGCTTATTTTTAAATCAACGGGCTTACTTCGAAGACAAAGGGCGTTGTCCGCCTTTTGCAGATTTTTCAAGGAGATGGCCGGAAGGCGGATATCTGGCACGGCACTTGCATTTCTACACCTGCTTCGGTCAACGGCGATTGAAGCGAGCCAGGCGCCACATACGCCTGCCGAAGACACCGACGTCGCAAGGTCTTTGCCTCCGTAAGGGTTTCCTCCCGGTCCCGGAGCGCAAATTTCCGAGCGGCGTTTTTTTATGCCGGTTTTCGGCCGGCCAAATCGAACCGACCTGAACTGCCGCGAAGCACTGCTCGAATTCTTCTATGAGCGGCCGCTTCGTAAAAGCTGCGGAGTGACCACATGACTGAAACTGCACTCGAAAAACTCGTCATCATCGGCAACGGCATGGCTCCGGGCCGGATGCTGGAAGAGCTCTTCGAAAAGGCGCCCGGGCGTTATGCCGTGACGATCTTCAACGCCGAGCCGCGCGTCAATTACGACCGCATCATGCTTTCGCCGGTGCTATCCGGCGAGAAGGAGTATGAAGAAATCATCATCCATGGCGATGGGTGGTACATCAAGCACGGCATTACCCTCTACAAGGGCCACAAAATCGTTGCGATCGATCGCGACGCCAAGACCGTCACTTCCGACCACGGCGTTACGGAAAGCTATGACAAGCTGGTGATCGCCACCGGTTCGGTGCCCTTCATCATCCCTGTGCCGGGCAAGGAACTGCGCGGCGTCATCACCTATCGCGACCTAGACGATGTGCAGGCGATGTTGCTCGCGGCGCAATCGCGCGAAAAGGCCGTCGTCATCGGTGGCGGCCTGCTCGGGCTGGAGGCGGCAGCTGGTCTTCAGGCGCGCGGCATGGACGTCACCGTTCTGCATGTCATGCCGACACTGATGGAACGCCAGCTCGATCCGGCCGCAGGCTACCTCCTGCAGAAGGCCGTCGAAGAACGCGGCATCAAGGTCGTCACCAAGGCGAACACAAAACGCATCCTCGGCGAGGAGAAGGTCCAGGGCATCGAGCTCGACGATGGCCGGATCATTCCGGCGACGCTGGTGGTGATGGCTGTCGGCATCCGGCCGAATGCCGGTCTTGCCAAGGAGGCCGGGCTGGCCGTCAATCGCGGCATCGTCGTCGACGCCGGAATGCAGACGTCCGACGGGGACATCATGGCGCTCGGCGAGTGTGCCGAAGTCGGAGGCATGGTCTACGGCCTCGTCGCGCCCCTTTACGAAATGGCGCGCGTCGCCGCCTCCCACCTCGCCGGCGACCGCCGCGCCGCCTTCGCGCATTCCGACACACCGACAAAATTGAAGGTGACGGGCATCAACCTCTATTCGGTCGGCGACTTCGCCGATGCCGGCGGACGCGAGGAGATCGTACTGCGCGATGCCACCGCGGGCATCTACAAGCGGCTCGTACTGAAAGACAACCGCATCATCGGTACCGTGCTCTACGGCGACACCGCCGACGGCGCCTGGTTCAACGATCTTTTGAAGCGCGGCACGGACATCTCCGAAATGCGCGACACCCTTATCTTCGGCCAGGCCTATCAGGGGGGATCTCCGCTGGACCCTACGGCGGCCGTTGCAGCCTTGCCGGATGATGCGGAAATCTGCGGCTGCAACGGCGTGTGCAAAGGCAAGATCGTCGGAGCGATCGTCTCCAAGGGCCTGACCTCGCTCGACGACGTGCGCGCCCATACCAAGGCTTCCGCCTCGTGCGGTTCCTGCACCGGCCTGGTCGAGCAGATCATGTCGCTGACGCTCGGCGACACCTACAATCCGGCTGCGGTGCAGCCGATGTGCACCTGCACGGATCTCGGCCATGACGACGTGCGGCGCCTGATCAAGGCGAAGAAGCTGAAATCCATTCCCGCCGTCATGCAGGAACTGGAATGGAAGACCTCCTGCGGCTGCGCAAAGTGTCGCCCGGCGCTCAACTACTATCTCGTCTGCGATTGGCCGGACGAATATGCCGACGATTACCAGTCGCGCTTCATCAACGAGCGTGTCCACGCCAATATCCAGAAGGACGGCACCTATTCCGTCGTACCCCGCATGTGGGGCGGCGTCACCAATGCGAAGGAGCTTCGCGCCATCGCCGATGTCGTCGACAAGTTCAACGTGCCGCTGGTGAAGGTGACCGGCGGTCAGCGCATCGATCTGCTCGGCATCGAGAAGGAGGATCTGCCCGCCGTCTGGGCCGATCTCGGTCAGGCGGGCTTCGTTTCGGGTCAGGCCTACGCGAAGGGGCTTAGAACGGTGAAGACCTGCGTCGGCTCCGATTGGTGCCGCTTCGGCACACAGGATTCGACCGGCCTCGGTATCCGCATCGAGAAATTCATGTGGGGCTCCTGGACGCCGGCCAAGCTGAAGATGGCCGTCTCCGGCTGCCCGCGCAACTGCGCGGAGGCGACCTGCAAGGACGTCGGAGTCATCTGCGTCGACTCCGGCTTCGAGATCCATTTCGCAGGGGCCGCCGGCCTCGACATCAAAGGCACCGAGGTTCTGGGGCTGGTCAGGACCGAGGACGAGGCGCTCGAACATATCGTCGCGCTGACGCAGATGTATCGCGAGCAGGCCCGCTATCTCGAGCGCATCTACAAATGGGCAAAGCGCATCGGTCTGGACGAGATTCGCCGGCAGATCATGGAGGATGCGGAAAAGCGCAGGGCCTATTTCGACCGCTTCGTCTTCAGCCAGAAATTCGCCCAGGTCGATCCCTGGTCGGAGCGCGTCTCCGGCAAGGACAAGCACGAGTTCCGGCCGATGGCGACGGTCGGCTTCAATCAGGCAGCGGAGTGACCGATGAAGATGAACTGGATTGCAATCGGCGACATCAACGACATCCCGCTGCGTGGAGCCCGCTGCGTCAGGACGCCCAACGGCAAGATCGCCGTCTTCCGGACCGCCGAGAACGAGGTCTTTGCGATCGAGGACCATTGCCCGCATAAAGGGGGCCCTCTTTCCCAGGG
Organism: Sinorhizobium prairiense; assembly: GCF_029201645.2. Taxonomy (NCBI): domain Bacteria; kingdom Pseudomonadati; phylum Pseudomonadota; class Alphaproteobacteria; order Hyphomicrobiales; family Rhizobiaceae; genus Sinorhizobium; species Sinorhizobium prairiense. Next base: position 47,999 of record NZ_CP104133.1, read on the forward strand.
CATCGTGCACGGCACGGCCGTCACCTGCCCGCTGCACAACTGGGTGATCTCGCTCGAGACCGGCAAGGCGCTCGGCGCCGACGAGGGCGAGGTGCGCACGATCCCCATCCGCAACGACAATGGCGCGCTGTTCGTCGCTCTTGAGAGCCTCTCTCTGGCAGCGGCGGAATAAGCATGGCGCAAGAGGTCAAGACCACCTGTCCCTATTGCGGTGTCGGCTGCGGTGTCATTGCCCGCGTGGATGATGACGGTGCAGTGAGCGTCAAGGGCGATCCGGAACATCCGGCCAATTTCGGCAGGCTCTGTTCGAAAGGGTCGGCACTCGCCGAGACCCTCGATCTCGACGGCCGCCTCCTTCACCCGGAAATCGGCGGCCGTCGCGCAGGCTGGAGCGAGGCGCTCGATCTCGTTGCCGAACGCTTTTCGCACAGTATCGCCAATCACGGTCCCGATTCGGTTGCCTTCTACGTCTCGGGACAATTGCTGACGGAGGACTATTACATCGCCAACAAGTTGATGAAGGGTTTCATCGGCTCGGCGAATATCGATACCAACTCCCGGCTCTGCATGTCCTCCTCCGTCGCGGGCCACCGCCGGGCCTTCGGTTCCGACACCGTGCCGGGCGTTTACGAGGACCTGGAACTCGCCGATCTCGTGGTGCTGACGGGCTCCAATCTCGCCTGGTGCCACCCGGTGCTCTATCAACGCCTCTCCGCAGCCAAGGCAAACCGCCCGGAGATGAAGATCGTCGTCATCGACCCCCGCCGCACGATGACGGCGGACATCGCCGACATGCATCTGGCGATCGCATCCGACGGAGACGTCGCCCTCTTCAGCGGGCTGCTTGCCCATCTCGCCGCAAGCGGTGCGGTCGACCGGAACTACGTTTCGAATTACACGGGCGGCTTCGACGAGGCCGTCGCGGCCGCATCGAGGCTCGATCCCCCGTCACTCTCCAAGGCGACCGGGCTGACGCCGACGCAGCTTCGCGCATTCTTCCGTCTTTTCGAGACGACCGAAAAGGTCGTGACCTGCTATAGCCAGGGGGTTAACCAGTCCGCTACCGGTACCGACAAGGTCAACGCCATCATCAACTGCCATCTTGCGACCGGCCGCATCGGCCGGCCGGGCATGGGGCCCTTCTCGCTGACCGGGCAGCCCAATGCGATGGGCGGGCGCGAGGTCGGGGGGCTGGCAAATATGCTTGCCGCCCATATGGACATCGAAAAATCACTCCACCGGGACAAGGTACGGCGCTTCTGGGGCGCGCCGGCAGTCGCGAACGGGCCCGGCCTCAAGGCGGTCGATATGTTCCGCGCCGTCGCCGACGGGCGCATCAAGGCGCTGTGGATCATGGCGACCAACCCGGTCGTCTCGATGCCCGACGCCGATGCCGTCGAAGCGGCGATCAAAGCCTGTCCCTTCGTAGTCGTCTCCGACATCATGAGAGACACCGACACCGCCCGGCACGCCCACGTGCTCCTGCCCTCGCTCGGCTGGGGCGAGAAGGACGGTACCGTCACCAATTCCGAGCGCCGCATCTCGCGTCAGCGCGCCTTTCTCGCAGCTCCCGGAGAAGCGCGGCCCGACTGGTGGCAACTCGCCGCAGTCGGCAGGCGCATGGGCTTCGCCGAGGCCTTCGCCCATGTTTCACCAGCCGAGATCTTCGCCGAGCATGCCTCGCTTTCGGGATTCGAAAACGACGGACGCCGCGACTTCGACATCAGCGCCCACGCGGAGATCGAAGGCCCTGCCTATGACGGCCTGAAGCCGTTTCAGTGGCCGCAGCCCAAGGGCAGTGCGCCGCACGAGAGGCGGTTCTTTGCCGAGGGCGAATTCTATCATCCGGATGGCCGCGCGCGCTTCGTCGCCGTCGAGGTGCCACGGCCAAGAAGCGCCGACGATGCCTTCCTCTTCACGCTCAACACCGGCCGGGTGCGCGACCACTGGCATACCATGACGCGCACGGGCAAGAGCGCCAGGCTGTCCGGTCATCTCGCCGAGCCCTTCGTCGAGATTCATCCGCGTGACGCACAGGCGCTCGGCATCAGCGACGCCGACCTCGTCACCCTGGAAAGTCCGCACGGCGCGGCGATCGTCCGGGCGCTGGTCACCGACCGGCAGGCGGAGGGCAATCTCTTCGTGCCCATGCATTGGAACGACCAGTTCGCCTCCAGGGCGCGGATCGATGCGCTGGTTGCGCCGGTAACCGACCCGGTCTCCGGCCAGCCGGCGTCGAAGAACATGCCGGTCCGCGCGAGCCGCTTTGCGGCTGCCGCCTATGGCTTCGCGGTTTCGGCGCGTAAACCAAGGGAACTCGACGCCGCCTATTGGGCGCTCGCGAGAGCCGAGCGCGGGTGGCGGGTGGAACTCGCCTTCGCCGAAACGAATGTCGACTGGCTCGACTGGTGCCGGAAGACTTTTGCGATCGCCGCAGAGATCGAACCGATCGGCTATACGGACCGCACCTCCGGCGAGCTTCGCCTAGCCTTTTTCGAAGGGGACCGGCTGCTCGCCAGCCTGTTCCTTTCTCCGCGGCCGGTCGCCGCGGCGCGCAGCTGGGCGGTATCGCAGCTCGGCGCTTCGCACCACAACCTCGCCAAGCGCTTTGCGGTCACCGCCGGCCGCCCGGGCGCCGATACGCCCGATCCGGGCGCGACCGTCTGCTCGTGCTTCAGCGTCGGAGTCAACCAGATCACTGCGGCCGTCCGCGACGGTTGCCATAGCGTCGAAGCGGTGGGCGAGAGGCTCAGCGCCGGCACCAATTGCGGCTCCTGCCGCGCCGAGATCAGGGGGATCATAAATGGCTGCCTCACCCTCGCTGCTGAGTGATCCGGCCCAAAAGCCTCAGCGCGTGACCGCACTCGCGACGCTGCCGCTCTTCTGGCCCCTGAACGGCAAACGGGCCGTTGTCGCCGGCGGCAGCGATGCGGCCGCCTGGAAGGCCGAACTGCTGGCGGCCTGCGGCGCGGAAGTTCATGTCTACGCGCCGCGGACGTCGCTGAGCGATCTCTTCCTCGAACTCCTCGCCCGTGGGCCCGCGCATGAACACGGCTTGCTCGTTCACCACGACCAGGCGTGGCATGAGGGTGTATTTCGCGATGTCGCAATCGCCATTGCCGATTGCGACGACGAGGCCGACGCAGAAGCATTCTTTCGAGCCGGTCGGAGCGCCGGCGTGCCCGTCAACGTCATCGACAAGCCGGCTTTCTGCGCGTTTCAGTTCGGATCGATCGTGAACCGCTCGCCCGTGGTCGTTGCTATCTCGACGGATGGCGCGGCACCGATCCTGGCACAGGCGATCCGCCGGCGGATCGAGGCCCTGCTGCCGCCGGCACTCAAACGGTGGGCGACGGTGGCGCAGGCGATCCGCGACCGTGTGAACGCGCGCCTGAAACCCGGTGCCGCGCGCCGCGCCTTCTGGGAGCGCTTCGTCGACAGGGTCTTTCTGGATACACCGGAGGAGGGTGTAGAGACGCGGCTGATGGCGGAGGTGGATCGTCTGGTCACGCGCCCCTCCGCCATCGGCCGCGTCACCATCGTCGGCGCCGGCCCCGGCGACGCGGAACTCCTCACCTTGAAGGCGGTTCGCGCCCTGCAAGCCGCCGACGTGATCCTCTTTGACGAATGGATCCCTGACGACGTCCTGGAACTGGCGCGCCGGGAGGCAAGGCGCGTCCCCGTCGCGCCGAGCGCCACGGATAGCAGAGACATCGCGGCCCTCGTCGGGGAAGGGAAACGCGTGGTGCGCCTTCGGTCCGGGAACCCGATGGCGCTTGCCGGTGCCGTCGAGGAGATCGCAGCGCTTGAGAGCCTTGGAATTCCTGTCGAGATCGTGCCGGGTGTCGAGGCGGCACCTTGCCGTTCCGACGTAATCCAGGTGGCCTTCCGCAGGAGGGAAGTCTCGCAGCCGGGCCTGCGCGCTGCCCATTGATGCAGATCGGGCGTACGCAACCGCTCAGGAGGCGGAACCCGCGGAGCGGCTGGCGTTCCGCGAAGCCTCCAGCCGATCGATGAACGGGCGTTGGGAAACATTTATCTTGCCGCGCGCCTCTTCGAGCGTGAACCATCCGGCGCGGTCGACCTCCGGGAAGACCTGCATCCTGCCGCTCCGTGGCGGCCACTCTGTCTCGAACACGTTGCTGCGCAGGCTGGCAACGTCGAATTCGCTCTCATGCGCATAGGCGGTGACGAGCTTGCCGCCCTTCTGGCGCTCCGCGCCGAGAAACTCCAAGGGGCCCGTTATCGCAATGCCGGTCTCCTCGAGGAACTCCCGGCGCGCAGCGGCTTCCGGCTCTTCATCGGCATCATACTCACCCTTCGGGATCGACCAGGCGCCGAGATCCCGGTTCATCCAGAATGGCCCGCCCGGATGGACGAGCAGAACAAGGAGGTCACTCGCCTCGTATCGATAAAGCAGAACGCCCGCACTTCTCTTCGGCATTTTCGACCTCTGTCTGAAGCGGCACCGAGCGCCAATCCATGTGTCCATTGATTGTAGCCGATCAATGGACAAAAGCATGCAGCAGCTCAAAGTGCTACAGCGACCTGCAATCTCTCCTCGCCTCATCCTCTGAGCTTGTCACAGGGATGAGAGCAGCGCCGCGTCTGCGGCGCGGGAAGCTTTCTTTCAGCCCAAGGACTTGGTCTGGCTGGATTCCTGTGACGAGCACAGGAATGAGGAAATCAAACAAGCCGCCGCGGGTCTGATCTCAACCGGCCTTAGGAGGAACCCTCCTTCTTCGTCGCCAGCATGTCGGCGATCTCCATCGGGAACGGGAAGATTATCGTCGAGTTCTTTTCGCCGGCGATGACATTCAAGGTGCTGAGATAGCGCAGCTGCATGGCCTGGGGTTTCCGGGCGAGAATTTCTGCCGCCTCCAGCAGTTTCGCAGCGGCCTGCTGCTCGCCCTCGGCATTGATCACCTTGGCGCGCCTTTCGCGTTCGGCCTCGGCCTGGCGGGCGATCGCCCGGATCATCGATTCGTTGATGTCGACATGCTTGATCTCGACGGTAGCGACCTTGATGCCCCATGCGTCCGTCTGCACGTCGAGGATCTTCTGAATGTCCTCGTTCAGACGATCGCGCTCCGCCAGCATCTCGTCCAGATCGTGTTTGCCCAGCACGGATCTCAGCGTCGTCTGGGCGAGCTGGCTCGTCGCGGCCATGAAATCCTCGACCTGGATCGTCGATTTCTCTGCGTCAATGACGCGGAAATAGATCACAGCGCTGACCCGCACCGAAACATTGTCGCGCGAGATCACGTCCTGGCTGGGCACGTCGAGAACACGGGTCCTGAGATCGACGCGCACCATCTGCTGCACATAGGGGAGGAGCAGGATCAGCCCCGGTCCCTTGACGCCGGTGAAACGGCCGAGCGTGAAGATCACGCCGCGTTCATATTCCCGGAGGATCCTGATCGCAAAGGCGATGACGATCAGCAGGAACAGGAGCGCGGCGACAAACGGCGCAAGATTTCCAAGCCAGGTCATGAGCGGTCTCCTTTTCCCCGTGGTCGATTGGGGAGTTGGTGCGGGACGCGGGCGGAAAACCGCGCATGCTTTTCATCATCCCGCTCCAGCCGGTTTGCGCGCCACCTTGAGCGTGAGGCCCTCCCGGCCGACGACCATGACGTCCTCGCCCGGTCCAAGCGGTTCGCTGCTGACGGCTCTCCACCGCTCGCCGTGGGCGATCACGTAGCCGTCCGCTCCCGCCCAACTGTCGACCTTGCCGGAAATGCCGATCATCTCTTCCGCGCCGGTGGCGACCCTGTGCCGGCGCGAAACAAGGGCGAGACGCGCGACCAGCAGGCTGAACGCCAGACTGGCTATCGCAATACCGCTCAGTGCAGGCCAGGACACCTGCAGTCCGGGCATGTCCGTGTCGAAGAGAATGGCAGCGCCCAGCACCAGGGCCACGGTGCCGCCGAGGCCGAGCACGCCGAATGACGGCGCATGCGCCTCCGCCACCAGCAGTCCCGCCCCAAGGAGGATAAGGCCCACGCCGGCATAGCTCACCGGCAGCACCGCAAGCGCGTAGAGACCGAGCAGGAGGCTGATGCCGCCGATTGTACCCGGCACCACTGTGCCGGGCGCGAGAAACTCGAAGATGAGCCCGTAGATTCCGACCATCATCAGGAGGAGGGCGACGTTCGGGTTGGTGATCACCGACAGCAGCCGCGTCCGCCAATCCGGCGGAAGATCCTCTATGGCGAGCCCGGACGTATCGAGCCGAACGTCGGATTGGCCGATGCGGACGGGGCGGCCGTGGGCCTGCTTCAAAAGGTCGTCGACGCTAACGGCGGTGAAGTCGATGACCTGCTCGCGCGCGGCTGCGGCGGAGGAAAGGCTCGCAGCCTCGCGCACGGCCCGCTCCGCCCAATCGACGTTTCGGTTGCGCAATTCCGCCAGGCCGCGGATATAGGCGACCGCATCGTTGATGAGTTTCGCTTCACCGGCATTGGCCGGTTTGCGCGGTTCGGGCTCGTCGGGCTTGCCCGTCTTTTCCTCGCCTTCCTGCTCGTCATTGCCAAACAGTCCTCCGCCGATGGCGATCGGCGTCGCCGCGCCCAGATTCGTCCCCGGGGCCATGGCCGCAATATGGCTCGCATAAAGGATATAGGTGCCGGCGCTTGCTGCCCGCGCTCCGCTGGGCGCGACGAAACTCGCGACCGGCACGGGCGAATCGAGGATGGCGCGTATGATGTCGCGCATCGACGTATCCAGTCCGCCGGGCGTGTCCATCTGCAGGACCACCAGCGCGGCACCGCGATCCCTGGCCTGTTGAAGACCGCGCGTCACATATTCTGCCGCGGCGGGACTGATGGCTCCGTTGACGTGCAGGACGATTGCCGTGCGCTCGGCTCCGGGCACCGGCGTGACAGGAAATGCGAAGGCCGACAGGAGACTGAACAACAGGATGAGGATGCGGGCCATTCGCCGTCGATACCTCACGGCTTCTCGTCTGCGGGCGCAGGCGGATAGCTGCAAACCACCTCGCCCGCTCCACCTTTCGTCGAAATCGACACATCCTAATATAGTGCAGAATCGCGGAAAGCGTAAGCGATGCCGCAGGCATGCTGCCGCAGAAGTTGCATCGGCGTCGCCGCTCGGTCAGCGGGCCGGTGCCGCGGCCGAGCGCGGACGCGCGCGCCGGTGCACTCGGCGCGCCTGCGCCAGCGCAGATATCTGCGCCGCCACGAAAATGGCGTGGTCGTTGACCTGCGGCAGGCCCATAAGTTCGCCAAAGGTGCCGCGGGCGAGAGGACCGGCGACGAAGAGGTCGTCCACCTCCCTGTTTTCGCTGTCGAGCGCCCTGCTCGTTTCGCTGCAGGCGAGGCCCAGCCCAACCGTATCGGGGCGCAGATAACCTGCGGCTCCGAGCGAATCCAGCCAGGATTGGCTTTGCAGGATCGACCGGTGCGCCGGGCCGGTGGTGATCACCACGGCGTCGAATTCCCCTTCTTCCGTTCCGCCAGCCCGCCGCCTCCGGAAAGTGACCGCGACATTCTCGCCGACGCGCGCCATATGAGCGACCGAACCGGCGAGGACGCGTATATCGCCGTCCCTCAGCCCCGCGCTCACGACCGCATCGATTTGCGGAGCTACACGAAAGCGGTGCACATCCCAGAAAGGCCGCACGTGACGGACAAGCCGCCGCCGCTCGCTCATCGGCAGATTGCGCCAGATCTCACCGCCTTGTGCTCTGAGCGCATCGAGGACCGCATGCCATGTAAAGCCTTCCGCTTCCGCATCGCGGATCGTCCGGCGTACCTGGGAGAGCAACTCCGCGGCCGATCTCCAAGGTCGTGAGATGAAGTCGCCATAGGGGTCCTGCGCCCGGTCGGAATGTCCACGAGAACGCAGACCGCGCCGGGAAAAGGCGGTGATCGGCCCCTTATGCCCGCCTCTGCGCAGGGTGGCGATCACATCGGCCGAAGTCAGCCCGGTCCCGATGATCAGCACGCGGTCACCGGCCCGGATTCTGTCGAGCGTGCCGGGCTCGGTCGAATCCGGCACGTAGCGGGGGTGCCCCGTGAGGATGGCGCCTACGCCTGCGGGAGCCTCCGGAGCCGGGTGCGTCGTCGCCACCACCAGCACGTCGGCGCGGCTTAGCGTCCCGCCGTCGCCGCGAACCGTCCAGGCCGCTCCCTGACGCTCGACGGCGATCACTCTCTCCCGATGGTGTGCGATGCGCCCATGTTCCAGGAACGGCGCGATCGTCTCGGCGACATAGCGGCCGAAGAGCTGCCGGGCGGGATAGAGATGGCCGTCGCAGGCAAGCGCCTCGGGATCGTCGCGCGGTTCGCCCCGAAGCTCGAGCCAGCGCATGAAATGGTCGGGATCGCCCGGATCGATGCTCATGCGTGCGGCCGGGACATTGACGCGATGCGCGGGCTCCACGGTATCATAGGCAAGGCCGCATCCCAGCCGCTCCCGCGGCTCGAAGACGGAAATCTGCCAGCCATCCATGGCGCGAGACCGCGCCATGTGCGTCGCGACCACGGCACCGGTGAAGCCGCCGCCGATGATTGCGACGGTGGGGCGCGTGAGGTAATGGCCGACGGCATCCGTCATATCGAAGACCTGCTGCGCAGCGACGACCCTGTCGTCGTTGAGTCTACCGTTTGCATTTCCCTGACCGCTACTGCCTGCAACGGGCCGGATCACCGGCATTCGTCGGCCGCCATTCCGGCCGCCGAGGTCGTGTCTATCCGGCCTTCAGCGCCAGTCGCTTGCCTGTCGCGATAAGCCGTGCTGCCGCATAGGTTTGGGTGACGATCTCAGGTACCAGGTCGATGTCGGGCAGGCTTCCCAATCCGAGCGGACCGATCGCGAAGAGGTTCGGCGTGCGTCCAGACGGGCTCAAGACTTCTCCCGTCGGACTGACCGCGATGCCGAGCTCGAGTTCATCGGGTTCGGCAAGCCCACCCGCAAAAAGACTCCGGAGCAAGGGCGTATCAAGCTCCGGGGCGGAACAGCGGCATTCGATCACCTGATCTGCCCTGAGCAGTTCCTCGGCATGCCGACCCGCCCAGCGCACCATGATGCCTTCCGGCAGGCGCCGCCCCGCCCGCCCGCGGCGAAGCACGGTCCGCCCCTCGGCAAGTTCCTGCTGCAGCCGCGCGTGGACAGCCGCCGGGAGGCGGTTTCTGTGGCTGTCGTAGATGGCCCGCAGGTGGCGGTTGAACTGCCGCTTTTCCTGCGCCGAGAGCGATTGCCAGAGCGAGCGCGCCCGCCGGCGCAGGCCGTTCATGGCCGACTGCCAGCTTTGCCCCTTCGCTTCGGCTTCGGCGCAGGCCTGACGCACGAACCGAACGATCCGGCGCAGGCCCTGCGGCATCGGATCGACCGGGAAACTCGGGGCTGCTGCGAGCTGCGTATGCGCCTGCGGCAGGAAGCCGTGGCGCGAAACGAGCGTGATTTCTCCCGCATAACCGTTATCGCGCATCTGGAAAAGCTGGTCGACCACGCGAATGCCGCTGCCGAGCAGGACCGCGTGGCGCGGGTCGACGAGGCGGCGCGTCCGCACAAGCGGTCGCTCCTCGTCAGAAACCTCGAGGTCGCGCGGATGCACGCCGAAGCCCGTTGCAAGAATGACGATGTCGCATGCGTCATGTCCGCCGTCACGCACAAGACTGAAGCGACCGCTTGCGAGTTTGCGCAAGCCTGTGACCTGCTGGTGGGAAAACCTCACCGTGATGTCGGAACGTCGGGCAAGCGCCTCGGAAAAGCGTTGATGCACGTAGTCGCTGAAGATGCCTTTCGGCACGAAAATCTGCCGAAAGCCGGGAATGGCCGCCGGAACGGCTGTTCGGAACTCATCATTGGCGCAAAGCCAGTCGTTGAAATCGTCGGGCTGGCCGGCCGCGACCGACAGGTCGCGCACCCGGCTGTTGAGGATCTCGCAGCGCTGCGCCGCGGAAAAGGCCTGGCCGCCGCTGATCGATGGATGCGGGTCGTACATGGTGAGGTGAAAAGTTCCCCGCATCGACTTCATCAGCGCGATCGCCATCATGATGCCGGAAAATCCACGGCCGACGATCGCAATTTCCGGCTGCGAGGACGAGGCGGCCGCCGCTGACCTGCCGGCAAACAATCCACGAACGGTCATGTGAGCTCCTTTCGCGAGCTGGCTGTCGCTCCGTGGTCGGGGCAACTCTTAAGCAGGACTTCGAGACACACAAAAGCTCTGGTGAATTTCACGGGCTCGTATACCGCTCGCCCGTCGGGATTTTCCGGAACGACGCGCCAGCCAAGAACGCCTTGCGCCGCCTCCCTCCCGCTTCAAGCGAAATAAAACTCCGGTCGAATACCGCCTAATGCGCGCAATGACCGCTGCAGGACTTCCAGTTCTTGCATGTTGTACCCTCAAATCGGCTCCGACGTAAGAAACATGCAGCAGCGTTTCGGCCTGACGGTCATCCTTTTCGGAAGTAGTCTATAATTTTTGTATTCTATTGCAAATGCACCCCACGGCAAGCTATTTTTCTAAAGGTAACCGCAACAGCGCGCCGTCGTCACGGACAACCCATTGATTCTACCTGGGAAATTTTCATTCCAAAGCGATTCCCCTACCGGGCGTCCACCTGCGCGACCGCCTCCGGGAGGGACTGGAAGAAAATAGCGCCTGCTCCATACTAAAGGGCGGCGGCAATGCTCCACGGAGGGACAAGGATGGGGAACATCTCGCAATTCGCCGGAAAGACCAAGCCGACGCCGCACCGCATCGAGAGCGAGGAAGAGGCCCTGGCGATTGCAAGGGAGCTCGCACTCCGGTTCTCCGACCGCGCCATCGAGCGCGACCTGGAGCGCGTCCTTCCTCACGACGAACTCGACCAGTTGGCCCAATCGGGACTGCTGGCGATCAGCATTCCATCGGAATACGAGGGCATCGACGTCTCCAACGTCGTGCTTGCCGAGATAACCGCGATCCTAGCGGAGGCCGACAGCTCCATTGGTCAGATCCCGCAAGGCCACTTTTACGTCCTCGAGGCGCTGCGTCAGCATGCCACCGAAGAACAGAAGCGGTTCTTCTTCGGGCGCGCCATGGCAGGCGACCGCTTCGGCAGCGCACTTTCGGAAAGCGGCGACGACAAAACCCGGATCACCGGGAATGGCGCCGGGTACCGGATCAACGGCCGGAAGCAAAATTCCACGGGCGCTCTCTTCGCCGACTGGCTCGCCATCTCCGCGCTCGATCCCGCCGACCGCATGACCATGTCGTTCGTTCCGCGCGCGATGGACGGCGTCCGGATCATCGACGACTGGGACAGTTTCGGGCAGCGCGTCACCGGCAGCGGCACCGTGGTCCTTGAGGACGTTCATGTGGATCTCGGTTCTGTCGTGCCGCATCACCGCGGCTTCGAGCGACCGAATACGATCGGTTCCGTCGGCGAGATCATCCATGCCGGCGTCGATCTCGGTATCGCGCGGGCGGCGTTCCGAGAGACCCTCGATCTCGTCCGAAACGCGGCAGCAGCCAAGAGCGATGTGCTGGAGCGGGCATCGGAGGATGCTTTGACGATCGCAAGGGTCGGCGAAGTCGCAATACGCATCGAGGCCGCCACCGCGCTCATCGAGCATGCCGGTCGCAAGGTCGATACCGCTCAGGTCGATCCGACCGAGGAACACGCGGTCGAAGCCAGCCTCTCGGTTACCGCCGCCAAGGTCCTTGCCGCCGCGGCCGCGCTGGAGGCAGCCAATGCGCTTTTCGATCTCGCCGGCTCCGCCTCTGCGAAAGTTGCGCTCAATCTCGACCGTTATTGGCGGAACGCCCGCGCTCACACGCTGCAGGACCCGGTGCGCTGGAAACATCACCTTGTCGGCAACTACCACCTGAAGGGCGTAAAGCCGCGCAGCGGATCACTGTGAGGATGAACGCTCGCATTGATGAGGAACGGACGTACACCTAAGTCTGCCGCGGGGGGACCGCACCCTCCGCGCTCAGCCCGCTTCGCTGAGAAGCGGCGCTACGGCGGCCTCTCTCTCGCTTGCTGCAAATTGCGCGAGCGTCATGTTGTCGAGAATGTCGGCCACGGCATCGCGCACGACGATCATCGAACGGCGCACGTGACAGGTTTCCGGGTCCGAACAGTCATCGCAGACTTCATAGGCGGTGCGGCTCGCACAACGGATCGGCGCCAGCGGCCCGTCAAGCGTGCGGATCACCTGACCGACGCGGATCTCGGATGCGGGCCGCGCCAGCGCGTAGCCGCCGCCGGGGCCTTTCTTCGAGCGAAGAAAGCCGGCATTCCTGAGTTCGAGCATGATCGTGTCGAGAAACTTCTTCGGCAAGTTGTTGCGAACGGCGATTTCCGTGATGAAAGCCGTTTCGCCCGGCTGAAGCTGGGCAAGATCGACCATCGCCTTCAAACCGTACTTTCCTTTTTTTGTCAGCATGAGAACATCGCTTTCGAGACGGATCGCGGCAAACGAGAAAAGAACGCGATCTTCATCCGCGACCGCGCCCCAGACACATCGATCCCGACGACGCGGATCGTCCAATTCTCGCAGAGCCAAGTGCCGTTTCCCAGCCTGCCGAGCCAATCTGCCACGGCTCGCCAACTTCGGCATACTAGGATTCAGTTATAGATCAAGCCTAATTTGGCGGCAAGGAAATCAATTCACCTGCTACATAGATTTACTCTATTAGAGCGGTAGATGGCATCAAAAAACGCCGCAGTGCGAAACGAATCGTGAGTTCTTTTGCTGCCGCCGGAGCTCTCAGCGCCTTTTGCGTGCCTTCGACTCGAAAGGATTCTCCGACGCGCGGAAATGCACGCGGATCGGCACGCCCGGCAGGTCGAAGTCGTTTCGCAAGCCGTTGATGAGGTAGCGGGTGTAGGACTCCGGCACCGCCTCGGGCCGTGTACAGGAAATCATGAAACCCGGTGGCCGCGCCTTGACCTGCGTCATGTATTTGAGCTTGAGGCGGCGGCCCGAGACGGCCGGCGGGGGATGCTGCACCTGCTGCGTTTCCAGCCACCGGTTGAGGCGCGCCGTGGAGATGCGCCGGTTCCAGACCTTGTCCGTTTCGATGATGGCCTGCATCAGCCGGTCGAGGCCGTAGCCGGTGTGCCCGGAAATCGGCACTGCACGGATGCCGCGCGCCTGCGGCAACAGCCGCTCGGTCTTTTCGCGCAAATCTACAAGCAGTGCCTGCCAGTTCTCGACCAGATCCCATTTGTTGAAGGCAAGCACGGCTGCACGCCCCTCGCGCAGCACCAGATCGACGATCTGCAGGTCCTGCTTCTCGAAAGGGATCGTGGCGTCGAAGACGATGACGACGGTCTCGGCGAAGCGGATCGCCCGCAGCGCATCCGCAACCGAAAGCTTTTCGAGCTTCTCCTGAACCTTCGCCTTGCGGCGCATGCCGGCCGTATCGAACATCTTTATGGTGCGGCCGCGCCAGTCCCATTCGACAGAGATGGAGTCGCGGGTAATGCCCGCCTCCGGCCCCGTCAGCAGCCGGTCTTCGCCAAGGAACCGGTTGATCAGAGTCGATTTTCCGGCATTCGGCCGGCCCACGATCGCCACCCGAAGCGGCTTGGTCTCGTCATAGGCGGGCTCGACCTCCTCGTCCTCGGTACCTTCACCGGCAACGGGGCGGATATCCACATTCGTCTCGGCAACGTCTTCCGCCGGCGGGAACGCCCTCTCCTCGCCGAGTGCGGCGACGATCGCGTCACGCAGGTCGAGCATGCCCTGGCCGTGTTCGGCCGAGATCGGGCAGGGTTCGCCGAGGCCGAGCGTGAAGGCGTCGTAGAAACCGCCTTCGGAGCCCCGGGCCTCGGACTTGTTGGCGACGACGACGACGGGTTTGCCCCGGCGGCGCAACATTTCGCCGAGCGTTTGATCTGCCGGCGTCAGGCCGGCCTTGGCATCGACGACGAAGAGCGAGAGATCCGCCTCGTCGATGGCCGCCTCCGTCTGCGCCCACATCCGCCCCTGGAGGCTGTCTGGTGACGATTCCTCGAGACCGGCCGTATCGATGATGCGGAACTTGAGGTCGACCAGCTTCGCGTCGCCCGGACGCCGGTCGCGGGTAACCCCCGGCGTATCGTCGACGAGCGCCAGCTTCTTGCCAACCAGGCGGTTGAACAAGGTGGACTTGCCGACATTGGGGCGCCCGATAATGGCGACGGTGAAGGTCATCTTGACATCCGTGCTAAAGCGCCTCGCGTTCAGTGATCACGCGACGCGCTTTAAGTTTCTGTTTTTGTGCATGTCGTTATCCCAAAACCGCTGCGCACTTTTGGGCGACATGCTTTTCTTGTGCATGTCGTCACCCCAAAACCGCTGCGCACTTTTGGGCGACATGCTTTTCTTGTGCATGTCGTTATCCCAAAACCGCTGCGCACTTTTGGGCGACATGCCTGCGTCAGGCCTTGCCTGTCGACGCGATCACATCCAGCAGCATCTGCGCCCGATTCATGATGCCGCGCGGGCTTTGCGCATCGTCGACGATCTGCTGGAACCAGCTCTTCGCCTTGGTATAGTCACCGGCCTTGTAGGCCGAAAGGCCGAGCGCCTCGCGCGCCGAATGACGCATGGCGTTCTGCGGAACGGCCAGTTGCTCGACCTCAGAGGACACCTGCTCGTAGGTTCCTGCGTCGATAAGCAGATAGGCCGCACGCAGCCGCGCCGCATCGCGAAGCGCGGCCGGAATACGCGTATCCCTGCCGATTTCGGAGAACGCCGCGACTGCCGCATCCGTTTCACCCTTTTGCGCCTGCAGCGTCGCAACGCGCAACTGCGCCAGAACCGGATAGGATCCGTAACCGTCCTTTTCGAGCTCGCTCAGAGCGGCGAGCGCCTCGTCCGACTTGTTCTCCCGGGCAAGGTTGAGCGCCGCGAGGAAGGTGTCGCCCGATTGCGACGAGGAGGCCTCCTGCCAATAATCGTATCCGACCTTGCCGACGGTGCCGAGCACGATCAGAACGGCAATCCCGATGATGATACCGCCGAAGCGCGTCCAGACGGCCTTCATCTGGTCCGAACGGAGTTCGTCATTGACCTCGCGGATAAAGCTGTCGTCCTGGTTTACCATGTCCCGTCCCGGCCGCCCGGCCCTGATGTGAAGAAGTTGGCGCGTTCTACCCGATTTTACGCCTGATGTAAGGGGGAGATCGACATTTAGAGAACGACCGGCTGAACGCCTATCAGAAGTTCATGCAGCTTCCAGACGAAGAGCACAAAGGCGACGAGGCCGATAAGAACCGCCAATACGTCGTTGCGCGTCGATTTAAACACGGGAAGCACCTTCTCACCGGCGCGCTCGCGCCGTTTCAACGAGATGCGCAGGATCACCGCCCAGACGAGAAAGGAACCGAAAAGCAGGACCGAGGACGTCTCGCCATTCGCAAGGAGGTGCGCCAGCGCCCATATCTTGATCGAGAGGACCTGCGGATGCTTGAGCGCGACGGCGATGCGGCCCGCCGGCAGGAAGCCGGCGGCAAGCACGATGAAGGCGACGAGCATCAGCAGAAGGGCGATATGGCGCAGGAATATCGGCGGATCGTAGAGCATGCCCGTTTCGCCACGCGCCTGACCAAAACCGTAGATGATCAGACAGAGGCCGACGAGGCTGACGATCGTATAGAGCGCCATCCAAGTGCCCTTGCCGCGGCTTTCGATAATGCCGGCACGAAAGCCGGGCGCAACCACGCGGACGAGGTGCATGCCGAGAAATATGATGATGCCGAGAACGAGTATGGCCATGGGTCACCGCTTGTTCGAGAATGTCGGACCGCTACAGCGCCGAGCTTTGCCGATCCACCTGACTACGCACTACCTTCGATAGCGCCTGTTTTCCAGCCCAATCAAAGGATTGCCGCAATTTCCGGACAACTGCGACGAAACCAAACGTCACAGTTGAAACATGATTCGTATTTTCCTGGCTTTATCACTCGCTCTTTTTCCCGCTCTCGCCCTCGCCGATCCGCCGCCGGCACCCCCGTCGCCGGACGGCAAACAGCTCGTCGTCATCTCCTTCGACGGCGCGCACGACAATGCGCTTTGGGAGAAAAGCCTTGCCATGGCAAGGCGAACGGGAGCGCATTTCACCTATTTCCTCTCCTGCACCTTCCTGATGACGAAGGCCGACGGGAAGCAGATCTACCGGGCGCCCGGACAGAAGCAGGGACGTTCGAATGTCGGCTTCGCACAGAGCCGCGAAGAAATCGCGATCCGCGTCGGCCATATCTGGCAGGCGCATCGCGATGGCCACGACCTCGGCAGCCACGCCTGCGGCCATTTCGACGGCAAAGGCTGGAGCAAGGCCGATTGGGAGCGGGAGTTTTCAGCGTTCCGCGCGGCGCTCGCCGAAGCCTGGAAGAGGGCCGGCAAGCCGGAAGCCGAGCCGGAAGGCTGGGCCGATTTCGCGAAGAACGGCATAAAGGGCTTTCGCGCCCCCTACCTGTCACTCAGCGACGGCCTGGTGCCTGCACTCGAAGCGTTCGGTTTCAGCTATGATGCGAGCCTCGTCACCAAAGGGCCCGGCTGGCCCAGCTTCGCCGACGGTCTGCCGCGCTTCGGCCTGCCGCTCATTCCCGAAGGCCCTTCCCACCGGCCGGTCATCGGCATGGACTACAATCTCTTCGTCCGCCATTCGATGGGAGTCGAGAACAGAAAGGACAGCGTCCGCTTCGAGGAGCGGACGCTTGCGGCGTTCCGCAATGCCTTCTGGAAGGAATATGAAGGCGAGCGGATCCCTCTTCAGCTCGGCTTCCACTTCGTCGAGATGAACGGCGGCGCCTATTGGCGGGCGCTCGATCGCTTTCTCTCGGAGACCTGCAACAAGCCGGACGTCGCCTGCGTCAGCTATGCCGAGGCGTTGCCGATTATCGAGGCTGCAAGAAAGAAGGCGGATCGCTCCGCCTTCTGATGCCCGCTGTTACAGAGCCAGCTCTTCCTTACCGCCAGCGTCGATGAACTGCCGGTCGATCTCCGGCAGCGGTTCGTCGACCAACACCGAACTCGAAGGCTTTAAGACGTTTGTAGATCGACAGGAGCTCGACGATGGTCGTCCAGGAGCCGACCAGGTATTGGAAGGACTTCCGAACCTGCCCAAAAACGTTCAACACCTGATTCATAACGCCGAGCGTGAGTTTTCCCGCCACGATCGCAGGTATCAGCACGAGCGTGCCGAATATGTTGTCGGCCTGCAGGTAGAAAATGCGCGCGATATTGAAGTACATATAATGGAAGTAGAGGCGGAAATAGTTGCGCCTGACATTGTCGAAAAGCTGCGCGAGCGTTATCGGGTCGGCGCGGTCCTCATGATCCTCGCCATAGACGAGTTCCTTCCGGTATGCCGCTTCGACGCGCTGATTGCGAAATTCGAGGCCCGGAAGCTTGATACCCACCACGGCGAGGAAGACCGTTCCAAACAGCGACCAGGAGACGGCGGCCCAGACGAGCGCATGCGGTATTTCGCCGACGACCGGCAGCACGTTTACCTGCTCGGAAAACCTGAAGAGAACCGGGAGAAAGGCGATCAAGGTCATAACTGAGCTCACCAGGCCGACGCCCAGCCTTTCCATCGTGCTGGAAAATCGCATCGTGTCTTCCTGTACACGCTGCGAAGCGCCTTCGACTTGGCGCAGCCTCGGCCAGTGCGAGACATAGTATTCGTTCATCGCGGTACGCCAGCGAAAGATGTAGTGGCTGACGAAGAAGAGGTTCAGCACGCCTACGGTCACCGCCAGAAAGGCAATGCCTGAGACGCCGATCATTCCCATGTAGAGTTGTTCGGCAGTGACCGGTGCCGTTCGCGCGAGCGCCTGCTGGATCATATCATAGAACGGGCCGTACCAGGCATTGAAGGCGACACTGACCTGAACCGAAAAGTAGGTGTTGAAGATGATCAGCGCCGTGCCGAGAACGGACCAATACTGCCACCGATGCGGGCTGTAGACGAACCAGAACGCGGCGAATATTCCTACGACCACCGCATAATAGATGTAGAACCAAAGAAAGGGCGTCGACCAGAAGACGGACACCCCGATGATAGGTTCCTGGCCGGGCGGCAGCTGCGGCAAACCGAGATAGGCGCCGATATCCCGTCCGCCGCCATACCATACGAGAACGGCAAGAAGGCTCCAGACGGCGGAAGATATGAAAAACAGCTTCGGCTTGGGAAAGAAGGATTGGAACAAGGGACGGCACTCTCGTTTCGGGGAGGTCAAGGACTTGCCTCCTGATGCGCCGAAACTAGGGCAAATCACATTGCGCAACAATTACGGAATGCGAATGTTACTGTTATTTCATGTGGCTGCCGACGCTGCCTGCCCGGCTTAGTGAGGACCCGTCATCGTGCCAGGGCTTCACTTATCCGGCGCAATTCGGCGAGGACGACGATCCCGCAGATCATGAGAACGACGGCGGCGACCAGGGTCGGCAAAGCGTAGCTTCCGGTGCGCTCGGCAAGCCAGCCGGCGACCAGCGGCCCGACGATCTGGCCGACCCCGAAGGCAGCGGTCATGAAGGCGAGGGCCCGGCGCGGACTTTCGGGGGCGAGTTGTCGTCCGATCTGAAGTCCATAGGCCGTGACCATCATGAAGGTGGCGCCCAGCATCAGCCCGCCGACGAGCGGCGCAAAGGGGGAAGGCAACGAAACCGTCAGAATGAGGCCTGCCGCCTCGACCAGCAATCCGGCCGCATAGACCCCGGCCAATCCGAGACGCGGCAAGGCGAAGCGCCAGAGATAAACCGACAGGGCGGCGCTCACTCCGGTGATCAGCCAGGAAAGAAACTCGATGCTGTGGTCGCCGCTCGCGTCGCGGGCCATGGCGACGAGGAACGTGGCAGTGATCACGTAGCCGAACCCGAAAAGGCCGTAGGTCAGCGTCATCGTCATGAGCGGCCGAGATCGGACGAGCCGCGCCTCCGGTGGACCGCCGATGGCGGCGTGACGGCTCGACGGCAGCATCGCGGCCACCAGAACCGTACCCGCCAGCGCGACCAGACCGCCAGCGAACCAGTCGGCCTGCGACTTCGAAAGATCCGCGACGCCTGCGAGCGGCGCGATCCAGACCACGACGGAGGAAAGCGCGATGCCGAAACCGACGCCGCCGAAATGCACCGAAGGCACGTGCTCGGATCTGGCGGCGAGCCCCTGCCCCAGCACTATCCCCGAGATGAAGATCATCGCAAAGGCGCTCGCCAGACCCGCAAGAAAGCGGATGATGGAATAGGCGAGCACCGAGGATGTAAGTCCCATGGCGGCAAGCAGCACGGTCGTCGCGACGAGAGCCGCGAGACCGACCCCGCGCTCGCGGCCGTGCGCCCAGCCATAGCCGGCAAGCACCGCGCCTGCGAGATATCCGATGAAATTCGCCGAGGCGACCAGGCCTGCATCAGCAGGAGAAAGGCCGGTGTCGATCATCATCGCCGGCAGGATGGGCGTATAGGAGAACCGGCCGAAGCCCATGGCCACCGCCATGGCGACCGCACCGGCGATCGCGGTCGCTGCGAGACTTCCGCTCGAGCCGCTGCCGGCGGACTCGAAGCCGCTCGGCTCTGTCGAGTGCCTGGGCGCCGGTTCGCTACGGTCCTGCCGTCTCTGGAGAGTGCTCATGCCCCCTTATTGCATCGCAGCAAGAGAGCGGCAAATCATTATAATTGAACGGTTCATTGATGGAATCGAATGATCTGCGCTGAGAAAACCGGGAGCGGGTGTGATACCCCCTCTGCCCTGCCGGGCAGAGGGGGTGAGCCTTCCTAAGTTGCCTAACCCGGCAGCGTCACGACCAGCGGCCCGCTGCGGGTGACGACCACCGTATGCTCATATTGTACAGTCGGTGCGCGCGGTTCGCTGTAGAGGGTCCAGTCGTCGTTGCCTCCTTCAGCCCATTGCGCGCCCATCGACAGGAAGGGTTCGACCGTGAAGACCATGCCCTCGGTCATCCGCCGCCGCTCGGACGGGTCCGGCCAGGTTGCAATTTCGCTCGGTTCCTCGTGCAGCGACCGGCCGATGCCGTGGCTCGCCAGATTGGCGACGAGGGAGTAGCGGTTCTTGCGCGCGAACTCGCCGATCGAATTGCCGATCGCGGCAAGCGACTGGCCTGGCTTGACCTGTTTCAAACCTACCCACATCGCCCGCTTGCCATCGCGGCAGAGCCGGTCGATCTCGGTCTTGACCGGCGGCACGGGAAAGGACGCCCCCGTATCGGCGAAGAGCCCGCCCTTTTCGGCGGAAACGTCGATATTGACGAGATCGCCCGGCTGGATCACCCGGGGGCCCGGTATGCCGTGGGCGATCTCCTCGTTGACGCTGATGCAGGTCGCGCCGGGGAAATCGTAGCAAAGCTCGGGTGCCGAACGGGCGCCCGCCTCCTCCAGCACCTTGCGGCCGATCGCGTCGAGCTCGGCCGTGGTAATGCCGGGTTCCAGCGCCTCGCCCATCGCCTGTAGCGCATTGGCGCAAATCCGGCCGATTTCCTTCAGCCTTTCGAGGTCTTCGTCGTTGTTGAGGGTCATGGATGTCTCGCTTTCGCGGCCACATTTAGCGCTACGCCGCCGCATATGCCAGTGCCGACGGAAGCGGCCGGCTTAGGAAGCGCGCTCCTCCGCCAGCATCTCGCGTACCAGAGGCGCGACCTTGGTGCCGTAAAGTTCGATGCCGTGCAGGATCCGATCATGCGGCATCGGGCCGATCGCCATCTGCAGCAGGAAGCGGTCGTTTCCGAAGAGCTTCCGATGCGCAACGATCTTCCTGGCAACGGTTTCCGGATCGCCGAGGAAGAGATTGCCCGTCGGGCCGATCGCCTGATCGAAATGGGCTCGGCTGGTCGGCCCCCAGCCGCGTTCGCGTCCGATGCGGTTCATCACCTCGGCCTGCGGCCCATAGAACTGATCTGCAGCTTCTTGCGTGCTATCGGCGATGAAGCCGTGGACGTTGATGCTCGTCTTCAGCTTCGACGGATCCTGCCCCGAACGGCGCGCAGCTTCGCGGTAAAGCTGGAAGAGCGGCGCAAACCGTGCCGGTTCGCCGCCGATGATAGCAAGCGCCATCGGCACGCCGAGCGCACCGGCACGCGCAACCGACTGCGGCGTTCCGCCGACCGCAATCCAGAGCGGCAGCGGGTCCTGCAGCGGGCGCGGATAAACGCCCCGATCATTGATCGGAGATCTCAGCGCACCCGACCAGGTGACCCTTTCACGATCGCGCAGCGCCAAAAGGAGATCGAGCTTTTCGGCGAAAAGCTGGTCGTAATCGTCCAGCGACTGGCCGAAGAGCGGGAATGATTCGATGAAGGAGCCACGTCCGGCCATGATCTCGGCGCGTCCGTTCGACAGGAGGTCGAGGGTGGCGAATTGCTGGAAGACGCGGACGGGATCGTCGGAGCTCAACACCGTGACCGCGCTCGTCAGCCGGATGCGGCTGGTGCGTGCGGCAGCCGCCGCGAGGATCACCGCCGGTGCCGACGCCGCATAGTCGGGCCGGTGATGCTCGCCGAGGCCGAAAACGTCGAGGCCCACCTGATCGGCAAGCTCGATCTCCTCCAGGAGATCCGCCAGACGCCGGCGCCCCTCGGCTCCCTTGTCGGCTGCATTTGGATCGACATCGGCGAATGTATAGAGTCCGAGTTCCATGACTGACTTCCTGCGAGGTCTGCGCGCGATGAGGAAAAGTGAGTGAGGCTCCCCGCCCGCATTCCGCGCCTCAACTTATTGGATCTAGCGTGAGGCTAGAGATAATCGGCGCAGGACCAGGTCGCAAATGCACCTTTGGGAAACGCACTGTTTCCCGCTGAGGTCCGCTGGAGTCAGGCGCTCTTCGGCTTCTTCTGCGAACGGGCGCTTGTGCGTGCTGATGTGTTCAGCGCCACCGCGGCACGAACGAGCGCGATGAACGCCTCTTCATCGATCTTCTCGCCCTGACGGAAATCGATGGCACGCCGCGTATTGCCTTCCAGGCTGGAGTTGAAAAGGCCCGAAGGGTCTTCCAGCGAGGCACCTTTGGCAAAGGTCGTCTTCACGACCGCCTTGTAGACTTCGCCGGTGCAGATTATCCCGGCGTGTTCCCACACGGGGACCCCTCTCCACTTCACTTCCTCGATCACTTCCGGGTCGGCCTGCTGGATGAGTTTCCGGATCCTGGCGAGCGTCTCGCCGCGCCAATCGTCAAGCGCATCGATTTTCGCATCTATCAGTTTGGAGGGAGACGCTTCGTTCGAACCGCTCGTCCTGTTCTCCATGGCCGTCACTTTCCTGATGGTTGTGGCTTACATACGTTCGCCGGGCAATCGGCTGGCTTGCCTTACCCAAGCGGAGAATTGAGCTTCGTCGAGTTGCCCCTCGTAAACATCGAGGTAGCGGACTTCCGGATATTTGGACTTGCCGGGCGGGACAGGATCGAGCGCCGCGCCGCGGAAGAACGTCACCTTGATGTATTTGGTGAAGCAGTGGAAGCTGAGAAACCAGAGATTGTCCTCGACACCGTAGAAAGGCGAGTTCCACTTGACCGCCTTGTGCACGCCGGGAACGGCCTCAACAATCAGAGCATCGAGGCGCCGCCCGACATCGCTCTTCCAGCCCGGCATCGCCGCGATGTAGGCCTGCACGGGAGCATCGCCATAGCCCTTCGCGATCTGGGGATTGCCGCCCGAAAGCAGGGTCGGCCGTCCAGAGGCCGGCTCGGCGGCGGCCTTCTTCGCAACATTCCTGCTCTTCCCGGGCGTCTTGCCGACCATCGTCTTCACCTCATTGCGCCGCGGGCCGGCCGCTGCGCCTCCTCGCGGCATAGGGTAGCACGAACATATAGAGGCCGGTGAACAGCAGCAGGAAGAGCGGCAGCAACGGGGAATAGACCACCCATGCAGGAGGTTCTCCCAATCCCATGGCCGCGAAGTTGGCGATGACGGTTACCGTGAAGACGATAGACAACCACCGGTGGATCTGACGTATCCAGGCGTTCCAATCCATTGAATGATCTCCCATTGACATGAAGCGAGCGAGCCCCGATCGGCCCGACGGTCGGGTTTCAGTTCATACCCGCGAGAACGCGCTCCAGATTTTCGAAGAACTGCTGCCACCCGGCCCTGGCGCCGCCATAGGCCTGTCGCTGATCCGGCCGGAATCCAACCTGCTCCATGCGCAGCTGGGTTCCCGTGCTTGTCGGGACGAGGGTGAAGGTCACCACGCTCTTCAAGTCGTAGGCCGGATCCTCATGGGCGAAATTCCAGGCGTAGCTCAGCCTTTTGTTCGGCTCCACGACGAGGACCTCGCAGTCCAGCACGCCACCCCACTCGCCGCGCAGGTTGAAACGGTGCCCGACGACAGGACTGAAGTCGTTCTTCATCAGCCACTCCTCCATCAGGTGTGGTTGGGTGAGCGCGCGCCAGATCTTCTCCGGCGGATGAGCGATCTCCCGCTCGACGACGACGGAACGTGTTTCGCTCGACGTTTCGTTCATTGGTCCATCCTTTTCAGTAGGTCTTCGAGATCGTCGAAGCGGCTCTGCCAGAAACCGGCCATCTCACGCGTCCAATCGACCAGCGGAGCGAGCGCACCGAGTTGCGCGCTATAAAAGGTGTGGCGGCCTTCGTGGCGGTCGCGCACCAATCCAGCCTGCTTCAGGACGCCGAGGTGTTTGGAGACGACCGGCTGCGAGACACCGGCGCGAGCCGTCAGAGCCCCGACCGTCCTCTCCCCTTCCCGGCACAGCCGCTCGAAGAGAGCCCGCCGCGTGGGATCGGCAAGCGTTTTGAAGAGCATGTCGTGCGCGTCGGACATCTGGGATATATACCCGGTTGGCTATGGGTTAATCTATAGCCAATGAGCTATGGATGAGTCAAGGCGTTCGTTCGAGACTTTACCCAGCTTACCGCGGAGCACTGGAAGCAATACCCTGATAGCGATGCGTTGAATGTTATCGATATCCTACCCCCTGCCCTGCCGGGCAGAGGGGGTGCCGCCTTCGCATCGTAGACAGACAGCGGCCTATTCAAGCCGCAATCAACGTCCGCTTGACCGCGCTGCGCCAGCCCTTGAGCTTCACCTTGCGCGTGGCCTCGTCCATATCCGGTTCGAAACGGCGGTCGCGGGCCCAGGACTTGGCGAACGCTTCCTGGTTCGGCCAGACGCCGGCGCGGCTGCCCGCAAGCCAGGCGACGCCAAGCGCCGTGGTTTCGAGAATGACCGGGCGGTCGACCGGAGCGTCGAGCAGATCCGAAAGGCGCTGCATCGTCCAGTCGGAGGCGACCATGCCGCCATCGACGCGCAGGACCGTATCATTGCCGTTGCGGCGCCAATCCTTGTGCATGGCCTCCAGCAGGTCGCGGGTCTGGTAGCAGACCGCCTCGAGTGCCGCCCGCGCGAACTCTGCCGGGCCGGTATTGCGCGTCATGCCGAAGATCGCGCCCCGCGCATCCGGATCCCAATGGGGCGCTCCGAGGCCGGTGAAGGCCGGCACGAGATAGACCTCCTGCGAGGGATCGGCGCTTTCGGCAAGCGAGCCCGTATCGGGGGCCGCCTTGATCACCTTGAGCCCGTCGCGCAGCCACTGGACCGCAGCACCGGCCACGAAGATCGAGCCTTCGAGCGCGTAGGTCGTTTCGCCGTCGAGGCGGTAGGCAATGGTGGTCAGGAGACGGTTCTTCGAGCGGACCATGTCCTTGCCGGTGTTGAGCAAGGCGAAGCAGCCCGTACCATAAGTCGATTTCAGCATGCCCGGCTTGAAACAGGCCTGACCGATCGTTGCCGCCTGCTGGTCGCCGGCAACGCCGAGGATCGGGATCGCGGCGCCGAAGAGGGAGGGCTCCGTGACGCCGAAGTCGGCCGCGCAGTCCTTCACTTCGGGCAGCATCTCCTTCGGCACGCGCAGAATGTCGGTGAGCTCCTCGTCCCAGGCATTCTCGGCGATATTGTATAAGAGGGTACGCGAGGCATTCGTCGCGTCGGTGCAGAAGCACTTGCCGCCCGTCAGCCGCCAGATCAGGAAGGTGTCGATGGTGCCGAAGCAGAGTTCGCCCCTGGCGGCGCGCGCCTGCGCGCCCTTGACATTGGAAAGCAGCCAGTTGAGCTTCGTTCCCGAAAAATAGGGATCGAGCAGCAGGCCGGTCTTCTTGACGAAGGTCTTTTCCAGTCCCTTCTTCTTGAGCTTGTCGCAGAAGGCGGCAGTACGGCGATCCTGCCACACGATGGCATTGTGTATCGGCTTGCCGGTCTCGCGATCCCAGACGACCACAGTCTCCCGCTGATTGGTGATGCCGATCGCGGCAATATCGTTCGCGGTGATGCCGGCCTTCTGGATCGCTTCCTTGACCGTGCTGACGACCGTCTGCCAGATCTCCTCCGGGTCGTGCTCCACCCAGCCCGATTTCGGAAAGTGCTGCTTGAACTCTTTCTGCCCGACGCCTGCGATTTTCTGGTTGCCGTCGAAAACGATCGCGCGCGTCGACGTCGTGCCCTGATCGATCGCGAGAATAAATCCGCCCATATGCCCCTCCTCGGCACGCGATTGAAAAGGCCGACCGGAATGCGAGCGGAAGCCCGCATACGCTTTCCTTATACCGCCCCCTCGCCCTTCCTCGAGGGCGACATTCGAAAGACTTCAATACGATAGAAAAACGAATGTCAAACGAAAACAAAACGCAACTTTTGCCAAGTGCTCCCGGGGACAGGGACTCTGCTTTGCGGGGCGGAAAAACACAATTGTCACTGCCGCGCATTTGCGCGTAGGCTGATGCTGTTGCGTCGCAATAACCTGTGCGGCATCAGGACGGAGAGAGCGGGAATGACCAGAACTGCGGTGATAACGGGTTCCACGAGCGGCATCGGATTGGCGATCGCCCGGACCCTGGCAAAGACCGGCGCCAATATCGTCCTGAACGGCTTCGGTGCGCCGGACGAGATCCGGACCGTCACGGACGAAGTCGCAAGCCTGAGTTCCGGTACGGTGCTTCATCACCCGGCCGACATGACCAAGCCCTCCGAAATTGCCGACATGATGGCGACTGTTGCCGATCGCTTCGGCGGCGCCGATATCCTCGTCAACAATGCCGGCGTGCAGTTCGTCGAAAAGATCGAGGATTTTCCAGTCGAGCAATGGGA
This sequence comes from Sinorhizobium prairiense, assembly GCF_029201645.2. Lineage (NCBI taxonomy): Bacteria > Pseudomonadati > Pseudomonadota > Alphaproteobacteria > Hyphomicrobiales > Rhizobiaceae > Sinorhizobium > Sinorhizobium prairiense. The sequence goes on from NZ_CP104133.1 coordinate 74,060, forward strand.
CCGGATCATCGCCGTCAACCTCTCCTCCTCTTTTCACACTATTCGCGCCGCCATTCCGCCGATGAAGACAAAAGGCTGGGGCCGGATCATCAATATCGCGTCCGCACACGGGCTCGTGGCCTCCCCCTTCAAGTCCGCCTATGTCGCCGCCAAGCATGGTATCATGGGGTTGACGAAGACCGTGGCGCTGGAGGTGGCGGAGAACGGCATCAGTGTGAACTCGATCTGCCCCGGCTACGTTCTGACGCCGCTCGTCGAAAAGCAGATACCGGATCAGGCGAGAACGCGCGGCATCACCGAGGAGCAGGTGATCAATGAGGTGATGCTCAAGGGACAGCCGACGAAAAAGTTCATCACCGTCGAACAGGTTGCCTCCCTGGCGCTTTATCTTGCAAGCGACGATGCCGCCCAGATCACCGGCACGCATGTCTCGATGGATGGCGGCTGGACGGCGCAGTAATCGACGGCTGAGGGACAAGGAAGTGGCATGGCACAGGCATCCGACAGCATCCGCTTCATCCTGAACGACACCGAGATCGCCCTTTCCGACGTGGCGCCGACAGCGACGCTGCTCGATTTTCTGAGGCTGGAGCGGCGCCTCACCGGCACCAAGGAAGGCTGCGCGGAGGGCGATTGCGGCGCCTGTACGGTGCTCATCGGCCGGCTTTCCAGGGATGGCAGCGGAGCCGAAAACCTCGTCTATGAAAGCGTCAACGCCTGCATCCGCTTCACAGGATCGCTGAATGCCACGCATGTGGTGACGGTCGAGCACCTGGCCGCCGCAGACGGCACGCTTCATCCGGTGCAGCAGGCACTGGTGGATTTTCACGGTTCCCAATGCGGCTTCTGCACTCCGGGGATCGTGATGTCGCTTTACGGGCTCTGGCTTACCACTGAAAAACCAAGCCGCGGGGCGATAGAAAAGGCGCTGCAGGGCAATCTCTGTCGCTGTACCGGCTACGAACCGATCGTGCGCGCGGCGGAAGCCGCGGCGGCGGAGCGCCCGGCCGTTCTCTTCGACCCGATCACCCGCACGCGGGAAGCGGTTACGGCGCGCCTCCAGGCGCTGGGGCAAACGGAGAGGATCGTCGTCCGCAGCGGCGCGGACTGTCTGATCGTACCCGTGGATGCCGCGGATCTTGCAGGCGTTCTCTCGGATCATCCGAGCGCGACGATCGTCGCCGGCTGCACCGATGTCGGGCTCTGGGTGACGAAGCAGATGCGCACCCTCAATCCGGTGGTCTTCATCAACGGCATCGCCGAACTGCAGCGGGTCGAAAGCTCGAAAGCAGGCCTGACGATCGGTGCAGGCGTAAGCTATACGGCGGCGCACGAGGCCCTTTCCTCAGCCTATCCGTCCTTCGGCCGGCTGCTCGACCGCATCGGCGGCGACCAGGTGCGCAACATGGGCACGATCGGCGGCAATATCGCCAACGGCTCGCCGATCGGCGACAGCCCGCCGCCCCTGATCGTTCTCGGCGCGACGGTTACCCTGCGCTCGAAGGACGGTCGGCGCACGCTTCCGCTCGAGGATTTCTTCATCGCCTATGGCAAGCAGGATCGCAGGCCCGGAGAATTCGTCGAGAGCCTCTTCGTCCCGGCTCTGCCCGCGGACGAGCGTTTTGCCGCCTACAAGATCTCGAAGCGCCGCGACGAAGATATTTCCGCCCTACTCGGCGCCTTCCGTATCTCGTTCGACGGCGAGCGGGTGAAAGCCGCACGAATAGCCTTCGGTGGCATGGCGGCAACGCCGAAGCGGGCGAAAACCGTCGAAGCCGCCCTTGTCAGTCAGCCATGGAACGAGGAGACGATCCGCAAGGCGCAAGCCGCCTTCGAGACCGATTACCAGCCGATCACCGATTGGCGCGCCACCGGCGCCTATCGCATGTTGGCGGCGAAAAACCTGCTGATGCGCTTTTTCCTCGAGAGCATGGGGGAAACGGTGCAGCTTCAGCGGTTCGAGGAGGTGGCATGAGTACCCGTCGCAATATCGGCGAGTCGAAATTGCCCCTCACCGGTTGTTGGGAATGGCTGCCCACCCTAATTCTCTCCCCACTGGCGGGGAGAGCGGACGAGGGCGGCGCGGCAACGTCCCTTCTCCCCGTCAAAACGGTGAGAAGGTGGCCGGCAGGCCGGATGAGGGGCCTCTCCATGCATGGGAGCTCGCGGCATGGATAAGTCCACCCTCGAAGTCCGCACCATCACCGGCCCGATGCACTCACCGCTCCGTCACGATAGCGCCCACAAGCATGTGGCGGGCACCGCCGATTATATCGACGACATGCCGGAACCCGCCGGCACGCTGCATGGCGCGCTCGGCCTCACGGACCGGGCGCATGCGGAAATCCTGGAGATGGACCTCTCCGACGTCGCGGCGGTGCCCGGCGTCGTTTGCGTGATCACCGCCAGGGACATGCCGCATTCCAACGACATCAGCCCCACCCATCTGCACGACGAGCCGGTGCTAGCCGACGGGCGGGTGGAGTTCCATGGCCAGCCGGCCTTCGCGGTCATCGCCGAAACGCGCGACATCGCCCGTCGCGCCGCGCGGCTCGCCAGGATCACCTATCGTGACTTCCTGCCGGCGATCGATGTCATCGATGCCGTGGCAACCGGCGGCGAACTGGTGACCCCCCCGCTGACACTCGAGCGCGGCGACGCCGAAGGCGAGCTGGAGCGCGCGCCCCGCCGCATCCAGGGGCACATGCGAATCGGTGGCCAGGAGCACTTCTATCTGGAAGGCCATATCGCGCTCGCTATTCCCGGCGAGGATGACGAAATGACAGTCTGGGTGTCGACGCAGCATCCGAGCGAAGTCCAGCGTATGGTCGCGCAAGTGCTTGGCGTTCCATCCAACGCCGTCACGGTGAATGTCCGCCGCATGGGCGGCGGCTTCGGCGGCAAGGAGACGCAGGGCAACCAGTTTGCGGCACTCGCTGCCGTCGCCGCGCGTAAGCTTCGCCGCGCCGTCAAGTTCCGCCCGGACCGGGACGACGACATGACCGCCACCGGCAAGCGGCACGATTTTCTGGTCGATTACGATGTCGGCTTCGACGAGGAGGGACGCATCCAGGCGGTCCAGGCGAATTATGCCGCGCGATGCGGCTTCTCCGCCGATCTCTCCGGCCCGGTCACCGACCGCGCCCTTTTCCATGCGGACAACGCCTACTTCTATCCGCATGTGAAGCTCACCTCGCAACCGCTTAAGACCAACACGGTCTCCAACACTGCCTTTCGCGGCTTCGGCGGGCCGCAGGGCATGCTCGGCGGCGAGCGGATAATCGAGGAGATCGCTTACGCCCTCGGGAAGGACCCGCTCGAAATCCGCAAACTGAACTTCTATGGCGACGCGCATTCCGGCCGCAACGTCACGCCCTATCACCAGAAGATCGAAGACAACATCATCGGCCGGATCGTCGATGAGCTGGAAGCGAGCGCCGACTATCAGGCGCGCCGGGCGGCAATCATCGAGTTCAACAGAACGAGCCGCGTGATCCGCAAGGGGATTGCATTGACGCCGGTGAAATTCGGCATCTCCTTCACCCTCACCCATCTGAACCAGGCCGGCGCCCTCGTCCACATCTACACGGACGGTTCGGTCCACCTGAACCACGGCGGCACCGAAATGGGCCAGGGCGTCTATACGAAAGTGGCGCAGGTGCTTGCAGACAGTTTCCAGATAGACATCGACCGGGTGAAGATAACCGCGACGACGACCGGCAAGGTGCCGAATACGTCTGCGACCGCCGCCTCCTCCGGCTCCGACCTCAACGGCATGGCTGCCTTCGATGCGGCGCGTCAGATCAAGGAGCGGCTCGTCGCCTTTGCGGCCGAGCGCTGGCAGACGACGGCCGAAAACGTCAGCTTCATCGCCAATCATGTCAGGATCGGTGACGAGCTCGTGCCGTTTGCACAGTTCGTGCAGGAGGCCTACGGTGCACGTGTCCAGCTCTCCGCCGCCGGCTTCTATGCGACGCCTGGCATCCACTGGGACAGGGCCGCCGGCCGCGGCACACCCTTCTACTACTTTGCCTATGGCGCGGCCGTTTCCGAGGTCTCAATCGATACGCTGACAGGCGAATACATGGTCGATCGCGTCGACGTGCTGCATGACGTGGGCCGTTCACTCAATCCGGCGATCGATCTCGGCCAGATCGAGGGCGGCTTCGTCCAGGGGATGGGCTGGCTCACGACGGAAGAGCTCTGGTGGGACGAGAAGGGACGGCTGAGGACGCATGCGCCCTCGACCTACAAGATACCCCTTGCCTCGGATCGGCCGAAGATCTTCAACGTGCGCCTCGCCGAATGGTCGGAAAACGCGGAAAAGACGATCGGCAGGTCGAAGGCCGTGGGAGAGCCGCCCCTCATGCTGCCGATCTCGGTGGTCGAGGCCCTGTCGATGGCCGTCGCCAGCGTCGCCGACTATCGCGAGTGCCCCCGGCTCGATACGCCGGCAACGCCCGAGCGTGTCCTGATGGCGGTGGAGCGGCTTAGAGGGACCTGAACCGCCTCGAGGATATTCCCCCTATCGCAGGATTTCATCGTCTATCCGCGGTTCGCGACCATCCATGAAGCCCAAATCTCTCTTCATGTAATCGGATGTCGATTCCAGATCGAGTCGCGCGCTGCGCCCTCGCACCCGCCGCAGGGCTGATGCGGCAAGCCGCATCGCCCCGTTCAACGAGAGGAGCGGTTTTCTTTCAGTATATTCCAATGTATCGCAAGACATCTGAGCACCCTTTGCAAGCGGTGAAGTTGACTTGCAGGATGCCGGGAAAGATGCTCGAATTCCAATCGAACATCCGTCTGTATGCATCAAGAGACCTTATCCATGAAGATGTCGAAGCAGTTCCCGCTGAATGCGCTGAGGGTCTTCGAAGCCGCCGCCCGGCTCGGCAGCTTCACCAAGGCCGGCAACGAGCTCGGCATGACCCAGACGGCCGTCAGCTACCAGATCAAACTCATCGAAGAGAGCGTCGGCGAGCCGCTGTTCTTGAGGCGTCCCCGCCAGATCGCACTGACCGAAGTCGGCCAACGCCTGGCGCCGAAGGTGACGGAAGCCTTCGAACTGATGCAGGAGGCGGTCGCCTCCGCGCGCGGCGATGCAGCGTCGGCCCTGCTCATCAGTTCGACTGCGACCTTCGCCTCGCAATGGCTCGCCCGCCATATCGGCACCTTCCAGCTCGCCCAGCCGAACATGGCCGTTCGGCTGTCGGCGAATGATGCGATGATCGACTTCACCAAGGAGGCAGTGGACGTGGCAATCCGGTCCGGGTTGGGCGTTTGGCCGGGTCTCGTCAGCCATCGGCTGATGAAAGTGGAATTTACGCCGATGCTCAGTCCCGCGCTCGCCGCGACGATCGGCGGCGTGAATGAACCGCGCGACCTCCTGAAGCTGCGCATCATCGACCCTCAGGACCGCTGGTGGCCGCAGTGGTTTCGCGCTGCCGGCGTCCACGACGCGGACCTCGACGGTCGGGTTCCGACACGGCTCGGCGCCCAGTCCTTCGAAGCAGGCGCCGCGATCGCCGGGCAAGGCGTTGCGATCCTCACTCCTCAATTCTATACCGATGACGTCGCGCTCGGTCGGCTTTATCAACCCTTCGATTTGCGCGGCAGCGATGGCCACGACTATTGGCTGGTCTATCCGCATGCTCGACGCAATGTCCCGAAGATCCGCAATTTTCGCGACTGGATTCTTTCAGAGTTCAATCAGGATTGCGGCGCCTGAACCTGCAGAGTGGATTGCCGAGAACGCCCCTTTCCCGTTTCGGCTTTTTCTCGCAAGCTGCGTCAACGGAGAGAAAAGGGACCCCGAATGTATGAATTCGCCATTGCCTGGGAATGGCTGGCCTTCGCCGTCCGCTGGCTGCATGTCGTCACCGCCATCGCCTGGATCGGCTCGTCCTTCTATTTCATCGCGCTCGATCTCGGTCTCGTAAAACGCGATCATCTGCCTCCGGGCGCCTATGGCGAGGAGTGGCAGGTCCATGGCGGGGGGTTCTATCGCATCCAGAAATATCTGGTGGCGCCGGCCGCCATGCCGGAGCACCTCACCTGGTTCAAGTGGGAGTCTTACGCGACCTGGCTCTCGGGCTTCGCCATGCTCTGCATCGTCTATTACGGCGGCGCCGACCTCTTCCTCATAGACCGGCATGTCCTGGACATTTCGGCCACCACCGCGATCCTGATCTCGCTGGCCTCGCTCGGTCTCGGCTGGGTCTTCTATGACCTTCTCTGCAAATCGCCGATCGGGAAGAGCACCTGGGGACTGATGGCGCTGCTCTATCTGGTCCTGGTCGCCATGGCCTGGGGCTATACCCAGGTCTTCACCGGCCGCGCCGCTTTCCTGCATCTCGGCGCCTTCACCGCCACCATCATGTCGGCCAACGTCTTCCTGATCATCATCCCCAACCAGAAGATCGTGGTCGCCGACCTGATCGCCGGCCGCATGCCGGATCCACGGCTCGGCGCGCAGGCGAAGCAGCGCTCGCTGCACAACAACTACCTGACGCTCCCCGTCATCTTCTTCATGCTCTCGAACCACTATCCGCTCGCCTTCGCTACGGCCTTCAACTGGATCATCGCGGCGCTCGTCTTCCTGATGGGCGTGACGATCCGTCATTGGTTCAACACCACGCATGCGCGCAAGGGCAAGCCGACCTGGACCTGGCTCGTCACCACACTCCTGTTCATCCTGATCATGTGGCTCTCGACGGCGCCGAAAATACTGACGGGAGAAGAGCGAGCCGAGACGGCACCGGCCTTCAGGCGCTTTGCGGAAAACGCGCATTTCCCCGCAGTCCGGGAAACGATCTCGACCCGCTGCAGCATGTGCCACGCGGCCGATCCGGTCTATGAAGGAATCGTTCGGGCTCCCAACGGCGTCATGCTCGAAAGCGACGCCGAAATTGCTGCCCGTGCGCGGGAAATCTATATCCAGGCGGGACGCAGCCATGCCATGCCGCCCGGCAACATAAGCGACATGACGGTGGAAGAGCGCAGGTTGGTGACGGCCTGGTTCGAAAGCGCCGTCGGGGAGACACGATGACATCCACCCTCATTCGCGGCCGCCTGCTGAGCTTCCATCGCGAACCTCAAGGCATCGAAGACAGTGCTGCCTATGCTTACGAAAGCGACGGCGCCCTTCTCGTCGAGAACGGCGTGATCATGGCATCCGGCGCCTATGCAGCGGTCAAGGCGGCAGCACCCGAGGATGTCCGCGAGCTCGATCACCGCCCGCATCTGATCGTGCCGGGGCTCATAGACACGCATCTGCATTTTCCGCAGATGCAGGTAATGGCTTCTTACGCGGCCGATCTGCTCGAATGGCTGAACACCTACACCTTTCCCGAGGAATGCCGCTTCGTCGAAACGGCGCATGCGGAGCGGATCGCCCGCCATTTCTTCGACGAGATGATCCGCCACGGCACGACGACGGCGACGGCCTACTGTTCGGTGCACAAGACCTCCGCCGACGCCTTCTTCGCCGAGAGCCTGAAGCGCGGCATGTGCATGGTTGCCGGCAAGGTGATGATGGACCGCAATGCGCCTCAGGGCCTGCTCGACACGCCGGAAATGAGTTATGACGAGACCCGCGCCGTCATCGCCGACTGGCATGGCAAGGGCCGCAACCATGTGGCGATCACCCCCCGTTTCGCCATCACCTCGACGCCGGAGCAGATGGAGGTCGCAAAATCGCTCGTCGGCGAGTTTCCCGACCTGCATGTGCAGACGCATCTCTCGGAGAACCGCGACGAAATCGCCTTTACCTCGCAACTCTTTCCGGAGGCGACCGACTATACCGACGTCTACGCCCGCTATGGTCTGCTGGGACCGAAAAGCCTGTTCGGTCATTGCATCCACCTCTCCGAGCGCGAGGCGGATGCGATGAGCGAGACCGGCTCGGTGGCCGTCTTCTGCCCGACCTCCAATCTCTTCCTCGGTTCCGGCCTGTTTCCGCTGCGGGCGCTGAAGCGCCGCCAAAAACCGGTGCGCGTTTCCGTCGCCTCGGACATCGGCGGCGGTACCAGCTACTCGATGCTGAAGACGCTCGACGAGGCCTACAAGATCCTGCAGTTGCAGGGCGAAAGGCTGAACCCCTTCGACAGCTTCTACATGATGACCCGCGGCAATGCCGAGGCACTGTCTCTCGCCAACCGCATCGGCACGCTCGAGCCCGGATCCGATGCGGACCTTACGGTGCTCGACATGGCGGCGACGCCCGCAATGGCGCTCAGGGCCGAAGTGGTCAATTCGCTGGCCGACGAACTCTTTCTGCTGCAGACGATGGGCGACGACCGCGCCGTGGTCGAGACCTACGTCGCCGGAAGGCCTTGCAAATCGGCCCTTCGCGCAGATTGAGCAGCCCTGAAAACAAGAGGTAAGAATTTTTGACCTCTTGTTTTCTGCATCTATTACAAGTCCTCCGAAATCATGGTAAGGGCTCGCCTGTCATTCACTCGATGAGGCCGATCCATGACGCAGATTCTCGAAATACGGGACCTCAAGGCCCTGGCCAGACGGCGCGTGCCGAAGCTTTTCTTCGATTATGCGGACAGCGGCGCATGGACGGAGGGAACCTACCGCGCCAACGAGGAGGATTTCGCCGGGATCAAGCTGCGTCAGCGGGTGCTGGTCGACATGTCCGACCGGTCGCTCGAAACGACGATGATCGGGCAGAAGGTCTCGATGCCGGTCGCGCTCGCGCCCACCGGCCTGACGGGCATGCAGCATGCCGACGGCGAGATGCTGGCGGCCCAGGCGGCCGAGGCTTTCGGCGTCCCGTTCACGCTGTCGACCATGAGCATCTGCTCGATCGAGGACGTTGCCTCGGTGACGACGAAGCCGTTCTGGTTCCAGCTCTATGTCATGCGCGAGCGCGAATTCGTCCTCAATCTGATCGACCGGGCCAAGGCCGCGAAGTGTTCCGCGCTGGTCCTGACGCTCGACCTGCAGATCCTCGGCCAGCGCCACAAGGACCTTCGCAACGGCCTGTCCGCGCCGCCGCGACTGACGCCGAAACACCTCTGGATGATGGCGACGCGGCCCGGCTGGTGCATGAAGATGCTCGGCACCAACCGCCGTACCTTCCGCAACATTCTCGGCCACGCCAAGAGCGTAACCGACCTCTCCTCGCTTCAGGCCTGGACGAACGAGCAGTTCGACCCGCAGCTTTCCTGGAAGGACGTCGAGTGGATCAAGGAGCGCTGGGGCGGTCCGCTGATCCTCAAGGGCATTCTCGATCCGGAAGACGCGAAAATGGCGGCTAAGACCGGCGCCGACGCGATCATTGTCTCGAACCATGGCGGCCGTCAGCTCGACGGCGCGCATTCCTCGATCAGCATGTTGCCGCGCATCGTCGACGCCGTCGGCGGCCAGATCGAGGTACACCTCGACGGCGGCATTCGTTCCGGCCAGGACGTCCTGAAGGCGATCGCGCTCGGTGCGAAAGGCACCTATATCGGCCGCCCGTTCCTCTACGGCCTCGGCGCGCTCGGCAAGGAAGGCGTCACGCTCGCGCTCGACATCATCCGCAAGGAGATGGATACGACCATGGCGCTCTGCGGCAAACGCCGCATCACGGAGGTCGGCCGCGACATCATCGCCGAGTAGCACGCGCAGGAAGCGTGTAGCGGTTTCCGTCGGGAGTGCGTAGCTTCAAAGACTTCAGGGCGGAACCGCACGATCAGCAAACGACCGAGGCAAGCATTTCGCTGATCTGAACGAGCTCCCCTGTCGGCTGGGCCAAAGTCCCTCGGGAGGCGCCTGACGTCTCCACCCCTGCCGCAATACGCTCACTTATCGCGTCAAGGCCGCGCCATCGTGATGGAGCAAACGATCGTCAGCGGTGGCTCCCGGCGTGAAACCGCCTAATGCCTTTACATCCGCCCCTCAGGCTGGCGGCGCATCGCGGGACGCTGAAGCCCGCGTGATCGAGAACGAGGTCCGATCGCGAAGGCAACCTATCCTGGAGGATAGATTTCCCCCCTCCGAGAGTTCTTATATTTTCCCCTGCATCACACAACGCGCGAACAACCAAAGCACCGCGACATTGCTCGCGACATTGGGGATATCATGGGCAGTAGGACTGGCAGTGTCGGCCATCACATGCGGATGCCCATCGATCCTGCAATTGTTGGCGGGGTCATATGTGAGCACCGTCAGTCGACGAGCGCGCAGTCATGAGCGCGCCTTACTCCCGCAATTCCCGCGAGAGCGAAGCGAATGCTCCAACCCGGGCGACCGCGGACGGCATGCGGGTTGCCGATCACGCACCTGCAACTGAGATGTCGCGCGTTCTGCGGACAGCCCCTATTCATCTTGCGGCGGATTCCTCCGGCGGTGCAATTGCCCATTGGAATCATGGCCCCTTGCATGACGTCGTCGAGCCCATGACCGACCACGTCATCATGGCTTACAACGGCACGGTGCAGCGCATGGAACGACGGTCAGGAAGATCGGTCGAGAGTGGCACGTTTCGTCGTGGGGTTGTGATAATCATCCCGGCCGGGTCGAGCTCCCGCTGGGATATTCCAAAGCCGGTCGATGTCGTTCAGCTCTATCTCCCTCACACGACACTGACACGCATTGCCGAGGCAGCCGATACTTTCACGCCGACCGATCTTCTGGAGCGAACGGCGCATCCGGACCCCATTACGTCTCGGTTGCTCCTGAGCGCAGCCGATGTCCTGGAAGGCAATAGGGCACTGGATACACTTTTCAGGCAACAGCTAACTGATCTTCTGGCCACACGCCTGCTGGCTGCGCATACCGGCAAGGCGCCGAGCTATCAACCAGCGCTCGGCGGCCTGGCGCCGAATGTGCTGCGCCGGGCCATCGAACGATTGCGGTCCGATGCCGATGCGGACGTCTCCCTCGCAGCCCTCGCAGCTGATTCCGGGCTGTCACGTTTTCATTTCTGTCGCGCGTTCAAGGAAAGCACCGGGCTCTCCCCGCACAACTGGCTGCGTCAATATCGGCTTGAGCAGGCCATAAACATGCTGCGCAATCCAGCAAATTCGGTGGCTTCGATCGCGGCCGCCCTCGGTTACGCCTCGCAAACTGCATTCGCGGCTGCGTTCCGTAAATTGACCGGCGAAACACCGACCGATTGGCGGCGCAGCCACGCTGACGGTTAAGTTCCTCTCGTCTTCGTTTCCGAAACCGTTCGTTATTCTTCGATGCACTCGGCTCGACCGCGTGATTACTATGTCCGCACGCCCCCGTTTTTCCTGCGCGCCCAGTTTCGGCCACTCTTTCGAAAGCTGACCGATAAGGGACCGGGCGATGTGCGTCGGCGCAATCGCTAAACCGCAATTGCGCTTTAACGGCGCCAATCCCTCTGGCGCAGCCGCAGTCCTGCTTCGCTAAACCATCATTGCGCCCAAGCCAAATAATCCTGGCGACACGGGATGGTCTGGGCTCGGACTGCGGGTCGATCGCGTGCGGCGACCTGTAGCGGCCAGCATGGCCGATTTTAGCCACTGCCCCTTCACTTCGATGGGCGGCGTAAAACAAATATGTGCAAAGGATCAATACAATGGCCTCCATTACAACCAGCGACGGCGTTCAGATTTTCTACAAGGATTGGGGACCGAAGTCCGCGCAACCCATCGTCTTTCACCATGGCTGGCCCCTCAGCTCTGACGATTGGGATAATCAAATGCTCTTCTTCCTCGGTAAGGGCTTTCGCGTGATCGCTCACGATCGCCGCGGTCATGGCCGATCGAGCCAGGCGAGCGAGGGCCACGACATGGATCACTACGTCTCCGACGTCGCCGCACTGATCGACCACCTCGATCTTCGTAACGCGGTCCATGTCGGTCACTCGACCGGCGGTGGTGAAGCCGCGCGGTATGTCGCGCGCTATGGCAAGAACCGCGTTGCCAAACTCGTTATGATTGCGGCAGTGCCGCCCCTGATGCTGAAGACCGCCGCCAATCCCGGCGGTTTACCGCTCGAAGTATTCGACGGACTACGCAGCCAACTGGCCGCCAATCGTTCACAGTTCTATCGAGATTTTCCGAGTGGCCCATTCTACGGCTACAACCGCCCGGGTGCCGAGCCTTCGCAGGCGGTCATCGCAAATTGGTGGCGTCAGGGCATGATGGGCGGCGCCAAAGCGCATTACGAAGGTATCAAGGCATTCTCGGAGACGGATTTCACCGAAGACCTGAAGAGCATCTCCGTACCGACATTGGTGTTGCATGGCGATGACGACCAGATCGTTCCGATCGGCACCTCCTCTCTATTGTCGGCGAAGCTGATCAAGGCCGCGACACTGAAGATTTACGAGAAGCTGCCGCATGGGGTGTGCACGACCCATGCAGATATCGTCAACGCCGACATACTGGCCTTCGTCACGGCCTGAGCAACGTCACTTCAACAACCCGCGCTGCGTCAACCGTCTCCCATTCGGAGCGGCAACGGTGGCGCGCAAACCCCAGGACACGGAGTAGACATTATGAGACTTGTGATTGTAGGCGCCGGTTTCGCCGGCATGTACGCTGCACTTTCCGCAGCCCGTCTGCGCGATATCGAAGGCGTCTCGGCCGAAGAGCTTGAAATCGCGCTGGTATCCCCGGAACCGACGCTTGTCATCCGCCCACGGCTTTACGAGCCGAATCCCGAGACCCTGACGGCGCCTTTGCAGAATGTATTTGACGCCGTCGATATCGCCTACGTGCAGGGTAGTGTCGAAGCGGTTGATACGAAGGCCTGCACCGTAGAGGTCGTCAACGCCGCGGGAGAACGAAAGTCCCTTCAGTATCATCGCCTTGTGCTCGCAACCGGCAGCCGGCTGTTCCGCCCGAATATTCCGGGCCTCGCCGAATACGCCTTCAGCATCGACAATGTCGATGACGCCATTGCCCTCGATCGCCATCTCCACGAGCTTGCTAAGCTGCCGGCCTCGGCCGCGCGTGACACCATCGTCGTTGCCGGCGCCGGGTTCACAGGTATCGAGGCGGCGACCGAGATGCCTTCGCGGCTGCGGACCCTATTCGACAAAACCGCCAATCCGCGCGTCATCATCATCGACCGCAGCAGCGCGGTCGCCCCCGACATGGGTGAAGGCCCTCGCCCGATCATTGAGGAAGCGCTGCGCAGCCTCGGCGTGGAGACGCGGCTCAACGCTGGAGTTTCGTCGCTCGACAAGTCCGGCGTGACGCTGAGTACTGGCGAGCATATCGAAACCATGACCGTGATTTGGGCGGCAGGCATGCGGGCCAATCCGATTACCACTAAAATTCCCGGCGAACGTGACAAGTTCGACCGGCTACTGGTCGACGGCTGCTTGCGTGTACCGTCCGTGCCAGGCGTCTTCGCCACCGGGGATGCCGCGCGCGCTGCTTGCGACGACTGCGGCAACTACGCACTGATGTCGTGCCAGCACGCCACACGCATGGGCGCCTTCGCGGGCAACAATGCCGCTGCCGAACTGTTAGGCGTACCGGCACGGCAATACCATCAGAAAGCCTATGTCACCTGCCTTGACCTCGGCGATGCCGGGGCCCTCTTTACCCGGGGTTGGGATCGAAAGGTGGAGATGGTCGGCGAGAAAGCGAAGGCGACAAAGCAGGAGATCAACACCGTCTGGATCTATCCGCCGAAGCCCGAGCGTGCCGCTGCACTGGCTTCTGCCGATCCGGAGCGTGTGACGAACCTCTGATTGCGAGCTGCGCTCTGAGCAAGAGCGCAGCTTTCCACATTCGGCCCTGCTCGTGAGGCACCCCGTCGGTTCATGGATAAGCTTCTGTGGCCGATCGGGGAGCATCTCGTGGATGCGATTCCAGCTTTGCGTGCATCACCGGCATCTCTATCCGTGGCTGCACCTACAACCATCGACATCGCAGGCAGGCCAGGGTTCGCGGCGAGACCTTCACTCCGCTCAAACTGGCCATATTGACGCGTTTGACAGCCCACAATCCCCCGACCGCTTTTTGCAGGTCGCACCGATGCTCACCAAACGGGCCATCCGCAGGGCGCATTTGCCGCGACGGCCTCCGAACATCAGTGACCCGCGTAATTCGGTTAGACTTCCTGTACCAGGGCAAGCGAGATCGCTACAACTGGCTACGATCTTATGAGCCGGTGACCCGGACCGGCCGGGATGATTGATCGTCGATCGGTGAAGGCATGAAGGCAAGGCTTTCAGCCGGTATAGCGAGCGAAAGCCCGTTCGCTCCGCATCGGTCATGAAGGAGGTCGATGATCTCATTCTTGGCAGGAGTTCGGATTGCCACGTTGTCCACGCGGAATTGAAGTTCTATTTCGATGGCGATGGCATCGATTGCTTTCAGGGCAGCGACCGGCGGCGGGCTCTTGTTGATGAGGACACTGGATTGCAGCACAGACCGCATGATTTCCTCGACGACGCGCGGTCTTTGCGTTGCAGCGACGCGCACACGGAGCGTGATCAGGTGGGTCTCGTCGGGGCGGCTGAGATTTGTCATGCCCTGCTTTGCCAAGACGCTGTTCGGTAGCACGACGACATTGTGGGTAGCGGTCAACAGGTTGGTGGAGCGCCAGTTGGTTTCGATGACGCGTCCTTCGGTTCCGTCGGTCAACTCAATCCAGTCCCCTATCGCATAGGCTCTGCCGAGTGTCAGCGCGATGCCGGAGAAGACATCGCTGAGCGTATTTTGTAACGCAAGGCCGAAGATAACGGCGATGACGCCGGAGGTCGTGACCAAGGTGCCGACCGGCATGCCGAAGACGAAGCCTACAACGGAAAGCGCCACACCAAGATAGATGGTGGCAATGGCCATATCCTGGATGAGGTGTGCTTCCCGCGGCCTGCGGTTCAATCTGACGTAGATCTGGATGAAACCGATGACGGCCCAGGCGAGATGGGTCCACCACAGGATTCTGGCCGATTTTGAAAGCAGCGCTTCAATGCCCTGCAAATAGACGCCATCAGGCCGATACGGAGCGATACCCCCAAGGTAAAGCGCCGCGCTCATGGCGCTGAAGAATAGAATCTGGACGATCAGACGGTCCGTCGGTCGGGTGACGCCCTGGATGTGCCAGACGACAATCCCGGCAACTCCCAGAAAGTTGACCAGGACAAGCGGTACGGCGTTGTCATCACCAAACATGGCACAGATCACCGATTGTGGTTGGATCAAAGATCAGGCCGGGCGCCAACAGTGGAGGCCCGGCCTGATGGTCTATTCCTTGATCGGGAAGGTCAGTTCCGTTTCAGCGGTATCGACCACAAAGACGGCGAGCAGCTTTGCCGGCTTGGTCTTGCTGACGTTTTCGCTGATTCCGTGGCGATCGCCTGGCAATTCCGAAAAACTTTCACCCGCGCTATAGACAGTGACGGGACCGTCATTGACCTGACTGCGGATCGCGCCCTCGAGAACGGTAGCGTAAATGAAGGCGGATACTGGATGCGTATGGCCCTCCGAAAAGCCGCCCGGATCGTATTCGACGAGAACGCCCTTCACGCTCTTGCCAGGAACGTTCGGCAATTCATGCTCATAGACGAGCGTAACCTTCGCGCCCTCATCGCCACCTGGCGAATCATGTGCGAGCGCCGCACCTGAGAGAAGAGCCGCCAAGGCGACGGCAAAATGCAATGTCTTGATCATGTCTTCCATCCTTTCGTGACTGGGGCACCGGGCTGCTCAATAGACCGCCAGTGCGCCGATCGTTACTTGCTGCGCGTCGTCGCAAACCACTCATCGAAACCGATGCGGCCGACGCGAGGGTGCTTGTCGGAGACGAGTGAACCCTCTTCCAGCTTTGCCCCAAAATACCGGGCATCCGGATCTGCGATGACGGTGCGGGAATCTCCGATCGCCTTGAGATAGCGCGCGGCAAAATCGCAAAGACGAGCGTGCTCGGGCCCGCAGATTTCGATGATGCCGTTCGCCGGCGCGGCAACGGCCGCCTCCGTCACGAAATCGGCGACGTCTTCGGACGCTATCGGCTGCAACGAACCCGTCGACAGGCGAGCAGTGCCGTTGACCGTGCCCGCCTCGGCGATACCGCCGAGAAACTCCATGAACTGTGTGGACCGCACGATCGTATAGGGTATGCCGGCTGCCCGAATGATCTTTTCCTGAGCAATCTTGGCTCGAAGATAGCCACTTTCCGGCAACCGATCTGCGCCGACGATGGAGAGCGCGACATGGTGCTTTACGCCGGCTGCCAATTCCGCCGCCATCAGGTTCTTGCCCGCTTTCTGAAAGAATTCGAGCACGGCGTTGTCCTCGAAGGATGGGGAGTTCGCGAGGTCGATAACCACCTCTGTATGCTTCAGTGCCTCCGCCAAGCCCTCGCCGGTCAGGGTATTGACGCCGGTTTTCGGGGCAGCGGCAATGACCTCATGCCCTTTCTTGCGCAGGCGCTCTGCAGTCTTCGAACCGATCAGGCCGGTTCCGCCGATGATAACGATTTTCATAAGAGGCTCCATTTGCGAGCGCCTATACGGTGCGCGTCGTTCGACAGGGGAATTTGAGAAAGCCCGATGCGTCAGGGATTTGAAGGCCGCGCTGAACACGGCCTTCAAAGTTGCACGTCTGGTTCGACCTCAATTCCACAAGCGGTCAGTAGTCCCAGAAGACCGGCACCCAACGAAAGGCCTCGCCATCGACCGCGACATGGCCAACGGAAGGAAACGGCATATGTGTTGCCACCAGCAGTTCGCCGGTGGCCGCCAGCTCCTGCAAAAGCCGGACGCGAACGCGAGCCGCCTCCTCGGGGTCGTGTTCGAAACCGTTGTGCCAGTCGGGGTGGTCGAATCCGACCGCGAACACGGCGTCGCCGGCAAACATGAGACGGTCCTTGCCCGATGCCACGCGGACCACGCTGTGTCCGGGGGTATGCCCGCCGGTGCGAGACACGACCACGCCCGGCGCCACCTCATGCTCATCCTCGAACAGCCGCAGGTGACTCTGATAATCTTTGACGAACCGCTTGGCGGCCGCCCGAAGCGCGTCCGGGAACCCCTCCGGCATCACCGCGTGTGTGAAATCGGGCGACTCCCAGAACTTAACCTCGGCAGCGGCAACGTGGATCCGCAGATCCGGATTCAGCTGCTCCTTCACCCCGTCGACCAGCAGTCCGCCAACATGATCCATGTGCATGTGGGTCAGTACCACGTCGGTTACGGATGCGAGGTCGATGCCGGCGGCCGCCAGCCGCTTCATCAACTGCCCAGCACGCGGCAAGTTCAAATCGGGGTCGAGTTCCAGGCCAGCATCGATGAGAATGGTCTGCTCGCCGCTACGGACCACGACGACGTTCAGCGCCCAGTCGAACGCGTCCTGCGGCAGAAACATGTCGCCCAACCAGGCGGCACGGGCGGCCGGCTCGGCGTTATGGCCCAGCATCGCGGTTGGAAGAGGTAGCACACCATCGCTGATCACCAGGACTTCAATCTCGCCGATTTGTACGGCGTAGCGTGACGGCACCAGTTCCTCGGATGCGGACCTACCGATATGTGAGGCGCTCTCCAGTTTCACGCTTGCCTCCTGAGTATTGCTGCTCATCTGGTTCATCTTTGAACGCTCCTCTGTTCTATGTCGTGGATGGCTTCCGCCTCGTGGGTGGGAAGCGGAGTGAAAGTCGATCGCGACACACTCAATGCCGGCGTGTCCTCTTTGATCTATCGAAAGCGAGCTACGGCTGCGCCAGAACGATTGCTGCCGCTGTAGAGCTATTGCTGCTGTCGCATCCGCATGCGGCGATCGCCCGGTGTCGCGCTCGGTCGAATTCCTGTGCGCGATAAATGTCCGGCGATGATCATTGGGATCGTCATTCGCGTAGCGCTCGGCTGCTTTGCCGGCACATGACAAGGCATCACTCGTCTGGCGACCTGGTGCCTGGGCCTTTCCCATAGCCTTCGTGATCAACGTCGCGGAGCTCGTTGAGGCTCGGCGCTATTTCCCAAGGAGCGCCCAACCATGGATTTCCGCAAGTTGCGGCCGCACGGCTGCCAGACTAGGGTGCGCGCAACCGCCAGCACCAAACTCGAAGCTGACTCGCCCTGACGCTGGTGATCTTATGTTTCATTTGTTTGTCGGAGCAGCCGATGATGCTCATCTGGCCGTATCGTCCCCACCCCCGGCATCTGGGTCTCTTTGTCGTAGCCTACGTCCTGGGCTGCGGCTTTGCGCACGCCCTGGCAATCGTCCCTGGAACCGGGATCTCCTTTTGGGCTCCTAGCGGGCTCTTCATTGCCACGCTCGCTCTTGTCCAACGGCAGAGCTGGCCGTGGTGGCTTCTAGCGGGATGTTTCGCCGAGATGCTAAGCAATGTCCTGTGGTTCCACAGCCCGTTCCCTGCCGCCACGCTGATATATGTCGGCAATGCCCTGGAGGCAGTCATCGGTGCCTCGCTGGTCAATTGGGCCTTAAAGAAATCGATGCGGTTGGAAACCTTGCGGGAGGTTCTCGCTTTCATCGTGCTGGGTGCTGGAATTGCACCGGTGGTGAGCGCCACCGTCGGAAGTGCGACACTCGCCTGGTTCGGCATATTGTCGCAAACCTTCACCGGCGCTTGGCCGCTCTGGTGGATTGGAGACGCCACCGGCGTCTTGATCGTTGCACCGCTGACATTCATCGTAATCCAGAACCGGCGCGACAAGACCGAGCTTTCGGCCGCGCGTTTGGCGGAAGCCTGCGTTCTTGCGCTGATTTTTCTTGGAGTCGCCGCCCTCTCGCTCGGTGGCTACTTACCCTTTGCATACATCATCATGCCGCCGCTTCTTTGGGCCGCGGTGCGCTTCGAACTCGAGGGTGCGGTCGTCGCCCTGGTCCTCCTCACACTGATCACGGCGATATTCACGATATCCGGAACCAGTCCGTTTGCCGGCGACGACGAGACCCAGCGCCACAAGCAGTTCATGCTACAGCTTTTCTTGGCAGTTTCGGCCGTTTCAGCGCTTATCGTCGCCGCCATATCCCGCCAGCATCAACTGGCATTGTCGAATCTGCAACAAAGCGTGGCTGCTTTGCGGGAGAGAGAGCGGGAACTCTCTCAGATCGTGAACATGGTCCCAGTTCATATCCGGCGGCTGACCCCCGAAGGCGAGCCAACGTTCTTCAATAAGCGTCTTACCGATTTTTTCGGCCTTGACCTGCAACAGTTGCAAAAGCCGAATGCAAGCGGGCTGGTGACGGCCGTGCAAACCCTCGTCCATCCCGATGATGCCGATAGGTTGCTGCAAGCCGTTCGCCGGTCCATGGCTACGGGCGAACCGTACTCCATAAAATATCGCATGCGGCGCGCGGACGGCGCCTATCGGTGGGTCGATGGCAGGGCCGAACCTTTGCGGGATGAAAGCGGAACCGTCTTGCAATGGTTTGCAATCTCTATCGACATCGATGATGAGGTCCGAATGCAAGAGGCGCTCAAGCAGAGCGAGCGTCGCTACCGCGAACTCTTCCACTATATGCCCATCGGTCTTGCCCAGATAGATGCAGGCAAGCTTATCCCGATGTTCAAGGAATTGCGGGCACAGGGCGTCGTCAGTCTCGAAACTTACATCGACGAGAACCCCGAATTCCTCAGCCACGCGCTGGAAGCGCTGGAGGTCGAAGAGGCCAACCAGCATGTCGTCGACATGTTCCGCGCAAAAAGCGCGGAAGAAATGGGCGGCTCGATCACTCGCTACTGGCAGCCGTCCCTTGCCACCATCCGCCGCTCCATCGAAGCACGCTATCGCGGCGAAGAGGTCTTCCAGGAAGAAACCAGAGTGGCGCGAATGGACGGCAGCGTCATGGACGTCGTTTTCGCCACCGCTCGGCCCGGCGCCATTGCCGACAAGAGCCTCGTCGGCTTTATCGACATCACAGAGCGCAAGAGGGCCGAAGAGGCTCTGCGCACGCGCGAGCGGGAATTCTCGCTGCTTGTGAACATGGTTCCCAGCTATCTCTGGCGGTTGACGCCCGACGGTGTCCCGAACTTTCTAAACCAGCGACTGATCGACTTTCTGGGCCCGGACGTCGTTAACGCGAATGTTGAAGGCGTTCATCCTCTGGCTGCCATCATTGGGGCTGTCGTGCATCCAGACGACGAAACGCGCATGAGAAAGGCGCTGTTTCACAGCGTTGCGACCGGCGAACGATTCTCCATGAAGTATCGACTGCGACGCGCCGATGGCGTCTATCGTTGGGTGGAGGGGAGCGCTGAGCCGATGCGCGATGAGGAGGGACGTATCCTCCAGTGGTACGGCCTCTCGCACGATATAGACGATATTATGCAGGTAGAAGAAGCGCTGCGGAACAGCAAGCAGCAGCTGGAGCAGATGATCGAGGCCATGCCCTTCAGCACCTTGAGCTTCGCGCCAACGGGCGAACTGACCTATGTCAGCAAGCGATATCAGGATCAGGCTGGCGCGCCGGGGGCGCAGATCAAGGACTTCGATGCACTGGCCCGGGAAGTGGCTCACCCCGATGACTTTCCAACAATGTTTGCACGCGCAAGGAACGGCTTTGCGACCGGCCAACCCTTCGTCAATCGGTTTCGTCGGCGCCTGAAGGACGGCAACTATCGCTGGATTGAGGCGCGCGCTCAGCCTTTGCGCAATGCGCACGGCGCAATCGTACAGTGGTACTTTGCTTCAATCGACATCGAAGAGGAGATGCGCGCACAGGAGGCATTGCGCGAGAGGGAACGTTTCCTCTGGCAACTGGTGGAAACCCTGCCGGCCATGATCGATTGCGCTGCGCCAAACGGCGAGCCGGTCTATCGAAACCAGCAACTCCGTGATTTCCTTGGTTACGAGCTTGAAGAACTCGACGGAAGGGCGAAATCCCGACTGGATGCAACGTTCGATGCCGGCGTTCATCCGGATGACCTTGCGGGCGTCAAGGAGCAGTATGCGCTTTCGTTGGAAAGCGGAGAACCTTATCGCAGAAAACATCGTCTGCGGCGTTTCGATGGCGAATATCGCTGGATCGAGATGCGCGCGGCGCCGATGCGCGACGATAAAGGCGCCATCGTGCAATGGAATGTTATTTGTCTGGATGTCGAGCGAGAGGTTCGGATGCAGGAAGAATTGCGACTGGCACAAGAACGGCTTGCGCGCGCCGGCCAGGCAGCGAGCCTTGCCGAGCTGTCGGCTTCCATCGCACATGAAGTAAACCAACCCTTGGCGGCGATCGTCGCCAATTCGCACGCATGCTACCGATGGCTTTCGGCAGACCCCGTCAACATCGAACGCGCCAAGATCACGACCGAACGTGTGATCCGCGACGCCAAGTCAGCGGCGGACGTCGTCAGCCGGATTCGAGCCCTCTTCAAGCAGTCGGTGGAGAATAGAAGCATTCTGGTTCTTTCGGACGTTATCTCGGAAGCGTCTAGTCTGGTCGCCGCCGAAGCCTTGCGCCGTCGCATCCGGCTCAACATCGACGTGGAACCCAACCTTTCGCCGGTTACAGTCGACCGGATCCAGGTACAGCAGGTGCTCGTCAATCTCATTCGCAACGGCATGGAAGCAATGGATCCCATTGAGGACAACAAAACTGTTTATGTGCGCATGCATGAAATGGACGACGAGGTGCGGATCGAAATAGGCGACAACGGAAACGGGATCGCGTTTCCCGAGCGCATTTTCGAGCCATTCTTCACGACGAAGGAAAATGGAATGGGCATGGGTCTCGCCATCAGTCGCTCGATCGTCGAAGCACACGGCGGACGTCTATGGACGGAAAAAAACGAGCCGCGCGGCGCAAGGTTCGTTTTCACCTTACCAGTTGTAGCGAAGGGGGCGACATGACGAGGGAGTATGTGCTTTCCTTGTCTACGACGCGGCAGCATCAATGGGCGCTCGGCGAGCTCCTGGAGCGTACGATGCGGAAGGCATTCTAAACATGCACAAAACAAGACCGATGATCGCGGTTGTCGACGACGATCCAAGGCTGCTTGACTCACTGGAGGAGCTTCTGGAATCCGCTGGATATACCGCCCGTTGCTTTGATTCGGCGAGCGGCCTGCTCGATCACGGACTTTCGAGTCTGGACCTGCTCATAACCGACATCGGGATGCCCCGCATGAATGGCTTCGAACTTCGTGACCGGGTGAAGAGTGCCTATCCGGAGTTGCCGGTATTCCTGACTACAGGTCGCCACGAAATCGCTGACCAGGATCGCGTCCAGGGCGTTAACGGCTTTTTCCGTAAGCCCTTCGACGCTCCTGACCTGCTGGTCGCTGTCAGCAAGGCGTTGCAAAAATCGAGAGATAGAGGGTGACATGAGACTTGGCCAGTCGGCTGGAACATCAGCCCTCCTGTTGCCACAAGGCAAAGAAAGTTCAGCCGAATCAACTGTCGTCGTCGTCGATGACGATGCAGCCGTGCGAGAGGGTTTGTCCGAGTTGATCCTCTCGGCGGGCTTTCAGCCCGCCAGTTTCGCCTCGAACTCAGGAACTGCTGAACGCCGTCGACATATTGGATGGCCCGGGCTGCCTGATTCTCGACGTCCACATGCCAGGAGAAAGCGGGCTCGATCTCCAGCACCACCTGGCCGAGCGCGGCATTGCCAAGCCCATCATTTTCCTCACCGGTCGCGGCGACATTCCGACTACGGTTCGAGCGATGAAGGATGGCGCAGTGGATTTCCTCACCAAGCCCGTGTCGGACCGGACGTTGCTCGATGCGGTCATAGCCGCTATCGCGTTGGATCAGAGCCAGCGAACGGTAGCGGTCGTGGTCAAGCGCAATGTTGAACGTTTGAACACACTGACGCGACGCGAGCGGGAAGTCCTACGCGAGGTGGTGACGCGCGGACGCCTCAACAAGCAAATTGCTTTCGACCTTGGCATCAGCGAGGCCACGGTCAAGCTGCATCGTGCCAACGTAATGCGTAAGATGGAGGTCCGTTCCATTGCCGAACTGATCAGGGTATGGGAAACCTTGCCCCCGACGGTGCGCGAGAGGGCGGAAGCAGGGGCTTGACCACCCGACACCGCTGCTCAGATGACGGCGATGGCTTTTGCCTCCCGGGCGATAAAATCGCAGACTAGTTTTACCCGCGACGGCACCGTGCCTCCAAAGGCGTGCAGGGCACTAAACGGAGCGCTGGGGAACGAAAAACCTGTCGCGAGTGCAACAAGCCTGCCTCCTTCCAGGTCTTTCGCTACGAGACACCGCAAAAGATAGGCCGCTCCGAGCCCACTAAGCGCAGCCTGAATGAGTGCGGTTCCTGAGTCGCAATCGACGCGCCCCGAGGGTATGAAGCTCGTCCCATCCGGCAGACGCATTGGCTGAGTGATACCGCCCAGAACATAGCGGGCGAAGGGCAGAGCTGCCAGCGCTTCGGCGCTCGCAGGATTTCCCCAGGTTTCAAGGAAGGTCGGAGACCCGACAATCGTCATCGGCAGGTCAGCCAGGTGACGAACCATATAATCCCCCGGAGCGGAATTCCCGACGCGCAACGCAACATCGTAGTCCTCCCTGATCAGATCGACAAACCGGTCTGTCAGGCCGACTTCGATATGCAGGTTCGGATAGTCGGCTGCGAAACTTCCGAAGAGACGAGGCAGCAGTAGAGGGGCCATTTCGTTCGGCATGCTGATGCGCAAGCGGCCGGAGGGTCCGATGTCTGATCTGATCGCCTCTTCACTTGCCCCCAAATCCCGCAACAGCGGCGCAACGCGCTCGAACAACAACTGACCATCCTGGGTAAGCATCAGGGCGCGCGTGGAGCGCAGGAAGAGCCGGGTACCGATTTTCTTTTCCAGGCGTGCAACCCCTTTCGACACCGCCGACGGTGTTGTTCGCAGGTCGCGGGCCGCAGCGCTGAACGATCCGGCCTCTACCGTCCGCACAAAAGCCATCAGCCCGGAAATTTCGTTGAGAAGGTTCGGCAATTGCGCCTCCGCGGCACATTTCATGTGCCCGCCCATGATCTAATTATCTCGGGCGGCACCGTTTATCTGGTTTCTCGTCGAAAGGAGATAAACAATGCACCACCTCAAAGACAAGGTCGCCGTGATCACCGGCGGTAACAGCGGGATCGGCAAGGCAACTGCTCAGCTGTTCGCGAAAGAAGGGGCGAAGGTCATCATTACCGGACGGCGCCAGGATGTTGTAGATCGGGCCGTACAGGAAATCGGTCCGTCGGCCATCGGCTTCGTGGGCGACGCGGCCGACCGTGCCGATCATCGCAGGCTGGCGGACACCGTGAAGAGCCGCTTCGGCGGACTGGACATCTACATGGCCAATGCTGCGGTCATCAATCTCACTCCCTCCGTGGACGTAACTCCGGAAGACTATGACCGGCATTTCGCAATCAATACGCGCGGCGTATTTTTCGGCGTGCAGACGATGGCCCCTTTGATTCGCGACGGCGGAAGCATCATCGTCACAAGCTCGCTCGCGGCCACGAAAATTCTTCCGGATCACACCGTCTATGCCGGTTCAAAGGCAGCAACCGCCGCCTTTGCTAAGAACTGGGCGCTCGAATTCAGGTCGCGCAGGATTCGCGTAAACATCCTGAGCCCGGGACCGGTCGAAACCGAAATCCTCGCCAAACTGGGCGTATCGGAGGCCGAGCGGCCGGCTTTCGAAGAAAGCATGGCTTCCTTGATCCCCGCCGGCCGGCTTGGTCGACCGGAGGAGTTGGCGCGCGCCGCTCTTTTCCTAGCCTCCGATGCGGGAAGCTTTGTCAATGGGGTCGAGCTTCATGTCGATGGCGGCATGGCCCTGACTTGAGATGCGGCCCACGAGGGGTTGGCCCCTCCATCGGCCAGCCGCATTTCTCGTAGTGCTGTGCCACTCAGCAGCCATCGTGGGCTGCTTTGCGGCTTGCAAAGGCATGGGCGTCGTAGTCTTCGTCCGTCATGTCCTGCCGGCGACCTTTCCGCCGACGCGTTATCAACTGCCGCGATAGGTGGAATAGCCGTAAGGCGAGAGCAGCAGCGGCACGTGGTAATGGCTGTCGGCATCTGCAATGCCGAAGCGAAGGGGAACGAGCTCGAGAAAGGCGGGATCCGGAAGCGTCACGCCGGTTGACCTTAAATAGTCACCGGCATGGAAGACCAGTTCGTAGGTGCCGGTCGCAAACCCGCCCCCCGTCATGAGCGGCTCGTCGACGCGGCCGTCACTATTGGTATGGACCGTACGGATCAGGTGCCGCGCATCGCCTTCGAGCCGGTAGAGATCGATCTTCAGTCCGTGGGCGGGTCTGCCGAGCGCGGTGTCGAGAACATGGGTCGTCAGGCGGCCTGACTTGCTCATCACGTTCACCCTTTGGATGGATCGGGAATGACGAAAGCCTCGTCGTAATGGAACTCTTCCAGGTTGTTGCCCGGCCCCTCGCGGTCGACGACGATGAACTCGCTGACGGCGCCCACTGACATCAACGGATGATGCCAGACATTGCGGCCGTAATTGACACCCTGCCTGCCATTCGCGAGGAAGACTCTCGGCCGGCCGGGACGGTCGCCTTCATCCTCGGCGACCACAACCAGCCACGGCCGGTCCCGGAGAGGCGAAAAGCTCTGGCTGCCGAGCGGGTGGCGCTCCATCATCGTCACGGAATAGGGAAATGCCCGGGGCTGCCCGCGAAAGATGTTGATGATGACGCCGGCGCCCTCTCCCGCCGCATCGACACGTGCGAGCGCGTGAAACCGCTCGGTATTGCCGCCGTTGATGAAGCGCATCGAGGCCGGGTCGGCCTCGATTATGCTGCCGAACGGCGCGAAAGCCTCCCTGGTCAGAGGCTCGATCGAAAGCATATGCGACATCAGCCTGCCGTTCCGGCTCTCTGTGCGCTGGCGCCCGAAGGCTCGGACGCTGAACGCGTCATCCCCGTCGCGCGGTCGGACAGATCAGGAATGGTGTCAGGCATTGTCGTCTCCCGGAAGCATGGATCGGAGCCGCAGGCGGGCGATCCGCTCCACCTCGGCACAGGCCGTTTCAAATTCCTCTTCCTTGGAATTGTCAATGCGCCTCTCGAAAGCGGCGAGGATGTCTTCCTTGGTCAGCCCCTTCACCGCGATGATGAAAGGAAAGCCGAATTTCCTGGTGTAGGTCGTGTTCAGCCCGGTGAAGCGCGCATGCTCTTCGGCGGAGAGCCGGTCGAGACCGGCAGACGCCTGCTCGGCTTTCGAATCGGCCGTGAGTTCGCCGGCCACCGCAAGCTTGCCTGCGAGATCGGGATGTGCCCGCAATACCCGAAGTCGTTCGGCCGGGGAAGCCGCGCGGAATGCGTTGCAGAGCGCCGAATGGACATTGCCTGCGGTCAAGCCGGAGGAAGCCGCACGATCATAGGCGCGTTCCGCCACCCAGGGCGAGTGCTCGAAGATGCCGCCGAAGCGCCGGATGAAATCATCGCGCCCCGACATCAGCGCGTACCGTTGGGTTTGTGATGTTCGTACCAGTGGCGCGCGATGTCGATGCGGCGCGGCACCCAGACCTTGTCGTGGGACATCACATAGTCGATGAAGCGCGCGAGCGCCGCAGCGCGACCGGGACGCCCGACCAGGCGGCAGTGCAGGCCGATATTCATCATTTTCGGGCTGCCTTCCTTACCCTCCGCATAGAGCACGTCGAACGTGTCCTTGAGATAGGTGAAGAACTGGTCGCCGGAGTTGAAACCCTGATTGGTCGCGAAACGCATGTCGTTGGCGTCGAGCGTATAGGGAATGATGAGATGCGGATTGCCCGGCGTCAGTCCGGGGACCCAATAGGGAAGCTCGTCGGCATAGGAGTCGCAGGAATAGAGGAAGCCGCCCTCCTCCAGTACGAGCTTGAGCGTGTTTGCCGAGGGCTTGCCCTGATAGATGCCGAGCGGACGCTCGCCGGTCAGTTCGGTGTGCAGCCGCACGACCTCGCGGATGTGCTGGCGCTCGATGTCTTCGGGAACGTCCTTGTATTCGAGCCAGCGCAGGCCGTGGCTGGCGATCTCCCAGCCGGCCTCCTTCATGGCGGCGACGGCTTCCGGATTGCGTGCCATGGCAAGCGTCACGCCATAGACCGTCAGCGTCACGCCCCGGCTCGTGAACATCCTCCACAACCGCCAGAAGCCGGCGCGGGCGCCATATTCGTAGATCGACTCCATATTGAGGTTTCGCTGTCCAGCCCATGGCTGAGCGCCGACGATCTCCGACAGCAGACATTCGGACGCCGGATCGCCGTCGAGGATGCAGCTTTCGCCGCCCTCCTCATAGTTCAGCACGAACTGCACGGCGATATTGGCGTCGCCCGGCCAACGCACCTCAGGCGGCCTGCGTCCATAGCCGACGAGGTCGCGCGGATAGGAATTCTCGGACATGATTTCACCCTTCGACTTTTCCGGAACGGTAGCATCCCGCACCGGATTGTCGAGATGGGAAAAATGGCGATTCCGAAGTTACGGCCTGCCGGGAAGCGAGGCGGTCAGCGCGACCGGCGGCGTGGCCCGAGTGTCGGGGCCGGGGCGCTGCCCGATCGACAGTCCTGCCTTGGCGCGCGGGCGCGCGGAAATCTTTCCAAGCGGATGCTGCGAATGCACGCGCATCGGCGCTCCGGGCTCGTGCTCGATGAACAGAGCGAGGCTGCCGATCAGGAGCGGTTCGGTCAGCAGCGGTTCGAACAATCCGCGCAAGGGTGCCTCAACCCGCCGCCCCACATCGGCGTTGAGGGGGCCGGTCAGCGGCATGTGGAAACGATATTCGTCCATCACATGGGGATCGCCCCAGCGATGCAGATTGGTGAATTGCGGAGCCGTGAGCCTGTCCGGGTCCGCCCGCTCGATATCGTCCTCACTCAGCGGAGCGCGGAACCGGTCCAGCGCCTGCAGGACGCGAGCGGCGAGCAGATGCATCGACTGGCTGGGCACCTCCGGCATCAACCCCCAGCACTGGCTGAGGCGTGCAACCTCCAGCCGCTCGATTTGAAACGGCGTCTCCCCGCTCGTGAAGAGCATCATCGCCTTGAGCAATTGCGCTTCGTCCATATCCGGCTTCAGGCGGAAGGGCGCCATGATCATCGCATGAAAGCCGAAGCGGCGTGGAACGGCCGTGTAGAAGGCCATCTCCGAAACGGCGAGGCCGGCAATCGACGGCAGTTCCACGGCCTCCCCGGAATAGACGCTGCGGCCGAGCCAGCTGGCAGCCGCCGCAGAAAGCGGGTCTCCCATCGGCGGGGTGAAACAGATCGCATAGCGCATGGCGCAAGCTCCGGAAGTCCGTGAAGGCGGAATGGCCCGCATCCCGTTCGAGGTCCAATGGCGGCGTGTTAAGTGATTTGCGTGACAGATTGACGAATTTGGCCGGCCGTAACGGGGTCGTGAAGCCTGCCTCGCCTATCGCAATGCCGCGATATGGTGCGCACAGTGGAACGTTTCAGGAAGCGCGACGGCTGGACGGCCGGCAATCTCGTCGACCACGGATCGCGCCAGAGCATGCGCCAATCCGAAGCTCACCTTGAAGCCGCCCGTCAGCACGAAGACCCTTTCGTGATCGGGGTGACGGCCGACCATGGGTTCGCGCCCCGTAGATCTGGGGCGCAGGCCCGCCCAGCGCTCGACCACCGGGGCGCCGCGCAATGCGGGTGCAAGAGCCGTTGCGCGGGCAAGCAGTGCATCGAGCTGGCCATCGGTGGAAAAGGGTTCCTCGAACCGGTTCTCGCTCGTGCTGCCGACCGCCACGTGGCCGCTTTCATGCGGGACGACATAGAGACTGTCGGCAAAGATGATGGGCAAGGCCGGATCGATGTCGGCGCGAAGCAGCGCGGCCTGTCCTTTGACCGCACCGCCGCTCGGCGCCCGCCGCGGCTGGGTCAAACGGTCGATGAAGGAGAAGCTTTCGACGCCCGCGGCGAGGATCAGGCGCTCAAAGGTCAAATCGCGCCCGTCGGCTAGCGCAAGCCGGCCGACCGCCGGGTCGAGCGAGACGACTTCCGCCCCTTCCTCGCATCGGACATGCGGAAACTGGTCCAAGGCAGCCCGCAGCATCGCAAGCAGGCTGCGCGGCGCCAACCGGGCGGCCAGCGTGTCATTGACGACACCGAAGGGCGCCGCATCGGCGGCCGGCCAACCGACTGCGTCGGCATCGCGGACTTGCCAATGGAACGGGCGTGCCGGAGTATGCCAGTTCTGCGCCGCATCCCGCTCGCGACCAAGGGCGATCTCCCGCAGATGCGGCTTACCGAGGGGCATGACACGGCCGCAGCGACGATAGCCTGCCGAGAGGCCCGTGGCTGTTTCAAGCTCGGCAATCTCGCCTTCGAGCGACACCAGGGCATCGAACTGGAACTGCTTCTTGTCGTTCCACCGGTCGGGCATATGCGGCATGAGCGCGCCGAGGAGACCGCCACTCGCGCCGGAACCTATCAGCCTGCGCTCGAGGAGCCGCGTCGCGAACCCGGCGCGGGCGGCCATCACGGCGGCCCAGAGCCCCATGACGCCGCCGCCCACGATCAAAACTTCGCACATCGATTGACCTTCCCGGGCCGGAGAATTATCGGGTTCACCATGACAGGAACCGATCCCGGCCAGAGCCCTTCACCCTCGCGGCAAAACCTCGAATGGCACGAGGGCGATATGCCCTATTCGAAGGAATTTGGCGATCACTTTTATTGCCGCACCGACGGACGGCTCGAATGCGGCCACGTCTTTCTTGCCGGCAACCGGCTGCCGGAACGCTGGCAGGCGGGCGGCCCGTTCACGATCGGCGAACTCGGCTTCGGCACGGGGCTCAATTTCTGCGAAACCTGGCGCCGCTGGAAACAATCGCCGGCCGCGGCCAGGAGCCTCCATTTCGTTTCCTTCGAGCGCTTTCCCATGCAAGCGGTGGAGATCGGCCGGGCGCTGGCGCATTGGCCGGAAATCGACGAAGAGCGGCAGGCGCTCGTTGTCAATTGGCCCACGAACCCGGCCGGCCAGATCGACATCGCATTCAGCGAAGAGGTTCGGCTTACGGTGGTGATCGGCACGGCGTTCGACGGCGTGTCAGCCTCCCCTCCGGACTTCGACGCCTGGTATCTCGACGGTTTCGCACCCTCTCGCAATCCGGACATGTGGTCGGAAGAACTCATGCGGCTGGTGTTCGACAGGACCGTCTCAGGCGGCAGCTTCGCGACCTATGCCGCAGCCGGCTTCGTCCGCCGCAACCTGGCGGCGGCGGGTTTCACCGTCGAACGTCGTCCCGGCTTTGCCGGCAAGCGGGAGATGCTGCGCGGCGACAAAGCCTGATTGCCCGAATCCGGACGTGCTTATCCGGGGAAGACTACGGACTTGACTGTCGCGATCAACTGATCGGTCGGAACCGCGACGCAATTGCGGTCGATTTCGGCAAGGGTCTTTTCCTTGACCTGGTGCGAGAGCAGCTTCCTCAGGTCGCCGAGCGTCCTGGGTGCCGCGCAGATCACGAGATTTTCGAAGGCCTGGTCGTGGGCATAGTGTTCGAGCTTCCCGGCGATCTCCACGGCGAAGCGATGTTGCTCCTCACGTACGGGGTCGCTGCTATACTCCATCGCCGAACGGCCGTGACCGACGGACGAATGGCTGCGTCCGGGTTTGTCGGCCATGATGTCCTGGCGACGCTTGGTCTCGATTTGAAATGTCTCCTCCTCCGGCTGCTGCCTGCCATCCTTCAGCAGGTTGACGTCCTTCACGATGCGCGCCGTGTTTCCATCGGCTGTCAAAATCCAGATCCGGTTCCGCACTATTGTCTCCCCGTGTAGATGGCAGATAGGTTGGCGAGGTTCACGGACAGAACGGCTGAGGCCGCGTCAGGTTCCTTGCCGCCGAATATCTGCGCATGCCGTGTCGCGCGGCCCGCTCGCATCACCAGCCCGTCAGCAGCCGACAATCGGCGAGGTCAAGCGGCTAGATTGTACGCTCAGGCCCTTCTTCTGCAAGGGGAACATAGGTGACGTGCTGCTTCTTTGCCGGCTGTCGCCGCGGATGCCGGCGTGTGGTCCATGCCCTTTCGCCGGGGGCGACGTTTCGCCTGCCGGCGCGACGAGACGGCATGCTTTCGCAGCTGCGAAAAGATGCAGCTTGACTTTCCGGCGCAAAACAACGATCTAAGGCCTGCGTCACCTTCCGGCCGCCGCGTGAGCGCGCCCTCGGCATCACTTCGAAGCCGTGAAGAAGGAAAAGCGCGAAACATCGCCGCCCTCCGCGGCAGCACAGGCGCCTGACGATTTTCTATTAACCCACAAGTTCCCAATTCACGCGGGGTTCTTGACGCCAGATGACACCGGAACCGCATCCTGCTGTTCCGGCGAGAGCGTTTGGCGCCCCGAAAGGTATATGCATTGACCACTTTCAAAGAGCTTGGCCTCTCCGAGCACATTGTGGCGACACTCTCCGCCAATGGTTTCGAAAAGCCGACGCCCATCCAGGCTCAAGCCATTCCGCTGGTCCTGAAAGACCATGACCTCATCGGCCTTGCGCAGACGGGCACCGGCAAGACCGCTGCATTCGGCCTGCCGATGATCGAAAAGCTCGTCGCCGACGGCAGACGTCCCGATCCGCGCAACATCCGCGCGCTCGTGCTTGCCCCCACGCGCGAACTGGTGAATCAGATCGCGACCAACCTGAAGCTTTTCGTGAAGAAGAGCCCGCTCAAGATCGGCCTCGTCGTCGGCGGCGTTTCGATCAACAAGCAGACCGAACAGCTCGCCCGTGGCGTCGACATTCTCGTCGCGACCCCTGGCCGCCTGCTCGACCTCGTTTCGCGCAAGGCGGTGACGCTGACCCAGGCTCGCTATCTCGTTCTCGACGAGGCCGACCAGATGCTTGACCTCGGCTTCATCCATGACCTGCGCAAGATTTCCAAGCTGGTGCCGAAGAACCGTCAGACGCTGCTCTTCTCCGCAACCATGCCCAAGCTGATTGCCGAGCTTGCCGGCGAATACCTGACCGACCCGGTCAAGGTCGAAGTCTCGCCTCCGGGCAAAGCCGCCGACAAGGTCGAACAATATGTGCATTTCGTCCCCGGCAAGGACCTGAAGACGACGATCCTGAAGCAGACGCTGACTGCCAATCCCGATGGGCTGTCGCTGATTTTCAGCCGCACCAAGCATGGCGCCGAGAAGCTGATGAAGCATCTCGACCATGTCGGCTTCAAGGCCGCCTCGATCCATGGCAACAAGAGCCAGGGTCAGCGGGAGCGTGCGCTGAAGGCATTCCGCGACGGTGAGATCCGCGTGCTCGTGGCGACGGACGTGGCCGCCCGCGGGATCGACATTCCGGGCGTCACCCACGTCTACAACTACGACCTGCCGGAAGTGCCCGACGCCTATGTGCACCGTATCGGCCGTACGGCCCGCAACGGCCGCGACGGCATCGCGATCGCCTTCTGCGCGCCGGACGAAATCCGCCTGCTCCGTGACATCGAAAAGCTGATGGGCATCCAGATCGCTGTCGCCAGCGGCGAAGCGCCCGCCGACCAGGCCCGCCCCTCCAAGGGCCGTGGCGGCCGCGGCAACGGTCAGCCTCGCGGCAATGGCGCAGGACAGCGCCAGGGCGGACCTCGCCGCGATCGGCCGCAGCGCCAGGCGGCAGCGGGCGGATTCGCCGGCGACGACCTGCTGCGCGACGAGCGCTCGCACGAGCGCCGCGACCAGCGCGCTGCCGGGCATGGACCGGCGGACGGAAGGCCGGAAGGCCACCGCAATCACAAGGCGCAGAAGCACCATGGGCGGCCCGGACCACAGCAGGCCGGCCGCCGCGGAAGCGAACAGTCCGGCGAACGCAATGGCGGCGGCAATCGACCGCAGCGTGCCGACGGTCGCGGCCATCAGCGCTAGAGCACTTCGAGGATAAGTGCGTAGCGTCAAAGACTTAGAATGTTTGGTGCTTCAATGCATTGAACGCTCTTAGGCGCCAAGCGTCGTCGAAACGGCGGGTAGATCCCCGCCGTTTCGACACCCTGCATCACCTGCGCCGGTCAGCCCTTGGGCCTGACGGACTGGTAGATCGCGCTGGTGCCGTCCCTGCTCACTGCGAACACGTCATAGGATGCGCGCGGGTCGTCTCCCATGCCCAGCGATCCGACGGGCATGCCCGGGACCGCGATGCCGGCAATGTCCGGACGCTCGGCGAGAAGCCTTTCGACGGCATCGAGCGGCACGTGGCCCTCCACGTAATAACCGCCGACCACGGCCGTATGGCAACCCTGCATCTCATCGGGGATCGCATGGCGCTGCTTGATCGCAGACAGGTCTTCGACGTCCTCGATCTTTACCTGGAAGCCGGCTCCCTTCATCGCCGCGGCCCACTCATGGCAGCAGCCGCAATTGGGGTCCTTGTAGACGACCATTTCACGCCCGGCTGCCAAGGCCGGTCCGATCATCCAAACCGACGCGGTCGCGGCCGCGGAAATCAGAAACGCTCTTCTTCTCATCGCTGCTCTCCATTGTACGCGTGTTGTGCGGCATTGAAATGGTCCGCTTTCGTCGATGCACCCGGTGAGGGCAGCCGCCGGCCCTTCACGACGCCATAAACGGCCGGAATGACCACCAAGGTGAGGATCGTCGAGGATACCATTCCGCCGATCATCGGGACAGCGATCCGCTGCATGACCTCCGACCCGGACCCGGCCGGACCCGTTCGACCGCCCCGACCATGAGTTGCGGCCGACGATACCGGGCGGTGCGATCGACAGGGCTTCGAGTGCACCCCGTCATCGAGTTCGTCAAACCGCCTGCGCTTCCTTTGCGCTGTCGCTCGCGGCTGTTCCGTTGGCCGGCTTGCGGTTGGTGAGATAGACCCCTGTGACAGCAATTACCGTGCCGATGATCATCGGCCAGGTCAGCGCTTCTCCGAAGAACAGAGCCGCCTCGCCGGCGGCGAGCGGCGGCACCAGATAAATGAGCGATGCCGCGCGCGATACCTGCCCGCGCCGAATGAGATAGAGCAGGAGTGCGATCGCTCCCATCGAGAGGCCCAGCACCGACCAGGCGAGCGCCGCGACAAGTTCGATATTCCAGGTGACCCGCAGGTCCTCGAGCATGAGCGCCAGAGGGATGGTCACGAGGAGCGCTCCCACGTATTGCAACGCTGCAATCGATCGGATGTCGCCAGTCTGCAGGTACCGTTTCTGATAGAGCGTCCCGTAGGTGACGGCGGCCATGCCGAGAACGTTGACGGCCAGCGGCAGCAGGTGGATCGGCGTTGCGGCCGAGTCGATCGCCAGCATTTTCGGCGCAACCGCAAGCGCGATGCCGCAAAAGCCGAGGATAAGGCCCAGCTTCTGCTGGCCCGCCAGCTTCTCGCCGATCAGCCAAGGCGCGACCGCAGCCGTCATCAGGGGTTGCAAGCCGGCAATGATGCCAGAGATCGCCGCGGGCACACCCTGCCCGATCGCCCACCAGACGGCACCGAGATAGAGGCCGTGGAGGAAGACGCCGGACACGACGGCATGGCCGATCGCCGTCGCCGAGCGCGGCCAGCGCGCGCCGCTCAGAAGACAGAAGCCGATGAAGAGCAGAATGGCGAAGCTATAGCGCAGCGCCAGGAAGGTCAGCGGATCGGCGAAGATGGCCGCATATTTTGCAACGACCCAGCCTGTCGACCAGAGCAGCACGAAGATGGCCGGGGCCAGGCGGGCGAGCATGAAATCGTTCCTGAGCAAATGGATAGGGGACGATCCGGGCAGGATCGCCGCTGCCGCGATAGAGCGGCAACAGCGCCCGGTCAAAGGAATTTTTCTGATCGATACTATCAGCGAATCGGAATGGCCGCTCCACAACCTGCTGAACGCGTTTTCGCGAATACCATGGGCCTAAAATCCGGGCATCAGCCTGTTTTTTCTGCGCAGCCCGAAGTCCGGGCTGTGCGTGCCGCCGCCCCGGTTTTCGCCCGGAAACGCTGAAAACGGCCGCGCCGCCACCCGCCAAATTCTTCGATCGCAAATGTGCACGCTTCTTGCATTGCACTCTGCGTTGTATTCAAATGGTCGAAAATAAGGGGATCACGCCTTTGGTATTTGACGAAATGATCAATGCGGACAGCAGTCCGCGCCAGCCATATTCGACCTATCATCAATGGTATGCCAGTCAGGACAGAAACCGGCTCATCGCGAAATCGAAGGAAGCCGAAAAGATTTTTCGTAAGACGGGCATCACCTTCGCAGTCTACGGACACGCGGACTCCTCCGAGAAACTGATCCCCTTCGATCTCATACCCCGCATCATCTCCGGGCGCGAATGGCGCCGGCTCGCCCAAGGCATCGAACAGCGCGTCATCGCGCTCAACGCTTTTCTCGACGACATCTATCACAAGCAGGAGATCATCCGCGCCGGTCGCATCCCGCGCGAACTGATCGAGAAGAACGACACCTTCCTCCCGCAGATGATCGGCTTCCGGCCGCCGGGCGGCGTCTACACCCATATCGTCGGTACCGACATCGTACGCACCGGCGAAGACCAGTACTATGTTCTGGAGGACAATGCCCGCACGCCCTCCGGTGTCAGCTACATGCTGGAAAACCGCGAAACCATGATGCAGATGTTTCCGGAGCTGTTTCACCAGAACCGCGTGCGGCCGGTGGAGAACTATCCCAATCTGCTTCGCCAGAGCCTTTCCTCGCTCGCCCCGGCCGGCTGCGAGGGCAAGCCGCGCGTTGCCGTCCTCACGCCCGGCATCTACAACTCGGCCTTCTACGAGCACGCGTTCCTGGCGGATATGATGGGCGTCGAACTGGTGGAGGGCTCGGACCTGCGCGTCATCGACGGCAGGGTAAAGATGCGCACGACGCGCGGCTACGAGGCGATCGACGTACTTTACCGGCGCGTCGACGACGATTTCCTGGACCCCCTCACCTTCCGCCCGGATTCCGCCCTCGGGATACCGGGGATCATGGATGTCTATCGCGCCGGCAACATCACCATCGCCAATGCCCCCGGCACCGGCATTTCCGACGACAAGGCGATCTATTCCTACATGCCGGAAATCGTCGAGTTCTATACCGGCCGCAAACCCCTGCTCGAGAACGTGCCCACCTGGCGCTGCTCGGAACCGGAGAGCCTCAAATACGTACTCGAGCATCTCGCCGAGCTCGTCGTCAAGGAGGTTCACGGCTCCGGCGGCTATGGCATGCTCGTCGGCCCGACCGCGACAAAAAAGGAATGTGCAGCCTTTGCCGAGAAGCTCAAATCCCGCCCCGGCAACTACATCGCCCAGCCGACATTGTCGCTCTCGACGGTGCCCATCATGGTCAAAAAGGGCATTGCGCCGCGCCACGTCGATCTGCGTCCCTATGTGCTCGTCTCCGACAAGGTTCAGATCATTCCGGGCGGCCTGACCCGCGTGGCCCTGAAAGAAGGCTCCCTGGTGGTGAATTCCAGCCAGGGCGGTGGGACCAAGGATACCTGGGTGCTGGAGGACTGAGGCATGCTGGGAAGAACTGCGAACGGCCTCTACTGGATGTTCCGCTATATCGAGCGCGCGGAAAACAGCGCCCGCCTCATCGATGCCGGATTGCGCATGTCGCTCACGCGCAGCGAAGCGGCCGAGGACGACTGGGACGGGGTGTTGCAAAGCGCGGACGTGCGAGACCTCTATGACCAGATCCACGAAGGATTGACCAGCGGCGACGCGATCGACTTCCTCCTGCGTGACCGCGCCAACCCGTCAAGCGTGATGTCGTGCATCGAGGCCGGGCGCAACAACGCCCGCATGGTCCGCACGGCGCTCACGCGCGAGACATGGGAAGCGATCAACGAATGCTGGATCGAAATGAAGGGGATCCTCGCCAGGAGGGCGAAGACCACCGACATGCCGGAGATCATCGACACGATCAAGCGGCGGGCCGGGCTTATCCGGGGCGCCTTCCACGGCACGATGCTCAGGAACGAGATCTTCAACTTCTCTCGCATCGGCACCTTCATCGAGAGGGCCGACAACACCGCACGCATCCTCGACGTCAAATATTACGTGCTTCTGCCGGCGGTCTCCGCGGTCGGATCGTCCATGGACAACGTCCAATGGGAATCGATCCTGCGCTCGGTCTCCGCACACCGCTCCTATGGCTGGGTCTATGACGCCGAACTCAGGCCCGCAGATATTGCCGACTTCCTGATCGCAAACGGCCGCATGCCGCGCTCGCTGGCCTATTGCTACGACAAGCTCGTCTCCAATCTCGGTTATCTCGCGCGCGAATACGGCGAGCGTCACGCGGCCCACGAGACCGCCGAACAGACGCTCGGCTTGCTGCGCAGCCAGTCGATCGCGGAAATCATGGATCAGGGGCTACACCAATATCTCAAGGAGTTCATCAGCCAGAACAATCGCCTCGGCCGGGAAATCTCAGATGGTTACCGGTTCTATCAATGAGCTTCAGGGGGCGTAGATGTATCTGAAAATCAGCCACACGACCGAGTATCATTACGACCAACCGGTACAATACGCATTGCAGCGACTGCGCCTCACGCCGGTGAATCTGCCGGGCCAGACGGTGCGGAACTGGGAGACGCTTGTGGACGGGGCCGCCATCGAGGTGAGCTATGACGACCAGTTCGGCAACCGCACGCATCTCGTCAGCGTCGACGCCGATCGAACGACCCTTTGCGTAGAGGCGAGAGGCGAGGTCGAAACGGAAGACCGGGCCGGCGTATTCGGCGCTCACCAGTCCTATGTACCGCTGTGGCTCTACGCCCGCGAAACCCCGCTGACCAAGCCGGGCAAGCGGATCCGCGAGCTCGCGAAAGCCGCCGGAGGCGCCACTGAACTCGAGCGCCTGCACGCGCTTATGGCGATCATTCACGAGACCGTACGCTACGAACCGGGCGAGACCCAGGTCGGGACCTCCGCCGAGGAGGCGCTGGAGCGCGGCAAGGGCGTATGCCAGGATCATGCCCATATCCTGATCTCCGCCGCGCGCACCCTTGGCCTGCCCGCACGCTACGTCTCCGGCTATCTCATGATGGAGGATCATCCGCAGCAGACCGCAAGCCACGCCTGGGCCGACGTGCACATTGCCGGCCTTGGCTGGGTCGGGTTCGATCCCGCCAACAAGGTCTGCCCGGACGACCGCTATGTCCGCATCGCCTCGGGACTATGTTACCGCGATGCTTCGCCGGTGTCGGGACTGGTGCACGGTACAGGCACCGAGACCCTGAAGGTGGCCGTGACCGTCGAGCAGCAAGGACAGAGCCAAGCTCAGAATTGAAGCGGCCCTTAGAGCACTTCCGGGAGAAGTGTGTAACGGGTTTTCCGTCCGCAAGTGCGTCGATTAAAATGGGTAGAGCATTTCAGTGTTTCCATTGAAATGCTCTGTTGTGGAAGAGGTTGGATCATTTCACGTTTCATTGAAAGCGTGAAAGGATCCAGGCAGGCCTTCAGCTCCACTTACCGCGATGCAGTCGACTGCAGGATCCGGCAAAGAGCGACCAGTCCCCGGTCATAGCCGCCACTGACGACATCACGGCAGCGCTTCAGTACCGTGCGCCGCTCGTTGGGGGACATGGCGTTGAAAGCTGCGATCGGGGTCTGGCCGGGGCGCCTATCCCGCCCGCGCCCCCACCGGCGCCCGGTCCGCCACCGCTGCCGCCGTTGCCGGGTCCACCTCCGCCGCCCGCGCTGCCGCCGCCAAGACCGAGGCCAACATCCAATCCGGCTCCGCTTCCGCCGCCGGCATTCGCACTCACATTGGCGTTGAGACCGCGGCTGCCTCCGAGCGAAACGTCCGCATCGGCGTCGATGCCGTTGCCGCCGCCGACATTTGCGCTGACAGTGCTGTTGAGGCCGCGGCTGCCGCCCGCATTTGCATTGGCATTGGCGCTGATGCCGCGGCTGCCGCCGACGGATGCCGTGGCCGAAGTATTGACCCCGCGCGATCCTCCGACGGACGCATCGACGTCGGCGCTGACACCTCTGGATCCGCCAAGCGATGCGCCGACATTGGCGTTGACGCCCCGCGAACCTCCGAGAGACACTCCGACGTTCAGGCCACCATTGCCTCCGACGCTTTGGGCAAAGCCGGGAGTACTGGGAATAAAGGTCAGACTCGTCATGAGACCGACAGAGAGAACGAAGGCTTTCTTCCGCATGTTCACTTCCTCTTGCAACGGAAAGCGATTGCCCGATTGAGGATAATTCCGAACACGCGAATAAGTTTCACGAACAGGCGGAGGCGCACAACTTGTCGAGGCGGCGCAGTGTGCAACCGCCCCGTCCGGTGATGAGGTCGCGGCGGAGATTCGTACCCGAACGCTCCGCCGCGGTTCATCGCATCAGTGGCTGTCGCGCTCGACCACCGATCCACGCGCGCCGACAAGGAAGTCCAGATCGGCGCCGGAATCCGCCTGCATCACGGTCTTGAGATAGAGGCCGCCATAGCCGCCCGTGAGCGGTTTTACCGGCGATACCCAGGCCGCACGGCGTCGTGCAAGTTCCTCGTCGGAAACATGGAGATGCAGCGTGCGGTTCGGGATGTCGACCTCGATCATGTCGCCATTCTCGACGAGCGCCAGGGGTCCGCCTTCCGCAGCCTCCGGCGCGGTATGAAGGATGACGGTGCCGTAGGCCGTACCCGACATGCGCGCATCCGAAATGCGGATCATGTCGGTGATCCCCTTCTTCAATACCTTCGGCGGCAGGCCCATATTGCCGACCTCGGCCATGCCCGGATAGCCCTTGGGACCGCAATATTTCAGCACCATGATGCAGGTCTCGTCGATGTCGAGATCCTCACGGTTGATGCGTGCGTGATAATCCTCGATGCTTTCGAATACGACCGCACGGCCCTTGTGCTGCATAAGGTGCGGCGAGGCGGCCGAAGGTTTCAGAACAGCACCGCGCGGCGCCAGATTGCCGCGCAGCACGGCGATGCCGCCCGATTTCGTCAGCGCCTTTTCCCGCGGCAGGATCACGTCCTCGTTGTAGTTCACGACGGCCTTGACGTCGTTCCAGATCGTGTCGCCGCTGACGGTGATGGCATCGTTGTGCAGGAGGCCCATCTCTGCGACCGCCTTGATCACGACCGGCAGACCGCCGGCATAATAGAACTCCTCCATCAGATATTTGCCGGAGGGCTGCAGGTTAACGATGGTCGGCACATCGCGGCCGAGCCTGTCCCAATCGTCCAGCGAAAGATCGACGCCGACACGGCCCGCAAGCGCGAGCAGATGCAGCACCGCATTGGTCGAGCCGCCGACGGCGCCGTTGACGCGGATGGCGTTCTCGAAGGCCTCCTTGGTCAGGATGTCGGAGGGCTTCAGGTCCTCCTTGACCATCTCGACGATGCGGCGGCCGGTAAGCTGCGAAATCACCCGGCGGCGCGCATCGACCGCGGGAATGGCCGCATTGCCCGAAAGCGTCATGCCGAGCGCTTCGGCCATCGACGCCATGGTCGAGGCCGTGCCCATGGTCATACAGCTTCCCGCGGAACGGGCCATGCCCTGCTCGGCGTCCATGAACTCCTCCAGCGACATCTCGCCGGACTTCACCATTTCGGAAAACTGCCAGATCGCCGTGCCGGACCCGACGTCCTTGCCGCGCCACTTTCCATTGAGCATGGGACCGCCGGATACGACGATCGCCGGAATGTCGACGCTGGCCGCACCCATCAACAGGCTGGGCGTGGTCTTGTCGCAGCCGCCGAGCAGGACGACGCCATCGACCGGATTGCCGCGGATCGATTCCTCGACGTCCATCGCCGCCAGGTTGCGGAACATCATCGCCGTCGGGCGCAACGTGCTTTCACCGGTCGAGAAGACCGGGAATTCCACCGGGAAGCCCCCCGCCTCGTAAACCCCGCGCTTCACACGCTCGGCGAGGTCGCGCAGATGCGCGTTGCACGGCGTGAGCTCGGACCAGGTGTTGCAGATGCCGATGATCGGCCGCCCGTCGAAGGTGTCGGCGGGAAGCCCCTGGTTCTTCATCCAGGAGCGATGCATGATGGCATTCTTGCCAGTACCGCCGAACCACTCCTGCGAACGGAGCTTGCGCGGCCACTCAGCTTTCTTCTTCATTTCTTCCTTCCTTGCGCCCTGCGCGGGCTGGACATGCCGGCTTTACGCCCGGTTTCTTCAGGCAAGCGTGTAGGCTGTCTTGACGTTGGTGTAGAACTCTGCGGCGTATTTGCCCTGCTCGCGCGGGCCGTAGGAGGAAGCCTTGCGGCCGCCGAACGGCACGTGGAAATCGACGCCCGCCGTCGGCAGGTTGACCATCACCATGCCGGCCTCGGCATTGCGCTTGAAGTGCGTCGCATGCTTCAGGCTGGTGGTGGCGATGCCCGAAGACAGGCCGAACGGCGTGTCGTTGGCAACAGTGAGCGCCTCGTCGTAATCCTTGACGCGGATGACGGCCGCGACCGGCCCGAAGATTTCCTCGCGCGAGATGCGCATCTGGTTGGTCGCCTCGGTGAACAGCGCCGGCTGCAGATAGAAGCCGGGCGTGTCGCGCGAGATCACCTCGCCGCCGAAGGCGAGCTTGGCGCCCTCCTGCTTGCCGATCGCGATATAGTCGGTGTCCTGGTTGAGCTGGCTCTGATCGACCACGGGACCGATATGGGTGCCGGCCTTCAGCGCGTCGTCGACGACGAGACCCTTGATCCGCTCGCCCATGGCGGCGACGAACCGGTCATGGATCCCCTCGGTGACGATGATCCGCGAGGAGGCGGTGCAGCGCTGGCCGGTCGAGAAGAAGGCGGAGTTGA
Source organism: Sinorhizobium prairiense (assembly GCF_029201645.2). Taxonomy (NCBI): domain Bacteria; kingdom Pseudomonadati; phylum Pseudomonadota; class Alphaproteobacteria; order Hyphomicrobiales; family Rhizobiaceae; genus Sinorhizobium; species Sinorhizobium prairiense. Next base: position 115,613 of record NZ_CP104133.1, read on the forward strand.
CCGCCGCTTCTACGGCGACGGACAGATCGGCATCGTCGAGTACGACGAACGGGTTCTTGCCGCCCATCTCCAGCTGGTACTTGCGGTTATGTTCGACCGAGGCGACGGCCACCCGCTTCCCGGTCGCGGTCGAGCCGGTGAAGGTGATGGCGTTGACGTCGGGGCTGTCGAGCATTGCCTGGCCGACGACGGAGCCCTTGCCCATGACGAGGTTCAGGACGCCCTTCGGCAGACCCGCGCGATGGAGGATATCGACGATCGCCCACGAACAGCCCGGTACCAGCTCTGCCGGCTTGAAGACGACGGTGTTGCCGTAAGCCAGCGCCGGGGCGATCTTCCAGGCGGGAATGGCGATCGGGAAGTTCCAGGGCGTGATGATGCCGACGACGCCGACCGGGTCGCGGGTGATCTCGACGCCGATCCCCGGCCGGACCGACGGGACGACCTCACCCGCAAGACGCAGGGTTTCCCCGGCGAAGAACTCGAAGATCTGGCCGGCGCGCACGGTCTCTCCGATACCTTCTGCGAGCGTCTTGCCCTCTTCTCGCGAGAGGAGGCGCCCGAGCTCGTCCTTGCGCGCCAGGATCTCGTCGGCGGTCTTCTTCAGGATCGCATGGCGTTCGAGAATGCCGGAGTGCGACCAGGCGGGAAAGGCGGCCTTGGCCGCGGCGATCGCGGCTTTCGCGTCTTCGGCGCTGGCGCGGGCATATTCGCCGACGACATCATCGGTGTTCGACGGATTGATGTTCGCAACGCCGTCTCCGCCGACCCATTCGCCGGCGATCAGGTTCTGGTGAAGTGTCATGGGCTTCAGCCTCCTTGTCTTCTTGCCGCAAGCGGCCGCGGTCACTGCCTCGCGCTTGCCATTGGAGATATGTCAGAGCTGGTGGACAGCGACCTCTTCCTCCGCCGCGATTGCCAGCGGATTGCGCAGTGGCAGGCCGAATTCCTTGGCTTCGATCTCGAATACGTCTCCCTCCTCCGTGCGGATGCCGTCGCCGAAAGAAAGAGTCGCCGTGCCGAACATGTGGACGTGGATGTCTCCCGGTGCACGGAAGAGGCCGTACTTGAAATGGTGATATTCGAGATTGGCGAAGCTGTGCGACATGTTCGCCTCACCGGAAAGGAAAGGCTTCTCCCACAGCACCTTGCCGCCCCGGAGAATGCGCGATGCCCCGCGAACATCCTCTGGAGCCGCGCCGACGCGGATTTCCGGCCCGAAGCTCGCCTGCCTGAGCTTCGAATGTGCGAGCCACAGATAATTGACCCGCTCGGTCTTGTGATCTGAGAACTCGTTGGCAACCGCAAAGCCGAGCCGGAAGGGGACGCCCTTGTCGGAGATCACATAGATGCCGGCCATTTCGGGCTCTTCGCCGCCATCCTCGGCAAAGGACGGAGACACGAGCGGCTCGCCGGGCGCCACAGCCGTTGTCCCGTTGCCCTTGTAGAACCATTCCGGCTGCACGCCCTTCTCACCGGACTTCGGCTTGCCGCCTTCGAGCCCCATGCGGAACATCTTCATCGAGTTGGTCAGCGTTTCCTCGGCGGCTTCCGTCGCCTTCTTGTGCATCGCGTCGCGAGTTGCAGCGGAGCCAAGATGCGTGAGCCCGGTCCCCGTCAGATGCAGATGGGCGGGATCGGGATGCGTGATCGGGGAAAGCAGCCGCCCCTGGGAATAGGCTTCCTCGAGATCGATCGTTTCGCCAAGGCCCTTGGCGTCGACGACGTCCCTGAGGCTCCTGCCGCTATTGGCCGCTTCCATCGCCAGAGCATAGACGCTCTCCGCTCCCCTGACGGCACGCGCCGTCTCGCCCGGGGCCCGCACGGCGACGATAACCGAACCGTCTTCTTTCCTGACCTGAGAAATCAGCACGTTCTGTCCTTCCTGATGAATTGGCTCCCACAATGCCTTCCCTTGCGGAAAAGCAACGCTTCGCCCGAGAGTGGCTTACGCCACCCGGTTACGGCAAACATGCCGCGTTTTTCTGTTGCGATCATCGGGGCCGAGCGGAAGCCGGTCAGCCCTTGCCCTTGTTCTTGTTGTAAACGTCGAAGAACACGGCTGCGAGCAGCACGAGGCCCTTGATCAATTGCTGGTAGTCGATGCCGATGCCCATGATGGACATGCCGTTGTTCATCACGCCCATGATGAAAGCGCCGATCACCGCACCGGTGATCTTGCCGACGCCACCCGAGGCGGACGCCCCGCCGATGAAGCAGGCCGCGATCACGTCGAGTTCGAAGCCGACGCCGGCTTTCGGGGTCGCCGAATTCAGACGCGCGGTGATGATCATGCCGGCAAGCGCCGCGAGCGCGCCCATGTTCACGAAGGCGTAGAAGGTCAGCCGCTCGGTATTGATGCCGGAGAGCTTGGTCGCCTTCTCGTTGCCACCCATCGCGTATATCCGCCGGCCGATCGTCGAGCGCGTGGTGACGAAGGTGTAGACGGCGATCAGCACGCCCATGACGACCAGGACGTTGGGCAGGCCCCGATAGGTCGAAAGCTGGAAGCCGAGGAACAGGGCCACCAGGCTGATGACCGCCATCTGGATCGCGAAGAAGGCGAACGGCTCGTTCTCCGTGCCGTGCTGGTCGTTGATCCGGCGGTTGCGAATCCCGGCAAAGACCGCATAGCCGACGAGCAACAGCACGGCGACCAGCGCGACCATGTTCTTGATCGTCTCCGGGCTCGGGTTGAGGAAATAAAGGAAGTCGGGAACGAATCCGGTCGAGAGAATCTGGAAATCCTTCGGAAATGGTCCGATCGGGCGGCCGCCGAGGACCACATAGGTCATTCCCCGGAACACCAGCATGCCGGCGAGCGTGACGATGAAGGACGGGATCTTCTGATAGGCGACCCAGTAGCCCTGCGCCGCGCCCATGATGCCGCCGACGATCAGGCAGGCGGGAATGACCACGAAGGCAGGCAAGCCCCATTTGACGAGCATGATCGCCGAAATCGCGCCGATGAAGGCCACGATGGAGCCGACCGACAGATCGATGTGCCCGGCAACGATGATCAACAGCATGCCCAGCGCCATGATGACGATGAACGAGTTCTGCAGCACCAGGTTCGTGATGTTGACGGGCCTGAAGAGGACGCCGTTGGTGACGAACTGGAAGAACAGCATGATGATGACGAGCGCGACCAGCAGGCCGTATTCGCGAATGTTGTTCCTGAGGTAGTCACCGATCGACGGTTTGGTGGTTTCGGTGCTCGTATCGGCGACCATTAGTGTTTCTCCCCTGAACGCATGATGGCGCGCATGATCGATTCCTGGCTTGCTTCCTCCTTTGAAAGCTCGGCCACCATGCGCCCCTCGTTCATGACATAGATGCGATCGCAGGTCCCGAGCAGCTCCGGCATCTCCGACGAGATCATCAGGATGCCTTTGCCCTCGGCCGCGAGCTGGTTGATGATGGTGTAGATCTCATACTTCGCGCCGATATCGATACCGCGCGTCGGCTCATCGAGTATGAGGACTTCGGGGTTGGTGAACAGCCACTTGGACAGGACGACCTTCTGCTGGTTCCCGCCGGAGAGGTTGACCGTCTCCTGATAGATCGAATGGGAACGGATGCGGAGCTTCGAGCGATACTCGGCGGCGACCTTGCGTTCCTTGCGCTCGTCGATGACGCCGTTCGATGCGACCGCGTGCAGGTTGGCGAGCGTGGTGTTGTGCATGATGTTGTTGATCAGCACGAGGCCGAGCTGCTTGCGGTCCTCCGTTACATAGGCAAGACCGGCCTTGATGGCCTTGGGAATCGTGCTCACGTCCACCGGCCGGCCATGCATCGTCACCTCGCCGGTGATCTTGTGGCCCCAGGACTTGCCGAAGAGGCTCATCGCCGTCTCGGTGCGTCCGGCGCCCATCAGTCCGGCGATGCCGACGACCTCGCCGGCGCGGACCTTGAAGCTGACGTCGTGCAGAAACTGCCGGTCGCGGTGATGCTGATGATAGACGTTCCAGTTCTTCACCTCGAGCAGCGTGTCGCCGATCTTCGGTTCGCGGGGCGGATAGCGGTCTTCCATGGCCCGGCCGACCATGCCGTTGATGATCCGGTCCTCGCTGATGTCTTCCTTATGACAGTCGAGCGTCTCTACCGTTCCGCCGTCCCGCAGGATGGTGATCTGATCGGCAACCTTCTTAATCTCGTTGAGCTTGTGAGAGATGATGATCGACGTCATGCCCTGGCTGCGGAACTCCATAAGCAGCTTCAAAAGCGCGTCGGAGTCGTTTTCGTTGAGGGATGCGGTCGGCTCGTCGAGGATCAGCAGGCGAACTTTCTTCGAAAGCGCCTTGGCAATCTCCACCAGCTGCTGCTTGCCGACGCCGATGTCGGTGATCAGCGTTGCGGGAGACTCGTTCAGGCCCACTTTCTTCAAGAGTTCCTGGGTGCGGGCAAAGGTCTGCGGCCAGTGAATGACGCCCTTTTCGGCCACCTCGTTGCCGAGAAAGATGTTCTCGGCGATCGAAAGCAGCGGAACGAGCGCCAGTTCCTGATGGATGATGATGATGCCGAGCTCTTCGCTGTCCGAGATCGTGCTGAACCGGCGAAGCTCGCCGTCGTAATGGATCTCGCCCTCATAGGTACCGGCCGGATAGACGCCGCTCAGCACCTTCATCAAGGTCGACTTGCCGGCGCCGTTTTCCCCGACAAGCGCGTGGATCTCGCCTTCGCGGACCTTGAACGAGACATTGTCCAGGGCCTTGACGCCCGGAAACGTCTTCGTGATGCCCCGCATTTCAAGAATGATATTGTCCATACTCAGCCATTCCAGCTGCAGTCGGAGAGACTGCAGGCGCTCTCCCGTGCTGCGCGGTTCTTTCGACCGGCTCCGATACGAAATAAAACCACGCGGCGGGCCAAAGTGCTACAGCGACATTGCGACGAGACGCATGCCGCCTGGATTAAGAGGGTGCGCGAGCGTGTCGCGCACCCTCCCGGTTCGCCGCATCAGTTGTTGAGCTGATCTTCCGTGTAGTAGCCGGAACCGACGAGAACCTCCTTGGCATTGGACTTGTCGACGGAAACGGGCTTCAGGAGATAGGACGGAACGACCTTGACGCCGTTTTCATAGGTCTTCGTGTCGTTGACCTCCGGCTCCTTGCCATCCATGATCGCGTTGACCATGTTGACGGTGACCTTGGCGAGTTCACGGGTGTCCTTGAAGACCGTGGAATACTGTTCGCCGGCGAGGATCGACTTGACCGACGGCAGTTCGGCGTCCTGACCGGTGACGATCGGCATCGGCATGTCGCCGGAGCCGTAACCGACGCCCTTCAGAGCCGAGATGATGCCGATCGACAGACCGTCATAGGGCGACAGAACGCCATCGACCTTCGCGTCCGTATAGGCGGACGACAGAAGATTTTCCATGCGGGCCTGGGCCACGGCGCCATCCCAGCGCAGCGTGCCGACCTGGTCCATGCCCATCTGACCGGACTTGACGACGATCTTGCCGCTGTCGATCAGAGGCTGCAGAACGGACATCGCGCCGTCGTAGAAGAAGAAGGCGTTGTTGTCGTCCGGCGAGCCGCCGAAAAGTTCGATGTTCTTCGGCTCGGTGGCACTGTCGAGTTTCAGGCCTTCGACGAGCGAGGTCGCCTGCAGCACGCCGACCTGGAAGTTGTCGAAGGTGGCGTAATAGTCGACATTGCCGGAATCGCGGATCAGGCGGTCATAGGCGATGACCTTGACGCCGGCATCGGCCGCCTTCTGCAGGATGTCGGAGAGCGTCGTGCCGTCGATGGCGCCAATGACGAGAACCTTCGCGCCCTTGGTCACCATGTTCTCGATTTGCGCCAACTGGTTCGGAATGTCATCGTCGGCGAACTGCAGGTCCGGCGTATAGCCGGCTTCCTTGAACAGCTTCTCCATGGTCTCGCCGTCGGAGATCCAGCGCGTCGACGTCTTGGTCGGCATGGAGATGCCGACCATGCCCTTTTCCTGGGCGACTGCCGGCGCGGCGAAGCCGGCGACCGTGATCGCCGCAGCCGCGAGAAGCGAAGTAAAGAATTTCATCAGATCTCTCCCTGAGTGTTGAACCGGCAGGCACGGGGCCTCCGTCTATGCGCAGCGACCACCGTCGCGAGCGTGACCCCCGGCGGTGGTTCAAGATAAAGGAAGCCCTCCCCGTCTTATCATACTCCCGCATGCGCTGGCGCATATGCTGGGAAACTGGAATCAATTGCCATAACTGTCAAATACAATATCGCTTTGCATGCATACCAAAATTGATATATCGCTCTAAAAGAGTGTGATTTTTGAAACTCTTGAAAACGGAACCCAATGCGATGCTCGATGGCAGGCAGAATGCAGCCGGGCTTACGGGAGAACTGCTGGAGACGGGGCTTTTCCGCTCCGGCTTGAAGATCAACCACTTGCGGCTCATCCTGGCGATCGACGACCATCGGCGCATCAGCGCCGCGGCCGACTCGCTTGGGATTTCGCAGCCGGCGGCCTCACGCATGCTCGCGGAGATCGAAGCGATCGTGAAGGCGCCGATATGCGAGCGCGTGGCGCGCGGCGTCGAACTGACCCGCTACGGCGAGGCCCTGGCACGCCGGGCCCGCACCATCTTCCTCGAGTTGCGCGAGGCTGCGCGCGAGATCAACGAGCTGAAGACCGGCAGCGGCGGGTCGGTTTCGCTCGGATCGGTCACCGGCCCGGGGCTCAATCTCGCAGTGCCGGCGATCCGCCAGGTGTCGACGGCCTATCCCGGCATCGAGATCAACGTTCAGATCGACAACAGCAACGTGCTGACGCGGGAGCTTCTGGCGGCGCGGCACGATTTCATCGTCGGGCGGATCCCCGACGACCTCAATCCGCGGCTGTTCAACCTGGTCGAAATCGGTTTCGAGGAGGTCTGCCTCATCGTCCGGGAGGGCCACCCGCTGTTGGACAAGGCGTCGGCCGGCGCCCACGACCTCCCGGGCTACGACTGGGTGTTCCAGCCGCCCGGTACACTGCTTCGACGCGCGGTCGAAGACAGTTTCGCTTCCGCCGGCGTCCGGCTTCCGGCGACGGTCATCAATACTTCATCGACCATCCTGACGCTGTCGATCGTTCGGAACACCAATGCGATCGCTCCCGTTGCGCTCGACGTCGCCAGGCTGGTCGCGGGCAACGGCACGGAAGCCGGCGAGATCCGGATTTTGCCGACCGAATTTGCGATCCGCATCAAACCCTATGGGCTGATCACCGCCGAAGGTCGGGCCCTCCCCCGAGCGCAAAGCTGCTTTACGATCTGATCCTGAAGCAGAGCAGGGCGTGATCAGGTCCGCATAATCTTGATATCGCAAGCTCCGGCCAACTCAGTGCCTGCCCGGAGAGACTTGATGTTCGGCATGTCGGTATTCCACTCGGTGCTCGAGCGCCTCAAGGCCGAGCAGGACGACGGGCTGTCGGACGAGGCCAGCGACGGATGGCGGGGCACCGCCATCGGCGCGGCGCCGGGCTTCGTTGCCGAAAACGCGGCCCACACCTGGGCATCCCGCAGCGCGGTGGAGCAGGCCTATCGCGCAGTGGCGGCGGAGGAACGATCCGAACCGTTCTCCATGCCCGATCATCTGAAGCGCACAGGCCTTGCGGAGGTCGCCTCCGAGCTCTCGCTGGGCGAAACGGAAACGGCGCTGACGCTCGCCGCCAAGCGGAGGCGTTTCGCCGCAGCGAATCATCCCGACAGGCTGCCGGTGGAAGCGCGGCTCAATGCGACCTTGCGCATGAAGCTTGCTAACATGCTCATCGACGAGGCTTTGAGGCGGATCGAAGGACGGAAGGTGACTGGATAAGCGTCAGTTCGTTCCGTCGGTGGTGTCGCCGGCGGCTTCGCCTTTGCTCTGGCTCTCCTCCTTCGGCCGGTAAAAGAGGAGAAGGGACGCGCCCGCATAGGCGGTCACGACCATAAAGATCGTCCCCCACATCACCTGCCCGCCGTAGAATTCCACCGCCGTCCACACGGCGCAGAACACGATGATCAGCAGCCGGATCCACAAGGGACGATAGAAGGGGTGATCCGGATCGATGAATTTGATCATCCTGGTTCCTCTGGGAGACTTGATATCGAATTCATCTACTGCACATTTCCGCAATGAGAGCAAATGCAGCAAAAGCGCGCAGAGATCTGCCGTTCGCGGCGCAGAACGAAGCGGACGATTTCCGCATTTCCGCTGCTCGTAACAGAGCGGCACTTCAAATCGTTGGCAAACAGGCCTATAAGCTAGACAGGCTAGCTAGGTTGGAGCAAAATAATGGATTGGCAGCTGCAGGACGCGAAGAACCACTTCTCGAAAGTGGTGCAGAAGGCGCGCAACGAAGGGCCGCAGATCGTCACGCTGCGTGGCGAGCGCACGGCCGTGGTGCTGTCCGCCCGCGACTATGACGCTCTGCGCGCCGGCCGGCCGACCCTGGTCGACGATCTGCTTGGCGGTCCCCCTTGGGACGATGAGCTCGCCGAAGCCATCGAAGCGCGCGCCAAAACGCCGAGTCGCGGCGTGGCCTTCTGATGTATCTGGTTGACACCAACATCGTTTCGGAGGCGCGACGCGGCACGCCTCAGGCGCTGTCCTGGTTGCGTTCCGTCGATCCGCTCAGCATCCAACTGAGTGCACTGACCCTCGGCGAGATCATGCGCGGCATCGCACTGAAACAGAAGTCGGATCCGAAGGCTGCCGCTCACCTCACCGAATGGCTGCGCAAGCTGCGCCACGACCATGGCGACCGCATCCTTCCGGTGACCGACCAGATCGCCGTCGAATGGGGCCGCATCGCCGCGATTCGGTCGCGTGGCGATATTGACGGGCTCCTCGCCGCGACCGCGATCGTCCACGATCTGATCCTCGTCACGCGCAACGTCAGGGATTTTGAAGACACGGGCGCGTCAGTGATCAATCCTTGGGAGACACCGGCGTGAGCGGCTCGGGGCCGCCCGCAACCGTCAGAAGCCGGTTTCTCCCGGCCGCGCCTCTTTCGCTCGATCAGGCCCGGGGTGAGGACTTGGGGCCGGACCGGTGAACCGACCGCGGTTGACACTTGACGGCGCCAAGCCGATTGGAATAAATATTCCGCATAGGCAATAATTAGCCGTTTCATTCCAGTTCCTCCGCGGATGGCCCGCGACGCCTTTGCGCGATGAGCGTCAATCATCGTGTGCCAACCCGGTCGCGCACCGGAATTCAAGGACGACAGTGATGACAGTGAGATTTGGTCTTCTGGGCGCCGGGCGTATCGGCAAGGTTCATGCGAAAGCCGTCAGCGGCAATGCCGATGCCCGCCTCGTCGCGGTGGCGGATGCCTTTCCGGCCGCCGCGGACGCGATCGCCGGCGCCTATGGCTGCGAAGTCCGGACGATCGATGCGATCGAAGCCGCCGGCGACATCGACGCCGTGGTGATCTGCACGCCGACGGATACCCATGCCGATCTGATCGAGCGCTTCGCCCGCGCCGGCAAGGCAATCTTCTGCGAGAAGCCGATCGATCTCGACGTCCAGCGCGTCAAGGGCTGCCTGAAGGTCGTATCCGAGACCAAGGCCAAGCTGATGGTCGGCTTCAACCGTCGTTTCGACCCGCATTTCATGGCCGTACGCAAGGCGATCGACGACGGGCGCATCGGCGAGGTCGAAATGGTGACGATCACCTCGCGCGATCCCGGTGCGCCGCCGGTCGACTACATCAAGCGTTCGGGCGGGATCTTCCGGGACATGACGATCCATGATTTCGACATGGCGCGTTTCCTGCTGGGCGAGGAGCCCGTTTCCGTCACCGCGACTGCGGCCGTGCTCGTCGACAAGGCGATCGGCGAAGCCGGCGACTATGACAGCGTCTCGGTCATCCTGCAGACGGCATCCGGCAAGCAGGCGATCATCTCGAACTCGCGCCGCGCCACCTATGGTTACGACCAGCGTATCGAGGTTCACGGCTCCAAGGGCGCCGTCGCTGCTGAAAACCAGCGCCCCGTTTCGATCGAGATCGCGACCGGCGAAGGCTACACGCGCCCGCCGCTGCACGATTTCTTCATGACGCGCTACACGGAAGCCTACGCCAACGAGATCGAAAGCTTCATCGCCGCAATAGAAAAAGGCGCCGAGATCGCCCCGTCGGGCAAGGACGGCCTTGCCGCGCTGGCGCTCGCCGATGCGGCGGTCCGCTCCGTTGAGGAAAAGCGCCAGATCAGCATCGCCTGACGACCTGCCGCCCTATTGAAAAGACAGGCCGGGCAGTGCCCGGCCTTTTTTCGTCTCATCGCGCTTCAGGCTCCCATCCGATGCGGCACCGTGGAGGATGATGAGGCCGCGTGCACGCTCGGTGCCAGCCCGGGTCGGCCGGTCAGAAAACCCTGGATATGCCGGCAACCCTCGTCGACGATGATCTGTCTCTGCCGCTCCGTTTCGACGCCTTCGGTGACGACCGGAAGGTTGAGGCTGTGGCCGAGCGCGATGATCGCGCGGATTATGGCATGGGCCGCCGGGTCCTTGTCGAGCGAGGCGGTGAAGCTGCAGTCGATCTTGAGCTTGTCGAATGGAAACGTCTGGAGATTGCTGAGCGAGGAGTGCCCGGTGCCGAAGTCGTCCATCACGATCCTGACGCCAAGGAGGCGCAGCCGGACGAGAGTTGCGAGGACGTCGTCGCGGTTATGCATCAGCGCGGCTTCGGTGATTTCCAGTTCGAGCCGCCTCGGTTGCAGCCCCGTCCGCAGCAGAATGGATTCGATCCGGTCGAAAAGGTTCGGGAGGAGGAATTGCACCGGTGAGACATTGACCGAGACCGGCAGCGGCTGGCGCCAGCGCACCGCCTCCATGCAGGCCTCTTCCAGCACCCATTCGCCGATCTGAATGATCGAGCCGCTCTCTTCGGCAATCGGAATGAACACATTCGGGCCGACGAGACCGCTATCGGGATGGCGCCAGCGCAACAGCGCCTCGTAACCGACGATCCGGTCGTCCCGCACATCGACAAGCGGCTGATATTCGAGGAAGAGCTGCCGCCTGACGACCGCATGCCTCAAATCGTTCTCGATCTGCCGGCGCGTGCGCACGGCTTCGTCCATTTCGGCGTCGAAGAAGCAGGCGATACCCTTGCCGGTCTGCTTGGCCCGATAAAGCGCCGTATCGGCATTGCCGTAGAGCCGCTCCGCAGTGGTCCCGTCGCCCGGACAGATCGCTACGCCGATGCTGACCCCGACCGCCATCGGATCGCGCCGCGTATCCATCTCTTCCGAAAAGAGCTTGAGGATACGGTCCGCCAAGAGTTCGCGCGGCTTCCGGCTGCGCCGCTCCGCTCTGGACGATGGCGAACTCGTCGCCGCCCAGTCGCGCGATCGTGTCGGCCTCTCCTGCCGCCGCCCGGAGGATGTCGGCCACCTTCCTGAGGATACGGTCGCCTTCCCCGTGGCCGAAAATGTCGTTCACGGCCTTGAAGCGATCGAGGTCGAGACACAGGACCGCCAGCGCTTCATTGTGGTGGACGGCGGCGGCCAGGGCCTGTTTCAGGCGGTGGTCAAAGGAGCTTCGATTGGAAAGATCCGTCAGCGCATCGTGGTGAGCGAGGTGTTCGATCGTCCGTTCGGCATCCTTGCGCGCCGTCAGATCCCGCACGAAGATCACGTCGCATTGCCGGCCCTTGTATTCGATCGTTCGGCAGACCCTTTCGACGGGCACGTATCCGCCGTCCGCGTGAAGGAGCTCTCCCTCGCTTGCCCCCTCTCCGGCCCCAAGGTCTTGCGCGCTCCGTCTTCCGGGCGCATCGGCGAACAGCTCCCGCCGCTGCCTGCCGATGAGCTCGGCGGGCTTTCGACCACAGAGAGTGACGAACCGTTCGTTGACTTCGATGACCTCGCCGCCGCGAAGGATCACCATGCCCTCCAGCGAGGCGTTGGCGAGCCCCTTGAGGTCCGTCAGGTGCCTGTCGACGAAGAGAGCGCCGAAGGCCATGAGAATGAGCGTGGTTGATGCGGCGATGACGCCCCCCGCGAGCCAGAGCGGATCGAAGACGTCCGTTGCCGCGACGCTCGGGTCGGGGATCAGGACGACGCCGCTCATCGACGTGAAGTGCAGGACGCATATCGCCACCACCAGGAGCAGGATGGATGCGGCAAGCCCGCGCACGCCGCGCAGCGCCTGAAACGAATGGAAGGCGAGCGCGGCGATCGACGTGCCGAGAAGAACGGCGGCGAAACTCGTTTCCGGATCGAATGCGACCCGTCCCTGGACCTCGATGGCACGCATGCCGGTCACGTGCATGGCGGCGATTCCGAGCCCGAGCAGCAAACCGCCGACGGCCGGAGCATGGCGTGAGCCTCCGGCCAGGCCGACCGAGAAGGCAACCCAGGACGTCGCGATCGCGACCGCAATGGAAAAGCTCGTGCCTCCGGCCTCATAGGCGATGGGGATTGCCCCGTCATAGGCGAGCATCGCGATGAAATGCGTCGACCATACGCCGATGCCGCAGGCAAAGGCGCAGACTGCAATCCAGAGGCGCCGCTGACTGCCTGCGCTGCGCCGGGCGCGCTCGAGAAGCAGCATCGTCGCAACGCTGCCGGCCAGACAGACGACCGTCGCCACCACGATCAGGCGCCAGTCATGATCATCGCGTATGCATGCAATCACTGAAAACATCGCCGTCCCCCACGCCGAAGACAGCTTGGCAACGAGACTCTAAATAACCGTAAATTGAAGACTGCGCAGCACTCGCGTCAGCCGGAATTCTGCGACGCCGAGCCGGCAGACCCGCCGCCTCACGGATGTCCTGCTGCTGCAATGTCGCCGTCGATCGCGCCGAGCGCCCGATCGATATGACCGTCGAAAACGAGCCGCTGCTCGTCCGGGACCACCCTTATCTGCGGCATGCCCTGCAGGCGGACCTGCAGTGATTGCGCGAGGCCCTCCTCCAGTCCCTTCTCCAGAAGATCGAAATAGCGCGTGCCCGGCCCCGTCACGAAGATCGGCATCGGCTCATAGAGACTGAGCATCCGCGAAATGCCGTTGCCGAGCGCCAAGCCGGCCTGGCGGAAGGCATAGCCGGCCATCCGGTTTCCCTGGCGCGCGCTCGCGGCGATCTTGTCCATCTCCGAAGGCGGAACGAACTTCGCCGGTATGGTGTCGGAGGGCACCTCGAAAGCCGTGCGCAGTATCCCGTAGAAGCCCGCTGCCGCCTCGATGCAGCCATAGCTGCCGCAGCGGCAAAGCCCCGCGGACGGCTGATGCAGCATATGACCGAAATTCGGCGCCGAGACATCGAGCTCGCCGGACCTGCCCCTTCTGGCAAGCCCGAGGCCGATGCTGTGGCCGAGCGAAACGGCCGCTAGCGCATGGAAGCCGCTCTCGCTTTCCTCTTCTCTTACCGCGAGGGCGTGCGCCACCAGCAGCGAACTCGTTGCTGAGCATGATCCTCGCGCGCCAGGCGGGCCGGAGCAGTTCCACGAAGTCGAGTTGCTCGCTGCCGAAAACCGGCGACCAGATGAGCCGCGCGCCGTCGCCGGCCACGAGCCCCTTGCTGCTGATCGAAATGGCAAGCACCTCGTCCTTCGAGATATTCGAGCGGACGAGCAGGCGTTCGAGCGCTGCTGCCAGAACCTCCCCGAAAACGGCGGTGCCGCGAAGGTCGTGGCTGCGCGGATCCTCGAAACGGTCGAGCAGGATGCCGCCATAGTCCGCAAGCGAATATTGCACGACGTCGGAGGAAATGCGCACGACGATCACGTAACCGCAGCCGCGTCTCGGCTCGAAGAGAACCCGCGGGCGGCCGCGGCCGACCTGGACGTGCTGCTCGGTCTTGGCGATGATCCCGGACCGCTCCAACTCAGCGGTGATGACGGAGATCGTCGCCGAGGCAAGACCCGTCTGTGCCGCAATCTCCGTGTGGGAGAGTGATCCTTTACGGCGGAGCGCCGAGAGAACGAGGGCGCTGTTCTGCTGACGCACAAGCTCGGTGCTGGATTTGGTCAGCATCGTTTACCCTTGCAGCGCCGCGCGCCGGATGAGGCGCTCAAAGGGCGCTGTCGCTCTTCAGGGTGCCGCATGTTCAATCCCTGAACCTGCGCGATCAATTGAAACATGCATCAGCGGTAGCGGGTCCCTCGAAGACATGCCCTTCCCAAAACATCCGGCGGCCTACAAGACAAGGCGCATTTCCATGATTACGCAGCCATTTCAACGTGCTGCGGCAATGATTCACACGCTGCGGCGGCCTTGTTGACAGCTTGCGGAAACTCTGACATTTATTTTCTCGACTGTCGAGAAAAAACGCGGCGACGCGATAGCGACAGCATCTGGAGGCTCGTCGGGGATGCGTGCGGGAGGTTCGTGCGCGCGGCCGGGCCATTTGGGAGGATAGGATGAAATCCATTTTGAAGCTGTTGGCGGGGGCTGCCATCATAACGTCCATGCATTCCGCGGCGATCGCCAAGGATCTGGTCATCGGCGTTTCCTGGTCCAATTTCCAGGAAGAGCGCTGGAAAACCGACGAGGCAGCCATCAAGGCCGCGCTCGAAGCTTCCGGCGACAAATATATCTCGGCCGACGCGCAGTCTTCCGCCGCCAAGCAGCTCACCGACATCGAGTCGCTGATCGCCCAGGGCGCCAACGCGCTCATCGTGCTTGCGCAGGACTCCGACGCTATCGGCCCGGCGATCGAGAAGGCAGCCGCCGAGGGAATTCCGGTCGTCGGCTATGATCGCCTGATCGAAAATCCCGACGCCTTCTACATCACCTTCGACAACAAGGAAGTCGGCCGCCTTCAGGCGCGCGAGGTATTCAAGCAGAAGCCGGAAGGCAACTTCGTCTTCATCAAAGGCTCCTCCGCCGATCCGAATGCCGATTTCCTCTTCTCCGGGCAGCTGGAAGTCCTGAAGGAGGCGATCGACGCGGGCAAGATCAAAAACGTCGGCGAAGCCTATACCGACGGCTGGAAGCCGGAGAACGCCCAGAAGAACATGGAGCAGTTCCTGACCGCCAACGACAACAAGGTCGACGCGGTCGTGGCCTCCAACGACGGCACTGCCGGCGGCGCGATCGCGGCACTCGACGCCCAGGGCCTTGCCGGCTCGGTTCCGGTTTCCGGCCAGGATGCCGACAAGGCAGCGCTGAACCGCGTGGCGCTCGGCACGCAGACGGTTTCGGTCTGGAAGGACTCCCGCGAGCTCGGCAAGAAGGCAGCCGAAATCGCCGTGGCGCTTGCCGGCGGCAAAACCATGGACGAAGTCGAAGGCGTACAGACCTTCAACGGCGGGCCGAAGGGCGTCGCCATGAAGTCCGTCTTTCTCGCGCCGCTGGCGATCACCAAGGACAATCTGAACGTCGTCATCGACGCCGGCTGGATTTCCAAGGAAGAAGCCTGCCAGGGCGCCAAGAGCGACGTTGCTGCCTGCAAATAACCGCAACGACATGGCCGATCTCTGGTCTTCAAGAGCGCCGCAACGCACACCGTTGCGGCGCTCTTGCAAGGTGCGAAGCGGACCGAACGACATCGACAGATAAGTGGGGGATGGCATGGCCATGGCCGACATCACAAAAGCCAACCAGACAGGGGCCGATCAGATACCGGGCACGCAAGCCGGCCGCGCCCGCACAACGGACGAAAACCCGGTGAAACGCTTCTTCCGTGCCACCGAAATCGATACCCGGCTGCTCGGCATGGTCGGCGCGTTGGTCATCATATGGCTCGGTTTCCAGGTGATGACCGGCGGACTGTTCGACGGCCTGTTCCTCAAGCCGCGCAACCTGTGGAACCTGACCGTCCAGACCTCGTCCGTCGCCGTCATGGCGACCGGCATGGTGCTGGTCATCGTCACCCGCAACATCGACCTCTCGGTCGGCTCCGTGCTCGGCTTCTGCGGCATGATCATGGGCGTCCTGCAGGCGCAGGTCCTGCCGCAATATCTCGGGCTCGGCCATCCCGCCATCTGGGCGATCACCCTTGCCTGCGGCATCGCGGTCGGCGGCGCCATCGGCGCGCTTCACGGATCGATCGTCGCCTTCCTCAACGTTCCCGCCTTCATCGTGACGCTCGGCGGCCTGCTGGTCTGGCGCGGCGCCACCTGGTTCGTGACAAGCGGCCAGACGGTTGCCCCGATGGACGCCACCTTCCGTCTCATGGGTGGCGGCACCGAGGGCTCCATTGGCGCGACGGCCAGCTGGATCGTCGGCTTTCTCGCCTGTATCGCCATCGTCGGCGCCATTTTGAATTCGCGCAAGCAGCGCAAGCGCTTCGGCTTCCCGCTGCGCCCCGTCTGGGCCGAGTATTTCCTGGCAATCCTCGGCTGCGCTCTGGTGCTTGGCGCCGTTGCCGTGGCCAACCATTATTACTGGCCGGTGAATATCGCCCGCAGATATGCCGATGCGAACGGCATCGCCTGGCCGGACGGCGGCCTGCAGATCTCGCACGGCATCGCCATTCCCGTTTTGGTGGCGATCGTCGTCGGTATCGTCATGACCTTCATCGCCACCCGCCTGCGTTTCGGCCGCTACGTCTTCGCGCTCGGCGGCAACCCCGAAGCGGCCGAGCTCGCCGGCATCAAGACGCGCTGGGTCACCGTCAAGATCTTCACGCTGATGGGCGTGCTCTGCGCCATTGCGGCGGCCATCTCGACGGCGCGCCTCAACGCCGCGACCAATGCCCAGGGCGAACTCGACGAGCTCTATACGATCGCTGCCGCCGTCATCGGCGGGACCTCGCTCGCCGGCGGCGTCGG
The DNA here is from genome assembly GCF_029201645.2 of Sinorhizobium prairiense. Lineage (NCBI taxonomy): Bacteria > Pseudomonadati > Pseudomonadota > Alphaproteobacteria > Hyphomicrobiales > Rhizobiaceae > Sinorhizobium > Sinorhizobium prairiense. The sequence goes on from NZ_CP104133.1 coordinate 132,303, forward strand.
CACCATTGCCGGCGCGATGATCGGCGCGCTCGTCATGCAATCCCTGCAGTCGGGCATGGTCCTTCTGGGAATCGATACACCCTTCCAGCGCATCGTCGTCGGCGTCGTGCTCGTCACCGCCGTCTGGCTCGACACCGTCTACCGCGCCCGCGCAAAATAATCAGGAGTTCGAACATGACTGAACAACGCACTCCGCTCGTGGAAATGAAGAACATTTCCATCTCCTTCGGCGGCATCCATGCGGTGGACGATGCCTCCGTCGACCTCTATCCGGGCGAAGTGGTCGCCCTCCTCGGCCATAACGGCGCCGGCAAGTCGACGCTCATCAAGATTCTCTCCGGCGCCTACAAGCGCGATGCCGGCGAGATCCTGATCAACGGCGAACCGGCCGAGATCAACAATCCGCGCGACGCCAAGAAATACGGCATCGAGACGATCTACCAGACGCTCGCCGTCGCCGACAACGTCGACGCTGCCGCCAATCTCTATCTCGGCCGCGAACTGCGCACCCCCTGGGGCACGCTCGACGACGTGGCGATGGAAGCCAAGGCCCGCGAAGTGATGGGCCGGCTCAACCCCAACTTCCAGCGCTTCAAGGAACCGGTGAAGGCGCTCTCCGGCGGCCAGCGGCAATCGGTGGCGATCGCCCGCGCCATCCTCTTCGACGCCCGCATCCTGATCATGGACGAGCCGACCGCGGCACTCGGGCCGCAGGAAACCGCGCAGGTCGGCGACCTCATCAAGCAATTGAAGCGCGAGGGCATCGGCATCTTCCTGATCAGCCACGACATCCACGACGTCTTCGACCTCGCCGATCGCGTCTCCGTCATGAAGAACGGCCAGGTCGTCGGCCACGCCCGCACCGAGGACGTGACCAAGGACGAGGTGCTCGGCATGATCATCATGGGCAAGGTACCCCCCAAGGCCACCCCCGGCCCCGGCGCCATGCAGATGGCGTGAGGCGGTACAAACCCGCCAATGCCGCGTCGACGGGCGCGGCATTTTCTTCGCAAAAGCCGCCTCCCCCAGGCACCAAACGCAAATTTCCGCTGCAAACCCCGTCAATCACCATTGAAGCGGCGCGCAAGCTAGGCTAAGAACCGCTCACAGCCTGCTTCGGCGGCCCTGCCGCCAAACGGATGCACCCGTAGCTCAGCTGGATAGAGTGTTGGATTCCGATTCCAAAGGTCACAGGTTCGAATCCTGTCGGGTGCGCCATTTCCATAGGAAAAATCCAATAAAATCAATGCGTTTCGCCCTTTAACTGGCATTTTGCTACCTTTTCCGCCTGTCGTTTGCTACGTTTTTGCCCCTTCAAAAGCGGCGAAACGGCAGCGCCTTGGAAAAACATTCCACCATTGCGTTTCTGCAAGAATAGAGAATTTGATTTCAGTTTCAAATTCCAAGTATATCTCCGCTTTTCAAAATACCTCACTCCGCGGGTGCGTAGTCGGCATACGCATCTCATTTCATCAGCATTATCGAAGCGGCATCGGTGCGGGATTACCCTGCAATGATGAGCCGGGGCATTGAGATCTTGGAGACGATCAAGAAACCCGACATTGCCGAAATTGCAGCTATCGGCGGTGCCATCGAACCGCCCCGCGCTCGACATGCTCCAACTGTTTGACATCTACGTTGATCTGTCCGGGGACAAGTTCCTTGGCTTGGACAAGCGGGCACGCGACAAGAGAGTGAACCGATACAAGGCAGCGGCTACCGATTTCGTCGCCATCATGGGTGAAATCGATGTCGTCCAGATGGTTCCCAAGCAAGCATTCGAGTTCGCCGCAAATCTCACAAACCGCGTTGCAAACGAAGAAATCGAGCTTGAGACGGCACAGAAGAAGCTTCAGTTCATCAACATGTTCGTCCGCAAGGTTTTTCGCTCGCACTACCCCACCAAAACCAATCCGTCGAAGATGCGAAGATTGAAAGCAATGGTGCTGTCGAGACCGGTAAGCGCCGCTCGTTCACCGAAGCTGAAGTCCTCGCGTTCAATGACAAGCTGGCAGAGTCGGACGCCAATGACCAGTTGGTCGCGATCCTTGCGATTTCCGAATGCACCGGGGCAAGCATGAAGAAATTTGCTTGCTCACGGAATCCGACTTCCACATAGATGGTGTGGACCATCCGTTCATCACTATCGGACCAAACAAACACCGTAAATTTGTGAAGACCGGAAAATCCAGACACCGAGATTTGCCGTTGCTCGGAAAGGCGCTTGAAGCCGCCAAGAAATACGCCAAGGCTTTCCCCGGTATGCCCGTCCCGGTGGTGCTGAAGCTCTTTCAGCGGCGGCAAACAAGCTAATCAAGCCTGTGGCACCGGGGGCAACCACCTACTCATTCCGCCACCGCATGGCGGACCTTCTGCGCAACTCCGGATGCGTGGACACGATGAAGAATTCTCTGCTGGGCCACCATTCACCGGGAAGAGCATGCGATACGGCGACGGATTCGACATGCCTAACAAGCACAAGGCATTGAAGAAGGCGCTTGCCCTTGCAGAGAAGAAACAGAAGCACGTGAAGAATCAAACCCCTAACCGACAACCAAATATGCCCGAAGCGAAATAAAGCGGCTTAATGTCGCCCTACCCTACATCATGAAAGAACGGCATATTCCCATTGAGGAATATGCAGAATTGCAAGGATACAACTACAAAACATTACCCACGAATAAGAAGGCGCGAACCGAATTTCTGGCGCAGCAGAAGCGGCTTATTAAGCTGCTCAAAAGCAAGGGATTCGTCGAAGCAGCGTTGATCCACGGGAGAAAGCGAAAGCAGCTGCAAGACCAGCTAAACGATGATTTGGCACTGTTGGCTGATTGAAGTCCCTTGGCGAAGCTCTTGAAGGGCAGCCATGAGGCGCTTGAACCCGCTTAAGACGAAACCCCGGCACCCGACGACCGGGGTTTTTGTCTAGTCCGTGACTAGCGCGACCAGCTTCCGTTCCACGACGCAAGCTTCGACGAGAGTGGTTTCGTCATTAAGAACACGAAGTAGCGTTTGCTGATCGGGCATTTTCATCTCGCACCGATATACTGCCATCGCAGCAAGTTCGCCTTCGTCGGGATCATTCTCAATGAAGTCGCGACGTTGCTCCAAAGCGGCAGCTTGGCATTGTTCAAGCGTCTCTGTGAAATAGAGTAAATCGTCATTGCCCGGAGAAATCTGGTACGCGTACAGAGTGGCTGTTTCCATCTTTGGGATACTCCCTTTCAAGAATCACCCGCGCAGGTATAGTCCAATCCTCGAGGTTTGAAATTGTCGAATCCTACAAACCGGGTTGGGGAAAGAATGAACCGTCTCGTGGTTTGGCTATGGATTGCGCTCGCTACCGCGGCGAATGCACAAGCAAAAGTCGGTGCGGACTATTCCGGCAGTTACCTATGCAAGACCACAGCGAGCGGCGGTCCTTGTTCGTGGCAACGATGGCGTTTGGCAAGCGACGACGTCCAACGTTGTGGATGATGCCTATGTGATCTCTTGTCTCGTCGACGATCGACGGACTGGCGCCAGACGGTTTGGAGAACTGGGATAGTGACCTCTAAACTTGCTCTGGGCACGCCCCGAAAATGAGCGGCAGCCTTCCGCGCTACCCGCTCCGACAAATCGACGAAGCAGACCGTCCGCCGACTCAGCCTTGAACCATCCGTGATCGCGGCACGATGGGGGGCGGTTGTACTTGGAAGAAACGCGGTGGATCTCGCCACTAAGGGCAGTCAGCTGAGGTCTATCGACGCCAGAAATAACTGGGAACCATCCACGGAGGGCCTCGCCCCGTTCGTGTTCTAACGGTCGAGGCCCCAAACGTCCGGATTTCGTGCGAAGTACTCGATCAGCATTTCTACGAGGACACGGACTTTCCGGGCGGGGTGCTGACCCGGGGGCCGGACGACATACGCGCCTGCCGAAGGTGGGGGTAGCGCCTCATGACCGGGACGAGCGCGCCGGAGGCCACATACTGGTGTGTGATGCAATCGGGGAGCCAGGCGATGCCGAGTCCTGCCGCCGCGGCAGCGGCAAGCGCCGTAGCGTTGTCGGCCTTGAACCTGCCCTGCGGCTGAACCGTGACAACCCTGCTGCCATCCATGAACTGCCAGGTTTCCGTTCCCTGCATGAGGGCCTGATGGTTGACCAGTTGCTCAGGCGTCTCAGGTGAACCGTGCGCTTCGATATAGGCCGGGCTTGCGACAAGCTTTCCATAGATCGGTCCGACGCGCTTCGCGATGAGGTTGGAGTCCTGAAGGTAACCAACCCGGATCGCGCAATCGAAACCTTCGGAGATGAGATCGACGAAGCGATCGCTGTAGGAGGTATGGATGTGCAGCTGCGGGTGTTGTTGCGCCATTTCCGCAAGCACGGGGGCGAAGTGGGTCGGGCCGAAAGAAAGCGGCATGGCAACCCTCAGGCGGCCACGCAACTCACCGGTAGGGAGGATCGTTTCCCTGGCCGCATCGATCTCGGCGCTGGCTCGGGCCGCATGGTCTCTGAACGTCACTCCCGCTTCTGTAAGCGCGGCGCCGCGGGTCGTTCGTGCAAGAAGCTGGACCCCAAGCTCCGCTTCAATCCGAATGAGCCGCCGACTGACGATCGATTTGGAGACGCCGAGCCGGCGCGCGGCAGCCGATACGCCCCCGGCATCGGCCACTGCGACGAATGTCTGCAGATCCTCGATATCCAATCCGGCGTTCCTCGTTTCGCGACACAGCTTGTCTGACTATGGCACTATCGCACCACCAAAAGGAACAGCAAATTGAGTTCCAGGCAACGTCGCCCGCTGGCGCATGTCTCCCGTGAAACCCGTTGCCGTCCATAGCGGCAGAGAAAGGAAGTCTTGATGACCCCTCGTAACGGCCTTGATTCGCTTCTTCGTCCCGAAGACTCGGTCCTCGTTCTGATCGACCACCAGCCCTATCAGCTCACAAACGTGAACAGCCACGAACCGCAGATGGTGGTCAACAATGCGGCGGCTCTGGCGAAGGCCGCCAAGGCCTTCGCCGTGCCCACGATTCTGACGAGCGTGATCGCTGATCGGGGCGGCCGCATCTTCCCCCAGATCACTGACGTGTTTCCCGGCCAAGAAGTGATCGATCGGACGTTCATCAACACCTGGGAGGATGAGAAGGTCGTGGACGCGGTCAAGGCCACCGGACGCAAGCAGCTCATCATCGCGGGCCTGTGGACCGAAATATGCGTTGCGATGCCGACGATCCAGGCGCTCGGCGAAGGTTGGGACGTGACGGTCGTCACCGATGCGTCCGGCGGCACTTCGGTCGAGGCCCATGAGGTCGCCATCCAGCGCATGATCATGGCTGGCGCGAACATGATGACGTGGCTGTCGGTGGCTGCGGAATGGCAGCGCGACTGGGCCCGCACGGAGCATGCCGCCGAGCTTTCGGAGGTGCTCGTGCAGCATGCCGCCGGCAGCGGCATCGCCTTCCTGTGGGAGCAGCAACTGCTCAACACGCCGGTACCACGGGACGCGGGCTGATCCGAGCGGGGATGACGAGAATCTTGACCGGCGCTTTGTGAGCCGATCGTTTGTCGAGCCTCGTCATCCCCATTCTGCTGGGCTGCGTAAATCTTCAGAGAGATTTGCCCCGTACCGGAACAAAGCGGAATGCGATTCGGTTGACTCCCCGGATATACAGGGAGTTAGCCATGGCAGTCTCGGCACGAGCCCAATGGAAGGGCTATCTCCGATTTGGTGAAGTCACTGCGCCGGTGGCGCTGTACACCGCCACGTCGACCTCCGACCGGATCGCCTTCCACACGGTCAACCGCGAAACCGGAAACCGGGTACGGCGCGAGTTCGTCGACAGTGTCTCCGGCAAGCCGGTGGAAAAGGAAGATCAGGTCAAGGGCTACGAGATCGGCGACGAGCGATATGTGGTGCTCGAGCCGGAGGAAGTCGCCTCCGCCGTTCCGGAGAGCGACAAGACGTTGCGGGTCCAGGCGTTCATTACCTGCGACGACGTCGACAAGGTCTATTTCGACAAGCCCTATTATCTGACACCCGACAAGATGGGCACCGACGCATTTGCCTTGCTTCGCGAAGGCATGCGCAAGAAGAAGGTCGCCGCAATCGCCCAAACGGTCCTTTTCCGCCGCATGCGCACCGTTCTGCTTCGACCGCATGACAAGGGACTGATCGCTACGACCCTGAACTTCGACTACGAGGTCCGGAGCGCCAAGGAGGCGTTCAAGGAGATTCCGGACATCAAGATCGAGGGTGAGATGCTCAACCTTGCCAAGCACATCATCGGCATGAAGAAGGGCACCTTCTCGGCCGAAGAATTTGACGATCGCTACGAGGCTGCGCTCGCCGAACTGATCAAAGCCAAGCTCGAGGGCAAGTCGCTGCCGAAACGCGCACCGCCGAAGGTCTCGAAAGCCAATGATCTGCTTGAGGCGCTCCGCCAGAGCGCCGGGATGAAAAAGCCGCCGGCGGCATCGAAGAAGCGCGCGAGCAAGGAAAGCGCGGCAAAGGCCAAGGCGAAACCGGCTGCAAAGAGCGCGCCCGCCCAGCGCCGCCGCGCGAGCTAGAGCAGAATGAGGAAAGTGTGCGCGATTTTCCGCCCGCATCCCGCTCTACTGTTGGAACCGGTCACGTACATGTTTTCAGGTCGAACCGGCCTAAAAACATCATGATCCAGGGAGGTGAACGATGGCGCCGCCACGTCCATATTGGAAAGGCTACCTGAAACTCTCGCTCGTCACCTGCCCCGTTTCGATGATGCCGGCGACCAGCGAGTCCGAAAAGGTCCGCTTCCACACGCTCAACCGCAAGTCCAACAACCGTGTCGTCTCCCGGTACGTCGATGCGGTGACCGGCAAAGAGGTCGACGAAGACGACGAGGTGAAAGGTTACGAGCGCGGCGAAAACGACTTCCTGGTGATCGAGGACGAAGAACTTGAGAGCGTCGCGCTCGAAAGCGCCAGGACGATCGACATCGAGAAGTTCGTTCCGCGCGAGGCGATAGAATGGATCTGGCTGGAGAAGCCTCACTACCTTACGCCCTCGGACGAGGTCGGCCACGAAGCTTTCAGCGTCATCCGCGACGCCATGGTAGCCGAGAAGGTCGCCGGCATTTCACGGCTCGTGATCGGCCGCCGCGAACGCGCCGTGATGCTGGAACCGTGCGGCAAAGGCATCGTCGTGTGGACCCTTCGCTATGGCGACGAGGTGCGAAAGCCGGAGACTTATTTCGCCGATATTGGCGATGGGGATGACGATCCGAAGCTGATGAGCCTCGTCACCTCGCTGATCGAAGAACGCAGCAAGCCATGGAACCCGGATATGGTCAGCGATCCCGTTCAGGAAAAGCTGCTCGAAATCATAGAAAGCAAGCGGAAGTCGGCCAAGAAGGTAGCCAAGCCGAAAGGCAAGGAGGGAGAGCCGGTCCATGCCGGGAACGTCATCGACCTCATGGCGGCGCTCAAGGGAAGCCTCGAGAAAAAGAAACCCGGGGGCAAGAAGTCTTAACAGGCGAGCGGCCTGCGTTGCCGGAGCGATCCGGGTACCCCGGAGGTGGCAACAACGGTTCATCCAATATCGCCGGGTCGTCAACCAGTTTGGCCTGCGCTCTGTGGCGCGGTTATCACGGCGGTCGCAGCCATCCGTGCGGCGGCTATCGCAAGTGTAGCCTTGCCGATATGGTGGGTATAATTGAACGGTTTTCTTCGTATTGTTCCAGAAAGTTGGAAAGTGTCGAATCCAGGAACTCCGACCTTCGAGCAGCTCCGCGTCTTTCTGGCGGTAGTCGATAGCGGAAGCTTTGCCGGGGCCGCGCGCAAGCTCAACCGTGCAGTCTCGGTCATAACCTACGGGGTGGCCAATCTCGAAGCGCAGCTTGGCCTTGAGCTGTTCGAGCGCAAGGGCACGCGCAAACCGCAACTCACGGCCGCGGGGCGCGCAGTGCTCGCCGAAGCGCGCGGCCTCGCCGAGGGCATCGAGGGCCTGCGCGCCAAGGTCAAGGCGCTGCATGACGGCCTGGAAGCAGAAGTGGATATGGCCGTCGACGTGATGCTGCCGACGGAGCGGCTGGGAAAGGTGCTGCGAGCCTTCGCCGAAGCCTTTCCGACGGTATCGCTGCGACTGCATGTCGAGGCGCTCGGAGGGGTGACTGCGGCAGTACTGGACCACAAGGCGATGATCGGCATTTCCGGTCCCTTGGCGACCGGCGTTCGAGGCGTGGAGTGCATCGCGGCAGGCTCCGTATCAATGGTCCCGGTCGCGGCACCCCATCACCCGCTCGGGCGCATGGAGCGGATAGCACCGGGCGATGCCCGCGATCATGTCCAACTTGTGCTGACGGACCGTTCCCCTTTTACCGCAGGCCGGGACTTTTTCGTGCACAGCCCGCGTACATGGCGGCTGGCGGATCTTGGCGTGAAGCATGCGCTGCTGCGCGAGGGAATCGGCTGGGGAAACATGCCTCTTCCACTCATACGACCCGATCTGGCAAGCGGCGCGTTGCTCCGGCTTTCCATGCCGGATCACAGGGGTGGCATCTACCGGTTCGGCGGCATCTGGCGCCGGGATACCCCGCCGGGACCGGCCGCGGCGTGGCTGCTGAACCAGTTCGTGATACTCGGAGCCGCTGACATCGAGGAAGCCGGACTTTCCGACATTTAGAGCACTTCCGGGAGAAGTGTTCCCGTCCGGTGTGGTCTCGGGTGAAGATTACAACGGTCTCAGCAGATGACGCACGATCGGCGGGTGATCACCGATATGAAAGGCGTTGAGCGTCTGCTGGTCGATCTGATCGGCATGGGTGACGCGGGCGTGCTGGCGCTGATGCTCCAGCCAGCTTTCGACCACGAAGCTCTCGACAACCCGCCCGGGCTCGGCAACGTCTTCCCACACATCCCAGCGGATCGCTCCGTCGCGTTGCCGTACCGATCGGAAGCGACGCAGGGCCGCGACGAACTCGGCCGTCCTCTCGGGTGCAATCCGATACTCGATCTCGACCAGAACTGGCCCGCGATCGCCGGCGGGCTGAACCGAGACCACGGGTTCAGCCCAGTGGTGCGAGGGCGCCAAGTCGGCGCCCGCATCCCTGGGAAGACGCCAGATCGCCGCGAGAACGAGTGCCGCCGCCTGGCCGATGGCCGCGATGGTGAGCGCCGTCGTGACATCGGTTCGTGCGGCGACCGAGCCCCACAGGACACTGCCGCCCGTCATGGCTCCCTGGAAGACGAGAAGATAGACAGCAAGCGCGCGCGCTTTCACCCAGCCGGGCGAGGCCATCTGCGCGGCGACGTTGAGCGAAGTCAGCATGGCGATCCATGCAAGGCCGGCAATCGCCATGACGGCGCCCGCCGCCCAGGCGTTCGACGTGATGGCCAGCAACAGGGTGGCGAGAGCGAAGAGCAGCGTCGCGCCGATGGAGAGCGTGTTGGCAGGAACATGCCGGCGCAGCTTCTTGAGCAGCAACGCCCCGACAACCGCTCCGGCACCCATGCAGCCGAGCAGGGCGCCATATCCGGCTGCGTCGAGCCCCAGACCGCGCCGCGCGACCAGCGGCAGCATGGCCCACAGCGCGCTGCTGAAGACAAAGAAGCCGACGGCGCGGACGAGCACCAGACGAAGTGCCGGCGCATGCCGGGCATAGCGATATCCGGCCTTCAGCGCGCCGACGAAGTGCTCCGGCGGCAGGGAGCGCGAGTCGGCCGGACGCTTCCATCTGACGAGCACGACGAGCACCGCAATGACCGATAGGGCATTGAGCGCAAAGACAGCGGCGGTTCCGGCCACGGCAACGATCACACCACCGAGCGCCGGGCCGATCGCGCGGGCGATATTGATCCCAAGGCTGTTGAGTGCGACAGCATCCGGCAGCGTGGGCTGATCAACCAGTTCCGGTACAATCGCCTGGAAGACAGGCGCGGTAAGGGCGGCGGATATCCCTAGCACCAATGTGGCGGCCAGCAACACATAGGGGGTCGTCAGGTCCTGCCAGGTCAGCCCGGCCAGGACTGCCGCGGCAACCAGGCCGAGCGTCTGGCTCGCCAGCAGCATGCGACGTCGGTCGACAGTATCGGCCAGCGCGCCCGCCGGCAGCGCGAGCAGGAACATCGGCAAGGTGGTCGCTGCCTGCACGAGCGCAACCAGCAGAGGACTCGGCGACAGCGAGGTCATCAGCCAGCCGGCGCCGACATCGTGCATCCAGGTGCCGATGTTGGAAACGATGGTTGCGATCCACAGCGCCCGGAAAACCGGAAAGCTCAGCGGCCCGGCCTTACTTGCCGCGGCAGATTGGTGTGCAGTCATGTCAGCTCCGTCCGATGGCTGGAAATGGCAATCGATATGAGTTCCCCGATCAACCAACATGCTCGAGGAGCGTATTGACCTGTCACCGTCACACTGCCCAACAGCCGCAGCCCAATGCACCCCAGAACGTTCTGGAATCGGCCGTGGGAACACTGGCGCCCAGCGCGGCGGCGTGGTCGTGGCCATGCACGGCACAGCCGTTCGCGCATCCGCAGCGCAGCGACAACTTGGCGCGCGCCTCCGGCGTCTTATGGTAGCCGCCGAAGGTGCTGACCGGCGACCAGTCGGGCATCGGTTTAGGAAGCTCCGGCGCAAGCGGGGTGTATTCGCCGTCGCCATGCACAACCTTACCGCCGAGAAGAGTGAGCACTGACCGCAGATGCACGATGTCGTCATCCGGCACAGCGAAATAGTCGTCGGAGAGTACAGCCAAATCGGCAAGTTGCCCGACCTTTATCTGGCCTTTCTTGCCTTGCTCGCCGGAGAACCAGGTGTTGGCCTCGGTCCAGAGCCGAAGCGCGGTCTCGCGGTCGAGGCGATTGGCTTGCGGATAAAGACGCAGACCGCCGACGGTCTTTGACGTCACCAGCCAGGAGAGCGACACCCAGGGATTGTAGCTCGCAACCCGCGTCGCGTCGGTTCCGGCGCCCACGGGAATCCCTGCCTGCATCATTCTCCGGATCGGCGGCGTGCGTTCGGCCGCCTTCGCGCCATAGCGCTCGACGAAATACTCGCCCTGATAGGCCATGCGATGCTGCACGGCGATGCCACCGCCAAGCGCGGCGATGCGGTCGATATTGCGATCGCTGATCGTCTCGGCATGATCGAAGAACCAGTTGATGCCGGTGAACGGGATGTCCCGATTCACCTTCTCGAAGACATCGAGCGCGCGGCCGATCGTCTCGTCATAGGTGGCATGGAGCCTCCACGGCCAGCGGTTCTCCGCCAGCAGGCGAATGACCGGCTCGAGGTCAGCCTCCATATTCGGTGGCATCTCCGGCCGCTCGACGCGGAAATCCTCGAAGTCGGCCGCTGAGTAAACCAGCATCTCGCCGGCACCGTTATGCCGGTAACTGTCATCTCCCTTACCCGGTGAGACTTGCTTCACCCATGAGGAGAAATCGGCGAGTTCCTGCTTGGGCTTCTGCGTGAAGAGATTGTAGCTGATGCGGACAGTAAGCTGGCCGTCGCGGTGCAGCCTCTCAACGATCTCATAGTCATCGGGGTAGTTCTGGAAGCCCCCGCCGGCGTCGATTACGCTGGTGACGCCAAGCGCATTGATCTCGCGCATGAAGTGGCGGGTCGAGTTGAGCTGGTATTCGGGCGGCAGCTTCGGCCCCTTGGCGAGCGTCGAATAGAGGATCGTCGCGTTCGGCTGAGCGAGCAGAAGGCCGGTCGGATTGCCGGCCGTATCGCGCAGGATCTCGCCGCCGGGTGGATTGGGCGTATCCTTCGTGTAGCCGACAACGCGCAGCGCTGCCGCATTCAACAGCGCCCGGTCGTAGAGGTGGAGGATGAAAACCGGCGTATCCGGCGCGGCTGCGTTCAATTCGCCGATGGTCGGCAGACGCTTCTCCGCGAATTGGTGTTCGGTAAAACCTCCCACGACACGCACCCATTGCGGTGCAGGCGTCCGGTCGACCTGCTCCTTGAGCATCGCCATCGCCTCAGCGAGGCTGGGCACGCCATCCCAGCGCAGCTCCATATTGTAGTTCAACCCACCACGGATGACGTGCGTGTGGCTGTCGATCAACCCCGGAATGACGCGGCGCCCTTTCACGTCGATGATGATTGCATCGGGTGCCGCAGCCCGCGCCTCGGCTTCGGAACCGACCGCCAGGAAACGCCCGTTGCGGATTGCTATGGCCATGGCGGACGGGTTTTGACGATCGAGCGTGGTCACCTTGGCGTTGACGAGGACCAGGTCATTATTGGGCATGGGAGTCTCCTTGGCATAGGCTCGGAATGGCGAGGAGAGCGCCGCCGCGGCGACGCCGGCGATGGTCTGGCGACGGGTGAAGCTCATGAGTTCTTCTCCCGATTGTGAGGCATCGGCCCGAGCACGTGCTCCGCGCACCGGGTCTTGACGAACGAAGTCACGTCCTGACCGGCGAAGGCACGCTTGGCGATCGGTAGCATCTGCTCGCCGAGCAGCATGCCGAACAAACCGACGAGGGCGACGACGGGCGGCGCCGGCGAGCGGACGCCGAGCAGACTATAGACTACGCCCACCAGCAGGCCGGCGCCGAGCGAGAGCAGGTAGATCTTCATGCGGTCTCTCCTTCCCTGCGTTTGGATCGATTCCGGGATGGCTCCGCCCGCCCTCGGAAGGCTGCGCGCGCTTTCCGAGGACCACGGTCGGCCTGCCGCCGGATTGCGGCGCTGAGGATCGCCTTCCTCATTCCGCTCTAGCCGTGACCGTCCTCGGAGGCACCGAACATGGCCTTGGCATAGGTGATCCCGATGCCATAGGCGCCGCCCCACTTCTTCGCGATGCCGGTCGTGAGCTCGTAGGTGTCGGCCCGGGCCCAGTCGCGCTGCAATTCGAGAAGGTATTGCACCGAGGTCACCGGGCGGGCCCCGGCCTGGACCATGCGCTCCACCGCACGCTCGTGGGCCTCGGCCGAAACATCGCCGCAGGCATCGGTGATCACATAGACTTCAAAGCCTTGGTCGAGCGCCGATAGCGTCGGACCGACGATGCAAACAGACGTCCACAGGCCGGCGAACACGATCCGATCCTTGCCGATACGGTTCACCTCCTCGATGACGGCCGCATCCTCCCAGGTGTTCATCGAGGTACGGTCAAGAAGCCGCTGGCCGGGAAAGGCGTCCGTGACTTCCGCAAACATCGGTCCCGAGAAGCTCTTTTCGGCGACGGTCGTGAGGATGGTGGGCACCTCGAAGCCGGCTGCCGCGCGGGAAATGAGCGCCGCATTGTTGCGGAGCAGTTCCGGCGCGATGGACTTGGTCGCAAACGCCATCTGCGACTGGTAGTCGATAAGGACGAGCGCATGATCGGTCGGGGACAGCAACGTCTTGCCGGGCGTCGTGGTGGCGGTGATGCTCATCGTAGATCTCCTGCTTTCAACTCGTTTCGGCCGACCCGAATTCTTCAGGGGCGGGACCGTGATCCATGCTTTACAAAGGGACGGAGCCCGCATGTAGTTGTATAATTTCTCTGCATTCGTTCTAGAAAATTGAAAAGCAGCATCAGCAGGAACAAATCGGAAAGCGTTTCAGTTAGTTCGGTTGCTGGACTCTCGGCGGCTTTGAGCTTCTTCAGATGTATCAGCACGTCGACCCAGCAAGGGAGACCATATGGCCGACTCCCTCGACCACGCACCGGCTCGAGCGAACAATCTGCCGCAGTTTCTGGCGCTGGCCATTGGAGCAATCGGCGTCGTCTACGGCGATATCGGGACCAGTCCTCTTTACGCCTTCCGCGAGGCGCTGCGCCCTTTTGGGGCGGGTGGCGTCGGGCGAGAAGAGGTTATCGGTCTCGTGTCGTTGGTGATCTGGACGCTTACAGCCATCGTCACCATCAAATACGTGCTCTTCCTGCTTCGTGCCGATAACGATGGTGAGGGCGGCACTCTGTCCTTGCTTGCCCTGTTGCTGAAGAAAGGAAGCGGGTATCCGGTCATGATGTTTTTTGCCGGCGTTCTCGGTGCCGCTTTATTCATCGGCGACGCGATGATCACGCCTGCGCTGTCGGTGCTCTCGGCCGTCGAAGGCGTGAAGCTCGTGACGCCGGCACTCGACGACTACGTGCTGGCGATCGCCATTGTGATAATCCTGCTGCTTTTTGCCGTCCAGTCACGCGGAACCGGGGCTGTCTCGATATTTTTCGGTCCAATCACCCTGATTTGGTTTCTCGTCATGGCGGCCGCAGGGATTGCGCATATAGGCGACGATCTGGCGATCCTTTCAGCTTTCAACCCCCTCAACGCGGTCGGTTTCTTATGGGATGCCGGTCTCGTGGGCTTTATCGTGCTCGGCGCCATCTTCCTTACCGTAACAGGCGCTGAGGCGCTTTATGCCGATCTGGGCCACTTCGGGCGGCGGCCCATCCAGTCGGCCTGGTTTACGGTCGTGTTCCCCGCCCTTGCGTTGAACTATCTCGGACAAGGCGCGCTGGTGTTGTCCCATCCGGATGCCATCTCGAACCCGTTTTTCCTGATGTTCCCGAACTGGGCCTTGTTGCCGATGGTGGTTCTTGCAACTGCCGCAACGATCATCGCCAGCCAGTCCGTGATCACCGGAGCCTTTTCTCTCATACGGCAAGCAATCCACCTCGGCTTCCTCCCGCGGTTCGAGATCTGCTATACCTCGGAAACCCAGACCGGTCAGATATATCTACCTCTGGTCAACACCACCCTCCTCATCGGCGTGCTCGCCCTCATGCTGGTGTTCGGCAGTTCCGAGGCTCTTGCTCCGGCCTACGGCGTATCCATTACCGGCGCGATGGTGATTGACACGATTCTGGCCTTCGAGTTCGTGCGGCGCCAATGGGGCTGGTCCGCCTCGGCGGCTACAGCGGTTCTGCTTCCCTTGTTCAGCCTTGAACTGATCTTTCTTGGCGCCAACCTGTTCAAGGTTCATCACGGCGGATACGTGCCTATCCTCATTGCCGGCGCCTTGATCACGATGATGTGGACCTGGCGAAAGGGTATCGGCCTGCTGCGCGAGAAGACTGCTCGTCAGGACATTCCGCTCAACCAGTTCATAACCATGGTTGAACGAAAGTCCGAGCATGCTCCTGTCGACGTGCCCGGAACTGCGATCTTCCTGACAGCCACACCGGAGACGACACCGGCTGTTTTGCTGCACAACATCAAGCACAATCACGTGCTGCACAGGCATAACGTCATCCTGACCATCAGGACGGCCAAAGTCCCCTACGTACCGGAGAAAGAGCGCTACACAATTACAAAGCTGTCTGACCGGTTCAGTCTTTTGGAGCTGAGATTCGGCTTCATGGACGATCAGAATGTCTCAAAAGCCCTGGCGCGCTGTCGAAAGGAAGGATTCAAGTTCGACATAATGTCGACGTCCATCTATCTCGGCCGGCGTAAACTTATAGCGGATTCTCAATCAGGATTGCCGCAGTGGCAGGACAGGCTCTTCATCGCCATGGCCGACTCGGCGATTGATCCAACCGAGTACTTCCATCTGCCCGCAAATCGCGTGGTCGAGCTGGGAGAGCAAGTCATCATTTAAGGCCTCGAGAGAATCTGAAGTTTATGACGGCTGCACTGCGCAGGTCTGTCGACGCGCGCGTGATGTGTGCCGCCTTGGCAACCTCTTCTCACAGGTCTAGATTAGCCCGCGGCGAGGGAGGCCCTGATGACATCAAGCTTCAACGTGCATGATGCAGCCGGCTATGAGCAGCTCATGGGCCGCTGGAGCCGGAAGCTTGCGCCGAAATTCATAGATTTTGCCGGTGTCGCCGATGGCGAGAAGGTGCTGGATGTCGGCTGCGGAACCGGCAGTCTCACCTTCGCGCTCGCCGACGCCGCCAGGCTCGAAGAGATCGCCGCGATCGACTATTCGCCCGTCTTCGTGGAGGAGGCGATCCGGCGCAACACCGATCCGCGCATAAAGATAAGAGAAGCGGATGCCTGCGTCCTGCCGTTCGAAGACCGGACCTTCGACCGCGCCTTCGCCCTTCTCGTGCTCCACTTCGTGCCCGAAGCAGGCAAGGCCGTGGCCGAGATGCGCCGCGTGGTGCGTCCCGGCGGCGTCGTCGCGGCGGCGGTGTGGGACCATCTCGGCGGAATGCCCGGCATGCGCATGATGGTCGACACGGTGGCGGCGCTCGGCGAAGGCGGGCGCGCGCTTCGCGCCCGCTACTGCTCCCAGCCGATGATGCAGCCGGGAGAAATGAAGCGGACATTTGTCGAGCAGGGTCTCGCAAACGTCATGGAAACCGAGCTGATGATCCGCATGGATTACCGGAACTTCGACGATTACTGGGCGCCGATCGGCGCGGGCGAAGGGCCGCTCGGAAAATATGTGGCAACGCTCGATGCGGAAGAGCGGGCACGCACCCGTGCCGCCGTGCGCGACGCCTACGAAGCCGGACGGCCCGACGGTCCGCGCTCATTTGCGAACGTCGCCTGGGCCTGCCGGGGCACAGTTCCGTGATCGAGCCGCTCGCGATCGCGTGCACCGACATTCTCAGCCGGTCCGCCTGGCCAGCATAGGCACTAAACTAAGGCCTGTTGAGATTCTGGCCACCCGCGGCGGCTTGTTTGATTTCCTCATTCCTGTGCTTGTCACAGGAATCCAGCCAGACCAAGTCCTTGGGCTGAAAGAACGCTTCCCGCGCCGCAGACGCGGCGCTGCTCTCATCCCTGTGACGAGCACAGGGATGAGGGTGAGGGGAGATTGCAGTCCTCCGATACGTTACCCACAGCGCCGCGCGTCTTGTGAGACGCGCAAAGGTCGCTGTAGCACTTTGAGCTGCTCAACAGGCCTTAATGCAGAACAGGCGGCGCTTGACGCCGGAACAGTGCGATCAGCGAGATACCGTGCTGCAAAAGAAGTTCCGCGGCCGGCAAATCCATTGTCGCGACGTCTTCGGCGCAACCGCTGATAATTCTGGCGAGACTGATCGAGTTTGCTGCAAACCGATCATCGCCGATTTCCTGTGCCTCGTCCGCGGTGGCTTCAAGTGCGTCCGCGACAAGGGTCATCAGGTTTGCGCGCTCGCGAGGCGTCATCTCATTCAGGGTCTTGGCAGAATCCCGCATTGCTGGCTCCTTTGGTCGTTAAGGCGGCCTCCGCAGGCGCGGCCGGTCGGCCGGGCGGACGTATGCCACGTTTATTGTTGGAGTACGGGTCGAAGCTTTCATTGCATAAATCGGTATCAGGCACGGCGAATGCAAGGAATGGCTACTATGCGGCTACCGCATGCCCGGGTTGATACCGGCAACCGCGGACGGAATGTCGCGTGAACAAGGGCGGTCATTGTCCACGTCTTTGGAGCGGGACGAGGCGAACTATGTGCGGTTTTCCGCCCGTATGCCGCCCTGCTTACTAGAATCGATTACGATTTTATGCCGATCCGACCTGCAATCATAGGGACTAAGAGGCCCCTCCCCGCTCCAACCACGCCTTCAGCGCAACCGCATTGTTGTGCGCCTCGTCACGCGCGGCATAAAGCAGCGTCAGCGGCCCCTCTTTCCATCGTTCGCGCAACTCCGCTACCGCCGCCTGCGCGGCCCCGCTCTCGAGCTCCTCCGCATAGGCGACGCAGAACGCATCCCAATCCTGCGGCTTCCCATGAAACCGCTTGCGCAGCGCGTCGCTCGGCGCGATGTCCTTGAGCCAGAGGTCGATGCCGGCCTTTTCCTTGGCGACGCCGCGCGGCCAGAGCCGGTCGACGAGGATGCGCGTACCGTCGGACGCGCCGGGCGCCTGGTAGACACGCTTCAACTGGAGTGATGCCATAGGGTCCCCACGATGCGTGCCGGGGCGGCCGCAACCGTCCCGGGGAGGAAAACTGCTTTCATCCAGCGTAGCGGAGCCTTGCTAATCGTGGAAGAAGCCCTGTATCTCTTCCGGCGTGACCTTGCCGTCGCGGTTGATATCGACCTTGTCGAAAACCCGCTTGTGGATGGTGCTGATCTCCTCGAAGGAAAGGGCGCCGTCATTGTCCGCATCGGTGATGGCGAACATGATTTTCATCATCTGACGGTGCATCGTCTGCCGGTGCATCATCATGCCCCGCATCCGGTCGCGGTGCCGCATCCGGTCGCCGCGCTTCCCGTCGCCACGTATCATGTCCTCGCGCATCATGTCTGGTTGATCGCCTTGGGTGACGCTTCCACCGCCCCCCTGATCGCCGGGTTGCATGTCGGGTTCAATGCCCTGGTCCTGGGCCGGCATTTCTCCTGCGGGCGGAATTGGAGCGGGTGCCTGGGCGGCAGTGGCCGTTGCGGCGCTGATGGCCATGATGGCGGCAAGGGCCGTCACGGTCGGAAATTTCATCAGTGACATGTGAGCTCCTCCTCGAGTTGCACGTCGGTGTGCGGTAGCGGCTGCATTGTCCTCAGACGGCGCGGCGGCTTCGCCGCGGTCATAAAACAGCCGCCCCATCGCCTGCTAACCGCAAGGGCGTGGAGAGGTTCCGACACGGGCCGCCCTTCTTTCGGAGCCGGGCAAAAGCGCCTTACACCTCAGTGCCATCACGAACGGCGCGCCAGGCAGCGATGATCGCCCCGGCGGTCCTCTCGCCGGCGCGGTCGTCCGTCAGCCAGGAGATGACCGAGAGCCGCATCACCTTGCGGCCGCGCCAGACCGCGCCGCCGGCGAACAGGATGCCGTCGGCCTGCAGCCTGGCGATCGTCGCCTGGGTCATCCGGTCGCCTTCATCGCCCGGCCTCGCCGCTTCGAAACGTACCAGGATCTGATTGAGGACCACCTCGTTCAGGACGTTTATGCGCTCTTCGCCGCTCAGCCGCTCGGCGATGGCGCGGGCGACGCGGCAATGCCGGTCGACCATGGCGGCGATGCCTTCGCGTCCCAGATGCTTGATCATCGCCCAGGTGGCAAAACCGCGGGCTCGGCGCGACAGTTCGGGCACGAAATGGCTCGGGTCCCGCTCGCCCTCGGTGGTCGGCGGCAGGTAGCTCGCGGCGATCGTCATCGCCCGGCGATGGGCTTCCTGATCGCGGATGATGGCATATCCGCAGTCATAGGGCGTCTGCAGCCATTTGTGGCCATCGGTCGCCCAGGAATGTGCTTCTTCGATCCCGTCGGTGAGCCCGCGCTTTCCGGGAGCGGCGCGCGCCCAGAGGCCGAAGGCGCCGTCGACATGAACCCAGGCGCCCAGGCGCCGGGCAATCGGCATGATGCCGGCGAAGTCGTCGAAGGCACCGGTATTGATCTGTCCTGCCTGCAGTATCGCAATGCAGGGTCCGGCGACCTGCGCCGCTGCCTCGGCGAAAGCCGGTCCGGTGATGCGACCCATGTCGTCGGTCCGGACGCGCAGCACGCGGTCGTGCCCGAAGCCCAGGAACTGCAGCGCCGAAAAGACCGTCGCATGCGCGTCGTCGCCGATCAGCACCGCGACCGGCGGCGCGCCGAAGAGGCCCTGCGCCTCGACATCCCATCCGGCCTGCCGCAGCACCTCTCCGCGCGCTGCGGCGAGGCAGATGAAATTGGCAAGCGTCGCCCCGGTCGCAAAGCCGACGGAACTCTCCCGCGGGAGATCGAGAAGATCGAGCAGCCAGTTGGCCGCGATTGCCTCGGCGGCGGCTGCGGCCGGCGCCGCGTGATGGTTGCCGGCATTCTGTCCCCAGGCGCTCGTCATCCAGTCGGCCGCAACCCCGACCGGATGCGAACCGCCGATGACCCAGCCGAAGAAGCGTGGCCCCGTCATCGCGTGAAGCCCCGGCTCCGCTTTCGCGGCAAGCTCTTCGATCACTACGGTACCGGCGCTTCCCCGTTCCGGCAGAGCTTCCCGAAACATCTTCAATGCGGCCGGATACGATTGCTCCGGCCGCTGCGGCAGCTCCGTAATTTTCTCGCGGAAACGCGCGGCGTGCTCCGCCGCGCGTTGAAGAATTTCGAGGGTCGTTTGCTCCTTCATGAACTGCCTCCAGGCGTTGCCTTACGAACGAGGCCACCCGCTTCAGGCCGCCCCGCGTTCCTCTATCGGCCGAACGTTCTGGTTCATCCGGAAGAGGTTGAGCGGGTCGTAATGCCGCTTGACCTCGACGAGCCGGCCATAGTTCGCGCCGTAGGCCGCCTCGACCCGGTCCATCTCGTCTTCAGGCATGAAATTGACGTAGGCCGTGCCGGCGGCATAGGGCTTTGCTGCCTCGAAGAGATGCCGCGCCCAGTCGATGCAGGCCTGGTCCATCGCCGCGTCCCGCCATCGGCCGTGCACGTTCATGACGAAGTGCGAGTTGCGCTGCGGGAAAGCGGTTTCCTCTGCCGCAACGCGGCCGGCGGCGCCGCCGACATGGGCGATGAATACCTCGCATTCCGGGCCCGGCAACTGACGGATCGATTCGGTGAGAATGCCGATCGCCTGATCGGAAAGCTCCATGAAGTCGTGGCTCTTCCAGTAGTTGCGGGCACCCGGAGCGAGTAAGGGGTCGAAAGCCTGCTGCCAGCCGACGAAGGGATGCGGCGATACCACGTCGGCGATCGGATTGCCGATCGCCCGCAGCTCCGCCACCGCCTTCTCGCCCGCCTCGAGATCGCCGCAATAGCACATGGCGAGCACGACGACCTCCTTGCCGTGCCATTCGGCCGGTATGAAGGGCAGCGGCGGCGCCTGGCGCATCACCACCCAGCAGGTGAGTTCGTCCGGCGCATTTTCGAGGGCCTGCCTGTATTGCTGCAGCACGCTTTCGGCTTCGGCAAAGGGATGGACGACGAGCCCGGAGAGCACGTCGGGGCCGAGTTCGTGCAGGCGGAATTCGAACGCCGTCACGACTCCGAAATTGCCGCCGCCGCCCCTGATGCCCCAGAATAGGTCGCGGTGCTCGGTGGGGCTCGCGCGCACCAGTTCGCCGTTGGCCGTGACCACATCGGCCGATAGCAGGTTGTCGATCGTCAATCCGAATTTGCGCGTGATCCAGCCGAACCCGCCGCCGAGCGTCAGGCCGGCAATACCGGTCGTCGAGTTGATGCCGGTCGGCAATGCAAGACGGAAGGCCTGCGTCTCCACGTCGAGATCGGCAAGCGTCGCCCCCGGCTCGACCCAGGCCGTCTTCGTTGTCGCATCGACCCGCACCGATTTCATCGGCGTGAGGTCGATCACCATGCCGCCGTCGCAGACTGCGTTGCCGGCGATGTTGTGACCGCCGCCGCGCACCGCGACGAGCAATCGGTTCTCCGCCGCGAAGCGCACCGCATTGACGACGTCGGCCGCTCCGGCGCATTGCACGATCAGCCCGGGCCTTCTGTCGATCATGCCGTTCCAGATCGTGCGCGCCTCGTCATAGGCGGCGTCGGTCGCAATCAGGACGCGCCCGCGAAGGCGCGCGGCAAAGGCCTCGATTGCCGCGGCGCTGATCATTGTTATTCCGTTTTGCAGATTGATGAGGCTCATGTCGTTCATGATTCGCTCCTCCCGCGGTGAACCATTGCCCCCAGCGGCGGGCATTCTGCGCCTTTGCCCTACACCCGGCAAGCAGACCCGCGGTCGCCGCCCCTAGTCCTTTGGGGTTAGCTTGCAGGGCGCCAACACGGCTTCCCGCCAGCGCGATTCTTGCAATCGCAGCTAAAATGCTCCAATGAACCGCCGGCGCGGCAATCCGCGAAATGGCGGTCGAAGGCAGTATGGAGAGGGAAGTCGTGGGCATGAAGGTGGTCATTCTCGCCGGCGGATACGGCACCCGCATTTCGGAGGAGAGCCACCTCAGGCCGAAGCCAATGATCGAGATCGGCGGGCGCCCGATCCTCTGGCACATCATGAAGATCTACAGCCATTACGGCTTTTCGGATTTCGTGATCTGCCTCGGCTATCGCGGCTACATGATCAAGGAGTACTTCTCCAACTACATCCTGCATTCCTCCGACGTCACCTTCGACATGACGACGGGCGAGACAGCCTATCACACGAAGAGTGCAGAACCCTGGCGGGTGACGCTGGTCGATACGGGACCGGAGTCCATGACCGGCGGCCGCTTGAAACGTGTCGCCGGCTATCTCGGCGAGACCTTCTGCCTGACCTATGGCGACGGCGTCGCCGATGTCGATATCCGCGCGCTCACCGAATTCCATTTGCGTCACGGCCGCGAGGCGACCGTGACGAGCGTGGTGCCGCCGGGGCGCTATGGTGCGCTCGCCACCGAAGCCGGGCAGGTCATGAGCTTTACCGAGAAACCGGCCGGCGACAACGGCCGCATCAATGGCGGTTTTTTCGTTCTTAATCGCTCCGTGCTCGACCGCATCGCGGGAGATCACGTCCCCTTCGAAAGCGCGCCGCTCGAGGGCCTGGCGCGCGACGGGCAGCTGATGGCTTTCCCGCATGAAGGTTTCTGGCGCCCGATGGACACGCTGCGCGACAAGACCCAGCTCGAAGAGCTCTGGCAGCAGAACCGCGCGCCCTGGAAAGTCTGGGCATGAGCCGTCTCCCTGATCCGGGATTCTGGGCGGGAAAGCGCGTCCTGCTGACCGGCCATACGGGCTTCAAGGGAAGCTGGGCGGGTGTGTGGCTCCAGGAGATGGGCGCGCATGTGACCGGCTATGCACTTCCGCCCGCCTCTCGGCCGTCGCTCCACGACCTGTTGCATCCGAACGGAGCACCGGGCGGTCAATTCGGCGACATTCGCGACGGTGAAGCGCTCGCGACGATCGCACGCAAGAGCGAGCCGGAGATCGTCCTGCACATGGCGGCGCAGCCGCTGGTCCGCGAAAGCTATGCGGAGCCCGCCGAGACTTTCGACGTCAATGTCATGGGCACGGTCCGGCTGCTCGAAGCGGTCCGTGCGGCGCCTTCCGTGAAGGCCGTCCTCGTCGTGACGACCGACAAGGTCTATCGCAACGACGAGAGCGGGCGGCATTTCCGGGAGAGCGATACGCTTGGCGGGCATGACCCCTATTCGGGCTCCAAGGCAGCCTGCGAGCTTGCCGTCGCAACCTGGCGCAGCGCCTACCTTAAGGAGCGCCGCATTCGTGTCGCCACGGCACGAGGCGGCAATGTGATCGGCGGCGGCGACTTTTCCGACGACCGGCTCGTGCCGGACGTCGTGCGCGCCGCCCTTTCCGGCTCGCGGCTCAATATTCGCAGCCCGCTCGCGACGCGTCCCTGGCAGCACGTGCTTGATTGTCTCAACGGCTATTTTCTCTTTGCCGAGGCACTCTACAAGGGCGAAAGCGATGTCGATGCGCTGAATTTCGGCCCCTCGCCATCCGAGCCGGCAATCCCCGTGCGCGACGTGGCGAACGCCGTGCAGGCCGCGATGGGGCTCGACCCCGAATGGGACGACGTCTCGGCGCTCGAGCAACCGCGCGAGATGCAGACGCTCGGCCTCGATCCGGCTCTCGCCGGCGAGAGCCTCGCATGGCGCCCGCGCCTCGCCCAGAAGCAGGCGATCGAATGGACCGCGCGCTGGTACGACGGCTGGCGCCGCGGCGAAGCTGCGCGTCAACTCACGCTCGACCAGATAGAAGCATTCACGAAAGGCCTTTGATCCACGATGTCCCACTCCTGCCGCTTCTGCTCGACCCCGCTTGAAACCGTCGTGGCCGACCTCGGGGCGACACCCTGGTCCAACTCGTTTCTCGAGCCGACCGAGGAGGCGATCGCCCGGGAGAAGGCTTTTCCGCTGAAGGTGATGGTCTGTTCCGAATGCCTGCTCGTCCAGACGACCGAGACGGTCCCGGCGGACGAAATCTTCAACGCCGACTACCACTATCTCTCGTCATTCTCGACGAGCTGGCTCGACCATGCGCGCCGTTATTCAGAGGCGATGACCGAACGCTTCGCTCTCGACGGCAGCTCGCAGGTGGTGGAAGTCGCGTCGAACGACGGCTACCTGCTGCAATATTTCGCGGCCAAGCAAATTCCCGTGCTCGGCGTCGAGCCGGCGGCCAATGCCGCGAGGATCGCCGAAGGCCGCAACGTGCCGACCCATGTCGCCTTCTTCGGCCGTGACACGGCCAACGCGCTCGTCGCCCGCGGCATCCGCGCCGATCTCACCGCCGCCAACAATGTTCTCGCCCATGTGCCGGATATCGCGGATTTCGTCAGCGGCTTTGCGATCCTCCTGAAGCCGGACGGCGTCGCTACCTTCGAGTTTCCGCACCTCCTGCGGCTGATCGAAGGCATCCAATTCGACACGATCTATCACGAGCACTATTCCTACCTCTCGCTCGCGGCCGTCGAACGTATCTTCGCCGCTTGCGGGCTGGAGGTCTTCGATGTCGAGGAACTGCCGACCCATGGAGGCTCGCTGCGCGTTTACGCCCAGGCGGTGTCCGGAAACAGACCGGCGACCGCGAAGCTCGCCGAAGTGCGGGCCGAGGAGGAAAGCGCCGGACTCACGCAGATGCCCACCTACGCCGCCTTCGGGCGGCGCATCGCCGCGGTCTGCGATGGATTCCGCGCGTTTCTCGCGCAGGCCAGAAGCGAAAACAAGCGCGTAGCGGCCTACGGCGCTGCAGCAAAGGGCAACACCTTCCTGAACGTCTGCGGGGTCACCGCGTCGGATATCGACTTCATCGTGGACCGCAACGATCTGAAGCAGGGCAAGCTCTCGCCCGGCAGCCACATTCCGATCTACGATCCCGCCAGGATCGAGGCTGAAAAACCCGACTATATTGTCATCCTGCCCTGGAACCTGACCGACGAGATAGTCGCCGCCCACGCCTATATCCGCTGCTGGGGTGGCCGCTTCGTGGTCGCCATTCCGGAAGTGCGGGTGATCTAGTCTAAGGCTTGTCGGGATTCATTTTGAGTTTATGACGGCTGCCGCGAGATGGATAGTGGCGTTGAAGCTCTGGTCGGTTTTGTCGGCGCGCATGGCGATGCGCTTGAATTCATTGAGTACCGACCGTGCGCCACTGCATGTGTCCATTGATCGTAGCCGATCAATGGACACAAACATGCAGCAGCTCAAAGTGCTACAGCGACCTTTGCGCGTCTCATAAGACGCGCGGCGCTGTAGGAAACGTATCGGAGGACTGCAACCTCTCCTCCCCTCATCCCTGTGCTCGTCACAGGGATGAGAGCAGCGCCGCGTCCGCGGCGCGGGAAGCGTTCTTTCAGCCCAAGGACTTGGCCTGGCTGGATTCCTGTGACAAGCACAGGAATGAGGAAGCTAAACAAGCGGCCGCGGGTATTCGATCTCAACCGACTTAGGAAGGTCAGTGCGGTTTTCCGCCCGCATCCCGCTCTAACCTCTTGAATCGATCACGATGGCTTAGGTCGATCCTAGATCAGACACTTGCAGGCGGGGCGATCTCCCTCAAAAGGGAAGCGGACCTGTCAAAGCCTCTTCAGGAAGCCATCCGGCGCAACGGTCACCATCAACTTGTTCTGAACCGACCGGTCGATCTCGAACTCAGGATGCGATTTCAGATACTCATGCACGGCGGTCTTCGGATTGTCGCCCACGTCCCAGGGGCGGTCGTCGAAGAATCCCGCGGGCATGTCTTCGACGAGAGTGTCGAAGACCACGCAATAGCAGCCGGCCGTCACCATCGGCGCATAGGCTTCGAGTTCGGCGAGCACATGCGCATGGGTATGCATGGAATCGAGGCATACCATGACGCGGCTGTAGCCGACCGACGCCTCACGCACCTGCGCGACGATGTCCGGATCGATGGACGATCCCTCGAACATCTGGATGCGGCTCGCCATCGGATGGCTCTCGATCGCCGCGCGGTTGTGGGCGCGGATGTCGATGTCGATACCGATGACCTTGCGCTTGGACCGGCCGGGGTCGAATGAAACGCCCGCCTCGATCGCATCGCACATGTCGAGCATGGCGAGCAGCGAGGCGCTCATGATCACCGAGCCTCCATGCGCGATCCCGGTCTCGATCACCAGATCGGGCCGCGTCGCCCAGATCAGTTCCTGCATCGCCAGGATATCCTGCGGATACTGAATGATCGGGCGCCCCAGCCAATCGAAATTATAGACGTAACGCTTCGCCATAGAAGCTTCGCGCCACTGGTTCGACAGCGCCTGGAAATCGCCGTCACGGCCGTAGCCGTCGATCGCGGCCGCCCGCTCGGTGCGGAATTGTTCGATAGGGTCCATGTCAGATCCTGCTTCTTCTGGAGGGCCGCGGGTGGCAACCGGTATCCGGCTCTCCCTCGCCCAGGATTTCTGCGATGCGCTCTAGCACAGGTGCTGCAGCAAAAGCGAACTCGTCCTTCGACCTGTCGACGGAGATCGATGCGAATGAACCTGTCGGCGCACCGTCGTCCACAGCTACGGAGCATTTCGTCCGGGATTGGATGGCTGCGCACCACTCGGCGTGGCTCGTCTGACGGCCGCTTGCGACGTTGTAGACGGAATTGCGGCCCTCCTGCGCGATCCGCAAGAGGAGGTCCACGGCATCGTCGATCCAGATATAGTCCTTGCTCGAATCGAGCGCGGTTTGGAGCTGGATATGGCCGCTGCCCGCCTCGCGGCACAGCGCGCCGAGGAACGTGTCCGACTTCGCCTCGTCAGGCCCGACGACGTTCGACAAGCGCGCGATCCGCACCTTCTCGCGGCCGGAGGCGAGGCAGATCGCTTCCCCCGTCAACTTGGAGAGATTGTAGAGATCCGAAGGATCGAGAGGCGAGACCGACAGCCGGGCTTCCTCGCGTGTATCCTCGCTGCCGGCATAGACTCGAGTGGACGAGAGATAGAGAAAGGACGAAAACGCGTTCTCACGCAGGAGCTTCGCTGCGAGCGAGACATGCGCTTCGATCGTGTCGAATGGCCGAGTGCGGAAATCGGCCGTAAGGCCGATGGCATAGATGACATGGCCGAGGTCCTCGCCGGAGGCCGGCATGTCGGCGCGGGAAGGAACACGCACCTCGGCACCCCGTTCGCGCAATCGGCGGACGAGATTGCGCCCGATGAAACCGGAGCCGCCGAAAACCGTGAACATCACGATCGCACCCCCAGGCGCCTCAGCGGATTGCCGCCGCAGACGGTGTAGGCTTCGACCTCGCCGCGCACGATGGACCCGGCAGCGATGACACAGCCCTTGCGCAACAGGGCGCCGTCGAGGATCACCGAATTCGCCCCGATCCAGACATCCTCCTCGACCACGATGCCGCCGCGGCTCGGCAGGAAGCCCTGTTCCCGGATCAGGCGATCCCGGTCGCCATAGGCGTGATTGACCGGAGCGAAGGTACAATTGGCCGCGATCAAGACATTGTCGGCGATGCTTATGCCGTTACCGGTATAGAAGACGCAGCCGCTGTTGACGTAACAGAAGCGGCCGATCGTGAGGTCGCCGGTGCCGCCCGCCGGTTTGATCTTGACGAAGCTGTCGATGACCGATGCGTCTCCGACGACAATCCGTGTGCCCCGCACGGAATCCTCGATATCGCAGAGGGGGCTGATCTTAGCCGAGGGATGCACCTCGATCATGATGACTCCGATATTTCGAGAGCGGGATGAGGAAAGTGTGTGCGGTTTTCCGCCCGCACCCCGCTCCAGCCTTTGCGCATCTGATGAGACGCTCGGCGCGATAGAGGGTTGTCTCGGTGTCCTCTTTTCCAGTTAGCGCTTGCCGCGTCAACGCCGGATCGTGCAAGAAGCATCGGTCGGGAACGCTGTATCGAGGAATTCATGTCGCGCTTCAATCGTCTCTCCACGTCTCTCGCCGGCCTCACGGTCGTCGAGCGCAAGCAAACCGGCGACGAACGCGGCTTTTTCTCACGCTTCTTCTGCCGGGACGAATTGCGCGATTTCGGCGCTGACGGAACGATCGCGCAGATCAACCACACCCTGACGCGAGCAAAGGGCACGATCCGTGGCATGCACTTCCAGCGGCCACCCCATGACGAGGCGAAGTTCGTCTCGTGCCTGGCCGGCACCGTATTCGATGTCGCCGTCGACATCAGGCCGGATTCGCCCACTTATCTGCAATGGCACGGGGAAATCCTGAGCGCGGAGAATGCCCGCTCGATGATGATCCCCGGCGGCTTTGCCCATGGCTTTCAGACGCTGAGCGAGGATTGCGAACTCGTCTATCTGCACGACAAGCCCTATGCGCCCGAAGCGGAAGGCGGGCTCAATCCGCTCGACCCGCACCTCGCCATTTCCTGGCCGCTCGAAGTGGCGCAGATGTCGGAGCGCGACCGTGCCTTTGCCTTCATCTCCGCTTGAGGCGGCACTTCACCCGAAGGCGAGGGAGTCGTCGACGATGATGACCGGCCGCCCGCGAGAACAGGCTTCGACGCGCGCCTCGACGCGATAGACCGTTTTCAGCATGTCGGCGGTGACGACGGCATGGGTCGGGCCGCTGGCCACGACCGATCCCCCGCTGATCACGATCGTATCCTCGCAATAGCGCAGCGCGTGGTTCAGGTCGTGCAGGGCGATCAGCACCGCCATGCCGGATTGAGCGGCGAGCCGCTTCATGAAGCCGAGCACCTCGATCTGGCGGAAGAGATCGAGCGCCGAGGTCGGTTCGTCCATCAGCAGGACCTCGGGCTTGCGCACCAGCGCCTGCGCGATGGAGACGAGCTGGCGCTGTCCTCCGGAAAGTTCACCAAGGCCGCGAAAGGCGAGATCCTCGATCTTGAGCGCCGCAAGCACGTGGTCGATTTCCGCCAGTTCGCCGTCCTTGACCTTCCAGCCCGAACCCTGTTTGGCGGAAAGCAGCACCGACTCGTAGACCGTCAGGACGGCATTGGCGCCGGTATCCTGCGGCATGTAGCAGATTGCTTCCGCGCCCTTGGCCGTATCGGAAAGATGGACGAGGCCCGGACCGGCGGCAAGGCCGGCGATCCGCTTGAACAGCGTCGACTTCCCGGCCGCGTTCGGACCGATGACGGCGGTGAGTTGCCCGCCCCTCAATGTGCCTGTGTTGATGTCGGAAAGGACCACACGCCGGCCATAGGTGGCGCCGACATCCTTGAGGGCGAGGCTTACCATGCGCGCTTCCTGTTGGTGAAAATCAGCACGAAGAAGAAGGGTACGCCGACGAGCGCGGTGATGATGCCGATCGGCAGCACCGCTCCGGGAATGATCATCTTGCTGACCACCGACGTTACGGAGAGCAGCAGCGCGCCGCAAAGGACGGAGGCCGGCAGGAAGAACCGCTGGTCTTCGCCGACGAGCATGCGGGCGATATGCGGTCCGACGAGACCGACGAAACCGATCGTTCCGACGAAGGACACCGGGATCGCCGCGAGCAGGCTGACGGTCAGCATCGTTTCGAGCCTGAGGCGGCGGACATTGATGCCGAAGCTCGCCGCCTTGTCGTCGCCGAGCCGGAGCGCCGTCAGCGCCCAGGCGCGGCGTGCGAAGACCGGCACCGCGACGAGCAGTACGGCGGCCGTGACCCAGACCTTCGGCCATGTCGCTTTGGTGAGACTGCCCATCGTCCAGAACACGACCGCCGCAAGCGCCTGTTCTGAAGCAAGATATTCGAGCAGCGACAGCGCCGCGTTGAAGGTGAAGACGAGTGCGATGCCCAGAAGGACGATCGTTTCGACGGTGACCCCGCGCATGGTGGAGGCGAAATGGATGAAGAGCGCCGCTATCATAGCCATCAGGAAGGCATTGAGCGGCACCATGTACTGAACGGCGACCGGGAAGACGGCAACGCCCGCGACGAGGCCGAGCGCCGCGCCAAAGCCGGCCGCGGCCGAGATGCCCAGCGTGAACGGACTTGCCAGCGGATTGGCCAGGATCGTCTGCATCTGCGCGCCGGCGAGAGAGAGCGAGGCGCCGACCGTCACGGCCATCAGCGCGATGGGCATGCGTATGTCCCAGATCACGACGCGAAGCTGATCGGTTACCGTCTCGGCATGAAACAGGGCCGTCAGAACGTCCGAAAGGGAATAATTGGCCGGGCCGAGCGCCATGTCGACGGCGACGGAGATGAACAGCGCGGCGACGAGTCCCGACAGCATGAAGAGCCGGCGAAAGACGAGAGCGCGGTACCGACCGCGCCCTTCGATGCCTGCGGTCTCCTCGGCGATAGCGGCCATCATTTCTCTCCGTCGGTGAGCGACACGAAATAGCCCGGCCGATAGGCAACCGGAAGGAATTTCTCATGGAATTCACGGAAGGTCCGGTCCGGATCGATATCCGCAAAAAGGTCCGGATGGAACCATTTGGCGAATTGCTGGATCGGCACGAACTCATAGGGCGCGCCATAGAACTGGTGCCAGGCGGCATAGACCCTGCCGGCCCTCACCGCTTCGAGGCTCGCAAAAGCCGGCCGCTGCATCAGGCCCTTCAGCCGCTCCCGTGCCGCCGCTGGATCGGCGCCGCGTCCGACGCTCACGAACTGGTTCAGGTCCGACTCGGCCGACCAGTTGCTGCCGGTGACGATCACATGCTCGGGATTCGCGACGACGAGCTGCTCGGGATTGAGATCGCCGAACGTGGTCGTGAATACGTCGGATCCGATATTGTGACCGCCGGCCTTTTCGACCATCTCGCCGAAATTCGCCGGGCCGAAGGTCCGACAGCATGGCGTCTCGCCCGTTATTCCGGGCGAGCGCTCGATGAAGACCGTGGGGCGGTCGACCGCTCCGGCGTTGGCCAGCCGCTCGCTCACGACAGCGATCTGGGCGCGCCGGTACTCGATGAACTCGTCCGCCCGTGTCTCCGCGCCGAAGAGCTGGCCCAGAATCCGGATGGATTTCTCACTGTTCTTCGACGGGTCCACCCGGAAGTCGAGATAGACCACGGCTATGCCCGCGGCTGCCGCCTTTTCGATGAAGCCCGACTCCTCGACTGCTTCTTCGGCTTCGAGATTGAGCGTCAGCACATCGGGCTTCAGCGCGATTGCCGCCTCCAGGCTGAAATCACCGCTCGGGATGTAACCGAAACGCGGCAGCTTTTCGATTTCCGGAAAGCGCTCGAGGTAACCCGCATACGAGTTCCGGATCCTTCTTGATCAGGTCGTCGCGCCAGCCGACGATCGTATCGAAGACTGATTCGCGCTTCAGTGCCGCCGCGATGTGAATCTGGCGCGCCTCTCCCAGCAATATCCGTTTTGCCGGGAGATCGAGTTCGATCTTTCGTCCGGTAACGTCGGTGATTTCCGCCGCGGTCACCGGCGCCGCGGCAATTGCGACGGCGGCAAGCGCAAGAAGAGCCTTCCTCAGTATCGGCATCGGAACCTCGCGAACGGGAAATCGGAAGGCTGACGCCTTCCGAACTTGGAGCCTTACTTCAGGGAGACGAAGTAGCCGCTCTTGTAGGGCAATGGCAGGAAGCGCTCGTGCAGTTCCTTGAACGTCGCCTCCGGATCGAGATCCTTGAACAGATCCGGATGCAGCCACTTCGCTATCTGCTGTATGGCCACGAACTGGTAGGGGTTGTTGTAGAACTGATGCCAGATGGCATGGACATTGCCGTCCTTGACCGCCTTCACACCGGTGAAGGCAGGACGGGTGGTGAGGGCTTCGAGCTTGCGCTGCGCCTCCTTCTCGTCAGCGCCGTAGCCGACACCGACCCAGGCACCGCCAGGAACGTAACCCTCCCAGTTGCCGCCCGTGATGATGATCTGGTCGGGGTTGGACGCGATGACCTGCTCCGGATTGACGGTGCCGAAGGTGCCGGGAATGATGTCCTTCGCCATGTTCACGCCGCCTGCGAGCTCGACCATCTTGCCGAAGTTCTCGTTGCCGAACGACATGCAGCAGTCATCCGAATAGCCCCCGGCGCGCTCCATGAACACGAGCGGCTTCTTCGGATCGGCCTTTGCGAGGGTATCGGTCACCTTGGCGATGCTGTCGGCACGGAACTTGATGAATTCCTCGGCCTTTGCCTCCTCGCCGAACAGCTTGCCGATAAGGCGCATGCTCGGTTCGGTGTTCTCCATCGGCTTTTCGCGGAAATCGACATAGACGAGCGGAATACCGACTTTTTCGAGCTTCTCGATGTAGCCCGCTTCCTCGGTTGCGGTCTTTGCGTCGATATTCATCAGCATGACGTCCGGCTTCAGCGCCACCGCCTGCTCAACGTCGAAGGTGCCGTCCTTCATGCCGCCGAAGGTCGGCAGCTTGGCAATCTCGGGGTACTTCGCGAGAAAGGCGGCGTATGTCTCGGGATCCGCCTTGGTGAGGTCGTCGCGCCAGCCGACGACCCGCTTGAACGGCTCGTCCTTGTCGAGAGCGCCGACAAAGTAGATCTGGCGCCCCTCTCCGAGGATCACATGCTCGACCGGCACATTGACTTCGACCTCGCGACCGGTGACATCGGTTACCTTGATGGCGTCGGCGAACGCGGCGCTCGAAACAAGCGTGCAGAAACCCGCGGCGGCAGCGGCCACCATGTTGAAAACCTTCATCGTTCCCTGCTCCTTCGAAATTCGGTGCCTTCTAATATTTCATGACTTTACCAGTCAACATATATCTTTTAGAACGCTTCCAAACAGACGATACCAGGACTGAAAATGAGCGACGTGGCAACGCGGCCCAATTATGATCTTCGCGACGAAATCAAAGCCTATTGGTCGCAACGTGCGGCCACTTTCGATCTCTCTCCCGGCCACGAGATTTTTTCCGAGGAGGAACGCGCCGCCTGGCATCGGCTCATCCTGCGCCATCTCGGCGAGGGTGCCGGTCGCTCGGCGCTCGATCTTGCGAGCGGGACCGGAGTGGTCTCGCACCTTCTCGACGATCTCGGCTTCCGGGTGGCGGGTATCGACTGGGCCGAGCCGATGCTGGAACGCGCGCGGCAAAAAGCGAAGAGCCGCGGACGCGATATTTCCTTCCGCATTGGCGACGCGGAAAATACCATGGAGCCGGACGACCATTATGACGTCGTCGTGAACCGGCATCTCGTTTGGACGCTGGTGGACCCGGCCGCAGCCTTCAGGGAATGGCTTCGCGTCCTCAAGCCCGGCGGCAGGCTTCTCGTCGTCGACGGTGATTTCGTCAATTCGACCCGGCTCGAGCGGTTCTTTTCGTCGCTCAACGCCTGGGGGCAGCGTGTCGGCCTTCTCGGGCCCGAGGCGCCATCACAGCCGCGCGAGATGCTGGAAACGCATCGAAGCATTCTTGCCCGCGTCCACTTCTCGCAAGGAGCGCGCGCCGAGGCCGTCGTCGAATTGCTGCGGGTCGCCGGTTTCGCCGACATCACGGTCGATACCGATCTCGGAGAGATACACCGGATGCAGGCAAAGAACTGGAATCTGTTCAAGGGCCTTGCGCGCAGAAGCCAGCACCGCTTTGCGATCCGCGCAAGCAAACCCCTGGCCTGATGCCGCCCTACTGAAAGGCTGCGCGCGGCGGCGGGCCAATTCAGCACTCTTGAGCTTCGACGTGTCGGTGCTCTATCTCTCCGGGAAGCTGCACTGCCATCGTGGTTCAGCAGCTGGTGCCGACCCCACGTGAGTGGAGTTGCAATTGGATAGGCCCGTACGATGTCGACAGATCTCAATCTCAATCTCCTACGGTCGTTTTTCATGATCGCCGAAGAGCGAAGTCTCACGCGGGCAGCGGCCCGGCTGAACATGAGCCAGCCATCGGTCAGTCAGGCGCTGCAACGACTGGAGGAGCAGTTGGCCTGTCAGCTCGTCCTTCGCGGCAGCCGGAAGTTCGAGCTGACGGCCCGGGGCAGAAAATCTACGAGGAATGCGGTGAGATCTTCCGTGCCGTCGAGCGGATTGGCCAGCTCACGCAGGAAAGAACCGCCGAAGAGTTCGGCGAGGTGCGCATCCAGATCATCTCGAACCTCGAGTCCCGCTCATAAACGAAGCATTGCGTCTCTACCATCAGCGCTATCCCTCCGTAACCTGGGTGATGGAGGTCCAGAACAGCCAGGACACGGTCAAGCGGATTCAGACGGAGAAATGCGGAATAGGATTATGTCTCCTGTCGCGCCCCGTCTTCAGCCTGAATTGTCAGTTGCTGTTCCGCGAAGAATTCAGCGTCTATTGCGGCGCTGAGCATCCCCTCTTCGGCCGCAAGGAGGTGGAGAAGAGGGAATTGCGGCAGGAATCCTTTGTTTCCTTTACTTGCGCCACCGAAGGCATGGGTCTCGAGCCGATGGCGGTCCTCAGCCAAAGCCTCGGTCTCGGCGAACGGATCAGCGGGCAAAGCCCAAATCTCGAGGAGGTGAGACGCATGATCGTCGCCGGCCTCGGGATCGGAATTCTCCCGTTGACGGCCGTTCACGACGAAGTCGCGAGCGGACTTCTCTGGCCGCTCGAAATCAAGGGTTATCCGCTCGGCGCGGACGTGTTTCTGGTGACGCACCCGGAAGGTGACTATTCCCGCGCCGAGCAACATTTCATCGACCTGATGCAGGAGCTACGTTCGCTCTACCCGGAAATGCACTGAGGGCGTCCCGGCGGAAAGCCGGTACGCAATCTTCCTGGAAGTGCTCCGATCGATCAGCGGTCGGCGCGCGCCACGACCGCGTGCAACAGGACATTGAGGCCCGGCGCAAGATCGTCGCGGTCGCAGTCTTCCTCGTTGTTGTGGGTGATGCCGCCCTTGCAGGGCGTGAAGATCATTGCCGTCGGGCAATGTCGCGCGAGGAAATAGGCATCATGGCCGGCCTGGGACTGGATGTCACGCCAGTCGTAGCCCATCCGGACCGCTTCAGCCCGGATTCCATCCACCATCGCGTGATCGAAGATGTCCCCGCCCCAAAACCACTCGTCCTCTATCACCGCGTCGCAGCCGGCGCGGGCGGCGCTTTCGAAGACGGCACGGCGCATCTTTTCACCCATTACGCGCGCGGTCGCCGCATCGGGATGGCGAACGTCGCAGATCGCTTGGGCCGTGTCGGAGAGGATGCCCGGTTTGTTCGGCCACGCCGCCAGCCGGGCGCCTGTCGCCTTGCCGTCGCCGACGGCAAAGTCCCAGCCGATGTCATCCACGGCAGTCAGCCAGCGTGCGCCCGCGATCAGCGCATTGCGGCGCAGGTCCATCGGCGTCGGGCCGGTATGCGCCGTCTTGCCCGTAAAGCGCACCCTCATCCCGTAGCTCGGATATCCGCCCGTCACCACTCCGATATCGCGTTTCTCGAGGTCGAGGATCGGCCCTTGCTCGATATGCAGTTCGTAATAGGCATCGATCTCACCGGCACGACAGGGCTTGTTTCCGTTGTAACCGATGCGCTCGAGCTCGGCGCCAAAACGCGCTCCGTCGTCGGAGACGAGCTCTTTGACCCAGTCCCCGTCATAGGCCCCGACGAAGCAGCCGGATGCGACCATAGGCGGCGAGAAGCGCGCTCCCTCCTCATTCGTCCAATTGACGACGACGATCGGACGGCGGGTGACATGACCGACGTCGTTCAGCGTACGGATCACCTCTAGTCCGGAAAGAACGCCGGCAATCCCATCGAAGCGACCACCGTTGATCTGGGTATCGAGATGGCTGCCGATCAGCACCGGCGGCAGCGACGGGTCGCTTCCTTCGCGCCGCCCGAAGATGTTGCCGAGTTCATCGATCTCGACGCTCAGCCCTGCATCACGACACCAGTTGACGAACAGGTCGCGCATTCTGCGATCATCGTCCGTCAGCGTGAGGCGGGCGAGACCGCCCGGCCGCCCCTGGCCGATTTCGGCGGAAGTCTCGATGGTCGACCAGAAGCGATCGATGTTGGCACGGGTGTTCGATGCGAACGACATGGTTCACCTTTCAAATGCAATTGCGGACGAAGCGGCTCACATTCCGAGCGACATCAGTGTCATCAGCCCCGGGAAGAGAATGAGGAGGAACATGATGAGCGCCATGACGCCGATGAACGGCAGCAGGTAGCGGAAGGACGCCGACATCGGAATGCCACCGGTGCGGCACGCGGCCATCAGGTCGATGCCGAGTGGCGGTGTGTTGGCGCCGATCGCCAGGTTGATGGTCAGCAGTACGCCGAAATAGACCGGATCGATCTCGAAGACCCGCAGCACCGGCAGGAAAACGGGCGCAAGGATGAGAATGATGGCGATCGATTCCATGAAAGTGCCAAGGACCAGGACCGCGACCATCATCAGTATGAGAGCGACCGTGGCGCTCTCGGTCGCGCCGGTGATGGCATTGACGACGAGCTGCGGAACCTGCTCGACCGTCAGGATCCAGCCGAAGACTGAGGCGGCCGCGATGACGATGAGGATGGAACCGGTCATTTCCGTCGTTTCGCGCAAGAGGTTGAAGACCTTGGCGAGCGTCAGCTGGCGATAGACGAAAGCCCCGACGAGCAGCGCATAGGCGACGCCGATGCCCGCCGCCTCCGTCGGCGTGAAGATGCCGAAGCGGATGCCGCCGACGATGATGACCGGCGCGAGCAGGGCAAGCACGGATTCGCGCAGAGCGGTGCCCAGCCGAGTCCAACTGAACGGTTCCCCGCCCTTCCAACCGTTTTTGCGGGAAATCCACCACGCGACGACCATCAGCCCGAGACCGAGCAGAATACCTGGACCGATGGAGTGGATGAAAAGCTGCCCGATCGATGTTCCGGTCGCCGTTCCGTAGACGATCAGGACAATAGACGGCGGAATGACCGTGCCAAGCGAACCGGCGCAGCCGAGACCTGCGGCGGAGAAGCCCGGATCGTAGCCGCGCTCCTTCATGGCCGGCAGCAGCATGGAACCGATCGCCACCACGTCAGCGACACCCGATCCCGAGAGCGAGCCGAACATCATGCAGGCGGCAATCATCACGATGGCGAGACCACCCGTCCGCTGTCCCACGACAGCCGCGCAGAGATTGACGATCCTCGGGGCGAGCCCCCCATGCACCATCAGCAAACCGGCAAGCAGGAAAAGCGGGATTGCAAGCAGCGTGAAGCTGTCGATCCCCGCGACCATGCGCTGCGCGACCACCATCAGCGGCAAGACATCGCCGACCAGCAGATAAGCGACCGAGGAAAGCGCAAGCGCAATCGCGATCGGTGCATCGATCAGGAGCAAAAGAATGAAGACGGCAAAGAGGACGAGAAGGGCAAGGCTCATTTGCGCAGTTCCGCGGCAACGAGGGCACCGAGGGCGGTGGCGCCGGTGACCGGCAGCGCGAGATAGACGAGCCCGGCGGGCCAGCTCAGGACCGTGGTTTCATGCGACCATGTCAGCACCGTTATCTTCCATCCGGACCAGATGACGACGACCAGGAACAGGAGGGATGCCAGACGCGCGAGTACGGCCAGGAAGGAACGGAACCGGCCGGGCGCAACGAGCAGGTCCGTCAGGCCGGCGCAAAGATGCGTGTTGCGGACGAAGGCGGAAACCGCACCGATGAACGTCACCCAGACCAAGAGAAGACGCGGGATCTCCTCCGACCAGCGCGGTGTGAAGGAAAGGGCATAACGGCAAATGACGACGTAGACGATGATGGCGGTGAAGGTGGCGATGGCCAGGCCGCCCGCCGCGCGGGCTACGTTGTCTATGGCATTGGAAATCCGCGGACGCGGTATCGATGCGTCTTGCATGGAAGCCTCGCTGGTGTGGACGGACGGACATGGCCCGGCGATGGGAAACGTCCTGCCCGCAACCGGCGGGCAGGACGACCGCATCACTTGCGGTAGCTGTCCATGACTTCAAGCAGCTCGGGACCGAAGACGTCCTTCTCGCTCTCCCAGATCGGCTTCAGGGCGTCGACGAAGGCAGCCTTGTCCACCTCGTTGAACTGCATGCCTTTCGATTTCAGCTTTTCGATCAGCGCGACCTCGTTATCGGCAACCATCTGGCGCTGGGCGTTGCCCCACTTGACGGCCGCTTCCTTCACGATGGCCTGGTCCTCGGGGGAAACCTGCGCCCAGGTCATGCTCGACACCGTCAGGCATGCGGCGCCCCAGATGTGGCCGGTCATCGAAACGTATTTCTGTACTTCGTAGAACGACGAGGCATCGATGATCGAGAGCGGATTTTCCTGGGCGTCGAACACGCCCTGCTGCAGGGCCGAGTATAGCTCGCCGAAGGCCAGCGGCGCCGGCTGCGCGCCGAGACGTTCGAACGTCGCCAGCCGGACCTTGTCCGGGGTTACGCGGATCTTGATGCCGGCGAGATCTGCCGGCTTGACGATCGGATGCTTGTTGTTGGTGATGTTGCGGAAGCCGTTTTCCCACCAGGCGAGAACCTCGATGCCTTTCGGCCGAAGCAGATCGGCAAGCGCTGTGCCGAGCTTGCCGTCGAGCGCGGCAAAAGCCTGTTCGCGACTGGTCCAGGCATAGGGCATTTCGATGATGCCGAACTTCGGTTCGACGAACTGGAAGGAGCCGCTGCCGATCAGGCCGCCCTGGATGGTGCCGATCTGCATGCCCTCGATGACTTCCTTCTCCGTGCCGAGTTGGCCGGAGGGGAAGATCTCGATCTTGACGCGGCCTTCCGTCTTCTCCGAGACCTCCTTGGCGAAGTCCGTCGAGGCCTTGTGCCAGCTATGGGTGTCGGCAAGCACGTGGCCGAGACGGATCGTTGTTTCGGCTATGGCAGCCGTATGAGCGGAAAGTCCGACGATGCCAGCGATCACGGTGGCGGCAAGACCGCGGGAAATTTTCGAAATGCCCAGTTTCATAGCGCCCTCATTTGTTGCGTTTATTCTGGGCATATTAGGCGGGCATGATGCCCGCAACGCAAATAGCCGGACCCAATGACAAACATTGAGTCCGCTTATGGGAGTGGCTGCGATTTCCTGTGAGAAAAGATCGCATCACTCCACGGTGGCGATACATTCGATCTCGATATCGAAATGCGTCCAAGGCTTGATCGCCACACAACTGCGGGCCGGAAAGCCGCCCGGAAAATACGCGCGATAGACCGCATTCATCTCCGCCGCCAAATCGTTATCGGTGATAAAGACGAGCGATTTGAAGACATTGTCGAGCGAGGAGCCAGCATGGCGGAGGGTGAACGAGAGCGCGTCCATGCAGGCGCGCGTCTGGATGGTCATGTCTCCCCTGACGATCTCGCCTGTGTTCAGGTCGATCGGCGGCATCCCGCACGTATAGAGAAGACCGCCGACGCGGGTCAACGCGGAGGTCGGCGCGCCCAGTCTTCGGATTGCTTCGGAAATCACAGGGATTTCAATAATTTCGTGCTTCATGTCGCATGACCCTTTTATCGGCGCAGATCGTACCGGTTATGTGGGAGATACTGTTTGCGCCACGTTTCGAGCAATGTATAGCCGTAGCGTATATTGCGTTCCAAGCCCCTGCATCTTGTTCCGCATGCCCCGGAGGGAGCCACAAAGCTGCCGCCTAATGGTCAGCAAATTGCCCCGTCGTCGCCGCACCGAGCACTTCCGGGGCGTACATGCTCCACGAGTCGCTTGCGTCGTTTCGACGGCGGAGCGAACGAGCAAGGCGGTATTGCTGCCGATCAAGTCATGCACGTCATGGAGGACAGAACATGATTACTCGCTATACACTCGTTGCATCGCTGACCGTTGCAGCCTCCAGCTTAATGCTTCTCAGCCCGGCTTCGGCGCTGGAAATCGCGCAGGCGCAACAGGCGCAGCCGACACAGACCCAACCCGACGCCGGCGGCACAGGCGCCCCGATCAGCGATCAGAAGATCGAGGCCTTTGCAGTGGCCTATCTTCAGGTCGACAAGGTACGGCA
The DNA here is from genome assembly GCF_029201645.2 of Sinorhizobium prairiense. Lineage (NCBI taxonomy): Bacteria > Pseudomonadati > Pseudomonadota > Alphaproteobacteria > Hyphomicrobiales > Rhizobiaceae > Sinorhizobium > Sinorhizobium prairiense. The sequence goes on from NZ_CP104133.1 coordinate 171,752, forward strand.
GGAGTACTCTACGAAAATCGGGGCTACCACCGACGAGGCCGCGAAGGCGAAGCTGCAGAACGAAGCCAGTCAGGAAATGGTCAAGGCGGTAGAGACCGCGCCGAACATGTCGGTGGAGGAGTATACGACGATCCTCAAGGCTGCGCAGAGTGATCCGGCGCTTGCCCAGAAGGTTCAGGAAAAGCTCCAGACGTCCACGCCGCAGCAGCCGCAGCAGCAATAAGCACGGCTTCGACACTTTGAGCAGCTCCGAGAAGATCGCGTGGCGATTTTCTGTCCGGAGTTGCGCATTTCAAAGACTTAGATCGTTTCACCATTGCGTGAAACGATCCGAGCTCTTCAGCTGACGAGCCAGAACAGTGCCGCGGCTATCAGAACGAACAGTCCAACAGCGGCTAGGAAACGCAGCGTGCCGGCGTTCGTATTGTCGCCGAGCACCCGATTCCAGTATTCGCCGCCAGTGGCGTCGTTCGCTTCGGCGCCCGCTTCGGTCGGCGTATTCGTAAGCGTCATCGCGACCTTTCCGTCGCCTCCACTAAGATTGCGCGGATGCGGCTGTGGCGGGTCGGGGCGCGCCCGATCCACCTCGCCGAGATAGGGCGCACCGCTTCCAGCATCGCCGGCATCGGCGACGTGATCGTCGGGCTCCGCGGCACCGCCGGGAGCGAGACCAGTCCGGATCGGCATGCTTTCCTGTTTCCCTGCCATAGTTGGCCTCCCTTGTGCAAAATGAGAAAGGGGGCGCCATCGCGCCCCCATCCGTGCTCAACTGCCGGACCGTTCAGCCGCTTCGGTTGGACTGGTTGTGGGATCCACCGGGTTCGGTCACGCCCTTCAGGCCGGTGCCGGCCATTTGCGGCTGTTCACGGGCCGCGTCGGCAAGCGAAACGATCCCGACCAGCTGCTTGTCATGGTTCACCACGGGCAGCCGTCGAACCTGGATGTCGCCCATGTTGCGCGCGACATCGTCCACCTCATCGTCGTCGAAGCAATATTTCACGTCCGTGGTCATGATGTCGGCCACCCGTGCCTGCGGGTCCATCCCATCGGCAACACCGCGCACGACGATGTCTCTGTCCGTTATCATGCCGATCAGGCGGTCATCGTCTCCGACCGGCATGAAGCCGATATCGTTTTCCGCCATCTGCCGCGCAACAGCCGTTATGGTGTCGTTGGGGCTTGCAAGATGAACGTCTCTTGTCATGATCTCCGATACACGCATTTGTTTTCTCCTTCACGTTTCGCCGGCGGCTTCATCGGCTGCCCGGGAAGGCTCGAGCCGCCGTTACGGCCGCTCAGCGCCCGCCGTCCGGGCGGGCCGCCGGATTTCCTTCGGGCGAAGCGGGCGCCCCAGCCCCCGCCGCGGTCTGCTTTTCGCGCCGCCTGCTGCCGTTGGCCGGGCCCCCGCTCTCCGGCGCGGGGCCGTCTCTCTGCGTTTCCGAACCCTGTATTTCCGGTCCCTGCATTTCTCTGGCGGCCTGCTCCCAGTGGCGCTGATGCTGCCCGTCCGGCCGGCCCTCCTGCTCCCAGATCGCATAGGCTCTGCGCCTGATAAGCTCTTCGCGTTCGTTGTCCGTGTCCCTTCGCTCGTCCATGTCCCTTACCTCGCCGCTGGACTTCGTTGATGGCGAGTTTCAAACGGCGCGACCGTCCATTTGTTCCGCCCGCGGCGCCATCCGCGCGGGACCTTCAAATGTGCTTTGGCGGCTCCGGATTTTCGTCCGGATTCAGGGACCGGAATTTCATCCGGAAGGCGGTCCGGATCGGGCTCCTCGATCGGCGGCTCGGGATACCATGGCGGCAAGTCCGGCGGCGGCGGCTCCGGTACTGGCTCCGGCTGACGCGGGTTCGGCATTTTCGTCTCCCTTAGTATGCGGGGGCGACACCCCTCTTCGGGGACAATCCCGACCGTGCGGGATTGTTCCGCCGGCGGCGCAGGGAACGGGGAGAAGCGCGGAACCCTTTGGGCCGATCGCGGGTTTGGCCCAACATCAGCAAGAGCAAAAGCCAGGAGAGAGCCCATGCCCAGACATCCGGACTATGGCAGATACGATCCTTACGGCCGTCGCGATTGGGCCCGCCGCGACTGGGAGAACGAGCGCCAGCGCGACCCTTACACCTATGGGTCCGAGCGCCGCGGTCGGGCGCGCAGCCGCTTCGACGAAGATGTGGAGCCGCGTGGCGCCGACTACGAGAGCTCGATGAACTGGCCGACCGGGAGCTACCGCGGCGGCGAACGCGAACGCTGGAGCGACGACGACTACGATCGTAGGGGCCGCGAGCGCTATTTCAGGGATTATCACGGCCCCGGTTATGGCTATCGCGGCGAGGGCCGTTACCGCGGCTACGGAGGTTACGGCGAAACGCGCGATTATCGTCACGACCGCGATTTTTTCGACCGCGCCAGCGACGAGGTCGCTTCCTGGTTCGGTGACGATGATGCCGAACGCAGGCGGGAAATGGACCGGCACCGCGGCAAGGGCCCGAAAGGCTACAGGCGCACCGACGGCCGCATCCAGGAAGATGTCAGCGACCGCCTGAGTGACGACGGCGCTCTCGACGCCTCCAACATCGAAGTGAGCGTGTCGAACGGCGAAGTACAGCTCAATGGTTCGGTGAGCTCCAAATGGGCGAAGCGCCGCGCCGAGGACTGTGCAGAAAATGTATCTGGAGTCACGAATGTGCAAAACAATCTGCGCATCGAGACGGCGGATACCGGCACTATTCAGCAGAACCCGAACCTCACCGATCTGAGTTGAGGCGATTGCGGGCGTGCGAGCCGAGGGTCGTTTGATCGCCTCGTCCCTGCTCGTCACAGGGATGAGGCGGAGAGATTTCAGTCCTCGGAAAAGTTTCCTACAGCGCCGCGCGTCTTAGCTGCTGCATGCTTTTGTTGTTCGGCTACGATCAATAGCGCACGGTCGGCACCATGAATCTAAACAGCCCTTAGTTGGAAGATCGTCGCTGCTCCGGGGCAGATCTTGCCTGCCGCGCCCTCGAGTGCGCCGAGCGCCGAAGAAAACTCAGCAAGCGTTGTTCCTCCACACGCAGTTCGCTGTCCGAGCGCCCGCGCGCCTGAAGCTGTCGCGCGGAGATCGAGGCCGACTTGTCGGCGAGAGCGAGCGCATCCGGATGAATGTAGCTGCTCCGGCTGATGGCGGGCGTGTTGTGAAGAACGGACGCAGCCGCTTCGCTCATCTGTTTGATCGTCGGCCACTCACCCTGTTCGATCGCGGTGCGAGCGGCCGTGAAAGCCGCGAGAGTGCCGCCCCAGGTCCGGAATGTCTTTGCAGATACCGCTGTTCCGGCCACCTCTGAAAGGTATCGGTTGAGCCGGCCGGAATCGACCGGCCGCAGGGCGTCGTTTTCATCCTTCCAGACGAAAAGCTGTCTGCCCGGCAGATCCGCGATCTCTTCGAGCAACCGCTGCAATTTGGGGCGGCGCAGCAGCCGCTGGACGCGCTTGCCGCCCTTGCCGATGAATTTCAGCTCTATGAAGCCGTCGCCCAGCCTGAGATGCCGCTTCAAAAGCGTCGTGGCACCATAGCTCCCATTGGCCTGCACGTAAGCCTGGTTGCCGGTGCGCAGATGGGCTTCGTCCAGCAGCGCGACCAGCGCGGCGAGCACGGTTTGCATGTTTTCCACGTCACCCTGCATGTGGCGCCGTATGGTGCGGCGTATCCTGGGCAACGCCTTGCCGAATTCCACCAGTTGCGCGAATTTGTCGGCGCTCCTGAGAGCCTGCCACGCGCTGTGATAGCGGTACTGTTTTCGTCCGCGTGCATCATAGCCCGTGGCCTGCAGATGCCCCCGTTCTTCGAGGCAGATCCAGACGTCTTCATAGGCAGGCGGCAGGCCCAGCGCCGCTATGCGGCTTTTGATCGACGGATCGGTAACGATCGAGCCGTCCGGCATTCGGTAGACAAACCCCTTGCCACGCCTTTGCCGCCGGATGCCCGGCTCGCTGTCGCTGACATAGACGAGCCCGGTTTCCTCGGGCACGAGACCGGCCGCCGCCAAGTTCCGCGGGCCATCCACGATCACGCAAGGCGGAGGTTCGAGCACGTCGACCATCGTTGCTCTAGCCATTGCCTCCCTCCTGCGGGACGAAGGCGACGACGCTCTGCGCCGGGATAGTGTCGCGATCCGCGCTGGCGAACGTGCCGAACGGTTCTTCGGCTGCCGTGTCGAGCACGCGTTGCCAGCGCCTGCTTCCGTTTCCGCGGGGAAGGGCTATCTCGCAATCACCGCCTGCATTGAGCACGAGGACGATCTCGCCGGCCGGCGAAGCTTCGCCCTGCCCGACGCGGCATATATAGGCGCAAATCAGGCGGAGCTCGGCGTCGTGCCAGGCATCCTCGTCCATGGGACTGCCATCCGCCTTGTACCAGGCGATTTCGACCCGTCCATTCTCGTCGGGCTCTCCGTCGAGGAATCGCTCCTGCCGCAAGACAGGATGGTCCTTGCGGAAGGCGAGGAGCTTGCGGCAGAAATCCACGAAGCTATCCTCCGCTCCGCTCCAATCGAGCCAGCCGATCTCGTTATCCTGGCAATAGGCGTTGTTGTTGCCCTGCTGGCTGTTTCCCAGCTCGTCGCCGCCGAGCACCATCGGCACGCCCTGGCTGATCATCAGGGTGGCGAGCATGGCCGCCCGCCGCCGTTTGCGCGCCTCGATGATCTCCCCGTTGTCGGTCGGGCCCTCGGCGCCCATGTTGTCGGAATGATTGTCGGAGTGACCGTCCCGGTTCTCCTCGCCGTTCGCCTCGTTGTGCTTTTCGCCGTAGGAGACCGTGTCCATCAGGGTGAAGCCGTCATGGGCGCTCACCAGGTTGATCGACGAGGTCGCGGCACGGTCCGAGTGCCTGAACTGCACGGGCGAACCGAGAATGCGCTCGGCAAGCACCGGAACCATGCCGCCGTCTCCCTTCCAGAAGCGCCGGACGTCGTCGCGGAACCGGTCGTTCCATTCGCGGAACGGCGGTGGGAAGCCGCCGAGCTGATAGCCGCCCTCGCCGACGTCCCAGGGTTCGGCGATCAGCTTCACACCCGCCAGGATAGGATCCTGCCGGATCGCGTCGAAGAAGCCGCCTTCGCGATCGAACTCCATGTATTCGCGGCCGAGCGTGCTTGCGAGATCGAAGCGGAAGCCGTCGATATGCATCACGCCCACCCAGTAACGCAGGCTGTCGAGGACCATGCGCAGCACCAGGGGATGGGCAACGTTGAGCGTGTTGCCGGTACCGGTCGTGTCGTAGGTGTGGCGCGGCTCGTCCGGCGACTGGCGGTAATAGCTGAAATTGTCGAGCCCGCGGAAGCTCAAGGTCGGGCCCCGTTCCGAGCCCTCGGCCGTATGGTTGTAGACGACATCCATCAAAACCTCGATGCCGACGGAATGAAACCGCTTCACCATCGTCTTGAATTCTGTAAAGCGGTCGCCCTTGAGATAGCGCTCGTGCGGCGCGAAGAATCCGAGCGTCTGATATCCCCAATAGTTTCTGAGATTCCGCTCCACCAGGTAACGGTCGTCGAGGAAATATTGCACCGGCATCAATTCGATCGCCGAAACGCCGAGCTTCGTCAGGTGCTCGATGATCGGATCGCTCGCCATGCCCAGGAACGTGCCACGCAGCTCGTCCGGCACGCCGGGATGCGTCATGGTCATGCCGCGGACATGCGTCTCGTAGATGATCGTTTCCGTCCAGGGACGGCGGATCGCTTCTTCGCCCGCCCAGTCGAAAGTCGGGTCCTGAACGACGCCCTTCACCATGAAGGGGGCGCTGTCGCGCTCGTCGAAGGAAAGATCGCCCTCGGGGCTGCCGATCGTGTATCCGAAGAGCGCATCGTCCCAGATGAGCTCACCCGCGACCAGCTTGGCGTAGGGATCGAGCAGCAGCTTGTTCGGATTGAAGCGGTGACCATTGTGCGGATCGTAAGGTCCGTGGGCGCGGTAGCCGTAGAGGGTGCCGGGACCGATACCCTCGATGTAACCGGACCAGATGTCGCCCTCGCGCTTCGGCAGCGGCATGCGCGCCGTTTCCTCGCGCCCGTCCGGGGAAAACAGGCAGAGCTCGATCTTCTCCGCATGCGCCGAGAAAACCGCAAAATGGGTCCCTTGCCCGGTGTATTCTGCACCGAGTTCAGGTTTTATGAAATCGAGTTCGGAAAAAGTCAGGTTCATTCAGTCGCGCCCTCTACCGCCTTGCCCGGCAGCTTTGATGCAACGCAACGGGCAGGCATTTGTTCCTGTTCCCGGACGAGTGCCGGGGAACTTTCCCCGCCCTTGGCCAGTTCCTCGCCTTTCATCTCGAGGGACATATCGATGCCGGCGAGTTCGACACGTGCACATTTCAGAAACAGCTGGGGCGCGAATTTCATCGACGGCGACACATGCCGGTTTCGTTTGTGGGCACCCGACGAGCGGGACGTCGATCTGGTTCTCGGCGGGGCCGCGCATAAGATGCAGTCACTCGATGGCGGCTGGTTCGAAATCACGCTGGAGGCGAAGGCGGGGGAGCGCTATTGCTTCCGCCTTGCCGACGGCACCGAGGTCGCCGATCCCGCCTCCTCGGCACAGGAGCGGGAAGCTTCCGGTAGGTCGATCGTCGTCGATCACGCCGCCTATGAATGGCAGGCTTCCTCCTGGCGCGGCAGGCCCTGGGAGGAGACGGTCATTTCGGAGTTGCATGTCGGCTGCTTCACGCCGGAGGGCACCTTCCGCGCTGCAATCGAGCGCTTGCCGCATCTGGCCGGGGCCGGAATCACCGCGATCGAGATCATGCCCGTCGCGCAATTCCCCGGTGTGCGGGGCTGGGGTTACGACGGCGTGCTGCACTATGCTCCGCATAATGCCTACGGCAAGCCGGATGACCTGAAGGCGCTCGTGGATGCGGCCCATTCGCTCGGTCTGACGGTCCTGCTCGATGTCGTTTACAACCACTTCGGGCCGGAGGGAAATTACCTTTCCCGCTATGCGAGCCGCTTCTTCAATAAGGATCGCCCGACACCGTGGGGAGCGTCGATCGCCTTCGAGGAGGAAGCGGTCCGGCGCTACTTCATCGAGAACGCGCTCTACTGGCTCGGCGAATTCCGTTTCGACGGATTGCGTCTCGATGCGACCGAACAGATCCGCGATACGACCCGGCCGCATTTTCTCCTCGCGCTGGAGCACGAGGTTCGGGAAACGTTCGCCGAGCGCCAGATCCACCTGGTGCTGGAAGACGCTCACCGCCGAAGAAGCCTTCTGCAGCGCGACGCGAGCGGCACGCGCATGCTCTTCGATGCGGGATGGAACGACGATCTTCACAATGCTCTCCACGTCGTGGCGACCGGCGAAACCAAGGGCCACTATCGCCCCTTCGCCGACGAGCCCTGGGGCAAGATCCGCAGCGCGTTGGCCGATGGCTTCGCCGTGCCGGCAAAGGATGACAATTTCTCTCCTGAGGGGAGCCGAGCCCGCGTGCCGCCGCAAGGCCGCGTAAATTTCCTGCAGAACCACGACCAGATCGGCAACCGCGCCTTCGGCGAACGTCTCGCCTCGCTCCTCCAGGAGGACAGGCTGCGCGTTTTGGCGGCGATGCACATGCTGACGCCGCAAATCCCTCTCCTGTTCATGGGTGAAGAATACGGCGAGACGCAGCCCTTCTGTTTCTTCGCCGACTACCAGGGGGAAATAGCCGAGGCTATCCGGCTGGGACGCCGGGACGAAGCCGAAAATTTCGGCGGCCTTCCAGAGGGCAAGACGATGGATGATCTGCCCGATCCGCTTGACCCGGCCGTCTTTGCCGGCTCAAAGCTGCGTTGGAGCCGCGCGACAAGCCCTGCCGGCGAGCGATATCTTGCCTATATGCGCGACCTCGCCGGGATAAGGCAGCGGCACATCGTGCCGCTGATCGCCGGCACCGCCGTACCGGATTGCCGTGCATACGAGACCAAGGACGGCATCATCGCCGTCGACTGGCAGTTCGGGGAGGCTTGCCTGGAACTGCGCGTCAATCTTTTGCAGGAGACACAGGCCGTTCCCGCAATACGCGGTCAGCCGATCTTCACGAGCGACACGTCCGGGAGCGAGACCGTCGACGGCAGCGAGTTGGCCGGTCCAGGCATCGCCGTCGCCATTGCGCGGTGACACGCCATCGGCAGACAGGGGAACATGCCTTGAGCCTCACGGTTAGACGCCGCGGCGAGTATAAAGGGGAGCGCCTCGAGGAACGATGCCGAAACAGCCTGCGAAGCTTGGACCGGCCCTTGCCGGCGAACACGCCGAGGCAAAGACGATTGCCTCTCTGCGGCGGCAGGCGGAGGGTTGCGAGCGCTGCGACCTCTACAAGAACGCCACCCAACTGGTCTTCGGCGAGGGCCCGGTCGACGCCCGTGTCGTGCTCGTCGGCGAACAGCCCGGCGACCGCGAGGACCTTGCCGGGCGCCCCTTCGTCGGACCCGCCGGGCGCGTCCTGGACGAATGCCTGCACGAAGCCGGCATCGATCGGTCGGAGTGCTATCTCACCAATGCCGTCAAACACTTCAAATTCGAACAGCGCGGCAAGCGCCGGCTGCATTCGCGGCCGAATGCCGGTGAGATTCAGGCCTGCGCCTGGTGGCTCGGCGCCGAACTCGATGAGCTCCGCCCCGAAATCGTCGTCGCGCTCGGGGCCACGGCGCTGATGTCCCTGCTCGGGCGAAGCGTGGGTGTCACCAGAAACCGCGGCGAGCTTCTGACGGCGCCCGGGGGCTTCTCCGTTCTCGTGACCATCCACCCCTCTTATCTTCTGAGAATCCGAGGCAGATCCGACCCCGAAGCGGAACGCGCCCGGTTTGTCGACGATCTCGCCAAGGTCAAGGCTCGCACCGGTTGACGGTCAGGACTGCCGGTCGAGTTCCGGATAGTGGCGGAAGACGCCGGATTCGTTGAAGGCGAGCCGCCGCTCCGAGGCCAGATAGCTCAGAATTCTCGGGCGTGCACGAACGGCATCATGCAAGGCGACCAGTCCGGGAATGTTTGCCTCATAGGCATCCATCGCCTTGGGAAAGGCATAGCGGAGGCCTTCGATCACCTGGAAAAGCGAAAGATCGACGTAGCTCAACCGGTCCGAGACCATATGGCTCGGCCCCTTGGGGTTCTGTGTGAGCACGCGTTCGAAATAGCCGAGATACTTCGGCAGGCGCTCGGAGAGGAAATCGGCCGACCGCCTTAGCGCTTCGGGCTTTTGGTCCTCGAAATAGAGAGACAGGCCGATCGGATGATGCGTGTCGTGAATCTCCGCAACGAAATCGGTGATCGTCAGCTGCAGACCATTGGTGAGGGTTCGAAGTCCCTCGTCCTCGGCAACAAGCCCGAGCCTCGGCCCGAGATAAAAAAGGATGTTGGCGACGTGGCTTATGACGAGGTCGCCATCGACGAGGAACGGGGGAGCGAAGGGAGCGGCGGCCTCACCGGGCTCCTTCATAAGCTTCAGCATTTCATTCGTGCCGTCCGGCTGGCGGGCAATGTCGACGTAATCCGCGCCGGCCTCCTCCAGCGCGAGGCGCACGAATTCACCGCGGCCGGGAATGCCGTCCCAGTAATAGAGCTTGTATGGCATGAAAGGTCCCCTTCTTTGCCAGCATTCATCTTTGTTCGCGGCCGGAGTCTTTTCTGAGCACGATTGAAGGAAACATACAGCCGCGCCATTCGTTCCGGTTCGGCAGGGAACGGAACATCCCTGCGCCGAGGAGAAAACCAATGAAAATCGAAGAGCTCATGTTCGCCGAAAGCGGCGGCGTACCGAACAACCCGCGCCTGCCGGTCCTGGTCTATCGTCAAGCGGTCGACGTTACCGAAAATGGAGCCGCACGGATAGAGGAACGCTTCCGGGCCAATGGTTGGCGCGGCCTGTGGCGCAACGGCGTCTTTGCCCATCACCATTACCATTGCGGTGCGCACGAGGTTCTCGGAATCGCGGAAGGCCGGGCACGGCTGCTGATCGGAGGGCCGGAGGGACAGGAGGTCGAGGTCGCAGCCGGCGACGTCATCCTCCTCCCGGCGGGTACGGGCCACCGCCGGAACGAGGCTAGCGTGGATTTCCTGGTCGTCGGCGGCTATCCGCCCGGTCAGGATGCCGAGATCCAGAGCGGCGCCGCGACCGCGGATGACCGCAAGGCAATCGCCTCGGTGCCGCTGCCGAGCCTGGACCCCATTCTCGGCGCAGAAGGACCTGCGGTCACCGTGTGGCAGTCCGCCATGAATGCGGGGCGCGGTCTCGGCGAAGCACAGGGCCACTGATCACTCGCCGCAGTCGTCAGCGCAGCCAGACCGGGAGATCGGCGGCGGTGCGGCAGCCCGCTGCCCGCTCTTTCAATCCCAGTTTTTCCCAGGCGAATTTCTGGGCAGCGATCTGTGCCATTTCCTTGGTCTCGTAGATGTCCGGCAGGACGTATGCCTTACGGCCACACGACAGGAGCGCCCTGTGGCTCAGCAGATCGTAGTGAAGCTCGAGGTATTCTTCGGAATGCATGGAACCCTCCCAAGTGGCGATAAGGAAAACGGCAGCCGTCGCGGGAAGTTCCATGCTGCCCGCCGATTGCTGCGACGGTCAGCGCTGCCGACGGAACATAGACGTCGCTTTCGAGTTGATGACGCTTACGGGAGTTCAGTCATGAGCACGAACAAACATGGAGAACCGCGCCCGGGGGCTGATGCGCGCCCGCTCGACCCACCGAGCGTCGACGAGCCGATCGACGCATGGGGGCGAGATCGGAAGAGCGCGCCGGGGGTCGGGAACCAACTCGACGAACTACGCGAGCGCATCGCCCGGCTACAATCCGAAATCGACGCCATCGCGACCGAGACCCACACGGCCGTAGGCACGGTGCCCGGAGGCGACAGGCTCGAAACAGCAAAAGACGTGGTTGCTGAAAAGCGCGACGAGATCAATCGACTGACCGCGCGTCTCGAAGAGATCGAGCAGACACTTGGCGGTAACGCCTAGTTTGCCGGACCTAAAACACGGTCATCCATACGCCGCGCCAGAAGAGCGAATCCGGGTCATCAAGGCGCTCGCATTCGTCGGTCGAAGGCTTCCGGATTTTTGCAGGCGCCAGCTCGATGCCGGTAAGAGGAGGCACAGGGCGCCCTTCGCGCTCTGTCGCGGGTTCCGGTTTCTTGATCGTAAGCATCGCGAGATCCTTTCCGCCGTAAAGGCATTCCGGCCTCAAGTGCTCCTTCCGCTTCCTCTTCCGAGGTCCGACTTCGGCTCAGTCCCGGTTAATGAATTTACAGAAGCGGCTGGGTTGTCCGTCGTCAGTCATGTCCTGATGGAGGAAGGCCAGATTCTCGTCGTCGAAGATCTTGAAGAATTCGTCCCAGGAAATCTTCTCCAGCGTGTCTTCCGGTTTGCCGAAATCAACGCGAAGCAGACCACCACCGCCTTCGGTCGCGCCCTTCACGCGCGCCGGCTGCCCCTTGCGGGCTTCTATCCAATTGCGGATCGTGTCGTGGTCGATCGTAGTCATCGCAGCGGTCATCGGAAACTCCATCAACTGGCATGCCGGCGGCGCCTCCGTATCCGAAGCGCCATCCTCAGCGGCAGCGAAAGCGGTGTGCGCTCAACGCGCCCCAGCTGTGTAAATCGATCGCTGCGCTTATTGTTCCGCCTCAGCGCCGTGCGCGGTCGCTTGGCTCCGCGGCGGTTGCCTCGTCGTCGTGCGGTTCCCAGCCGAATATGCTGCGCCCGCCGAAACGCGCGGAGTCCCTGAATTCGCCCGCGACGATCTCCTTGAGGTCGGGACCGGTGACGTAGCGCTCCAGCCGGCGCGATTGCTCGTCGAGCCGCTTCAGAGCCGCAAGCTCTTCTTCGCGCCCGAGGCGGCCCTTGCTGACCGCGGACTTCATGATCCTGATCGTCTCGTCGTAGACTTTCAACGGCACGGGGAACGGATGGCGGTCCTTGCCGCCATGGGCGAGCGAAAAGCGGGCAGGGTCCGAGAACCTGCAAGGCGTCCCGTGGACCACCTCCGCGACCATCGCCAGCGCCTTGACCGTCCGCGCGCCCACGCCCGGCACCAGCAGCAGGTCCTTGAAATCCGCCGGACCACGGTCGGCGGCGGCGGCGAAGTTGCCGTGAAGGCGCCGGAGATTGACATCGCTTTCGCGTACATCGTGATGGGCAGGCATGAAGAGATGCGGCAGCATCGGCTGTGCCGGCGAGGCCACAGGAACCCCGGGAGACTCGATCCGGGCGACCTCGCGCAAGAGCCCGTCGGGCCCGAATGACTGGAGGAGATCGAGCTGCGCAGTCCTCGATGCGGCGGCGCGGCGGTCGGCCAGATTGACGATCTCGCCCTGTTCTCTGCCTTCGATCGCGCTATGCGGCGCGTCGACGAAGCTTGTCAGGCCCTCCGAGAGCCAGTGATAGCGCCTCGCCTGCCGGCGGTCGCCGTTCATGCCCTGCTGGACGACCACCCACCTGGCATCGTCCGTGACGACGAAACCGTGCAGGTAGAGATCGAAGCCGTCCTGAACGGCCGCACTGTCGACCTTGGCGACGAGGCGGCTCGCTTCTGCCAATGCGCCGCCATCGAAACCGACACGATCGCCGATCGATATGAGTTCGCCCGGCGTCTTGCGGGAGTGCTGGCCGCGGCCGCCGCAGACATGGATGCCCAACTCGCCGGCAAGCGGGGTAAGACCGCGTTTCAACGCACCGATGACGCTCGTGGTGATACCGGAGGAATGCCAGTCCATGCCCATGACGGCACCGAAGGACTGGAACCAGAACGGATGCGCAAGCCGCCTAAGAAACTCGTCGCGTCCATAGTGATGAACCACCGCTTCGGTGACCAGCGCGCCGAGGCGCGTCATACGGTCGCCGAGCCATCGCGGCACGCGGCCGCCATGCAGCGGGAGATCCGCATTGCCTGCTCTTTGAGCCATAGTGTTTCCGTTCTGCGTCCCGACCGACAGGGCGCGTCGCCATCAGGCGCCGCGCCGATCCACTTAACATAGTGGAAATTGGAGCACGAAGCGAAAAACGCAGGCACGAGGACGCGCCGCGCACGATGACAACCTTGAGAACGAGTGCGAACCCAAGCCGTCGGAGGACGACGCCGCGGATCGAAGGCAATCCGCCAGCCGGAGGCGATGGGAGCACCGCAGTGCGAGCGGTTAAGCCTTCGCACTGCGGCCCGCCTCCTCCGGCGGCCGCCTTCGATCACGACCCTCGATATGCCGTCGCCTGCCCTAGCCGACAAACATCTGGCGCAACCGAGCAAACAGGCCTGGCTGTTTCTCGACAAGCATTGCGCGGATGTGGCGGGCGGCCGTCGATGCGCTGACCGTCGCGCCGAAATGGCAATAGCAGATGACCTTATGTAATTGCTCGTCGCTCAGCTCGAAAAACCGCCTGGCTTCGCCGTAGCTGTCGTTCTCCATCCCGGCGGTCCGGAAGACCGGATCCTCGAAGGCGACGGAGATCGGCGAACCGTCGCCGCGCATGGCCGCGCGGACTCTCGCCGGCTGATACTCTGTCTCGTGCAGCGTCGAAAGGCGTCTGTGAGGATCACGTTCCAGGAGTTCCGCCCAACGCTCAAGGCGCTCCTTGCGCGATAACGTCCGTCGCGGCAGGTCCTGCTTGACCTCGGCGACGCCCTGTAACTGCTCGATTGCTTGGTGCTTCATTGCGACCTCCTACTCTTACGATAGTTGGTCCCCCAATTTCCACCTCGTAGGCCTTATCAGCGTGACTCCAACCGGTCGGGAAGTCCAATCACGAAAATAGATCATGCCAAATTTGGCGCATGGCGTCGCACGCGGCGGCGCTCGTCACCCCTTGACGGCGCCGGACGTCAGCCCCGCGACGATCTTGCGCTGGAAGATCAGGACGAGAACGAGCAGCGGCAGCGTCACCGTGACCGACGCGGCCATGATCTGGCCGAACGGATATTCATAGCGGCTGCTACCCGTCAGAAGGCCGATCGCGACCGGAACCGTCCGGTTCTCGTCGGTCAGGATGAAGGTGAGCGCGAAGAGGAATTCGTTCCATGCGAGGATGAACGACAGCAGACCGGTGCTGGCAATCGCAGGCCCCATCAGAGGCAGCAGCACATGGGTGAGAATGCGCAGGCGCGAACAGCCGTCGATGAGCGCCGCCTCCTCCAATTCGTTCGGCAGGTCTCGGATGAAGCTCGTCAGGATCCATGTCGTAAAGGGCAAAGTGAGAATGAGATAGGAAACGATCAGGGCCGACGGCCGGTTGTAGAGCCCGAGCCATCCGATCACCTCGAACATTCCCGAAAGCACCACCACTTGCGGGAAGACCGAGATCATGAGAACGGCGATCAGAACGATGCGGCCCGGAGGAAAATGCAGGCGGCCGAGCGCGTAAGCTGCAAGAATGCCGATGACGAGGGAGATCGCCGTGCTGACAAGCGCGACCACGCCGGAATTGACGAGCGCGCCCATGAATACCGGATTGTCGAACAATTGCCTGTAGTTGCTGAAATCGAGCGCCGGCAGCAGAGTGAACTGGTAAAGCGCCTGCCCCGTCTTGGTCGAGGAGACGATCGCCCAGTAGTAGGGAAACAGCATGTAGACGAGGACGGCCGCCACGCCGGCATAGAGTCCGGCCGTCTTGACGCGGCGCAAGGTCCGGTACGTCGCGTTCGAATAGCGTCTCGTCGTGGCTGCGCTCACCGTCATCGATACCCCCTCAGCCCGTCGCCCGATCGAGGCGCAAAAGCCCGACGATGACGATGGCGATCAGCCCGATGATCATGAACACCCAGGTGGAAGCAGCGGCTCCAAGGCCGAGGTCCTGAAAGCTGATGAGCTGGTCGCGCGCATAGATCGACATCGTCATCGTGTTCTCGTTGTTGGCCGCAAGCACGTAGCTCAGATCGAACATGCGGAGCGCGTCGAGCGCGCGGAAGAGTATCGCGACGCCGATCGCCGGCGTCGCGAGCGGCAAGGTTATGGACCAGAAGCGTTTCCAGTGCGGCACGCCGGAAACGTCCGCTGCCTCGTAGATTTCCTCGGGGATCAGTTGCAGGCCGGCGAGAATGAGGAGCACCATGAAGGGCGTCGTCACCCAGACGTCGATGAAGATCACCGTCCCGAGGATCAGCGAAGGATCGGCTGTCCAGGCGACGCCCTTTTCGACGAGTCCCAACGCGACCAGGAACTTGTTGATCAGGCCGAACTGATCGTTGAGCATCCATTCCCAGATCCGGGCCGAGACGACCATCGGCATCGCCCAGGGAATGAGGATCGCCGCCCGCACGATGCCGCGGCCGGGAAAAGCGCGGTGAAGGAGCAAGGCGATCGCAAGTCCGAGAAGCGTCTCCGACCCGACGGATACCAGCGTGAAGACGAGCGTGTTCCTGACCGCGCCCCAGAACACCGGGTCTTCTGCAACTTCCACGAAATTCTCGAAACCCACGAATCCGTAATCCGAAGGGGCATCGAGATAAGCGTCGGTGAAGGAGAAAAAAATGCTGCGGGCGAGCGGCCATATCGCCACCGCCACCAGCGTCAGCAGCAACGGGAGCAGGAATATCCATGCGGTGCGGCGTTGCTGCCGCTCCATCCGGCGGGCGGCGTTCACGACGAGGCTCCAAGGGCCAATGGAACGCTCGCGCGGTGATCGATGCGCCGGCCATCCTCTCCGAAGAGATAGAGACTTTCCGGTTGCCAGCTCAGTCCGACGGGGTCGCCGGGGGCGACTTGCGGTGGACTTCCCGTCGAACGAACCGTCCAGACCAGCGTCTCGGTGAGCCGCACATAGCAGACATATTCATAGCCGAGGTCCTCGATCCGCTCGAAGGTTCCGCGGATCGCGCCTTTCGTGTCGGCACCGACAAGCTTCAAAGCCTCCGGCCGCAAGCCGATTTCCGCAGGCCTTCCTTCGGCCGCGAGATATTCCGCGGCGTAGGCGAAGCCGCCTGCCCCCCTCAGAACCGTAGCGGCGGAGCCGGTCGCTTCGAGCGGGGCGAAATTCATTCTCGGGCTTCCGAGGAAGCCGGCAACGAAGCGATTTTCCGGCCGGTCGTAAAGCTCGCGCGGCCGCCCCACCTGCTCGATCTGCCCGTGGTTTAGAATGACGATCCGGTCGGCGAGCGTCATCGCTTCCGTCTGGTCGTGGGTGACATAGATCATCGTCGTCTTGACGTCGGCGTGCAGCTTGGCGATCTCGAAGCGCATTTCCATGCGCAGGTCCGCGTCGAGATTGGAAAGCGGCTCGTCGAAGAGGAAGACTTCCGGTTGGCCGACCAGCGCCCGGCCGATCGCCACGCGTTGCCGCTGACCGCCGGAAAGCTGGCGCGGCCGACGCTCGAGCAGGTGACCGATCTTCAGCATGTCCGCGACCCTGGCGACACGGCGACGGATTTCATCCTTGCCGAGCCGCGCCGTTTCCAACGCAAAGCCGATGTTTCGCGCCACATTCATATGCGGGTAGAGCGCGTATGATTGGAAGACGAAGGCCAGTCCACGTTTGGACGCCGGCACGTCCGTCACTTGGTCGCCGCCGATAAACACGTCGCCGCCGGAAACCGGCACGAGCCCGGCGATCAGTCGCAGAAGCGTCGACTTCCCGCAACCGGATGGGCCGACGAAGACGACGAACTCCCGTCCTCGATCTCGAGATCGATGGAGCGGATCACGTCATAGGTGCCGAAGGTCTTGCTGACGTTCTTCAGGGAGACCGAAGCCATTCCATTTCCCTTCCAGGCCTTTCGCGGCAGCGCGTGGAACGCAGCCGGTTTCGATGAGGCGCCCCCGGCCGGGCCGAGGGCGAGCTCTCGTCATTTCGCCTTCACGTCGCGCTCGAGGCGGCGCTCGAGGTCGGCGAGTTCCTTGGCGACATCGTCCTTGCCGGAGATGATGTCGTGTACGGCCCGGTAGAAGGTGCGGGAAACGCGGTTATAGTTCTTGCCTGTCGCAGCCGACGGACGTGCGACCGATTCCTCGAAGGCGGTCTTTGCCATGCCCAGGAAGGGGATCTTAGCCAGCACATCGGCGTCCTCGTAGAGCGCCTCGACGGTCGGATTGTAGCCGCCTTCGATCGCACGCATCTTCTGGTCTTCCGCGCCGACCATATAGCGCAGCAGCTCCGCGGCAAGCTCCGGCTTCTTGGAATATTTGGAGACGCCGAGATAGGCCGTGCCGAGCGCGCCGCTCGACTTCTGCCCTTCCGCACCGACGGGAAGCGCGCTCACTCCGACCTTGCCGACGAGCTTGCCACCCTCGGCCTGCGACGTTCCCCAAACATAGGGCCAGTTGCGGTGGAAGACGGCATTACCGCTCTCGAAGAGGGCACGTGAGTTTTCCTCGTCATAGTTCAAGACCCCCTCGGGCGAGATCGTACCGATCCAGCCGCGGGCACGGGTGAGCGCAGCCTCCGTCTGCGGATTGTTGATCGTCACCTCGCCGTCGTCGGAAAGAATGGTGCCGCCGCCGGCGGAAGCGATCCACTCCAGAGCATCGCATGTCAGGCCCTCATAGCTCCTGCCCTGCCAGGAATAGCCCCAGATGTCCGGGCTGCCGGCCTTGCGCTCCGCGTCCTGGATCTCCTTGGCTGTCGCCGTCAGCTCATCCCAGGTCTTCGGCGGCTGCTTGCCGTATTTCTCCAGAAGGTCCTTGCGGTAGAACATGAGGCCCGTATCGATATAGAAGGGCATCGACAGGAGCTTGCCGTCGAGGCGCGCCGCATCCGCGGCAGAGGCGAAATGCGCCTTCACCTCGTTCTCGGGTACGAGAGAGGTCAGATCGAGGAGATGATCCTTGAACATGCCGAGCCAGATGACGTCGATATAGAGGACGTCCATGTCGGACGACTGGGCCGCGAACAATTGCTGATAGATCGGAATGGCGTCGTCGAGATTCTGCGGCATCCGGTTGAGCTTCACCTCGTGCCCGGTGTCTTTCGTCCATTTCTGGACGGCCTTCTCGCAAAGTTCGTAATCGGTCGCCGAACAGAACATCGACACGGTGTCCGCCTTTGCCGGAAAGGCCGATGCGACGGCAAAAACGGTCATGCCTGCGAGTGTTTTCAACATATGCTTCATGTTCGTTCCCTCATTTGTTCGCTTGTGAACGCAAGCTATATCGCGGCCTCCCGCCGCCGATATTTCGTCAGATCCTCTTTGAAAGGCAGGTTGCGGCCGCCATATCCCGTCACGGCCAGCGAGCCGCAGATCACGCCGAGCTCGATCGCGCCGCCGATGTCGGGCTCGGTCAGGAGCCCGTGAACGAAGCCGGCGTTGAAACTGTCGCCTGCGCCCGTCGTATCGAAAACCTCGACGGCAAGCGCCGGCACGCGGGTCGTCCGGCCCTTGGAGGAAGCGATCGCTCCGTCCGCTCCGCACTTGATCACGACGGTCGGGCAGAAGCGGGCGATCGACGACAGCGCACGCTCCACGTCCTCCTCGCCCGTCAGCGCCTTCGCTTCCGATGCGTTCGGCAGAAAGACGTCGATCAGTCCCAGCATGTCCTCCATTCCGGGCGTCGAGAGCCGATAGTCGACATGCTGGCAGTCCGAACAGACGGTGATCCCGAGTTCGCGCGCGGCCTCGATCAGCCGCCGTCTTTCATTGTCGAGCGAAAACCCCTGCAGAAGCAGTATGCGCGGCCTGATCCGCGCCAGATCCTCCGGCGTCGGCAACGGGTCCGGCTCTTCGGCATAGCTGATGAAGCCGCGGTCATGCGCGAAAGAAAAGGCTGCACTCACGCGGCGCAGCGGCCTGTCGATATGGATGAAGAGGTGATCGTCGATATTCTCGCGGCGTGCTTCCTCGAGGATCATGCGGCTGAAGATATCGTTGCCGAACTGGCACCACCACCCGGCACTCGTTCCAAGCCGCGCGAATGCCAGCGCCGTCGAATAGGCGGCACCCGGCACCCACTCGAATTCCTCCGCCCAGAGATCGGCGCTGATCTTCGGCACCTCCGGGAGGCCACGGAAGATCAGGTCGAAGTAGTATTCTCCGACCACCATGACGTCATTGCGCGAACCGGGGCCGGCGCCGATCACGACCATTCCCCTGCGAACTCGGCGTGTGCCGCCAGATACTCATCGACGAGAGGCACGGCGCGCGAATAGGAAAGCACAAGGGGGTGAGCCATGAGCGCCTGGACCGCAAGATCGCGGCTGCGTTCCCTGATTGCCCGCACGGCCAGCCGTTCGTAGCGCTTCACATTGTGGACGAGCTGTGACTGCGCTTCCGGCATCGCACCGATCTTCAGCGGCCGGATACCTTCCCCGTCGACCACGCAGCTCACCTCGACGACATCGTCGTCCCGCAAGCCTTCGATGGCGCCTTCGTTGCGCACGTTGAGGCCGGTATAGCAGGGTTTGCCGGTCTCAAGCGCATCGACCAGATTGAGCGCGACGCCGGCATAGCCCTCGCCCTCCTCTCCCGTCTCCGCGGCGGCAAGGCCTTCGACCAGCCGGTCGGCCTCTTCCATGCTGGGGGCGTCCGTCAGCGCATAATGCATATAGGTGGCGTTGCGGCGCCGCTCGTAAGCGTAATAGGCGGCGAGCGCCGCATCGGCGCCGGTATTCAGATCCATCGCGCTAAGCCGCGTGATCAGCGCTGCGTTCAGGTCCTTGACCTCCTCGCCGCGCGTGCGTGCATCGGCCTTGAGCGCCTCGACCGCCTTCTCCGCATAATAGTAGTAGTAGAGATATTCGTTGATCCAGTTGCGCTGGCTTCTGATGAGACTCGCATCGAACATGCGCTGCGAGGTGGAGCGAAGAAAGCCGTCGTCATCGAGCAGCGGCTGAAGGACTTCCTTGCCGTCAATCGTCGCGCGCCTGGTAAAGGACAGATGGTTGAGCCCATAGACCTCGCAGCGCACGTCGTTCTGCTGCACCTTGTGCCAGTGCGCCAGCGCCTCCTGCGCACCGTTCGCCCCGTCACAGATGCCGACGGTACGATGATAGCCCTCGTTCTGCAGCGCCTGAGTCACGAGCCCCGCCGGATTGGTGAAGTTGAACAGCCACGCATCGGGACTGACCTTCTTCAGGATCTCGGCATATTTCAGAATGACCGGAATGCTGCGGAGGGCCATGGCGAACCCGCCGGGACCGGTGGTTTCCTGACCAAGCACCCCGTGGGCCAGGGCGATGCGCTCGTCCTTGATACGCCCATCCTCGTTGCCGGGGCGAACCGTCGTCACCACATAGGCCGCGCCGTCGAGCGCGCGTTCTGCGTCGGCCGCCATGGTGATCCGGACCGGGGACTGCATACGCCGCGCCAGTTCCTGGCTTATACGCCCGAAAAGCTCGAGTTTGCGCTCGTTGATATCCTGCAGGCAGATCTCGGTCAGGCCGCTTCTCTCCGCGCGCCTCAGCGCCGAACCGACAAAAAGGGGTGCCCGGACTCCGCCGCCGCCGATCAAGGTCAGTTTCATTCTTTACTCCGCCGTTCCGATCGTGGTATCGCTACTGGATATAACCAGTTATGTCAATTCGGACGGAAGCCGTTTTCCCGGTTTCCACTGCCGATCGCCGGACTAGTCAGCGGCGCCTGCCGGCGATCCGAAAAGGCGCTTGGTACTTGTCTTCGGTCCGGACAGGTGCAATGCAAAAGAACATCCGGAAACCGGCGGCTGAAACAAGAGAGCATGGCACGACAAGCGAACCTACCGGACGAAAGCCCCATCGATCGCAACCATCCGGATGCGCTTTACGCGCAGCTTCGAAATCTTCTGAAAGGCATGATCGAGCGGCGCGAGCTGTCGGTGAACGATAAGCTCCCTTCCGAGCGGGAGCTGGTGGCCGCCTACGGCGTCAGCCGCATCACCGTGCGCCAGGCGATCAAGGAACTCGAAAATCTCGGCTACCTGCAGACGCGGCCCGGAAAGGGCATCTACGTCACAGCGCCCGCGCCGTTTTACGAACTGGAAGTCGTTCGCAGCTTCACCCAGACGGCCCATGCAAACAATCGCAAGCCCGGCATGCGGCTCCTCAGGGCAGAGATCGTCGGGGCCGATCCGGAGGTCGCAAGACCGCTTTCGCTGCCGACCGGCGCCGAAGTGGTCTTTCTGGAGAGGCTGCGCCTTCTCGACGATTTACCGGTGGTCGTGCAGCGGGACTGGTTCTCCGCCTCGCTCGCGCCCGGCATTCTCGACATCGACTGGACGGTCGAGAACAGGTCGCTTTACGGCGAATTCGAGAACCGCTACGGCATCGTCCCGACGCGCGGACAATCGACCTTGAGCGCGCGGCTTGCATCCGACCTGGAGGCGTCCCTGCTCCAACTCGAGCGGCCGGCGGCCGTCCTGACGCTCGATCAGATCGCCTATGACAATCACAACCGTACCGTCAATATCAGCGCGGCAGCCTATCATCCGACGCGCTATCCGCTTTCGCTGAGGCAGTCGCACCGGCGCTTCTAGCCAGAGCACTTCCGGGAAACGTCCAATACCGCCCGGCGCCGGTCTCAATCTTCCCGGAAGGCATGCCGCATCTGGTCGGTAAGGGGCTTGGTCAGATAGGAGATCACCGTCCGGTCGGCGATCTTGATGAACACCTCGGCCGGCATGCCCGGATAGAGCGAAAGGCCCTTCAGCTTGGCGAGGCTCTCCGCTTTCGGCCGGATGCGCAGCGGGTAGTAGCTGGCGCCGGTGCGCTCGTCCGTGACAAGATCAGGAGCGACGGTCACGACTTCGGCTTCGACCTCCGGCGTAGTGCGCTGGTTGAAGGCGCTGAAGCGGATTTCAACCGGCTGGCCGACACGGATCTGGTCGATGTCGTGGGTCGCTACCTTCGCCTCGACCGTCAGGTCCTCGGCCTCGGGCACGACAAGCATCAGCGTTTCGCCCGGATTGACGACGCCGTTGACGGTATGGATCGCCAGTTGGTAAATGCGCCCGGGAAGCGGCGCGGTGATATCGAGGCGGCGCAGCTGGTCGGTCGCGGCGGTGCGGCGCTCCTCATATTCGGCGATCTTCGCCTCGACGTCCGTCAGTTCCTTCGATATCTCGCTGCGCCGGTCCTCGTCCAGCTGCAGGATCTGCAGGTCGATCTCGCTCGACTTGCCGCGGGCCTGGGCCCGGGCGGCAATATGCCTGCCGCGCCCACCCTCCAGCTCCGCCCGCTGGCGCTTCAGCGTCGTTACCCGCTGCATAGGCACGAGCCCCTGGCCGAAAAGCGAATCGACTCCGGTCAGCTCCTCCGCAATCAGCTTCAGCGCCTCCTCGATCGCGTTCAGCTGCACAGTGAGCCCCTCGACCTCATCGGCGAGCTGCGCCTTTCGCGATTCGAGCTGTCCCTTCATGCCGGAAAGCGCCGACCGGCGGCTGTCAAAGAGCCGCTGTTCGCCCTCTATGAGCTTCGCCGCCGCCGTGCCGGGGATGAACTCGGCAAGATCCTCCTCGATTTCGAAGGATGCGGCGCCGATCCGCTCCGCCTGCAGCCGGGCGCGTCGGGCGTAGAACTGCGCCAGCGTGCTCTCGATGATCGCCAGATTGGCACGCACGGTGGTACCGTCCAGGCGGATCAGCACCTGGCCCGCTTCGACCCGATCGCCTTCCTTGACCAGGAGTTCGCCGACGATGCCACCGGTCAGATGCTGGACTTTCTTGACGTTATCGTCGACGATCACGACGCCGCCGGCAACGATGGCGCTCGAAAGCTCCGTCGTCGCGGCCCAGCCGCCGACACCGGCAACGAGCGCAAGCGCAAGGACCGAGACGCCGATCAAATGGCGGGAGAGCGACCGGCGTGCAGTCGGCCTCTGCTGCTGGATCCAGCCCCTCATTGCTTCGCCTCCTGCCCTTCTGTAACGACTTTCAGGGCATTCTGTCGCTCCACCTGTTGCGGGCGAAGCACCTGGCCGAGAACCTG
Organism: Sinorhizobium prairiense; assembly: GCF_029201645.2. NCBI lineage: Bacteria > Pseudomonadati > Pseudomonadota > Alphaproteobacteria > Hyphomicrobiales > Rhizobiaceae > Sinorhizobium > Sinorhizobium prairiense. The sequence continues at coordinate 194,572 of NZ_CP104133.1, forward strand.
CTCCTTCGGCCCGAAGGCCTGCATGCGACCCTCGTTCATCATCAGCACGAGATCGACACTTGCAAGCGCGCTCGGCCGATGGGCGACGACGATGACGATGCCGCCGCGGCTGCGCACGCTCATGATCGCTTCGCTGAGCGCCTGCTCGCCCTCCGCATCGAGGTTGGAATTCGGCTCGTCGAGAACGACGAGGAAGGGATCGCCGTAAAGGGCCCTCGCCAGAGCCACCCGTTGACGCTGGCCGGCCGAAAGCGTCATGCCGCCATCGCCGATCTCGGTGTCATAGCCGTTCGGCAGGCGCAGGATCAGATCGTTGACACGCGCCGCCTTCGCGGCGGCGACGATCGCCTCCGATGTCGCGTCTTCCGCAAAGCGGCAGATGTTCTGCGCGATCGTCCCGGCGAACAGTTCCACGTCCTGCGGCAGGTATCCGACATGTTTGCCGAGCGCGTCGCTGTCCCACTGGTCGAGCGCCGCGCCGTCGAGCCGAACGGAACCGCGATAGGCGGGCCAGATTCCGAGGATGGCGCGCGCCAAAGACGATTTTCCCGAGGCGCTCGGGCCGATCACGCCGACGGCGCCGCCGGCACGGACGGTGAAGTTCACATCCGAGACGATGAGGCGCTGTGCCGCGGGCGGACCGCTTGCCAGCCCCTCGACCGTGAGGCGTTCGCGCGGGTCCGGAAGCTGGAGCGGCGCGTCGGCCTCCGGCAGGGCTTTGAGCAATTCCTTGAGACGCTGCCAGCTCTGACGTGCCGCGACAAGACCGCGCCAGTTGCCGATCGCAAGTTCCACGGGCGCAAGAGCCCGGGCCGTCAGGATCGAGCCGGCGATAATGATGCCGGGCGAAGCTTCGCCGCGGATCACCAGAACGGCGCCGGCCGCCAGAACGCCGGATTGCAGCGCCATGCGGAAGACCTTCGACAACGCGCCATAGCCGTTGCCGATGTCGGACGTACGCCGGTTCTCGTCGCGGAATTCCGTATTGCGGCGCTCCCACAGCCCGGTGAGCCGCGCGGACATGCCCATGGCATGCACCACTTCGGCATTGCGCTGGGAGGCCTGAGCGAAGGCGTTGCGCAGCCCTCCGGCTTCGGACGCTTTCTTGGCAGGCGCCTGCGTGCCGCGGTTGGTGAGATAGGTGAGCAACGTCAGGATCAACCCGCCGATGATCGCGATCAACCCGATGACCGGGTGAAAAAGAAAGCAAATCGCGATGTAGAAAGGCAGCCAGGGCAGGTCGAAGAGCGCGGCCGGACCGACGCCCGACAGGAAAGACCGGACCTGATCGAAGTCGCGCAGCGCCTGGAGGCCGTCTCCCTGCATTCTGAGCTTCAACGGCGCCTTCACGATTGCGCGGTAAATGCGTCCATTCAGGCTCTCGTCGAGGGCGCCGGCGATGCGCACCAGCATCCGCCCGCGGATGAGCTCGAAGGCTCCCTGAAAGGCATAAAGCAACAGCGCGAGGAGAGAGAGGGCAATCAACGACGGAATGCTGCGGCTCGGCAGGATCCGGTCGTAGACTTCGAGCATGAAGAACGAACCGGTGAGATAGAGAAGATTGACGAGCGCGCTGGCGATGCCGACGCCGATAAAGGCCGCCCGGCAATCGCGAAGTGCCGCGGCTGGATCGGCATTCCTGCCCTTGGATGTAGCCATGAACTCAGGCACCGGCTGATATCTCGCTATCGGGTTTCAGGTGCATGCGGCTCCTTTTCTCTTCATCCGCCGCCGAACACCGGAGACCGGCCATCCGCATCGACGCTTTTTTGTCCCGTTGTCTGGATCGTGCCGGCTCATACTTCCAAAGCTCGCAAGGAAGAGTTGTTCCCGAAAATATAATGATGTACGCCAAACTTGCTTAATTGACTACCGGTCACTGCGAATGCGCTTGCCGCCGGCATTCGCGCCATCACTCCATCGAAGCTGCGGCCTCGGCCAGAGGGGCGGACACGGTCGGAGGGATAGGCTCGGCCGTCGCTGCCAGAGAGCTTCCCTCGATGCTGCCGCCCCTTCCCCATGTCGCGGCAAGGCTCATCAGTTCCTCCATTTCCCGCCGGAGGCGATGCCATGCGAGAATCTCGTCCGCGTGCGTCTCATTGGTGCGCGGATCATAGAAGCGGCCTATCTCGTCGCCGGCGCTCCTGCGGGCGGCCTCGAGCCGCCCCTTCAAGGCGCCCGCCTCCTCCTTCAGCGAAAAATACCGGCGCATTACCGCAATCAGGGCAAGATCGTTCGGACTGGCGTTCACAAGCATTCCTCCGCGCAATTTCTTCAGCCCGACGGCGCGCAGGGACTCGCGGCCGGCAGGGCCGGCCCCAATTGCCCAAGACTTTGGCACTTTTCCGGCAAGGCAGGAGAAAATGCGGCGCACGAAAAAGAACGACCCGGCGGAATATCCGCCGGGTCGTTCCTCATCCTGATGAGACCTTTCGGCCGGATGTATCCAATGACCCGCGCTTGGCTCAGGCCTCGAGGCGTCTGCGCCCGCGCGTGTCGCCCTCGACCTGCTCCATTTCCCGCCTGTTGTGCCGGATCGAAGACCAGAGCGAAAGACCTATGAGGCCCGCCCCGCCGAGGCCGGTAATGACTTCGGGAATGTGGATCAGCGTCTGGAAGTACATGACCACGGAAAGGATCAGGATAGCGTAGAAGGCGCCGTGCTCCAGGTAACGGTATTCACTGAGCGTGCCCTTCTCGACCAGCATGATCGTCATGGAGCGGACATACATCGCCCCGATGCCGAGCCCGATGGCGATGATGAAAAGGTTCTGGGTCAAAGCGAAAGCGCCGATCACTCCGTCGAAGGAGAAGCTGGCGTCGAGCACTTCCAGATAAAGGAAAGCCCCGAAGCCCCCCTTCGCCGCAGCGCTCATCGTCTGCTGCGAGGCGTCGAGCAGACCGCCGACCACCTCGACGGCCAGGAAGGTGAGGAGGCCGTAAACGCAGGCATGAACGAAGACTACGGCTTCTTCCGCTTCGAGCAGCCTCGAAAAGCCGAGTATGAGCGCCAGCACGAAGGCAATTTCGACGCCTTTGATGGTCGCAAAGCGCGCCATCCGGCTCTCCAGCCATGCAATCCAGTGCACGTCCTTCTCATGATCGAAGAAATAGGTGAGACCGACCATCATCAGGAATGTACCGCCGAATGCGGCGATCGGCAGATGCGCCTCGTGCATGATCCGGGAATATTCCTCGGGCCGGGCCGCTGCGAGAATGACGGCATCGATCGGACCGATACCCGCGGCGATGACCACGATCAGCAGCGGAAAGACGATGCGCATCCCGAAAACGGCGATGAGGATGCCCCAGGTCAGGAAGCGTTGCTGCCAGACGGGGGTCATGTCCTTGAGCTTGTTGGCATTGACGATGGCGTTGTCGAAGGACAACGAGATTTCCAGGACGGCAAGCACGGTGCAGATAAAGAACACCGTCATCATTCCGCCGATGGTGCCGGTCGACTGCCAGCCGAGCCATCCGCCAAGCAGAAGCCCGGCAGCCGTAACGATGAACGCCCATTTGAAATAACCGAGGGCGGTTGTCTGTGTGCTGGATCCGGTCATGGGCGAACCTCCCCTCCACGCGCTGTGGAAGCGTGGGCGAAAGGGAGATTTCCAGAGGCAAAAAAACGCACAGCCGTATGGGCACATGCGTGAGGCATGAGATCAGTTTTCATGGTAGCTATATCCGCCGGCGTGACTTGCTGGCGGTACCGACATCACGAGAGCGCCGTAAACTCTCGCCAGAGGGGCCCGGCACCAATGTTCATCCCGCATTCCGATGTCCAAGAGCGGGACGTCTCTTACTTAGCAATGCCGCGCCTTGCGTCAAGGGGCAGGCGCGTGCTCGCAGCGGAACCAAAAGCCCGTTTCCCAAGTTTCATTTCCAACCGGCAACAACCCCGCGAGGCTAGCGTCATGCATTGTTTCTGGTGGGATAAGAGTGTCGAATTGGAACTCGGAACCGAGGGCAAATATCGCGACGTGAAAAGCACGCGCGAGGCCGTAGAATGCCTGTTGCAGCGATGGCCGCGTCGGGATGGACCGGCGCTGGCCGCAGCCAAGCGCGTATGCCTCCAGGTTCTGGATGGCAAGGTAAAGACCGAAAGGGCCCGCAGGGCCTTTATAAAGGCAGCGGAAGAGGCACATATTTCGATCCGCAGCCATTAGACCAGAACAATTTAGATTCCAACGCGTCGAAAGACGCGGTCGATCAAGTTTCGGAGTGGGACGCGGGAGGCGCCGTGCTGGCGGCCTTCGGATTGGGCGAGGAAGAACGATGTACGAGATTCCATGGAGCAAGCCCGTCAATATCAACATGCTCGACGGTGCCGCACGGTTGTCGGCCCGCTCGACGCGATGCACTGCCTCCAAAGCGAATGGCCGGTGCGGGACGGCGCCTATTACGGCTGCGCCATCCGTGCATGCAATGCGGCGCTCAAGCGCAGAAAGAGGCCGGAAGATGCGCGGGCTGCCTTCATCGCCGCTTTGCGGGAGGCCTTTCTGACGGTCGTGCCGCTGCAGGAGGAAGGTCATGGACCCCGGCCCTTGGAATGAATGCGTCCCCGTGCGGATGCCCGATGATCCGCAGATCCACATGGTGTCGAACACCCGACAGGCGGTCGAATTGCTGACGAAGCGGTGGCCGGTCAGCCACGGCCAGGCTTACCAGGCGGCAATCGACATCTGCATGGCGGTGCTCGAACGCGAATCCCCCGCTTATGTCGCGCGGGCGGCCTTCGTCGCTGCCGCCAAAGAGGCGCAGGTCAATATCGTAAGCTGACCGATACATGCGCGGGAGGACACCGCATGCGGCTTCCCGCGCGCACCCACGATTCAAGGTGCCTACGAAGCGTTGCGCGCCTGACGGAGCTTGGCGTCGGGTGGGAACTCTTCGCCTGCTCGCGTGTTGATCAGCGGATCAACAAACGTGGGATATCCGATGCCAAAGGCCAATGGTTTCAGCAGGTTTGCAAGTGCGGTGGCGGAGTATGCCGGGCGCCCCGCCGTCTTTGTCCTCGCCCTTGTATTGATAGCCGTATGGGCCCTCACAGGCCCGATCTTCGGTTTTTCCCAGACGTGGCAACTCGTCGTCAATACCGGCACGACGATTGTCACCTTCCTGATGGTCTTCGTCCTTCAGAACACGCAGAACCGGGACGGCCGAGCGCTTCAGACGAAGCTCGACGAGCTCATTCTGACGAGCTCGGCTGAGAACAGTTACGTAGGCATTGAGAGGCTCGACGAGAAAGAGCTGAAACGCCTGGGCGAGATACTCCAGCAGCACGCCCACGACGAAGACGATCATACGCTTCGGGAAAAGGTCGCGAACGTTCTCAGCCGGCGGCCGCCGACCCGGAGCTAGGCGTCGGAACCAAAACACACCGCATCCGTTTGCCTGACGAATGGCGGGCGACCGCAGAACCCAATGCGGCATGGAAGCGCCGCAGCGAACGAGGAGGTGCCGTATGCATCTTGTAGGTACACAAGTGATCCCCGAACAGGGCGGGAAAGCCGGCTTCACGGTCGAATTCGTCGGCGACGGCGGTGAGATCGTTTCGGTCTCGATGCGCAACGACGCGGCCGCAAACCTCAACCGGCTCAACGCCATCGAAAAGGCGCAAGCCGTCATGCGTGAGCTCGCGTCCGCCGATTGCAGCGCGATCGAGGAGTCCCAGGAGACCTCGAAAATCCACCGCAGCGCACGTGGCGCGAAAGACACGGATGAAATGGAAAGGCAGCTCGACGAGGGCCTCGAGGACACATTCCCCGCCAGCGATCCGGTATCCGTTACGGTTTCCACGATCCCGACCGACCGCGCGAAGAACGGCCAGCCATGAACCAGTCCTCGCCCGTCGCCTTGATCACCGGTGCCGGGTCCGGCATCGGCCGAGCCACCGCGTTTGCGCTTGCCGCAGACGGCGTGAAGGTCGGAGCGCTGGGACGCACCCGCATGGAGGTGGAGGAAGTCGCCGATGAGATCGTCGGTTCCGGCGGCCAGGCGATCGCGCTGGAGGCGGATATCTCCGACGAGCTGCAGATGCGCAACGCAGTCAGAGATCTTGTGCTCAAGTTCGGTCATCTGGACATCGTCGTCGCCAATGCCGGCATCAACGGCGTCTGGGCGCCGATCGATGACCTGAAGCCTTTCGAATGGGACGAGACGATCGCCGTCAACCTGCGCGGCACGTTCCTCACCCTGCATTTGACGGTTCCCTACCTGAAACAGCGCGGGGGCGGCGCCATCGTGGTCGTTTCGTCGATCAATGGCACCCGGACCTTCACGACACCGGGTGCCACGGCCTACACCGCCACGAAGGCGGCACAGGTCGCGATCGTTCAGCAATTGGCGCTGGAGCTCGGCAAGCACCGCATCCGGGTCAACGCCGTTTGCCCCGGCGAGATCGAGACGAACATCAACGACAACACCAAGCTGCGCCACGAAGCGGAAACGGCAATTCCCGTCGAATGGCCGGAGGGGCAGGTGCCTATCACCGACGGGCAACCGGGGCGCAGCGAAGACGTGGCGGAGCTTATCCGCTTCCTCGTCTCCGAGCGTGCGCGCCACGTGACCGGAAGCCCCGTCTGGATCGACGGCGGCCAGGGCCTGCTGCGATAGTCCCTCCCCTCGTCACAGATCATGATCGACAAGAATGCGTTCCGCGCTCGCTCGCCGGCCGTCTTTCCTGGTCTCGCCTGAGATGCGTTCCCCTCGCGACACTTCGACACGCAAAGCCGCACAGGAAAGGGCCCCGCCCGGGGCGGCGGGGCCCACTATTTTGTTCGTTATTATTGAGGAGCGCGTGGATCCGTAGGGGCTTTGCGGAGAGGGAACTTGATTCCACGCGGTCCGACTATCAAACCGTGCAGCGATGCGTTTGTTCCCTTCGCACCGGATAATGTTGTCGCTTCCGGGTTTTCCCGGACGATACCGCCAGAGGGCAAGCGATGGCGGGCGAATGAATCGTTAACCATCTAGCCGATAGACGTGGCTGGTGATGAACGTAGGGTGATTCGATGGCAGCTGAGTTTGGTGAACGAGCCATGGTCCGGGGCGGCGAAGTGGTCGCGTTTCCTTTGGCGGCACGCGCAGGCGATGTCGACCGCTGCGCACGCGAACTCGACCGGATACACGGGCCCGCTGCCGTCGACTACTGGAAGAGCGAGTGCCGAAAGCTCGCCGAGCAGCTTTCCGCACTCGGTCTACGCGAGGACGATATCCGAAACGAGGTCCTCGCGTTCCAGGCGGAAGTCCAGATTGCTATCGCCGAACGCTATCAGGAGCCTGCGGCCCGGAACCGCTCCGACAGCCGCCCATGATGCCTCAATCCTTGTAACGCCGGATAAATCACCCGGTCCAGCTATGTACGCTGAACTGTGCTTCCTCGGCGGCCTTTATGAAGGCGGCACGTGCGACATCGGGCTCGTCATCGCCGTCGATCACGCGCTCGCATGCTGCGAAGGCCTCGCGCTTTGCGTCTCCGTCGGCAACCGGCCAGTGATTTTTGAGGCAGAGGAAAGCGTCGCGGGTGCTCTGTACCCGTAGGACGCGGTTCTCACCGGCCTCCAGAATCACCGCCTCGCTCCAGAGGCGATCCTGCGTCAGCATGTCGACATTCCTTCAAGTTGGTTATCGACGGGCGCGGGCCGGTTGATTCCCTCGAGAACGAGACCGCCGAGTTCCGGATTGACCCGGCTGATGTCCGCAAGAGCCACGATGCCGGCCGCGTGTCGCTTCCCATTGACGACGACGAGGCGCCGGATTCGCAGGTCGTGCATCTTCTGGGCGGCAAGCAGGAGGCTGTCGTCCTCCTCGCAGGATTCGGCAGCGACTGTCATGAACTCGAACACAGCCGTCGAACTGGACAGCCCCTGCGCGACGACGGAGGTGACGATATCCCGATCGGTGACGATCCCGAGGATCGTTCCGACACCCGGCGTTTCCACCGGCACCGCGCCAACCCCTGTCTCGGCCATGAGCCGGGCGACGGACTGCGCCGTATCGGTGGGAGAAACGGTGAAAACCTGCCGAGACATTACGTCCCGAACACGGACCATCTTGTCCTCATGGCCGGCCATCGATGAGACTCCTCCCATTGATCGAGGCCGGAATTGCCACTTCATCTGCCGTCGACTTCTTTGGAGTGAGGTCGACACGGTAAGGGCCAATGACCTGAGGTTGCCAGGTATTCCGCCCCGATTTCTTCGGATTTGGATTTTCAGGCGGCCGGGCAAATTTCGGACGCTTCTGTTTCAGTCGAACGCGCACGATACGCTCCCTTCTCTTGCGTGGACATGCGGGGGCTGAAAACGCAGCCTTTCGATTAACGCACGAAGGTAGAAGGGGTTCCGGTCTAATTGCCCCGGCAGGCGTGTCAAGGCGGCTGAGGGTCCAGATCCGTCCGGTCCCTCGCGTCCTGCAGCATGGAAGCGATTTCCGTCGTCATCGCGTTCTGCCTGGCAAAGGCTTCCGAGGGTACGACGCCGGGATCTTCCTCGTGATCCTGAACGATCGGGACCTCTTCCAGGGCGCGGTTGACTTCCGCCCAGACGTCCTTGTGGCGGTAAAGCGCGGATAGGACGGCAACAAGGATTTCTCTGTGCGCCGCCAGGCGAAACTCGATGCTTCGATTTTCCATGTATTGCCCTCAAGGGCTTGCGTGGCGGCGCATGCCGCCACGCTCGTGATTCAGGGACAGGAGCCGCACCAGGCAGACTTGCGCATGCATGCTGCGCACATCCAGCGCCGCGTCTCCGTCAGACGCGCAATGCTACTCCAAGACTTCCACGACCGTGTGCGTCTTCGGATTTACCACGACACGCTTTTCGTTGACGATCGCATAGGCAAAATCGGGCTGGTCCGGGATCGTGTGGATCTCCACCGTTTCCGGAATCGGTTGCCCGACGACAATCTCGCCTTCATAGGTGATAGAAGGCGTCTTCTGCTCCATCACATAGGTTCTTACTTCGCCGGGCAGGACGACTGTCGTCTGCGCGACGGCCGATGAACCGATCAAAAGCAGTGCAGCAGTCATAGATGCAAATCTCTTCATGGCGTTCTCCTTCCACTCAACTGGATGTCCCTAGACCACTCAAACTGGTGATGTCGCTTTTGGTTCCCGTGTCGAGCGGCGGAGATCTCTCCCGGTGTAGGCCGCGCGATCAGATGCCGCATTGAGCGTGTCGGGGAAATATCCCCCGGCTCTCAGGAACCAAAGGGCCGGAAAGGCATTTCCCAACGTCACCTAGAGAAATCTTCATAGGCAGAAGGGCAATATTCGACATGCCTGCTATCGGCGGTCACGCATCGCAACAATCACCGCTGCTTGAGGAGCAAGTCGTCGATCTGATTCCCGCTCTGCGGGCGTTCGCTCGAACGTTCACGTCAGCGTCGTTTGAGGCCGACGACCTCGTTCAGGAGACATTGTTCCGGGCGTTGAGAAGCATCGAGCAGTTCGAGCCCGGTACGAGCCTCAAGTCCTGGCTGTTCACGATCATGCGAAATGCATTTCGTACGCAGTACAAGATCCGCACGCGGGAAAGCCCGGGGAGCACCAATTGCGCCGAATTGCCGATTCCAACGGCGCCGTCGCAGGAGTGGTCCGTCCTCAACGGCGAGCTGCGCAGCGCGCTTGGGGCTCTTTCACCGGAGCACCGCGAGGTCCTCGTGCTCGTTGCCGGATTCGGCATGAGCTATAAGGAAGCCGCTGACATATGCGACTGCGCGATCGGTACGATCAAGAGCCGGCTCAGCCGGGCACGTGACGAACTGACGGCGCAAATGCACGGCAATCCGCTGAACTGAGCGGACGAGCGGCTCAACGAGAGCAAACCGGCTTCCGGTCAGCGCTTGCGCTCGTCAAGGGCTTTTTGCAACTCCCGCGCCAGTTCGAGAAGTCGCTCCGGGACTGCTTCCTTGCGCATCTTCTGGACGAGCGACGCAATCCGCTCATCAACGGCTTTTTCCGCGTCCGCATCCGCGGAAACCCTGCTATCGTCCATTCGCCCGTCCTTAACCACGACCCGGATCCTGCTACAGAATATTGTTCCCGCTTGGCGCTGTACATCATCAAAACGGCGGGCGTGAAAGGGCTACAGCCATGGTGAGCTGAAACATTCTTCCGACCGTGAGGGCAAACCGGGACTTTTATACCTCGGCCCGAATACCGTTTACCGGCGCGTTCCGCAAGCGCAATGCGCTTTCAGCATGCGCGGTTACTTGTCCGAGACGTGTTCCTTCTTTCCCTTGCGCTTGGTTGAGGCCATTTCCTCGAGTTCCTTCTCGGTCATGGACTCTTCCATGCCCCTGGAGGCGCCCTTGAGTTCGCTCTTCTTCTTTCGCCTCGTTTGGCGGCAAGGGCCGCGCCGGCAGCCTTCTGCTGCGCCTTCGACTTTGCAGGCATGGCTCCTTTCTCCTTTCGGTGCATGGCACTCACCGCAATGCACGGAGTTCGCTCCCGCACCGCGTCGCTGCCGGAACCGGCGAGACTCGATTATGTTCCCCCGCTCGAGCCAGCTTTACGGTTCTGATCGGCAAGCCGAAACAATGACGGAAGCTCGGGGCGCGCATGGCGGGACGGAAACGAAGGGGCTTTCCGAGCCTCTCGCCTTCGCTCTATTCGTTGTCGATCTCGAGCTTCTTGCTGAAGACCAGCGCGAGGACCGTGCAAAGAGCGCCGGAGAGAAGATAGTAGCCCGCGAAGGCGAGCCCGAAGCGGCTGGTCAGCCCCAGCGCCACCAGCGGCGCAAAGCCTGCGCCGATCAGCCAGGACAGGTCCGAGGTGAGCGCCGCCCCCGTATAGCGGTACGCCTTGCCGAAGCGCGACGCGACGGCTCCGGCGGCCTGGCCGAAGGAGAGGCCGAGGATCGTGAAACCGACGATCACGAAGACGTCGCGACCGGTGGCGCCAGCCTGGAGCAGCATCGGGGCGACGAAGCTGAAAATCGCGATCAGGACCGCGCAAATTCCGAGGTGATTGCGGCGGCCGATGCGATCGGCAATCAGCCCGGAAGCGACGATGGCGAGGATGCCGCAGACCGCGCCGAGAAACTGCACCATCAGGAACGAACTTGCGCCGTGATCCGTGTAGATTTCCACCCAGCTGAGCGGAAACACGGTCACCAGATGGAAGAGGGCGAAGCTTGCAAGCGGGACGAAGGCGCCGATGAGGACGTTGCCTCCATTTACCCTGAGCACTTCCGTGACCCGGGCCGCCTGAAGCTCGTGCATGTCGAGCAGCGTTCCGAATTCCTTCGTCATGACGAGCCGCAGGCGCGTGAACAGCGCGACGACGTTGATCGCAAAGGCTACGAAGAACGGGTAGCGCCAACCCCAGGCGAGAAAGTCCGCCTCGGAAATCGAAACGAGAAAATAGGCGAAGAGGGCGCTGGCGAGCATGAAACCAAGGGGCGCGCCGAGCTGCGGAATCATCGCGTACCAGCCGCGATGGTGCTGCGGCGCGTTCAGAGCGAGAAGCGAGGCGAGCCCGTCCCAGGCGCCGCCAAGCGCAAATCCCTGACCGAGACGAAAGACGGCAAGCAGCGCGATGGACCAGGCGCCGAGCGTCTCATAGCCCGGCAAGAAGGCGATAGAGGCCGTCGAACCGCCGAGGAGGAAAAGCGCGATCGTCAGCTTGACGCCTCGGCCGTAAGTGCGGTCGATGGCCATGAAGACCAGCGAACCGACCGGCCTTGCAACGAAGGCAAGTGAAAAAATCGCGAAGGAGTAGAGCGTCGCCGTCAACCGATCCGGAGCGAAAGGAAAGAAGAGCTGGGGAAAGACGACCACGGAGGCAATGCCATAGACGAAGAAGTCGAAGAATTCCGCTGCCCGGCCGATAACGACGCCGATGGCGATATTGCCGGCAGATACGGAGGTGTCGTCGTGAATGCGCCGCGCGTCGCGCTCCATCGAAGAGGACGACGGTCCCAGGGACTGTTGCATTGCACTGCTCATCAAACGCCTCCCGCGCTCGCACGGGGGCTAGGAACATGCGGTGTTCCGCCGCACCCGCTCGTACTCTCAAGGTGAGAGCGCAAGGCCCCCTTGGAGGGATCTTGACCAATCAACCGCTCATATCAAGGGGAGAAACGCGAAATTATGCGTTTCACGTCCTCGCTACCTGCAAGCGGCGGAAGATGCTGCGTCGCAAAACGACTGCGGCGGATTGCTGCAGTGCGACCATCGACCTCATACCTTTCCCGCCCACTCTACTTTAGTCGCAGAGCCGTCGAAACAAATAGAGCTTCGAGCCGTGCCAGAACTGTTGAAGTTTTCCCGCCGCCTCGCCGTTTTGCCGCTGTTCTTCGTGATGGCGGGATGCGACATGGTGGTGATGTCGCCGTCCGGCGATATCGCTGCGCAGCAACGCGATCTGATCGTCATATCGACGATCCTCATGCTGCTGATCATCGTCCCGGTCGTTTTCTTGACGCTTTTCTTCGCCTGGCGGTATCGGCGGTCCAACACGAACGCCACCTACGATCCGGAGTGGCACCACTCGACGGCGCTCGAGGTGGTGATCTGGTCGGCACCGCTTGCGATCATCATCGCGCTCGGGGCGGTCACCTGGATCAGCACGCACAAGCTCGACCCCTATCGGCCGCTCGACCGGCTGGATGCGGAAAGGGCGATACCCGCGGACGCCAGACCGCTGACCGTCGAAGTCGTGGCGCTCGACTGGAAATGGCTGTTTTTCTATCCCGACCTCGGAGTCGCGACCGTCAACGAGCTCGCAGCGCCCGTCGACGTTCCGATCCGCTTCAAGATCACCGCCTCCTCGGTGATGAACTCCTTCTATATTCCGGCGCTTGCCGGCCAGATCTATGCGATGCCGGGCATGGAAACGAAGCTCCACGCGGTGATCAACAAGCCGGGCGAATATGAAGGCTTCTCGGCCAATTACAGTGGCGACGGCTTCTCCCACATGCGTTTCAAGTTCCACGGGCTCGACCGGCAGGGCTTCGACGACTGGGTGGCGCGGGTGAAGGCGCAGGGGACCGCGCTCAACCGCGACGCCTATCTGAAGCTCGAAAAGCCGAGCGAAAGGGAGCCGGTCCGCTATTACGCCGCGGTCGAGGACGGCTTGTATCGGGCAATCCTCAACCTATGCGTCGCACCCGGCAAGATGTGCATGGAGGAGATGATGCACATCGACATGATGGGGGGCGCCGGCAAGGAGAGCGCCGAGAACCGGGAAAAGCTGGAATACGACAACAGGCATTCCCTTGCGGAAGGAGCGCCGGCCGCAACGCACCCGGCGACGGGCACACCCGCGCGCAGCCAGCACGAGCCGCAGGGCACCGGCGCAGAGGAGCCGATGCAGCACGATATGCCCATGGGGGGACACGAGGGACACTCGATGCCGGGCATGAACCATGAGAGCGATCCGGCACCGCCGCAGCTCAACCATTGAACACGGCGCGTTGCGCCAACGATTGAACAGGTTTCCCATGTTCTCCGATCCAGATTTTCTGAAGCTCATCTTCGGCCGGCTTACCCTCGACGCGATCCCTTATCACGAGCCGATCCTCGTCGTGACCTTTCTCGCCGTCGCGCTCGGCGGCATCGCGCTGATCGGGCTCATCACCTATTACCGCTTCTGGGGGACGCTCTGGCGCGACTGGCTGACGAGCGTCGACCACAAGAAGATCGGCATCATGTACATCATCCTCGCGCTGGTGATGCTGCTGCGCGGATTTTCCGACGCGATCATGATGCGGCTGCAGCAGGCGATGGCCTTCGGCGGCTCGGAAGGCTACCTGCCGCCGCATCATTATGACCAGGTCTTCACCGCACACGGCGTCATAATGATCTTCTTCATGGCGATGCCCTTCGTCACGGGGCTGATGAACTTCGTCGTGCCGCTGCAGATCGGCGCGCGCGACGTCTCCTTCCCCTTCCTCAACAATTTCAGCTTCTGGATGACGACGGCCGGCGCGATCATCATCATGCTCTCGCTCTTCGTCGGCGAGTTCGCGCGGACCGGATGGCTTGCCTATCCGCCGCTGTCGGGCGCGGACTACAGCCCCGGCGTCGGGGTCGACTATTACATCTGGGGCCTGCAGATCGCCGGCATCGGAACGACGCTGTCGGGGATAAACCTCATCGCCACCATCGTGAAGATGCGCGCCCCGGGATGACGATGATGAAGATGCCGGTCTTCACCTGGACCTCGCTCTGCACCAACGTGCTGATCGTCGCCACCTTCCCGGTGCTGACCGCGACGCTGGCGCTGCTTACGCTCGATCGGTATGCCGGCACGAACTTCTTCACCAACGACCTCGGCGGCAATCCGATGATGTATGTCAACCTCATCTGGATCTGGGGCCATCCGGAGGTCTACATCCTCATCCTGCCGGCCTTCGGCATTTTCTCGGAAGTCGTCGCGACCTTCTGCGGCAAGCGGCTCTTCGGCTATGCCTCGATGGTCTATGCGACGGTCGTCATCACCATCCTCTCCTACATCGTCTGGCTGCACCACTTCTTCACCATGGGCTCGGGTGCGAGCGTCAACGCGTTCTTCGGAATCACGACGATGATCATCTCGATCCCGACCGGAGCGAAGATGTTCAACTGGCTCTTCACCATGTATCGCGGCCGCATCCGCTACGAGGTGCCGATGCTCTGGACCATCGGTTTCATGGTGACCTTCGTGCTCGGCGGCATGACCGGCGTTCTGCTTGCGGTTCCGCCTGCCGATTTCGTGCTGCACAATTCGCTGTTCCTCATCGCCCACTTTCACAATGTCATCATAGGCGGCGTCGTCTTCGGGCTGATGGCAGGCGTCGTCTACTGGTTCCCGAAGGCTTTCGGATTCAGGCTCGATCCGTTCTGGGGCAAGATGTCCTTCTGGTTCTGGCTGACCGGCTTCTACTTCGCCTTCATGCCGCTCTACGTGCTCGGGCTCATGGGGGTCACGCGCCGCGTCAGCCAGTTCGAGGATCCCTCTCTGCAGATCTGGTTCGTCATCGCGGCCTTCGGCGCCTTCCTGATCGCGCTCGGCATCCTGTCGATGCTGATCCAGCTCGTCGTCAGTTTCGTGCGGAGCGAAGAACTGCGCGACACGACCGGCGACCCCTGGGACGGGCGCACGCTCGAATGGTCGACCGCCTCGCCACCACCGGATTACAACTTCGCCTTCACTCCGCTCGTCCACGATCAGGACTCCTGGTGGGACATGAAAAAGCGCGGCCACAGCCGGCCGCTTGCAGGCTTCAAGCCGATCCACATGCCGAAGAACACCGGCACAGGCGTCATCCTCGGGGCGATCAGCGTCGTCTTCGCCTTCGCCATGGTCTGGTACATGTGGTGGCTGGTGATCCTCTCCTTCGTCGCCATGGTGGTGATCGCCGTCGGTCACACCTTCAACTATGACCGCGACTTCCACATTCCCGCAAACGTCGTCGCCGACACAGAGGGCAAGCGCACAGAAGTGCTTGCCGCCGAGGTGCAAGCATGACCGAGTTCCGTACCGAAAGCGCGCTTGATGCGGACGAGGCGCCGACCTTCTACCTGACGGAGGAACACCACCCCGAAGGAAGCACGATGCTCGGCTTCTGGCTCTATCTGATGAGCGACTGCCTGATCTTCGCGGTTCTCTTCGCCACCCATGCGGTTCTCGGCCGAAACTATGCCGCAGGCCCCTCGCCCGCCGATCTCTTCGACCTGCCGCTCGTCGCGGTGAACACGTCGATGCTGCTTTTTTCCTCGATCACCTACGGCTTCGCCATGCTGGCGATGGAACGTTACGAGAAAAAAGCGACGCTCGCCTGGATGGCAGTCACCGCGCTCTTCGGCATCGCCTTCGTCGGGCTCGAGCTCTACGAATTCGCGCATCTGATCCATGAGGGCGCCGGACCGCAGCGCAGCGCCTTCCTGTCCTCCTTCTTCACGCTCGTCGGCACGCACGGCCTGCACGTGACAGCCGGCATCGTCTGGATGTTCGTGCTCATGGCGCAAGTCGCAAAACGCGGGCTGATCCCGGAAAACAAGCGCCGCCTCATGTGCCTTTCGATGTTCTGGCACTTCCTCGACGTCGTCTGGATCGGCGTCTTTTCCTTCGTCTATCTGATGGGAGTTCTCGGATGAGTACGCACGCACCTTCGCACGAGGACGCTTTCGAGGCCCATCATGGCCACAGCCATGGTCACGACGCGGGACACGGAACGCTGAAGAGTTACGTGACCGGCTTCGTCCTCTCCGTCGTCCTGACCGCGATCCCCTTCTGGCTGGTGATGGCCGACGTTCTCGACAGCGCCGTCCTCACCGCCGCGATCATCATGGCTCTCGGCGCCGTCCAGATCGTCGTCCACATGATCTTCTTCCTGCACATGAACACCCGCTCTGAAGGCGGCTGGACGATGATGGCGCTGATCTTCACGATCCTTCTCGTCGCCATCGCGCTTTCCGGCTCGCTCTGGGTCATGCATCACCTGAACACGAACATGATGCCGATGAGCCCGGAAATGATGAAAAACATGCCGTGAGTCGGAGCTTCGCCCCTCACCGGACCTTCTCCCCGCTTGCGGGGAGAAGGCGCCGGGAGGCGGATGAGGGGCGCCAGCAGATCGAATTCAAAGACAAGCTTGCAATGGTAGACGTCGAAGCCGCATCAAGACAGCACTCCCGGCTCTCGCTTGCGATCCTCAGCATCCTCGGCCTCCTGCTCATCGCGGCTTTTTCTGCGCTCGGCACGTGGCAGCTCAAGCGCCTCTCCTGGAAGCTCGACCTGATCGCCCGGGTCGAGGAGCGCGTCCGGGCGGCACCCGTGCCTGTGCCGCCCCGCAGCGACTGGCCAAACGTCACCGCCGCGCGAGACGAATACCGGCACGTCACTCTCCAGGGCCGCTTCCTCCATGAGAAGGAAACGCTGGTCTATGCCGCAACCGAGCGCGGTGCCGGCTATTGGGTCGTAACGCCGCTTGCGGCGGCCGATGGGACGACCGTGCTCGTGAACCGCGGCTTCGTTCCGACGGAGAGGCGTGAGGCATCGACGCGGCGGGAAGGCCAGATCGAGGGCGAGGCGAAGGTCATCGGCCTCATGCGCATGGACGAGCCGAACGGTTCACTCCTTCAGTCGAACAAGGCCGGGGAAAACCGTTGGTATTCGCGCGACGTGGGCGCGATCGCTGCGGCGCGCGGCCTCTCCGAGGTCGCGCCCTACTTCGTCGACGCGGATGCTGTCCCCAATCGCGGCGGGCTTCCCGTCGGAGGCCTGACGCGCGTCGTCTTCCCGAACAATCACCTCGTTTATGCCGTCACATGGTACGGTCTCGCGGCCATGACGGCAGGCATGCTGGTGATTTTGTGGAGGACGGCGAGGAGATCGGCCCCGGCGCGGCGTAACGGCCGCGCCGGCCAAGACATCAATTCGCGGAGTTGAGGGTCATCGATGTGCCCGCGGCCGCGACATTGAGACCGAGCTGGCCGGTGACGCTGACCGTCTGGAGGTGGATAGAGCCGGAGGTGCCGCCGACGAGGACGTTGGCGCCCACACCCGCACCGAGCGTCGCCTCGGCGCTCGCGCCCTTATAGATACCGCTCAAAGAACCATGGTGGTAGCCTGCCGTCGGCGCGAACACGGCCCAGATCAACCGGCTGCGCATCGTGAAACCCACGTCGATCCCGAGTTTGCGAATTTCTCCCGTGTAGCGATCCTCGATCACGTCGCCGCCCAGCGACCGGAAAGCGCACTCGACCTCTTTGGACGAACCGAGCACGTAGCCGGCGCCGCCGCCGATGTCGCATTCCAGATAGCCTATCTTCACGCCGCCGCGCGCGTCCTGCACCGCCGGCGGCGGCGCCGGCTCCTGATAGGTCAGATCGGCGGCATTGGCGCCCGCGGCGGCAGACGCGATCGTGACCGCGAAAAACGCCTTGGCGAGAGTCTTTTTCATGCATCTTCTCCTTTTCGGCTCATGGTCGGCAGAAACCCCGGCCGATCGTCCGAAACAAATTCAGTAATGTCAGCCGCACGGAAAGCTATCGTGCCGCTATGCCTGCCACTCAGGCGGGCTCACGTTTTCGTTGCATTGAGACGATTCGGAGGCAGGCTCGACAACAACTTACTTTTGCGCAGAAGTGTTGCCTTTCGGCCAAAGCCTGAAGCGCGACGCCTCGAATGGATTTGCCACGCGCATCAGCCGCCGTTGACGAGATTGAGGATGAGCTGGTGAACATTGCCGCCGTCGCTGAGCTCGGCCCTGTCGAAGTCGCGGCTCTTCTGTCTTTGCGTGCGGGAGATTTCGCCGAGCCGCTTCGTCATTTCGGATTTGATCTTGCGGCATTGGGGATCGTCGGCAACGGTGAGGCCCACGGTGGCGGCCTCGATGGCGCTCACCATCTCCTTGATGAAGTCGCCATGGACCAGCTCATGCTTTCTCACGCCGGCGATGAAGGTCTGCCAGTGGGCCTCAATATTGGCCGGCAGCTTTCCGGCAAGTTTCGGCAGCGTATAGGTGATGGTGAGCTTCGGCAGCGCCGACGCCAATACGCAGGCCCCGTCTCGCTCCTCATATTTCCGCCTCCAGGTGAGCTTGAAGCTCGTATGGGCGATCGCGCGCCCGAGGCCGCCCACCTGCGGTCCTCGTTCGCCGATGGAAGCATAGAGCTCCGGCCCGGACTGACCGGTGATCGCGTAAGTCTCTGTCTTTTCGACCGCCCGCCATTCCCCCGGGCGGCCGCCGGCATCAGCAGAAGACAGGCCAACAGAAAACAAGTTCGACGGCCCGCCAAGCCAACCCCCACGAAAACCTTCATTGAATGCGGGCGCAACCTAACGGGGATGGGTCCGGCTTTCAATCGTCCCGATCTGCCCCTGCGCGGCAGCTGCCGGTCAGACGCTGCTCAACAGGAGACTGGTCTCGCTGTTGGCCACGCCGTCGATCATTCGCACCTCGCGCAGGATCCGGTCGAATTCGGAGAGATTAGCTGCCCGTATGTTGGCGACCAGATCCCAGTTGCCGTTGGTGGTGTGCAGCGTATAAATCTCGGGCATGCCGCGCAGTTTGCGAACAACCTGCGTCGTCGACTTCCCCACAACCTCGATCATCATCACCGCATGAACCGTGTTGAGGTCGTAGTCTTCCCTGACGCGCACCGTGAACCCGAGAAGCGTCCCGGTCTCCAGCAGGCGATCCAGGCGATTTTGCACGGTGCCACGCGCCACGCCCAGCGCGTCGGAAAGTTTGGAAAGAGATGCCCGGCCGTCGGCGCGCAGATGCGCAATGATCCGGCGGTCCAGATCATCCGGGGTGTATTTTGCAACGACTGAATCGCCAACCGCTGTTCTGCTCATATTGCACAATCCGACTGGAAAAATCGCTCAATTCGGTGCCGAAATTAGCACATGTTTGCGCTTTCGACCAGCGCACGCAATCGCTACCCTGTCCTGGAGTACAGCAAGCCGCCAAGAGGAATCCCCATGTTCTCCCCGCTTCCTTCAGCCAAGGCCATGGTGCCCTTCGTCAGCGTCGACAACATGATGCGCCTCGTGCATCACCTCGGTGTGGAAACGGTTCTGGCGGAACTCACGGATGCCATCGAGGCGGATTTCCGCCGCTGGGAAAGTTTCGACAAGACGCCGCGCGTCGCCAGCCACTCGCGCGACGGCGTGATCGAGCTGATGCCGACCTCGGACGGCAGGATCTACAGTTTCAAATATGTCAACGGTCACCCGAAGAACACCGCCGAGGGGCTGCAGACGGTGACCGCATTCGGGCTGCTCGCCGAGGTTTCGACGGGCTATCCGGCACTGCTGACCGAGATGACGATACTGACGGCGCTCAGAACTGCCGCAACCTCGGGAATGGCTGCCCGGCACCTGGCGCCGAAGAATGCACGCACCATGGCTATGATCGGCAACGGCGCGCAGGCCGAGTTCCAGGCCCTGGCGATGAAGGCCGTCTGCGGCATCGACACCATCCGCCTTTACGATATCGACCCGCGAGCAACGGAAAAGGCCGCCCGCAACCTCGACGGTTCCGGGCTCAGGATCGTGTCCTGCAGATCCGCCCAGGAAGCGATCGAAGGCGCCGAGATCATCACCACCTGTACGGCTGATAAGCAGTTCGCCACGATTCTCACCGATAACATGGTCGGCGCCGGCGTCCACATCAACGCAATCGGCGGCGATTGCCCCGGCAAGACGGAATTGCATCGCGATATCCTGAAGCGCTCGGACGTCTTCGTCGAATATCCGCCGCAGACCCGGATCGAGGGCGAAATCCAGCAGATGGCACCCGATTTTCCCGTGACCGAATTCTGGAAGGTCGTCACGGGCGAGGCGCAGGGCCGGCGCGACGCCCGCCAGATCACCCTCTTCGACAGTGTCGGCTTCGCGATCGAGGATTTCTCTGCGCTCCGCTACGTCCGCGATCGCCTCCCCGGAACCGACTTCTATCAGAACCTCGACATGATCGCCGACCCGGATGACCCGCGCGACCTGTTCGGTATGCTGCTGCGGGCAAAAGAGAGCGAAGAAGCCGTCTAAGCCCTGTCGAGGTTCGGGCCACCCGCCGCGATTGTTTGATTTCCTCATCCCTGTGCTCGTTGTTTAGCCCGGACACAGGGACGAGTGCGGAGAGAGTGTGGTCCCTCGGCGCGCTTCATTGCGTCACAGGTTGACTATCCTTCGCATGTTCGCAAGCGAATGTTGTCGTAGCCGCACATCCCGGTCCCTCATTCCTGTGCTTGTCACAGGGATCCAGCCAGACCAAGTCCTTGGGCTGGAAAGGCCTTTCCGCGCCGCAGACGCGGCGCTGCTGGATCCCTGTGACGAGCACAGGGATGAGGTGGAGAGGGTGTGGTCACTCGGCGCGTTTCATAAACCGTGAAGACAACGAGGCGGCGCGCGTCCCTGTGATGAGGGCGGAGAGGGTGCGGTCACTCGGCGCGCTTTCATAAACCGTGAAGATAGCGAGGCGGCGCGGAATGCCCCAAGTCACGCCCGTATACAGCGTCCCGCTTCGCTTCGATGCGAGAATGTAGTAGCCGCACATCCCCCGGTCCCTCATTCCTGTGCTTGTCACAGGAATCCAGCCAGACCAAGTCCTTGGGCTGAAAGAACGCTTCCCGCGCCGCAGACGCGGCGCTGCTGGATCCCTGTGACGAGCACAGGGAGGGTGTGGTCACTCGGCGCGTTTCATAAACCGTGAAGACAACGAGGCGGCGCGCGTCCCTGTGATGAGGGCGGAGAGGGTGCGGTCACTCGGCGCGCTTTCATAAACCGTGAAGATAGCGAGGCGGCGCGGAATGCCCCAAGTCACGCCCGTATACAGCGTCCCGTTTCGCTTCGATGCGAGAATGTAGTAGCCGCACATCCCCCGGTCCCTCATTCCTGTGCTTGTCACAGGAATCCAGCCAGACCAAGTCCTTGGGCTGAAAGAACGCTTCCCGCGCCGCAGACGCGGCGCTGCTCTCATCCCTGTGACGAGCACGATGAGGACGGAGAGGGTGCGGTTCCTCGGCGCGATTCATTGCGTCACAGGTTGACCTTCCCCGCCCGGGCGGCACCGCTTCACCGCGCCTGCAGACGCAACATCGCCTTTCGAGCATCCTCGACGAGCGCATGGCCGGGATGACGGCGGATGAAGCGCTCGTAGGCCTCCACCGTATTTTCCGCCCGTGCGGCCTCGAACTCCGATCGCACGGCCCGCTCGTAGTCGGGTGGCTTCTGCATATCCGCTCCGCTTGGCTTCATCGCGCCTTGCGCCATGGCCGGAGACATTGCCGTCAATCCCAGCACAAGCAACTGCGCAATTTTGCGAAATGTCACGAACCGCTCCTTTTACGGCATCCCTACGATAATAGTAGCCAATGTCGCTGATAATTGCTAATCAGAACATACAACAATAGCGGGAATTTCGCATGAGCGGCGCCGGAAAGTCTCTTAAGTTCGTCAAAGCAACCGGAAACAGCGTCGTTGATTCGTTGCTGACAGGAGACGCATGGATCGGTACAATAACCTATGCATTCCCGACATGGCGCGGAAGCTACGGCTACGGGTTCGATAAATACTACGGGTTTACTTCGATATCGGCGGCACAGGCGAAAACAGCGCTTTTCGCCATGGAGCAATCCTACGGTTCGGCGGCCAATGACGGCTTTTCGGTCGAAGGATTCACCAATGCCAGCTTCAAGGCGGGAAGCGCCAGCACCGCGACGATCCGGTTCGCGCAATCGTGGCTGCCGGACACCGCCTATGCTTACCTGCCGGCGCTCGATGCCTCCGGCGGCGACATTTGGTTCGGCACGGCCTATGCCGGCACGGCGGACGACTACCGCAAGCCGATTGCGGGCAATTACGCATGGCACACGCTCCTGCACGAGCTCGGCCACGCACTCGGCCTGAAGCACGGCCATGAAGGTGACGTCTACGGCGCCTCGCCCGCACGATACGACTCGATCGAATATTCGATCATGACCTATCGCGGCTATATCGGCGCCGACGAGGGCTACTATTACGAGCAGTTCGGCGCGCCGCAGACCTTCATGATGGCCGACATCGCCGCGCTTCAGGAAATGTACGGCGCCGATTTCACGACCGATGCCGGCAATACGGTGTATAAGTGGACGCCGGGCGGCGGCACCACTTTCGTGAACGGCGGGGCCGGGATTTCGCCCGGCGCGAACCGCATCTTCGCAACCATCTGGGACGGCGGCGGCAACGACACCTACGATTTGAGCGCCTATACCAACGCCCTCAAGATCGATCTCAGGCCGGGCAGCGCTTCGACCTTCAGCATCGACCAGCTGGCCTGGCTCGGCGGCGGCCCGAATGGCGGCTTTGCCGCCGGCAACATTTTCAATGCGCTGCTTTACCATGGCGATGCGCGCTCACTGATCGAAAACGTCAAGGGAGGTTCGTCCGGCGACTCGATCATGGGCAACCAGGCAGCCAATGTGCTGTGGGGTTACGGGGGCAATGACAGGCTGAACGGAGACACGGGCAACGACACGCTCTATGGCGGCTCCGGTTCCGACAGAATCTACGGCGGAAAAGGCAACGACAAGCTCTACGGGGAATCCGGCAACGACCTGCTCTATGCCGCCGCGGGCGCGGATCGTCTGAACGGGGGCAGCGGTAGCGACAGCTTCACTTTCAAGGCGCTCTCGGATTCGACGGTGGCAAAGTCCGGGCGCGACACCATTTTCGATTTTACGGCAAAGTCCAACAGGATCGATCTCTCTGCGATCGATGCCAATACGTCCTCCGCCGGCGATCAGGCGTTTGGCTTCGTCGGAAGCGCCGCCTTCAGCGGCAAGAAGGGTGAGCTACGCTACGTCCGCGATGTCTCCGACACCTATATCTACGGCGACGTGAACGGCGACAGGAAGGCGGATTTCGCGATACACCTGGATGATGCCGTCACCCTCCAGAAGGGCTATTTCGTCCTCTAGACCGCCTGAACCGGCTGGACACACACGCACCCACCCCTTGCAGCATCGCATATTACAATCGAAAGCAAGTGACTGCGCAACCGCAGGGGCGCGGCACCGCAGGAGTTCGACACGACGCCTGCGGCCGGCGTCGACAGGCCTCGGAGTATCCCATCGGCCCGATTTGCAGTGACAAACCCGCTTCCCTATTTGCCGCAGCCCCGCTAGCATGAGAAAGAGAAGCAATTTCAAGTTGCGCCGCTCGAAGTGTAGGGGTGGCTTGAGCCGAGATAGATGGTGTGATCCACGCGACGCGTGCGGGGTCCGCTTGACGGGAGCATTGCATGCGTGTTTCGAGAATTCTGGCTGCCGGTCTGACTTGCGGACTGCTCGCCGTCAGCGTCATGGCGGGAAATGCGCAGGCGCAACAGCCGCCTCCCTCGGTTACCGTCGCGCCGGCCGCGGTCATGGACCTGCGCGAAAGCGTCGGCCTGACCGGCAAGGTCGTCGCTGTTCAAAAGGTGGACATCCGCGCCCGCGTGTCCGGATTCCTCGAGAAGGTCAATTTCGAGGATGGGCAGAAGGTCTCGGCGGGAACAGTCCTTTACCAGGTGGAAGACGGTGCCTATCGCGCCGCGCTGCAGGAGATCGACGGTTCGATCGCGGCAGCGGAGGCTCAACGGGACCTCGCCGTTCTCGAACGTGACCGTGCCCAGCGGTTGATCTCCACCAATACCGTCGCGCAGGCGACGCTCGACACTGCGAATGCGCAACTGAAAAAGGCCGAGGCCGATATACTGCGCCTCAAGGGCAGTAAGCAGAATGCCGAGCTCAATCTTTCCTACACGAAGATCCTCGCGCCGTTCGATGGCGTCGTCGGCCTGACCAGCGTCGATGTCGGCGCCCTGGTCACGCCGGACAGCGGAGCGCTCGTGACGCTGACGCGTCTCGACCCGATCTATGTCGAGTTTCCCGTCGCGACATCCCTTTATTTCTCCTACCGCGAGCGCGTCGAAAAGGGTGAGATGTCCGGCGGCGCCAATGTCAGCATCACGCTTCCGAACGGTACCGATTACCCGGAGAAAGGCACAATAGACTTCGTCGCGAGCACGGTCTCGCAAGCGACCGACACCGTTACGGTTCGCGCCGAGTTTCCCAATCCCCGTGGGACGCTTCTCGACGGGACGCTCGTCAGGGTCGTTCTCGAGCAGTCCGATCGGCAGGACGTGCTGGCCGTACCGCAACAGGCGGTCCAGCGCGACCAGCAGGGCGCCTTTGTCATGGTGGTCGACGCCAACTCCAAGGTCGAGCTTCGCCGCGTCGACGTCAGCCGCTCCAGCCGCGGCCAGGCCGTCGTCGCCAAGGGACTGAAGGAGGGAGAAAACGTCATAACCGAGGGTGTGGGCAAGGTTCGGCCGGGCATCGTGGTGGACGCCGTCGCCGCAACCACGACGGTGGCTGAGCCATGATCTCCGGGATCTTCATCGATCGTCCGCGCTTTGCCGCGGTCATTTCCATCGTGCTCACGCTCGCGGGGCTGATCGCCCTTACGAGGCTGCCGATTGCACAGTTCCCCGATATCGTCCCGCCGCAGGTCAGCGTGACCGCGAGCTATCCCGGCGCAGGCGCCGACGTGGTCGAGGCCACCGTCGCTCAGCCGTTGGAAAGCAAGGTCGTCGGCGTCGACAACATGCTCTACATGAAATCGACGAGCGGCGCCGACGGGACCTACTCGCTGACGGTGACCTTTGCCGTCGGCACCGATCCGGATATCGCCACCGTCAACGTGCAGAACCGCGTCGCGCTTGCCGAGCCGGTGCTGCCGGCCGAAGTCAAGCAGAGCGGCGTCAGCGTCAAGAAGCAGTCATCCTCACTCATGCAGGTGATCGCCATCCACGGCGAGAATGACGAGTTCGACAATCTGTTCCTCTCGAACTACGCCACGATCAACGTGCTCGACACGATCAAGCGCGTGCCGGGGGTCGGCGACGCGACGCTCTTCGGTGCCCAGGACTATTCGATGCGGATTGTCCTCGACATCGATCGGCTGACCAATCTGGGGCTGACGCCGACGGATGTGGTCAACGCCCTGAAGACCCAGAACGTCCAGGCGGCGATCGGCCGCATCGGCGCGCAGCCGATGACCGACGATCCGCTGTTCCAGCTGAACATACAGACGCAGGGCCGGCTCACCGATCCCGCCCAGTTCGAGGACGTCGTGCTTCGGGCAGAGGCGGACGGGTCCTTCGTGCGCATCCGCGACGTCGCGCGCGTCGAACTGGGTTCTGTGACCTCCGACTCCACCGCCCGCATCAACGGCAAGCCCGTGGCGATGATCGGCACCTATCAGGCGCCGGGCGCCAATGCGCTCGCCGCCACGGAGGGCGTGCAGCAGGCGATGGAGCGCCTGGCCCAGGCCTTCCCGGAGGGGCTCACCTATACGGTCTCCTACGACACGTCCGATTTCGTCGAGGCGAGCGTGGAGAATGTCGAGCACACCCTGTTCGAAGCCTTCGCACTCGTCATCGTCGTCGTCTTCCTCTTTCTCGGCAATTGGCGCGCGACACTGATTCCGCTCATCGCCGTCCCGGTGGCGCTCGTCGGCACCTTCGCCGTGATCCTGGCGATGGGCTTTTCGCTCAACACGGTTTCGCTTCTGGCGCTGGTGCTCGCCATCGGCATCGTCGTCGACGATGCGATCGTGGTGGTGGAAAACGTCGAGCGCGTCATGGAGGAAAACCCCGGCATGAGCGCGGCGCAGGCCGCGCGCCTCGCCATGGGAGAAATCACCGGGGCGATCGTCGCCATCACGCTCGTGCTGCTTTCGGTGTTCGTACCGGTGGCATTCATTCCTGGCCTGAGCGGGCAGCTCTTCCAGCAGTTCGCCGTCGCCGTATCGGTGTCGATGGTCATTTCCGCGATCAACGCACTGACCCTCAGCCCGGCCCTCTGCGCGATCCTCCTGAAGCCCCATCACGGGCCGAAGCGCGGCGTCCTTGGATGGATTTCCCGGGGTATCGACCGTACCCGCAACGGCTATGCGCATGTCGCAGGCGGCATTGCGCGCAGGGCCGTCATCGGCTTGGTCCTCCTTGCCGTTGCGATCGGCGCCAGTGGCTGGCTGTTCCGGGTCGTGCCGACCGGGTTCCTCCCCAGCGAGGATCAAGGCGCCTTCTTTGCCGAAATCCGCCTTCCGGAAGGTGCCTCCTTCAACAGGACCGACGCCGTGGTGCGCGAGGTCGAAACAATGCTCGGCGAAATCGAGGGCGTGGCGAACGTCACGACCGTCACCGGCTACAGCTTCCTCGACGGAATCGCCAAATCCAGCAGCGCGTTCGCGATCGTGACCATGAAGCCCTTCGCCGAACGCCAGAGCGAAAGCGCATCTGTCAATGCCGCGATCGGCACGGTGATGGCCAAGGGTGCGGCAATCCGCAATGCCCAGGTTTTCGCCTTCAACCTGCCGCCCATTATCGGTCTCGGCACCGGCTCCGGCTTCGAGTATCAGCTGCTTGACCTCCAGGGCCGATCGCCGGCCGAGCTTGCCGCGACGGCAGGCGGATTGATGGTGGCCGCCAACCAGAACCCGCAGCTCGGACCTACATTCAGCACCTATTCGGCGAGCTCGCCGCAGCTTTATCTGGATCTCGACCGCGATCGCCTGCAGGCGCTCGGGGTCTCTGTGAGCGATCTTTTCGCGACGCTGCAGGGCACGCTCGGATCCTATTACGTCAACGACTTCAATCTTTTCGGCCGGAGCTGGAAAGTCACCATGCAGGCGGCCGAAGCGGATCGCGATGCGGTCGACGACATCTCCCGGCTGCATGTACGCAATGCCGCGGGCGATATGGTCCCGGTGGCCTCGGTCGCGCGCGTGGACTACATCGTCGGGCCGCAATCGATCGTGCGGTACAACAATTACCGCTCCATCACGCTCAACGGCCAGCCGGCCCCGGGCGTCTCCTCGGGTGAGGCGCTGGCCGCAATGGAACAGGTCTCCGCCGCCACGCTGCCGCCGGGCTACAGCTTCGAGTGGACGGGGACGGCACTGCAGGAACTCGAAGCCGCGGGCCAGACGACGGTGATCCTCGCACTGGCCCTGTTCTTCGCCTACCTCTTCCTCGTGGCTCTTTACGAAAGCTGGACGATCCCCATACCGGTTCTGCTTTCGGTCTCCGTCGGCGTAGCAGGCGCTCTCGTCGCCGTGCTGCTGGCAGGGCTCTCCTTCGACATCTATGCCCAGATCGGCCTCGTCGTGCTGATCGCGCTCGCGTCCAAGAACGCGATCCTGATCGTCGAATTCGCCAAGTTCCAGCGGGAGAAGGGGGTGCCGATCGTCGATGCCGCCGTGGAGGGCGCGCGCACCCGTTTCCGTGCGGTGATGATGACCAGCTTTGCCTTCATCATGGGGCTGATCCCGCTCGTCACGGCCGAAGGCGCCGGCATGCTCAGCCGCCGTGCCGTCGGCACGGGGGTTGCCGGGGGCATGCTCGCCGCATCGCTCCTCGGAATTTTCATCATTCCCGCGCTCTATGTCGTATTCCAGTGGCTGCGCGAGAGGGGGCACAAGCTCGCCGGCCTGTCGTCACACACGGCAGGCGATGCGGCAGAAGATGCCAGGAACTGAGAGGGAGCCGAACCGGCTCAGCCCGCCGGACACGACCGGGGCGCTGCCGGCTGAGCCTACATCTCCACCAGAAAATAGGGAGTGGGCCCATAGGGCGTGTCGTTCGAGAGGCGGAAGGCGACGCGCCCGCTGCCGCTGTCGACGGGCGGATAGACGGTGCCGTCCAGGCCTACCGGTGACACGCTCCATCTGGCAGCGGTTCGTGCCAGTTCGAGATCGACATAGCCCTTCCGGATTCTCGCCGGCAGCGCGCCAAAATCCTCGATCACCTTCTCTTCGCTGTCGCGAAAGACCATGCCGGTGTTCTGCGCATCGGTTGCAAAGATCAAAAGCAGGCGCCGGCTTTCGGAAAGCGTGCCTTGAGCGTCGATAGCCGAAAGCGCCACGAGACCGTTGCCGTCCGCCTGTCCGATGCGCATGAGACCGAGATCGATCGGTTCACGCAGAGAGGAGAAGGCTGCCGCTTCCGTAGCGGGCGTAGAAACACGGAGCTGCCCTGCCCGGCGGTCGAGCAGGACCTGACCTGTATCGCTTTCGTAAAATCCGCTTGTGGTATCGGTGCGATTTTCAGTCGCGAGAATGTGTTCGTCGCGGAGTGCGGCAAGGATTGTTCCGAGCTCCCGGTCGCGTGGTTGCGTGACACCGCTTTCTCCACCGGACGGGTCTGCCCGCAGCAGGCCGATGCGCCCGACCAGCGCCAGATCGGTCAATCGCTCCGGCTCGCGGGCCTGCATGTCCTCGCCGAGATCCTCCTCGCCGCGAACTGAGAAGGGGATCGTGATGGCGGAGGTCGTCACGTCGCCGCGACGAAAGACGAGTGCGCTGAGCGTCTCGCCGGCGCGCGCCACGGGATCGAGCGCAATCGCATAGGGAAGCATCGCCTTTTTGTGCGGAAAGGGTTCGCCATAGGCGAGCGCGATCGGCCCGTGGCCGTGACGGCAAATCACGTCCCAGCCCTGGAGTGCGGCGTAGGCCGGCATTGTCAGGCCGGCCTCGTAGCGATAGCGGTTCCAGAAGAGATGGTCATATTCGCTGACGATGAATGGCTTTCCTAGCCACCGCGCCGCGGCAATCATGCGCATGTAGCTGGCGCCGTCTGCAAGCGAACTTGCCTGCGTCAAAGCGCTTCCCGCAGAATAGCCCCCAACCCAATCGTGATAGGTGTTCATGGTCACGGCGTCGAGATCGCGCCGGCTGAGCGCCGTCTGCACCGTCGGCCAATTGTTGTAGGTGCTGATCAGGCCGCGATAGCCCAAATCGCGCAGGACCTGGCTCATGCGTGCGGCGGAGGCGCGCTCGGTTTCGACGAAGAAGGCCTGGAGATCGCGCATCCGCGGACCGTCTGCGTAGCGCTTGGCGGGAAGCCTCACCGATGCCGTTTCGACCCGCTCGTCGGCACCGAGATCTCCCCAGGCGCTCGCGAGCGCTTCCGTCGTGCCGTAGCGTGCCGAAAGCCAGCGGTTGAATGGTTCCGCCAGCGCCTCGTCATAGGCGGGCTTTTCGGGCCGCTCACGCACGACGCTGTCGAACTCCATGCCGTTTTCATTGGCAAGGATCACCAATGCGAGCGCGTCGTCGCGAATGGTCGCCGTCCCCGTATAGGGATTGACGCTCGCGAGAAACGTCTCCTGCAGCTTGCTCCAGTGTGCAACGGCCTCTTCGTCGAGATGCAGCCGGAGCTTGAGATCGCCGTTTGCGTCCCATCGGTCGTCGTGGCCGCCGTAGGCGCCGCGCGGAGACGAAAGTCCATCGATGATCCAGTAGATGCCGTTGCGCTTCAGCGCCGCCAGCAGGTAATGGACACGATCCAGCGTCTCCGGATCGAAATCGAAATCCTTCTGCCTGCCGAACATAAGGCTGGCATCGACGAAATGGAGCCGGGCGATGTTGTATCCGTGCATCGCAAGCTGGCGGGCGTAGCGCTCGGCGCCGTCGTGGTCCGGAAAGCCGCCGGAAGCCGGACTCCAGGCGAGCGACGCGCATAGCATTCTGACCGGCTGTTCCGGCGCCCTGGCAAAGGCCAGCCGGCCATCCGGACCTGCAACGAGGCGGCTGTCCGCGTCGATCGAAGCGTTCGGCAGCAAGGACGAGAAATCGAGCGGACTGCCGGCGCGGACTTCGAGCGAGACCTCGCGAACCGGCACCCATTCAGAGGCACTTGCGGCCGGGGACAGCCACGTGCAAAGCAGCGCCGCCGCGAGGGATGGCCTCCTCATGCCGTCTTTCCGAGAACCGGTTCACGGGGAGAGGACTCCCCGAGAGGGGCCTTTGCGAGGATCGTGCTTTCGATCGGTTCGGCAGGCAGCCGCCGGCTTCGCAGGAAGCCGACAGGAAGGGCTGCCGCATGGAAGAACCAGGCGACGACCGTATAGAGGCCCATGCTGAGGCCGCCCTTTCGGAAGCTGACGGCGAGAACGGCGGCCGCGAAACTCGCGCAGACGGCGGCGAGGGCCATGAGCGTATCGGGCAGCAGCAGGATCAGGCCGAGGCAGGCGAGCCACCAGAGATAGACGAGAGCCCAGAGTTTCAGCTCCGGCAGTTCCCGCAACAGCTGAAAGAAATAGGGCTTGCCGAGAGAAGCGCGCAGAAGCTCGCCTATCCCGTAGAGATATTTGGTCTTCCAGCGTCGAACGAGCAGCCGGTAGGAATTGACCGTGTGGCCGAAGTGCTGGACGAAACGGCGGTCGAGCCGGTAAAGCCCCCAGCCGGCACTTCTGAGGCGAATGCCGAGATCGAACTCCTCGTAGCCGTGCAGGTTGCGGTCCGAGAGGTAGCCGACGTCCTCGACGGCTGTGCGCCTGTAGAGCCCGCCGCCGTTCATGCGATCGATCGGACCCGTCCGGTTCTCGGGCGCATTGCGGCTGACGCGGCGCGCGAATTCTAGGTTCGAGATGTGCATTTCCTCCACATGTCCGGTAACGCCCGCCATGGCCGGATTGTCGGCCAGGAAGCGGACGGCGTCTTGGAGGAAGGCAGCGTCGAGCAGCATGTCGCCGTCGATGAGACAGACGTAATCGTGGCGGGAATGCTGGAAGCCGAGCTGCGGGCCGATGCCGCAGCTCGGTCGCGCGGGCGGGGCGATCTGGGCGATGATGACGGGATACTGCGAGGCGATCTCGACCGTGCGGTCGCAGGAGCCGCTGTCGGCGATGATGACCTCGCCGCCCATGTCCTGAAGCGCTGCGAGCGCGCTCTCGACGGTTGCGGCAATCCGCTTCTCTTCATTCAATGTCTTGATGATGATGGATATGGTCAAGAGAGCCCCAAAATCGCGCGGCGAAGGTCTATCCGCGGTGGTTTGCGCTTTGGTTCATGCCCGCGATTTTCGGCTGAAACCGGTGCCAAAGGCGGACGAGCAGCCAGCCGGCGCCGACACCGCAGCCCGCCCCCGCCATTTTGACCGAAAGGTCGATCAACCTTGCATGGCGGTCGGCGGCGAGCATCTGCGTGAGTTCGAGCCCGATTGCCGCCGCGAGCATAGCCGCCAGAACGGCAAGCACTTGCCGGGGATAGGCGATCGCGAACATGAGACCCGTCAGCCCGAATGCTCCGAACCGTTCAAGCTGCACCGAGCTGCCCATGTGCGGGCGCAGGTCGAGCGGAGAAAGGGTCGAATAGGCAATGACGCCAAGAAGCAGCCACGCAAGTACCGATGCGATGCGCCTGACATTCATTTCGTCACCGCCCGGTAGACGTCGAGCGTCTTCAGTGCCACGCTCGACCAGCTATAGACGGTTTCGACGCGCTCGGTCTGCGCGAGCACCTCTTGTTCGTCGGGGGGATTGGCGATCTTTTTGGCGATGGCAGACGAAAGCGCGTCGACGTTCCCCAGCGGAAAATAATCGTCGGCGGGCAGGCCGAGCTGCCGGTTGGCAACGATGTCGCTTGCCAGAACCGGGAGACCATGGGCCATCGCCTCCAGAAGCGCGATCGGCATGCCTTCATGGCTCGACGGCAGCACGAAGAGCGCCGCATTGGCGAAGAGTTCCGCCAGGTGATCGCCAGTCTGGAACCCCGTCAGGACGACGCCCGGCACGCGGCTGGCCAGCGCCCGTACTTCCTCTTCGTAGGCGCCCGCGAATTCCGCACCGCCCGCAAGCACGAGATCGAATCCGCTATTTTCAAGTTTTGCATATGCCTGGATGAGATCGATCTGCCGCTTCTCCGGAACAAGCCGCGCCGCAAGCAGGATATAGCGCCGTCGCAACAGACGGAATTCGCCGAGAATGCCGGTTTCGCCGCTGGGGCGCGAAACGGTGACGCCATTCGGCACCAAAGACACCGGTACGCGATAGCGTTCGCCCATCGTATCGGCGATATCCCTGGAGATTGCGATGCGGCCTTGCGCGAGCCGCATGCCCATGCGTTCACCCGCTCGCAATATCCTCCTGGCGAAAGCCCCCCATTTCTGTCGGTCGTAGTCGTAGCCGTGGTGGGTCACGACGACGTTCAGGCGCATCAGCCGGGCGAGCGGTACCAGGAGCGCCGGGCCGACGGCGTGGATGTGCAGGATATCCGGGCGCCGCAGCGCCGCATAGCATACACCGAGGAAGGTATGGACGATGGCCTCGAGCGCCATCATACGTGGAGACCAGAGGGGAGTGACGCGAATTCCGTTCCAGGATTGCGGCGCGGGAACCGGAAGATAGCGCCGGCGTCCGACGACCTCGACATCCCAACCATGCGCGACCAGCCTGCCTGCGAGCATCTCCACGTGCTTTTCGACGCCGCCCTGAACGTTCGGAATGCCACGAAGCCCGAGCATCATCACGCGGCGGCGCTCTATCGGCAGTGCACGATAAGCGCTTGCAGGCATGCTCGCGGTCGCCCCGCCCGGCATTGCCGACGCATCCGGCCCTGCCGAAGGTCGATCTCGGGAAACCCCCGATCTTCTGCTCATGGTTGTTGCGCCCCAGCGATAACCCAATTCGCATCTTTTACGAGCAGAAGACTTACCATCCCGGTAAGACGGTCATTAGATTCGTAGAGGTCTGACCGAAAATCAGACGGTGATGGGCGAGCGTTGCGAATGTGCTCGTCACAGGAATGAGGATCGGAGGAGAAGCCTCAGGCCACGCCGATCGCCCCATAAAGCTCGAGCGTCCTCTCGCGGTAGGCGGCGGCGGAGAATTCGCTCGCGACCCAGGACCGGGCGGCCGCCCCCATGCGGGCGCGTTCCGTCAGCGAAAGTGCCGCCATTTCGCACAGGGCTCTGGCGAGGTCCCCGGCGTCCCCCGGAGCCGCAAGCAGACCGGTCTCGCCTTCCCTGACCATTTCCGGAATGCCGCCGATCGCCGCGCCGATCACCGGGCGCCGAAGCGCGTAGGTTTCGAGCACGCTGATCGGCGCGTTTTCGTACCATTCCGACGGCAGCACGAGCGCGCGGGACTCGCCGATCAACTTGTGCAGCTTCTCGCCCGAGAGATAGCCGGCGAAAGTCACGTCCGCCTTGAGCTCGGCCGCGAGGCGGCGAAGTGTTTGCTCCTCCGGACCGGTGCCGGCGATGACCAGCCGCTGGTTCGACAAAGCCGCCGCTTTGATCAGGGTCGTGAGGCCCTTTTCCGGCGCCAACCGGCCGGCAAAGGCGAAATAATCGCCCTCCTGCCAAGCACCGGAAAGAGCCGTGACATCGACGAAATTGGCGATATGAACCATCTTCTCGCGCGGCCAGCCCCATTCGGCGAGCTTTTCCAGATAGAAGCGGCTTGGCACGACCAGCCGGTCCACCTTGTCGCGGTAGAGCCCGAGCAAGCGGTGCAGCACCGTTTCCGCGAGCACCACCGCGCTCAGAGGGGCCGAACCCTTCACGCAGCGATGACGCAGGACATTGTAGACCCTGCCGCCGCGACAGTCCTCGCATACCCTGCCGTCCCGCAGCATCTTGTAGGAGGGGCAGGCGAGCTTCAGGTCGTGGACCGTCATCACCACCGGAATGCCGGCGGCTTTCAGGGTCGAGAAGATCGCCGGCGACAGGTGATGATAGACATTGTGCGCGTGGGCGACCGAAGGGCGGGCGCGTTTTATGAGCCGGCCGAGATTGCGCTGCGCCTCGAGCGAATAGATGACGCTCGCCGCCTGGACGGCCTTCCGCAGGAGACCGCTTCGGCGGCCGTATTCTATCTCCGAGACGAAATAATCCGACCAGGGCGAGGATTCGTTGAGATCATGCTGCATGGCGAAGGGAACGATGTCCCAGCCGATTTCGCCGAACATGCTCATATGGTCGAAGAAGACCGCCTCCGCTCCGCCGCGGCGGTAGAAATAGTTGTTGATCGCAAGAAGGCGCTTCCCGGTCACCAGAGCCTCCTTACCAGCCGATCCGGTCAGCGGCGCTGTCGACGGGAAGGATGCAGCATCCCTTTTCGGCGGCGTAGCGGACCAGATGATCGAAGGTGTCGGGGGTGCAGCCGTAGTTCGTGGGCCGCGGGGCGATGTCGTGAGTGAAGAAGACCAGCCAGCCGGGACGCTCGGCGACATCGTCTATCCAGCGCGTCAGCGCGCGCGCCCCATCCTCCGGCTGGCGTATCTCGACGCCCTTGAGCATCATCGGGTCGACGACACCGCGGTTGATGTCCTCGCCCCCTGCCCGGCACGTTCGGTAGCGGCGGCGGAGCTCGGCCCGTGCCAACGGCCAGGCAGCGTTGTAGGGGAAAGCAAAATTCGATGCAGCCGGAGAAACGCCGACCTGCTTCAGGTACTCGGCATTGCGGTCGAGATCGGTGCCAAGGCCGGCAATGTCACGCAATCTTCGGTGAGCGAAGGTGTGGCAGCCGATCTCGTGTCCGCGGGCGAGCAACTCGGTGCACCCTTCGGGCGTGATCAGCCTTCGATCCGGCTCCACCTGTCCGGCTAGCCCGCCCGCTATATAGAAGGTGCCGCGGGCTCCATACTTCTCGAGGATGGCTGCGCCCGCGCCAAGTGCGCTGTCGGGGACATCGTCGAAGGTGAAGGAGACGAGCGGGACCTCCGTCTCCAACCGACGCCGGGCTCCCGCCAGCTTCCAGATCGCCCGGTTCGCCAGCCTGTCGACGAGCGGACCGAGCCCGCTCAGCTTCTCAAGCATGCGCTACCCTCCCCTGACGAACGCGTGCAGGAGCAGCCGCCAGTTCCGCGTTCGACTGCAACGACAGTCCATAGAGCGCGACCATGAATGTGAACCACAGAAGGCTCCCGCCCTCGAAGAAGAGACTTTCGAGACCGGCGTTGAAGATCGTGTAGAGCCATGTGCGGACGAACAGCCTCGTCAGATGCGAATGCTCGCGCTCCGGAGCGATGCGGGCGATCTTTCTAAGCGGCAGGAAAAGGATCCAGATCAGGGTCAGGGCGAGGCCCGGGAAGCCCGTCATCAGGGCAATGTCGAGATAGGAATTGTGACCGTTGGCGGCAGCGACGGCCCAGGTCTCGACCGAGCCGCCGCTATAGACCAGTTCTTCCGTCTGCCAGAAGGCCTTGAAGCCATAGCCCGTGAGAGGCTGTTCGGCGAGCGCGCCGAAGGCGAAACGCCAGATATCGGCGCGATTGGTAAAGGTCGCATCGATGCCGAGCCCGCTGATGAACTCGCCGAGCGGGGAGAAGACGGCGGACCCCACCGCGAAGAGATTGAAAAGACCGACGCCGCCGACGGCAATCGGGAGGCGGAGAAAGCGCACCTTCTCGAATATGAGCGCGAGCAGCAGAATGGCCGGCAGCATCGCGGTCGACGTCTTACCCCCGGTATTGAGGAGGAAGACGAAGGACAGCGCGACGATGACGATCCCGGCAAACCTCGACCAGACGTTCATGACGTAAAGGCCGATGAAGGCTGCGATCACCATGGCAGCCGCGGCGCTGTTCTTGTGGGGAAAGTGGCCGCGCCACAGGCCGGCATTCATCGGCTCGCGCAGTTCTGACGCCTGATGGATCGCGAGCAACGGCTTGAAGACGATGCCGTAGTAGGCGACCGCGAGCATGATGAGGATGCCGATGCCGAGCATCTTGGCGAAGTGGCGTTCGGAAGCGGGCAACAACAGGTAGACGCTGGCATTGACGGTAACCATCAACGCGAGGATCGCACCCTTGATGCCGAGCATCGGATGCGCCGACAACAGCGAAACAAAGATGAACCAGGAAAGGAGAACCGCCAGCAGCGCGCGCGGCTGCAGGATCGTTTGCCGCAAAGGGTGGACCAGGCCGTAGCCCAGCATTCCGGTAAAAAGCAGGAGCGAGATGATCTGGTTCAGCCGGTTGGAATTGCCGGCGGAAGGGTCCAGCACCGCCTCGCCCGTCAGATCCACGAATGGATTGATGGAGATCCAGAAGAACAGGAAGATCGCCATGAACAGCACGGTACCGACACGCGCCTTTACCGCATTCGTCGGCTCGACCTCTCCGTAGCCCGCGCGATCCATCTCCCGGGCTCCTCAGGCGGCCACGTGGGTCTTGCCGCGAAGGAATTTCCAGAGGCCGAGGGCAAGTGCCGCGGCAATGCCGATTGCGAGACCCAGAACGGCGCCGCCGATCAGCAGGATCAAGGTACGCGGGGGCCAGCTTCGCGCATTGGGCGGCAGGGCACGCGAGATGACGCGAATATTCGTGGTGTCGATCTGCTGGCGTTCGGTGATCTGCTGCGCGCGTGCCAGATGGGTTTCGTAGATCGCCGCCTTGCTGCGCGCGTCGCGTTCGAGGTCACGAAGCTGCACCTGGGCCTGGTTATCGGTGAAGACGTTCGACTTTTCGTCATCCGCCTTGCCGCGGAGCGCATCGAGCGCCTTTTGCTCCCGGTCGAAGTCGGCCTTCGCGCGCTCCAGAATGCGGCGGGCTTCATCCTTCATCGCCGCTTCCAGCGCCGTGCGCTCCGAGCGCGCGGCAACGAGCCGCGGATGCCGCTCGCCATAAGTGAGCTGCATGGAGCCGATCTGCTGCTGCAAGGCATTATACTGCTGGCGCAGATTGGTCATGTTTGCCGACTCGAACACCGAGGCGCTGGCGGTCTGGCCCTCGGCAACGGCCGCACTCATCTGCCTGTAACGCGTTTCCGCCTGGATGAAACGCTGCTGACCGTCGAGAACCTGGGTGTTGAGCTCACTCGAAAGCTGATTGCTGACGAGCTCGCCATTGGTGGATTGCAGGCCGTTCTCACGCCGGAAATCCTCGACCCTCTTCTCCGCTTCGGTGACGTTGCGCCGCAGCTCATCGAGTCGTTCGTTCAGGTTCTGCGCCACCCGGCCGGCGCTCTCGGCGGCCGACTGAAAGAGTTCCGCCTCGAATGCCTCGACGATCGC
This sequence comes from Sinorhizobium prairiense, assembly GCF_029201645.2. Classification (NCBI taxonomy): domain Bacteria; kingdom Pseudomonadati; phylum Pseudomonadota; class Alphaproteobacteria; order Hyphomicrobiales; family Rhizobiaceae; genus Sinorhizobium; species Sinorhizobium prairiense. Next base: position 231,838 of record NZ_CP104133.1, read on the forward strand.
GTCCGAAAGGGCGATTGCCTTGGCCGGTTCTTCGCTCCACACCTTCAGGATCACGACGAAGGAACGTTCCTCCCGGCGCGCCTCGACCCTCTCGGACAGAGCGCGCATGGCCGCCAGTTCCTTGTCCGCCTTGGCGTCCCGCGGGGCAATGAGCGTCTTCATCCAGTCGAGGAATGTCGGCCTGACGAATTCGGGATCGTCCGCAAGCCGCAGCTCGTCGATGACTCGTTGGAGGACGTTGCGCGAGGTCAGTATCCGGAGCTTGCTTTCGACCTCCAGCAACTGCGCGTCGCGCTGAGGATTGGTCGTGAAGACGTCGTCGCTGACGACGTTGAGATTGGAAGGATCCACCACGAGATCGGTATAGACCGTGTATCGCGGCGTCGCCGCCACGGCATAGGCAAAGGCGGCGGCAACCGAGAGGACGAGCGCGAGCACGACCCAGCGGGCGCCGTTGCGCAGCCACGCGATGAGGTCATTAACCCCGATGCTGCCCAGGAGGTGGAGTTGCGGGAAGAAATCCGCGACGGAGGAAGGCTGCTCCTCAAGAGCGCGCGCCTGATGGGCGGGGACGGGAATATCCACCACGCGGGCGGAGGTGCTATCCAATGGTTCCGCTGGAGCCTCTTCGCGAGCGGCCTCTTCCGTTACCGCGGGCACTAGGTCGAGCAACGACCCTCCGCCCGCGCGAAGGCGCTGATGTGGCCTTTCCAGGCGTAATCCCAGTCCCTCGGGCTCGCTGCGCCGATACATCCGCTTTCCCCATCCCCTCGGAGCCACCAAGGTGCTTATTGCCGTATAAGCAATTCCCCATGCGGATTTAGGGCCTGCAGGGTGAATATTCGGTTAAGCGGAACTGTTTCGGACGGTAACCTTTTGGGCAGGCCAATGCTCCTCTACGGGCACTGGTTCGTTTCCGCTGGGGAACTTCGACCTGCTTCCACAGTTTCTGTAGAATGCCCGACCTGACCAGCTATGCCGCGTTTCTGGGCGCCGTGCTTGCCTATCAATTGTCCGGAGTCGGCCCGGACATGATGCTTGTCATCAGCCGCGGCATCGGCCAGGGCCGACGGGCTGCGCTTGCAACCGCTATCGGATGCGTCGCGGCGGGCTTCGTCCAGATACCCTTGCTTGCCATGGGCCTTGCCACGGTCGTGGCGTCCTCGCCGCTCCTCTACAAGGCCATGCAATTTATCGGAGCGGCCTATCTGATTTATGTCGGGGTGCGTTTCTTGACGACCAGCAGTAAGACCTTCCTGCGCGAAGCGCCGGGCCGCACCACGTCTCCATCGCTTCTCGCCCCCTTCAGGCAGGGTGTGATCTGCAATCTGACGAATCCGACGTCGCTTTCCTTTATGCTCGCGATCCTTCCGCAGTTCGTGGCACCGTCCGCCGGATCGCCGGCCCTGCAATTCTTCATCCTCGGAGTTACGATGAAAGCCACCGGGCTGCTGGTCCTTGGTGCGGTGGCCCTCACCTCAGGCACATTCAGCAATTGGTTGTCGCACAGCAGTGCCTTTGTGGCGTGGCAGCAGCGCATTGCGGGCAGCATCATGATCGCGCTTGGCATACGGTTGCTGCTTTCTCCAGTCGCGCCCGCCCTTCACCGATGATCAGGACCGGCTGGAGCACTTCCGGGTAAAGCGTAATTCCTCAAGAGCACTCTTAGAAGTCGATCAGTTTCTGAACAGCTTCCTCTACCCGTACATTGTCACGAGGTCCAAGCGGCAAAATCGGCCGCGGGGGCAATGCCTGAAACAGTCCGAGGATGCTCCCGATAGCGTACATCACGCGGAAACTGCCGAACTCCTTGAACAGTGCCCATAAGGGTTGAAATGCGGTGTCGATCCGATGCGCTTCCGCACGATCGCCCCCTTTCGCCGCCCGAGTGAGTTTCGTTGCAGCCACGGGCAAAAGCCCGCCCGCGACACTGAACCACGCATCAGCACCGGACAGGAGCGCACCTGCTGCGCCCCAATCGCCGCTATAGCCGATAGCAAAAGCTGCAGACGTGTTCGCACGGAGTCGAGCGATCTCACCCGCGAAATCTCCGTCGGCAGGCAACGGCATCTTCACTGCGGCAATATTCGGCACCTGCGAGAGCCGTGTGATCAGTTCCTCGCTGAAAACGAACCTGGTCGTGCCCGGATTATTGTAGATGCAGAGCGGCAAGTCGGAAACGCCGGCAACGGCAACGAAATGCTGATAAACTTCCTCCTCAGTCAGAGGCGTGTAGGATACGGGAGCCAGGAGAAGTCCATCTGCCCCGGCTTCCTTCGCGTCGCGCGCGAGCGCCTGAGCCTCGTCGGTCCTGAGTGCGCCGACGCCGACGATGAGGGGAACTTTGCCTCCCACGCATTCGACAGCGATCTCCACTGCCCGTCGCCGTTCACCGCGCGAGAGAAATGCGTAAGCCCCTGTGCTGCCGAGCAATCCAATCGAGTCCGCGCGTGCTAGTCGGATACGCTCGAGCAGTCGCGACAGCGCCTCTTCCGAAACCTTGCCGCCCACATCGGCGGGTGTGGGCGGGAACGCTGACAGGCCATCAAATAAAGCCGCAGGTGCCATCGTCATTTCCCATCGACTGCGTCATAGCAGGCCTCGCTCATATAACCGCGAATGATCGCCGGCAAGACATGCAACCAAAAATCCGTCGGCAGCCGGCTCCGGGTCACTCGTAGGCGTGTTGCCGCCCGCTGCAGTCAACGATAAATTGCCATCAATGAAGAAAGGAAGCCGCATGGCGAACGTGACGATCCGCAACCTCGATGACGGGCTCAAGAAGCGCCTGCGCATTCGCGCCGCCGAGCATGGGCGTTCGATGGAGGACGAAGCGCGGGATATCCTTCGCGCCGCGCTTTCGACTACCGAATACCGACCGGCCAATCTCGCTACAGTAATCCGCATCCGAATGGCGCCGCTCGCAGGCGTCATGCTTGACCTTCCGCAGCGCGAGCCCATCCGCTACGCACCGGATTTCTCCGAGTGATTATCTCGATACCAATGTGCCGTCGGAGCTGTTGGCAGCCACCCTCTCCGTCGCGGTAGAGGCTGGCTCGCCTCCGTGGCAACCCGTAATGTCGCGGATCTCGCCGACACCGGTGTAACTATCATCAATCCCTGGGATCATCGGCCTTGAAATTTCAACCGGGCTAAAAATCCGTCAGCAGCCGGCTCCAGGTCTCCGAGGCGAGGCCGCCGATATAGATGTCGTTGCGCTCTGCCGCTTCCTTGAGGTCCGCATGGCGGGTCACCATGCAGAAGTAGCCGCGGTGCCGGAATGACAGCCATCGCTGGCGCGAGATAGCGTTCATCAGGAACGGCTGAGCCATGCCGACCGCCACGGCATAGCCTTCCGCATCGAGCTGCGCGAACATCGCCGCGGCGACGTCGCGCTCACGCCCCTCCTCGCAGACGAGATTGAGCACCGTGGCCGCGGCATCCTGCTTGCCGAAGAAAAGAAAGGCGCCAATCGTGCGACCGTCCGGCAGAACGACTTTCCTGCACTGGAGCGTCCCGAGGTTGCGGTTCATCGAAGCGACGCGCACGAGCCAGTCGAATTCGGCTGGCGACCAGGCCGGGCGGATCGCAAAGCGTTCCAGCATCGGGCTCGCGCATTGGAGGAACTCCTCGACGCCCGCTGCCTCGCTCCTGCATTCGCCCTCGGCCTTCGGCCGCATGGAGGGCCGCAACCGGCGCAGTGCACGGTCAATCGGCCTGAGGACGCCGACGAGAACACGCGAGCGCGCGATTGGGAAGTGACGGCCCGCAAGGATCGCCGCCGCGGTCAACGGCAGAAACGAGCGCTGCCATTCGAGGCTCTGGATCGGCAGGACGATGCCGCCTCCCGCAACCCAATGGTCGGCGCTGACCGGCGACGCATTGTCGGAGAAGCACATGTCCTGGCGAGCCGCCCGCATGGTGCGCGCAAGACGTGCCGCTCCAACGGCGCCGGCCTTGCCATCCGCCATGAAGGCACAGAGAAGGCGGGCCATGGTCGGGCGGCCATTGACCATGAACGCCATCGGTACCGAGAGTATGGCGCTGTCTATGCCGTTAGCACCGTTCTCGTGCACGACGCTGCCGAGTTCCGGAGAATAGTGAGGGCTGCCGAAGAAGACGGTCTGCAGATACCGTCCGAGGTCATCGTCGGATGCCTGATCGTGCCTTCGGAAAATCCTGTTGAAAAGCCGTCCGACCGCCGGAACGTCGTCGCGCGCCATGGGCCGCGTACCGCGGCGCTGCCCTGCATCGGCCGGCACGCTCTCGGATACGCGTAGTTCATTCGCCTCCATCGTCATATGGCGCCCGCTCCAAGAGTGAGCGCAGCCTGGCGGCGGTCGCGCCGCACCAAGTGCAGGAACAGGCTCCAGGAGGCGACGACCATCGCGATTTCGATTGCGTAGAAGGATAGGAAAGTTCCCATCGGCGGGGCGTACCAGCTTGCCCATGCGGCAAGGCCGGCACCGGCGATGCTGCCGAGCCCCATGACGGTCGCGCGGGCGGCGTGTGCGCCGGAGGCACCGAGCGCCTCGACCGCGACGGACCACATCGCGAGCGGCACCACGACCCAGCAGAGGCTTCTGACGAAGCCGACCAGCGAGAGATAGTCCTTGCCGAAGAGGTAGGGCAGGACCGGCGCCAGAACGAAAACGGTGACGGCCGCAGCCAGGCTGATGACGATTGCGGCAGCGAGCACCCGGCGCACCCGATGGAGGGCGTGGTGAAGCCCCGCCGCCGTCGCCCTCGCCGAACCCGGGTAGATGAGCCGGTTGAGCGCTTCCACCGAAAGATAGCTGCTCTCCAGCATGCGGCGAGCGACACTGTAGCTTGCGACGACCTCGGCGGTGGTGACGAGGCTCAGGACAAGCAGGTCGGCATTCTGGCGCAGCGCACGCAGGATGAAGGGAATGCTGAAGTAAAGGCCTTGCGGGAGTTCCTCCCGCACGATGCGGTAGCGCGGCGCACCGAGTTCCCGGATTGCCCGCATACACAAGAGCGCCACGAGGACATGGCACAGAAACTGCCACACCGCCCAGGATGCGACGCTGGTGACGCCGAAGGCGATGCAGGCAAGTGCCGCCGCAACCGTGCGCGCCGCCGCAAAACCGACGACGACCTTGTTGGCGGAGGCAAAATCCGTGTGAGCGATAAAGATCTGCTCGGTGAGCACGATGACCCGGACCAGCAGGATATTGGTGACGAGCATCAGCGTGATCACGGCGACGTTCGTCACGCGGTCCGGCGAAAGGGTGAAGAAGAACGGCAGGACCACCGCTCCCAGCAGGACCAGGGCTGCCCCGCTCGCCACCGTCAGGATGACATTGTGCCCGAGCATCTGCGGGTAGATCGCGCGGTCGCGCGCGACCCGGCGCACCAGGCATTCCATCGCCCCGAGCCCGCAGAGATGGACGGCTATATTGGCGACCGCAGTAATTGCGACGAACACGCTGAACTCGTGGACGCCGAGCCAGCGGGCAAGGATGGCAAAGGTAAGGAGTTGCGCCGCAGAACCGAGAACCAGACTGCCGCCGGAGGCGAGATAGGACATGACCATCGGCAGGAATGGTCTGTCACCGCGCTGTTCCGTTACACCTTCCGAGACCATCCGTTCTGCCTTGACAAATCGACTTAAAGGCCGGCACCGGGCTGCGAAACGCACCCCTCGCCGATTGAGGCGCACACTAGCGAGGATAAGTGATTGGCCGGTTAACATAAGCTTTGTGGCGCCATGTGTTGTCGGACGCCCTGCATTTCAGCTTCCGTTTACCTGCACGCGCTAGTGTGCGCCGGACCGACATCCCATCCGATAACCGAAGGAGCCTTCGTGCTGCAGGGCGACAATCATCTTGACGGCCGGACCGAGGGTCGCGCGCCACGGCTCGTACGATTCATGGGCGTCGACCTCGAACTGGCGCCGGACGTGCTTGTGCCGAGGGAGGAGACGGAACTCCTCGGGCGGAACGCCGCAGCGATCCTGATCGAGCGCGCCGGACCGGCGACCGTGATCGACATGTGCTGCGGATCCGGGAATCTCGCTCTGGGGATCGCCGCGGAGGTACCGCTCGCGCGTGTCTGGGCTGCAGACCTCACCGACAGCACGGTCGCGCTTGCGAGGCGCAATGTCGAGCGCCTCTCGCTTGGAGACCGCGTCGTCATCCGCCAGGGCGACCTGTTCGCGGCCCTCGCGGGAGAGGACCTCGCGGGCGCCGTCGACATGATCGTCTGCAACCCGCCCTATATCTCGACATCCCGCCTGGAAGGCGACAGCGCGCATCTTCTCGCAAGCGAGCCGCGAGAGGCGTTCGACGGTGGGCCCTACGGCATATCCATCCATCAGCGGCTGATCCGCGAAGCCGCCGCCTTCCTCAAGCCGGGCGGCTGGCTTCTCTTCGAGTTCGGAGAGGGACAGGATCGCCAGGCCACGGCGCTTCTCGCCCGGACGAAGGCCTATGAGGCAGTGACATTCGCCGAGGACTCGGCCGGAAAGCCGCGAGTCGCACTGGCGCGCAGGCTGGGCGGTGCAGCGGCAGCCGCCGCGGCTGACGGGGCGGACAGATGAGCGACATCCGTTCGCTCGCAGCCGAGGATATTCCGGCTGTCGCGCGGCTCTTCCAGAAGGTCTTCCGCAACAGCGCGGAGGAGCCGCCGCCTGCGTTCATCGAATATCTTCGGCAACTCTATATCGATGCCCCGGGAAACGACCCGGAAATACGCCCGCTCGTGTATAGCAACGATGACGGCCGGATTTCCGGCTTCGTCGGAGCGAACACTCTGGCCATGACGTATCGCGGCAGGGCATTGCGCGCCGCCATCTGCGGCTCGCTGATGGTCGACGGCCGCGAAAGCGATCCGATGGCCGGCGCGCGGCTGCTGAAAGCGTTCCTTGCAGGACCGCAGGACCTTTCCTTCAGCGAAACGGCGAGCGAAGTTTCGACGCAGATGTGGACGAAGCTGCGGGAGTCGTGCTGCCGCAATACAGCCTCGACTGGATACGCGTCATCCGGCCCGCATCCTTCGGCGTCGATCTCGTCGCGAGCCGGTTCGGTCCCGCCCGCGCACTCCGGCCGCTGGCTCATGCATTCGATCGCCGCCATCGCGGAAAGTTGCGACGCGGCGAGCTGCGCTGGTCGGGCGTGCCCGAGGCCGCCACCCAAGGACCGCTGCAGGTCGCCGACATCGACCGGCATGGCTTCGCCGAGCTCTTCGCCCCCTTGACCAGGCAGTTTGCCGTGCAGCCGGCCTGGACCGAGGGCCAGCTAGACCATATCCTCGAAGACGCGGAGAAGAAGCCGGAATTCGGCGAGCCGGTGCTTGCGGCCGTCAGAACGCGAAGTGGTGCGCCCGTCGGAGCGTTTTTCTACCACCTGCAGCCCGGCGGAACTGCCAGGGTTCTCCAGGTCCTCGCCCAGCCGGGACAGGCCGGGCCGATCCTCGACTGCCTGATAGAGCACGCGGCCGCGCGCGGAGCCGCTGCGGTTCGCGGTCGAACCCAGCCGGCGCTGCTTGAGGCCATGATGGGCCGCCGTATCGGCTTCGTCCATGCCGCCTCGACCGTCGTCCACTCCCGCGAGGAGGAACTCGTCGACGCTTTCCGTCACGCACGAGGGTTCATCAACGGCCTGGCGGGGAACACTGGAGCCGGCTGATCGGCGGGACGTTCAACCGGATCTAAAGCACTTCCAAGAAGGCGCAGAGTGGTCTTGCGTCCGGGAATGCGCCGTTCGAAGTGCTCTAAATCACGATGATTTCAGGCCGGGTCGGCCTAAAATCATCAAACAACCGCGGCGGGTATGCCGGATCTGAACAGCCCTAGACCTGAAGCTGCTCGGCGAGAGGCTTTTGATAGACGACGATCGGGGCGTGATAGGGTACACGCTTGTAAAGATCGATGACGTCCTGGTTCACCAGCCGAACGCACCCTGACGAAACTGCCTTGCCGATCGATTTCCATTCCGGCGTGCCGTGCAGACGGTACAGCGTGTCCTGCCCGTTCTGGAAGATGTAGAGCGCACGGGCACCCAAGGGATTGTCTATGCCGGGGGCCATGCCGCCATTTTCGACGGAGTATTTTTCGAGTTCCGGCCGGCGGGCGATCATATCGGCCGGAGGCTTCCACCGGGGCCAGGGCTGGCGCCAGTGTATGATCCCTTCGCCCTGCCAGGCGAAGCCCTCGCGCCCAATTCCGACGCCGTAGCGCATCGCCGTTCCGCCGGGCTCGATGAGGTAGAGGAACCGCCCGGGCGTGTCTACGACGACCGTCCCCGCCGGTTCGCCGGTGGGGTCCGACACCCGCTGGCGCAAATATTTCGGATCCATCTCCCTATAGGGAACTGCCGGAATGAAATGTCCGCCATCTTCGACGGCAGCATATCTGGCTTCCAGTTCGGCATCGCTCGCCAGCCCGATCGGGCGGCTCACCAGACGCGGCACGGGGGCGCGCTGCGCTTGCGGCGCAGAGGTCGAGCACCCCGCGACGGCTGCCGTTGCGGAAATCGCTCCCAGAAGAAGCGTGCGTCGTCGTAATTGAATTTTGCTAAACATCTCAAGCAGGTACGAAGAGAGAAAAGGGGTCGCGTGTAGACGTGTAACCGACTCGCCTGGATTGCCAAACTCACGGCCAATCACATGTTCGATATCTGCAGCATCGCGCGGAGGGTCGTCGGAGGTTTAGAAGTGGCGAAGTCGGCAGCCCGCCAGCCGGAGGGGTGAGGTGTGTGCGGTTTTGCGCCCGCATTCCGCGCTATTCCTGGATTTGATCACGTTTATGCTTCTAGCCGACCCGACCTGAAAGCATCGTGCCTAGGAATGCAGCTGCCGCGATCCCGCAGATCTGCGTATGGCGGCCGGCAGCGGCGCGGGCTGGCCGCAATAGACCGGGTACAGCGTCGGCTCGGACAGAAGGAAGCCCTGCACATGCGTGGCGCCGGCCTTTTTGACGGCTTCGAGCTGTCCGTAGGTCTCGATGCCGTCGACGACCACTGTCGGCGCAACGCAGGAAGCGAGCCCCACCAAGTGATGGAGGAACCCCTTGCCCCCGCCCTGGCCCTCGCTCTGGCCGCGGCCGATGAAGAATGCGTCCAGTTTCACGATGTCGACGGGAACGGATAACAGCGATTCCGGCGTCGAGTGACCCGTTCCGAAACTGTCCAGGGCGATTCTGTAGCCCAGTTCGCGCGCGCCTTCGATGAACTCCGCCGCCATCGGCAGGGTGGCCAGCGGCAGGCACTCCGTTATCTCGAGAACCAGGCGCGAGGCCATTTCCCGATTTCGCGAAAGCAGATCGTAGAGTTCCGACCAAGTGTTCTCGTCGAGAATGTTCCCGGCCGAGATATCGCAACCCAACACGCCTGACGGATTGCAGTCGAGCCACTCGAATGCGAGACCGAGCATGTATCGATCGAATGACGCAACGCGTCCCGACGCTTCGAGAAAAGCCGTGAATTCCTCGCTCGTCCTGACCGCTCCGTCACGTTCTACGAGTCTGCCTAGGCATTCCGAATAGAGCACCTCGCCCGTATCGCCGACCGCATTGACCTGTTGCAGCGAGAAGCCTATCCGTCCCTCCCGCATCGCTTGGGTCACGGCGCCGACGACACGGTCGAATCTTCTCAGATGTTCCATGCGGCGACGCGCCTCGCTCGGTCAGTCTTCGATCACGACGTCCTCATCGGGCGCCGTGTCGAGAAGGTGCTCACGAATATCGTCTATCTTCCCGACGGACGATCCGACGCCAAGCGTTTCCTTGACGTCCTCAAGTGTCGCATCCGTCACTTCGCCGCCATTCGTGAAGCTTGCAATCGCCTCGCGCAGCGCTTCATCGCTGAGAGCCGGATCGGTCGGGATGACGTCCGAGCCGAACTCCGCCTCGAACTCGGCATAGGCGATCGCATAGGCGGAGATTGCCGCCATTCGCGGATCGTTCGAGTTCAGGTAGGCGTGATAGTTCCGGCCGAGCGAGCTCAGCTTTGCCGTTTCGGCCTGCGGATTCTTGGGCTTCGGCGTCGGGACAGCCGTTTCCGTCACCTTGGCCTTTACTACCTTACCGGACTTCCCGGATTTGCCGTGCGCCGCTTTTCCGGACTTCCTACCGTGCTTGAACAGGTCTTGGAGGAAGCGCGGCGTGCCCGCGCGCTCGCCGCCCGATCTGCCCAAATCGGATCGGGCCTTCGCGTGGCTTCCGCTATTGCCGTGGCTTCCGCTCTTGCCGTGGCCGCCGCCATTGCCGTGGCCCCCGCCATTGCCGCCGCCATTGCCGTTGCCGCCGCCACCATTGCCGCCACCGTTGCCATTGCCGCCCTTGGCGAATGCGATGTCCGACATGCCGGGTGCAAGGCCCGCCAGGGGAGCGCCTGCGAGCGCCAGCGCAATAAGACCTCGTCCGACGAATTTGGAAATAGGCATGAGGGCCTCCTATCGAAAGTCGCGGCCGTTGTTGCTGCGGCCGATTTTCTGCTTCAATTGATTAAGCGATAGCGTGCAACTGGTGCGGGTTCCACCGCCGCCGGACCAATGCGCCGGTTGATTGGACTTAGGTCCGTGGGCTCGGTCGTCAAAAGTCCCAAGATGCGCTATGACCAAGGGGTAAGGGATGGCGCGCGTTGACCGGCCGGCCGGAAATGCTAATTTGGCGGTTGCAAAGAACGCAGCAGTGCCGGCGACGAATTGAGCGGGCCATCGTGAGATCTCTCGTGCACGTCGACGCCCTCATCAGACGGTGGAACTCTCAGCCGCTGGCGAAGCAGTTCCTCATTATCGGTGGCTCTGTAGCCGCCGCGGCGATGCTCGTCGTCGGCGCCTTCGTGACGAGCCTTATAGAGGACGCCGTGACGCGCAACTCCGCGGCCACCACGGCGCTCTATGTCGACAGCGTGATTGCGCCGCTTCTGCCCGACATGCAAACGACGCAGGTGCTCGACGATTCGGTGGCGCGTGCGCTTGACGAAACGCTTGGGCAGGGCGCTTTGGGTGATCGGCTTGCTTCATTTCGCCTCTGGCGTGCCGACGGCACGGTTCTCTATTCGAGCGACAAGGCCATGGTCGGTCAGAAGTATGAGCTGGGTCCGGAGCTGACGGCAGCATTCGACGGCGGCATGGTCGCTCGTTTCATGCCTCTCGACGAGGCCGACGGCGAGACGGAGCGCCTTTCGAGCAGTCCTCTCCTGGAGATCTACAATCCCCTTCTCCAACCCTGGTCCGGCGAGGTGGTCGCCGTCTCGGAATTCCACGAGATTGCCGACGAATTCGAGCAGAGCCTCAATCGGGCGAGGCTTCACACGTGGCTCGCCGTTGCCGGCTTCACGCTCGCCTTCTTCATCGCCCTTTCGGCCATCGTCCTGCGCGGCAGCAGAACGATAGAGAAGCAGCGCCATGCGCTTGCGCAGCGCGTCGACGAGCTTTCGGCGCTGCTTGCGCAGAACGAGACACTGCGCGGGCGCCTGCGCCAAGCCTCCCAGCGAGCGACCGCGCTGAACGAGACCCTGTTGCGGCGGATCGGCGCCGATCTGCATGACGGGCCGGCGCAACTCGTGGCCTATGCTTCGCTGCGACTGGACAGCAACAAGCTTGTCAGCCCCACGACGCCCGCCGAACTGCGCGAGCGTGAGATCGCCGCCATCAAGGGCAGCCTCGACGAGGCGATGAACGAGATCAGAACGCTGTGCAGCGGGCTGGTCCTGCCGCAGATAGAGACCGCCGGCCTGAGGAAAATTCTGGAGCGCTGCGTCCACGCCCATGAACAACGAACGGGAACCACCGTGGAGTTGTCGATGACCGACCCGCCCGAGCGCCTTTCGGCATCGGCGAAGATCTGCATATACCGTTTCGTGCAGGAAGCGCTTAACAATGCCTACCGTCACGGCGGCGGCATCGCGCAGCGCGTGACGCAGAGCACGAAGGGTGACAAGGTTACCGTCGAGGTTGCAGACGGCGGGCCGGGCTTCGACCCCAAAGACGTACGGCCGACGAGCCTCGGTCTCGCGGGCCTTAAAGGCCGGGTCGAGAGCCTCGGCGGAACATTCGAGATCAACCCCAACGCGCCCGGCACGATTGTCCGGATGTCGATCGGTTTTGAGGAAACGGAGCAGGCATGATGACGGGAATTCGAGTAGCCGTGGTCGATGACCACCCCTTGTTCAGGGAGGGTGTGACACGGAGCCTGTCGGAAATCGACGGGTTCGAGGTCGTTGCCGAAGGCGGGTCGCGGGACGAGGCGATCGCGATCGCGCAAAATTTCAACCCTGATGTGATGCTGCTCGACATCTCCATGCCGGGCGGCGGGCTGAACGCCATTCCGGCGATCCTGAGCGTCGCGCCCTCACAAAGGATCGTCATGCTGACCGTTTCCGAGGCGAATGACGACGTCGCTGCAGCTCTCAAGGAGGGCGCGAAGGGTTACATTCTCAAGGGGATCGGTGCGAGGGCGCTGGCGGACGTCATCCGCACCGTCGCCTCAGGCGAGAGCTATGTCGCCCCCACCCTTTCCGCCAAGCTGCTGACGGGCCAGCTGGCCAATCCCGCACCGGCCAAATCCAACCTCGTTGCCGAGCTGACGCGGCGCGAACAGGAGGTCCTGCACCTCGTCGCCTCGGGAATGAGCAACAAGCAGATTGCCCGAAAGCTCGATCTGCACGAGAAAACGGTGAAACATCACATGACGCAGATCATGGCGAAGCTCGACGTCGCCAACCGGACGGAGGCCGCCATGGTGCTGCGCGACGCGCTCGACTGGCGTCCGGTCAGTCAATGAAGGAGAGAAGCCGTCTCCGGTCGGCCGACGTCGCCCGCCGGTTGACAATAGTGCGCCCGCGCGAATCCTTCATGATGTAACGGGCGTCTTCGATCACCTCGCTGATGCCGTCCCGGTGACGTACGCGCAGGATGGAGCCGCCCCCTTCCACGGACGTCGTTGCTCTTCCGCTTGCCCGGCCGGAATTCGAATTGCCGCCGCCCTTACCGTTTCCGCCGCCGCCCCCGTTTCCACCGCCATTGCCACCGCCTCGTCCGCCGCCGTTGCCACCGCCTCGTCCGCCGCCGCCGCCACCGCCACGCCCGCCGCCGCTACCACCGCCCTTGGCGAGAGCGGATTGCGGTTCCAGTTCGATGCCTGAGCCCGACAGCGCGATTTTGTAAGGCGATACGGCGACGGGAAGGCCGACCGAAACCCAGCACAGTGCTGCAAGAAAGTTTCGACGCGTGACCATCACGCTCCTCCTGAAGAGTTTTTACCGGGATGCGCCTGATCGCGGTCTCGCGAATGCCTTGACGCTATCACCGATCGTCGGCGTCGTCGCCGACCCGACAACAGTCCACCGGGAAAGCCCGACATTCGCTTTCGCCGGCTGTTGCGCCATCTTTGGTCACGGCTTGACCGGTGCGTCAACTGCAATCGGGGTGTCTCAGACGTTTCGCTTTCGCCGGTCGGACGATCGTCCGATGTGATTCGGACGAAAGTCCGACGACGGGGCGCGGTGGCCAGGCGAAAGCCGTACTGCAGCCTCCCGAACGAGAGGCTGCAGGAAGGGATATCCATCCGGTTGCCATTCGCGCAACCTGGCCGGACCATGGTGCCGCTGCGGCCGGCTCAGGCCGCCCGCACGCCCGCCTTCATCGGTATCTCGATGTCGACTTCGAGCGTGGTGACGTGCTCGCCGCGTTCCATCGTGACGTTAACCTTGTCGCGGTCGACCTGGACATGCTTGGCGATGACCGCGAGAATTTCTTCCCGGAGCACCGCAACGAGGTCCGACTGGCCGACCGACGCCCGCTCATGCGCCAGCAGCACCTGCAGGCGCTCGCGCGCCGTCGGCGCCGAGGTCTGCTTGCTGAAGAAACGGAAAATGCTCATGCTGCCCTCCGTCCGAATATCTTGCCCAGGAAGCCGCGCTTCTCGCCGGGAATGGTCATCGGCACCGTTTCCCCCGCAAGGCGGCGCGCGGCATCCAGATAGGCGCGTGCCGGAGCGCTGCTGCTGTCGGCGAGCGTCACCGGGGCACCGAGGTTGGAAGCCTTGAGAACGTCCATGCTTTCAGGAACGATTCCGATGAGCGGGATCGACAGGATCTCGAGAACGTCATCGACCTTGAGCATGTCGCCGCGCTCGGCGCGGACGGCGTCGTAGCGCGTCAGCAGCAGGTGCTTCTCGACCCGCTCTCCGCGCTCTGCCCTTTCGGTCTTGGCATCGAGCAGGCCGATGATGCGATCGGAGTCGCGGACCGATGAGACTTCCGGATTGGTGACGATGACGGCGAGGTCGGCGTGGCGCATCGCGAGCGTCGCGCCGCGCTCAATCCCGGCCGGGCTGTCGCAAATGATCCAGTCGAAGTGTTTCTTGAGCTCTTCCATCACCCGCTCGACGCCCTCGGGGGTCAGGCTGTCCTTGTCGCGGGTCTGCGATGCCGGCAGCAGGAAGAGGGTGTCGAGTTGTTTGTCGCGGATCAGCGCCTGCGGCAGCTTCGCGTCGCCCTGGATCACGTTGACGAGGTCGTAGACGACCCGGCGCTCGGCGCCCATGACGAGGTCGAGATTGCGCAGCCCGACGTCAAAATCGACGACGACCGTTTTCTCGTTGCGCTGCGCCAGCGCCGCACCCAGTGCGGCGGTTGACGTCGTCTTGCCGACGCCGCCCTTTCCAGATGTAACTACAACTACTTTCGCCATCTTCCCGCTCCTGTTGTCAGAGCGGGAGGAAAACTGTGAGCGGTTTCCGCCCGCATCCCCGCTCTAATTCTATAAATCAGCCGGCGACCGGCTCAGTTCAGTCTTTCTGCCATGATCGAATCGCCTTCCAGCCACAGCTGGACCGACTGCCCGCGCAGATTGGGGGCCATGTCCTCGGCCGTCTTGTAGACGCCGTCGATTGCCAGCAGTTCCGCTTCGAGCCGGCGGCAGAAGATGCGCGCAGACGCGTTTCCGACCGAGCCTGCCAGCGCCCGCCCTCGGAGCGTCCCGTAGATATGGACTGAACCTCCTGCGACGATCTCCGCGCCGGATGCGACGGAGCCGACCACCGTCACGTCGCCTTCCGGGAAGATGACCGACTGTCCGGACCGAACCGGTTCCCGGACGATGATCGATGCCGTCGCCCGAACCGGCTGAACGTCCTCCGACGTAATCGGCGCAGCGGCCTTTCCCCTGCCGGCCTTCGGCGGATCGGCCGGATCGGCCTCGGGTACTTCGAAATCGGGAGCCGGCCGGCCGCCCTTCATGGCAGGCGGCATCCCCGGCTCGAAAAGCGAGGGACGTCCGCCTTCGATCCCCATGACCCTGACATTGCGCTGGCCGAGCTCGTCGAGCAGGCTCTTCAACTGTTTCCGGTCGATCTCGAGATCTGCCACATCGAGCACCACCGGGCGCCCCAGGAAGAAGCCCGCCGAACGCGAAGCGAGGTCATCGAGCCGGCCAAGCCACCAGTCGAGCGGCAGTTCCGGGGAAAGCACCAGCGCCAGGAAGGAGCGGCCCTTGATGCGGATCGAGCGAGCGTCTGTTAGCACTTTGGTCATCTTCGTTAATTTTTGGTTGCCAAGATGTAGGCGAGCCATGGTTAACAAACAGTTAACCGGGCCTCCTTCTTTGCCTGATCTTCGGTCCGTTTCGCCCCTGCACGACGGGAAGTTTCCGTCACGCGCGAGCCCGTCTGTCCAAGATGAGACTCGACGGAACCGGCGACCAGTTCTAGGCAGCATGGTGACGAGGGGAGCTTGCACAGGGCTGACGAAGGCGGGATGCCCATGCGGGAAGAATTGACCGCTGCCCCGTAAACGGGGGAGAGAGACCCTGCGAACCTCTCCCCCGCACTTCTCAGGGTTTGCCTCCAGATCAATCCGGATGCCTTGCCCTGGCCTGGATGAAGGCGTCTATGTCCCAGATGGGAAATTCCTCCTCCGCCTCCGGAAGGCCGATATCGCGGCGCATCCGATTCGACAGGTGAGAGATCTGGTTTTGCGCCTGATGGCGCCTCCATGCGGCCGACATCAGTGCCCGTGCGGTCTTCCAGACGCCGAATTTACGGTAAAGCTCATCGGCCGCCGCCGCGAGGGGTTCGACAACTATTGCTTGTGGTTCACGCATGACTGTCCGTCCCGGCGCGGTGATGCAGCCAGGTCCTTTCGAGGATCAAAAGACGTGCGGATGCGGAACGCAACAATGCGAACAATTGTCCCGTCAGCCGGTCACGTCAGTTAAAAGGGAGGCGCCAAATGGCGGAGATGCGGGCTTGTGAGCCTCAGATCAGTAGCGGCTGAAGCCAGATGCGCGTCGCATCGAAGGCACGATAGCCGTTCCGCCACAGAGGCGCACAAACACGAGATTGGAATTCATCTTACGCCTCCTCTGATTTGAATTGCGGATGAGGTGATCCTCGCACGAGACAGGCCGATCGGCAAGCACTCAATTTCGAATTGCAATCGGCGCTTCATCCCTGTTGCGGGAATACAACAGTCTTCGCATGAGAAGGCGCATCCGTGCGGCAAGGCACGTCGTTCAACTGCATCTATTATTGCTTGGCGAGACTCATGTTACGCTAACGGCGCATCTCCGGTTGAACGCATGGCGGCCGATTCTCTACTCGCCGTCGTGCAGTCGATCGAAGATGATCGTCAGCAGCGGAGAAAACACCATGAACCGCAACGTTATCATTGGCATTATCGTGCTCGCGATTATCATTCTCGCGGTCATATTCTTCATGCCAGGGACGGCTGAAACGCCCCCGGCGACTGAAACGACTCCCCCGGCGACGACGGAGCCCGCGCCCACAGAACCGGCACCGGCACCGACGACACCTGCACCCTCTCAATAAAGCCGGCCGATCGCACGCCCCGTTTAAGGACGGGGCGTGCGATCGGATTCTTACTCGATCTCCTCGACCGGCTGCACCAGCTGCGGCCCGAGATGCAGGTAGCGCGTGGCCTTGCGCTTGGCGGCAATATCCGCCCAGACGCGCTCGACCTGAGCCGCGCCCAGATTTGCTGCGCGTCCGACCTCGTCGGCGCTGAGCCCGTTGTTGAGGCCGAAGAGGCACAGATCCATTCGGTCATAAGGCAGCGAGAAATAGAACTCTTCCTGCGTCTGCTCGAGCGAATAGGTGTCGGTGGTCGGCGGCCGGCGCCGGATTTCCTCGGGAACGCCGAGATAACCGGCAAGCGCATAGACCTGCGACTTGTAAAGATGGGCGATCGGCTTGACGTCCGCCGCGCCATCGCCGTTCTTGACGAAGAAGCCCTGATCGTATTCCAGCCTGTTCGGCGTGCCGAGCACGGCAAAGTTCAGCCGGTCGGCATGGTAGTATTCGATCTGCTTGCGGGTGCGCTGCTTCATGTTCGTCGCGGCGACGATCCCGAGATAGACGGAAGGCGGCATGCGCAGCTTCGTCTGCTTCCCCTCGGGGTCCTGCACCACGAGCGAGGAAATGTTGTAGCCGTTGCCTTCGAGCGCATTGGCGATGACGATCTTCGACGCCCAGCCCGGCCCGTAATCGGGGACGAGTTCGCGAATGAAGGCGTCACGCCGCCGATAGCAGCCCATGGCGTCGAGCGTCGGTCCGATGTCCTCGACCACCGCCTCGACACCGAACGTCTCGGCGACCAGCCGGCCGAGGTGCAGGCTTTCCGGATCGGAATCGTTTTCCGGCATGAAGAGACAGAAGACGTTCTTCGCACCGACGGCGCGCACGGCCAGCGCGACCGAGACGCTCGAATCGATGCCGCCGGAAAGGCCGAGGACGAGGCCGCGTTTGCGCAGGCTGCGCAACTGGGCCCGCAATCCGGCAACTATACGTTCGGCTTCCGCAGCTTCGTCGATTTTCAGCGTGTCGGCCGAGAAGACGAGCCTGTTCTGGTCCGGTCGGATATTCATTCTGCGGGCTCCAATGTTTCGGCCGCAAGGCGGCGGCTGACTTTTCCTGTATCCGTCTTCGGCAATTCGGTGCGGAATTCGACGATCTTCGGCACCATGAAATCCTCGAGATGGCGGCTGCAATGACGGATGATGTCCTTCTCCGTCAGCGTCGGGTCCGACAGCACGACGAGAGCGCCGATCGCGGCCCCAAGCACCGGATCGGGAACACCGATGACCACGGCCTCGGCAATTCCGGGATGCGCATGCAGCACGGTCTCGACCTCCTTGGGCGCGACCTTTTCGCCGCGCGTCTTGATGATGTCGTCCTTGCGGCCGACGAAATAGAGGAAACCCTCCTCGTCGGTACGGAACAGGTCACCGGTGTGAAGCACCTTTTCCCATGGATTAGGGCCGGGGCGGAGCATGCGCTCGGTCGCGGCGTCATTGCGCCAGTAGCCCTGCATCACATGCGGGCCGCGAATGACCAGTTCGCCGGCTACACCGGGCGGCACCCGGTTCCCCTCGTCATCGACCACGAAGGCTTCGGTGTTCGGTATCGCGATCCCGACGGAACCCGGCCGCCGGTCGAGCTCTTCCGGCGGCAGATAGGTGCAGCGCTTGCATTCCGTCAGTCCGTACATGGAATAGAGCCGGGCGCCCGGGAAAAGCTCTCTCAGGCGGGCGATATGCGCCGGCGGCAGTGCTGCCGCGGTATTGGAGAGAAAACGAAGGCTCGGCAGGAAGCCGGGTTCGAGGTCACGCATCTGCAGGATCATTGCCGCCATGGTCGGCACCAGCGGGAAGCCGGTAACCCCTTCGGTCCGGATACGGTCGAAGATCGCCTGCGGGAAGGCGAATGACTTTTCGAGTACGAGCGTCGCGCCGAGCCGGATCGCCATCAGCAGCTGATAGAGCCCGTAGTCGAAGGCGAGCGGCAGCACGTTCAGGATGATGTCGTCAGGCGTGTTCTGGAGATAGGAGGTGATCGACTCCGAAGCCGCATCGATATTGCGATGCGTCATCATCACGCCCTTGGGACGGCCCGTCGAGCCCGAGGTATAGATCAGCATGCCGAGGTCGACGTCGATGCCGCCGTGGCGGACGGGCGCAGGCGCAACCGTCAGGCATTCCTCAAAGGAAGCGGCACCGTCCGGTATGCGGCCCCCCGGACCCGCGGTCGAAGCGACGAATGGCGCATGGCCCCGAGCAAGCGCCAGCGCCTCGGCAACGACCGGCATCAGCTTGGCCTGCGTCAGGATAGCCGCCGCCTTGCAATCGGCGACGATATAGGCAAGCTTGTCCGCCTTGGTCGAAGCATTGATCGGGCTGAAGGTCGCACCGGCCTTGAGGATCGCGAAGATCGCGACGGCCGCCTCCCAGCAATTGTCCATGAAGACGAGAACCCGGTCGTTCCGCTTCACGCCGCTTTCGGCAAGAGCGGCGGCGAGGCGGCTCGAAAGATCGTCGAGTTCGGCATAGCCCAGCCGCCGGCGATCGGTGACCAGCGCCGTCTTTGCCCCGTTTGCCGCGGCGTTCCTGATGAGGAATTGCTCGAACCGCATGATGGTGATGCCCCCGCCCTTCGCCGCTTACGCCGAGACCGGCACGGCGGCTTTCGCTTCGATGAACGCCGAAATCCGCGCGAGCGAGTTGAGATTTTGCGGGACGATGTCGGCATCGGCCATCACGATCCCGAAATCGTCTTCGATGAAGGCGACCAGTTCCAGAACGCCGGTCGAATCGATGATGTCGTTCTCGATCAGCGAAGCGTCGTCGGCGAGTTCGTATGCGCTGTCGCCGAAGAGAAAGTTCTCGATGACGAATGCCTTGACCTTGTCCTTAATCGCTTGGGTCATTTCACTATCCTTTTCTCCAAGGGTTTTTACGCGGCCTCAGCCTTGCGAAGGCTGGTGCCGGTGAATGTCTGCAGCCAGAGTTGCGTCGAGAGGACGCCGACGAAGGCCGCGTTGTCGCGGAAACCGGAGGCCGGGCGCGACTGGCATTTCTCGTAGAGTTTCGTTACCGCTTTGGCGTTGAAGAGCCCACCGGCGGCGACCGCGTCCTCGCTCATGGCCGACCGCACATAGTCGAGTTCGCCCGCGCCGCTGAAGGAGTGGCTGTCCGGAGCGCGATAGGGCTGCTTCGTCCGCCGGCCGATCGCCGGCGGCAGCAGATCTTTCGTCGCTTCGCGCAGGATATGCTTCTCGACGAGCCCTCTGAGTTTCATGTCCGGCGGCAGCTTTGCGGCGAATTCGACGAGGCGGTGGTCGAGGAACGGGAAACGGCCCTCGATCCCATGCGCCATCGCCATGCGGTCGCCCTGGCTCGAGAGAATATATCCGGGCAGCAGGAAGCGGCTTTCGAGATACTGGGCCTGATGCAGCGGATGCCAGCGGCCAAAGGCGGCGGGGAGCCGACTGACCAACTCTTCCGCCGCATCATAACCCTTGAGTTCGGCACGCAGGTCCGAAGAGAAGAACATCTTGGTTGCCGCCGTGCCCTTGAGGCGTGGCCGATGCGAAAAGAGCGGGTCGTCGAGGGCCACGTCGCCGGCGCCGAAAAAGGCGGCGAGATACTCGGCCGATTGCTGCTGCAAACCGGGCAGATAGGGGTAGAGCTTGCGGAAGAGGTGCGGCCTGAGGCGCGAGCCAGGTTGCCGGCCGCAGAAGCGGCGAACGCGCGCTTCCTTGAAGATGTCATAACCGGCGAACACCTCGTCGGCGCCCTCGCCCGTCAGCACCACTTTCAGACCCGCTTCCCGCACCAGGCCGGACAATTTGTAGAGCGGTGCGGGCGCAGTGCGGATGATCGGCTTCTCCGTAAAGCGGATGACATCGGGAAAGTCCCTGGCGATGTCGCCGGCGCGGCATGCGACAGCCCTGTGCTCGGTTCCGAGTGCCGCTGCCATCTCCTCCTGGAATGCGCTTTCGTCATGCTCCGCGCTGTCGAAGGTGACGGAGAAGGTGCGCAAGCCTTGGGACGTCATCCCGGCCGCCAACGCCGAGATTATCGACGAATCGAGGCCGCCGGAAAGATAGGCGCCGACGGGCACATCGGCCCGCATGCGGATCCGCGTCGCGTCCGTCAGGAGCGCGCGCAGTTCGTCCGCAGCGCGGCTTTCCTCCGCGTAGGCAGAGCGCTCGTCGCGGTCCGGATAATCGAGCTGCCAATAGGGCCGTGTCGTGATGCCGTTCTGATCGGCGATCATCAGATGCCCGGGCTCGAGCTCGTGGATGTCACGGAAGGGTGTGCGCGGCGCGATCGGCGCCCACAGGGTGAATATCTGGTCGAGCGCGATCGGGTCGATCTCTGCGGAGACCCCCGGAACTTCGAGGAGCGCCTTGACCTCGGATGCGAAATAGAGCGTGCCGCCTTTCAACGTGTGGAAGAGTGGACGCACACCCATGCGGTCGCGCGCGAGCACCATCCGGCGCCGGCGTGCGTCCCAGATCGCAAAGGCGAAGTCGCCGTTGAGGAGGGAAAGACAATCCGCGCCCATCTCTTCGTAAAGATGGAGGATCACCTCCGTATCGCTGGAGGTGCGGAAACGGCGGCCCCTGGCGCGCAGGTCATCGCGCAACTCCACATAGTTGAAGATTTCGCCGTTGAAGGCGATCGTCAGCTCGCCGCTCGGGTCGGACATCGGCTGCTGGCCGTCCCCAAGCCCCACAATCGACAGCCGGACATGACCGAGGCCCACACCCGGCACGGTGAAGATCCCACGCTCGTCCGGCCCGCGGTGGCCGATCGCGGCCGTCATCCTCTCGAGAAGGGGCTTACCGTCCCGTATTGAACCAAGATACCCGCCGAGTCCGCACATGCCTATTCGCTCTCACGCCCGCAATGACACCCTAAATATAGACTGAATACCGGCGAGAATAGTTAATCAGCGGGGCTTTTTTCAATAATGGTAAATTGTCTTCTTGGCCTCGATAATAATCACTGCATCCCTTCCCGCATAATATTCACATTTACTTTGATACGTTTTTATGCTTATTTTACTAAAATGGGATGCATCAACAAATCATCCAATCTTAACGGATGGATAACGGGACCGCGCGCCACCCAGGTTCTTTCACATTGCAGGCCTCGAGGCGTGGAACCGCGCAGTTTCCATTTTGTTAAGAAAAAGCGTCCAATCTTAACGTTTGAGCTGCACATCTCGGAGCACATGATGAGCTACGATTGGACCGGCGAGCGGACACGTCGGATGAAGATGATGAGATATGCGATCGCCATTGCCCTCGCCCTTGGGCTTATCGCCGGCGCGGCATCCTGGACGCTGCAGACCATCTAGGCCTGAGCGAGCGCCACTGCATGTTTCTATTGATCGTAGCCGATCAAAGGACAAAAACATGCAGTACCTCAAAGTGCTACAGCGACTTTTCGGCAATCTCTCCTTCGTTCTCATCCCTGTGCTTGTCACAGGGATGAGAACAGGCCGCGTCTGCTGCGCGGGAAGAGTTGTTTCAGCCCAAGGACTTGGTCTGGCTGGATTCCTGTGACAAGCACAGGAATGAGGGACCGGGGATGTGCGACTGCTACAGCTTTCACTTGCGAATATGCGGGGGATGATCAACCTGTGACGCAATGAAACCCGCCGAGGGGTTGCACCCTCTCTACCCTCATCCCTGTGCTCGTCACAGGGATCCAGCAGCGCCGCGTCTGCGGCGCGGGAATCGTTCTTTCAGCCCAAGGACCTGGTCTGGCTGCATTCCTGTTACAAACACAGGAATGAGGCGGTCAAACCGCGGCGGGTGGACCGAATCTCAACAGGACTTAGGCCGTCGCGCATTCGGCTTGCCCGGCAGGCAAACGCGCCCGATACATCTTTTCTAACTCGAATTGAGTAAACGCTAAACCTTGACGCGAGCGCGCCCCGGGAGTGAAATCCGGGTTGAGGCGTATGCCTTGAGGCCGCCCGCCGAATGCTATTGAGGAGGCGGCCTCACCAGTTTCGAGGGGACGATAGGTGGACCCCGCCGCATAACCGATCAGCAGCAGCGCGGGTTCACCTATCGGGTCAGGCCAGTTCGAGGCATACCAGGACGCTATATTTTCACGTTTTGCATAATGGCGCGGGAACAAAGCAGTTCCTTGCGTGTTCTTCGACGCAGCCGCGTGGAGGGTCGAATGCAGAGAAAATTCATGCCGACGGACGTATTCCTGCGCCTCGAGAAGGAATGGCAGCACATGCGCCATGCAAAGCACAATCTCGAGATCGAGGCCGTTCCTGCGAACGATCAGCGCATCGACGGTATCAATGAACTGGAGCCATCCACGATTCCGCGGAATGCGCATAGGAGCTAGTCCGCTTCGTCCCCCAGATTACCGATCATCGCGTTCCACTATCGACGATCCGAAATTCCGCCATATCGGGCAGCACAACCGCGCCCGCCGAAACACACCCCGCGGTCCGCCGGGAATTCAGGCTCGGCGGCCAGAATTCACCGTGCTCGGGGCCGGTCCTCTCGATCCTTTCCCGGTCTTTAACTGCACCGCGCTCACGACTTCGTGGCTGCAGAGTAGCGCCGCAGGGGTTATTATCCCGCCCCATGAGCCACAGGCTCGAGAGTTTCGGGCCGAAGGGAGCGAGCGATGACCTTCACGCGGCGCGCAGTCGTCCAGGGGCTGGGCATAGGTATGTCGCTGCCGCTCATGCCGCGGGCGCGGGGCCAGGCTGCCGACCTCACGACGCGCGTCATACCGAAGAGCGAAGAAGCGCTGCCGCTGGTCGGCCTCGGCACCTGGATCACTTTCAACGTCGGAGACGACCCCGTCCTGATGGACGAATGTGCCGCCGTGATCGCTGCCTTCTTCGAAGGCGGCGGTCGCATGATCGATTCCTCGCCGATGTACGGATCCTCCCAGCCGACCATCGGCTACGGCCTCCGTAAGCTCGGACATCCGAAGCGGCTCTTCTCGGCGGAAAAGGTCTGGATATCGGATCCCGGCGACGGCGCGGCCCAGATCGAGGCATCGAAGGAATACTGGGGCGTCGAGAAATTCGATCTCATGCAGGTTCACAATCTCGTCTCCTGGGAAGAGCACCTGCCCGCGCTCTTCGACATGAAGGCGGCAGGCCGGCTGCGCTATGTCGGCATCACCACCTCGGAGGGGCGCAGGCACCGTGAGATCGAGCAGGTCATGGCGACCCGGCCGATCGATTTCGTCCAGGTCACCTACAATATCCTCGACCGCGAGGCGGAGGAGCGCATCTTGCCGCTGGCGCAGGAGAAGGGCATTGCCGTGATCGTCAACCGGCCGTTCCGACAGGGCGATCTGATCCGGCAGGTCGAAGACGAACCGTTGCCGTCTTGGATTGCCGAGACCGGCGCCCGCAGCTGGGCGCAGTTTCTCCTGAAGTTCATCATTTCGCATCCGGCGGTCACCTGCGCAATCCCCGCGACCACGCGCGTCGACCATGTACGGGAGAACCTGGAGGCTGCGAGAGGCATCCTGCCCGACGAGAAGCTGCGCCGCCGCATGGCCGCCTATGTGGAGGCGCTGTGAAGCACGATCCTGTCGCACGTGATATGGATTTGACGTGATGTCGGACTGGGGGACCTACACGCTCGCGGATTTCCTGATGTTTTCGCCGCGCGTCTATTTCCGCCTTGTCGAACGCTACAATCAGGGACTTCTGGCCGCTTCAGCCGGTCTTCGTCGCGGGCGCGCTTGCCATCCTTTTCGCCACTGCGACGGACGGACGGCGCGCCCGCGCCGCGGCCATGGCGACGATCGCCCTGGCCTGGCTCTTCTGCGCGTGGCAATTTCTCTGGCTGCGTTACTCCACCATAAACTGGGCGATGTCCTATGCGACGGCGGCCTTCATGCTGCAGGCCGGTCTGCTGCTTCTCGCGGTCCGGTGGACGCAAGGCGGCGTATTGCCCGCGAACAGCCTGCGCCGCCGTGGCGGCATCGGCCTGATGGTCTTCGGCTCGCTCGGCTATCCTTTCGGCCCGCTGCTTGCCGGCCGCGCGCCCGCCTCGGCCGAAACCTTCGGGGCAATGCCGGACCCGACCGTTGCCGTGACCCTCGGCGCCCTTCTGGCGCTCATGCCGCAGAAGCTGTGGCTGCTTCTGCCCATTCCGGTCCTCTGGTGCGTCTTCAGCGCGCTCACCCTTCTGGCCATGGAGGATGCAGGCGCCTGGGTGCCATTCGCGGTGATCGTCGCGACATTTGTCCTCCTCGTCGTCAGACGTTGACGGGAGCTCACTCCTTCACCGCTCCCGTCATCGACGAGACGTAATAATCGACGAAGAAGGAGTAGAGAATGACCACTGGCAGCGAACCGAAGAGTGCGCCCGCCATCAGTGCGCCCCATTCGAAGACGTCGCCGCGCACCAGTTCCGTCAGCACGCCGACCGGTACTGTCTTGTTTTCCGAAGACTGGATGAATGTCAGCGCGTAGATGAACTCGTTCCACGAGAGCGTGAAGGCGAAGATGCCGGCCGATATCAGGCCCGGCACGGCGAGCGGCAGGATGATCTTGACCAGAATCTGCCAGCGCGTGGCTCCGTCCACCAGCGCGCTTTCTTCCAGTTCGAAGGGGATCGAGCGGAAATAGCCCATCAGGAGCCATGTGCAGAACGGTATGAGGAACGTCGGATAGGTGAAGATCAGCGCCAGCTTGGAATCGTAGATGCCGAATTTGAAGACGATGAAGGCGAGCGGAATGAACAGGATCGACGGCGGCACCAGATAGGCGAGGAAGATCAGCAGCCCGACGGGCCGCGCGCCGGTGAAGCGCACCCGCTCGATCGCATAGGCCGCGAAAACCGATGCGGCCAGCGACAGGATGGTCGAGCCTACGGCCACCAGCATCGTGTTCCAGAGCCAGCCCGGATAGGAGGTCTCGAAGAGCAGATACTTGATGTGGTCGAGCGTCGGACGGACCACCCAGAAAGGGCTGTAATTGTTGTAGTCGGTCAGCTGCGCGTTCGGCTTCACCGCCGTGATCGCCATCCAGTAGAAGGGGAAGAGCAATACGAAGACGAAGACCGCCATCGGCAGGTAAAGCACGACGATCCGCCGCGGCAGGCGGTTCAGGTAGCTCATCCCCTCGGCCGTGTCGGTGAGGACCTCGTCGTCGGTTCGTGTGGTCGTGTTCATTTTGTCCTCCCGCTCAATCCTGGCCGCCCTGCTGCCATTTGCGGCGTTGCAGACCGAAGAAGCTGAACATGATGGCGGCAAGCAGGAAGGGGATCATGGCGACGGCGATCGCCGCCCCCTCCCCGAGCTGCCCGCCCGGAATGCCGCGCTGGAACGAGAGCGTCGCCATCAGGTGGGTTGCATTGACCGGCCCGCCCTTGGTCAGCACGTAGATCAGCTGGAAATCGGTGAAGGTGAAGAGCACCGAGAAGGTCATGACGACCGCGATGATCGGGGTCAGCATCGGCAGGGTTACATAGCGGAAACGCTGCCAGCTGGTGGCGCCGTCGAGCGAGGCTGCCTCCTGCAGCGAAGCCGGGATCGTCTGCAGGCCGGCCAGAAGCGAGATCGCCACGAAGGGAATGCCGCGCCAGACATTGGCGGCGATGACGGAAGCGCGCGCGTTGTTCGGGTCGCCCAGGAAGTTGATCGGCCCGTCGATGATCCCGAGCTGCATCAGCGACCAGGAGATGATGGAAAACTGCGAATCGTAGATCCACCAGAAGGCGAGCGCCGAAAGCACCGTCGGCACGACCCAGGGCAGGAGCACGATCGCGCGGAAGAAGGACTTGAAAGGCAGGTTTTCGTTCAGCAGCAGCGCCAGCCAGAGCCCGAGCACGAATTTCAGGATCGACGCCACGAAGGTGTAGAGCAGCGTGTTGTAGACCGAGAGCCAGAAGACCGAATCCCGGGCCAGGAACTCGTAATTCTCGATCCCGATGAAGACGCCGTCGCGGCCTATGCGTGTGTCGGTGAAGCCGAGCCAGACGCCCAGCCCGAGCGGATAGGTCAGAAAGCAGATCAGAAAGACGGCTGCCGGCAGCATGAACAGGAAGCCGAGCACATTGTTGTTCTGCATCAGCGAAGCCGTGGTGGATGGCTTTCCGGACGGCGTTATGGAGGACATCGGGCTTCTCCGGCTGGAGGAACGGATCTCGAGGCATTTGCCGGCAGCGTTTGCTGCCGGCTTGAGGCGGCCCGTGGGCCGCGGGAGGTCAGACGCGATAATAGCGGTTCGCCCGCCGTTCGGCCTCGATGATGGCGTCTTCCGGCGTTGCCTGGCCGGTGACCGCACTGGCGAACATGTCGACCAGGACGTAGTCGGCCATTACGCCCGCCGAGGCATAGCCGAGCGGTCCGGCGTAGCCGTTCGGCCGCAGCGTCTCCGAGGCGCGCGCATATGGCGCGTGGATCGGGTCCGAGGTCCAGACCGGGTTGTCGGCAAAGGCCTTCAGCGGCTGGCAGCAATAGGCGCTCGATCCCTCGATCCAGGCGTTCATCTGGTCGGCTTCCATCATGAACTTGAGATAGGCCTTGGCGGCCTCGGGATACTTGCTGTGCTTGAAGAGCAGGATCGAGCTCGTCTGGTGGAGTTCGACGCTCTGGCCGACCGGACCGACGGGGAAGTTGGTCGTGCGGATGTCGGCCGCAAGCTCCGCAAGGGCCGCGTCCTTCTTGGCCGCATAGTAGAGCGAGACGCCGTTTGCCGTCAGCGATACCTGGCCCGCAAGGAAGGCGCGGTTGTTGTTGATGTCGAGCCAGCTTTCGGTGCCCGGGATGAAGGTCTCGTATAGCGACTTTGCGTAGTTGACCGCTGCGAGCGTCTCCGGGCTGTTGATCGTGACCTTGCCGCTCTCGTCGACCATCTTGCCGCCATGGCTCCACAGCAGCCAATGGGCGTAGTTGTTGCCGTCGCCAACCGCTTTGCCGTGGGGGAAACCGGCCGGGGTTCCCTTGGCCTTGAGGGCCTTGCAGAGTTCGAGAAAGCCGGCCGTGTCCTTCGGGAATTCACTGAAGCCGGCCGCCTTCATGTGGCTCTCGCGGTAGCAGACGGCGTTGCCGATCGCGGCCAGCGGCATGGCGATGAACTGGCCGTCGCGGCTCGCATACCCCTTCAGGCCGTCGTACCATCCTCCATATTTGTTGCCGAGATAGTCGGCGAGCTCCGTCAGGTCGACGAGCTTGTCGGGATATTGATGTGCGTCGTCGAACCAGCACATCACCATATCAGGACCGGAGCCGACATTGGCGGCAACCGCCGCCTTCGGCCGGATGTCCTCCCAGCTTTCCTTGTCGATGCGGACTTCGACGCCCGTGGCTTCCGTGAACTTCTTGGTGTTGGCGATCCAGGCGTCTTCATCGCCCTTGACGAAGGGCGTCCATCTGAGAAGCCTGAGGCTTGCCCCCTCCTCCGGCTTGTAGCTCGGCTCGGCCTGCGCGAACGACGGGCGGATGCCCAGACCCGCAACGCCGGCGAGTGCGGCGGAGGTTGCGAGAAAATCACGTCTCTTTATCGGCATGCTACTCCTCCTCAAAATGCGGGAGCGTCTTCCTCCGGCATTCACCGTCCCGCTTGGCGAATGCGGCTTGAGCGATGCCGGCCATTGCCTGGCATCTTTATGGGCCACGAAGGCTCCTCCCTTCGTCAGCGACGTCAGCCGACCAGCCGCCGTCCCGTTCCGGCGTCGAACAAGTGCACATGCGCGGCATCGATCGCGAGATGGATCGTTTCGCCGGGCTTGGCATTCACCCTCTCGCGGAAAACACAGGTCACATGGTGCCCACCGAGCCTTGCGATCAGCTGCGTCTCATAGCCGGTCGGCTCGATTACCGCGATTTCGGCCGGCAGCCCGTTCGGGTCGAGCGCCATGTATTCGGGCCTGAGACCGTAGACGAGATCGCGCCCTTGGGCCGCTGCCGCCGGCTGCGTCACGGGCAGAGCCGTTCCGTCGGCGGTGAGGAAGGCATTCGGATTGCCCGGATCGAGGCGGCCCTTGAGCATGTTCATCGCAGGCGAGCCGATGAAACCGGCCACGAAGAGATTGGCGGGGTTGTCGTAGAGCTCGAGCGGTGCGCCGATCTGCTCGACGATGCCGTCATGCATGACGACGATCTTGTCGGCCATGGTCATCGCCTCGATCTGGTCGTGCGTCACGTAGACGGTCGTGGTTTTCAGCCGCTGATGCAATTCCTTGATCTCGGCGCGCATGGCGACGCGCAGCTTCGCGTCGAGGTTGGAAAGCGGTTCGTCGAAGAGAAATACCTGCGGGTCGCGCACGATCGCCCGCCCCATGGCGACGCGCTGTCGCTGACCGCCGGAAAGCTGACGCGGATAACGGTCCAGCAGCTTCGAAAGGCCGAGGATTTCGGCCGCCACGCCGACGCGCTTGTCGATTTCGGATTTGGGTCTGCTTGCCAGCATCAGGGAGAAGGCCATGTTGTCGGCGACAGTCATATGCGGATAGAGCGCATAGTTCTGGAACACCATGGCGATGTCGCGGTCCTTCGGCGGCAATCGGTTGACCACCTGATTGCCGATGCGAATTTCGCCCGCGGTGATGTTTTCGAGACCCGCCAGCATCCGCAGCAAGGTGGATTTGCCGCAACCGGAAGGGCCGACGAGAATGACGAACTCGCCATCCTCGATCTCGATGTTCACGCCCTTGATGACAGGGAAAGCACCGAAGGACTTCCGAACATCGACAAAATCCACGCCTGCCATTTGCGTTCCTCCCAGAACTGATCTTTACCCTTGCGGCCGCCAAATTCATCGTTTGCGCGATCGCGCCAGGCTGAAAACCTCTTTATCCGCGGCCGACCAGCGGCATCCTGGTCGCCATCACGGTCATCGTTAGAACATTGGCCGAGAGCGGCAGGCTCGCCATGTAGACGACCGCCTCGGCGATGTGCTCGATCGGTATCGTCGGCTCCGCCGCAACCTCGCCATTGGCCTGCAGCACGCCGGTGCTCATCCGCGCCGTCATGTCGGTCGCAGCATTGCCTATGTCGATCTGACCGCAGGCGATGTCGTGCATCCGGCCATCGAGCGCCGTCGATTTCGTGAGGCCGGTAATGGCGTGCTTGGTCGCGGTATAGGGCGCCGAATTGGGCCGCGGCGTCTGCGCGGAAATCGAGCCGTTGTTGATGATCCGGCCGCCCCGCGGCGTTTGCGCCTTCATCAGCCGGAAGGCATGTTGCGTACACAGAAAGGCGCCCGTCAGGTTCGCCGCGACGATACCGTTCCACTGTTCGAAGGTCACATCTTCGAGTGGCACGGGCGGCACGTTGGAGCCGGCATTGTTGACGAGGAGGTCCAGCCGGCCGAAATCCGCCCGGACGGCGGCGAAGAGAGCCGCGACCTGATCCGGATCGCCGACGTCGCAGACGACCGCGCGGACGATATTGCCGGTCCCCCCGCCTATTTCGCCGGCCGCAGCCTCGAGAACATCCGGACGGCGGCCGGTGATGACGACGCTGTAGCCTTCCGCACTCAAGGCCTGGGCTATGCCCCGGCCGACACCGGTCCCGCCGCCCGTGACCAGCGCGATCCTGCCCTCGCCCGATCCCTTCGCCTGGGCCATCTCAGATCCTTCCTCCGAGTTCGTCTTCGATATGGATGCGGATGATCTCGTCGAAATTGCTTTCGGCCGTAAAGCCGAGTTCTCGGGCACGGCGGGCATCGAAGTCGGTCGCCCAGCCGGAGACGATCGTGCGGATCACCGGGTCCGGTTCGCGGCGGATGAGGCCCACGGCCTTCCGGCCGGCAATGCGGCCGAGCGCCTCTATCTCCTCGCCGACCAGCGCCGAAAGCCCCGGCATGGTGAGGTTTCGCCGCGGTCCGATGATATCGGTATCCATTCGCGCCGCATGGATGAAGAAGCCCACGGCCGAGCGCGGGCTCGCGAACCAATGCCGGACATTCTCGTCCACCGGCAGGATAGCCTCCTGGCCGACGAGCGGCTCGCGCAGGATGTTGGAAAAGAAGCCGGATGCGGCCTTGTTCGGCTTTCCGGGCCGTATGCAGATGGTCGGTAGCCGAATGCCGATACCGTCGAAGAAGCCGCGGCGGGTATAATCGGCGAGCAGCAGCTCGCAGATCGCCTTTTGCGTCCCGTAACTGGTGAGCGGCGTCGTGAAGAACTCGTCGCCGATCTTTTCCGGGAACGGCTGGCCGAAGACGGCGATAGAGGAGGCGAAGAGGACGCGCGGGAGGTAGCGCTCGCGCTGTCCCTCGCGGCGGATCGCCTCGAAGAGCGCACGCGTGCCGTCGAGATTGACCAGGTAGCCTTTGTCGAAGTCGGCCTCCGCCTCTCCCGAGACGATCGCCGCGAGGTGGAAGATCACGTCGGGCCGCGACGAGATCAGGCGCTCTGCGCTGCCCTCGGTGGACAGGTCGATGGCAAGCGTCGTCGCAAGCGACGAAAGCGCCGGAGGCACGGGCGGCTCAGCCACGTCAGCCAACGTCAGGCTGGCGATCTCGCGTCCCAGAGATCCGGGCTCCGCGGCCAGCCTTTCGACCAGCTTCCGGCCGATCATGCCGGCGGCACCTATGACCATTACATGCATATTCGGCGAACCTCCTCCTGTTCAGCCACCCGGTCGGTCCTGCTCAGCTTGACTTTCTGTTCGTTCCGTCTGCCTCCTCGTCCGCCAGCAGAGCCTTCGTCGTCTCATAGATCCGGATCAGATGATGGTGAAAGGCGGCAACGACGGCCGCCCGGTCATGCCGCCTCAAGGCGGCGACGATGTCGCTGTGATCCTTGTAGCTCGCTTCGATTGCTCCCGGCCGTGACATGGCGCTGCGCCGGTAGTCCATCATATAGGTGTAAAGGTCGGTGACAAAATCGGAGAGCAGCGGATTGCCGCAGGCCCGGTAGATCGCCACGTGGAACTCGCGGTCGCAGATCAGAAAGCGCATCGCGTCGTCACCGCAGATCTTCTGCGCATCGAGAAGGCTGTCAAGCTTGCGCAGCGCCTCTTCGTCGATGTTTTCGGCCGCGTCGCCGACCACCTTCAACTCGATATGGAGTCTTGCGGCGTGAACGTCCTCGAGATCGTAGCTGTCGATCGCGTTCGGTGAAGCGATCGTCACCGTGACATGGCTGAGATCGACATTCCCGACGCGGGTTCGGCTTCCTTGCGACACCTCTACCACACCGCGCGCCGCCAGCGTCTGGATTGCGCCGCGCACGGTCTCGCGGCTCACATGGAGCACGCTCGCAAGCTCGCGTTCGCCCGGCAGCACGTCGCCGGGCCTCAGCATGTTGGTCGCAACCAGCACCATAAGCTTGTCGGCGATGAGGTCGCGCGCGGTACGGCGCTCGAGGCTCTTCCCGACTTTCGGCATATGCGTGAGGATTGGACTTCCGTTCACCGCGGCCTCCCAACTGATCCACTGGTTGGTCCAGCAGATCAGTATGACGAATAGAGGGCTTATCGGAAGGTGCGGTCAAGACAGGTTCGTTGCGGCAGCGCACCAATAATGCACGGCTCGTTGTGCGGTGCCGTGGGACCGGACACGCTCGGCCTGCCCCTCATCCGCCTGCCGGCACCTTCTCCCCGCAAGCGGGGCGAAGGGACTAGCCGGCCAGCTTAGTGGCCCCAAGCATTTTTCAGGGCAGGTCCCCTCTCCCCGCCGGCGGGGAGAGGGCTGGGTGAGGGGCAAAATGCGGATCCAGACCGGTTGAGACTAGACGCAGGGAGGCACTCTATCCGTGATCATGTCCCTCATGGTCGCCGAGCGACGGCAGGTCGAGGCTGAAGGTTTTGGCAAGATCGGCGACTTGCTGCGGGCTGAGATAGCGGGGATTGAGGTTGCGCAGCAGCAGGTAGAGCTTCGCGGTCTCTTCCAGTTCCTCCGTCGCAAAGACCGCGGCCTCCAGACTGTCGCCGGCGACGACGGGACCGTGATTGGAAAGCAGCACGGAGGAATATTTGCCCGCAAGCCCGCGGATCGCATCGGCGACGGCCGGGTCTCCGGGGCGGTAATAGGGCACGAGCGCAGTCTCCCCGACCCGCATGAGGTAATAGGGCGTCATCGGCGGAAGGGCCGCTTGCGGATCGATCTCCGGCAGCATCGTCAGCGCGACCGCGTGGGTCGAATGGAGATGCACGATGGCGCGGGCGCTGCCGCGCGTCTCGTAGAGGGCGGAATGAAGCGGGATCTCCTTGGTCGGCTTGTCACCCGAGACAAGCCGGCCGCCGGCATCGAGGCGCGAAATACGCCCCGGATCGAGGAAGCCGAGCGAGGCATTGGTGGGCGTCACCAGCCAGCCGCCGTCATCGAGTCTCATCGATATGTTTCCGGAAGAGCCGGGGGTCAGGCCCCGCTCGAAGAGGGACCGGCCGTAGCGGCAGATTTCCTCGCGAAGACGCGTTTCGGACATTGGTGGTCCTTTCGTTCAGGCTGTATCGCCTTCGATCAGTTCAAATCCAAGATCGGCGATGTGAGACGGGTGATCGTTGATGACCAACTCGGCCGCCAGCTTTCCCGTCGCGACGCGGGGCGTGCGAATGGTCGTCAGAGGCTGCGGCGTGGCCTGGCCGATATCGAGGCCGTTATGGCCGAAAAGGGCGAGCCTGGTTGGGACGGAAATGGCGCGTGCAAGACAATGAAAATATCCGCCGAGCGCCATGTCGTCGTTCGAGAAATAGACCGCATCGAGTTCCGGCGCCCTTCGAAGAAGCTGATCGAGCCCCGCCCGACCGCTCCCAACCGAAGAAGCGCCCGGACGGATTTCCCGATCCACAAGGGCGACGCCGGCCAGGTTCAGCGCTTCACGGAAGCCGTCGAAGCGTTTGCGGGCGCGTGTGTCGCGGTCGAGATCGTGGCCGACATAGCCGATCCGGCGATAACCGCGCTTCAACAGGAATTCGGCGCTCGCCCGACCCGCCTCACGATTGGAAAAGCCGACCGCCAGGTCTATGGCGCTCCCGTCGATGTCGAGCAGTTCGACGACGCGACAGCCGCTCGCCCGCAGCATCTTGAGCGTGCCTTCCGTATGCTCGAAGCCGGCAAGCATCACCGCCGTCGGCCGCCAGGCGAGCATGGCGGCGACGAGGGCCTCCTCGCGCTCCGGCTCATAGTCCGTCACGGAAAAGACGGCCTGATAGCGATTTTCCTCCAGAACGGCGCCTGCACCCCGCAGCACGTCCGGGAACACGATGTTGGTGAGCGACGGGATGACGAAGGCAACGAGCCGGGACCCGGCCGAGGCCAAGGTTCCGGCAATCCGGTTCGGCACGTAGCCAAGCCGCTCGACCGCATCCAACACGCGCTCGCGGGCCTTGCCGGAGAACGAGCCGTGATTGCGCAGCACGCGGGAAACCGTGCTCTCACCCACGCCCGCGGCTTCCGCCACCTCTGCGAGCGTTACGGGTGTCTGCTGCTTGAAGTCCGTCGCCACTTCGCGCCTGTTCCAGTTTGACGAGACCGTTCACGGCTCTCATCGACTTCATAGGCGGAATTTTTTGGCAGCGCTACCAATTTTGGTTGGCAGCGCTGCCAAAAATCCCTAGAATGAGTGACCGGCAACTGGAGGAGACGAAATGGCATCGAAGATCGCAGTGCTCGGGCTCGGCTCGATGGGCTTCGGTATGGCGTGCTCGTTGAAAAGCGCGGGCCTCGACGTGTTTGGCTACGACGTTGCCCCGCCCGCAGTGGAACGTTTCGTCGCCGAAGGCGGTCGCGGAGCCGGCACGCCAGGCGAAGCCGTGACGGGCGCCGACATCGTCGTTTCGGTCGTCGTGAGCGGCGCGCAGACCGAAGCCGTTCTGTTCGGCCGGGACGGCGTTGCAGACGCGATGAAGCCCGGCGCCGTTTTCATATCGTCCGCGACCATGGATCCGGCGATCGCGCGCGACCTGGCGCAGCGGCTCGAAGGACTCGGGCTTCACTATCTCGACGCGCCGATCTCAGGCGGCGCGGCAAAGGCATCGAAGGGCGAACTGACGATCATGGCTTCGGGCTCGCCGCAGGCCTTCGCCGCCGCCCGACCGGCCCTCGACGCCATGGCCGCCAAGGTTTACGAACTCGGCGAGACTGCCGGGACCGGCGCCGCCTTCAAGATGATCAACCAGCTTCTCGCCGGCGTGCACATCGCGGCCGCCTGCGAGGCGATCGCCTTCGCGGCGAAACAGGGGCTGGACCTCGACAAAGTATACGAGGTGATCACCGCCTCGGCCGGCAATTCCTGGATGTTCGAGAACCGCATCCCGCATGTGCTGGCGGGAGATTACGCCCCGCTGAGCGCCATCGAGATTTTTGTGAAGGACCTCGGCATCGTCCAGGATATGGCGCGCGCGGAGCGCTATCCGGTGCCGCTCGTGGCGGCCGCACTGCAGATGTATCTTGCAGCCTCGGGCGCAGGCATGGGGCGCGACGACGATTCCTCCCTCGCGCGGCTCTACGCTCAGCTCTCCGGGGCCACGTTGCCCGGCACGAATAATCCCTAAGGAAGACGCGCATGCCCGTTTTTGCCGCCAATCTGACGATGATGTTCACCGAGTGGCCGTTCCTCGACCGCTTCGACGCGGCCGCCGACGCCGGGTTCGCCGCCGTCGAGTACCTTTTTCCCTACGAGGTGCCGCCGGAAGCGATCGCCGAACGGCTTGCCCGCAACAGGCTCGAGCAGGCGCTGTTCAACCTGCCGCCGGGCGATTGGGCAGCCGGCGAGCGCGGCATCGCCGCCCTGCCCGGCCGCTTCGACGGGTTGAAATCGGATGTCGACAAGGCGCTCGACTACGCGGCGGCGACCGGCGCCAAGCGCCTGCACCTGATGGCTGGTCTTGCTGATCCGCGCGACCCGGAGGCCGCATCCCGTTACCGCCGCTCGGTCGCCTACGCCGCCGGGCGCCTGGCCGACGAAGGCATCGATCTCCTCGTCGAACCGATCAACGGGCGCAACATGCCGGGATATTTCCTCAACGATTTCGGGACCGCCGAGTGGCTCATCGCCGAACTGGCGCTCCCCAACCTGAAGCTGCAATTCGACATCTATCACCGGCAGATCCTGCACGGCGACGTCGCAATGGCGCTCCGCCATCTGATGCCGGTCACCGGCCACATCCAGATCGCCAGCGTACCCTCGCGGCACGAGCCCGATGGCGAGGAGCTGAACTATCGCTACCTCTTTGATGAAATCGACCGGCTCGGCTATGGCGGCTTCGTCGGTTGCGAATATAACCCGCGCGGCCGGACGCTGGACGGCCTCGGCTGGTTCAAACCCTTTCGACGGAGCTGACCCATGACAATCCTGCTCGGATCGATCGCCGACGACTACACGGGCGCCTCCGATCTCGCAAATACCCTGACGAAGAACGGGCTTCGCACCGTGCAGACGGTCGGCATTCCCGATCCGTCGCTCGCCCTGCCCGACGTCGATGCAGTGGTCGTTTCCCTGAAGATCCGGTCGGTCGCAGCGGAGGAGGCCGTGGCCGCCGCCCTCGCGGCCGAAAGCTGGCTGCGCGGCCGAGGCGCCGCCCACGTCCTCTACAAGATCTGCTCCACCTTCGATTCGACGGATCTCGGCAATATCGGGCCGGTGACCGAAGCGCTTCTGAGCGTCTCCGGCGGCGACTTCGCCCTCGTTACGCCGGCCTTTCCGGAAACGGGGCGAACCGTCTATCTCGGCCATCTTTTCGTCAACGGCCAGCCGCTCGACGAAAGCCCGTTGAAAGACCACCCGCTCAACCCGATGCGCGATGCCAATCTGGTGCGGGTGCTCACCCGCCAGTCGCGCGGCAAGGCCGGCCTCATCGACCTGCCGACCGTCACGCGCGGAGCCGATGCGGTAAAGGCGCGGCTCGATCGGTTACGCGCCGAAGGCGCCGCCGCGGCTATCGCGGATGCCGTCTTCGAACGCGATCTCGAAACGCTCGGCGAAGCGGCGCTCGAGATGCCCGTCTCCACCGGCGCGTCCGGCCTGGGTCTCGGCCTCGCTCGCGCGCTTCTGCGCTCCGGCCGCGCTTCGGCAAGCGACGGGGAAAGCGACGCCATCCGCCCCGTCGGCGGTCTTGCCGCGGTGGTCGCAGGCAGTTGTTCGGCGACAACGCTGAAGCAGCTCGACGCGGCGGAACGCCATATGCCGGTGCTGCGGCTCGACACGGAAAAGCTCCTCGCCGGATCGGACGAGATTTCCGCAGCCGTCGCCTGGGCCGGGGAACGGATTGCCCAAGGCCCCGTCGCCATCGCTGCAAGTGCCGCGCCCGAGGTCGTTTCGCGTCTGCAGGCGCGCTACGGGCGAGAGGCATCCGGGCACGCGATCGAAACGGCAACCGCCGCGATCGCCGGCGAACTGGTGGAGCGCGGCGTGAGACGCCTCGTCGTCGCCGGCGGAGAGACCTCCGGCGCGACCGTCGACAGGCTCGGCATTCCGGCTTTCCTGATCGGTCCGGAGATCGCGCCCGGCGTCCCCGTGCTGAGGACGATCGGCACTGCCGGAAACGACATGTTGCTGGCGCTGAAATCGGGCAACTTCGGCAGCGAGGATTTCTTCGCCACGGCACTGTCGATGATGCGGTAGAGGGAAGGCGGGCGGTCCCCCTCGTCCGCCGCCCGCCCGCTGCACGCTTCCTCAAATCGGACCGAGTAGAGCATGCAGACTTTGCGTTTGCCGCAGCGCGTCCGCGCGACGGCTCTTACAGGCCGTTGTCCTTCAGGATCTGCGCGGCGTTTTCCTTGGTCACCTTCATCGTGTCGAGCGTGACGGTCTTTTCGACCTTTTCCCCTTCAGGAACTTCACCGCCTGGCGCAGACCCTCTGCTCCCGGCGTCGCATAGAGGAAGGTCGCGGTGAGTTCGCCGTTGTCGACCCAGGTCACGCCTTCGTTCGGGAGCGCGTCGATGCCGATGAACTTCATTTCCTTCTCACGACCTGCGTCCTTCGCCGCCAGATAGGCGCCATAGGCCATCGGATCGTTGTGGCCGTATACGAGATCGATCTTCTCGTTGTTGCGCAGCGCCGTCGCCATGATGTTGTAGGCCTGGTCCTGCTTCCAGTCGCCGGATTGCTGATCGAGCAGGTTCTTGATGCCGGGCTCCTTGTCGGTGAACTCGTGGAAGCCGTCGTGGCGGTCGTGCGCCGGCTGGGTGCCCATGCCGCCCCATATCTCGACGATATTGCCCTGAGCCTTGCCCTTTCCGCCGAGAAGCTCGACCGCATATTCGCCGGCCGCGCGGCCGATCAGTTTGTTGTCGCCGCCGACGAACTGGGTGTACTGGTCGGTCTCGACGTTTCGGTCGAGAACGAAGACCGGGATCTTGGCATCGATCGCCTGCTGCACCACGCCGGTGAGCCCTGCGGACTCTTTCGGCGACACGAGCAAGGCATCCACCTCCTGGCGAATGAGGTTCTCGACGTCTGCCACCTGCTTTTCCGTCCTGTCCTCACCGTCGGTTATGATCAGCTCGACGTCCGGATGCTTTGCCGCCTCGGCGATGATGTCCTTGTTGAACTGCGCACGCCACGGTTCGATCGTCGTCGCCTGGCTGAAGCCGATGCGAAACTTCTTGTCCTGGGCCAGGGCGTCGTGCGCCGGCATGAGCACGGTCGTCGCGGCGAGAACGGCGGCGACCGCCGTCAGTTTGATGATGTCACGGCGTTTCATTTCTTCTTTCCTCCCATTGTCATGGATAACGTCTCTCCCGACGTCCGCTCCTCGGCGGACGTATCTCCTCGAGTCGGGCGCCGGCTTGCGCCCGGCAGCCGCAATTGCGCGAGAAGGTCGTAGGCATTGCGCTCCTGAACGAGCACCGTGCCGATGATGATCACGCCCTTCAGCACCAGCTGAAGATTGGAATTGATGTTGTGGAGCTGCAGGATATTGGAGAGCAGGCCGAAGATCAGGACGCCGCAGAACGTCCCGGCAAGGCTCCCGCGCCCTCCCATCAGGCTCGTCCCGCCGATGACCACTGCCGCGATCGCATCCAGTTCGAGGCCCGCGCCAGCGTCCGGCTTGCCCTGCCGGTACTGGGCCACATAGAGGACCGCGGCGATGCCCGCGAGAAGACCCGATACCGCATAGGTGACGATCTTCACCCGGCCCGCATTGATGCCGGAAAGGCGCGCCGCCTCCTCGTTTCCGCCGATCGCATAGACATAGCGGCCGAAGGGGGTGAACCGCAGCACCGCGCCGTAGAGAAGAATCGCGACGATGAAGAATATGCCGGGCATCGGCACGATGCCGAAGACGAGCTGCCGCAGCATATCAAAATCGGCGGTCGCATTGCTGCCGGTATAGACCGGCAGAACGGCGTTGTTCTGCCCGGCGGTGAGCCGGGCGATGCCGAGCGCCGTGACCATCATGGCAAGCGTGACGATGAAGGGCTGCAATCGTCCGACCACGATGATCGCGCCATTGACCGCGCCGAACATGAGTCCGACCGCCGGCGCCACGAGCAGAACGCCGAGCACGCCGAATTTCGTCTGCATCTGAGGCAGAAGGAAACTTAGAACCAGGGCACAGAGGACGATGCCGGCTGCGGCGGGCAGAACGGTACCGCGGGTCCGGTCAAGCCGGATGTCGCGGACATGTGTCACGCCCGCCCGTGATTTCTCGATATTCAGGAAGACGAAGCGTACTGCCGCCGCACCGCCGACCAGAACGGCAAGCCCGACGGACGGCAGCCCCAGATAGAGGGCGGCAGTGTCCCCGGGAACGGTCAGGAGCATCGCGCAGACGACGGTGCAGACCGCCATCAGCGAGCCGACCGAAAGGTCTATGCCGCCGGTCAGAATGACGGCCGTCATGCCGGTGGCGATCAGCCCGGTGGTCGATACCTGCCGCAACACGTCGAGGAGATTGCCGGAGGAGAGAAAGATGTTTCTGCCCGACGACGTTACCGGCGAGGACAGGACTCCGATCAGGAAGATGGCGATCAGCCCCCAATAGAGTTTCGTACGGGAGAGAGCCCTCAGGAAATTCATGCAACCGCCCTTCCGCGTGCGCTCCGCGGGGCGGCGAGCTGCATGATGCGCTCCTCGCTCGCCTCCTCCCGGGAGACGAGCCCGGTCTGCCGTCCCTCGGCCATCACCAGAATGCGGTCGGCGAGGAGCAAAAGCTCGGGCAGTTCGGAACTGACCACCACGATCGCCAGCCCGTCGCCGGCGAGCTTGAAGATGAGATCGTAGATCTCGCGCTTCGCACCGACGTCGATGCCGCGCGTCGGCTCGTCGAGAAGAAGGACACGCGGACCGGTCGCCAGCCACTTGCCGATGACGACCTTCTGCTGGTTGCCGCCGGACAGGGTTCCGGCCGCCTGGTCGGTGCTCGCGCAGCGCACGCCGAGCGCATCGACTGCCCCTTTTGCGAGCGCACGCTCGCCTTCGAAGGAGCGCAGCCCGAATCGGGCGAGCCTTCCAACAAGCGGCAGGGCCACATTGTCTCTGATCGATTCGTGAAGATGCAGCCCCTTCGCCTTGCGGTCCTCCGTCACCAGAGCAAAACCGAGGCGGCGAGCATCGCGTGGCGAGCGGATATCGACGGCGATGCCGTCCAGCCGGATATCACCGCCGCGAAGGCCTTCATTCGATGCAAAAATTGTCTCCAGGATTTCCGTGCGCCCCGCGCCGAGCAAGCCGCCGATGCCGAGGATCTCGCCGGCGCGAACGTCGAAGCTCACGCCCTTCAGCACGTCGCGCCAGCCGTGGCGTCCGGGCACGGCAAGCGACAGGTCCCTTACCGAAAGGACGGGCTCGCCCCCGCCGTTGCCCCGGTCGGCCGGGTGCGCGTCGAGGAGGTTGCGGCCCACCATTGCGGCGATGATCGTATTCTCGTCCAGTCCGGCCATCGGCCGGGTCCAGACATGCCGGCCGTCGCGGAAGACGGTGACCCGGTCGCTGAGCTGCATGACCTCGTCGATCCGGTGCGAAATATAGATGATGCCGACGCCGTCGGCTGCGAGTTGCCGCATGATCTTGAAGAGGCGCCGACACTCGCCGGGTGAAAGCGCCGAGGTCGGTTCGTCCATGATCAGAATGCGCGCTTCGACGGAGAGGGCCTTCGCGATCTCGACGAGCTGCTGTTCGCCCACCCGCAACTGCCCGACGCGCGCCTCCGGGTCGAGTTCGATGCCGAGACGGTTCAACAGCCCTCGTGCGGCCTCCAGGCTCGCCTTGCGATCCACGAAAAGACCGGCGATCACCCGTTCGCGGCCGAGAAAGATGTTGTCGGCGACGCCGAGTTCGGGGACGAGGTTGAGTTCCTGATGGATGATGGCGATCCCGGCCGCCTCGGCATCGCGCACATTGGAGAAGCGGGCGGTTTCTCCATCGACGCGGAAGGTGCCCTCGTAGTCCGGGTAGACGCCGGACAGGACCTTCATCAGCGTCGACTTGCCGGCGCCATTCTCGCCCATGAGCGCATGGATTTCGCCCGCGCGCAAGTCGAAGCGCACATCCTTGAGCGCCGCGACGCCGCCGAACGATTTCGAAACCGCTTCGGCCGCCAGAACTGGCCGGCCGGATTCTTTGGTGACCGAATCACGGGGGATAGCATCGCGCATGATATTGGCAGCCTCCCTACCGCCGACATCTGACGCTCTATTCGCCTATTTCCTGCAGCCTATTCTAAACGTTTCGACACTGTCAAGCAGGCCGTTCCGGGCTTGATTGCCTAATTGCAGCAATTCAAATACAGTTTCGCGAGCAAATCATCAAAACGTTTCGGAAGAAATGCAGCAGCGACGAAATTCACGGAAATCCGGTGCACCGACCATGCTCGACGTTGCCAAGGCGGCGCATGTCTCTGTGGCGACGGTCTCGGCCGTGATCAACGGCTCGGCCCCGGTCAGTCCGGAATTGCGCAGCCGCATCGAGCAGGCGATCGGCCTCATAGGCTACAAGCGCAACGCGATCGCCCGCAGTCTCAAGCTCGGCACGACCCGCACCGTAGGCCTGATGGTTGCCGATATCACCAATCCGTTCTTCACCGATGTCGTGGCAGTGATCCAGGACGTGCTGCATCGGGCCGGCTACGCCGTGATGCTCTGCTGCAATGACGAGGACGTTGCCTTGCAGGACGAGCAGATCGCCGTGTTGATCGACCGGAGCGTGGACGGCCTGATCATCGCGCCGGCCGGAGACGACGAAACGCTGAAGCGCATGATCGCTAGCGCCAATCTTCCAACCGTGCTGATCGACAGGCTTTGCGACGGCATCGACACCGATGCGGTCGTGCTCGACAATCGTCGCGCGGTTCAGGATGCAACGGTCTATATGCTCGGCCTCGGCCATCGGCGCATCGGCTATATTTCGGGCTCGCTCGACACTTCGACCGGACGGGAGCGTCTTGCCGGCTATCGGGCAGCGTTGGAGGCGGCGGGCCTCCCCTGCGAGGAGGACCTGATCCGGATCGGCAATTTTCGGGAGAAGGACGCCTACACCGCGGCGATCCAGCTGCTGACAAGTCCCGAGCGGCCAACGGCAATTTTCTCCGCCAACAACCTGATGGTCATCGGGGTGATGAAGGCGATCCGGGACATGGGCTTTCGCTGCCCGGACGACGTTTCGGTCGCAAGCTTCGACGATTTTCCCTGGGCCGACGTCTTCCAGCCGCATCTGACGACGATCGCCCAGCCAGTCCAGGCGATCGGCGAACAGGCGGCGCAGCTCGTGCTCGACCGCCTTTCCGGCGCTAGCCCGGAAGCGCCGCGCCGGCTCGTGCTTCAGGGAAGACTGGTCATTCGCGACTCCTGCCGGCCGGCCGGCAGCCTGGCGCCGCGCGCGATCGCGTGACCCAATTTTCGCAAAAGGATCGCGCTATCGGGGCTTCAGTCGTCGTGCAAGGCGCGAGCGATCGGCGGGCCGAAATT
Source organism: Sinorhizobium prairiense (assembly GCF_029201645.2). Classification (NCBI taxonomy): domain Bacteria; kingdom Pseudomonadati; phylum Pseudomonadota; class Alphaproteobacteria; order Hyphomicrobiales; family Rhizobiaceae; genus Sinorhizobium; species Sinorhizobium prairiense. The sequence goes on from NZ_CP104133.1 coordinate 274,414, forward strand.
CAAATCGCGGAACCTTGCCGCAAAGCCCGCGCGCTCCGGCGAACAGGCCGTGACGCCGGCCTCGGCATCAGCGGCGGAAAAGGGACAGAGCCGCGCCATCTGCCAGCGTTCCTCGCCAAAGCGGAATTGCACCCGCACCGCATCGCCATGCCGCGTCAGCCGCACCTCCAGTGGGTCCGAAGGCGCCCTTGCGTGCAACGGAATGACCGACCAGTCCGATACGCCGCGTGTCACGACCACGCTGAAATGCATCAGCCCGTCAGTATATTCGATACCGCATTTGATCCAGTTCTGTTCGTCGAGCCGCAGCATCAGACCGGCCTGGTCATAAAGCTGCTCATACTGGCCGACGATCGTCGCCGACGCGGTGAAATCGCCTGAAACCGGACGAAGATAGGCATGTCCGCTGTCGCGCACGAAGCCGTAAAAGGTTTCGCGCCAGAAATCCGTCTTGGCGTCGGTCTTGAGCGACAGATCGCGTTCGTCGCCCTCCCAGCTTGCCGGCTCGTTCAGCCAGCGATACGCGCTTGCCATTCTGTCCCTCCATCCGTCCCAGTGTTTTAATTGCTCGGCAGCTGTCGCGCGGCCCACTCGCTCTTCGGGATCGCCTTGCCGATCGCGAAGCTGAAGGAAGTGACCGATGTCGTCTCGGGGCTCACTTCGCATTCGAAGTCGATGGCGTACCATGTCGACCGGCTGCGGAAGGCGCCGCCATCGGCGTTCAGGCCTGTCGGCGAGATGAAGCCCCCCGAAGGGCCGAAGGGAACGAGCATGTCCGGAAAGGCGCCGGGCATTTCACGCCGCACCTGCTCGAGCGCTTCGATGCTGCAGAGCTGCACGATCCGCTTCTTCGGCGGCAGCCTGCCGATCGCCTGTTTCACGCGGGGGTCCGACAGGGCGTTTTCAGAATAGAGTTCCTTCGCCTGGACGAGCTGGTTCGACTGGCGTTCGGCCATGGCCTCGGCCGGCTTTTGCGCCGGGTCCGCCCTTGCTTCCTCCAGAACCGGTTTCTCCTGGGGAACAGCTGCAGCCGGCGGCGTGGCTGCGGCATCGGCCGCCTCTTTCGCTGCGCTCCGGGCATCGACGCGCAATTCCGCAAGCGCGGTCCTGCTTTCCGCCGGCTTTTCGCTGGCGGTGTTTTCCTTTTTTGCCGGGGCAGGGCGCGAGGCCTCCGGCGTCTCGCTCGGCGTTTCGGTCTTCTTCGGCGCGGCCGGAGGCAATTCGGGCCGAGGCGGCTTTTCCGTTTCGACCGGCGCTGCGGCCGACTCGAATGCCTCAGGCTGAGGACGCGTTTGCTCGCTCTTGGCCACGTTCGGCTTTTGCTCGGGCTTTTCCGCACTCTTCGGCTGCGCAACGAGCTCGACGCTGACGCTTTGCTCCTTTGCCGGCGCAGACAATTCCGGCAGCCGAACCAGCAGCAAGAAGGCGAGCGCCAGGTGCAGGGCGAGTGAGGTCGGCATGCCCCAACCGGTTTCCCCCACATTTTCCTGGCGAAGTGCTGCATTGCTCAAAGATCACGGACTCGGAAGCACCGAACCTAAGAGTTCGAGCGCCCCGCAACAAGTGCGGGACGCACGTCGGTCAAGCGTATTCGACCTGATAAGGCTTTTCGAAGAAATGCTCCTCGAGATTGCACCCGCTGCCGCCGCGGTCGATGACGACGAATTCGGAGGTCGAACGAAGCGGCGTCAGAATTCCGTGCCAGACATTTTGCGCGATGTTGACCCCCTGGCCCGGCGCGGTCTCGAAGGCGATCGGCTCGCCGGGTTCCCCGCCTTCGTCGGGCGCGACGACCACGAGAAAGGGATTTCCCGTCAGCGGGATGAAAGCCTGGCTTCCGAGCGGATGCCGTTCCACCATCTTCAGCGTCAGGGGGATCTCGTAGGGCTCGCCCTTCAAGAGGCTGACCAGCGTTCGGGCTTCCGGGCCGCTCGTCTCCACCTTCGCAAGGTCGTGATAGCGGATGCATTTGCCGGCGTTGATCGGAAAGCTCTTCGCATCGTCAGGCTCGATGACGTCGCCGAAGGGCGCGAACTCGCCGTGCGAAAGCGGGCGGATCGGTAGAGGTATCATGGTCTTTCCTCCCTGGTTGACCAATTGCCTTTGGGTGCCGGCACCGATCACTGGATCAGCACCGCCCTGAAGTCATTGACGTTCGTGCCCGTCGGCCCCGGCTTGAAAAGGTCTCCAAGCGCATCGAAGGCCACCCAGCTGTCGTTCTTCTGAAGCAGCGCGGCGGCATCCAGGCGCCGCGCCAGCAGGCGCGCGATCGTCGTATGATCGGCGAAGGCGCCGGCATTGTCCTCGGATCCGTCGATGCCGTCGGTATCTGCGGCGAGCGCCGAGATCCCGCCGATACCGTCGATGCCGAGCGCCAGCGACAGCAGGAACTCGCTGTTGCGCCCGCCGCGACCTTCGCCCCGGACCGTCACCGTCGTTTCGCCGCCGGAAAGGATGAGGGCGGGCTTCGGAAAGGGGCGGCCGCGCAGCGCCGTCTCGCGCGCGATAGCCGCATGAACGAGCCCGACATCGCGTGCCTCCCCTTCGATCGCATCGGAAAGAATGACGGCCTCTATGCCCGCGGCCTGGGCCTTGGATGCCGCGGCCTCCAGCGAGGCGCCTGCCGAAGCGATCAGCCGCACCTCGTTGCGGGCAAAGCGCGGATCGGAAGGTCTCGGTGCATCCGCCGCAGCGCTCGCTAGCCAGCGCATGACCTTTTCCGGCAAGGCGAGGCGATAGCGCTCGACGATCTTCAGGGCGTCGTCGCGGCTGGCTGCGTCGGCGACCGTCGGGCCGGATGCGACCAGCGCCGCGTCGTCGCCGGGAATATCGGAGATGACGAGAGAGACGACCCTGGCCGGATGGGCCGCAGCGGCAAGGCGGCCGCCCTTGATCAAGGAAACATGTTTCCGCACCGCGTTCATCGCTCTGATCGGCGCGCCTGACGCAAGAAGCGCTCGATTGACGGCGATTTCATCCTCGAGCGAAAGCCCCGGTGGTGGTGCGGGCAGGAGCGCCGAACCGCCGCCGCAGATCAGTGCCACGACCAGGTCATCCCCGGTCAGGCCGCTGACCGCCGCGAGGAGCCGCTTCGATGCCTTCAGCCCGCCCTCGTCCGGCAAGGGATGGGAGGCTTCGAGCACCTCGATCTGCCGGCAATGCGCGCCGAAACCGTAGCGCGTGACGACCACGCCGCTGAGCGGCCCCTCCCAGGCGCATTCGAACGCCCGGGCCATCTGAGCGGCGCCTTTGCCGGCTCCGATGACGACCGTTCGCCCCTTCGGCCGCTCCGGCAGATTTGTGGCGATGACGCGTTCCGGATCAGCGGCGGACACCGCAGAGGCGAACAGGCTCTCCAGGAATTGACGCGGGTTGGCGATGGCGGCCATTGTTCCTCCCGTTAAGAAATACGCGGGCGGCGGCTCCTCCTTCCGCCGCCCGGATGCATGATCTCCCCGACGGATGAGGCCGTCGGCCGATCATGCGCGTCCTCGATCGCGACTTAGGCGACCTCGTGGTTCGCCATCCGCTCGAGCGCCCGCACGAGCCCGGAGTGGTCGAGCCCGCTGTCGCCATTGGCGGCGCAATTGTTGAAGAGCTCCTGGGTTGCCGCCGTGTTCGGCAGCGAGATGCCGAGGCTTTTCGCTCCCTGCAGTGCGAGGTTCAGGTCCTTCTGGTGCAGCGAGATGCGGAAGCCAGGCTCGAAGGTACGCTTGATCATCCGATCGCCATGGACCTCGAGAATGCGCGACGATGCGAAGCCGCCCATCAGCGCCTCGCGTACACGGGCCGGATCGGCTCCTGCCTTGGACGCGAAGACCAGCGCCTCGGAGACTGCCTCGATGGTCAGCGCCACGATGATCTGGTTTGCGACCTTGGTGACCTGACCGTCGCCGCAATCGCCGACCAGCGTGATGTTCTTGCCCATCAGCTTGAAGAGCGGCAGGGCGCGTTCGAAGGAGCTCGGCTTGCCACCGGCCATGATGCTGAGAGAGGCGTTCTTGGCGCCGACCTCGCCTCCGGAAACCGGGGCGTCGATATATTCGGCACCGGTTTCGCGTACCTTCTTGGCGAACTCCTTCGTTTCGATCGGCGAGATGGAGCTCATGTCGATGACGAGCTTGCCCTCGCCCAGGCCGTAATAGACGCCATTCTCACCGAACAGGACATCCTTCACTTCCGGCGTATCCGGCAGCATCAGGATGATCGTGTCGACCGTTTCCGCGAGCGCCTTCGGCGTTTCGACGATTTCCAGCCCGTTGTCGACGAGCTCCTGGCGCGGCGGGATGGCGAATTTGGACGTGATGATCTTGTGACCGGCATCCTGAAGGTGGCGCGCCATCGGCGTGCCCATGATACCCAGTCCAATGAAACCGATAGATGCCATCGTGCTTAGCTCCTGATTTGGATGATGTCTGCGGATTGTTTGCGCCGGCGCTCGGTGCCGAGCCACCCAAGTCCTTCCGCGGTGGTCTTCAGCGGCTTGTATTCGCACCCGATCCAGCCGTCGTAGCCGGCTGCTTCCAGCGCGTCGAAGACGAAGGGGTAGTTGATCTCGCCGGTCCCCGGCTCGTTGCGTCCGGGATTGTCCGCAAGCTGTATATGCGCGATCTTTTCGCGGTAGCGCCTGTAGGTGCCGACGAGTTCGCCTTCGGTGCGCTGCTGGTGGTAGAGGTCGTACTGGACAAAGAGGTTGTCGCTCCCCACCTCCTCGATGATCGACGCCGCCTGCCCGACCGTGTTGAGATAGAAGCCGGGAATATCGAAGCGGTTGATCGGTTCGATCAGGAGGCGGATGCCGCACTTGCCGAGTTCGGCCGCCGCAAGCTTCAGATTGGCGACGAGGGTCGTGCGCAGCACGCTGTCGGGCACACCGTCCGGGGCAATCCCCACGAGGCAATTGACCTGACGGCAGCCGAGCGCGGTCGCATAGTCGATGGCCGTGGCGACCCCCTTGCGGAATTCGTCGATCCGATCCGGCAGGATCGCGATGCCTCGTTCGCCGCCGGCCCAGTTGCCGGCCGGCAGGTTGTGCAGCACTTGCGTCAGGCCGTGGCGGTCGAGTTCGCCGCGCAGCGCCCCCTTCTCGAATTCGTAGGGGAAGAGATATTCCACGCCTTCGAACCCGGCATTGGCGGCCAGTGCGAAACGGTCGAGGAACGGCGCCTCGTTGAACAGCATCGTCAGGTTCGCAGCAAATCTCGGCATGCGATCACTCCTCAGTGGTAGCGGGATGCGGGCGGAACCGCGCAGGACGTTCTTCAATCGAGAAGGGCGGCAATCGCGGTCGGGGCATCCTCGCCGCGCTCGGCGAGTTCCTCGAACTCGACGACCGCGTTGATGTCCGCCCCCATGGCGATATTGGTGACGCGCTCCAGGATGAATTCGATGACGACGGGCACCTGGTGCTCTTCCATCAGCGCCTGCGCCCGATCGAAGGCGTCGGCGAATTCATTCGGGCTCCTGACGCGGATTGCCTTGCAGCCGAGCCCCTCGGCAACCGCCACATGGTCGACCCCGTAACCCTTCTCCGCGTCGCCGTCGGCATTGATGTTGTCGAAGGCCAGACTGACCTCGAAATCCATGTTGAAGCCGCGTTGGGCCTGACGGATCAGCCCGAGATAGGAATTGTTCACGACGACATGCAGGTAAGGCAGCTTGTGCTGGGCGCCGACCGCGAGCTCCTCGATCAGGAACTGGAAATCGTAATCGCCGGAAAGCGCAACGATTTTCCGGTTCGGATCGGCGGCCCGCACGCCGAGTGCTGCCGGCAGCGTCCAACCGAGCGGACCGGCCTGGCCGCAATTGATCCAGTTGCGCGGCTTGTAGACGTGCAGGAATTGCGCGCCGGCAATCTGGCTCAAGCCGATGGTCGAGACGTAGCAGGTGTCGCGGCCGAAAGTCTTGTTCATCTCCTCGTAGACACGCTGGGGTTTCAGCGGGGTCTGATCGAAATGGGTCTTGCGCAGCATCGTCCGCTTGCGCTCGCGGCACTCCTCGGCCCAGGCCGACCAGTCGCGCAGCTTGCCGGCAGTCTTCCATTCGGTTGCGACGTCGAGGAAGAGCTTGAGCGCGGCGCCTGCGTCGGAGACGATGCCGAAATCGGGCGCGAAGACGCGGCCGATCTGCGTCGGCTCGATATCGACATGGATGAACTTGCGGCCCTCCGTATAGGTCGGGACGTTACCGGTGTGGCGGTTTGCCCAGCGATTGCCTATGCCGAAGACGAAATCGGAGGCGAGCAGCGTCGCATTGCCGTAACGGTGCGAGGTCTGCAGGCCGCACATGCCGGCCATCAGCGGATGGTCGTCCGGGATGACGCCCCAGCCCATCAGTGTCGGAACGACCGGAACGCCGGTGATCTCGGCGAATTCGGTCAGGAGATCCGAAGCGTCCGCATTGATGATGCCGCCGCCGGCGACGATCAGCGGCCGCTCTGCCTCATTGAGCATGGCGAGCGCCTTTTCGGCCTGCGCACGGGTGGCGGAAGGCTTGTAGGCGGAAAGCGGCTCGTAGGTCTCCGGATCGAATTCGATCTCGGCAAGCTGGACGTCGACCGGCAGGTCGATGAGGACCGGCCCCGGCCGACCCGAGCGCATCAGGTGGAAGGCCTTCTGGAAGACGAAGGGGACGAGCGCCGGCTCCATGACGGTGACCGCCCATTTGGTGACCGGCGCCGCGATTTTCGCGATGTCGACCGCCTGGAAATCCTCCTTGTCGAGACGCGCACGCGGCGCCTGCCCGGTGATGCACAGGATCGGGATCGAATCCGCGGATGCCGAGTAGAGACCGGTGATCATGTCCGTGCCGGCCGGGCCCGAGGTGCCTATGCAGACACCGATATTGCCGTGCTTGGCGCGGGTATAGCCCTCCGCCATGTGCGAAGCCCCCTCGACGTGGCGAGCGAGGATGTGACGGATCGATCCGCGCGCCCTGAGGGCCGAATAGAATGGATTGATCGCCGCGCCGGGTACGCCGAAGGCGCAATCAATCCCTTCTTTTTCCAGAACATAAACCGCTGCATCGACTGCGCGCATCTTGGCCATGGGAACTCCTCCTGTTTGATTGGAAGGTAAATCCATGCTGCACCTATTTCAACGCGTTTATGGAAATCATTCCCATCATATGGAAATAAAGATTTTCAACAAATAGGAGAAAATCGGATGCAATGGCTGTAGAGCATGATCTCAGGCGGCAACTGATTTGGAGACTGGCATGGAGGCGAACGGCAGGGGAAAGAGAGGGCGCAAGGCGGGAGAGAACGCCGCGCCGGCTTCCGTTCAGGTGCTGGATAGGAGCCTGTCCCTGCTCGCGATCATCGCCGAAGGGGACGGCTCGACCTTGACCGCGCTTTCGGAGCGCTCAGGCATGGCACCTTCGACCGTGCACCGGCTGCTGACGTCGCTCGCTCAGCACGGGATGGTGGCGAACGACGCCGAGGCCGGCACGTGGACCGTCGGCGTCAAGGCTTTCGAGATAGGCAACGCCTTCCTGCGCTTCCGCAAGCTCGGCACGATCAGCCGTCCTTTCCTGAAGCGGCTCATGGACGAAAGCGGCGAGACGGCGAATATCGGCATTGAGGAAGACGGCGACGTCGTTTTCATTTCCCAGGTCGAAAGCCACGCGCCGATGCGCGCCTTCTTCCGTCCCGGGCGGCGGGGCCCGATCCACGCTTCCGGCATCGGCAAGGCCATTCTCTCGACTTGGTCCGATACGGAGATCGCCAAGACTTTGAGCGGCAGAACGCTGCCCTGCTTTACCGGTCGGACGCTCGCCACGCTGCAGGACCTGATCCGCAATGTTCAGGAGATCCGCTTCCGCGGCTGGTCGGTCGATGACGAAGAGCACACGCTCGGCATGCGCTGCATCGCAGCCCCGCTCTTCAACGAGTACGGCGAGGCGATCGGCGGCATCTCGATCTCCGGCCCCACCGTCCGTATCGACGACGAGAGACTCGGCATCCTCGGCCCCGCCGTGCGCCGCACGGCGGACGAATTGACGCGCGCGATCGGCGGGCATAGGCCGGAGGAAGGCTGAAGGCGCTCCGCATCCAGTTGGTCTGGTGCGCCATGCTTCGAAGGCCTATCCGCGGCGGATGCCGCAGGCAGAACGCGGAAGCGGAATCGAGGGCAAGCGGCTCGACCTCGACCTATCTCACCCCGGCATCGATCCTTTTGCCCGGCGAGCCTTGCGCTGCTTCCAGAAAGGCTGCGATGACGGGTCCGGGTTCGGCCGGCTGATGACGTACACGTCGGCTTCCGGCGCCGGGTCGGCGAGCGGCCGGTAGACGACCCCCGGTCGCGAAAGAGTCCTTATGCATTCCGGGACGAGTGCGACGCCGAGCCCCGCGGCAACGAGGCTGGTGAGGGAATAGGATTCCACGACCTCGTTCGTGATATCAGGTACGAATCCCGCCGCCACGCAGCAATCATGCAGGTAGCGGGCAAAGCGGGAGTCCGCGAGCCGCAGGAAGACGAAACTTTCCTGCCGCAGGTCGCCGAGCGCGATTTTCCCGAAATCCGCCAGGCGATGGTGCTCGGGCAAGGCGATACCCACCTTCTCATGCCAGGCGACATTCGCGACGAGATCCGGATGGTTCCGAGGCCTGCGCACGAAACTGAGGTCGGTGCGATGGGAGAGCAAGGCCGCCTCCTGCGCCTCGGGGTCCATTTCATGGATACGGACGAACACGCCGGGCCACGCATCCCGGAACCGCGCGATCAGGTTGGACAACGGCCCCAGCAGCACCGAGCCGGTCGTCGCAATGTTCAGCGCTCCTACCTGCCCGGAACCGATGGCGCGCGCCTGGCGGGTCGCATGCTCCACCTGGCCGAGAATCATCCGGGCGTGTTCGAGAAAGTCGGCGCCCGCCTCGGTCAGCTCGACATTGCGGCTGGAACGCTCGAACAGCCGCGTGCCGACTTCCGACTCCAGATCCCTGATCTGCTGGCTCAAAGGCGGCTGGGAGATGTTGAGGCTCCTCGCCGCCGCCGTGAAACTGGCGGCCTCGGCGACAGCAACGAAATAGCGCAGGTGACGTAGCTCCATCGCGAAGTCCTATCGATACATCATTCCTCTGGATCGAGTGGAACAATATATTGGACGTATCGCGGATCAAGCCTGTAAAGTCCTGGTAGAGAGGCGGAAGAACCCGTTTCACCTGGCATTCGATGGGATTCACATGCAGAAGAACTACTATTTTCCGGAAGGCGGCCACCCGCCTCAGACCAGCCTGCTTTCCGACCGCGCCATCTTCACCGAGGCCTATGCGGTCATTCCGAAGGGCGTCATGCGCGACATCGTGACGAGCTATCTGCCCTTCTGGACCAATACACGGCTCTGGGTGCTGTCGCGCCCGCTTTCCGGCTTCGCCGAGACCTTCTCGCAATATATCATGGAAGTCGGCCCCTCCGGCGGCAGCAATCGGCCGGAGACGGATCCCCGCGCCGAGGCCGTGCTGTTCGTGGTGGACGGCGAGTTCCATCTGACGCTCGGCGATGAGACGCATTTGATGCAGTCCGGCGGCTATGCCTTCATTCCGCCGGGCACCGAATGGAGCCTCAGAAACGAATCCGGTGCGCCGACGCGATTCCATTGGATCCGCAAGGCCTATGAGGAAGTCGACGGGGTTCCCCTTCCCGAACCGATCGTCACCAACGAGCGCGACATCCCCCCTCGCCCATGCCGGAAACGGACGGGCGCTGGGCCACCACCCGCTTCGTCGATCCTTCCGACATGCGCCACGACATGCATGTCACGATCGTGACCTTCGAGCCCGGCGGCGTCATCCCGTTCATGGAAACCCATGTAATGGAACACGGACTCTACGTGCTCGAAGGCAAGGCCGTGTACCGCCTCAACAACGACTGGGTGGAGGTGGAAGCCGGCGACTATATGTGGCTCAGGGCCTTCTGCCCGCAGGCCTGCTATGCCGGCGGACCGGGCAAATTCCGCTATCTGCTCTACAAGGACGTGAACCGCCATATGACGCTCGGCAATCCGGGCAGGCTCGCCTGATATTGCAGCCCGCCGTGATCCGCCATAGCTTGGGTGCATGGCGACGCCGAAGCTGGAGGCCTACCGCAAGAAGCGGAATTTTTCGAAGACGCCGGAGCCGGTCGGAAATCTGACCGGCGGCGGCAACCGATTTGTCGTGCACAAGCACCATGCGACCGCCGACCATTACGATTTGCGGCTCGAGGTCGACGGCGTCCTGAAAAGCTGGGCGGTGCCGAAGGGTCCGTCGCTCAACCCGGCTGACAAGCGGCTGGCGGTGGAGACGGAGGACCATCCCCTCGACTATATCGACTTCGAGGGCGTGATCCCCGAAGGCGAATATGGCGGCGGTCCGATGATCGTCTGGGACGAGGGCGTCTGGGCGCCGATGGGCGATGTGGAAGACGACCTGCGCAAGGGCGCCTTCAAATTCCGCCTGGCAGGGGAGAAACTCAACGGCGGATGGATGCTGGCCCGTCTAAAGCCTCGCCCGGGAGAAGAGGATCAGCGCAACTGGCTCCTTTTCAAGGAGCGCGATCCGGCCGCCGACACTTCGATCGACATCCTTGCCGCCCGGCCGGAAAGCGTCAAATCCGGCCGTCGGATCGAGGAACTGGTGGAGAAGCCGAAGGCACCGCCAAAGCCGGTCAAGCTCAATCCCGGCGCGCTGGCCGGTGCGGCCAAGGGCGCACCACCCGAACGCATCGAACCTCAACTCGCAACACAGACGATTCTCCCCCGGAAGCCGAAAAGAACGCGAAAAAGCCCGAGCTCTGGCTGCACGAGATCAAGTTCGACGGCTATCGCACCATGGCCCACATTGCGGAAGGAAAGGTGCGCCTCGTCACTCGCGGCGGGCTCGACTGGACGAAGCGCTACGGAGACCTGCCGGAGGCTTTCCGGCGGCTGCCGTGCCGCGATGCCGTCATCGACGGCGAGATCGTCGTGCTGGACGAGACGGGGGTCAGCCGCTTCGCGCTGCTGCAGGATGCGCTTTCCACCGGCGCCGGCAACAGCCTCGTCTTCTACGCCTTCGACCTCCTGCATCTCAACGGCTGGAATCTTTCGACGTCCCGCTCGAGAAGCGCAAGGCACTGTTGAAGAAATTGCTTGCAGGGCAGATCCCAAGCCGCTCGGCGATCCAGTTCAGCGATCATGTGGTGGGCGAAGGGCGCGCGCTTTACGACCGGGCCTCCGAGATGGGTCTGGAAGGGATCGTCTCCAAACGCATCTCCGCCCCCTGACCGAAGCGGCCGGTCGAAGACCTGGACCAAGACGAAGGCGCTGAAGGCGGAGGATTTCGTGATCGTCGGCTACACCGTTTCGGAGGCGGCCGAGGGCATTGCGTCGCTTGCCCTCGGAGAGTGGGCCGACGGCGAGCTGGAATATCGCGGCAAGGTCGGAACCGGTTTCGACGCGCAGATGCTGAGAGAATTGCTTGTGCGGCTCGAGCCCTTGCGGGCCGGCGCCGCAACGCTCGAAGGGGCGCCCCGGGAGATCATCTGGGTGCGGCCCTTGCTCCGGGCGCATATCCACTATGGCAACCGGACGACCGACAACGTCCTGCGGCACGCCGTCTTCAAGGGGCTGCGCGACGTCGAGCTGTCGACGCCGGTTTCCATGTCGAGAAAGCGCCTGATCTCGGACGCGGACCTCGCAGGCATATCGATCACCAACCCGACCCGGCGGCTCTTCGGCAGGTCCGGCCCGACCAAGCTCGACCTCGCCGTCTACTACGCGATGATCGGGGATTTCATGCTGCCGCATATTCTCGGCCGTCCCGTTTCGCTGGTACGCTGCCCTACCGGCCGGACGCAGGATTGCTTCTTCCAGCGGCATCCCTTTACCGGCATGCCGCCTTCGGTCGCGACGTTCCAGGCAACCAACTCGGAAGGCGAGGCGAAAACATACCTGTCGGTCGAGGACGCGAGAGGATACCTGGCGCTGGCGCAGTTCGGCGTCGTCGAATTCCACAACTGGGGGACGACACGCAAGCTGCTCGGCAAGCCGGATCGCATCGTCTTCGATCTCGATCCCGGCGAGGGCATCGCCTGGCGCGAGGTGGTCGAGGCCGCGATCCACATCAAGGCCGAACTCGAGGCGCTTACCCTCGTGCCCTTCGTAAAGACATCGGGCGGCAGGGGAGTGCACGTCGTCGTACCGGTCGCGCCGAAGCTCGACTGGAAAAAATTCCATCAGGCGGCGAGCGCGCTCGCGACCCGTCTCGCGGCCACCGCTCCGGACACCTTCACCACCACCATGGGCAAGGACAACCGCGTAAGGCGCATTTTCATCGACTTCCATCGCAACGCCCGCAGCCATACCTGGGCGGCCCCCTATTCGCTGCGCGCCCGCACCAATCTGCCCGCTTCGACCCCGCTCAGCTGGGCGGACCTGGAGACTATCGACGCTCCGGCGGATTTGAACTATTCTTCGCTGCCGGGCCTTCTGGCCACGTCCGGCGATCCCTGGGCCGATATCGACGACTTCGCGAGGGATCTGTCTATACTGTAGTCGTTGAGCGCGGGATGCAGGCGGAGACCGCATGCATTTTCCTCATCCCGCTCTGGCAGATGTGATCGTAGTGCCGCGTAGGAGACAACCATGGCACCCAGGGCAAGTTGGAAGGGCTATATCAGACTGAGTCTCGTGAGCTGTCCGGTGAGGCTTTACCCCGCCACCAGCGCAAGCGAGCGCATTTCCTTCAATCAGCTTCACAAGGACACCCATAACCGGATCAACATGAAGCCCGTCGATCCGGAGCTCGGCCTCGTCGAGCGTTCGGACCTCGTGAAGGGCTACGAATACGAAGACAAGAAATACATCATCATCGAAGACTCGGATCTGGAAAGCGTCCGGATCGAATCCAATCACACCATGAACATCGAGGCTTTCGTCGATGCCGATTCCGTCGACGTCATCTACCAGGACGCCCCTTATTATCTGGCGCCGGACGGGGCCATGGCCGAGGAAACCTTCGTCGTCCTGCGTGAAGCTCTGCGCCGAAGCGGGAAGCTCGCGATCGCCCGCCTCGTGCTGTCCAGCCGCGAAAGGGTAGTGACCATCGGTCCGCGCGAGACCGGAATGTTCGTCTGCACCTTGCGCAATCCCAACGAGGTGCGCGGCACGGCGGATTATTTCGGCAACATTCCGGTGGGCAAACCGGATCCCGAGATGCTGCAGCTTGCCGAAGCGCTCATCGAGCAGAAGACGACGACCTTCGATCCGAAGCAGTACGAAGACCGCTACGAGGTCGCGCTGATGCAGATGATCCGCGAGAAGCTCAAGGGTCACAAGCCGATCATCGCGCAGGCGCCCGAACGCGGCAACGTCGTCAATCTCATGGATGCCCTCAAGGCGAGCCTTTCGCAGGCCAAACCGCCGGCCAGGAGCAAGCCCAAGGCGGAGCCCGCAGCAAAGGAGCCCGCTGCCAAAGCCGCGGCGGCGAAACGCGTGACGGCAAAACCCGCGACCAAGAAGAAAGCCTGATGGCGGTTGCCGGTAGGACATTCGGTATCGTGGGCGCGCTCGCCGCCTTTCCGCGGCGGCTGGCGGCGCGCGAGGTCGAGCGCCAGGGCGGACACCTCAGGCGCGGTGTCAACAGGCAGACGAAGTTCGTGGTCTTCGGGCGCGGGCTGCTCGCAAAGGCGTCCGAAGCGGAGATCGAGGCCCGCTTCGACAGCGAAAGCGGGCAGCGTCGGTGCGTGCTCAGCGAGAACGGCTTCCTCCGCCTGCTCGGACTGGCGAGCGCCCCGGAAACATCGGCGCTGACGCGGCAATCGCTCGTCGACCAGTCCGGCATCTCCCCGCGCTACCTCGATCTTCTGTCATTGTTCGACGCTTTCGAGCATGACGGCGAGCCCTATTCCTTCCGCGATCTGATCCTCGCCAGAAAATATGCCGGCCTGATGGCCAGCGGCGCGGGCTGGAGCGCGATCGCGCGCTCGGTCCACCGCTCCGGAAACGTTGCCTCCCTCACGGCGCTCTCGCTGCACCATGAACGCAAGGATGCGATCTATGCGCGACGCGCCGAAGGCCTGAGCGAGCTCGACGGTCAATTGCTGCTCGACATCGGCTCTCCCGACGAGGAGGCGCTCGAAGATCTGTTCGCTCAGGCCGAAGCGGCCGAAGAAGCGGGGAATACGACCAGGCGGCCGCGTTCTACCAGCGCTATCTCGGCATCGACCGCACCGACGAGGTTGCAGCCTTCAACCGAGCCAACTGCCTCAGGGCCGCGGGGCGGGAGGCCGAAGCGGCCCAGGACTATGTCCGCGCCATCAAGCTCGATCCTTGCTTCGTCGAGGCCTGGTTCAACCTGGCCGGGCTGATGGGCGAACGCGGCCGCACGGACACGGCCAGGCGGCATCTGAGGAGAGCGATCGAAATCGATAGCGATTACGCCGATGCCATCTTCAATCTGGCGAAGCTGGAGTTCGATGCCGGCAATCTCGCTGAGGCCCGCCGCTGGTGGACGCGTTACCTCGAGCTCGATCAGCATTCCGAATGGGCACGCGCCGCAGAACGCGGCGTGCAGTTCGTGAACCTGCATCTCCTCTCCAGAACGGCTGGCTGACATGCACGGAAAATTCCTGTTCGATGGGCCGGGCGATGCGGCCGTCACCATTCTCCTCGCGCACGGAGCCGGCGCGCCGATGGATTCGACCTCGATGACCGCGGCCGCCCTGGCGCTTGCAGGGGTGGGCTTTCGCGTCGCCCGCTTCGAGTTCGGCTATATGGCAGCGCGGCGCACTGCCGACGGACGCAAGCCCCCGCCGCGTGCGGAAACCCTCAATCCGGAGTATCGCGCGGCCATTGCCGAACTCGGCGCCCAAGGCACTCTCGTGATCGGCGGCAAGTCCATGGGCGGTCGCGTCGCCAGCATGGTCGCCGACGACCTTCATGCCGAAGGGAAGATCGCCGGGCTCCTTTGCCTCGGCTATCCCTTCCATCCCCCGGAAAACCGGAGCAGTTGCGCACCCGGCATCTCGCCGATCTCAAGACCCCTGCACTGATCTGCCAAGGGACCCGCGACGAATTCGGCACCCGCGACGAGGTTTCGCGATACGCGCTCTCCGACAGGATCGAACTTCTCTGGCTGGAGGACGGCGACCACGACCTGAAGCCACGCAAGAAGGTCTCGGGCTTCTCGACCGCGGATCACCTGAAGACGCTGGCCGAGGCGGTAGCGCGATGGGCGGATCGCCTCGCCCCTTGAGCTCCTCATGAAGATCGCGAACTTCAACATCAACGGGGTGAACA
Organism: Sinorhizobium prairiense; assembly: GCF_029201645.2. Lineage (NCBI taxonomy): Bacteria > Pseudomonadati > Pseudomonadota > Alphaproteobacteria > Hyphomicrobiales > Rhizobiaceae > Sinorhizobium > Sinorhizobium prairiense. The sequence continues at coordinate 289,669 of NZ_CP104133.1, forward strand.
AGCGGCTCGACATCCTCTTGACCTGGCTCGCTGCGGCCGAGCCGGACGTGGTCTGCCTGCAGGAGCTCAAGGCGACGGACGGACAGTTTCCGAAGGCCGCGATCGAAGAAGCCGGCTACGGCGCCGTCTGGCGGGGCCAAGCGGCCTGGAACGGTGTTGCCATTCTCGCTCGCGGTTGCGAGCCGGTGCTCACGCGAACCGGATTGCCCGGCGACCCCTCGGATACGCAGAGCCGCTACATCGAGGCGGCGGTGAACGGCATCCTCATCGCGTCGCTCTATGCGCCCAACGGAAATCCGCAGCCCGGGCCGAAATTCGACTACAAGCTCGCCTGGCACCTGCGCTTCAACCAGCATGCCGCCGCGCTGCTCGAGACGGGGGTGCCGGTGGTGTTCGCCGGCGACTACAACATCGTTCCGGAACCGCGCGACATCTATCCGACCCGCTCCTATGACGACAACGCCCTCGTCCAGCCGGAAAGCCGCGCAGCCTTCCGGAGCCTTATCGATCAGGGCTGGCTCGACGCGCTGCGCAAGATCCACCCGAAAGATCAGCTCTTCACTTTCTGGGACTACCGCCGCAACCGCTGGCAGCGCGACGCCGGCCTTCGCCTCGACCACATTCTCTCGAGTCGCAAGCTCCGGCGCCGCCTGACCGGCGCCGGCATCGACCGGGAGATCCGTGCGCTTGAAGGAGCGAGCGACCACGCGCCGGTATGGGTGTCGCTGCGGGATTAGTCTAGCTGTCCCTGTAAGCCTGCGATGCATCCGCAGCGCCCGACTGGCGAGCCAATGCGGCGAGCTTGACCTGTACCAGCAGCGAAAGCTCGTCATAGACATTCCATTCGTCGACGATCTTCCCGTCCTTGTAGTGGTAATGGGTCATGCCCATGACCTGCAGTCGGGCACCTGTCGGTTCGCCGAGATCCTGAAGAATACCGTAGCCAAGGTGATGACCTTCCATCAGCCAACGCACCGCGACCTTGACGCCGCCTTCCTCGCAGGGGTTTGAGCAGATGTGCTGCGCCGTGTAGGCGGCATCGGGAATCGACCCGATAAGGCCAAGATGCTGGTGGGTGACGGCTGCGACCCCGTAGAGCTCCTTCATCAGCGGGCCGTGATATTGGCAGGTCGGGGCGTAGACATCCTTGATCTTTCCGAACATGCGCCCGTTGAACATCTCGTGGAGCCAGCGCAGCGTATAGGCTTCGATATCGTTATGCGCGAGCGAGACGTCCGCTTCCGCCTCGGGCGGATATTGACCGAGCAGACGGCGGTTCTCGCCGATATCGAGCGAGAGGAGCCCCTTGTCGAACGAGGATCGGGCAAGCTTTTCGGCAAAGGCATGGGGATCGAGACCGAGCTGCTTGATGATAGCCATCGTGTCGGCGACCACCCATTCGCGATAGATCTTGTTGCGGTGGATCATGCAGTCGGCGATCGTGCGCGCCACGAAGGTGCGGCCGGTGGGCGGCCCGAAATGACCAGATTGCGTATGCCGGCCAGAACCGGTGACGAGATGCGACGTGTAGAACCCCTCGACATCGTTGCCGCGCCAGAGCACCTGGGTGGCCATGCCGCGCCGCTCCGGCAGCGACACGAGCCGCTGGATCGTGTCGCGGACAACGTCCTCGCGATTGTAGATGGTGCCGAGGGTGCCGTAGAGGACACAGTTGTGGGTGTAGTGCGTGTAGATCAGACCGATATCGCGCTCGTCCCAGATCCGATGGGTGCATCGTACGATGTAGTCGACGATATCAGTGTATATCTCATCGAAACCGTCGAGCGACTGGCTGCGGGGGCGGTCGACCGGGGCGAGTTCGGTGTAGTCGCGGCGCTCGACCTGCAGAACCTGCTCCACCGGCTCCTTTCGCTGGCTCTGCGCCATGGATTTTGCTGCCTTGGTAGTGTCGTCGCTCATGAGATGTCCTTCCATTGGAATTCCGTAGGGTTACGATAGGGGGGCGGAAACGGCTGCAAGCCAGCGCTTCATGACGAGCGCCACGGGTTCGGGGTTCTCAAGCGGTGCGAAATGGCCGGCATCCGCGATGAGGTGGAGCTCCGCGCCGGCAATGCCGGCGGCGAGCTCCCGTTGCGCATCGAGCGGGCATACTTCCTCGTCCTCTCCGGCAAGCACCAGTGTCGCCTGCGTGATGGAAGCAAGCCTCGGGCGGCTGTCCGCGCGGTTTATGGCGACGTCTGCCTGTTCGGAAAGCCGGTCGGGGCCGCAGTCGCGTGCCATGGCGACGATCGTGTCGCGCAAGCCCGTATCATGGACATTCGCGGGCGCCACCAGCCGCGGCCAGGCATCGAGGATGAAGCCGTCCATGCCCTTTTCGCGCGCATCCGCGACCGCCTTGCGCCGCACCGCCGCATTGGCGGGCGGATCCGGACGCGCCGTCGTGTCCATCAGGGCGAGCTTGCCGATCCGTTTCGGCTGCTGTGCTACCATCTCGAGCGCACAGATACCTCCAAGGGAAAAGCCGGCGAGCAGAAAATAGGGCGGCGCGTCCGCAAGAATGGCCTCGGCCAGCGCCGCCATGGTGCGGGCGCCGCCCATACTGCCTATCAGAACCGGGTAATCGCCAAGCCTTTCGATCAGCGGAGCAAACACCCGGCGGTCGCAGGCTGTGCCCGGCAAAAGCAGGAGCGGCGGTCGCGGATCGTCGATTGACTGAGAAGTCTTCATTGTCGGGTTGCCCGGAGAGATTGCTCGCTTCGCCATCACGATCCGGCCTCCAGGGGTACCCAAGTAAGATTGTGAGGCCGTGCCTGAAAAATGATTGGCAGATTTTGAATACGTATGCAATAGAATTTGTGCTTGGACATTTTCGAACCTCCCGGATGCCTCTTCCTGTGTGACGCAAGCTCGCCACGCATCAGTGCCTGGACGAACGGGGCGTCGCTGGCTGCCCGCTAACCTTCGTGCCGGCAGGCGTCATTTCGGAGCGAGGAAGTGCTCTAAACTCCGGAATTGGACCACAGTCGCGGCGGCTTGGACGCGGCGAAGTCGCTCGCCTCTTCATAGGCATGGCCGATCTGGCAAAGGGTCGCCTCGCCCCCTGCCCGGGCGGCAAGCTGAAGCCCGAGCGGGAGGCCGCCGGCAAAACCACAAGGGACCGAGAGGGCGGGGTGGCCCGTGACATTGAAGGCGATGGTGCGCATGGGTGTCCACCGCGCCGCATCCCCGGTAAAATCGGCAAAGGGTATCGCCGGCGTCAGCGTCGTTGCCGTCAGGATCGCATCGAAGTCCGCGAACGCCGTGCGGTCGATCCGATTGCGCAGGCGCGCGGCAGCCTGACGAGCCCGGGAAATATCCTCCGGCGTCAAGCAGAGGCCCGACACGATGTTCTGGAAGACCTTGCGGCTGTAGCGGTCGCCGGCCTCGGCAAGCTGCCGCCGGTGCGCCTCGAAGGCCTCGGCATGGATGATGACGGCGCCGACGGCCTCGAAATCTGCCGCGGCTGGCAGTGTCACCTCCTCGATCCTCGCGCCGAGTAGCGACAAGAGCGATGCGGCTCCGTCGACGGCCTCGAGAAGCGCCGGCAGGGTCTCCGGATCACCGGCAAACCATTCGCGAGCATAGCCGATGCGCAATCCCGTCAAAGGCCTGCCCAGGCACGCGGCGGCAGGATTACCGTCCCTACCTGGAGGGTCCGCGACAGCGTCGAAGGTGATCGCCGCTTCGGCCACCGAGGCGCTGACGAAACCAACGTGGTCCATGCTCGGCGAAAGCGGAAAGACACCGCGCATGGGTATGCGGCCACAAGTCGGCTTGAAGCCGACAGCGCCGCAATAGGCGGCAGGGCTGCGCACCGAACCTCCCGTATCGGAGGCGACGGACGTGCGCAGCAGGCCGCCGGCGACCGCCGCTGCCGAACCGGATGACGAGCCGCCGGTAAAGCGCCGCACGTCCCAGGGGTTGGCGGCCGGTGGAAAGGACCGGTCGAAGACCGGGCCGACCATCGCGAATTCGTAGGTTTCCAGTTTGCCGATCAGGACGGCACCGCCCAGCCTCAGTCGACGTACCACCTCCGCATCCTCGGCCGGGATTTGCCGGACATATACATCCGAGCCATAAGTCGTCGGCATATCCGCCGTGTCGAAGAGATCCTTGACGGCAACAGGGATGCCGTGCAGCGCACCCCGATCCTCGCCGCGCTCGAAGGCCTCGTCGGCCCGCGCCGCAGCGGCGAGCGCGCTTTCCGCAGCCACATGCAGGAATGCATGATAGGTGCCGTCCCGCTCCACAATTCGGTCGAGATGCGCTTCGGTCAGCGCCACGGAGGTCAAGCTTCCGTCACGAAGCCGCGCGGCAGCCTCCGGGATCGGGAGGTCGGCTGGGTTCTCCGTCATCGGCCGTCAGCCTCCGGCGGCGCTTCGTCATCGTCTGCGATGTGGTCGAGGCGTTGCGCCGCACCATGAAGATGCACCGCACCGGCCAGAACGGGTGCCTCCCGCTCGGCTGCAATCGAGATGCCGAGGACGCGGGCCCGCTTCCGGATGATGGACAGGGTCGGCCGCGTGGATTCGGAATGTGCCATGGCGTGCTCCAGTCAGGTCCGGGCAGCCTCGAACCGCGCCCAGGCTTCCTCGAATTTTGCGAGATTGAAGCCTTCCTGTCGAGCGGGCTCCAGGATCAGCCGCTCAGTGGCGCGGAGCTTCGCGATCGAGGCCGCAAGCACGGGAAGGACGTCCTGCGGCACCACGACTGCGCCGTGGCGGTCCGCGTGAACGAGATCGCCCGGCGCAACCGTCAGGCCGAAGACGGTGACCGGGACGCCGATCGCCTCCACATGCACGAAGGCATGGCTGGGTCCGATCGAGCCGGCGATCATCGGGAAGTCCTCGGGCACGTCTCCAAGATCGCGCATGACGCCATTGGTCAGCACGCCGGAAAGGCCCAGCCCTCGGTGGACGGTCGCGTTGATCTCGCCCCAGAAGGCACCGACGCAATGGGGAAAATCCGTATCCTCGACGACGGCGACGGAAGGCGGACCGCCGCTCGCCATGTGGCGGTAGTAGTCCATGCGCCGCGCCCTTATAATGGCCGGGTCCTCGCTCGGAGGCGCGGCGGCGGCTATCTTCGCTGTGCGCGCATATCCGACGACCGGCGGGGACGCCGGAGCCGAACTGACGACCGTGCCGCGGGTAAAAGCGTCAAAGCCGCGCTTGCCCTGCGCCACCTCGATCGCGTTGCAGACGGTGGGCGTGTCGACCATGCGCAGCAGGGACAGGAGTTCGTCGTCCAAGTCTTTTCCTCCGGTAATCTGGGCCTCGAGCCGTAACCTCAGGGGTAATGAAGGGCGGCCCGCCGCCCTTCACTGGAGATCAGCCGCGCCAGGTCTGGCCGGCCTGGTCGCCGGTCGAGACGACGCGGTAGAGGCTCGCCTCGCCGGTCATCGCGGGCGCGAGGCTGCGCTTGAGGCCCGGCGGAACGGCGCAGGTGTCGCCCGGCGCCAGCACGGATTGGCCGCCGTCCCAGGCGAGCTTCCAATGGCCGCGCATGACCATCAGCACCTCGTGACGTTCGTTCACATAGGCCTCTTCCGGAATCGAGCCGCGCGTGAGCAGTTCGACCTCGAAGCCCGGCTTGTCGCGCAACAGCGCCTTCTCGCCGATCACCTTTGCCGGCGCCTTTTGCGCCAGCGCCATCAGATCCCAGTAACGGGCGACATAGTCGCGTACCACGTCCTGAACCGGCGTTTCCGGGAAGGCCCTCAGCTCTTCCTCCGTCAGAAGCGGCATCGGCCTGATGCCATCGGGCAGCGACTGACCCTTCTTGGTATCGTAGAGCTTGCCGTTTTCGCCGAGAACCAAACCGTGATCCTTGGCATCCTCGATCACCTGCGGCGCCCAGATCACGCCGCCGCCGGCGTCGTCGCCGCCGAGTATGGCCATTATCATTCCATAGTCCGTACCGATATTCTCGAAGCCGCGGAAGATGCCGGTCGGAATGTTGAAGATGTCGCCCTCTTCGAGCACGACCTCGCCGGCCTTGCCCCAGCGCCCCCAAAAGAAGCGCCAGCGACCCTTGAGCACGAAGAAGACTTCGGCCGTGCGGTGCGAATGCAGCGAATTGCGGCACTTCGGCGGCTGGCCGGCAGCCCCGATGTTGAAGCCGGGCGTGTCCTTGATATGGACGTGCTGGTCAGCGCTTTCCGAGACGCCGCCCCCGATTATGGTGAAGTTTTCCTTCTGGTTCGAGCCCGGCGTATGAGCGTCGATGAAGGCGGTCCGGCATGGTTTCAATTCGCCATAGCGAACGATGCGTTTTTCCATTTCCGTCTGGGAGATGTGCATTTGTAATGCCTTTCATACGTATGCAAAATAGATTGCGGTCATGGCTTCGCCCTCAAGAGTCGGGCGATGTGGCTAGCGTGTCTCTCCTGTCTGCGCTTTTGCGCGGGTCGAGCCGCGCAGGACCAGGGCGCCATCAAGGGCGATGCGGCGCGCGGCCCCCTCCCCCTCTTTGATGTTCTGCATGAGCGTGGCCACCGTCTCGGCGACCATGTGGTCGACGTTCTGGCGGATCGTCGTCAGGTCGTAGGCGGGCCAGCGCGCCGGCGGCACGTCGTCGAAGCCGACGACGGAGACATCGTCGGGAACGCGCAGTCCCAGTTCGAAGCGCAGCACGTCCATTACCGCGAAGGCCATATGATCGTTGCAGACGAAGACGGCGTCGGGCCGCTCCGGTCCTGCAAACATGCGTCGGGCCGCCGACTGCGCCTCTTCATAGCGGAAGTTTCCGACCTCGCGTGCAAATAGCGCGAGCCCCGCCGCCTCCAGCCCTTCGCGAAATCCCTGTTCGCGGTCGCGCTGCGTCGAGGCGCCCTCGAAGCCTGCGATGTAGCCGCAGCGTCTGTGGCCAAGTGAAACGAGCAATTCCGCCAGCTGGCGGCCACCGCCGCGGTTGTCCGAAGTGACGGCCGAGAGCCGCTGGTCGTCCTGCAGGCGGTTGAACAGCACGATCGGCACGCCGGAGGCGTGGCAGCGCGCTGCCAGCTCAGAGGACATGTTCGCCGAGGCGAGCACGATGCCGTCCACCTGATAATCGAGGATTTCCTGGGTAATCTGGTCGACGTTCTCAGATGCGATCGAGGAGATGAAGACCAGCACATGATAGCCCTGGTCCTGCAACGCCTTCGACAGACGCTCGACTACCTCCGGATAGAAGTAATTTTCCAGATAGGCGACGACGAGGCCGATGATGCGGCTGCGGCCCGTGATCAGCGATCGGGCGAGCACGTTCGGCCGGTAGCCGAGCTCTTCGGCAGCCGCCCTGATCTTCTCCGCCGTCTTTTTCGAAACAGACGTCCCCGGCGTGAAGTAGCGCGACACGGCCGATTGGCTTACCCCCGCCAGGCGGGCAACATCGTTCGAGGTGACCTTCTCGTTTGCCATCAGTCCGCTGTCCACCCCCCATCAACCATCAGCGCGGTCCCCGTCACCATCGCCGAGGCATCGCTCGCAAGATAGGTGACGGCAGCCATAATGTCTTCCACGCGCCCGAGGCGCCCGAGCTTGATTTTCTCCTTTATCCACTGGACCCGATCGGGTCGGGAAAAGGTCTGCTCCGTCAGCGGCGTGCGAATGAATGTCGGGCAGATCGTATTGACCCGAATGCCCTTCGGGCCCCACTCGATCGCCATTGATTTGGTGAAGCCCTCGACGGCGTGTTTCGTGGCGCTGTAGACGGCCCTGTCGATGCCGCCGACATGGGCCATCTGCGAGGAAATGTTGATGAGCGAGCCCGGCTCGCCGGCGGCAATCAACCCCTTGGCGACAGCCCGCGTGAGGAAATAGGCGCCGCGCACATTGAGCGCGAAGACCGCGTCGAAGTCCGCCGGAGCCGTATCCTCCGCCGGGCCATGGCGGGCGGTGCCCGCACTGTTGACCAGAACATGGAACGCTCCGTGGCGCGCGATTGCAGCCTCGGTCGCCTCGACATTGGCGACATCGAGCACCAGGGTTTCGGCCGAGAACCCCTGGGCGCGGATCGCCGCCACCGCTTCGGCAAGCCTCTCCGGCGAGCGCGCCGATAGTACCACATGGGCGCCCGCCTCCGCGAGCGCGACAGCGCAACCGAAGCCGATGCCCGACGAAGCTCCAGCGATCAGGGCACGCTTGTCGTCCAGGCGGAAGGAAGGCGTGCGGGGCAGGATCAATGCAGAAGCCTCCCTTGCTGCATCGCCGGGGCGGGCACGCGCGGGCCCACGCCGGGGGTTGTGTGAAGCGATCTATTCAAGCGCCGCGCCCTCCCCGTAACCGATGCTGCGCCCGCCATAGCGGCGAACCCGGACATTTGCCTGTTCGGCATGGCCGACGAAGCCTTCCAGAAGGCACAGGCGCGAGCAATAGGCGCCGATCTCCGCTGCGGCTTCGTCCGTCAGTACCCGTTGGTAGGAATGCGTCTTCAGGAATTTTCCGACCCAGAGGCCGCCCGTATAACGGCCGGCCTTCCTGGTCGGCAGAGTGTGATTGGTGCCGATTACCTTGTCGCCATTGGCGACATTGGTTCGGGGTCCAAGGAAGAGCGCACCGTAGGAGTGCATGTTCTCCAGGAACCAATCGTCGCGGTCAGTCATGACCTGCACATGCTCGGAGGCGAGGTCGTTGGCGACATCGAGCATTTCCTCATAGGTATCGCACAGTATGACCTCGCCGTAATCGCGCCAGGAGGCACCTGCGGTTTCCGCCGTCGGCAGGATCGCAAGGATGCGATCGATCTCCGCAATGGTCCGGTGGGCGAGATCGTGCGAGTTGGTAACGAGCACCGCAGGCGAATTGTAGCCGTGTTCGGCCTGGCCAAGCAGGTCGGTTGCGCACAGCTCGGCGTCGACCGTCTCGTCGGCGATTACCATTGTCTCGGTCGGGCCGGCGAAGAGATCGATGCCGACGCGCCCGTACAACTGCCGCTTGGCTTCGGCGACGAAGGCGTTGCCAGGGCCGACCAGCATGTCGACCGGGTCGATCGTCTCGGTGCCGAGTGCCATCGCGCCCACCGCCTGCATGCCTCCCAGCACGTAGATCTCGTGGGCACCGGCCTTGTGCATCGCCGCCACGATCGCCGGGTGCGGCTCACCCTTCTGCGGGGGTGCGGAGGCAACTATGCGTGGCACGCCCGCGACCGCAGCCGTCAGCACCGACATATGGGCGGAGGCGACCATCGGGAACTTGCCGCCGGGCACGTAGCAACCGACCGACTGCACGGGAATGTTGCGATGCCCCAGGATCACGCCCGGGATCGTCTCGACCTCGATGTCCTTCATCGAAGCACGCTGGGCTTCGGCGAAGCGGCGGATCTGTTTCTGGGCGAAATCGATATCAGCCATGTCGCGGGCAGAGACCTTGGACATCGCGGCCTCGATCTCGGAGTGGCTCAGCCGGAAGGACGGCGGCGAAAATCCGTCGAACTTCTCCGAAAGTTCCCGAACCGCTTGATCGCCTCGCGTCTCGATGTCCTTCAGTGTCGCTTCGACGATCGCGCGAACCTTCGCGTCTTCCTCCGATCGCTGGGCCTCGGGCTTGCCGCGCTTGAGGTAGGTCACCGTCATGTTGTTCCTTCCCTTGGGACATGCCGGCCATGCGAAACCGCATGCCGATCGTATGTTTCAGTTTCCGGGTGTCCGCGCGATCCGCACACCCGTATCGGTATCGAACAGGTGGCAGATCGAGGCGGGAATCGCCGCATGCACGACATCGCCGATCTCGGCGCGGTATTCCTTGCCGGATTTGATGGAGACGAGCTGGTCGCCGATTCGGAAGCTTGCCATGGTGGCTTCGCCGAGAAGCTCCATCGAATAGACCTCGGCGCCGAACTCGCCGCCCTCGGAAACGAGCGAGGCGTCCTCGGCGCGGAAGCCGAGCGTCACCGGGCCCCTCACATTCGTCTGCAGACCGCCGACGGTGATGCCCGGCCCTCGGAAAGTGCCGTTGTCGATGTCGCCGGAGACAAGGTTCATCGCCGGCGAGCCTATGAAGGACGCAACGAACGTATTGGCGGGATTGTCATAGATATCCGTCGGAGTGCCCGCCTGCTGGATGACGCCCTTGTTCATCACTACCACCCGATCGGCAAGCGTCATCGCCTCGATCTGGTCATGAGTGACGTAGATCGTCGTGACTTTCAGCGTGTGCTGCAGGTTCTTGATCTGAGCACGCGTCGAGACGCGAAGCTTTGCATCAAGATTCGAGAGCGGTTCGTCCATCAGGAAGGCTGCCGGCTGGCGCACGATGGCGCGCCCGAGCGCGACGCGCTGCCGCTGACCTCCGGAGAGGGCTGCAGGCCGGCGCTCCAGGAAATCCACCAACTCGACCATGCGGGCGGCCTGCATGACCTTCTCGTGGTGCAGTTCCTTCGGGACCTTGCGTACGCGTAGCGGAAAACGAATGTTCTCGTAGACGGTCATGTTGGGATAGAGGCCATAGCTCTGGAAAACCATCGAGATGTCCCGATCCTTTGGCTCCAGATTGTTGACTATGCGGTCGCCGAGCCAGATCTCGCCTTCGCTGATGTCGTCGAGCCCGGCGATCATGCGCATCGTCGTCGTCTTTCCGCAGCCGGACGGCCCGAGCAGCACCAGGAACTCCCGGTCGGCGATGTCGAGATCGAAATTGTTAACACCGACGAAATTGTGCCAACGCTTCGACACGTTCTTCAGGCGGATTTCAGCCATTGCGATTATCCCTTGACTGCGCCCGCGGTAAGCCCGCTGACGATCTGACGTTGGAAGAACATGACCAGCACGAAGAGCGGTGCGGTCGCGGAAACGACGGCTGCGACAGCGAACATGACGTTACCCTCCTGCTGTATCGTCCCGAGGAAGCTCGCGATTTTCGGCACCATCGTTTGGTTGGGCTGCGACAGGAGCATCGCGGTGACGGCGAAATCGTTATAGGCAAGCAGGAAGGAGAACAGGCCCGTTGTGATCACGCCTGGCCACATGACGGGGATCACCACCATGCGGAAAGCCTGAAACCGTGAGCAGCCGTCGACCATCGCGCTTTCGTCGAGATCCTTGGGGATCGACAGGAAAAACGAATGCAGCATCCAGAGGGTGAAAGGCTGGTTGATCGCCACCAGCACGATGATGGCGGTTGGCAGATGGCCCCAGATGTTCATTTCGAAAAAGGGCAGCAGATAGCCAGAGACCAGCGTGATGTGCGGCATGGCGCGGAACACCAGGGCCAGCATCAGCAGCCAGAAGGTATAACGGTAGCCGGAGCGCGCCAGCGCGTAGCCGCCGAGCGTGCCGAAGGTAAGCGAGATGACGACAACGGACACCGTGACGATGATCGTATTGAGGACCGAGGAGAAGAAGTCGCGCAGCACCCAGGCGCCGTAATAGCCGTCGCCGGTAAAGGCGGAACCGGTCTGGGCGATTGTGCGTGTGCCCTCGATGGCAAACCACCAGCTGTCGCGCGAGAAAAAATCCTGCTCGACCTTGAACGATCCCCAGACCGTCCAGATGAAGGGAAAAGCCGCCATCAACACCCAGAGCAGCACGAAAGTGGTGGAAAGGACCGTCAGCGGCAGGGGCCTTCTGCGTTTTTTGACAATCATCGCTGCTGCACCTCATCGACGGTTGAATTCGCGCCGGGTGCGCACGAGCACCGGCGATAGCAGGATCACGACGCCGATTATGGTCAGCATCGAGGTGGCCGCGGCCGAGCCGAAGAGCTGATCGACTTGGCCGCGCAGGTCGTTGAAGATCGACCACGAGAGCGAGGTCGCATTTGCCTCGGCGCTGAAGCCGACGATCGGTTCGAAGACGCGGAAATTGTCCATTAGCTGCACCAGCGCGACGAAGGTGGCGAGCGGCATCAGATGTGGAATGACGACGAAACGGATGCGCTCCCACCGGTTGGCGCCGTCGATCATCGCGGATTCGAGCGTATCGTGCGGCACGGTTTGCAGGCCGGCATAGAAGACGACGAAAGAGAACGGTGCATTGTGCCAGATGCCGTAGACGAGAAGGGTGGCCCAGGTCAGGACCGCCGAGGATTTCAGAGACAATGTCGGATCGTTCAGCAACGATTGCAGCGTCGCGCCGAGGATGCCCTGCGGCGACGACATCCAGTAAAGGATCAGCGCGCCGACGAGCGGAGTCACGATCATGGGTAGCAGCGAGAAGAAGATGACCGGCCCCTTGTAGAACGGCGGAATGGCGTTCACCCCGAGCGCGATGCAGAAGCCGAGCAGCATGGCCAGCGGCGTGACCACGAAGGTGTAGGTCAGGGTGAAGGCGAGTGCCCTGTAAAAAGGCAGGTTGTAGATGCGCGAAGCGATATCGGCGAAGCCCGCATTGTCTGACAGGATCGCGCCGATTTCGGCGGTGGCCAAGTGATTGCGGTCGAGATAGGTGCCGAAGCCGTTGAAGCGGCCGAGCGGCTCGGCATGGCGCAGCTTTTCGGTCGCCTCGGCGTCCACGCGCGTTTCCGTGGTGCAGCCGGCGAAGGGAGCGCAGGTCTCGACTTCGGTCACGACCCGCTCGTGCTGGACGTAGAGCGACTGCACCGCGACCGAGACGATCGGCAAGGCGATGAAGAGCAGCATCGCCAGCAGCGACGGCATGATGAAGGCAAAGAAAGCCTTGTGAGGCATGCGCCCTCTCCTTGCTCATTTTGCGTGTTGCATCTCGTCCCACGAGGCGGGACATTCCGACTGGCCACGGAGCGCGCGCGAAGCGGCGCTCCGTGTGCGTTATTTGAGGAATCCGCCCTCTCTGGCGGCCGCGCTGTAGGATGCCTCTACATCCTTCAGCGCCTCCTCGGCGCTTTCGCGTCCCTGCATGAACTCCGCCAGTTCGGAACCGAGAGCCGAGTGCAGCAGGCCCATATAGGGCAGCATCGGATAGGGCTTCGCGCCGCCATTTGCCGTTGCAAGCACGCCGACCGCATTGGGGCCGGGCTCGTATCCCTTAGTCAACCAGGTCGCAAGAGCCGGATGCTTCTGACCGACCTCCGGTCGGACGCCGTAGACCATGGCACGGAAGGATGCTTCTGCATCCTCGTCGGAGATGTTCTTGGCGATGGAGAAGCCGTCCCACCAGAGCGCTGCCGCAGGGGTCGAGCCGCCTCCAACGGTAGGCGCGGCGGCGAGAACCGTGTTGTCGGCAATCTCCGCCGGGGTCTTTGCCGGGTCGATCACGCCGCCGGCAAGCGACCCCCAACCGTTGATGATTGCCGTCTTTCCGGCCGCATAGCCCTTGACGATCTCGTCGGCATTGTAGGTCATGAAGTCGGGGTTCATGTACTCGGTCATCGCCTTCATGGTCTTCAGCGTGGCGAGGCCCTTTTCGTTGTTGATGGTCGGGGCTGCCGAACCCGCTTCGAAGAGCTCCCCGCCGTAACCGAGATACATGTTGACGAATTCGGCGGCGAGGTCCCAGCCGGCCTTGTTGGAGGCGGCGAGCGGATAGTCCATGAGACCCTTATCCTTGATCGCCTTGGCCGCCGCGAGAATATCCTCGTAGGACTTCGGCTGTTGAAGCCCCGCCTTTTCCAGAATGTCCTTGCGGAAGAAGAGATGCTGGGAGTTGCCCATGAAGGCGACCGCCATGATCTTGCCGTCGAGCTTGATAAGCTGGGTCGGCTGGAGATCCTGGCCGTATTTGGCGACGAGGTCGTCCAGCGGGCGCAGAAGACCCTCATTCAACAGTGGAACGATCGAGTTGTTGGCGATGACGGCGACGGTGTATTGCGCCGGATTCGTCGTCAGCGCGGGCACCTGCAGGTTCTTGTGCTCGCTCGTCTGGTTCTTGCTGACCTTCACGGTCGCAGAGGCGCATTTCTCGGCCTCCGACGCGACAAGACGCAGCGCCTCGAAGTCGTTCGAAAGAATGCGCACCGTGCCTTTCTCTATGCCGCATTCCGCCCTGGCAGGCTGAACTGTGCCAAGGCCTGCCAGAATGATGGCAGCGGTTGACGCGAATAATGCCGGTTTTCTCATGTTCCCACCTTCTTTCTTGACGGCGTTTTCGTTCCAGGCGCCGCGTCTGCTCCCAACATCCTCGGCGTCGTTTAGTGCATCATATGTATTCTGCATACGTATGCAAGCTATTTTGCAGGCGTATGCAAAAATGCTGTGGGATATGGCTGGAAGCACGCTGCTCGCTGCAAAAATGCGCGTTTCAAAGGCAGCTGGTGATGCCACCGTCGACGTAGAGGATGTGACCGGTGACGAAGCTCGATGCGGCCGATGCCAGGAATACGGCGGCCCCTGCCAGCTCGACGGTATCGCCCCAGCGGCCAAGCGGCGTTCTCTGCTCGAGCCATGTCGAGAACTTCTCGTCCGAAACCAGCGCACTGTTCAGTTCCGTCTTGAAGTAGCCCGGGGCAAGCCCGTTGACGCGGATGCCGTAGCGGCCCCAGTCGAGCGCCATGCCTTTGGTCAGCATTTTCAGCCCGCCTTTAGACGCAGCATAGGGCGCGATCGAGGGACGCGCGAGTTCGCTCTGCACCGAACAGATATTGATTATCGTCCCCTCGCGGCGTTCGATCATCCCCTGAACGACCGCCTGGCCGACGAGAAAGGCACTCGTCAAATTGGTTTCGATGACGCGCCTGAAGGCGTCTTCCGGGAATTCGTGAAGCGGCGTGCGGTGCTGTATTCCGGCATTGTTGACCAGAATGTCGATACGGCCTCGCTCGGCGAGAATATCGGCCACCGCTTGGCCGATCTCGGCCGACTTGGTGACGTCGAAGGCCGAGGCTCCCACGGTGAAGCCGCGCTCTTCGAGTTCCGCCCGTGCACCGGCAAGGCGCGCCTCGTCGCGACCGTTGAGGATGACTGACGCCCCCGCCTCGCAAAGAGCGCGCGCCATGGTGAGGCCGAGCCCGCCGCTCGATCCGGTAATAAGGGCGATCCGGCCGCTCAGATCGAAAAGCGCGGGAAGGCCGTTTATCCGCGGCGCGGCGTTTGAGGCACCATCTATCATGTATCGGGCTCCTTGGGCGGGCGTGCCACTCTCGGCACGGGGGGCATGGCGCAGCTTTGGCTCCGCTGCCACCCGGAACATAGGAGCAAACAGGGCGGCGGTACAGTTCCTGACCGGCGGGCCGGCAAAGTCCTCAGGTCGGCCCCAGAGGCCGGCGGGGATGAGCGCGAGAAAGCAGAACATTCCCAAAGGCTTGCTGTCGCGCGGCGGGAATCCTCGCGAGGGTTGGCTGACGATTTCCTGCCGATCTGCGTGCAGCGTCAGTCTCGGTGACCGTGGTCGTCGAGGAAGGTCCTGGCGATTTCGGAGACGATATCCGGGAGAACCCCGAAGGCATAGGGTTCATGGACGCGCTCGAACTTCTGGTGGAACTCCCGTCCCCAAGGCCCGAGATTGACTGTCGGGAACCGCAGCGCGTTCTCGGGTGGCCGATCGACCAGACGCGCGATCGGGGTGTTGTCCGAAACGACCTGGCTGCCGCTTGCGGCAAGCCCGAGGAAACTCATGTCCGAGATTCCGTAGAAATGCGGCTTCCAGACGAGGCTTCGCGCGGGATCGTTGCCAAGACCGGCACGGGCTTTCTCGATCGCCTGATGAAGGGAGCGGTCGTTCCCTTCGGTCAGGCGCAGATGGCTGGGCGGATACTGCAGGCCGGAGAAGCCGATGACGATGGCGGGGCCGGAAAGGCGCGCGAGACCGACCAGCCACTCCGTCAGTTGCCGCGTAGCGACGAGCGGATTGTCGCTCTGAGAGAATTCTCGTTCCTTCTCGGCATAGAGGGCTTCAAAGCCGTCCCCGAAGACGCGTGCTGCCGCCGCCCGCACTTCCTTGAAGGACAGGAGGCGCGGCCTGGCCGGTATGGCGCCCGCACTTCCGCCGACGAGCTTGCCGTATTCCGCCGACTGTGCCGCAAACTTCTCGACGGCCTCGTTCGCCCCGGTCAGCACTTCCTCTCGGAAGCGCGCAAAGAGTGCGTCCGCCGTCATCGAATGGTAGAGCCAGTTGAAAGCTATCCAGAAACGCTCCGGCGTCGTCACTTCGTAACCGTCGCGCAGATCCTTCGCCTCAAGGCAGATCGGCGGCGGCGAGATGTCGTTGTCGTCTCGATCCGCCAGAGAGGCGTTCCCTTCCAGGCGTGCCAGGATCCCAGCCGCGATGGCCTGTGCGCTCACCCCTTCGAACGGATAGCTCGCATGAGAGCTGCAGCCGATCACCAGGGCAAAGGGTAGAAGCTTGCCGATCGTGCCGGCGTAGACGGCCCGTCCTTCGCTGCCGTCGCCCTGATCCGAGGTCACGTCGAGGTTGATGCCCCCGGCGATTTCGATGTCGAAATCCCTGACCAGACCGGGCAACGCATCCCGGAGCGATCGCATTCCCCGGCTTTCGCGTTCCTCGTCGGGGGTGGCGACCAGCATGAGATTGCCCTGTCGGTCCGTGTCGGCCGCGAATTGTTCGAGACAGGCGATGGCCACGGCGAGTCCGCTCTTCATGTCGAGCAGACCGCGGCCGGGGAGGAAGTCGCCACTCGCCAGATCCGCCAAGGCCCGCTCTTCCTGTTCGGATCGGTCGGTGCGCGCCGACAGGCTTTCGATGAGTGCATCCTTGAGCGCCAGGCTGTCGCATGCGAGGGCCTTGAGCTCGTGATAGTTGTCGGTCGAAACCGTGTCGAAGTGGCCGGCCATGACCAGCGTTCGCTTACCCGTGCCGCGAACGAGCGCAACGACATTGCGGGTCAGCGGTTCGCCGTGACTTGCGACGAGGCGCAGGTCCTGCGGATGCGCCCGAAAATAGGGGAGTTCGCCAAGAAGACCATGGAGGCGATCCGCGAAGGATGCTTCACCCCGCGTGCCGGTTTCGCTCGGCCAGGACGTCATGCGCAGAGCTAATTGCCGGACGCGCTTGCTGTCGATCCGGCTTCCAGCCCGAGAGGCAGTCTCTTCTTGTGCACTCGTCATTGCAATTCTCCGTCTTCAGTTCGACAGGTGCCTTTGAAAGAGCCCACGCGTTCGGTCTTCACCAACGGTGCGGGGGACATGATTGCGTTGGAACTGAACGAGCTGATCACGACGGTACGGGTAACTGACGGTGTCTCGAAAAGCGAGACCTTTATGATGCCGGGACGCGCTTGGTCGGAAAGGTCCGGTGACCCGATGGCCTGGCCGCCACACCGGCGCGGCCTTTTTCAGCACGCGCTTTCGCATAGCGCGAGAGGCCGATCTTGATGCCGACCAGCACGGGGGCGGCGATGACGAAGAGGAGGGCGATCGCGCTGAAGGCGGTGTCGAAGGCGATCACGGTAGACTGACCTGCCACGGCCCGGCCGAGGAGGTTCGCCGCCCCGCGGCTTGCGGCAGCCGCGTCCATCCCTTTTGCCGTCAGCATGGCAGCGGTGGTCGTCAGCCGCTCGGCGACCCTGGGGGCTCCTGCGGTGACGCTGGCGCCGAGGACTGCGAGGTTGTGGGAGACGTTGTGCTCGATAAGCGTCTGGAGTGCGCCGACCCCGGCGAGGCCGCCGAGCTGGCGGCCCGTATTGAAGAGGCCGATGCCGGAGGCGAGATTGCGGCTGTTGAGATTGCTGAAGGCGATCAGGGTGATGGACAGGAAAAGGAAGCCAAGGCCGGCACCGCGCAAAAGGAGGGCAGCCATCATGTCGCCCGCGCCGCTTTCGCTGGTCGATCCGGACAGCATCCACATCGCCGCCATGATCATCAGGATGCCGAAGGGCACGGTGGCGACCGGAGGAACACGGCGGAGCTGCATGAGAAAGGCTGCGATGAGGAGCGCGCCGATGAAGAGCGCACCGCTCGGCAACAGGAGCTGCCCGGCGTCTGTCGGCGTGAAGGCAAGGACGGCCACGGCAAAGGAAGGGATCAGGAACGCGCTCCCGAACAATGCGGCGCCGGCGACGAAACTGACGATGAAGGCGAAGCAGAAATCCTCCGTTTCGAACAGGGTAAAGTTCAACAGGCCCTGTCCTTTGGCGAGCACCTGCTGACCGAGAAAGGCCAGAAGCGTGGCTGTACCGATCACGGCCAGCCACAGGATCCGGGGCTCTTCCAACCAGTCCCACCGGCTGCCCTGGCTGAACACGTAGGTGAAGCAGAAGAGCGCAATGGAAATCAGGCAGAAGCCGATCCAGTCGAACGGCCGCCGCCCGCCTCGTGCGGGCATCGGGGCTTGCGCGATCAGCAGAATCCCGGCAGCCGCCAGCGCCAGCGGAACGATGCCGAAGAAGATCCATGTCCAGGACTGGCTATCGAGCAGCCAGCCCTGGAGCGCCGGGGCGATCGTCGCGGGGGCGACGACGGACCCCATCGCGAACAGGGCCTGGAGAACCGGCTGTCGGGACCGCGGAAAAGCGAGAAAGATGATCGCCTGGCCGCCAACGAGCAGGGTGCCGCCGGAAAAGCCCTGAATCATTCGCAGGCCGACGAGAAGGTCCAGCCGGGCCGTCATGGCGGCGATGCCGCACGCCATGCCCATTGCCAGGGTCGAGCCGACGATAAGACTGCGCGGATCGAAGCGGTTCATCAGCCACGAGGCGGCCATGAACCCGATAAGCTTGAAAGCGGTGTAGCCGACATCCAACCAGGCGAACTCGTCGGGCGTCGCATATGTGTCGCCGATGATATCGCCGCGCCCGAGCGAGAGCACGGTGCTGGCGATCGCCTCGGTCAGCGTAGCAAGGACTATGCCGGCGACGAGAAGGCCCCCTGCCACGGATGTGTCGCGGCCCGTCGTGGCGGTGGCGACGGTCATGAACCGCTCTCCAGATCGATCTCGACGCGCGCCGACAGGCCCGGCACGAGGCGGCCCGACAGCGGATTGCCGGCAAACCGGATCTTCACCGGAACGCGCTGGACGACGCGGACGAAGTTGCCCGTGGCGTTGTCTGCGGGCAGCAGGCTGAAGGCAGAGCCGCTGCCGGGCGCAAAACTGTCGACCACGCCTTCAAGCCTTCCGCTCGGGTAACCATCGATGGTGATGCTGGCGCGCTGACCGGGCCGGATATTTTCGAGCTGGGTTTCCTTGAAATTTGCGACGATCCATACATTGTCGAGCGGAACGATGTCGAGCAGCGAAGCGCCCGGCGCGACGAGCCGGCCGACACGGACCTGCCGGTTGCCGATGACGCCGCCGACGGGCGCGCGCACCACGGTGCTCTCGAGATCGATCTGGGCGAGATCGCGCGCGGCCTCCGCCTGCGCCACCGCAGCAACCGCGGCTTCGCGCTGTGCGGCAAGCACGGCGATGCGCTGCTGCTGAGCCTCCACCGTTGCGGAAGCCGCCAACAGGTTCGCCTCGGCGCTCGATTTCGCCGCGTCGCTTTCGTCGACATGTGCCTGGCTGATAGTGTTGCTGCGGATAAGCTCGCGGCGGCGGTCGGAGGCCTTGGTCGCCAGGTTCAGCTCGGCCACGACCGAACGTCGCTGCGCTTCGGCCTGGCGGATCAGGGAATGCTGAAGCGCCATCTCCGCATCGACGTTGGCCAGCCGCGCCTTGGCCGCTTCGACATTGGCCACCGCTTGCGCAAGCTTTGCGCGGTAGTCCCGATCGTCGATCCGGAAGAGCACCTCACCCGCCCGGACCGCCTGGTTGTCCTCGACTTCGACCGCCGTGACGTAGCCCGCGACTTTTGGGGCAAGCGCAGTAACATCCCCCCGCACATAGGCGTTGTCGGTCGACGCCGCTCCGCTCTCGCGGGCCCAGGCCCATCCGGCAACCACGACGACGGCCGCCCCCAGGCACAGCGCCAGGCCGATCATCTTTTTCCTGTCGGGTCGCGCCACGGCGACACCGTTCCCGGACCTTGCGCCGGTGATGATCGCGACCTTGTCCTCGAGCGATTTCATCTTCTCAATTCCTGTTGGTGCCGGTTGCCGCAGCCCCGGCGCAGGGGTCTGCGCCAGAGCTGCAGCGTTGATGAGCGCTCTTCCCGTTCACTCCTTGAGGGGTGTCGTCAGCTCCGTTTCCTCGGTGTCGAGAACGAACACCGCCAGCAGCCGTGCAGGTTCGGTATCGCTGGCATTCGCGCTGACTTGATGTCGGGAGCCCGGATCTTCGTAGAAGTTTTCGCCGGCCTGATAGACCTTTTCCGGGGAGCCGTTGACGCTGCTGCGGATCGCACCTTCGAGCACCGTCGCATAGATGAAGGCGGACTTCGGATGCGTGTGGGCGGGCGACCCGCCGCCCGGTCCGTATTCGACAAGGACGCCCCGCATGCTTTTGCCGGGGACGTTCGGAAGGGCGTGATCGAATACGACGGTCACCTTGCCGGCAGGCCGGTCGCCTGCCGAGGCTGCAGTGAACGAGAGCGCTGCAAGAGCAACGGCCGTGAGGAATCGCGTGAACATTTCAGTTCTCCTTTGAGAGCGCTTGTGGTGTCGGCGGCCCGGTGCCGCGTCGGCTTTTCGATCGTTCGCGGGAGCCTCAGCCCGCGGCCTGGCGGCCGAGCCAATCCTCGAAGCGGATCGCGCCGAGGCGCGGGTTCTTGCCGGGGGTCAGCGATTGATCGTCAAGCACGGCGCCGAAGTAGCGCGCGTGGACATCGGGCAGGACCTTGCGCGGGTCCTCGATCTGCCTCAGGAAGCGCCTGACCAGTTCATCGAGCGGTATCGCCTCAGGCCCGGCGACTTCGAGCGTGCCGTTGACCGGCGGTGCGACCGCAACCTCGGCGAGCGCTGCCACCACGTCGTCGGAGGCGATCGGCTGGATCAGCGCCGGCGACAGGCGTATCTCGTCGCCGACGGCGGCCGACTGGGCAATGCCGCCGACGAACTCGAAGAACTGCGTGGCACGCAGGATGGTGTAGGGAATGCCGGATGCCTTGATGAGGTTTTCCTGCGCGACCTTCGCACGGAAATATCCGTTGTCGGGAAGACGTTCGCTGCCGACGATCGACAGGGCGATGTGGTGGCGGACGCCGGCGGCAGCTTCCGCAGCCAGCAGGTTGCGGCCCGACGTCTCGAAGAATTCGAGGACGGCCTTGTCCTCCCACACCGGTGCATTCGCCACATCGACGACGACATCCGCACCGTCCAGGGCCCCCGCGAGGCCCTCGCGGGTGATGGTGTTCACGCCCGTGTTGGGGGAGGCGGCGAGCACATCGTGGCCGCGCTCGCGAAGGTTCTTCACAAGTTTCGATCCGATGAGGCCGGTGCCTCCGATAACGACGATCTTCATCGCTAGTCTCCGCTTCTCTCGACTGCAACCATTGCCGTCGGTCTGAAGAAAGAGTGCCTGCGCGCGTCGGGGAAGTCCCTGTGGCGGGCTTGAATTGCCCTTCAAGGAAGCTTGAATTTTCGTCCAAAGAACGGTTGCTCGACCGGCATGCCTTGCTGCCGGCGGAGCAGCCAGTTACGCGATGGCGTGCTATCAGATATTATTCGCCGGTTGCCCGGATAGCGAACCGAAGGCAATCGGCCAGGGGATGCCGAAGTGCAATTCATGTTTGGAGACTACGTGCTCGACCAGGAGCGCCGGGAACTCACCCGGCGCGGAGAGGTCGTGTCCGTCGGACCGCAGGTCTTCGACCTCCTGCTGCATCTCGTCGGCACCCGCGACCGCGTCGTGAGCAAGGACGAGTTGCTCCAGGCGGTGTGGGGCGGCCGCATCGTCTCGGAATCGACGATCACCAGCCACATCAATGCGGTTCGCAAAGCCGTGGGCGACACCGGCGGGGAGCAGCGCCTGATCCGGACGGTCGCCCGCAAGGGCTTCCGCTTCGTCGGCGACATCAGGGTCGGCGGGATCGCAGAAGTCCGACAGCCCGTCGGTGCAGGCGTCGCCTTAGAGGCCTCCGGCGGATCGGGAGAAACGCCCTCCGCGCTCGTCCTTCCGGACAAACCCTCCATCACCGTCCTGCCCTTTCAGAATCTCAGCGGCGATCCGGAGCAGGAATATTTCGCCGACGGCATCGTGGAGGACATCATCACCGCCCTTTCGCGCATCCGCTGGCTGTTCGTCATCGCGCGCAATTCGAGCTTTAGGTACAAAGGCCGGGCGGTGGAGGTGAAGGACGTCGGCAGGGAGCTTGGCGTGCGCTACGTGCTGGAAGGCAGCGTGCGCAAATCCGGAAACAGGGTGCGCATAACCGGGCAGCTCATCGACGCGACGACCGGGACGCACCTCTGGGCGGAGCGCTTCGAGGGCACCCTGGACGATATTTTCGAGCTGCAGGACCGGATGGCGGAAAGCGTCGTCGGCGCTATCGCACCGCAGGTCGAGCGGGCGGAAATGGAGCGCGCCAAGCGCAAGCCGACGGAAAGCCTCGACGCCCACGACTATTATCTGCGCGGAATGGCAAAACTGCACAGCGGAACCCATGAAGCAATCGAGGGCGCACTGCCGTTGTTCTATCGGGCGATCGAACTCGATCAGGAATTTGCGTCTGCCTATGCCGGGGCAGCCTGGTGTTACTTCTGGCGCAAATTGAATGGCTGGATGGTCGATCGGGGCGAGGAAATAGCCGAGGGAGCGCGCCTGGCGCGGCGGGCGGTCGAACTCGGCCGGGACGATGCCGTAGCGCTGACGAGAAGCGGGCACGCGCTCGGACATCTCGTCGGAGACCTGGACGGCGGCATCGCGCTCATCGACAGGGCACGGCTGCTCAATCCCAATTTCGCCCCCGCCTGGTTTCTAGGCGGCTTCCTGCGCGTTTTCCGCGGTGAACCGGAGAGTGCGATCGAGCATATCGAGCACGCAGCCCGTCTGAGCCCGTTGGACCAGGAAATGTTCCGGATGCAGGCCGGAACGGCACTCGCGCATTTCTTCGCCGGCCGTTTCGATTCCGCTCTGGTCTGGGCGGAAAGGGCGCTGGGGAACCTGCCCAGCCTGCTGGTCGCGGTCGCCCTGGTGGCGGCGAGCCATGCCCTTGCCGGACGCACGGAGGAAGCGCAACGGGCGATGCAGCGCCTGCGCCGGCTCGACCCGTCGCTGCGCCTTTCCGACCTCCAGGACTGGCTGCCGATCCATCGCCCGGAGGATCTCGCGCGCTTCGCGGACGGACTGCGGCTGGCCGGGTTGCCCGAGTGACCGGATGCGGCGGAAAGCCGCTGGACACCCCGTTTCTGGAAGTGCTTACATCTAGCCTTCGTATGTGCCGACGATCTCCGCTTCTCCAACGAGATGTTTGCGGGCCCTCTCCCAGGCTTCCGCCGCGCCCACGTCGTCGGGGATCGAAAGATTGGCCGCGTCGAGGGCGGCGAGCCTGAACCGGTAACGGTGCACGCCTGTTCCGGAAGGCGGCTGCGGCCCGTCGTAACGGGCGTTACCGAAATCGTTCTTCATGAACTTGATCCCACGTTCGGGGCCGGTGTCGACGGCCTGCGGAAGCTCGGTCCAATTGCCGGGAATGTTGATAATTCCGCAATGGCGGAACAAACCGCTCACCGCATCCGGATCCTCCACGATCAACGCGAAACTCTCAGTTCCCTCGGGCGTGCCCGTCCATTTCAGCGGGGGAAACAGGTTCTCGCCGAAACGGGTGTATTTCTGCGGTATCGGCTGGCCGTCGGCGAATACGGGACTGATCAGACTGAAGGTCATCAGTTGCCTCCTTCCATGTACAAGCAAATGCCGCAGCAATCTTTGCAGGTCCGGCGGGACGCACGGCGCGGCGGCTACGGAAACGAGAGCGCGGGGCATTGCCCATCGGCGCCTCCTCGCGCGAATAGGAGAACCAAGAGCCGCGACTTGTGTTCCCGAAGGCGGCAGGCGCCGCAAATCCGGGCCGCGCGGACGGCGCCCCATAAAGCGGATAAAATTTCGCCGGACGACCGGAACTTTGATGCTCGTGATTGTGTTGATGGAGGGCACATCGGCGGCGAGTGGGCCGGTTGCAGTCAACACGTTTCCCGGAACATGAGCGATGCAGATACTGTCTGTCACGGCCGAAATTTTTCCGCTCGTCAAGACCGGCGGCCTGGCAGATGTAGCGGGATCGCTCCCAAAGCACTCAGGGCTCACGGCATCCACACGCGCAGCTTCGTTCCGGGCTACCCCGGCGTCATGCGCGCGCTCAGCAACGCGACCCCCGTCGCCGCGTTCGAAAACCTGTTCGGCGAACGCGCCACCCTTATCGCGGCCAGGGCTCAGGGGCTGGATCTCTTCGTGCTCGATGCGCCGGCCTTCTATGACCGGGAAGGCGCTCTCTACGTGGACAGGCATGGCCGGGAATATGCGGACAACTGGAAGCGCTTCGCCGCCTTTTCGCTGGTCGCATCGCAAATCGCGGGCGGGCTCGTTCCCAACTGGCGGCCGCATATCATTCACGCACATGACTGGCACGCGGCGATGAGCCTCGTCTATCTGAAATACGCAGGCGACGACATCATTCCTCGCGTCCTGACCGTGCACAACCTCGCGTTCCAAGGGCAATTCCCGGCCCACTACTTCCCCGAGCTCGGCCTGCCGGCGGACGCCTATTCGATCGACGGCGTCGAATATTACGGCGATATCGGGTTCCTCAAGGGCGGCCTGCAGGCAGCCGATGCGATCACGGTCGTCAGCCCCACCTATGCGCGGGAAATCATGTCTCCGGCCTTCGGCATGGGGCTCGAAGGCGTGATGAACGAGCGGCATGCGGATGTCGTGGGCATCGTCAACGGCATAGACCTGGAAGTGTGGGATCCAACCTCGGATCCCTGCATCGAGCATCACTATTCGGCACGCGTGCCGCTGCGCCGCCTGCCCAACCGGCAGGTGTTGCTCCGGCATTTCGGCCTGCCGAACACCTGCGGGCCGGTCTTCGCCAGCGTCAACCGACTGACATGGCAGAAGGGCATGGATATGCTCGCCGCGACCGCCGGCGAGATTGTCAAGAATGGCGGCACCCTGATCATCCATGGGCAAGGCGAGGAGAAGCTGGAGGCCGCATTCATGGATCTCATGCGACGGTACCCGCAAAACATAAGCGTAAGCATCGGTTATGACGAGCAGCTTGCCCACAGGATCCATGCCGGCGCGGATGCGATGCTCGTTCCGTCCCGGTTCGAGCCCTGCGGCCTCACGCAGCTTTACGCTCTGCGCTACGGCTGCGTTCCGGTCGTCGCCCGCACGGGCGGCCTGTCGGAGACCATCATCGATGCCAACGATGCCGCGCTCCATGCCCATGTCGCGACGGGCATCCAGTTTGCGCCCATCGACGAGGACGGGCTACGCCATGCACTGCGCCGCACCTTCCGGCTCTACCGGCTGCGACGCGTCTGGGAGGGACTTCGCCGGCAAGGCATGAAAACCGACTGCTCGTGGCATCGCAGTGCGGCCCGCTATGCGGAGCTTTACAGCGAACTCCTCAATCCCGACATGCGTCTGGTCGGCAGCGCCTGACCTGGAAACTCCAGGAAAACTGCGCAGCGGTTTTCCGTCCGGAGCTTCGAAAGCAAAGGGCTGAGCATTCGGAGGAAAGCGGAAATGCGCCAGCGCGATACCGGGCGCGTGCCCCGCCTTTCCCGCAATCCGCAATTTCGCGGAATGCTATCATTCGCAAAGGTGATGAATTGATAAGCAGTGCGGCATGGATTGCGCCGCCCGAATATGCGAATGGCTGCGGCAGGCCAGAACGCCGGATTCGCTGAAGCCCGAGCTCCTGTCCGCAATGTTCCGCGGAAAACGCGGTCCCGCTCTGAAGGAATTCGCACCCATGGCCGTCGACAGCGTCCCCGGCAACCTTTCCCGTGAAAACGGCGCCGCCCGCGCCGGCGTGGTCGTCATGCTCCTCGGCATGTTGATGTTCTCGGTGAACGACGTCATGGGCAAGTGGCTCGTCGCCACCTACTCGGTCGGGCAGGTGGTGCTGATCCGCAGCATCGCCGCTGCCCTTCTGCTGGCGCCCTTTCTGTGGGTGAGCGGCCCGAGAAAGCTCTTTACCCTCGAGCGGCCCGGCCTTCAGTTTGCCCGCGTCGTCGCCTCGACGGCCGAGGTGGTCGCGTTCTATTTCGCTGTCGTCTACCTGCCGCTGGCCGACGTCATGACCTATTGGCTGGCGGCGCCGATCTATGTCGCGGCCGTTTCGCCGCTGGTGCTGAAGGAACCTGTCGGCTGGCGGCGCTGGACGGCGATCGGCATCGGCTTTGTCGGCGTCGTCGTCGCGCTCGAACCGTCGTCACAGGCCTTCACGCTGCCGGCCGTCATTTCGATTCTCGGCAGCATGACCTTCGCCTTCATGATGATTTCCGGGCGGTCGCTGCGCGGCACTCCGGATACGACGCTTGCCTTCTGGCAGATCGTCGGCGCCGCTGTCGCCGGCCTCGTCTGGGCACCCTTCGACTGGACACCTCTCAAACCGGTCGACACCGCGCTCATCTGCCTGCTGGGCGCCGTCGCGATGATCGCCCATGTGCTCGTCAACCGGGCGCTGAAGCTCGCCGACGCCGCAACGGTCGCCCCGCTGCAGTACACGCTGCTCTTCTGGGCAATCTTCTTCGGCTGGCTGATCTTCGGCGACACGCCGCGGCTGTCGATGGTGATCGGCGCCGCCCTCATCGTCGCTTCGGGCCTCTTCATTTTCTTCCGCGAACAGCAGCTGAAAAGGCAGGGGCGGCTGAAGGGCTGAGTCCCGCCACCGTTCCCCGCCCGCATCAACGCGAAGAATATCGATTATCGCGCCTATCGATTTCGCTTATGTAACATCTGTCCCTAAAGTTCTTTGGAAGCGCCGAACAAAGGCGCAACCGAGGGGAACGAACATGCGAAAGCTCATTCTGGCACTGGCACTCGCCGGCACTGCACTGTCTTCTTCCGCCGTTGCTGCGGAGAAGCTGAAGATCGGAACCGAGGGCGCCTATCCGCCCTTCAACTTCGTCGATTCCAGCGGTAAGATCGGCGGTTTCGACGTGGAAATCGGCCTCGCGCTCTGCGAGCGCATGAAGGTCGAGTGCGAAGTCGTCGCCCAGGATTGGGACGGCATCATTCCGGGCCTGCTTGCCAAGAAGTACGATATGATCATCGCCTCGATGTTCATCACCGAGGAGCGCAAGAAGCAGGTGGCTTTCAGCAATCCCTATTACCTCGCCGCGATGACGCATGCGGCACCGAAGGGTGCCGGCATCACCAACTTCAGCAACGAGGCGCTGAAGGGCAAGGTGATCGGCGCCCAGGCCGGCACGACCCAGGCCGACTATATCGCCGCCGTCTACCCGGATGCCGAGATCAAGCTCTATCCCACCCAGGACGAAGCCAATCTCGACATGGTCAACGGCAGGCTCGACCTGCAGGTCGGCGACATGCTGCCGCTGCTCGATTGGGTCACCAAGAACGACGACGGCAAGGGTTGCTGCGAGCTTATCGGCGAGCCGATCACCGACAAAAAATTCGTCGGCGACGGCGTCGGCATTGCTGTCCGTCAGGAGGACAATGAGCTGCGCGAGAGGCTGAACAAGGCACTTGACGAGATCCGCGCCGACGGGACCTACAAGAAAATCAACGACAAGTATTTCACCATCGACGTCTATACGATGAAGTGACGGCGCATGCCTCTCATCCGGCCTGCCGGCAGGCCGGATGAGAGGCAGAATCTATTTTTTCCCCGAAAACGCGAACACATCGACCGGCTCGTCGAGCCCCCGCAAGACATAGGAACCCAGATTTTCCATCTGGCCTCTACAGCCTGCCTTTTCGACGAAGGCTCTTGAGAGCAGCACCGGACGCTTCAGCTCCTTCGTAAGGGTTTCGAGCCGCGAGGCGATGTTGACCGCCGGTCCGATCACCGTGAAATCGAGACGCCTGCGCGAACCGATATTGCCATACATCACATCGCCGACATGAACGCCGATGCCGTAGCCGAGCGGATCGTGGCCCTTGCGCAGGTTCTCCTCGTTGAGAACGGCAAGAGCGGCCTGCGCCTCGCCGATGGCTCCGAGAAGCTGACTGCAGGCACATGGATTGCTGAGCGGAAAGATCGCCAAAAGCCCGTCGCCCATGAATTTCAGGATCTCCCCGCCGTGCCGTTCGATCGGTTCCGACATGGCATCGAAATAGCCGTTGAGGAGTTCGATGACGTCGTCGCGGGGCCACAGGTCCGACAGCTTCGTGAAGTCGCGCAGATCGCAGATGAGGATCGCGGCACCCACCGTCACGCCGCTGCCCCGCGTGGTCGCTCCGGCAAGGATCTGCTCGCTCGCATGCGGCCCGACATAGGTCTCGAGAAGCGTGCGGGCGAAGCGGTTTTTCAGCCGGATCTCGCTGACAAGCGCCAGGGCCGGCAGAATGTCCTTCAGGAAGGCGAGATCATCGGGGCTAAATCCGCCCGGCCTGTCGCTCGCAAAGGTCACCGCGTGCCGCTTGCCGAGCGTATGGAGCAGCGGCCAGATGATGTATTCGGTCAGTCCCTCCGCGCGCAGTTCATCATAGAGCGGGTAATCCGGACCCGCGGCCATCGGGTCATCAAGGCGTCTGCGCACCTCTTCCGCCCCCTCGTTGAAATCGCGCAAGGGGCTGCTCAGATATTGGGTGGTGTCCTCGACGCCATAGGCATAGGTATCGAGCTCCGCATCCGCCAGGCCCTTTCGCCACAGAATCCGTGCACCGATCCACTGCGGGTGGTGAATTCTGAAATGAAGCGTGGCGCGGGCGACGGGCACGCCCGCCTCCACCAGCCTATCGCACATCTCCACGAAGATGTTGTCGATGAAGCGTTCATCGCGCGTCTCGATGACGAGCCAGTCGATGATCCGGCGCCGCCGCGCCGGCCATGTTCCCTCGCTTTCGCCTGGCAAAGGCGGGTGTGGCTCCGTCGGAGACTGAACCGCGACGTTCGCCTCGCTCGGATTCGTGATGGCCATTTCAAAACCCCAGGGATTGCTGCGCGGGCTCCGGCGGAGCGACCTTGACGCCTTCCATTTCGAGCATTCCGAGCTTCGTGGATGAACCGCCCGGCGCCGAGAAGCCGCCGATCTTGCCGCCGGCCGCGAGAACCCGATGGCACGGGATGATCAGTGCCACGGGATTCTTCGCCATCGCCTGGCCGACATCCCGGGCCGCCTCCGGGCCTGCGCCGAGCTCCTTTGCAAGCGCGCCGTAGGTCGTCGTGCTTCCCCACGGGATCTTTCGCGCGGCCTGATAGACCTTCTCGAAGAAGGCGTCCTGTCCCTGCAGATCGAGATCGAAGCGGGAAAAATCGGTCTCCCTTCCCTCGAAATAGGCCTTCACCGCCGCAACCGCTTCGGCAACCCTCGGCGGTGGCTCTTGCGGGGCTCCGTCCGGCAAACGCCGCAGAAGCAGTCGCTCGGTGGATTCGGCGCTTCGCGTCGGCAGCTGGAAGCGCGTGATGCCCGCATCGCTCCAGGCGATGCCGCAGAAACCGCGCACGGTTTCGAAAATATGGTAGTGGCTCATGAGTTCGCTCTCCTCCAGCACGGCATGGCCGATTGAGCACGCCGGGTCGCTGTAGCGCTTCGAATTCCTTCATGGAGAATCGTGCGCCCGGGCCTTCAATTCAACCCGTTTTCCCTAGGGGGCGGCTAAAAAAGACCATCTGATTTTCGTCATTCGTGCCTTGGCGCTCGCCGGATCTCTTGCGAGGATGCGAATAACTCGAACCGACCGGTGCATCGCTTGACCTCAGATGTCGATTTCTTCGCGCGCAGCGCAGTCCAGGTGGCGGCTGAGTTGATCGGCGCCGCTTTCACCGTTTCCGGTGTCGGCGGCATTATCGTCGAAACGGAGGCCTATCTTCCAGACGACGCGGCGTCACACAGTTTTGCGGGCACCACGGCGCGCAATCGCGCCATGTTCGGTCCGCCGGCGCATGCCTACATCTATCTCTCCTACGGCCTGCACTGGTGCCTAAATTTCGTCTGCCTGCCCGGCAGCGCCGTCCTGATCCGCGCGATCGAACCGAAATGGGGCATAGAAACGATGCGGGCGAGACGTGGCGTCCGCGAAGAGAGGCTGCTGTGTTCCGGGCCGGGACGTGTCGGACAGGCGCTGGCGATCAGCCGGGAGCTGGACGGAATGCCGCTCGGAGAGGATCCGTTCCGCCTCACCCCGCCCTCCACGAAGCCGCCGGTCGCCACCGGCATCCGCGTCGGCATAACCAAGGCGGCAGAACAGCCCTGGCGGTTCGGGCTGGCCGGCTCATCCTTCGTGAGCCGCAAATTCTGAAGCAGCTTCGCCGGTCCGGTGAAGCCGTTCCCCGGTTCCCGTTCAAGTTGACACGGAGACCCGCTTCTGTCCTTAAGCTACACCCCGGCGCGCCTTATCGGACGCGAAATATCGCTGTAGCACTTTGATCTTCTGCATGTCGTTGTCCTCCGATCGGATAGATTAAAGGACAAATGTATCGACGGTTCGATCAGAGCTGATCGTAAGTGGACGAGTTTGATGACATCACGATGGACATGGTTGTTTTCGCAGATCACGCGGCGGATCTGGTTTCGAGCCACGCTTTTCTCCATTCTTGCGATTATAACCGCACTCATCGCAATTTTCCTTGGCCCGTTCATTCCGCGAGACCTTCCGAACCGAATAGGAGCACACGCAGTCGACAACGTGCTGGGGATCATCGCTTCCAGCATGCTGACGGTCTCGACATTTTCGCTAAGCACGATGGTATCGGCCTACTCGGCGGCAACCAATAGCGTTACGCCACGGGCAACGAAGCTTCTCATGGAAGACAGCACGACACAGAACGTGCTCGCGACCTTCATCGGGTCGTTTCTGTTCAGCCTCGTCGGCATCATCGCTCTCAGCACCGGCGCCTACGGCGACCAGGGCCGCCTTATTCTGTTCGTGGTGACGATCGGCGTCATCGTCCTGATCATCGTGACGCTGCTGCGCTGGATCGATCATCTCTCGCGCCTCGGACGCGTTACCGAGACGACGGAACAGGTCGAGGCGGTCACGATCGAGGCAATGCGATCGCGGCGGCTACGACCTTACCTCGGCGGAAACCGGTTGGACGATGCCGCACGCATCCCCGCATCCGCCACGCCGGTCTTTATCGACAGGATCGGTTACATCCAGCATCTCGACGTAAGCGGGCTTTCCGCCATCGCGAGCGATAGGAAGACCTGCATATTCGTCCGATTGATACCCGGCCAGCTTGTCGATCCAAACCGGCCCGTCGCTTCCGTCGACGGCGCACAGGACGAGCATGTCCTTGCCGAGATCGCCAGGTGCTTCTCGGTGGGAGATACGCGTTCGTTCGATCAGGATCCGAGGTTCGGAGCGGCGGTGCTGGCTGAAATAGCGTCGCGCGCCCTGTCGCCGGCCGTCAACGACCCCGGGACCGCAATCGACGTCATCAGCCGTGCGTTGCGCGTGTTGGCCGTCTGGACCGAGCCCGTGGAGAAGGCATTGCAGGACGAGGTGCTCTATCCAAAGGTCTACGTGCCGGCGATCGAGCTCGACGAAGTGTTCGACGATCTGTTCACGCCGATCGCGCGGGACGGCGCTGCTATCGTCGAAATAGGAGTCCGCCTCCAGAAAGCGTTCGGCACGCTCGCCAAGTTCAACCAGGACCGGTTTCGCTATGCAGCCATGCGGCATTCGAAAGAAGCGCTCGAGCGAGCGGAAGCGGCACTTGGCATTGCCAGCGATCTGCAGAGGCTGAGGCGGGAGGCTGACAAGGTCGGGAATGGCTGAATGAAACGCATTCACCCGTAGCGCCACGCGTCATATCGGGCGCACAAGGCCGCTTTGACACGGCTGCATGTGTTCAGGCCGCCAGATAGCCGCCGTCGACCGGCACGATGGCGCCGTGAACATAGGAGGCGTCTTCGGAGA
Organism: Sinorhizobium prairiense; assembly: GCF_029201645.2. Taxonomy (NCBI): domain Bacteria; kingdom Pseudomonadati; phylum Pseudomonadota; class Alphaproteobacteria; order Hyphomicrobiales; family Rhizobiaceae; genus Sinorhizobium; species Sinorhizobium prairiense. Next base: position 321,335 of record NZ_CP104133.1, read on the forward strand.
GAAGGAACGCCACCACCCGGGCTATCTCGGCCGTGGCAGCCCAGCGCCCCAAGGGAATGCGCGCATCGATCCGAGCGCGGCGCGCAGCATCCCTCCGCGCTCCCTCCGAAATGCGTGTCTCTACCCAGCCGGGCGCAACCGCATTGACGCGGATTCCGCTCGCGCCCCAGGCCACGGCCAGCGAACGCGTCAGCGCCGCGACCGCGCCCTTGCTGGTGCCGTAGCCGGGTGCGACGGGATTGCCGAACCAGCTCCACATCGAGGCGACGTTGACGACCGAGCCGCCGCCACGCTGGAGCGCGTCGCGGGCCGCGGTGCAAGAGGAAAGGACTCCGGTGACGTTCACTGCCATTACTTTCTCGAAAACCGCTGCGTCCCATTCCTTGCCGTACTGAATGGTTCCTGCGCAAGTCACGAGCCCGCCGAGGGATTCCGAGCCTTCGAAGACGCGAGCAAGGGAGGCGGCGTCGGTGACGTCGCATTCAATGAAACGGGCCGTCTGCGGAAACCCGTCTTCCTGCTCCAGCCCCGCGGCCGTCACCTGCCATCCGCGTTCGGCGAGCACCTGCGTCGTGGCAAGCCCGATGCCCGTACCCCCTCCTGTAACCACCACGTTCCTCATCTCTCCCATATCATCTCCTTTCATCGAGGGACCGCATCGCGCGCACCAGATCGACGACCCCGAGTTTGCGGTAATAGTTGGGGGCATAGGGTGCGCCGAGCGCCACCTCGGCCATACGCTCGAAATCCTCCTGCGCCGCGATGCCGAAGGCCGCAAAGGAGGTGGGCAGGCCGAGGCGGCGGAAGAAGGCGGCAAGCACGCGGATCTCCTCCGCGCTGCCCTGCCCGGCAGCAAGCTGAGTGAGCGTTCCGAGCGCTACCATTTCGCCATGCAGCAGACCGGATAGTGCCGGGATGATGGATAGACCGCGCACCATGGCGTGGGCGATCGAGAGCCCGCCGTTTTCGAAGGCGAGGCCGCTCAGCAGGACCGTCGCCTCGACCACGCGCTCGAAGGCATCGTCGGGCGCGCCTGCCGCCATAGCCGCCTCGCCATCCGCCAGGAGGATTTCCCGGGCGCGTGCGACGATGGCCTGGGTGAGTTCGGTCGGCCGACCGGAAAAGAAGTTGAGTCCGCCGCCGGCAAGCGCGCCCGCCAACTCATAGGGCTTCGACATCGCATCGCCGATACCGGCGGCAAGAAATCGGCGCGGCGCCGCCGCGATGACCGCGGTATCGACCAGTACCAGCGCGGGATTCGTCTTCATATGACGCACGCCCTCGACCGCGTGCTCCGGCGTGTAAACGACGGCGATATGGCTGGTCGGACTGTCGTTGGAGGCGATGGTCGGCACGATGGCGACCGGCACGCCGCGTTCGATCGCAGCGCCCTTGGCCGTGTCGATCGCCTTGCCTCCACCTATGCCTATGAGGAGCCGAGCGTCGCCGGCCTCCCTGGCGCACGCGGCTATTTCCGTCGCGGTGCATTCGCCGCCAAACTCCATGACGCGCGCGTCAGGCAGTTGGCGGGTAATGCGCTCGCCAAGAAGACTGCGGGCGACCGGATCGATCACCACGGCCGCCGGACCAACGCCGACGATCGATACCTCCTCTGCCAACCGGTCGATGGCACCGGGCCCCTGCACATAACGCAGCGGCGCGCCCAGAATACGCATCGTCATGACATCACCCTTTCACTGCGCCGGCCGTCAGACCCTGGACAAAGTAGCGCGACAGCGCAAGGAAAGCGGCGAAAAGAGGCAGGGCGATCAATGTAGAGCCCGCCATCACGTCGCCCCAGCGCAGGTCGAAGGCACCGATCATTGAGGCGAGGCCCAGCGGCACAGTCTTGTTGGTATCCGAGCCGATCATGACGAGAGCGAAGGTATAGTCCGTCCAAGAGAGCAGAAAGGCGAAGATCGCGACCGTTACGAGACCGGGCACCGATAGCGGTAACACCACCCGCAGAAATGCACCGAGCCGGGTGCAGCCGTCGACCATAGCGGCCTCCTCCAGTTCGAAGGGCATGGTCTTGAAGAAGCCCCAGAGGAACCAGACGCCGAGCGGCATGGTGATCGTCAGATGCGAAATGATCAGAGAAAGCAGCGTGTCGTTGAGCCCGATCAGAGAGAACATCGCATAGAGCGGGATGGCAAGCAGCAGCGGCGGGAACATATAGGCATAAAGCATCCCGGCGATGATCATCTGCTTGCCGCGAATGCGCTGACGCGTGACGCCATAGGCGATCATCACCGAAAGGACCATGGTCAGCGCGACCGTAGCGACGGCCACGACCAGGCTGTTCAGGAACTGCCGCGGATAGTCGGTTTGCGCCAGCAGGCTGGTATAGTATTCCAGCGTCCAGCGCTCGGGCATGAGCGACGGATTCATCAGCATTTCCTGTGTCGGCCTCAGGGAAGAGACGATCATCCAGTAGATCGGAAAGGCGCTGTAGACGGCGAGAACAATCGCCGCGAAATAGAGCCCTGCGCGGCCGGCGATCCGCCGGCTTCGGAGTTGCCCGCTCATTTGCCTTCCTCCATCGGAAATACGCGGAAATAGATCGCCACGGCGACCATGAGAACCAAGAAGGAGAGCGTCGCGATGGCCGCCCCGCTTCCGATATCGTAAAGCGCAAAGGCTTCCCGGTAGGACAGAACCGGCAGATGCTCCGTGCCCCCCAGCGGCCCGCCGCCCGTCGTCAGCCAGACGACATCGAACTTGTTGAACATCCAAACGCCGCGAAGCAGGATGATGACCGTCAGGATCGGCCGCAGCGACGGCAGCGTGACGTGGAGGAAGCGCCGGATCGGCCCCGCGCCGTCAACGCGAGCGGCCTCATAGAGCTGGCTCGGCACCGTCTGCAGACCGGCGAGGAAAGTCGTGGTGACGAAGGGCGTCCACAGCCAGACCGATATCAGAATGACGGAAACCATCGAGGCCGTTTCCGTTTCGAACCAGTAGATCGGGGGCAAACCCCAATCGTCCATCAGAATGGTGACGATACCGAGCGAGCCGTCCACCATCCACTTGAATACCAGCACGGCGACGACCGTCGGCAACAGGTAAGGCAGGAAGGCGAGCCCCCGCAGCAGCGAGCGGCCGATGAAATTCTGGTTAAGCAGCAGCGCGAAACCGATGCCGAGCACAACCTGCAGCACAATCGCCAGCCCGGCATAGACGATGCCGTTCCACAGCGCGTTCCAGAACTCGGCACTCGCCAGAACCTCAGAATATTTTGACAAGCCGACCCAGACAGGGTCCGCCGTCAGCGATGGCATGTCGTAGAAGCTGAGAGATACCGCGTAGAGCGCGGGGCCGACGATCAGCAACAGGGTCGCAAGGACCCCGACGCCGAGAAAGCCGGGCAGCAGCCAGCGAGTCATTCGAAAACTCCTGTGGAAACGAGGCCAGGGGAGGCGTTCCCTCCCCTGGCCGTCCCGTCACTCGGTCACGTCACGCATCTTGGCTGCGGCCAGACCCACGGCTTCGTTTGAATCCATCCCGCGCAAAATCTTGTTTTGCAGCATTTCCGGCATCACGAAGGCCTCGAACACCTTGCCCGGCCTGACGTCCGGCGCTGGTCCCTGCGTGTCGATCGAGGTCAGGACGACAGATCCGTCGGTGATCAGGTTGCGCATCTGGTCGATCTCTGCGCCGAACTGCTCGATCAGCGCATTGTCGCGCCAACGTTCGTCATCATAGATGTCGAGGCGCGCCGGCTGGAAGTGCACGGGGGCGGTGTGCAGAAAGTCGACCAGGCGGTCCGTGGTCAGCCAGCGCATGAACTCCATGGCATTGCCGGTGTTGTCGGTCTTCAGCACGACCCATCCGTCATAGCCGTGGCTGACGGCAGTCTGCTTTCCGGCCCTGTCCATGTAGGGCATGATACCGAGACGTGCGCCCATTTCGGGATTGTCCCGCGCCGCCGCCTCGTAAACGCGGCCCGCATAGGCGCCATGGGCAACGGTGCCGGCAACGAGGTTCGAAAGCACGTCCGAATAGCCGGCCTGAAGCGCACCCCGCGGCATGGTCGCATAGAGCCGGGCCATGAAGTCGAGATAGGCAGCGGCCTTCGGCTTCATCTCGTCATTGTCGATGATGACGTTCCACTGGTCGTCGAAGAGCTTGACGCCTTCCGCCCACAGGAAGGCGAAGGACATCCAATTGGCCGCGCCGTTGGAGCCGATCGGGAAGAGGCATCCCTTCTGACGACCCTCGACCAGCGCCTCGCAGTTTCCGGCAAAGGCATCCCACGTTTTCGGCACTGAGAGGCCTTTTGCCTCATAGAGATCCTTGCGATAATAGACGAGCGCGAGGTTGTAGTCGAAGGGATACCAATAGACCTTGCCATCGATGGGAAAGAGGATGTTGTTGCCCCATTTGAACTCATCGGTAAGCTCGTTCAGCGGCACGATCTGCTCCTGTTCGGCCAGCAGAAGAACCTGGCCGATGAAGCCGACATTGGCTACGTCATAGGGCGTTCCGGAGCGGATGCCGTTGGTGATCTTGGTGAATGCCTCGTCGAGCGGCACCGAGTCCACGATGACCTCGAGGCCGGCCTTTTCCTGATACTCCTTGGCCATCTTGGCGAAAAAGGCGAGCGTATCCTTGCCTGTCTCGCAGTTCAGGAAGCGGATGGGGCGTTTTTCCTGCGCCCGCAGCGCAGGCGCCGCCAACCCCGAAACTGCAAGGCCCATGCCGAGAGCGCCTGCCCCCATGAGGGCCTCCCGCCGGGTCCAGACGCCACCTTTCGTTTTTTCGTATGCCATGTCTTCTCCTCCCGTGATCCGTCGTTTGTGCGGACGTTCCCTATGCGTTGGCCGCTAGCGGCCGTTGGAAAGCCTTTCGCCGCTCTCACTGTCGAAAAGATGGAGCGCCGCCTCCGGCACCGTGATTCGCATGCTGCTGCCGAGGTCCATGCCGTCGCGACGTCCGGTCATCACACGAACGCGGCGTTCTGCCAGTTCGCCGATGAACAGGGTCTGCGAACCGAGCTGCTCGATGCCTCGGATAGTAAACGGCAGCCCCTCCTCGGCCGGCGCGATTGCTTCCGGCCGCATGCCGACCGTCACACGCCTCCCGTGCACCAGACCCGACGGAGCAGGAAGTGAAACGCCCTCGCCGAGCACCAGCCGCCCGTCAGACAGTTCCGCTTCGACGAGGTTCATCTCGGGCGAGCCGATAAAGCCGGCAACAAAGGCGTTGGCCGGGCGATCATAGACCTCCAGCGGCGAGCCTATCTGCTGCACCCGCCCGTCCCGCATGATGACGATACGGTCGGCGAGCGTCATAGCCTCGGTCTGATCGTGCGTAACGTAGATCATCGCCTTGCCTATGCGCCTTTGCAGCAGCGCGATCTCCTCCCGCATGCGCGAGCGTAGCTTGGCGTCGAGATTGGACAACGGCTCGTCGAGCAGGAAGACGGCCGGATCGCGCACCAGCGCACGGCCGAGCGCCACGCGCTGCATCTGCCCGCCCGAAAGCTGACCCGGCTTGCGATCGAGCAGATGGATGATGTCCAGCATCTCGGCTGCCGCGTCGACGCGCCGCGCAACCTCCGCCGCCTCGATTCCCCGCATCTTCAAGCCGAAGGACATGTTCCCTCTGATCGTCTTGTGCGGGTAGAGCGCATAGTTCTGGAACACCATCGCGATGTCACGATCCTTCGGTTCCAGAGCCGTAACGTCGCGCCCGCCAATGTACAGTTTGCCGTCGCTGATCGTCTCGAGGCCTGCAACCATCCGTAGCGTCGTCGACTTGCCGCAGCCCGAAGGGCCGAGCAGCACGATCAGTTCGCCCTTGGCGATTTCCAGATCAACCCCTTCCACTGCAACGATCGCGCCATAGGTCTTGCGCAGCTTGCGCAGACTGACTTCCGCCATCATATCGCCTCCCTGATTGCCCGGACCGTCTCATGATTGACCGGGGTCAGCGCCTCCTTCGCCGCGCGGAAGCGTGCAAAGCCCGCATCATAAATCCGGGCAACGCTTGCAGTCGGCGTCAGGGTCTCGGCCACCCGGATGACGCGCGCCGCATCGGTCGTATCTGCGAAGACACCGACGCCAATGCCGGCGATCAGGGCTGCACCATAGGAAGCGTCACCTTGCGCGGGTACCTCGATCGTGAGGCCCGTCACGTCTGCGATGATCTGGCGCCAAAGGGCGCTGCGCGTGCCGCCACCGACCAGGCGCGCGGTATCGAAACCCATGCCGCGGGCGCGCAGGACCGACAAACAATCCCGCAAGGTATAGGCGATGCCTTCGTAGAGCGCGCGGCAGATGTGCGGCGCGCCGTGCTGGAAGCCGAGCCCCACGAAAGAGGCCCTGAGGTCCGGATCCCAGTACGGGCTTCGCTCGCCATTGAGATAGGGATGGAAGAGCAGCCCGGCCGATCCCGCCGGCGCTTCCCGAGCCTTCTCGTCCATGCCGTCGAAGCCGATAGTGGCGAAGAGAGAATCGCGCAGCCAGCGATGGGCAGAGGCACAGGAATTGGTGCCGAGAATTGCGTAGTGGTGGCCCGGAACCAAGTGGGGATAATGAATGACATCATCGGAGAAAACCGGCGCGGCGGTCAGTGTCGAGACCGTTCCTGCCGTCGCCAGCTTCAGCGCGCCGATGCCCGGCCGCGTCATGCCGGCGGCATAGGTTTCCGCATTCGTGTCGGAAGTGCCGCAGACGATGGGCGTGCCTTCCCGCAAACCCGTCTCGGCGGCGGACGCCGCCGTCACCGTTCCGGTCGTCGCGGTCGACCCCACGATCTCCGGCAGCACACGGGTATCAAGCCCGGCAATCGCACACAGCTCGGCCGACCAATCGTCGCTCTGGGCGTCCGCCAGCATCAAGCCCCAGGCGTCCGTCAGGTCCGTGGCATCGCTGCCGTCGAGGCGGCGGCGCAGCCAGTCCTTGGCAGGCCGCAGGTGACGAATGCGCGCATGGATTTCCGGCTCCTCCTCGCGCAGCCAGACGAGTTGCGGCAGGGTCCAGGTCGGGCTGATCCGGTTGCCGGAGAGTTCGAGGACGCGAGCACCGCGGGCGGCCCGTTCCCGCCCGACTTGCGGGCCGGAACGCTGGTCGTTCCACATGATCGCCGGACGCAGAAGCCTGCCCTTTTCGTCCTCCAGCACGTGGGTATGGGCCCCCGCGGTCACGGAGACGGCGACGATGCTGCGCAGGTCGATGCCGGCCTGCCGGATCTTTCGGAGCGATTCCACGAGAGCTAACCACCAGCCTTCCGGATCCTGCTCGCTAAAGCCGGGTTTCGGCGTTAGCGTTTCCACCGGAACGGAGGCCGTTGCGGTGACTTTTCCGTCACCGGCAATAACCGTCGACTTGAGCGATCCTGCGCCGAGGTCGACCCCGAGCAAGAGGACGTCAGACATTGGTACCCCTGTCACGGTAGGGATCGATGGCGCCAGCCCGAGGCGGGAAGCCGAGCTTGCCGGGGTTGAACAGATTCTGCGGATCGACGGATGCTTTGATACTGCGCAGGAGATCCATCCCAACGCCATGCTCGCCGTCCATCCACGGCCCCCGGAAAAGGCCGCTCCCATGATGGTGCGCTATGGAACCGCCATGGGCGAGCGTTTCGCCTGTCGCGATCTCCCACATCTTTTGATGAAGCGGCAGGGCGGATATCTGATCCATCGGCGGCAGGCGCAGGGTCATGTACTGGCAGACGCCTTCGGGGTAGACATGCGACCAGTGGGCGCTGAAATGCGCTTCCGGCAACACTTCCGCCGCGATGCGCGCGGCAATCGTGTCGTAGAGCGCGGCTGCATTGCTCCAGTTCACCGTGACCTCGATCGTATCGTTGTAGTAGCCCCGGTCGAGCCACTGTTTGGTGATCGAGATGTACCGCTTCGCGCGCCAATCGTCGAAGGGGCGCGTCTCGGTCTCGACGGCATCCGCCTCCCGTGCAAAGCCGCGCACAAGCGCCGCTTCCGCCGCCACGATGGCTGGCTCGCCGCAGACGACGATGTTGGCCATGACCGGACGGGTCCGGTAAGCATCGATGCCTTCGGTGCGTGTCGCAGTTTCGTTTTCGTCGTAGAGACGAACGATCCGCGGGTGAAGACCGGCCTGCATGATGCGCTTGGCAAGGCCGAGCGCCGCAGCGCGATGGGGCAGAGCCAGCACTATCGCCTCTTCGGCGGCCGGCAGCGTCCAGATGCGCATGGTCAGTTCCGTGATGACGGCGAGCGTGCCCTCGCTGCCCACGATGACATCGAGCACGGAAGGACCGGAGGCGCGCTTGGGCAGCGGCCGGACTTCCAGCACACGGCCGTCGGGCATGACTGCCTTCAGGCCGACGACGATATTCTCGATCTTGCCGAAGCGGCTCGATTCCTGGCCACCGCCGCGGCAGGCTGCCCAGCCGCCGACTGTCGAGATAGTGAGGGACTGCGGCAGGTGACCCGAGGTGTAGCCCTCGGCATTCAGCGTGTCCTCGAAGACCTCACCGTTCATGCCGGCCTCGACCGTCACGAGATTATTGTCACGGTCAATGCTGAGGATTCTGTTCATGCGCTGCATATCGAGCATCAGCTCTTCACCAAGCGGAATGATCCCGCCAAGGACACCGGAACCGCTGCCGTAGGGAATGAGCGGCTTGTCGGCATCGGCAGCCTTGCGGACGACGGCCGAAACCTCCTCGGTACTGGCCGGGCGCAATATCAGACCTGGCAGCGTTCCGACCAGCGCGCCTTCGCGGGCACGGAAGTTCGCATAGGGCAGACGGTCATGTGCGTAAGCGGCACGCACGGCCTCGTCCATCAGGACGTTTTCCGCGCCGATCAGCTCCGAAAGCTCGGAGACGAGATCACGTTCTTTCAACGGCTTTTCCTCCTCCACGTCCTGCGAAATCTTAGATCCCTCTTGGACAAACGTTTGCTCAACCCATAGACATACGCTTTCGCCCGGATGTCAAGCCCGACTTCCCGATTTTTCAGAGCTCTGCCACTGAGGCCCGAACAATCAACTCGTCTGGGGGAAGGAGGAGATTGCCGGCGGGTTGCGCCCCGTCAGGCGCAACATCCTGGATGAGATCAATCAGCCTGCGCGCGGCCGCACGTCCCATCTCCTGTGATGGAAGTGCGACGGTCGTTACCTGCGGGTAGACGACACGGGCGAGCAGGTCGTCGTGCATCGTGACGACGGACACCTCCTCCGGCACGCGGATGTCCCGTTCGTGCAACCGTGCGATCGCTGCCGCAGCAGTCAGCAGCGTCGCCGCGTGGATGGCCGTCACGCCTACGGCAAGCAGCTTGTCTACGGCCGCCGGCACCTCGTCCGGACTGTAGCCCGCCTGCACGACGAGATGCTCGCCATGATCGAGCCCCGCAGCGATCATGGCCTCCTCCCACCCTCGCCGGCGCATATCACCGTTGAAGCGACCGAGCCGCCCCGCAAGATGCCCGATGCGGCGATGTCCCATCGCGATGAGGTGCTCTACCCCGATCCGCGCGGCATGCTGCGTATCGATGGCGACACAGTTCTCATCTCCGGCCAGGTGTCGGTTCAGAACGACATGCGGCAGATCAGTGCTGTTCAGCACCTGGCGCAGCCGGTTGTCGTCGTCGAAACTGGCAATAATGACGCCTTCAATGATGCTGGAGCGGGAAATATCGGAAATGATTTCGCGCCCATCGCCTTTGTCATAGGAAACGAGCAGGGCAAAACCCCTGCTGCGCGCCTCGATCTCCGCCCCGATGATGGCAGAGGCGAAGATCGGGTTTTCGATCTGCGGCACAACCATGAGGATGGTCGAGGACTTTGCGGTCTTCAGGGCGCGCGCGACCGGGTTGCCGTGATAGCCGAGGCGCTCGGCCGTATCGAGGATGCGCGACCGCGTCTCATCCGAAACGCGCCCTTTGTTCTGCAGTACACGCGAGATGGTCGAGACGTCCACTCCCGTCGCGGCAGCGACGTCACGCAGAGTGACGGCAGGATTCTTGTTATTCATGTGACCTCCTGCATTCATTCTACCCTTCAACAAGGGCAGAATGGAATTGCGGAAAGCTACGGCCCCGGTGAGTGACCTGAGAAATGGATGATGTGGAAGAAAAGGCTCGTGATCTATAGCATTTACAGGAAGAGTGCGTAACGGTTCCCGTCCGGAAATGATCGTTTCAGAAGGTTAGCGAGGGAAAAGCGTACGCGATCTCTTGAGTATCCAGCTCTGACCTTCCCTTCGGCCTTGACCCGTTCACCGATCATAGCATGCATCAGAGGAGGCGATTAGATGACGAAATCGAACATAGGCTTCATCGGGCTCGGATTGATGGGCCAAGGGATGGCGGCAAATATTCTGAAAAAGGGTTGGCCGCTCCAGGTGATGGCGCATCGCAATCGGGCGCCGGTGGAGACGCTCGTTGCCGAGGGCGCACGCGAAGCCAGGACGCCGCGCGAGATGGCGGAGCAATGCGACGTCATCGTCCTCTGCGTTACCGGCTCGCCTGAGGTCCTTTCGGTCATCGGTGGCCCGGAGGGCATTGCGAGCGCGGGCAGGCCGGTCACCATCGTCGATTGTTCCACATCCGATCCCTCCGTCACGACGAAGCTTGCAGCCGATCTCGCGGCAAGCGGCCTTACGCTTGTCGATGCGCCGCTCAGCCGTACGCCGGCCGATGCCGCCGCGGGCACGCTCGATGTGATGGTCGGCGGCGCGGAGTCAGACGTGCAGCGCGTGTGGCCGGTACTCGAATGTTTCGCCGGTCGGATCATTCACACGGGACCGACCGGCTCCGGTCACACGATGAAGCTGCTCAACAACTTCCTGTCGATGGGCTACGCGGCGCTCTATTCCGAAGCGCTGATGCTCGGACGCAAGGCCGGGCTGACGCCCGAGGTCTTCGACAGCGTCATTCGCGGCGGCCGGATGGATTGCCCCTTCTATCAGACCTTCTTCCGCTGGGTCCTGGAACGCGACCCGAACGCCCATAAATTCGCGATCCGCAACGGCTTCAAGGACATGAGCTATCTTGCCGGCTACGCCATTGCCGCCGGCGCCGCCAATCCGGTAGGGGCGGCCGTCCGGAACTCATTTGCACAGGCGGTCGGCGCGGGCCGCGGCGAGGACTATGTGCCGATGCTGTCGGATTTCATCGCCGAGGCGAACGGTCTCGAGTGAAAGCGGGGAGAGCGCCTCTCGCCGGGCGCCATGACAGAATTCCATCAGCGGTGAAATGCAATCTTGCAGGGATGCAACATTGCCGCTGCTCTGCGCCTTTGACTGAGTCTCGCGGAATGGTGAATGTGGCTGCGCCGGCAAATGGAACAAACGTTCCGGCATCACCGCATCACTATTCCCCCAGGAGACTTCCGGCATGACCGCCCTCCCCTTCGCCCTCAACCATATGGCCGCTCCGGGCCTCCCGGTCGACGCGTTCTTCTCGCTTGCGAGATCGCTCGGCATTTCCCTGGTCGAAATCCGCAACGACCTGACCGCCAACGCAATTGCCGACGGGACGCCTCCGGAGGAGGTGAAAGCCCTTGCGGAGAAGCACGGCCTGACGATCGTCTCGATCAACGCCTTGCAGCGCTTCAACGAATGGAGCGAGGAACGGGCAGCGGAAGCGCGCGAACTCATCTCCTATGCACGCGACTGCGGTGCGAAGGCTCTGGTGCTGGTGCCCGTCAATGACGGCAGCGGCAAGGAGGACGGCCTGCGGCAAACCAACCTTCGGCAGGCGCTTGCGGCGCTGAAGCCGATGCTCGACGCGGCCGGCGTCACCGGTCTCGTGGAGCCGCTCGGCTTCGAGGTCTGTTCGCTGCGCTCCAAGGCGGAGGCCGCCGAAGCGATCCGGGCAGTCTCCGGTCAATCGAGCTTCCGCCTGGTGCACGACACGTTCCACCATCACCTTGCTGGCGAAGACCAGTTTTTTGCGGATCTCACCGGCCTCGTACACATCTCCGGCGTCATCGACGAAAACCTGGCCGTCTCGGATATGCGCGATCCGCATCGCGTTCTCGTCGACGCCGCCGACAGGCTGGACAATCAAGGCCAGATTCGCCGGCTGCGGGACGAGGGCTATGCTGGCCCCTTTTCCTTCGAGCCCTTTGCCCCTTCGGTGCACGGACTTGCGGACCCGGCGGACGCCCTGCGAGAGAGCATGGACTACCTCCGGTCGCGGAGCTGATCGCCACCGGCAGTGGAAAGAGCTGGATTCCAAACCGGCGCGCCCAGGCGCTCTTGACGGCATCCCGATAAAATGGAATACATATTCCGTAATGCCAAAACACTGGTTTTTTTATTCCGTTTTGATCGGAAGCGTAGCGGGAGTGCCGCTTCCGGTCGAAGTCTGAACGCGATCTCGGGAAGAAGGTCGCGTTCCCGGCCGAAGAAGGTGTGGCCGGCACCAAGTGGAGGAGAAGAACAATGAAGAAATTTTTCATAGGCACTGCGATGGCCGTCGTGATGTCGACGGCCGCGCATGCGGAGACCATCGGCGTGTCGATGGCACTCTTCGACGACAACTTCCTGACGGTGCTGCGCACCGGCATGCAGGATTACGCCAAGACGCTCGACGGCGTCGAGCTGCAGGTCGAAGACGCGCAGAACGACGTCGCCAAACAGCAGAGCCAGATCCAGAATTTCATCGCCGCCGGGGTCGATGCCATCATCGTCAACCCGGTCGACACCGATGCGACCGCCGCAATGTCGAAGATCGCCGCGGATGCCGGCATTCCGCTGGTCTATGTCAACCGCGAGCCGGTGAACGTCGATACGCTTCCGGACAAGCAGGCCTTCGTCGCGTCTAACGAACAGGAATCCGGCACGCTGCAGACAAAGGAAATCTGCAAGATGCTGGGCGGCAAGGGCAAGGCCGTGGTCATGATGGGCGAACTCTCCAACCAGGCTGCCCGCATGCGCACCAAGGACATCCACGACGTGATCGCGACCGACGAATGCAAGGGCATCGAGATCGTCGAGGAGCAGACCGCGAACTGGTCGCGCACCCAGGGCTCGGACCTCATGACGAACTGGCTCTCCGCCGGCCTCGAATTCGACGCCGTCATCTCCAACAACGACGAAATGGCGATCGGCGCGATCCAGGCGCTGAAGGCGGCCGGCCGCTCGATGGATTCCGTCGTCATCGGCGGCATCGACGCAACCCAGGACGCGCTCGCGGCCATGGCGGCCGGCGACCTCGACGTTACCGTTTTCCAGAATGCAGCCGGCCAGGGCAAGGGCTCGGTAGACGCCGCGCTGAAGCTCGCCAAGGGCGAGCCGGTGGAGAAAAAGGTCTATATTCCCTTCGAACTCGTCACGAAGGAGAACCTGGAGCAATATCAGGCGAAGAACTGACCGGCGCTGCCGGGGGCGCGGCAATGCCGCGCTCCCGAACGCCACGCCTGCTTCGGGTTCGCACCGAGGAAGGCATGCTCCGCCACCGCGTGGACATTCCGGTTGAACCGGAACATGGGAGGCAACGAGAATGACACTCAGTCCCACGACAATGGCAGCCGTGCGCGCCAGCGGCGCCGTTCCGAAATCCGAATACCTTCTGACTGCAGAAGGCGTTCGCAAGGAGTTTCCGGGTGTCGTCGCACTCGACGACGTGGAGTTCAAGCTGAAGCGCGGCACCGTGCATGCGCTCATGGGCGAGAACGGAGCCGGCAAGTCGACCTTGATGAAGATCCTCGCCGGGATCTATCATCCCGATCAGGGCGAGGTGAAACTCAGGGGCGCAGGCATCCGGCTGAAGTCGCCGCTCGACGCGCTCGAGAACGGCATCGCCATGATCCATCAGGAACTGAACCTGATGCCTTTCATGACCGTCGCCGAGAATATCTGGATCCGCCGGGAACCCAAGAACCGCTTCGGCTTCGTCGACCATGGCGAGATGCGCCGCATGACGGCAAAGCTTTTCGAGCGGCTCAAGATCGATCTTGATCCGGAGATCGAGGTCCGTCACCTATCGGTCGCCAACCGCCAGATGGTCGAGATCGCCAAGGCGGTCTCCTACGAGTCCGACGTGCTGATCATGGACGAGCCCACCTCGGCGCTCACCGAACGCGAGGTGGCGCATCTGTTCGAGATCATCCGTGACCTGCGCTCGCAGGGTATCGGCATCGTCTACATCACCCACAAGATGAACGAGCTGTTCGAGATCGCCGACGAGTTCTCGGTTTTCCGCGACGGCAAATATATCGGCACCCACCTCTCGAACGAGGTCACCCGCGACGACATCATCCGCATGATGGTTGGACGTGAAATCACCCAGATGTTCCCGAAGGAGGAGGTGCCGATCGGCGACGTGGTGCTGTCGGTGAAGAACCTGACCCTCGACGGCGTCTTCCGCGACGTCTCCTTCGATGTGCGCGCCGGCGAGATCCTCGGCGTCGCAGGCCTCGTCGGATCCGGTCGCTCCAACGTCGCCGAGACGCTCTTCGGGGTCACGCCGGCCAGCTCGGGCACGATCGCGATCGACGGGAAAGAGGTCGTGATCGACAGCGCCAACAAGGCGATCCGCCACCGGATGGCGTTTCTGACCGAGGATCGCAAGGACACCGGCTGTCTGCTCATCCTCGACATTCTCGAAAACATGCAGATCGCCGTGCTGCAGGACAAATTCGTCAAGCGCGGCTTCGTCAGCGAGAGGGAGGTCACCGCCGCCTGCGAGGAGATGAGCCGCAAGCTTCGGGTCAAGACGCCGAACCTGCAGGAGCGCGTCGAGAATCTCTCGGGCGGCAACCAGCAGAAAGTGCTGATCGGCCGCTGGCTGCTCACCAATCCGCGCATCCTGATCCTCGACGAGCCGACGCGCGGCATCGATGTCGGCGCCAAGGCGGAGATCCACCGGCTGGTGACCGAGCTCGCCCGCAACGGCGTCGCGGTCATCATGATCTCGTCGGAAATGCCGGAAGTGCTCGGCATGAGCGACCGGATCATGGTGATGCACGAGGGCCGGGTCACCGGATTTCTCGACAGGGCGGAAGCCACCCAAATCAAGGTCATGGAGCTTGCGGCGCGATAGAGCGGGATGAGTGCGTGCGGCCTTCCGCACGCATTCCGCTCCGACCTTTGGAACCGATCAAGGCGAACTGCCGACCGCAGGGAGGAAAGAAGATGAATACCAATGTCGCAGCACAGGGCACGAGCTCATCCCTCGCCCGCTCGAGACGGCGCGTGCCGCCCGAGCTCAACATCTTCCTGGTGCTGATCGGTATCGCGCTCGTCTACGAGGTTCTCGGCTGGCTCTTCGTCGGCCAGAGCTTCCTGATGAATTCGCAACGCCTGACGATCATGATCCTGCAGGTATCGGTGATCGGCATCATCGCCGTCGGCGTCACGCAGGTTATCATCACGGGCGGCATCGACCTCTCGTCAGGTTCGGTCGTCGGCATGACCGCGATGATCTCGGCGAGCGTTGCGCAGGCCTCCACCTGGCCGCGGGCGCTTTATCCGTCCCTGACCGACCTGCCGGCCATCGTGCCGATCTGCCTTGGCGTCGGGATCGGTCTTCTCGCCGGCTTCATCAACGGCCAGCTCATCGCCAGGACCAAGATCCCGCCCTTCATCGCCACGCTCGGCATGATGGTTTCGGCCCGCGGCGTCTCCAAGTGGTACACGAAGGGCCAGCCGGTCTCGGGCCTCACCGAGCAGTTCAACTTCATCGGCACGGGCATCTGGCCGGTGATCGTGTTCCTCGTCGTGGCGCTGATATTCCACATCGCGCTGCGCTACACCCGCTACGGCAAGTTCACTTACGCGATCGGCGCCAATGTCCAGGCCGCGCGCGTCTCCGGCATCAATGTCGAAGCGCACCTGGTGAAGGTCTATGCGATCGCCGGCATGCTTGCGGGCCTCGCAGGCGTGGTCACCGCCGCCCGCGCCCAGACGGCACAGGCCGGCATGGGCGTCATGTACGAACTCGACGCGATCGCCGCGACCGTCATCGGCGGCACGTCGCTCACCGGCGGCGTCGGCCGCATCACCGGCACGGTGATCGGCACGGTGATCCTCGGCGTGATGACGTCCGGCTTCACCTTCCTCCGGGTCGACGCCTACTACCAGGAGATCGTCAAGGGCATCATCATCGTCGCCGCGGTTGTCGTCGACGTTTATCGCCAGAAAGGCCGCAAAAAAGCATAAAAATACTGCTCCTCCTCGAAAGAACTGGCCGGGACGAAGTCATTCATCCCGGCCCTTTTCTTTTCTCGTCATGGTACTGGGCCGCTATATTGTCGCGAATGACATATGCTCGTCTTGCAAGGCAGCCCCTTTGGCTGCCCTATGGCTTCCGCTGCGCCGATAGACTATATCGCCGAAATGAAAAACTATCGGAGAATTACCATGTCCTCGCAGCGCCAGCTTGCGAAACACGCCCGGACCAGCTTCCTCCTCCAGCTCTGGAGCGCGATGATGCGGGTCCAGACCCGCGAAACGGCGGCCCTCTTCAGCTCCCGCCAACGTTAGGACAGGTACTGCGCTGCCGGCCATGTCTCAGCGGTCGAGGGCGATTGATGGTGTGCCGCTCACTGCCTCGCAGTCATTGGCAAAATCAAGCCCCACTGCGTCTCTTGAGGTGGTCCGAACGGCTCGAAACCCAGTTTCCTGTAGACGGCAATCGCCCGTTCATTGGCCGGGTGCGGATCGGTGCCGATAACCGGTACCCCCGCATCGAAGAGAGCCCTCATTCTCGCCCCGATAAATGCTGTCCCGTGCCCGACCCCGATCATTTCGGGGTCTCCTATGTATTGATCGATCCCCCGCGATCCCTTGGGAAGCTTGGCGAAATGGTGATTTTCCCAGCCGTGGACGGTATAGTCCTGCATGAACGCAAAGGGGCGTTCGGCGGTTGAAACAATCCAACGCGCCACGCGAGGATCAGCCAGGTCTGCTGCATCGTGCGACCCGTCCGAGCCCCACCATGCGCGGACATGCGGGTTCGATCGCCATGCGGCGAGCAAAGGGAGATCATTCACCGTCGCTTTGCGAAAACTGTATCGGTCGGCCGCCGTCATTCAACGAACTTAGCACGTCGCTGGCCGGTAGAAACAGGCCCTACCTCGCTTCCGTCAGGCTCGCAGCCATCCGACTCTGGCTGAGCGCTTATGAGCCACCACCTAGCTCGCCAGGACGAGCCCTCCGTAACGACTGATTTCCTTCTCGATTTCGGCGACGAGCGTTTCGAGCGCGGAATTTCTCGCCTTCCTGGCGCGGCGCACGACATAGGCCAAGGCAGGCGGCGCCGGCAGGTGCTCGGAGACGATCTGCATCTCGGGGCGCAGGTGGCGGCCGCTCAGAAGCGCTACGCCCATGGCCGAATTTACCGCGGCCACGATGCCGGCCGCGCTTGCACATTCGAACACGGTTTCAAGAACCACCCCTCCATCCTGTCCGATATCGAGCGCCCATCTTCGGTAGAAGCATTCGTCATCGAAGGACAGGAAGGGTATCGGGCCTTGCTGCGGCAGCGATAATTCCGGATGCTTGACCCAGTGGAGCTCCTCGCGGAACAGGACGACGTCGGTCGGTCGGACCTCATGAGCGAAGATCTGCAGGATCGCAGCCTCCAATTCGCCCCGATCCAGCATTGCCCGCAGGACCAGACTCATGCGGACCTTGGTGCGGACGGCGACGTGAGGATGCAGGCGGCGAAATCTCGCTAATATGCGCGCAAGATCGCTGCAGGCGGTGTCTTCGGTCAGGCCGAGAGCGATGCGCCCCTTGAGCGACGTTTTCGACAAACTCAGAAGCGCCTCGTCATGCAGCCCGAGGATTCGCCCGGCATAGTCCAGCAAATCCTCCCCGGCCGCGGTGAACATCGCTCCCCCCGGCTTGCGGCCGAGCAGGTCGCAATCGAGGCTCGTCTCGAGCCGTTTGACCTTGTGGCTAACGGCTGACTGCGACAAACCCAGGGCCTCGGCCGCGCGCGTGATCCCCCCGTGATGGCGGATCGCCCACAAGGCGCGCAGCGCATCGATTTCCAAACGTCGGCCGTTGAGCTCTTTCATCGCGATCCCCGTCATGAATATTGCGTGAATTATGCGGACCAAGTGCCAATTTGGCAATTTCACATTGCCGATCCGGCTGCGATGTCATGTTGCTATCGAAATTTGTCATGTGCAAAAGGGATCACCGCCACCTAAGGCTGGGAAACGAACGACACGCCCGAGAGCGCCATGACCCACCAGCCCATCTCGCTGCCCGCAGCGAAACAGCATCGTCTCCTCTGGCCCCTCATGGCGACGCTACTGGTCGTCGGCTGGAGTTCCGGCTTCGTCGGCATTCGCTATGCAAGCGAAGAGGCGAGCGTAATGCTGGTTCTGTTCTGGCGCACGCTTTTGTCGGGGGTGATCCTGCTGCCCTTCGCGCTGATCATCGGTCCGCGGCTGCGGATGCGCGGCGTCGTGGAACAGATGCTGTTCGGCGTCATGTCGGTCTTCCTTTATCTCGGTGGCTTCGCACTGGCCATCGAACAGCGGGTTCCGACGGGACTGGTCGCACTCATCTCGGACCTCTTGCCGTTGGCGATTGCCGCCCTGTCGCAACCGGTTTTGGGCGAGCGCCTGAGCGCGCGGCAATGGTTCGGAACGGCAATCGCCGTTCTCGGCGTGCTGATCGTCTCGTTCGACAGCCTCAGCTTCGGCACGGCCCCGTTGTGGGCTTATGGATTGACGGTGGGCTCCATGCTTGTTTTTGCGCTCGCCTCGGTTCTGCACAAGCGACGGCGCACCCGGCACATGCCCGTGCACCAAAGCCTTTGCATCCATACCCTGACCGGTTCGGTGCTGTTCGGGCTGTGCGCTATGATGCAAGGGAACCTCGCCCCGCCGTTGACGCCCGCTTTCGGCGTGGGGATGGTCTGGTTGGTTCTGTTCGCAACCTTTGCCGCCTATTCGGTCTACTACACGAGCTTGCGTCTCTTCCCGGTGGCCCAGGTCAGCGCTGCGATCTATCTCAGTCCGCCTGTCACCATGCTGTGGGCCTGGGCGCTGTTTTCCGAGCCGCTGACCCCAGCTGTCTTGGTGGGGCTGACGGTGACGCTGGTCGGCGTTTGGATGACCTCGCGCGGCTGAGCGTGGCTGAGCCCTCGAGAATCTTTGATGGGGAACTGCGTGTTTCCACAGGCTGAAGCGGGGCAGCGGCAGTGAAGCCTTCTCAAGCCCACCGTGCGGATGGCGAGGATACGGAGTTTCGCACCACGAGATCGGGCCTGAGGAAGATCTCGGTCTCTGCCGGGCTGCGGTCGGAGAGAAGCTCCAAGAGAAGCGCCATGGCGTGTTTGCCGATCAGCGTGCGCGGCTGGCGGATCGTGGTCAAAGCCGGCGTCATGAATGTCGCCTGCGGCACGTCGTCGAAGCCTGTCACCGAGAAATCGCGCGGTATGTCATAGCCGCGTGCCTTCAGCCCGATCATCACGCCGAGTGCCGTCTGATCGTTGACGCACATGAATGCCGTCGGCAGCGTGTCGCGCACGAAGAGCCGCTCGACGGCAGCCCTGCCGCTCTCGAGCGTGCCGTCGCCCTCCTGGACCAGCCGAAGTTCCGCCGGCACCCCCGCCGCATCGAGGCCCGCATCATAGCCGGCGCGGCGCCGCTTATAGGCAAGGCGGGTCCGCGAATCGCCGATGAAAGCGATCTTGCGATGACCTTCGGCGATGAGGAGGTCGACCACCTTGCGGGCGCCCTCGACATCGTCGACACCCACATAGGGTATGCCGCCGTTGAAGACGGGCTCGAATATGCCGACGCTCGGCGGCAGCCGCGCTGCTATCGTCTCGTGACCGAAGGGCAGGATGCCGGTAAAGAGGATCAGACCCGCCGCCTGGTTGGAGTTGAGAAACTTCAGATATTCGACCGCGCGCTGGGCGTCGTTTTGGGTATGGCCGATCAGCACGCCGTATCCGTGCGACCGTGCCTCGTTTTCGAGGCCGACCAGGATGCTCGAAAAGTTCGGATCGCCGATATCCGGGGCGACGACCAGGATCATGTTCGAGCGGCCGAGGCGCAGGCTGCGAGCCATGGCATTGGTCGTATAACCGGTGATCGCGATCGCCTGGTTGACCTTCAGCCGCGTGGATTTAGCGACCTTCTCCGGGTTGTGGATTGCCCGCGATACCGTCGCGATCGAAACTTCAGCGATCCTGGCGACGTCTTCGATGGTTGCGGGCGTGGAATCCGACACTGCGCTCTGCCTTGCGTCTCCCTACTGCGTGTTTCCCTAAATCCCGATTTAGAGATAAAACAAGCAGCTAATCAATTGCTACGGCGGACTTTGCGTGTCTGACAAGAACGCGCGGCGCTGTACACGGCGGGACACTACACACACCGCGGGCAACGTCAAAGGCGGTCCGGCAAATTCCTGTGCATGCCGTTATGTAAACCTTTACATCGGGAGTGTAAAGGTTTACATAACATCAATGGGCGGTCGGGAGCCGCAATGGGGGAATCGATGAATCCGGAGACGGTAGACGCCGCGCGCGTCGTGCTGGAGGCGCGGCGGATCAACAAGTCATTCAGCGGCGTGCAGGTGCTCTTCAGTGTCAATTTCGAGCTTCGCGCCGGCGAGATCCATGCCCTGATGGGCGAGAACGGCGCCGGCAAGTCGACCCTCGTCAAGATTCTTTCAGGGTTCGAGCAACCGTCCTCGGGCGAGGTCCTGCTCGATGGCCAGCCGGTAACGCTTCCTGCAAACGGCGCGGCCGAAGCGCTGGGCATCGTTATCATCCACCAGGAATTCAATCTCGCCGAACATCTGACCGTTGCCGAAAGCCTGTTTCTCGGTCGCGAGGTGACGCGTTTCGGCGTGCTCGACCGCAAATATATGCGCGCGGAGGCGCGCCGGGTTCTCGATCTGCTCGGCTGCCACGTGGACGCGAACGCGCTGATCGGCAGTCTTTCAATCGCCGAAAAACAGATGGTCGAGATCGCCAAGGCCATCAGCCGCGACGCGCGGATCGTCTTCATGGACGAACCGACGGCCGTTCTCTCCCGCGAGGAGACCAACTTCCTTTTCCGGCAGGTGCGCAAGCTGCGCGATAGAGGCACGAGCTTCGTCTTCGTGTCGCACAAGCTCGACGAAGTCATCGAACTGACCGACCGGGTGACGGTGCTGCGCGACGGGCAGTGGGTGAAGACCGCCGCGACATCGATGCTCGACGGCGAGTCGATTGCGCAGCTCATGGTCGGCCGCGAAATGTCGAGTCTCTATCCCGCCAAGAATGAGCCGAACGTCGACGAAGAGGTCGTGCTGCGAGTCGACGCCGTCTCGACCGACTATGTGAAGGACGCCAGCTTCGAGGTGCGCAAAGGCGAAATACTGGGCTTTTCGGGCATGATCGGCTCCGGCCGCACCGAACTCATGGAAGCGGTCGCCGGCCTCAGGCCCCGCCTGTCGGGCGAGGTGACGATCCGTGGAGAGACCGCGCCTTCAGGCGACGTGCACGCGGCCAACCGGCGCGGTCTTGCCTACATGACCAAGGACCGCAAGGCGAAAGGCCTGCTGCTCAACTCCGGCATGACGACGAACCTGACCTTGCAGTCGCTCGGCCGGCATGCCCGCATCGGCTATCTCAGCCCGGCAAGCGAGGCGGCTGCGCTCGAAAGGGCCCGCCGCCGCTTCGACATCCGCGTGCGCGACGGCAATGTCGTCGCCAGGCGCATGTCCGGCGGCAACCAGCAGAAGCTGCTGCTCGCCAAGGTGATGGAAACGGAACCGGACATCATCATCATCGACGAGCCGACACGCGGCATCGACGTCGGCACCAAGCAGCAGATCTATCATTTCATCTCGGCGCTCGCGCGCGACGGCCGCTCGATCATCGTCGTCTCTTCCGAAATGCCCGAGGTCATCGGGCTTTGCACCAGGGTCGCGGTGATGCGCGAGGGACGCATCGTCGGCATGCTCGAAGGAGACGAGATCTCCGAACAGGAGATCATGCGCTACGCAGCCGGACTGAAGAAAATGGCTGCCGCCTGACCGCTTGGACGCGCGGCGAAGGCAGGCACAGGAAAAGGAATTCCCCGGCTCGGGGGCGGGAGAGGTTGATCTGGACATGAGCGTGAACGAGGAAAGCATCCAAAGCACAACGCACCGCCGGACGTGGCGGGACGTCGATCTCAGGGCGGTGGCGCCGTTTGCCGCCCTTGCACTGCTGTTGATCGTCGGTGCCATGGTCAACCCCAACTTCATCAGTCTCAACAACCTCGCCAACGTCGCCACCCGCAGCGCCTTCATCGCCATCATCGCTGTTGGCGCCACCTTCGTCATTTCCGCAGGCGACCTCGACCTTTCGGTCGGCTCGATGGTCGCCTTCGTCGCAAGCCTCATGATCCTGTTCATGAATTCCGGCGTGATTGCCGATCCGGCACTGATGCTCACGGCCGCGGTCCTCTTTGCGGTCGTCGCCGGTAGCGCCTGCGGGCTCGCCAACGGGCTGATCACCACGGTCGGCAGGATCGAGCCCTTCATCGCGACGCTCGGCACGATGGGCATCTATCGCGGCCTTACCACCTGGCTTTCGCAAGGCGGCGCGATCACCCTGCGCGAGCCGGAAATACAGGAGCTCTATCGCCCGGCCTATTTCGGCAGCATTCTCGGCGTGCCGGTGCCGATCGCGATCATCCTCGCGGTCACCGCCGTCGCCGCCTTCATCCTTTATCGCACGCGTTACGGCCGGCACGTGGTCGCGGTCGGCTCCAACAGCGACGTGGCTCGCTATTCCGGCATCGCCGTCAACCGCGTTCGCACCATCGCCTTCGTCATCCAGGGACTCTGCGTCGCCGTCGCCGTGCTGCTCTACGTGCCGCGGCTCGGATCCACCTCGGCCACGACCGGTATCCTCTGGGAACTGCAGGCCATCACCGCCGTCGTCGTCGGCGGAACGGCGCTCAAGGGCGGCGCCGGCCGCGTCTGGGGCACGATCTGCGGTGCCTTCATTCTCGAATTGGTCGGAAACATCATGCTCCTGTCGAACTTCATCAGCGAATACCTGATCGGCGCGATGCAGGGTGCGATCATCATCATCGCGATGCTCGTCCAGCGCTCGCTGGTACGCAAATCGTGACCAAGCCGGATCGAGCGCGATCCGGCCACATGCAACCAAGACCTAGAATCATTGGGAGGAAGAAGCATGCGAAAGGGATTAATGGGCATTGCCGCCGTGACCATGATGGCACTGACGGGTGCAGCCCATGCACAAGACAAGAACGTCACGATCGGCGTGTCGATCCCGGCGGCCGACCATGGCTGGACCGCCGGCGTCGTGTTCCACGCCGAGCGCGTTGCCAAGCTGCTCATGGAGCAGCATCCGGGCCTCAACGTCATCGTCAAGACCTCGCCGGATCCGGCGAGCCAGGCCAACGCCGTGCAGGACCTCGAAACCCAGGGGATCGACGCCCTCGTGATCCTGCCGACCGACCCCGATCCGCTGGTCAATGCGATCAAGGAAATCAAGGGCAAGGGCACCTTCGTGGCGCTGGTGGACCGCGCGCCCTCGACCAACGACAACAGCGTGCGTGACCTCTATGTCGCCGGCAACAACCCGGCACTCGGCCAGGTCGCCGGCGAATACATCAAGGCCACGACGCCGGAAGCCAAGGTGGTCGTCATTCGCGGCCTGCCGATCCCGATCGACCAGCAGCGTCAGGACGGCTTCGACAAGGGCATCGCCGGCTCCAAGGTCGAAATCCTGGACCGCCAGTACGGCAACTGGAATCGCGACGACGCCTTCAAGGTCATGCAGGACTACCTGACCAAGTATCCGCAGATCGACGTCGTTTGGTGTCAGGATGACGACATGGCCGTCGGCGTGCTGCAGGCGATCGACCAGGCCAAGCGCACCGACATCCAGTATGTGGTCGCCGGAGCCGGTTCGAAGGACATGATCAAGCGGGTCATGGACGGCGACAAGATGATCCCGGTCGACGTGCTCTACCCGCCGGCGATGGTCGGCACGGCACTCGAAATGACCGTTGCCAACTTCTACGGCCAGGTCCCGGTTCGCGGCACCTACACGATCGACGCGACGCTGGTGACCAAGGAAAACGCCAAGGACTTCTATTTCCCCGATTCGCCGTTCTGACCGGACGTCGGAGCTAATCAAGACACGGCCTGCCTGAGGCTTTCTCCTCGGGCGGGTCTTTTTCTTTGGCGTTTATGCAACGGGCTACCCCCTCTGCCCTGCCGGGCAGAGGGGGTAGCCCGTGGGCGCCTTCGCGGCCGCCTGTAATCAGCCTCACCCCGCCGGAAACGCCGCCACCACCTTCAACCCTCGACCGGCGTCACCCTCGTCCAGCCGCATGGTCCCGCCGTAAAGCCCGACGATTTCCTCGACGATCGGGAGGCCCAGTCCGGTACCGGGGGCTTCCTCGCCGCCGCGCCGGAAACGCTTGAGCGCCGCCTCGCGCAGCTCCGCCGGAATGCCCGGGCCATTGTCCTCCACTTCCAGCAGGACCGCGTGGTCCCCGCTCCCGACGCGCACGGTCACCTCCGCCCCGCGGCCGGCATAAAGCAACGCGTTGCCGATCAGGTTCTTCAGGAGTTCGCCGATAAGCAGGGGCTCGGCGCGGATCCAGTGCTCGCCCTCGCCGGCAAAGCCGAGATCGATGCCGGCTTCGCCCGCCGCCGGTACGTGGTCCGCCGTGACGGCGCGGGCAAGCCCGACGAGTTCGACCCGCTCCAATCCCCGCGCCTCGTCTCGGCCCGCGGCATCGATCTTGGCCATCAGCAGCAGCTGCGCGAGAATGCGCTCGGCATTGGCGACGGCCTCGTCCGCCTTCATCGCCGCCGCCCGGGTTTCCTCGGTCGTCGTCGCCCGCTGCGCAAGCGCAAGCTGCG
Source organism: Sinorhizobium prairiense (assembly GCF_029201645.2). Taxonomy (NCBI): domain Bacteria; kingdom Pseudomonadati; phylum Pseudomonadota; class Alphaproteobacteria; order Hyphomicrobiales; family Rhizobiaceae; genus Sinorhizobium; species Sinorhizobium prairiense. Next base: position 346,124 of record NZ_CP104133.1, read on the forward strand.
TGCGGATGATAGCAAGGGGGGTTCTGAGCTGATGGCTGGCATTGCCGGTGAAGTGCCGCAGGGCATCGAGGGCCGATTGCAGGCGGACCATGAAAGAGTTCACGGTATCGACGAGCCCCTGGACTTCGTTCGGCACCTGCTCGCGGATCGGATGCAGATCGTCGGGGCTGCGCTCGGCGATCGCATCGCCAAGCCGATAGAGCGGCCTCAGGGAAAAGGTGACGGCGACCCAGACGATCATCGCCGCCCCGGCGATTATCAGCCCGAGGCGCAGGGCCGAGCGGATGATGATGGTCTGCGCGAGCTGGCGCCGGGCGATCGTCGTCTCCGCGACGGTGACGACGAAGGGAACGGAATTGACCCCGGTCGAGGCGGAGCGTCTGAGTGCCGCGACGCGGATAGGTTCGCCGCGAAAGACGGCATCTGCGAAGCTCGTCGATTGACCGGTGCTTTCGGAAAGCGAAGGCAGGGTCTGGTAACCGGTGATGAACTCGCCGGGCGGGCCGTCCACCCGGTAAAAGACCCGGTCCTGCGCCGCCGATGTCAGCATCTCGAGCGCAACATAGGGGATGTCGACCTGCAACGAGCCGTCTTCGGCGACGACCACGCGCTCGGCGATCGCCAGCGCCGATCCGGCAAGCACCCGGTCCGAGACGGCATTTGCCGTCTTGACGGCTTCCCGGTAGGTATCCGCCAGCGCGACGACGCCGATCACGGCTGTCGAGATCAGCAGCCAGCCGAGCAGCCTGCGCCGCAGCGAATAGACGACCTTTCCGGGGGCGGCTGTCATTCGGGACCGGCCGTCTTGTCGAGATAATAGCCGATGCCGCGGGCGGTCCGTACGGTCAGCCCGAAGGGCGCCAGCCGCTTGCGCAGCCGGCTCACATATTGCTCGATCGCATTGGGGCTCAGATCGTCGTCAAGGCCCGTCAGCGATTGCACGATGGCGTCCTTGGCGACGACCTTACCGGCGCGCATGAACAGAAGCTCGAGAAGACCGAGCTCGCGCGCCGGAATTTCGATCGGTATGCCTGCCGAGGAGAAACTGCGCGAGGTGAGATCGAGCGAGACATTGCCATAGCTGACGACGGAGGCGCGCAACCCGGCCTGCCGGCGCAGGAGGACGCGCACGCGCGCCTCGAACTCGCCGATATCGAAAGGCTTGATCAGGTAATCGTCGGCGCCGAGGTCGAGTCCCTTGATCCTCTCTTCCGGCGTACCGCGCGCCGTCAGGATGAGAACCGCCGCGCGGTTCTGCCGTGCCCGCATGGCACGCAGCACGTCCAGTCCATCCATCTCCGGCAGGTTCAAATCGAGGATCACCAGATCGAAGCTCTCGGCCGCAGCAACCGCATGCGCGGATGCGCCGTCGCTCACGACGTCGACGGCATAGCCGCTGCCCCGCAGAAGCGTCGAAAGGCCCTCCGCCAGGGCCCGATTGTCCTCAACCAGCAAGATACGCAATATCGCCTCTCCCCGGGATCACTCTATCGCTCGCGAGCTTGCTTGTGAACGGCAGCGCTCTCAGGCATTGTGAATTCATGCGGTTCTTGATTTCTCTCGGTTTTTTGATCCTGTCGGCCCCGGTCGCCGAGGCCGCGCCGACATTCTTCCCGGCTCTCTCCGGTGACGGCGCCGCACCGGTCCTGACCGTCTATTCCTCGCTCGACGAACCCTTGGCGAGACCGATGATCGACGGCTTCCAGAAGGCCAATCCCGATGTCGCGGTCCGCTACGAGGACATGCTGACCGGCGAGATCTACGACAGGATCGTCAAGGAGACCGATGCCGGCGAGAAGACTGCCGATTTCGCCTTTTCCTCCGCCATGGACCTGCAGGTCAAGCTCAGCAATGACGGTTATGCGCAACGCAGCGACCTGCCTATGAGCGGACGCTGGCCGGCCTGGGCGAACTGGCGCAACACGGCTTACGCTCTCACCTTCGAGCCGGCCGTCTTCGTCTACCACAAGCCGAGCTTCCGGCACGAGCAGCCGCCGGCGACGCGCGCCGAATTCGTCGATTACCTCAAGCGGAAAGGAAACGCCGTCTTCGGCCGCATCGGCACCTACGACATCGAACGTTCCGGCGTCGGCTTCCTCTTCATGTCGCGCGACCAGGAGCAGTTCGGCGACATCTGGACGGTGATCCGCACCATGGGGTCGGCCGGCGTGAAGCTCTATTCGACCAGTCAGGCGATCCTGGAGAGAATTTCCGACGGACGCTTCGTGCTCGGCTACAACATCCTCGGCTCCTACGCGGCCGACTGGGCATCGCGGCATCCGGATGTCGGCATCGTGCTGCCGAAGGACTATACGGTCGTCATGTCGCGCATCGGGCTGGTGCCGCAGGCCGCAGCCGCCCCCGAACTTGGCCGCCGCTATCTCGAATTCTTCATGTCGAAGGAGGGCCAGACGATCATGGCGCGGGAGCTGCAGATCCCGGCGGTCAGCCCCGAAGTCGCCGGCGAGAACACCGCGAACACCATGCGGGAAATGCTCGGAGGTCAGTTGAAACCCGTACCGGTCAGTCCCGGGCTGATGGTCTATCTCGACCAGGTCAAGCGGGCGCGGCTGATTGCCCGCTGGAACGAGATGCTGCGCCTGCAGTGAATAATAAGCAGGCAAACAAGTCATTTACGCGAAACGGACTTGATGTCAGGTTAATGTCAGCTTTCTATGTTGCTTAAGGTCGCCGGCGAACCGTGGAGGCGGACCGCCGGCAGCGTATCGGGAGGATTCACCAGTCCGGTCTAAGGTCGCCGTCGATGTCGACCAGCCGCTTCTCCCCGACGCGAACGATAATCAATGTGCGCGTGACGAAGCGCGCCTCACGGAGGACCGACCTTGAAACACTTCTTCCTCGCATCCATTCTTGCCGGCGCAATTGCTCTGCCGGCCTATGCCGCCGACTACACGATCATCGCGCCGGCCAATCCCGGCGGCGGCTGGGACCAGACCGCCCGTTCGCTGCAGACTGTCATGCAGCAGGAGGGCATTTCCGGCAACGTGCAGGTCCAGAACGTTCCGGGCGCCGGCGGCACGATCGGCCTTGCCCAGTTCGCAAGCCAGCAGAAGGGCAACCCGAACGCGCTCCTCGTCGGCGGTTACGTCATGGTCGGCGCCATCCTCACCAACAACTCGCCGGTCACCCTCAAGGACGTGACGCCGATCGCGCGGCTTACGGGCGAATACGAAGCGATCGTCGTTCCCGCCGCCTCCGAGATCCAGACGATGAAAGACCTCGTCGAGGCGCTGAAGAAGGATCCGGGCGCGGTTTCCTGGGCAGGCGGCTCGGCCGGCGGTACCGACCATATCGCGGTAGGCCTGATCGCCAAGGCCGCTGGTGTCGATCCGACCAAGATCAACTACATCGCCTATTCCGGCGGCGGCGAGGCGCTTGCCGCGATCCTCGGCAGCCAGGTAACCGCCGGCATTTCCGGTTACGGTGAATTCGAGTCCCAGGTGAAGGCCGGAACGCTCCGCCTGCTCGCCGTCTCCAGCGCCGAGCGCCTCGAGGGTATCGACGCGCCGACGCTGAAGGAATCCGGCGTCGACGTCGTGGTCGAAAACTGGCGCATGGTCGCCGCTGCCCCGGGCCTCACGGAAGAACAGAAGGCCGCAGTCTCCGCCGACATCGAGAAGCTTGCCAAATCCGCAGGCTGGCAGGAAGTGCTGAAGACCAAAGGCTGGCAGGACACCTATCTCGCCGGCGCCGCCTTCGACGAGCAGCTCGCCAAGGACATTTCCGCCACGGAAACCGTCCTGAAGGACATCGGACTGGTCAAATGAACAAGGGGAACAACCCTTCCGTCGAAACGCGCCGCCCCGACCGGGCGGCGCTGGTCATCGCCGCCGTTCTGGCAGCAATCGCCGGTGTGATCTTCTGGGACGTGTCGCGCCTGAGCGGCCTTGCCGGCTACTCGCAAGTCGGGCCGATGACCGTGCCCTACGCGATCGCCTGCTGTCTCATCGCGCTTGCGGTCTGGACGGCGGTCGAAGCCTGGCGGGGCGACTTTCCCGAACGCGAGCACCAGCAGGCGGGTCCGGTTGTCTGGATCGTCGCCGGACTTGCAGCGCAGATGCTGCTCTTGAACACGCTCGGCTTCTCGATCGCGACCGGCATTCTCTTCGCCCTCACGGCCCGCGGCTTCGGCAAACGCAAATTGTGGCTGACCGTGCCGGTCGGCGTCGTGTTCAGTTTCATCGTCTGGGCTGTTTTCGCCAAGCTGCTGCAATTGTCGCTGCCCGCAGGGCCGCTGGAACGCCTGTTCTTCTAGAGCGGGATCAGGAAAAGTGTGTGCGGTCTTCCGCCCGCATCCCGCTCTTAACCTATCAGATCGATCACGTTCATGATTTCAGGTTCGATCCTGGAATCACCGTGATCTAAAGAAGGCCGACGACCATGGGTACTTTCGATTTCCTGCTGCAGGGGCTGCTGGTCGCTGCCCAGCCGATGAACCTTCTCTACGCACTCATCGGCGTAACGCTCGGCACCGCCGTCGGCGTGCTGCCCGGCATCGGTCCCGCATTGACCGTCGCACTGCTCCTGCCGGTCACCTATCAGCTCGATCCGGCCGGGTCGCTCATCATGTTCGCCGGCATATATTATGGCGGCATGTATGGGGGTTCGACGACGTCGATCCTTCTCAACACGCCCGGCGAGAGCGCCTCGATCGTCACCGCCCTCGAGGGCAACAAGATGGCGCGTGCCGGCCGCGGCGGTCCGGCGCTTGCCACGGCAGCCATCGGCTCCTTCGTCGCCGGCCTCATCGCCACGCTCGGACTGGCCTTCATTGCTCCCTATATCGTCAAGCTGGCGCTCGTCTTCGGCCCGCGCGAATATTTCGCGCTGATGGTGCTCGCCTTCGTCACCGTCTCCTCCGCCTTCGGCGACTCGACGCTGCGGGGGCTCACCTCGCTCTTCGTCGGCCTGACCCTTGCCTGCATCGGCATCGACCAGCTGACCGGCCAGGCGCGCCTTTCTTTCGGCGTGCCCGACCTCCTCGACGGCATCGAGGTGACGACTCTCGCCGTCGCCATGTTCGCGATCGGCGAGACGCTGTTCATCGCCGCGCAAGGCGACCGCGGCCCGGACAAGGTGGAAGCGGTCAAGGGCTCGGTCTGGATGAGCGCCACGGATTGGGCGCGCTCCTGGAAGCCGTGGCTGCGCGGCACCTTCATCGGCTTTCCCATCGGCGCCATGCCGGCCGGGGGCGCCGAGATCGGCACTTTCCTCTCCTATGCCGCGGAGAAGCGCCTGACCAAACATCCGGAGGAATTCGGCAACGGCGCCATCGAGGGCGTGGCGGGCCCGGAGGCCGCCAACAACGCATCCGCTGCAGGCACGCTGGTGCCGCTCCTCACGCTCGGCCTGCCCACCACGGCGACGGCCGCGATCATGCTCGCCGGCTTCCAGCAATACGGGCTGCAGCCGGGGCCGCTGCTCTTCGCCACCAATCCGCAGCTCGTCTGGGGTCTGATCGCCAGCCTCCTCATCGCCAATTTCATGCTGCTTGTCCTCAACCTGCCGCTGATCGGCCTCTGGGTGAGGCTATTGACGATCCCGAAGCCGTGGCTCTATGCGGGCATCCTGCTCTTCGCAACGCTCGGCACCATCGGCGCCAATCCCTCGGTCTTCGAACTCGGCATGCTGCTGGCCTTCGGCCTGCTGGGCTACGTCATGCGCGTCTTCGGCTATCCGATCGCGCCGGTGGTCGTCGGCCTGATCCTCGGGCCGCTCGCCGAACAGCAGCTCCGCAGGGCGCTCTCGATCAGCCAGGGCGACATCACCGTGCTCTTCACGTCGCCGATCGCGGCCGTGCTCCTGGTGATCGCCGCGCTCGCGCTGGTCGTGCCGCTGATCCTCAGGGCTCGCGGCCGCGGCGAAGTGCTCGCACAACTCGCCGCCAGCGAAGACTGAGCGGCTTCCGACGATCAGGCAGGCCCGATCGGCTGCCGCCCCTATTGCTGGACGCGTGCGGGCCTGCTTTCGCTGCATGGCTGGGCTGAGGTTTTGTGCATTGCAAAACAACCCCGCCGGACCCATCTTTTGCTCATCGAATAGAAAACGAAAGCGAGCAAGAGATGACCAGCAAGAACCGCATGGGCTTCATCGGCCGCGCCTTCGCCGTACTCGGCGCCGCAACCGCTGCTGCCGCCGCCGTCGAAGGCCATCGCCGCCCCAAAGCACAGGATCTCCGCACCCTCGGCATCGATCCCGCAGCCTTCCCGGGCAATCGCCGGGGCTGACCTGCCCGACGTCCAGGCCCCAGCCTGAAACAGGATCGCGTCGCCATCAGGCGACGCGATCCTGTTTCAGGGAACTGCCCTCCCATTGCGACCGTCGTCCGAACGGCTTCAACCTCAACCGGACGCGATGATCCTCCGGCCCGTGACGGCGAGCCCCCCGCACGAAACCGGAAAGATGTGACAGGTCGGCTCGCCGCTTCGAACGACCCCCTGCCCTGCCCGGGTGAACTGCCATTTCATGGTGAATGTGCAGGGCGACCAATCCGTCCCGATGATATCCGTCAGCGCTGTGATGCCGCCTTCGGCCTGTTCAACGGTCCCCGTCACGAACTGGCAGGGAATGTGAAAAGGCGCCGGAATGGGAAGATCTTCAAATAAAAATGGCGCCGGCAAACTGGCCGGCGCCACCAAGATTTTACAGTCCCGCACGCTTTGAGCTCATGCGGGCATCCAACAAGAGATCAAGCGACCTTGGCAACCGCCGTCGGCACGCTCGCGATCGTCTTCAGGATGACCGAAGCGATCTGGTAGGGGTCGCCCTGGGAGTTCGGGCGGCGATCTTCGAGATAGCCGCGGTAGCCGTTGTTGACGAAGCTGTGCGGAACGCGAATGGAGGCGCCGCGGTCGGCCACGCCGTAGCTGAACTTGTCCCACGGCGCCGTCTCGTGCTTGCCGGTCAGGCGCAAGTGGTTGTCCGGGCCGTAGACGTTGATGTGGTCGTGCAGGTTCTTCTCGAAGGCGGCCATCAGCGCTTCGAAATAATCCTTGCCGCCGACTTCGCGCAGATAGGCAGTCGAGAAGTTGGCGTGCATGCCGGAGCCGTTCCAGTCCGTGTCGCCGAGCGGCTTGCAGTGGAACTCGACGTCGATGCCGTATTTCTCCGTCAGGCGCAGCAGAAGGTAGCGCGCCAGCCAGACTTCATCGGCAGCCTTCTTGGAGCCCTTGCCGAAAACCTGGAATTCCCATTGGCCCTTGGCCACTTCGGCGTTGATGCCTTCGTGGTTGATGCCCGCGGCCAGGCAGATGTCGAGATGCTCTTCGACGATCTGGCGCGCGATGTCGCCGACATTCTTGTAGCCGACGCCGGTGTAGTACGGGCCCTGCGGCGCCGGATAGCCCTGCTCCGGGAAGCCCAGCGGGCGGCCGTTCTTGTAGAAGAAATATTCCTGCTCGAAGCCGAACCAGGCGCTTTCATCGTCCAGGACCGTTGCACGGGTATTCGACGGATGCGGCGTCTTGCCGTCCGGCATCATGACCTCGCACATGACCAATGCGCCATTCGTGCGGACCGGGTCGGGATAGACCGCAACCGGCTTCAGCACGCAATCGGAGCTGCGCCCTTCGGCCTGCTGCGTCGAGCTGCCGTCGAAGCCCCAGAGAGGAAGCTGTTCGAGCGTCGGAAACGCGTCGAATTCCTTGATCTGCGTCTTCCCGCGGAGATTTGGAACGGGCGTGTAGCCATCGAGCCAGATGTACTCGAGCTTATACTTGGTCATTAGCGAATCTCTCTAACGTGGTGCTGCATGGTTTGAGCAAATCCTGACAGCTTCAGCGCTACACAACGCCCAACCGCCAGGGATCGGATACCATGAAGCATCAAGCGTGCCAGTTGGGCGCCGGAGAGACTTTTTCCGCCGGCGGCACCGCGGCGGGGCGAATCGGCGCGGACGCGCCCCGCGGACGCAGCCGGAAAAGATCCTCGGCGGGACCCGCAAAGCCCGGCATTTTTACGCGGTTCGGGGCCGGCCTGGGTAGAAAAACAAGCAGCAATTCAAATCGATACCGCGGTCTCCTCACTCGCGGAAAGGTGCCTGGAGCCGCTTCTCCTGCTCATCCTTATCGGCGTCCGCGGCCCGAACATTTCTGCCCAAAAATTATTTGGCAGGCGCCGCTGCCTAAAAAATCGCACTTGCGCCCGTTGCATCCGTGAATGCTCCGGACAATGCTCGCAATTCCGGCACGGAATTGAACGAAATTTCGGCAATTCGCGTAAATCATGTGCAAATCCTGCCTGGTTGCACTATGTTTCTCCCCAGAACTCACGGGAGACCAGAGCATGGCCACGAGTCTTTACGGCAAGTCTGCGACGATCCTGAAGTTTCCGGCCGCTGTGTCACGGAAGGCCGAGGAACGGCGCTCCGAAGCCCAGCGCAAACTGGACCTCGTACCGTCGGACGTGTGCGCCGCCGTCGATGGCTGCTGGTATCACGAAGAAGCCCTGAGCGACGATACGAAGCACTGAAGCGTGCGGTCTTCCCGCTCACCGCCGCCCGCCGACCTCGTCGATATGGTGCAGCATATCGGCCGGGTCGTCGAAGATGCGGTAAGCACCGGCTTGCCGCAGTTCCTCATGTCCGTAGCCTCCGCTCAGCAAGCCGATGGCCAAGGCACGGCAGCGCACCGCCGCCAGCATATCCCAGATACTGTCGCCGACCACCACTGCCGTCTCGATCGGGGCGCCGAGCTGTTCGGCGGCGGCGAGAAAGAGATCCGGATCGGGCTTGGCATATTTGACGAGGTCTCGCGTCACGACCGGCACGACCGCCGGATCGACGCCGAGAGCGGCGAGATTGACGGCGGCCGTCTCCATCCGCCCGCTCGTGGCGATCGCATAGGAGATCTTCGCATCGGTGAGCCACGTTAGAAGCTCGCGCGCGCCGGGCAACGGTCGTATGCTGTCTGCCTGCCGCCTGTAAGCGTCGGCGTGGCGCTGACGCAATCGCGCAACCCTGTCACCGCTGATTTCCATGCTCGTTTCGCGCAGGAGCTGGTCGGCGAAGAGCCCGCCGCTCATGCCGATCTTGCGATGGATGCGCCAGACCGAAAGGTCGATCCCTTCCGCGTCGAGCGCTTCCTTCCAGGCAAGCACGTGCTGGTAGACGCTGTCGACGAGTGTGCCGTCCAGATCGAACAGGAAGACGGGTTCGATGCGCATGCTCTTTCTCCCGGTAACGGCCTTTGCGCGTCCGATCGGACGCACGGGCCATGGCGCCGTCACCTGCGAAAATATGGGTCAGGTTTCGCAGCCGAACAGACAGTCTGTCTACTTTTCCTTTGTGAACCCTGATCGCGTCTGCGTGCAAGTGCAACTACCCCATCGCATGGCGAATGGTTCTCGAAATCCGGGTCAGGAAGGCCGGCCGTGAGGAAGCGACGAGCTTCCATGAAAGGACCGCCTGCGCCATGCGCCGCGGCAGCAGCCCGACGGAGACGAACCAGGCTGCCAGCATGGCACGACGGCGCAGCGAGACGTTCATCTGCATGCTGGCGACGGCACCGTGAGCGGCGAGACCGAGCCTCGAATCCGCAGCCACCGGATGGCGTGCGCCGTCCACGCAGAGCGATGCAAGACGCTCCTCCAGATGCACCGGGTCGCGCAGGTTCGCTTTCGGCGAAACCGATAGACCGACATCGGCCGCCTGTTCGTTGAGGGCATGCAGTCGGTGAAAATCATGCTCCACCCTCCAGCGCGCCCTCTGCCCGAGTTTTTCGGCGAAAACAGAATGATTGCTGCCGTGCATTCGGTAGGCGCCGAGGCAGGCTTCGAGCGACGTCACCTTCCCGTAGAGCGGGGCGAGCGTGACAAGGTAGCCGTCTGCACCCTGCCGGAACTCGGCTTCCGGAACCGGCATGATGACATCGAGAGCCGAGCGTGCAAAAGCCAGTCCGCTGGTGACCGTCGTCTGGTATCGTGCGCGGCGCGCCAGTTGCGGCGTTACGTCACCGGAGTCGAACGGGACCTCGGGGGGCGGGAAGATGTCCTTGACGCGCAGATCCTCGTCCACCAGATGCAGCCGGAACTGCATCTGGGCCGTGTCGTCGCTCCACTGGGCAAGCAATTCGGAAACGGCAGCCGGGTAGAGATAGTCGTCGGCGTCGAGGAAGAGAACGATCGCCCCTCGACTTGCCGCAAAGCCGGTGTTGAAAGCGGCTGCGTGACCGCCATTTTCCTCCCGCAGGCGGGCCTTGATCCGTCCGCCGTAGGACGCGATCACCTCCGCCGACCCGTCGGTCGACGCATCGTCTACGACGATGACCTCGACCTGCGCGTGGTCCTGGTCGAGGGCGCTGTCGATCGCGCGGCTCAGGAACCGCGCATAATTGTAATTCGCTATGATGATGGAGACAGGAAGATGGTCTCGGATGGAATGCATCGCAGTGAACCTCGCTTTTCGGCTTTGGTCGCGGCGAACCTTCTCATGCAGGTCCTTGAGGGTGATGCCCGTCCCGAAAGCACAGCCTCTCGGGCTGCGGTGAAGACAACGGCGCGGTTGCGCCGGGCGGGCGGCGAAGATCGTGCTCGATCCTGCGTGAGCCTCCCCAGTTTTGTGGCATTTGAGTGACCGCTGCAGCGGCGGCACGCCGGTCTGCAGCCTTGCCGTGCCGATGATCGAGCGTATGCCCGGATAGGCAGCAAAGTGACCTCGGTTGACGCCCCTCCGGCGGCTGATATACCAATTTTGCAGCCAAAACGACGCAGGGAGGAAGCCGCGTGGATGCCAGACACCCCGACACCATGAAGGTGATCGCCATGCGATTGACGGCGCCAGGCGCGACATTGCAGCCCGCGAACGCGATGCCGGTCGCAGGCACCGGACAAGCGGGTACCGGAAACGGATGGGCCTTCTGATGCGGCTTTCGAGAAAGACGATCGACCGCCTGCCACACACCGTCAAAAGGCCCGATTATGACCTCGGGCCAGTTACCGTCGGCATCGTACACCTCGGTATCGGTGCCTTTCATCGCGCGCATCAGGCCGCGTACACCGATGCGCTGCTCTCCGAGAATCCGTCCTGGGGCATCTGCGGCGTCTCGCTGCGCAGCCCGGAAACGCGCGACGCGCTTCAACCGCAGGACGGGCTCTACACCCTCGCCGTCCAGGACGGCGAAGGCTCCGATCTCAGCGTGATCGGCAGTGTCGTCGAGCTCCTTTGCGCGCCGGAGGACCCGGAAGCCGTCCTTCGCCGCATGGCGGACCCCGCCACGCGTATCGTGTCGCTGACGATCACCGAGAAGGGCTATTGCCACAATCCGGCAACCGGCACGCTCGACGAAGGCCATCCGGACATCGTTCACGATCTCGCAAACCCCGCGCGGCCGCGATCGGCAATCGGCTTCATCGTCGAGGCGATTTCGCGTCGCGTCAGCGCCGGTATCGCCCCCTTCACGCTGCTCTCCTGCGACAATCTTCCGGGGAACGGCCATGTTCTGAAGCGTATCGTCATGCAGTTCGCGGAACTGCGCGATCCGGCCCTCGCCGCCGTCATCCGCAACGTCGCGTCGCCTTCGACCATGGTGGACCGCATCGTTCCGGCCACCACCGACGGCGACCGGAGTGCGGTCGCAGCGGCAATGGGGCTCGAAGATGCCTGGCCGATCATGACCGAACCCTTCCGGCAATGGGTGATCGAGGAGGATTTCCCGCTCGGCCGCCCGGCATGGGAAAAGGCGGGAGCGCTCTTCGTCCAAGACGTCTCCGCCTTCGAGTTCATGAAGCTCCGGCTTCTGAACGGAAGCCATTCCACACTCGCCTATCTCGGCTATCTCGCCGGTGCCGAGACGGTGGCGGATGCCATGTCCCTTCCGGGCATGGAAGCTTTGGTCGAAGGGTTGATGCGCCACGAGGTGAGCCCCACCCTTCCGGAACTGCCCGGCTTCGACCTTCCGGCCTATCGGGCCGAACTCCTTCAGCGCTTTCGCAATCCGGCGCTTCGCCACCGCACCTGGCAGATCGCAATGGATGGCTCGCAGAAGCTGCCGCAGCGCCTCCTCGGCTCGATCAGGGACCGGCTGCACGCCGAGGCCGGCTATGACCGGCTCGCGCTCGGGGTCGCCGCCTGGATGCGCTATGCGCGCGGCCTGGACGAGGCGGGGCGTCCCATCGACGTGCGCGATCCGCATGCTGCCCGGATTGCCGGGCTTGCGCAGGGAATTGACGAGCCGGATCGCATCGTCGATGCCTTTCTGACGATGACGGACGTCTTCGGCACGGACCTTCCGGCGAGCGCTCCGTTTCGCGCCGCGCTGATCAAGGCGCTGGATGGACTCCTCCGGAACGGGTCGGCGGCGACGCTTCGAAGCTACGGGGCTTAGAGCGGGACGAGGCAAAAAAGTGTATGCGGTTTTCAACCCGCATCCCGCGTCTCAACTTCTTGGAACCGATCACGGTCCTGTTTTTAGGTCGACCCGACCTTAAAACATCGTGATCTAAGAACGGGCGAAGGAAGGCCATGTTCGATCTCAGCGGCAGGACGGCTCTGGTTACCGGCGGCGGACGCGGCCTCGGCCTCGAGATGGCGAAGGCGCTCGCCAGGGCCGGCGCCTGGACGGTGATCAACGGCCGCAACGGCCAAGGCCTGGAAGATGCGCGCAAGCGGCTCCAAGGCGACGGCATCGAGATCGGGATTGCGGCCGGCGACATAACCCGCGATGCGCCGGCGATCATCGCCGCCACGGTCGAAAAGACGGGCGGGCTCGACATTCTCATCCACGCTGTCGGCGAACGCGACCGCCGCGGGACGGAAGCGATGGAACCGCACGAATTTGCGGCTCTGTTGAACACCGACCTGACCGCGGCCTACGCCATGGCAAAGACTGCCCTTCCCTATCTCAGGCGCTCCGCGGCCGGTCGGCTGATCTTCGTGACCTCGATCGCCGCCTTCGCGGCGCGGGCAGGCGATCCCGCCTATACGGCGGCGAAGGGCGGGCTCGCCGCACTGACGCGCTCGCTCGCGGTCGAACTCGGCGCCGACAATCTCACCGTCAACGCGATCGCGCCCGGCTGGTTTGCGACCGAGACCAATGCGCATCTCGCAGCCGATCCGGCGCTCAAAGCCTTCGTCGACGTCCGCATTCCGCTGAAGCGCTGGGGGCGGCCGGAAGAGATCGCCCCCGCCGCCGTCTTCCTCGCCTCGCCGGCCGCGAGCTTCGTCAACGGAATCATGCTCACCGTCGACGGCGGAATGACCGTGCAGATGTGAGGATTGGTGGATGCCGGCAGGCCAGAGGGGGCAAGCTACCCCTCCTTCGCCTCCTCGTTCCCCCTGAGCAGATGGATCAGCGCGGAGAAATCCTCTGCCCCGTGACCGAGCTTCTCGAAAAGGCTGTAAAGCTGTGTCGCCTGTGCCCCCATCGGCGTCGCCGCACCGCTGGCGCTGGCCGCCTGCTGCGAGAGTTTCAGATCCTTGAGCATGAGGCTCGCGGCGAAACCGGGCTTGTAGCCACCATTGGCAGGCGAGGTCGGAACCGGGCCGGGCACCGGGCAATAGGTCGTCAGCGACCAGCACTGGCCCGACGAGGTAGAGGCCACGTCGAAGAGCGCCTGATGCGAGAGGCCGAGCCGTTCGGCGAGCACGAAGGCCTCGCAGACCGCCGCCATGGAAACGCCGAGGATCATATTGTTGCAGATCTTCGCCGCCTGGCCGGCGCCGGCGTCGCCGCAATGGACGATCTTCTTGCCCATGGCTTCGAGCAGGTGCTTGCCGCGCGAGAAGGCGCCCTCGCTCCCTCCGACCATGAAGGTCAGCGTAGCGGCCGCCGCCCCCGCCGTGCCGCCGGAAACAGGCGCGTCGAGCGAAGGGCAGCCAGCCCTTTCGGCAAGGCCGTGAACCTTGCGCGCGCTTTCGACGTCGATCGTCGAGCTGTCGATCAGAAGCGTGCCGGGATCGACGAAGCCGAGCAGTTCGTCCCACACATAAAGGACATGCGCGCTCGCCGGCAACATGGTGATGACGCATTCCATCTCACGCACGGCCTGCGCGATCGAGCCGGCGACCGAGACGCCCGTCTTGGCGGCGGCATTGCGCGAGGCTTCCGACAGATCGAAGCCGGCGACCGCGTGGCCCGCCTTCACCAGATTGGCGGCCATAGGTCCGCCCATGTTGCCAAGCCCGATAAAGGCGATCTTCGTCATCTTGCCTCTCCTCCTCAACTGAACCTGTCGCGAACTGCCCGCGCCTTATGCCTTTCCGGCGAAGAGCGGCGCGCCGTCATTCCTCCCGAAGCGGGCGAGCATCTCGGGGTAGCTTCCGAAAGCACGACCGACCATTTCGGATTCCTGTCCTTGTCGATCACCGCGGCCCTGACGCCCTCGTAGAAATCCGGGTTGGAAAGCATGGCGAGGGTGGCGGCATATTCCCGCTCGAGGCATTCGTTGAGCGTTGCGCTGGAGCGCCCTGCCCTTAGGAGCGACAGCGTCAGTTTGAGGCTGATCGCCGATCGGGTCTTCAGGAGTTCGAGCGTCTCGCGCGCGAAATCCGACCCGTCCTTTTCCAGTGCCGCGAGGATCTCCTCCACGGCATCGAAGGCGAAGCAGCGGTCGATGACGGACAGATGGTCGAGCAGGGCCGATGCCGGGGGCTCGCTCGAAACGGCGCGGATCGCCGCCGAAACGTCATCAGCCGTGGCCGAGGCAGAGAGCGAGGCGATGAGCTCGCCGATCCTCTCGGAGGGAACGAAACTGTCGGCGAGCCGCGCATGGATGACCGCCGCCGCACCGATATCGCGGCCCGTCAGCCCGAGATAGGTACCGAACTCGCCGGGCGCGCGCGGCAGGAGCCAGGTCGCGCCGACATCGGTGAAATAGCCGATCCCCGTTTCCGGCATCGCGAAGCGCGTCCTCTCGGTCACGATCCGATGGCTGCCATGGGAGGAAACGCCGACGCCGCCGCCCATCACGATCCCGTCCATGATCGCGATATAGGGCTTGGAATAGGCTGAAATTCGGCTGTTGACGACGAACTCCTCGCGCCAGAACTGCGCGCCCTCCTCAGGCCGTTCACGGCCGCTTTCGTAGATCATCCGGATGTCGCCGCCGGCGCAGAGGCCCCGTTCGCCCTCGCCCGTGACAAGCACTGCGGCAATCTCCGGGTCGCGCTCGAACTCGGTCAGCGCCGCAGCGATCGCGCGGATCATCGTGCGATTGAGGCTGTTCAGTGCGCGGGGACGGTTGAGCCGCAGCCTGCCGATCGCGCCCTGGCGCTCGACAATGACCTCCGGAAGCGTGGTCTGCATCTCCATCGAAAATCCTTCCTAGTTCCGTCCCATGATCGCACGCGACACGATCAGCCGCATGATCTCGTTCGTACCTTCGAGTATCTGGTGCACCCTCAGGTCGCGGACAATCTTCTCGACGCCGTAGTCGGCGAGATAGCCGTAGCCGCCATGCAATTGCAGTGCGTCATTGGCGACAGCAAAGCAGCAATCTGTGACAAAACGTTTGGCCATCGCGCAGAGCTTCGGCGCCTCCGGGTCCGCCGCATCGAGGGCGCAGGCCGCCCGCCAGAGGAAGGTCCGAGCGATTTCCAGATCCGTCGCCATATCGGCGAGGCGGAACTGCAGCGCCTGGAATTCGCCGATCGCCTTCCCGAAGGCCCGGCGCTCCTGGACATAGGCAAGCGCCTTGTCGAAAGCGGATTGCGCGCCGCCGAGCGAGGCGGCGGCGATGTTGAGCCTGCCCCCGTCGAGACCGGCCATGGCGATCCTGAAGCCCTCGCCCTCGGCACCCAGCCGGTTCTCGACGGGAACGCGAACATTGTCGAGCATCACCGCCCGCGTGGGCTGGGCATGCCAGCCCATCTTCTTCTCATTGGCGCCGAAGGTGAGCCCAGGAGCGTCCTTCTCGACGACAAAGGCGGAGATCCCCTTCGGCCCTTCCTCGCCCGTGCGCGCCATGACGATATAAAGGCCGGACTCGCCGGCACCGGAAATGAACTGTTTCTGGCCGGTAAGCAGATAGGCGTCACCCTCGGGCACCGCCTTTGTCTTGAGCGCGGCCGCGTCCGAGCCGGAGCCGGGCTCCGTCAGGCAATAGCTCGCCAGGACGTCCATCGTGAGAAGCGGCGGAAGCAGGCGCCGGCGCTGCGCGTCCGTGCCGTAGCGATCGATCATGCCGGCGCACATATTGTGGATCGAAACGAAGGAGGCGATCGCGGGGCAGCCGGTCGCGAGCGCCTCGATGATCATTGCCGCGTCGAGACGGGTAAGTCCCGTTCCGCCGACGTCGTCGCGGACATAGATGCCGGCCATTCCGAGCGCGGCCGCCGCGCGCAAAGTCTCCACCGGAAAATGCTTCTGCTGGTCCCAGTCGATTGCGTGGGGCGCGATCTCGTCCCGGGCAAAATCGAGCGCCATCGTGCGGATGGCCTGCTGTTCCTCGGAAAGGCGAAAATCCATATGCATGTCCTCCCTGACCCGCATATCGCTGCTGCAATGCTTAGTTACAGCAAAACCCGCACAGGCACAGACGCAAATGCACACAGTATCTGTTCAGAAACGAACAGGACGCTGGGCGCGGCTCTACGTCTCGCTAAGACGATACGGCAGAGCGCCGCGCATGTCATGATCGACGATGAGCTTGCGCTTCAGCGGCGGCACGGCACGGCTCGCACATCTGGTGCGCTCGCAGATGCGGCAGGAAATGCCGATCGGATCGTAGGCGGCGCGGTTCCCGAGATCCATGTCGTCGGCATAAACGAAGGCATCGGCGTAGGAGATTTCGCAGCCCAGCGCCAAGGCATAGCGGGGATGCGCGGCCCGGTAACCGCCGCCGCCCTTGGTGATCTGGGTCGCGAGACAGAGGTAGCGCACGCCGTCCGGCGTCTCGGCAAGCTGGCGGATGATGCTTCCCGGTGTCTCGAAGGCCTGATGCACGTTCCAGAGCGGGCAGGCTGCGCCGAAGCGGGCGAATTGCAGCTTGGCGGCACTGTGGCGCTTGGTGATGTTGCCGGCCCGGTCGATCCGCGCGAAGAAGATCGGAATACCCTTCTGCCCCGGCCGCTGCAGCGTCGAAAGCCGGTGGCAGACCTGCTCCAGCGAGGCACCGAAACGGGCAGCAAGAAGCTCGACATCGTGGCGCAGGTCGCGTGCGGCTTTCGAGAACGGCTGGTAGGGGAGGATCAAGGCGCCCGCAAAATAGTTCTGCAGACCGATGCGGCAGATCTCATAGGCTTCCTCCGTTCGGAAGCCGGCGCTTCCCGCCACCCGGTCGATCTCCTCGCGGGCGTGCATCTGTGCGATCTGCAATGCGAGCTGGAAGTCGCGTGTCGCCGCCGGCGCGTAAGGATTGAGCGTGAGTAGGCGGGCGCGGGGATCGAAACGGCGGATCGCCTCGTCGCCCGCTGCCCCGCGCACGACACGTATTCCGTGGCGCGCCTCCAGATAGGCGGCGAGGGCCGCATGGTTGTCGCCATCGCCGAGGCCGAGCTCGCCCGCAAGCCTCTCGGCGAGCGTATCGATTTCATGAATATAGTTGTCGACGAAATGGAAGAAGTCGCGCACCTCTTCATAGGGCGTCGTCTCCACCAGGGACGCACCACGGCCGATCGTGTCGTCGATGCTGGCGAGCTGCTCGCTGTTGCGCCTATAGGCCTGATGACAGGAGATCAGCGCATGGGCGAGCCCCGGCGCATTCTGGGCGACGAGCTTCAGCTCCTGCAGGCTCGGCGAATAGGTTTCGAAGAGCGGGTCGCTCAAAGCTTCCGACAGTGCCGAGAGCAATCGGTCGCTTTCGCCCGAGGATAGTTCGGCGATGTCGATCTGGAACTTCTCCGCCAGTGCGAGCAGCACCGCCGCGGACACGGGACGCTGATTGTTCTCGATCTGATTGAGATAGCTCGTCGAAATTCCAATGCGCTCGGCGAACTGCCCCTGCGTCAGTCGCTTGCCATCCCTGAGATCCCTGACCTTGCGGCCGATATAGAGCTTCCCGATCGCCATCTTTGCACTCGTATTCGCAACTTTGCAGTTTGCGCTTAGCAATTTTATATGTTCCACATTTGCACATCATCGGCGGTTTTTCCATCAGGCCTTCGGCGCTATTGCGAAGGCAGGCAAGCCTCTGCACAATCAGCAAAAATGGAGGAGAGCGATGCGCGCCGTACTTGAACAGGTGGAAGCCCGCCGGGCCGAAGCGAGGGCGGGCGGCGGTGAACGCCGGGTCGCCGCGCAGCACGGCAAGGGCAAGCTGACGGCACGCGAGCGCATCGACGTGCTTCTCGACGAGGGCTCCTTCGAAGAATACGACATGTATGTGACGCATCGCAGCGTCGATTTCGGCATGGCTGGCCAGAAGATCCCCGGCGACGGCGTCGTCACCGGCTGGGGCACCATCAACGGCCGCCAGGTCTATGTCTTCAGCCAGGACTTCACGGTTCTCGGCGGCTCCCTCTCCGAGACCCATGCCCAGAAGATCTGCAAGATCATGGACATGGCCGCGCGCAACGGTGCGCCGGTGATCGGCCTCAACGATTCCGGCGGCGCGCGCATCCAGGAGGGCGTGGCGTCGCTTGCCGGCTATGCCGAGGTCTTCCGCCGCAATGCGGAGGTGTCAGGCGTCATTCCGCAGATCTCGGTGATCATGGGCCCCTGCGCCGGTGGTGCGGTCTACTCGCCTGCGATGACCGACTTCATCTTCATGGTCCGCGACAGTTCCTACATGTTCGTGACCGGTCCCGACGTCGTGAAGACGGTCACCAATGAGATCGTCACCGCGGAAGAGCTCGGTGGCGCCCGCACGCACACGACGAAATCCTCGGTCGCCGACGGCGCCTATGAAAACGATGTCGAGGCGCTCGAGCACGTCCGCCTGCTCTTCGATTTCCTGCCGCTGAACAACCGCGAGAAGCCGCCGGTGCGGCCGTTCCATGACGATCCCTCACGTATCGAAATGCGGCTCGACAGCCTGATCCCGGACAGTGCCGCCAAGCCATACGACATGAAGGAATTAATCCTCGCCATTGCCGACGAGGGCGATTTCTTTGAACTCCAGGCAAGCTTCGCCCGCAACGTCATAACCGGGTTCATCCGCATCGAAGGCCAGACCGTCGGCGTCGTCGCCAACCAGCCGATGGTTCTCGCCGGCTGCCTCGACATCGACTCCTCGCGCAAGGCCGCGCGTTTCGTCCGCTTCTGCGACGCCTTCTCGATCCCGATTCTGACGCTCGTCGACGTGCCCGGCTTCCTGCCCGGCACCGCCCAGGAATATGGCGGCGTCATCAAGCACGGCGCCAAGCTGCTCTTCGCCTATAGCCAGGCGACGGTCCCCATGGTGACGCTGATCACGCGCAAGGCCTATGGCGGCGCCTATGACGTCATGGCATCCAAACACATCGGCGCCGACGTGAACTACGCCTGGCCGACGGCCGAGATCGCCGTGATGGGCGCCAAGGGCGCGACCGAGATCCTCTACCGTTCCGAACTCGGCGACCCCGAGAAGATCGCAGCCCGGACGAAGGAATACGAAGAGCGCTTCGCCAATCCCTTCGTCGCCGCCGAGAGAGGCTTCATCGACGAGGTGATCATGCCGCACTCCTCCCGCCGCCGCATCGCCCGCGCCTTCGCCTCCTTGCGCAACAAGCAGGTCGAGACCCGCTGGCGCAAGCACGACACGATCCCGCTTTGACGGGAGAACCCGATGGGAAACATGTTCAAGAAGATCCTCATCGCCAATCGTGGTGAAATCGCCTGCCGCGTCATCCGGACCGCGAAGAGGCTCGGCATAGCGACAGCTGCCGTCTATTCGGATGCCGACCGCGACGCAATGCATGTACGCATGGCGGACGAGGCCGTCCATATCGGCCCCTCCCCCTCCAGCCAGTCCTACATCGTCATCGAGAATATCCTCTCGGCGATCCGCAGGAGCGGGGCCGATGCCGTTCACCCCGGCTACGGCTTCCTCTCCGAAAACGCCGCCTTCGCCGAGGCTCTGGAGAAGGAAGGCGTGACCTTCATCGGTCCGCCGGTCGGGGCGATCGAGGCGATGGGCGACAAGATCACCTCGAAGAAGCTCGCCGCGGAAGCGGGCGTCTCCACCGTTCCCGGCCATATGGGGCTGATCGAGGATGCGGACGAGGCCGCGCGCATCGCCGCTGAGATCGGCTTTCCGGTGATGATCAAGGCTTCCGCCGGCGGCGGCGGCAAGGGCATGCGGATCGCCTGGAACGAGCGCGAGGCACGAGAGGGTTTCCAGTCGTCGAAGAACGAGGCGAAAAGCTCCTTCGGCGACGACCGCATCTTCATCGAGAAATTCGTGACCGAGCCCCGCCACATCGAGATCCAGGTGCTCGGCGACAAACATGGCAATATCGTCTATCTCGGCGAGCGCGAATGCTCGATCCAGCGGCGGAACCAGAAGGTCATCGAGGAGGCGCCCTCGCCCTTCCTCGACGAGAAGACACGCCGCGCCATGGGCGAGCAGGCGGTCGCGCTGGCAAAGGCCGTCGGCTATCACTCGGCCGGCACGGTCGAGTTCATCGTGGACGCCGGCCGCAACTTCTACTTTCTCGAGATGAACACCCGGCTGCAGGTCGAGCATCCCGTGACGGAACTCGTTACCGGGCTCGATCTGGTCGAGCAGATGATCCGCGTCGCGGCCGGCGAGAAGTTGGCTTTCACCCAGAAAGACGTGAAGCTCGACGGCTGGGCGATCGAAAGCCGGCTCTATGCGGAAGACCCCTATCGCAACTTCCTCCCCTCGATCGGCCGGCTGACGCGCTATCGTCCGCCGGAGGAAGGCGTGCAGGCCGACGGTACCGTCATCCGCAACGACACCGGCGTCTGCGAGGGCGGCGAGATCTCGATGTATTACGATCCGATGATCGCCAAGCTCTGCACCTGGGGACCGGACCGACCGACGGCCGTGCGCGCGATGGCGGATGCACTCGACGCGTTCGAAGTCGAAGGGATCGGCCATAACCTGCCCTTCCTCTCGGCCGTGATGCAGCAGGACCGTTTCCGCGAGGGACGGCTGACCACCGCCTATATCGCCGAGGAATTCAAGGACGGGTTTCAAGGGGTGGCGCCGGACGAGACTTCGGCACGCAAGCTCGCCGCCGTCGCGGCTACGGTCAACCAGACGCTCCAGGAGCGCGCCAGCCGGATCTCCGGCACCATCGGCAACCACCGCCGGATCGTCGGTCATGAATGGGTGGCGAGCCTCGACGGGCACGACATTCAGATCGCATGCGAGGCATCCGCCGACGGCACCTATGTCCGCTTTGCCGACGGGACATCCGTTTCGGTCGCGACCGACTGGGCGCCCGGCCGCACCCGCGCCGCTTTCAACATCGACAATCAGCCCATGAGCGTGAAGGTCGAGCTCGCCGGCCCGGGCATAAGGTTGCGTTGGCGAGGGATCGACGTCGTCGCAAGGGTCAGAAGCCCTCGCGTCGCCGAGCTCGCCCGCCTGATGCCGAAGAAGCTTCCGCCCGACACGTCCAAGATGCTGCTCTGCCCGATGCCCGGGGTGGTTACCTCGATCAGCGTCAAGCCCGGCGACACGGTCGAGGCCGGACAGGCGATTGCCGTCGTCGAGGCGATGAAGATGGAGAATATACTGCGGGCGGAAAAGCGTGCGATCGTGAAGCGCGTGGCGATCGAAGCCGGCGCGAGCCTCGCGGTGGACGAGTTGATCATGGAGTTCGAGTGATGGTGCAGCGTTGAGGATGCGCTGAGATGCCGCCGTGAGGAGCGGCAGCTTTGCCCCTCACCTAGCACTCTCCCCGCACGCAGGGAGAGTGGACTTAAGACTGCGCCGCGAGTCTCCTTCGCCCCGCCTGCGGGGAGAAGGTGCCGGCAGGCGGATGAGGGGCTTGCGGTTTCATCGGTACCGACGAGTGCCAAGCCCCGGCCAAAGCTATTCGGAGTGAAACAATGACCGAAAAGACCATCAAGGACTGGGAAGCCCTTGCCGAAAAAGAACTCAAGGCCTCCCCCGAAAGCCTCGTCTGGCACACGCCGGAGGGCATCGACGTCAAGCCGCTCTATACGAACGACGACATCTCCGGCATCGGTCATCTGAACGCGCTCCCCGGCTTCGAACCCTTTGCGCGCGGTCCGCGGGCCACCATGTATGCCGGCCGGCCCTGGACGATCCGGCAATATGCCGGCTTCTCGACGGCCGAGGCGTCCAACGCCTTCTATCGCAGGAACCTCGCCGCCGGCCAGCAGGGCGTCTCTGTCGCCTTCGATCTCGCCACGCACCGCGGCTATGACAGCGACCATCCGCGCGTCGAAGGGGATGTCGGCAAGGCCGGGGTCGCGATCGACTCGGTGGAGGACATGAAGATCCTGTTCGACGGCATCCCGCTCGACAGGATTTCCGTGTCCATGACCATGAACGGTGCGGTGATCCCGATCCTCGCCTCCTTCATCGTTGCCGGCGAGGAACAGGGCGTCAGCCGCGACAAGCTCTCCGGGACCATTCAGAACGACATCCTCAAGGAGTTCATGGTCCGCAACACCTACATCTATCCGCCGGAACCCTCGATGCGGATCGTCGCCGACATCATCGAATATACCGCGAAGGAGATGCCGAAGTTCAATTCGATCTCGATCTCCGGCTATCACATGCAGGAGGCCGGCGCGACGCTCGTGCAGGAACTCGCCTTCACCCTTGCCGACGGGCGCGAATATGTGCGCGCGGCACTCGCCAAGGGGCTCAACGTCGACGACTTCGCCGGCCGGCTCTCCTTCTTCTTCGCAATCGGCATGAACTTCTTCATGGAGGCAGCGAAGCTGCGCGCGGCACGGCTCCTCTGGACGCGGATCATGAAGGAGTTCAAGCCCGAGAAGACGTCCTCCCTGATGCTGCGGACCCATTGCCAGACGTCGGGCGTGTCGCTTCAGGAACAGGACCCCTATAACAACATCGTCCGCACCGCGTTCGAGGCGATGTCGGCCGTGCTCGGCGGCACGCAATCGCTTCACACCAATTCCTTCGACGAGGCGATGGCGCTTCCGACGGATTTTTCGGCCCGCATCGCCCGCAACACGCAATTGATCCTGCAGCACGAAACCGGCGTGACGAAGGTCGTCGACCCGCTTGCCGGCTCCTATTACGTAGAGAGCCTGACGAACGAGCTTGCCGAAAAGGCCTGGGCCCTGATCGAGGAAGTGGAGGCGCTGGGCGGCATGACGAAGGCAGTCAATGCCGGCCTGCCGAAGCGGCTGATCGAGGAGGCCGCGACCCGGCGCCAGGCGGCCGTAGACCGGGGCGAGGAGGTCATCGTCGGCGTCAACCGGTACCGGCTCGATAACGAGCAGCCGATCGACATTCTCCAGATCGACAATGCCGCGGTTCGGGCGGCTCAGATCAAGCGGATCGAGGAGACGAGGCGCCGGCGGGACTCACGGAAGATGAAGGAAGCGCTGGACGCGCTGGCCGACGTGGCGCGCAGCGGCAAGGGCAATCTGCTCGCCGCCGCCGTCGAAGCCGCCCGGGCGCGCGCCACCGTCGGCGAAATCACCGATGCCATGCGGGAGGCTTTCGGCGATTACACCGCCATTCCGGAAGTCGTCACCGACATCTACGGCAAGGCTTATGAAGGAGATCCGGAACTCGGCGTACTCGCCGGGCGGCTCGGGGAAGCGACGAAGCGGCTCGGCCACACGCCGAAGATCATGGTAGCAAAGCTCGGCCAGGACGGACACGACCGCGGCGCCAAGGTGATCGCATCCGCCTTCGGCGATATCGGCTTCGATGTCGTCGCGGGCCCCTTGTTCCAGACGCCGGAAGAAGCCGCCGATCTGGCGCTCGCCGAAGAGGTCACCGTTATCGGCGTTTCATCGCTTGCCGCCGGCCACAGGACGCTGATGCCGCAACTCGCAGAGGCACTGAAGAAGCGCGGCGGCGAGGACATTATCGTCGTCTGCGGCGGTGTCATTCCCCGGCAGGACTATGATTATCTGATGGAGAACGGCGTCGCCGCCGTCTTCGGACCCGGCACCCAGGTGCTCGACGCCGCGCGCGCCGTGCTGGATCTGATCGAAGGCAGGCGGCGAAACGTGTAGTCCGCGCGTCCGGCCGAGTTCAAGTCTCGATCCGGAGCTTCATCCGGTCGGCGGCAAAGCGTGTTCGCGAATATTCGACCGGGCGGCCTCCGAGATCCGCATTGATCGATTGCGTCTCCATGACGATCGCCCCCGGCGAGAGTTTCAGAAGCGAGAGTTCCTCTGCGTCCGCGTGCCGCGCGACGATCTCCGTCGAGACCCGGACGTAGTCGTCGAGCCCATGCACGGCAAAGGCCTTGGTGACCGATCCGAGCCGCGCATATTCCTCCGCCATCCTCGCAAAGCGCTCGGCGGGGTAGTAGCTGACCGCCGTCGAAAGCGGCCGCCCGTCGCCGCTGCTGACGGTGCTGAGCTCGATGAGAGGGGTGCCCGGGGGAACGCCAAGCGCAGCGGCGATTTCGCCGCTTGCCGACACTTGGCGATGCCCCCGGAGCTCGGTTCCGATTTCCTTCACCTGGCGGCCGAGGCCTTGCGAGAAGCGAGTGCGCCGCGAGATCGGATAGCTCACACGATCCTTGCGCTCGATCATCGTGCCGCGCCCCTGCACCGCGCGCACCAGACCTTCTTCCGCGAGTGCTGCCAGCGCGCTGCGCACGGTGTGGCGATTGACGCCGAATTCCGCTGCAAGGGCCGTCTCCGGCGGCACCATGCCGGTCGCGTCATAGTCGCCGTTGCTGATCGCCAGCCGTATCCTGTCGGCAATCTGCCGCCATAGCGCCACGCCCATCTGCCGTTCGACGACCTTCGCCACCATCTTCTTCGCCCCACTTCTTCGCCGCCGGTTTCTTGGCAAATGTCACAAGCCTGTCATTTGCGAAGGCTATGGAAAGGTATAAGATGTATAGTTGTCTAGATCAATAGACATTTTGGAGTGAGATGATGGATGCAGCGAAGACAAGTGATGAAGGCATCGCTCAGCGCCGGGAAGGCATGCGGCTTCTGGCGCGCGCCACGCTCGGCGAACTTTCCATGGCCTGGGACGCGATCGAGGACAAGCCGGAGGTCGCGCCGGTGCGCGGTCCGGAAACCGGGCTCGTCATGGTGCGCGGCAAGATCGGCGGCGGCGGCGATCCTTTCAACCTCGGCGAGGCCACCGTTTCACGCGCCACCGTGCGGCTTTCGACCGGAGAGATCGGCCATGGGCAGCTGCTCGGCACCGACAAGGCACGCGCCCGCTTTGCCGCGATCTTCGACGCGCTTTTTCAGAGCGCTGCGCATCGCGCAAGCGTCGAGGCGCTGCACGAGCAGGTGGCCGCTCGCCTTGATGCGGAAGACCGTCGCAAGGCCGAGGAAACGGCTGCGACCCGCGTCGACTTCTTCACCATGGTCCGCGGAGAGGATTGATGAAGGCCAAATCGCAAATCTATAGCGGCGCCTTCGCCGATCCTGTCTTCGAGGCGCAGTCCGTGTTCCGCAGCCTGATGGACTGCTTCGCCCGCCCGGGTACCGTCGGCCGGCTTTCCACTGCTGCAGCCCCTCCGGCGCCACTCGGAGAGGCAAGCGGAGCTGTCGCGCTCACGCTCTGCGACCACGACACGCCGGTCTGGCTATCGCCGGCGCTCTCCAAATCCTCCGCGCCGAAGTGGATCGCGTTTCACACCGGCGCGGGCGTCACCGAGGCGAAGGACGAAGCCCGCTTTGCCTTCTTCGAGAAGGACGCGGCTGTGCCGGGCTTCGACCAGTTCTCCCTCGGCACGCAGGAATATCCCGACCGTTCCACCACGCTCGTCGTCGAGGTGGAAGCGCTCGAGGGCGGGCAGCCGCTGATCGGCCGGGGACCGGGAATCAAGAACGGGATCGTCATCGCACCGAAGGGCCTGCCCGACGTGTTCCTCGACCTCTGGGCCGCCAACCGGGCGATCTTTCCACGCGGCATCGATCTCGTCCTGACGGCGCGCGAGGCAGTGCTTTGCCTGCCGCGCACCACCAAACTCGAGCGGGAGTAAGCGCATGTATGTAGCCGTCAAGGGCGGAGAAGCCGCCATTGCCAATGCTCACCGGCTGCTGGCCGATCGCCGGCGCGGCGACCGGGCGCTGCCCGCGATCACCATAGAACAGGTCGTCGAGCAGCTCGGGCTCGCGGTCGACCGCGTGATGGCCGAGGCCTCGCTTTACGACCGTGCGCTTGCGGCGCTTGCCGTGCGCCAGGCGCGCGGCGACATGATCGAGGCGATCTTCATCCTGCGCGCCTACCGCACGACCCTTCCGCGATTCGGCTATTCCCAACCGGTCGACACCGCAAAAATGAAGGTCGAACGGCGCGTCTCGGCCACCTACAAGGATCTCCCCGGCGGCCAACTGCTCGGCCCCACCTTCGACTATACACACCGACTTCTCGACCCGTCGCTCATCGGCGAACAGCCGGTCGATGAGCCGGCGCTCAAGGAGCCGGGCGAACATGTCATGCGCGTCTCCGACATTCTCGACGGCGAAGGCCTGATCGAGGGCGACGGCCAGATGCCGGAAGCTCACGTGGCGGGGGACCTGACGCGCGAGCCGATGGAATTTCCGATGGCGCGCGATCTCCGCCTGCAGGCGCTTGCCCGTGGCGACGAGGGATTCCTGCTGGCGCTCGCCTACTCCACGCAGCGCGGCTATGGCCGCACGCATCCCTTCGTCGGCGAGGTCAGGATCGGCGAGGTCGAGGTCGAACTGGAGCTGCCGGAGCTGGGCTTTGCCGTTTCACTTGGGGTCATCCGCGTTACCGAATGCCAGATGGTCAACCAGTTCAAGGGCTCGGCCAAGCAGCCGCCGCAATTCACCCGCGGCTACGGACTCGTCTTCGGCCAGAGCGAGCGCAAGGCGATGTCGATGTCGCTGGTCGATCGGGCTCTCCGGACCGACGAATTCGACGAGGACATCGTCGCCCCCGCCCAGGATCAGGAATTCGTCATCTCGCATGCCGACAACGTCCAGGCGACCGGCTTCGTCGAACATCTGAAGCTGCCGCATTACGTTGATTTTCAGGCCGAGCTCGACCTGGTCAGGCGCATGCGCCGGGAACACGACGCCGCCCAGGCCGGCGGCAGGGACGGCATTAAGGAGGCCGCCGAATGAACGACCTCGCAACTTACAACTTCGCCTATCTGGACGAGCAGACGAAGCGGATGATCCGCCGCGCGATCCTGAAGGCGATCGCCATCCCGGGCTATCAGGTGCCCTTCGCCTCCCGCGAAATGCCCATGCCCTATGGCTGGGGCACCGGCG
Organism: Sinorhizobium prairiense; assembly: GCF_029201645.2. Classification (NCBI taxonomy): domain Bacteria; kingdom Pseudomonadati; phylum Pseudomonadota; class Alphaproteobacteria; order Hyphomicrobiales; family Rhizobiaceae; genus Sinorhizobium; species Sinorhizobium prairiense. The sequence continues at coordinate 373,366 of NZ_CP104133.1, forward strand.
GCGTGCAGGTGACCGCCTCCATCCTCGGGCCCGACGACGTGCTCAAGGTGATCGATCAGGGCGCCGACGACACGACGAACGCCGTTTCGATCCGCGCCTTCTTCCAGAAGGTCGCCGATGTCGCCGTCACCACGAGGACGACGGAGGCGACGATCATCCAGACGCGGCACCGCATTCCCGAGGAGCAACTGAGAGAGGGGCAGACGCTCGTCTACCAGGTGCCCATTCCGGAACCGCTGCGCTTCCTCGAACCGCGCGAAACCGAGACGCGCAAGATGCATGCGCTCGAGGAATACGGGCTCATGCATGTGAAGCTCTACGAGGACATCGCCCGCAACGGCCATATCGCCACGACCTACGCCTATCCTGTGAAGGTCGAGGACCGTTACGTGATGGACCCCTCGCCGACGCCGAAATTCGACAATCCGAAGATGCATATGTCGGAGGCCCTCCAGCTCTTCGGCGCCGGCCGGGAGAAGCGCATCTATGCGGTGCCACCCCATACCGAGGTCGTCAGCCTCGATTTCGAGGATCACCCCTTCGAGGTTCAGAAATTCGACAAGCCCTGCGCCCTTTGCGGCGCCGAGAACGTCTATCTCGACGAGGTCGTGCTCGACGACAAGGGCGGGCGCATGTTCGTCTGCTCCGACACCGACCATTGCGAGGATCGCCGGGCGCACGGCCATGCCGGTGCCATGCTCGCCCCCGCCGCGAAAGAAAGCCAGGAGGCTGCAGTATGAGCGCCGTGCCGCTTCTGAAAGTCAGTGACGTTTCGAAATTTTATGGAAGTCGCATCGGCTGCCGCAACGTCTCCTTCGAGCTCTATCCGGGCGAGGTGCTCGCCATCGTCGGCGAATCCGGCTCGGGGAAGACCACGCTGCTCTCCTGCCTCTCGACCCGGCTGATGCCGACATCCGGCATCGTCGAATATCACATGCGCGACGGCCAGTACCGGGATCTTGCGCGCATGAGCGAGGCCGAGCGTCGCTTTCTGATGCGCACCGACTGGGGCTTCGTGCATCAGAACCCGGCAGACGGGCTGAGGATGACGGTGTCGGCCGGTGCCAATGTCGGCGAGCGCTTGATGGCGGTCGGCGACCGGCACTACGGAAATATCCGCGCGGCGGCAGGCGACTGGCTGAGGCGCGTGGAAATCGAAGAGGACCGGATCGACGATCAGCCGCGCGCCTTCTCCGGCGGCATGCGCCAGCGCCTGCAGATCGCCCGCAATCTGGTCACCTCGCCCCGCCTCGTCTTTATGGACGAGCCGACCGGCGGCCTCGACGTCTCGGTGCAGGCACGCCTGCTCGATCTGGTTCGCGGCCTCGTCCACGACCTCGGCCTTGCGGCGGTCATCGTCACCCACGACCTCGCCGTGGCGCGCCTCCTTTCGCACCGGATGATGGTGATGAAGGACGGCGCCGTCATCGAACAGGGTCTGACCGACCGGGTGCTCGACGATCCGCGCGAGCCCTACACGCAACTCCTCGTTTCCTCGATTCTTCAGGTGTGACGCATTGACAATGCGCAACGGAAAGTAAAGACCATGCCAACTCCCCTCGTTGTCTCGGAAGTCGCGAAAAGCTTCACCATGCACCTTCGCGACGGCGTGCGCCTGCCGGTGGTCGCGAACGTCTCCTTCTCGGTGAAGGCCGGCGAATGCGTCGTGCTCGGCGGCCCCTCCGGCGTCGGCAAGAGCTCGATCCTCAAGATGCTCTACGGAAATTACGGCGTCGACGAAGGCCAGATCCTGGTGGAGCATGACGGCCGCCTGGTGAACCTCGCAACGGCCGAGCCGCGCACCGTGCTCGAGGTGCGCCGCACGACGCTCGGCTATGTTAGCCAGTTTCTGCGTGTCGTGCCGCGCGTCTCCGCCCTCGACATCGTCGCCGAGCCCTTGCAGGCGCGCGGTGTGACGGCCGCCGAAGCGCGGGAGCGTGCGGCCGAACTGCTTTCGAGGCTCAACCTGCCGAGGGAACTCTGGGCCCTGCCGCCGGCCACCTTCTCCGGCGGCGAACAGCAGCGGGTCAATATCGCCCGCGGCTTCATCACCGACCATCAGATCCTGCTCCTCGACGAACCGACGGCCTCGCTCGATGCAAAGAACCGCGCAGTGGTGGTGGAAATGATCGCGGGGAAGAAGGCGACCGGCACGGCCCTGATCGGTATTTTTCATGACGAGGAGGTACGCGAGGCGGTCGCCGACCGCATCATCGACGTATCGGAATTCTCGCCAAGGAAATACGCCGCATGAGCCAGAAACTCGACCTCGAACCCACTATCCATCCGACAGCGAGCGTCGTGAACTCGACGCTCGGCCGCTACACCGAAATCCGGGAACGCTCGCGCCTCGACGAGGTGGAGTTCGGTGATTATTCCTACATCATGCAGGATGGTTCGATCTGGTGCGCGACGGTTGGCAAATTCGTCAACATCGCCGCAGCCGTGCGCATCAACGCCACCAACCATCCCACCTGGCGGGCGACGCTGCATCACTTCACCTATCGCGCCCCGATGTATTGGGACGATGCGGAGCCCGACCACGATCTCTTCGCCTGGCGCCGGCAGAACCGGGTGACGATCGGCCATGACGTCTGGATCGGCCATGGCGCGACGATCCTGCCCGGCGTGAGTGTCGGCAATGGAGCCGTGATCGGCGCCGGCGCCGTCGTCTCCAAGGACGTCGCACCATACACGATCGTCGGCGGGGTACCTGCGAGACTCATCCGAGATCGCTTCACGGCCCGGGTCGGCGAAGCCATGGATCAGCTCGCCTGGTGGGACTGGGACCACACCAAGCTACGCCATGCGCTGGACGATTTCCGGGAACTGACGGCGGAGGAGTTTCTTGTGCGGTATAGCTAGGCGCCGCGCGTATGATGCCCTCATCCCGCTGCCGCGATCTTCTCCCGTTTCGACGGGGAGAAGGGACAAGCCGGGGAGAGGGGCAAATCCGCCGCCGCAAGCGTATCAGGCGGCCGCAGCTTCCATCAAAAACGCACCCGCGACCCGAGCCACCAGCGCCAGCGAAACGGCACCCGCATCCGGGTGGCCGATGCTCTTTTCGGCCAGCGGCCGGGCGCGGCCGAGTTTCGGGGTCAGCGCGGAGGTCGCATCGGCGGCCTCTTGAGCGGCCTTGGCCGCCGCGTTCCAGGCTTCCACAAGCGGCCTGCCGGCGGCGGATTCCCTTTCCAGCGTCTCCACGAAAGGCACCAGCGCGTCGACCAGCGTCTTGTCGCCCACGCGCGCGCGGCCGAGACGCGTGACGCCGTCGAGTGCGAGGCGGGAGCCCTTCGCGATCGCCGCGTCGCTCACCTTATCCTCATCACTGAAGGCATTGCTCCAGGAGCGCAGGGCCAGGCCCCAGATCGCGCCCGAGGTGCCGCCGGCGCGGTCCGCCCAGGCGTCGCCCGCGGCAGCAAGCACGCTTGCGGCCCCTGCCCCAGCCGCGGCCGCCGCCTTTGCTGCGTCGAATGCGGCGGCCGAACCGCGGCGCATCCCCTGGCCGTGATCGCCGTCGCCGGCAAAGGCGTCGATGCGGCCAAGTTCCTCCTCCGCGTCCTTCAGCGCCTCGGCAATGTTGCCGATCAGCCGGGCTATGCATTTGCCGCTTTCCTTCGAGGCTTCCGCTGCGGGGCCGAAAGACTGCGGGCCGTCGGCGTCTACGATCTCGTCGGTCGCGGGTTCGGCGGCAATGATCACACCCTTTCGCAGCACCGGCGCATCCGTGGGCGCGCGCCAGAGCGCCTCCAACTCTTCGTCCAGCCAGAGAAGGGTGAGCGAGCAGCCCTGCATGTCGAGGCTGGTGACGAATTCGCCGCATTCGGGGTCGACGATTTCGAGGCCCGCATCGCTGAGCTGTCTTGCGATCGCCGTCCAAAGCACGAAAAGTTCTTCATATTTGGTCGAGCCGAGACCGTTCAGCACGGCCGCCACCTTCCTGGAGCCTGCGGGGCGCTCGGCAAGAAGCTTGCCGGTTAGAAGCTTCGCGAGATCGCTCGCCGTCGCGATCGTCTCCTCGCTGACGCCCGGTTCCCCGTGAATGCCGAGTCCGAGCGCCATCTGGCCCTTCGGCACGGTGAAAAGCGGACCGGTGGCGCCCGGAAGCGTGCAGCCGCCGAAAGCGACGCCGAAGGATACCGTCCGGTCATTGGCGTGACGCGCGAGCCGCTCGACCTCGTCGAGCGATTTGCCAGCTTCCGCTGCCGCGCCGGCGATCTTGAAGACGACGAGGTCGCCGGCAATCCCGCGGCGCTTGGCCGACGTCTCCGCGGGCGCACTCGCCACGTCATCGGTCACGGGCAGGATGCGCACGTCGATGCCTTCGGAGCGAAGCCGTTCGGCCGCAACCCCGAAATTCAGAACGTCGCCCGCATAGTTGCCGAAGCCGAGCAATACACCGCCGCCCTGGTCGGCATGGCGGCAGACGCGGGCTACCGCCGCAGTCGAGGGCGAGGCGAAGACATCGCCGGCGACCGCCGCGTCGGCGAGCCCCGGCCCGACATAACCCGCAAAGGCCGGGTAATGTCCCGAGCCGCCGCCGACCACGACGGCGACCTTGCCCTTCGGCACCTTGGTCGAGCGCACGACGCCGCCCTTCACCAGGCGGACGTTGCGCTGATAGATCGCTGCAAAACCTGCGAGTGCGGTCGTGGCGAAATCTTCCGGAGCGTCAAAGATCGTGGTCATCGCTTCAATGTCCCCTTCAATGTCCTTCTTGTCGAGGCAGGATGCGCCTCAGATAGTCCCGATTGGCGGCGCTGACGGAAAGGCCGTCACCGCCGTAATGCTCGCAGAGGAAGGGACTGTCGAAGCCATGCGCCAGCGCCATGCGAATTGCCGCCCGATAGTTGATAAGGCCGAATTCGAGCGGGGCCGGATGGGTGACGATGACGCCGGATGCCGGATCTTCCGTGCGGTTGTAGTTCTTGACGTGCCAGTATTTGGCAAAAGGCGCAACCTTCGCCATCATTTCCTGCCAATGTTCCACGGGCCGGTGCAGGCGGATGAGATTGCCGAGATCCGCATTGATGCCGACATTGGCGAGGCCTACCTCCTGAACGAAGCGCACGGAACTGTCGGCCGTGCCCAGATAGGTATCCTCATACATCTCCAGAGAGACTTCGATGCCGAGTTCTTCGGCATGGCGGCCGAGTTCGCGAACACGCGAAACCGCCAACTGCCAGGTTCCCGCATCGTCGGGGTTCTTCACGCCGTCAACCGTCCAGAACCAGAGGACTTTCTTCTGCGCCTCCGTCAGCGGACCGAAGAAGCCGAAGGACACGGAGCCCGCGCCTACGGCGGCAGCCGCCTCGACGACCCGGTGTCCGTAAGCGAGGTATTCCTCGCCATGTTCCGGGTCTATGAGGCTGCGCCGGGAGGTGGAGATCGCCGGTATCGTGAGGCCGAGAGACCGTGTCAGGCCCACGAACTGATCAAGACGCTCCACCGAAAGATCGGCCAGCCGTATCCAGCTGTCGGTCGGATCCAGTTCGGTGAAGCCGGCATCCACCACGTCGGCGAGCGTCGCCGCCCACTCCTCGACCGGCTGGTCCTGCACCGAACGGCCGTCCGGCAAAAGGTTGGGATACTGGATCATCGCGGCCGCAATCGGCCAGTTGTCACGGTTCCATTTGCGCGGCGCCATGGCGGACTCCTCGGGATTTGAAGAAATTGGATCTAGGGGTACGGGACGAGGCGGCCGGTCAGGCCGCCGCGTTGCCGTCGCCGCTCGAAGCGGCAACCTCGTTCTTGCGCCTGCGCAACGTGCCGATCAGCCAGAAGAAGAGCGGGGAGAGAAGCAGCGCAAGAGCAACGGCCATCAGGGCAGAGACAAGGCCGTTCGACCAGAAGATGTTGAGGCTGCCGCCCGACATCAGCATCGACTGGCGGAACGCGTCTTCCGCCTTGTCCCCGAGCACCATGGCGAGAACCAGCGGCGCCAGCGGGTAGTCCAGCTTCTTGAAGATATAACCCAGGAGACCGAAGCCGATCACCATGAAGATGTCCGAGACGGAGTTCGCGACCTGGTAGGCCCCCGAGAAGATGACCGCGACGATGATCGGTCCGATGATCGAGAACGGCACGCGCAGAATCGAGGCGTAAAGCGGCACCGTCGCGATCACGAGGAAGACGGCGACGACATTGCCGAGATACATGGAGGCGATCAGACCCCAGACGAAGTCCGGGCGATCGGTGAAGAGCATCGGGCCGGGCGTCAGGCCCCAGATCATCAACCCGCCCATCATCACCGCGGCGGTGGCGGAACCCGGGACGCCGAGCGCCAGCATCGGCAGCAGGGCCGATGTGCCGGCGGAATGGTCGGCAGTCTCGGGCGCGACGATGCCGCGCGGATCGCCCTTGCCGAACATCGATTTGTCGCGCGCCGAGCGCCGGGCAACGCCATAGCTCATGAAGGAGGCGGCGGTCGGGCCGGCCGGCGTGATCCCCATCCAGATGCCGATGATCGTCGAGCGGGCGATCGTCAGCCAGTAACGCGGGATCTCGATCAGCGTCCTGCCGATCTCGGAGAGGCGCACCCGCGCCTTGATGCCTTCGAAGCGCAGCCCCTCTTCCGTCGTCAGCAGGAGTTCGCCGATGCCGAAGAGTTCCCATGACGGCAATCAGGAAGCTCACGCCCTTGATCAGTTCGGGAATGTCGAAGGTGAGCCTTAGATTGCCCGAGATCGTATCCATGCCGATCGAGGCGAGCGCGAAGCCGAGCATCATCGAGACGAGCGTCTTGAAGGGTGACTGCGCGCCCATGGAGATGAAGCTCGCAAAAGCGAGGAAATAGACGGCGAAATATTCGGGCGAGGAGAATTTGAGCGCAAAGTTCGCCACCCAGCCCGAAAGCAGCGTGATCATGACGACGCCCGCAAGCGCGCCGAGGCCGGCCGAAACGAAGGCAAGCGTGAGCGCCCGGCTCGCATGACCGGCTTTCGCCATGGGATAGCCGTCGAACGTCGTGGCGACCGAGGAGGGCTCGCCCGGAATGTTGAAGAGGATCGACGTCGTCGAGCCGCCGAAAAGCGCGCCCCAATACATGCAGGACAAGAGGATGATCGCCGAGATCGGGTCCATGGAGAAGGTAAGCGGCAGAAGCAGCGACACGCCGTTCGGCGCACCGAGGCCCGGCAGCACGCCGACGAGGATGCCGAGCGTCACGCCGACGATCATCAGCAGGATGTGGTTCCAGCTGAGGATGTGGCCGAAGCCATCGATCAGAAGACCGATATTTTCCATGTCATTCCTCCCGCAAGCACTGCACCCTTGCGGGTCAGTAAATTCCGAACCAGGCTTCGACCGGTCCCTTCAGCAACGGAACCTGGAAGCCGATTTCGAAAACGATGAAAAAGAAGATCGAGACGCCGAGTCCTGCGGGGATCGCGATCCACCATTTGTAACGCCCCTGGAAGAGCATGGTCGCGGCGATGTAGAGTGCCGTCCCGACATAGAGGCCCAGCCAGGCGGAAACGGCGGCGAAGGCCGCAACCGGCAGCAGGAAAGAGGCGACCACCCTGGCGCGGGCGCCGTCGAGGAAGATCTCGCCTGTACCGCGATGCTTGAAGAATGCATGCGCGATATTGGCGAGGCTGCCGAGAACGATGAGCAGACCGATATAGAAGGGGAAATAGCCCGCATCCGGACCCATGTCGGTCCAGCCCGCACCGATGTCGAGGGAGCCGTAGCAGACAGCGATGCCGAAGGCACCCGTCAGCGCGGCGACGCCGAGTTCCACCGCAAAGCGGCTGATCCCATTCGCACTGTTCTCACTCATGATCGTGACCTTTCCAAGCGGAGAATGGGCGTCCTGAGAGGCCGAGGATGGATGCGGTTCTGCCCGCATCCTCATCCCCCGGGCCCAGGCGCCCATCGACCGGTCCTTAGTTGGCGAGCCAGCCTTCGCGCTTCAGCACTTCGCCGATCGTCGCGCCATCCTTTTCGATGACGGCTTTGAGTTCGTCGCCGGTCATATAGCCAGGAGACTGCGAGCTGTCGGCGAGATATTTCGCCCATTCCGGGGTCTCGGAGACCTTGCGCAGCACATCCGCATAGAACTGGACGACCTCAGGCTCGACTCCGGCCGGTAGCCAGACGGTGCGCGGCATCGAGTAGTTCTCGATCGGAATGCCGGCTTCCTTGCAGGTCGGGATATCGCTCCAGGCCTTGTCGCCGGCGACCTTGGCGTCGCTCGTGAACTTCGCGCTCTTGAAGACGCAGAGTGGCTTGATCATGCCGGCCTGCCATTGACCGAGGTTCTCGCTCGGATTGTTGACATTGGCGTCGAGGTGCTCGCCGGCAAGCTGAACGGCCGCCTCGCCGCCGCTCTTGAAGGGGATGTAGTTGATCTTGGCGCCGGTCGCGTCGTTGATCATCGAAGTCAGGATCTGGTCGGCGTCCTTGGACTGGCTGCCGCCGATCTTCAGGCCGCCTTCCTTCGCCTTGGCCACGAAATCGGCAGCCGTCGCGTAGTCCGCCTTGCCATTGACCCAAAGCACGAACTCGTCGGACGCGAGCGAGGCCACCGGCGTCAGGTCCTCGGACGTATAGGGCACCTTGGCGCGGACCGGCAGCAGATAGGCATTGTTGGTACCGAAGGCGAGCTTGTAGGGATCACCCTTGTAGCCAGCCGTGTAGACGAAGCCTTCCGCGCCGCCGGCGCTGCCCTTGTTGGTGACGACGACCGGTGCCTTCATCAGCTCGTACTTGCCGATGATCGCCTGGATGGTGCGCGCGAAGATATCGGTGCCGCCGCCCGGGCCGGCGGTGACGACGAATTCGACCGGACGGTTCGGCTCGAAGGCCGATGCCGGCGCGGCAAGGCCGAATGCGGCGGCCGCGATTACTGCGATGGAGACGGATTTTTTCATGCGTGGTCCTCCCTTTGAGCTGGATTGCGGCGCGAGACCTCCCCTCACGCCGGTATTCATCGAAAGCGTGCGAATTCAGGCAGCAGCCGAAAGCGCCCTCTTTTTCTTCGCCATGCGGGCCGCAAGCAGGATCGCCTCGCGTGTTGCGCCTATATCGGCGATCCCCTTGCCGGCGATGTCGTATGCGGTGCCGTGGGCGGGCGTACAGAGCGGGAACGGCAGTCCGCCCATCATCGTCACACCCTTGTCGAAGCCGATGATCTTCATGGCGATCTGACCCTGGTCGTGATACATGGTCATCACCGCGTTGAAGCCTTCCTTCAGCGCCCGGAGGAAGACCGTATCGGCCGGGAACGGCCCCTCGACGTTGAAGCCGAGCGCCTTGGCCTTTGCGACCGCCGGCTCGATGATGTCGATCTCTTCCATGCCGAAGCTGCCGCCGTCGCCGGCATGCGGATTGAGTTCCGCAACCGCGATCTTCGCCTCCTCGTAGCCGGCATCCTTGAGGCAGGCCTGCGTCAGTTTGAGTTCGGCCAGGATCGCCTCCACCGACAGGTGCGACGCCACGTCCTTGAGCGGGATATGCGACGTCACCCGCGCGTTCCACACCTTTTCGAGAACATTGAATTCACGAACTTTTCCGGTGAAGGAAAGCACATCGGCGACGAAGCGGATCTCGTCGTCATAGCCGGGATAGGCAAAGCGCATCGCCTTCTTGTTGAAGGGGGTGAAGCAGACGGCATCGGCCTTGCCCGCATGGGCGAGTTCGAGGGCGGTGCGGAAATTACGCGTGGCGAAGGTGCCGCCGGCAAGCGTCGCCTCGCCGCGAACCACATCGGCCGGATCGAGATGGGCGAGATCCACGAAGACGTGGCGGACGGTGCCGGCGTCGTCGAGCGCATCGAGCGAAGCGGCTTCCAGATCCAGCGTGACGCCGGCCACCCGGGCGCCCTCGTCGAGGATGCGGCGATCGCCGATGGCGATGATGTGCGCCGCGTCGCGGATGTCGGAAAGAGCCAGAAGCTGCGCCGTCAGTTCCGGGCTGATTCCCGCGGGGTCGCCCATGGCCAGCGCAATCACAGGGCGCCGCTCCTTCGTTCCGTCCGCTCCAGATGTCGTCATTCGAGATGTCCTCCGCTTCATGCTTGAATGTCTCATACGTCATTCAAAATTCTGCATCAAGTCTTTTGTATTCTGTATGCAGCATTTTCTGTTGACGACTTCCGGGGCAGTCTCCATGCTTGAATGAACGGCGCTGATTCAATCGCGCACACTCAAGGGGAAGGGCCGCGCGGCGGGCCCAAGGTTCAGACGAGAAAATGAACGAACTCAAATCACTGGAGCAGCGACCCATAGGCGGCCCGGGCCCCATCCGGCGCACCGCACTCCACGACACGCTGGTCAGTCATCTGCGCGACATGATCATCGAGGGCGACCTTCCGCCCGGAACCCGTCTGCACGAGGGGCAACTGGGCGAACAGCTCGGCGTATCGCGCACGCCGCTGCGCGAGGCGATCAAGTATCTTGCGAGCGAAGGCCTGGTGGAGCTCGTCCCGAGCCGCGGCGCCGTCGTCAAGCGCTTCAGCGCCAAGGACGTTCAGGACATGCTCACCGTGCTGCAGACCCTGGAGGAGCTCGCTGGCAGGCTTGCCTGCGAGGCCGCGACGGATGCGGAGATCGCCGAAGTGCGGGCGCTCCACGACGAAATGGTGCGCCGCTACGAGGCGGGCGACCGGATGCAATATTACAAGCTCAACCAGGACATTCACACCGCCATCGCCCGGCTTTCGGGCAATGCGGCCCTCGCCGACATGCATGCCATGCTGCAGACGCGGCTGAAGCGCATCCGCTTCATCGGCCATGAAGGCCCGGAGAAATGGGCCGCCGCGGTCGCCGAACATCAGGAAATGATCGCCGCGCTCGAAGCGCGCGACAAGGCCAGGCTATCGAAAGTGCTGGGGCTTCATCTGACGAAGGCCTGGGAACGGGTACGCGACGCGGTCTAGAGCGTCGACGCAAAAGCGAAATACGCCCTCTGGCCTGCCGGCCAGGGGGCATCACCGCTCGGCGCCGATCACTTCACCGCCAGCAGGCAGATATAGGCAAGCACCGTTACCAGCAGGCCACGGAAAGCGAAGCTGACACAGCGGTATTTGCCGCAGGCGATCGCCGCAAGCGCGTCCGCATTCTCGGCATATTGGCGGAAGAGATAGGCCTGATCGCCGGTCTCCGCCGCTCGGATGAAGCTGTCGCGATGACGGGACCAGGCGCCCCAGAACAGCGTCGTGGAGGTGGTGCTCTTCCTCGGCAGCACCACGAGTATAGCCGACACGATGGAGAAGACCGAAGCAAGCGCAAGCATTGCCGACAGGGCCAGCGCCATGCCGCCGCCTTCGGCGTAACGCTGCCAGGAAAAGACGCTCCGCCCTTCTTGCGAAGTGACGAGAAAGGCGAACATGAAGGTGAAGATATAGGCCGCCTTCTGGTCCGACGTCTTTATCTGATCGGCGAAGACATCGTTGATCTTCCTGATGTGATCGTAATAGGCGCCGAGTGCCACTTCCGGCCCGGCTCCTTCACTTGGCAGATCGAGTTTGTACAGATTACCCCCGGCTTCCATTCGCCACTCCCCTTTATTCGTCTCCTCTTTATTACACTCGACGAGTAAAAACATCCGCCCAAAACTGGGCTCTTGACATTTCTCCCTCTAAATTCACTGGATTCAGTATAACGAGGGGTGACACGAGAATGCGGGGAAGAAGAACGGGAGCATTGCTTGCCGCGGCGACGTTTTTTGCGCCCTTGTCTGCGCAAGCCGAGCCCGTTCCGCGCCCCTCGCCGGCCGCCGGCTCCGTTATCGCCCGCAAGTCCGGCGAGGAGGTGCGTTTCGTCGACGTTTCCAACTGGCGGGTCGTCGACCTCGCTCAGGATCTCATTCCCGGCGATGTGCTGCGCACCAATGCCACCGGCGCGCTCGCGGTCCTCTTCAGAGATCACACGCAGATAAGACTGGGGCGCAATACCGCGCTGCGCGTTAAGGAAATCGGCGCGGGCGACACGAAATTCGGGCTGGAATCAGGGACGATCTGGGCCCGGGCCGAGCGCGGCGGCGAGGGCCTGGTCATCGACACGCCGGCCGCGGCCGCCGCCATTCGCGGCACCGATTGGACGCTGACGGTCGGCCCCGACGGCAAGACCTCGCTCGTCGTCCTCGAAGGTGTCGTCGAACTCAGCAATGCCTATGGCAGCGTGACTGTGAAGCAGGGCGAAGGCGCCGTTGCGGCGATCGGCAGCGCACCGACGAAGATCGTGATCGTCACCCCGAAGGACCGCGAGCAGATGCTCTTTCATCTGTCGCTCCGCAACGCCTTCGTCTGGATGCCGGCCACGCCCTTCAGCGTTCCCGAAATGCGTCGGGAGCGCGCGCGCGTCGAAGCGAAACCCGCAGGCTTGCGCACGACCGAGGAGTGGCTGACGCTTGCGGAAATTTATCTTTCGCTCGATGGCCGCCACAAGGCTCAGGCCGCGCTCGCGGAAGCGGCGGGACGGGGCCTGAGCCGGTCCCAGGCAGCGCGTGCCGATCTCGTGCGCGCATTGATCGCCGGCTCGTCCAACCGGTATGAAGAGGCGGCGCGCTTGTTCGCCAGGGCCGAACGCGGCCTCGACCCGAGCCGCCGCACGATCGCGGCCTATGGCGGCTATTTCTCGCGCGGGCTCGCGAACCCCGAACGCGTCGAGGAGCCGCCGCGCAATGCCAGCGGCCGCTATGCGGGCATGGTCAGGGCCTGGACCGCCGGCTTCCGCGAAGACATTCCGGCGGCGATCGCAGTGATCAAGAGGGCCGAGCAGCAATATCCCGACGACCCGACCCTGCCTGCGGCACGCGCGCAGCTCGCCCTGCTGCTGGACGATCGCGACGAGCTTCGCGACGGCGTCGAGCGGGCGCTTGCGATCGACCCTGAAGACCCGACGGCGCTCGAGGCGCGCGCACATTACCGCTCTTACATCGAGAACGATCTCGATGCCGCCCTTGCCGACCTGAACAGGGCGCTCGAGACTGCCCCAGGCTCCTCGTCGATCTGGAACGCCCTCGGGCTGGTCCAGGGCGCGCGCGGCGACAACCGTGCCGCCGAGGCCGCCTTCAAGCAGGCGATCGCGCTCGATCCGCTCGATCCCGTCTCGCACGCAAACCTTGCAATACAATACATGGACGAGATGCGGATGGCCGAGGCGAAGCGCGAGATCGACGCCGCGCTTTCCGTCGATCCCTCCTTCGACGTGGCGCTCGTGGCGCGCGGCCGCTACCACATGCAGAACGGCGAGGCCGACAAGGCGGTGGAAGACCTGCTCGCCGGCTCGACGGCCAACCCGGCCTATTCGAACGCACAGCTGCTGCTCGCAGCCGCGCATTACGAGAAGGGCGACCGCGTTCCGGCAGCTCAGGCGCTCGACAATGCCGACCGGCTCGACCCGAACGATCCCGTCGTGGCGACGGTCAGAACCGCGATCGCGATCGATGCCGATGATGCCGACGCGGCCATTCGCAATGCTCAGGAAGCCCTGCGCCGCACCCGCGCCAAGGGCGGCGACACGGCGGCACTCGGCGCCAACCAGGAGCAAGGTTCGACGCTCAACGACGCCTTCCGCCTGCAGGGGTTGGATGCCTGGGGTCAATATTACGGCGACGCCGTCTTCGATCCCTTCACCGGCGCCAGCTATGTCGACCAGGCGGTGCGCGGCAGCGTCAACCCCTTCTTCAACGCTTACGATTTCACCGCCAACGCCGTCACCAGCACGGTCAATACCGCAAGCTTTTCCGCTCTCATCCAGGGGCTTCTGATCGAGCCGCATATGTTGGCCAGCCGCGAGCGAACGGTCAACCTGCTGCGTTCGCCCTTTTTCGAGACGGAGCTCGGCGGCGGGTTCACGGCAAATGAAGATCAGGTGGGCTGGATCAGCGAGACAGCCGTTCGAGGATTTACGGCCTCGCCATTCCCGATGAGCATCTACGGTACCTTCCAATGGGAAGAACCGCGCGACACGGTCGAGCGTGACGCAGGTCCGGCTATTGACCGCGAACTGCGCCTGATCGGCGGAAACGGCTACCTCACCGCGACGCCATCTCCTGATGACCGTATCGTCGCGTATCTGAATTTGGCCGACACCGAAGACAGCCAGAACATTTTCGACGAATTTGATTCGAGATTGTCCGCATATACTGACCGGCTGACAGATAACGAGTCCTCGAACCTTATTTCGGGGGTCGCCTGGAGTCACACCTTCGGCTATCGAAGTGTCGCCAACGCAGCCTTCTTCTTTAGCGACAGGGAGATCGTTGACCTCTCGCGCGCCGTTTTGTCTGACCTCCCGTTCCCCGATCTGGTTCGCATTAGGAGTGAGCAGAACGAAACGAGCTACATCGGTGCGTTGAATCACTTGTATGGCAATGGAGATCTGACATGGCGCTACGGCATCGAGGCGGGCCAAGTCGATTCGGATTTCAGGACAGACATCAGCCTTGTGTCAGTGCCACTGCCGCCCGAACTCGAATCCTCGACCAGGTCTGTAGCAAAAGCATATGTCGACGGCCTCTACGAAATCACCCCTGATCTCAAGGTCGAAGGCGCGCTGTTCGCCCGTTACATAGAGGACGTTAATGACAACAATATCCGGCTCGAACCCAAGTTCGGCTTAGCTTGGGCGCCGGCAGAGGGGCATTGGCTGCGCGCCGCCGTCCAGCGCGAGGGCTATAATTTCGGCTCTGCCACGCTCGCGCCGGTCGGCATCGTCGGGCTGCAGCCCAATCAGTTCCTGATCGGCACTGACGGCTATGCCGACACGCTGGCTCTGCGCTGGGATGCCGAATGGACCGACTGGCTCTTCACCGCCGTCGACTATCAGCATCAGGAAATCCGAAACGGTTCGATTGACTTTCCGTTCTCGCTGGATGACTTTCACTTCGACAAAGGCAGGGTCGACCGCGTGGCGCTGACCACGAATCTGGCGCTCGGACACGGCTTCGGTCTTTCGGCAACCGTGGCCCGGACGGAAAGCGACGACCTCTCGGCCGGCAGCAATGGCGACCTTCCGTTCCTGCCGGAAAATTCCGGCCAGGTAGCGCTCACCTATGTCAGCACCGCCAACATCAAAACGACGGTCGCAGCAAACTATGTCGGCGAGCGTACCGAAGGCACCACGACACTCGACGATTTCTGGACGCTCGACGCCGCTCTCCAATGGGAGCCCTTCGACAAGCGGTTCGAAGTCGAGCTCGCCGGCTTCAACCTTCTGGACGAAGAGTTCGAGGTGCGCGACGGGCTGCCCGGCTGGGGACCCACGGTCAAGGGCACCGTCAAAGTGCGGTTCTGATGAACGACTTTCGCGAGCTTCGCCTTTCCTCCCGGCGGGTAAAGCTTGCCGCCCTGACAGCTTTCGTGGCCGCCCTCGTCTCGGCTGTCTCGCTGACCGGTACGTGGTCGCTGGTGGACCTGCGCGCCTATGACTATCTCTCGATCGTCGGCCGGCCATCGCTACCGGAAGACGGCCCGGTCATCGTCGCCATCGACGAACCCTCGATGGCCGAGATCGGCAGCCAATGGCCCTGGCCGCGCGCGCTGCACGCTCGCCTGATCGAAGCCCTGAGGGCCGCCGGCGCCCGGGCGATCGGCCTCGACGTGATCTTCGCCGAACCGGCCGCCGCGCCGGAGAACGATCAGGCGCTTGCCGAAGTTCTCGGGCCGGATGTGGTGCTTGCCGGCGACGAGACGCTGATCCGCACGCCGCAGGCCGAGCAATTCGTGCGCATCGAGCCGCTACCCGCCTTTCTGGCACGGGGCGCGAAGGTCGGCATCGCCTCGGTCGGCCTCAGCGGCGACGGAACGCTCCGGCAGATCCCCGCCTATCCGGACGGTTTCGCCGCAACGCTCGCGACCGTCGCCGGCGCCGAGCCGGCGGTGCCGCCGAGAAGGGCGCTGATGCAGACCTTCGGCCCGGCCCGGACCTATCCGACCGTTTCCTATTATCAGGCGCTCGATCCCGAGAATTTCCTGCCGGAGGGCACCTTCCGCGACAGGGTCGTCATCGTGGGCCTGAGCCTGCAGAACGCGCCCACCATCGCGGGTGGTGGCGTCGATGCCTTCCCCACCTCCGACACGGTCTTCTCACGCGGCCGCGTCGCCGGTGCCGAAATCCAGGCGACCATTTACGACAATCTCGTGCACCGGCTGTTCGTCAGGCAGGCGGGCGCGGGCATTGCCATCGCGGCGATCATCCTCGCCAGCCTGGCCGCAGCCCTTGCCGTCCTCAGGTCAACGAGCTGGAAGACGCTTGGTTACGGCGCCCTCGCCCTTACTCTGATCTTTCTTGCGAGCTACGGCCTGATGCGCCTCGGCCATGCGTTCGTCTCGCCCCTCGCCCCGGCACTCGCCTTTCTCGCCGTGGCGGTGGGGCAGGCGGGCCTCGACTACGCGGATGAACGGCGGCGGCGGCGGGAAATCACCCGTGCCTTCGCGCAGTATCTCTCGCCGGCCCTCGTCGAGCGGCTGGCAAGTGACCCATCGCAGCTGAAGCTCGGCGGCGAAAGACGGACGCTCACGGTCCTCTTCTGCGACGTTCGCGGCTTCACCACCATATCGGAGGACATGAAGGACGATCCGGAAGGACTGACGACGCTCGTCAACCGGCTCCTGACCCCTCTTTCGGAGGCGGTGCTCAACCGACGCGGCACGATCGACAAATATATCGGCGACTGCCTGATGGCCTTCTGGAACGCTCCCCTCGACGATCCGGACCATGCCGTCCATGCCGTTCAGGCGGCGCGCGACATGCTTGCCGCCCTCGGTGGTCTCAACGCAGAGCTGGAAGCCGAGGCGAAAGCGGCGGGGCGTCCGCCGAAGGCGCTGAGGATCGGCATCGGCATCAACACGGGCGAATGCGTCGTCGGCAATATGGGCTCGGCCCGCCGCTTCGATTATTCGGCGCTGGGCGATGCGGTCAATCTCGCCTCCCGCCTCGAAGGTGCCTCCAAGGACTACGGTGTGCCGCTGCTCCTCGGCGAACGTACTGCAACACTCGCCGCCCGGAAATTTGCGGTTGCCGAGCTCGACCGCATCACCGTCAAGGGACGCAGCACGGTCTCCCCCGTCTTCACCCTGGTCGACGGGGCTTCGGAACCGGCGCTCGCACGCCACCGCGCCTACCTCGCCGGGAAATACAGCGGCGAGATCGCTTCCGATGACGGTTTGTTCGATGAACTCAAGGCGGCGCTGCCGCCGCTCGCGCGCTATTACGAGCGCGAGCGGGAACGGCTGCTGAAATAGCGGATGAGGGCAAATCACGGGCTTGGCGCTCAATGCAAGCCGCCGAAGCCGGCCGCGAAAACCCTCCAGGTCAGAAAGGATCAACCGAAAAAGAAGGGGCTTTACTGATGCGGCTCAGCGCCCGCAGAAAGGCGTCTCACCTCAACGGCTTTTCGGTGGTGAAGAGCGCGGCGATGCTCATGCCATGCACCTCCGCGGGGACGCTTTCATCGAGCGGGAAGCGAGCCTTGTGGTGAGTAGAATGTTCTCTACTTGGGGACGCTATGACCTGCTGTCTACCCCAGAAAAAACTTGCCCCGGCGGTGTGCGGAGCAGTGACCAGCCGGGGGATACGTGCTCTATATGGCACGGAGACCGTCTCGTTACAAGACCCACACCTAGTTTAGCAGCTATCCTTCAGCAACCAGACCGCAATCCCTCCACATGCCCCTTGCCGACATTCTCTCTGCGGATCGCTTCTCCACCTACTTGGGGTGGGCTCAGGGTGACGTGGTCTTGGGCGAGCGCCTGTATAGCTATAACGTTCGACTATCCGCCGACTTCTACGCCTCTCTTCATATGATGGAGGTTGCCTTGCGGAACAAGGTGGACGGTGCCTTGACCGCTATCCATGGTGCAGCGTGGCTCCATGACCCCGCCGTATTGACTGATAAGTACCAGCAGGATTGCGTGGCGAAGGCCGAGCAGACGCTTCTCCGCGACGGCAAGGCCGCCACCCACAGCCAGATGATCGCGGAACTGAATTTCGGGTTCTGGAGTTCGGTGTTCGGTCGCTCCTCGAACCACCTCTGGGGAACGCTTCGCCCGATCTTTCAGACCGCCGGCCTCAAGCGCGCGATCATTGCGCAAAAGCTGCGCGACCTTCGCCGGCTGCGTAATCGGATCGCCCACTATGAGCCCATTCTCGCTCAACCGATTCCGATATTGCACCAAGACATCCTGAACCTCACCGCATGGATGTCTCCGGTCGCGTCCGCGTGGATCACGACCCATGCGCTTGCCGCCTACCCTGCCACCCCGGTAATCATCAAAGACGGTGCCGGCGTTTCCATATTCGATCAGGCCCTTGCGGGCCATCTCCCCGTGTAGGTGCTCACGGGCAACTCGAGACGAGCGCCGGAGCGGTCGAGATCAAGAGACCCCCAGCAGCCGCTCGACCGTGGCCTGCTCCTTCGCCAGCGCCTCCGGCGTTCCGCTCCAGGCGAGCCTGCCGCGCTCCAGGATGATCACCCGGTCGGCGAAATCGAGGGCGCTCTGGATGCGCTGCTCCACCAGCAGGATGGTCATGTCGCCGGTCTTCGCGAGCTCGGCGAAAGCCTTCATCAGTTCCTCGCAGATGACCGGCGCCAGTCCTTCGAGCGGCTCGTCGAGCAGCAGGACCGAGGGGCGGCCGAGGATCGAGCGGGCGGTTGACAACATCTGCTGCTCGCCGCCGGAAAGCTGCAAGCCGAGGTTTCGGCGCCGCTCGTAGAGGCGCGGGAACATCTCATAGGCCTCGCTCAGCGCCGTCTTCGGCCGGCCCTTGAGACCGACGAAGAGATTTTCCTCAACCGTCAGGGACGGGAAGACGCAGCGCGCCTGCGGCACGAAGCCGAGGCCTTTCAGCGCGCGTGATGCGCTCGGCAGCATGGTGACGTCGACCTCGCCGATACGGATGCGTCCGTCGTATCGGCGCGTCTGGCCGGCGAGCGTAGCGAGCAGCGTCGTCTTTCCCATGCCGTTGCGGCCGAGAACCGCAAGCCGCGCGCCGGCAGGCACCGAAAAGGAAATCCCCTCCAGCACCCGCGTCGGCCCATAGCCGGCGGAGAGATTGTCGACCTTAAGCGGCGCTGCCGGCATCGGCATAGCTCCCGAGATAGGCTTCGCGCACACGCGGATCTTTGGTGACGTCGGCTGGAGAGCCGTCGAAGATGACCATGCCGGCAGCAAGCACGATCACGCGCTTGGCGAAGCGGAAGACGAGATCCATGTCGTGCTCGATCATCAGGACTGCAAGGTCATCGGGAAGTTCGGCGAGCGCCTGCTCGATGCGGCCCGTGTCGCTCTGCGGCACGCCGGCTGCCGGCTCGTCGAGCAGCAGCACCTTAGGTTTGAGCGCCAGCGCCACCGCGATCTCCAGCAGCCGCTGCTGGCCGTAGGCGATCTGGCGCACCGGCCGGTGTGCCAGATCGCGCAGGCCAAGCTTGCCAAGCAGGCTACCGGCCTCTGCCATCACCCCGGGCATCGCCAGGAAATTGCCGAACATGCGGCCCGCCCGACCGTCGCGCTGCAGGATCGTGAGCGCCACGTGCTCGGCGGGCGTCATGTCCTGGAAAAGGCGCGTCACCTGGAACGAACGCACGAGGCCGCGGCGGACGCGGCCGATCGCGCCGATATGGGTGACGGTTTCGCCGCCGATCCGCACCTCTCCGGCATCCGGTTTCAGATTACCGGTGACGAGATTGACGAAGGTCGTCTTGCCGGCACCGTTGGGGCCGATCAGGGCGACGCGGTCGCCCGGTGCCATGGAAAGGCTGACATTGTTGGTGACGGCGAGACCGCCGAAGGAGCGCTTGAGATTTCTGGCTTCGAATATGGCGCTCATCGGCCCGCCCCCCGTCGCCGCGCGAGGATTTCTGCAACCGTGCCGTAAAGCCCTTTCGGCGCAAAGAGCACGACCGCGATCAACAGGGCCCCGACCATGGTCAGCCAATGGAACGGGTTGGCCGCCGAGACGAGATCTTCGAAGAACATGAAGACGATCGTGCCGGTAAGCGCCCCGAAGAGCGAGCCGGTACCGCCGAGCACGAGCATGACCAGACTTTCGGCCGAGAGCGTGAAGGAGAGGCTGTCGAGACCGACGACCTGCGTCGAGACGGCGTTGAGCGACCCGCCGACGCCGGCGACCGCGCCGGAAATCACATACATCTTGAGGAGGGCGATCGTCGGCGACGCGCCCATCGCCCGAATGCGGATCGGGTCCTCCTTGATGCCGCGGCAGAGCATGCCGAAGGGCGAGCGCACGACGAGGCGCAGGAGCACGAAGACGATTGCGAGCAGCACGACGCCGAAGACATAGGCCGTGCGGCCCCAGAGGTCGAAGGCGAAGAGACCGATGAGCGGATCGGGCGCGATGCCGGCCAGTCCGTCGCTTCCCCCCGTCCAGGACGAGGCCTTGTTGGCGAATTCATGGAAGAGATGGATGAGCGCTATCGAGAGCACGAGCTGCGGCAGACCGTGCGCCCGAAGGATCACGACCCCGCAGGCGAGCCCCGCCACCGCACCGCCGAGAATACCGGCGGCGACCATGAGGAGCGGATCGGTAATGCCGAAATGCACGGCCGCGATCCCGGCGGCATAGGCGCCGCTGCCGAACAGCGCGGCATGGCCGAGGGTCGCGACGCCGCAATAGCCGGTGACGAGATCGAGCGAGAGGACCAGCAGCGCGATCGCTATGATGCGGGTGAGCAGCGCGAGATTGTTCGGAAAGAGGAGGTAGCCGATGGCGGCCAGCACGAGGATCACGGCGAGGCCGGCAAGATCGCGGCCGAGCCCCCGCCTGCCCGCAGAAAGTGCCGTGGCTGCTTCGTTCATCGTTGCCATGGTCACCTACTTCATCCTCCCGGCAAGGCCGCGCGGAAACACGCAGACGATGGCGATGACGGCGAGATAGAAGAAGAACTCTCCGAATTCCGGCATCAGATACCGCCCCGTCGTATCGATGCCGCCAAGCAGGAGGCAGGCGGCAAGTGCACCCGGGATCGACCCCGCACCGCCGACGGAAACGACCACCAGGAAGGTGACCATGTATCTGAGCGCATAATAGGGCTCGACCGGCAGCAGTTCCGCGCCGACGACGCCGCCGAACGCGGCAAGCCCCACAGCCACGGCGAAACTCACGGCATAGACGACCTCCGTGCGCACTCCGAGTGCCGCCGCCATCGCCGCATCGTCGACGGCGGCGCGGAGCTTGACCCCGAAAGCGGTTTTCTCGATGGCAAACCAGAGGGCTCCGGCAACGGTGAGGCCGCAGACGATCGCGAAGATCCGGTGCACGGCGATCGAGCGGAAGCCGAGATCGGCGGAGCCCTCGAGGCTCGGCGGCAGCGGGATCGTCTTGAGAGTCGGGCCGAAGACGTAGTTGGCAATGCCGATGATGCAGAAGGTGATACCGATCGTCATCAGCACCTGAGTCAGCTCCGGCTGACCGTAGATGCGGCGGTAGAGCAGGCGCTCGATCGGGATGGCGATGACGATCGTGCCGAAGACCGCGATCAGCACCGCGACTCCGTAGCCGAGCCCGAGATCACGCGCCGCATAGGATGCGATATAGCCGCCGATCATCGCAAAGGCGCCGTGGGCAAGATTGACGACGCGCATGAGGCCGAGCGTGACCGAAAGGCCGATCGAGATCACGAACAGCACCATGCCATAGGCGAGCGCATCGACGGCTATGCTGGAGATGGTTTGCATGAGCGCATCCTAACGGTGTGGCAAGGCTTCACCCTCGGTCCTCATTCCGGAAGGCTTCCGCCAAACCAGCAGTGCAGCCGTCGCATACGGCGGCTCCTATGAACCGGTCGAGATGATGGCCGCCGATCATTTCACCGCGGCAAGACCCGGATCGCCCTGTTTCTCGAAGGTCTGGATCTCCTTGTTGTAATAGGTGCCGTCATCGGCCTTGGCGACCTCGCGCAGATAGATGTTCTGAGTGATATGGCGCGATTCGGGATCGATCGACACCGGCCCGCGCGGGCTTGTCCAGGAGAGCCCCTTCACGGCATCGACCGCCTTCTGAGCATCCTGCTCGCCGCCCGTCGCCTCTATCATCTTGTAGATGACATGCAAGCCGTCATAGGCCCCGACCGCGGGGAAGGAGAGCTCGGCCGGATTGCCGATCGCCTTGGCGGCCGCCTCGACAAAGGCCTTGTTTTCCGGCGAGTCATGCGAAACGGCGTAGTGAAAGGTCGTCTGCAGGCCGAGCGCGGCGTCGCCCAGCGCCGGCAGGTCGGACTCCTGGGTGAGGTCGCCCGGCGCGAAGAACTTGATGCCGCCATCCTTGAGGCCGTTTTCGTTGAACGCCTTGACGAAGCCGAGCGTCGTCGGGCCGGACGGCAGGAAGGCGAAGACGCCTTCGGCACCGGAATCCTTGATGCGCTGCATGATCGGCGAGAAATCGTTGGTCGACAGCGGCATGCGGATCGCCTCCACGATCTCGCCGCCCACCGCCTCGAAGCCGGCCTTGAATGCGTTCTCCGCATCGACACCCGGGCCGTAATCGCTGACCACGGAGATGATCTTCGAGACGCCGGCATCCTTCGCCACCTTGGCGATCGGCGTGGATGTCTGCCAGAGCGTGAAGGAGGTGCGCACCACGAGCGGGCTCTTGGTGACGATCGCCGACGTGGCGGCATTCATGATCACCAGCGGCACGTTCGCCTGCTCGAGCAGCGGCGTGACGGCCATCGCGTCGGGCGTGAAATAGAAGCCGGCGAGATATTGCACGCCTTCCTTTACGACCAGCTCCTGCGCCAGCGCCTTGGACTGGGCCGGGTCCGCCTGCGGCACGTCGCGGTATAGGATTTCGATGTCGTTGTCGCCGACCTTGGCGCCGTTCACCGCCATATAGGCGTCGATGCCCGCCTTGAAGTTCTTGCCCTGCAGCGCAAAGGGACCGGAAAACGGTCCGACGACGCCGACCTTGATCGTATCCGCCTGCGCCGCGACGCTCGTTGCCAGAGCCGCGAGCGCGGCCAGAATGAGCCTTGTCATATTTCCTCCCCCGCGACGTCCGCTACTCCCGGCCGGCATCGCTTCCTTTTACATCAATCGCAATCGACAGCGGGCAGTCTGCCATGTCAAACGGTGATGCAAAAATGAAATATGGGCGGAAATCCATAATCCCCCGGTTATTGTTTTGTCCGGGGGTTATGGAGGAAGCGCGCGTGCGTCAGTGCAGCCCGAATTCCCGAAGCAGTTCCTGCCTGTAGCGCACGAAGCGTGCGCCGCTGCGATCGCGCGGCCGGGGCAGGTCGATGTCGATCACTCTCGGCGCTCCGTCCTGTTGCTTCGGCAGTACCAGGACACGATCCGCCAGATAGATGGCCTCCTCGAGATCATGCGTGACCAGAACCATCGTCACGTTCTCCTCCCGCCAGATGCGCTCGAGCTCCTGCTGCATCGTCAGTTTCGTCATCGCATCGAGGGCGCCCAGCGGCTCGTCCAGCAGCAGGATCTCGGGCTTTACCGTCAGCGCTCGCGCAAGCCCGACCCGCTGCGCCATTCCACCGGAAAGCTGCTTCGGATAGGCATCCTGGAAATCGGCAAGGCCGACAAGCGAAATGTAGTGACGTGCAAGCTCCTCGGCGCGTCCGGAATCCTCGCCTCGCACCTTCAGGCCGAAGGCCACATTGCCGAGAACCGTCAGCCAGGGAAGCAGCCGCGGCTCCTGGAAAATGACGGCGCGCTCCTTGCCGACACCGGCAACCGGCCGGCCGTCGATCAATACCCGGCCCGCATCGGCCGTTTCGAGACCCGCGAGAACCCGCAGCAATGTCGTCTTGCCCGATCCGCTCGCCCCGACGATTGCAAGGCATTCCCCGGACCGGATGTCCAGATTGAGGTTCCTGAGGACGCTGAGCCGCCGCCCGTTGATCCGGAAGGATTTCGAGAGATCGCGCAACGCCACCTCCCCTTTGCGCAGGCTTCTGACTTCAGCCATTTTCACCCCCTCAATTCGCCGCGGCGGACGTCGCGTCCGGCCGGAACAGAAGATCGGAAGCCTTATATTTGCCCTGCGGCAGGCTGCCCTCGCGTTCGAGAACGCCGATCCAGAAATCCAGATCGCGCTCGGTCGCTTGCGCGCCCTTTCGTAGACCGAATCCCGTCCAATGCCTCGCGAGATCGCCGTTTTCGCCGCGCTCGGTCAGAATACGGGCGAGCACGGCGCGCGCTTCTTCCGGATGCTCGCGTGACCAGTCGGCGGCGCGCGCGGATTGTTCAACGAAGTTTTTGGCGGCCTCCGGATTCTTTTCGACGAAATCCCGCCTGAGAACCGCAAAACCGCCGGCAATTTCGCCGAGCACATCCGTGTCGTCGAAGACCGCGCGCACCCCGCCGTGATCCAATATCTGGCCGTTGAAGGTCGCCTGCCAGTATCCCACGGCGGCGATGTCGACCTGGTTCGACCGGAGCGTCTGCTCGAGCTGCGGCCCGGGTACGACGACGAGGTTTGCTGCGTTTTCGGGCAAACCCTTGGTGTGCAGCGCCTCGCGTACCGCATAGTCGAGATGCGCCCCGAGCGTATTCACCGCAATCGTCTTACCTGCGATATCCCCGATGGACCTGATCGGGCTGTCTTCGAGCACGTAGAATATGCTCTTGACCTGCTCGTTGATGCCGTTGGTCGGAAAGGCCGCGACGAAATCGTTTCCGCCGGCGATCGAGTTGATGACGGCTGCGGTCGCCGCCGAGCCGATGTCGACGCTGCCGGAGGCAAGCGCGAACAGGGATGCGGGCCCGCCTCCCGCATAACCGACATTCTCAAGCCTGATGCCGAGGCTGTCGAAATAGCCGAGCTCATAGGCGAGTTCGTGCGGCGACAGGCTGCCCTGGCTCGCGAGGAACCGCAGCGTCACCGGTTCCGGAGCTTCTGCTGCTGCAAGGCTGGAAAGCCCGATCGAGAACAGGCTGCCGAATGCGAGGGCACGAATGGAAATCGTCATATGTCACCTTTTCCATGATCTGGAAGTTTCGAATGTCGAGGCCGTTTTGCCGCAGTTCCGGGCGGAAGGCCGCTGCGCACTTTTTCTGGAATTGCTCTAGTTCGAGGCGTCGCTCCAGCGGCAGAGGCGGCGCTGCGCAAAGACCAGCGCGTAGTTGGAGACGAGCCCCAGCCCGGCGAGAATGAAGATCGCCGCGAACATCAGGGGAATCTGGAAATTGTACTGGGCGTTCATGACCTGGAACCCGATGCCCTTATTGGCCCCGATCATCTCGGATGCGATAAGCAGCAGCAGGGCAGTCGTCGCACTCAGGCGCAGGCCGACGAAGATCGAAGGAACGGCGCCCGGAAGAACCACGCGACGGAACACAGTGAGACGCGACGCGCCATAGACGCGCGCCATCTCGATCAGCTTCGAATCCACTTCCTTGACCCCGTTGATGGTATTCAGAAGCAACGGGAAGAGCGTCGCCCAGAAGATGACGAAGACTTTCGACGCCTCTCCGAGTCCGAGAAGCAGAATGAAAACCGGATAGAGAGCGAGCGCGGACGTCTGGCGGAAAAGCTGGAGGACGGGATCGAGCGCGTTCTCGATCGGACGCACCTGCCCCATCAAGAGACCGAGCGGTATGGCCAGGACCACCGCCCCGACGAAGGCGGTTCCGGAGCGCTGAAGACTGATCGCGATGTCGTCGAGCAAGGCTCCGCCGGAAATTCCCGTCCACAGGGCGGAAAGGATGGCACCGACGGACGGAAACACGGCCGGATTGATCCAGCCGGCGGTGCTGGCCGCCTGCCAGAGCGCAAGAAAGGCGATGAGCAGTCCGTAGCGCGACAGCCAGCTGCCGGCGGCGGCGCCTGACCGGCGGAGATACTCGTCCGCTTTTGCGCTGACGCTGCCGCCTTCGTGGAGGATCGACCTGTCGAGTTCCTGCAAGCTCATTTTCGTGTCTCCCCTCTTACTCGGCCGCCTGAACGGTCGCGCGCGCCAAAGTCCACGGGTTCGCCGGACGGGGAAGTCCGAGATTCTCCCGCAGCGTCCGCCCCTCGTAGGCGGTGCGGAACAGGCCGCGTCTCTGCAGTATGGGGACGACCAGATCGACGAAATCGTCGAGCGCGCCCGGAAGCCATGGCGGCAGGATGTTGAAACCGTCGGCGGCTTCGCTCAGGAACCACTCCTCGAGCTGATCGGCGACCTGCTCGGCGCTGCCGACGACGGTGCAGTGACCGCGTGCGGTCGCGATCCACTGATAGAGCTGGCGGATGGTGAAGCCATGCTCGTCCGCGATCTTTCGGATCAGCGCCTGCCGGCTTTTCATTCCTTCTGTCTCATTGCTGACGGGCAAGGGCCCATCGAGCGGATATCCCGTCAGGTCGAGCGTGCCGCCGGTCAGGCCATTCAACAGCGCCACGCCGTCCTCCGGCACGATCAACGCATTCAGCTCTTCATATTTGGAGCGCGCCTCCTCTTCGGTCCGGCCGACAAAAGGAGCCACCCCGGCATGATCAGCACATGGTCGGGGTTGCGCCCGGCGTGCTTCACGCGTGCCTTGATGTCGCGGTAGAACTCCTGCGCCGAAGCGAGGTTCTGATGGGCGGTGAAGATCACCTCGGCACTGGCCGCCGCAAGCCTGCGTCCGTCCTCGGATTGCCCCGCCTGCACCACGACCGGATGTCCTTGGACGGGACGCGGCGCGTTCAGCGGTCCTTTGACGCTGAAATGCTTGCCCTTGTGGTCGATGTCGTGAACCCGGCCGGCATCGAAGAAGCGGCCGGTCGCCTTGTCGCGGATGAAGGCATCATCTTCCCAGCTGTCCCATAGAGCCTTGACGGTCTCGACGTGCTCGTGTGCGCGCTCGTATCGGTCGGCGTGGCTCGGCTGCGTCTCTCTGTTGAAGTTGCGCGCGGTCTCGTCCCCGGCGGAGGTGACCACGTTCCAGCCTGCCCGCCCGTTGGACAGAAGGTCCAGCGAGGCGAACTTGCGGGCGAGCGTGTAGGGCTCCTCATAGGTCGTCGATGCCGTGGCGATGAAGCCCAGATGGGTCGTCAGCGGCGCGAGTGCTGCAAAGAGAGTGACAGGCTCGAAACCGGCGATCTTCGCATTGCCGCCTTCGCGGCCGCCAAGCCCGACGGAGAGGTTGTCGGCGAGAAAATAGGCGTCGAACAGGCCGCGCTCCGCGGTCTCGGCGAGCCTTCTGTGGAATTCGAAATTGGTGGCACCATCTGCCGGAGCGCCCGGATGCCTCCAGGCGGCAATATGCTGGCCGCCGCCGGGAAGAAAGGCTCCAAGCTTGATCTGTCTGGTCATCGCTGCCTCCGTTGGATTTGCTTCGCCGGCCGGCGTCACTCGCCTCGATTGCCGACGCAAACCGGGTTGGGTTGAAATTGCGGTTAAGCCGCCAGGCTTGCCCTGGCGGTGCGCGCGAGCGCCTGCGTTGCCTCGCCGACCGCCCTGCCGACGCGTTCATGGATCGCCTCGGAGGCGAGAGAGCCGTCGGCAAAGTCCTTGTCGGAAGCGTAGATCGCGGTCGGGATCGCCAATGCCTCGAAGAAGCCGAACAGTGGCCTCAACTGATGCTCCACCATCAGCGAGTGGCGTTCCCCGCCCCCGGTGGCGGCGAGGATGACGGGCTTGCCGCGAAGCGAGGAGGGATCAAGCAGGTCGAAGACGTGCTTGAAGAGGCCGGTATAGCTTCCCTTGAAGGTCGGCGACCCCACCACCAGAATGTCGGCTGCAAGCATCTGGCCGACGACATAGCGCGCTTCCGGTGCGAGTTCGTCGAGCCTTCTCGCAGGGGGCAGCGACGCCCCGAAGTCCTCGATATCGAAGGTCTGCGCCGACGCCCCTGCATCGACCGCCAGCCGGTGGACGATATGGTCCACGAATGCGCGTGTCCTGGACGGACGCGTGATATTGCCTGAAATACCCACCACTCGTGTCTGCGGCATCGCTTTAGCTCCTCGTGAGATCCGTGCTCGTGTGATACTCATCAAAATCTATAATCTTAGTAGACTAAAGGAACGCCGTTCTATTCCCGATGCGCGAACAAGAAGACTTTGCTTTCGAGGCCTACCTGGGGGAACAAAGCACCGGCCGCGGTGTTACCGCCAGACAAGTGCAAGACCGCCATGCATCTGCCCGACGCAACCTACCGTCTCCAATTCCGCAACGGGATGGACTTCGCAAAAGCCGTGGAGTTGATCCCGCACCTCGTCGGGCTCGGCATATCTCACCTCTACGCCTCGCCCGTTTTCACCGCGGTCCGCGGGTCAACCCATGGCTACGACATCGTCGACTACAACGAGATCGACCCGGACCTGGGTGGCTACGACGGATTTGTGCGGCTCGCCCATGCGCTGAAAGCCGAAGGACTCGGTCTCATTCTGGACATCGTCCCGAACCACATGGCCGCGCATCTCGAGAATGACTGGTGGCACAGCGCCATCGAATGGGGCCGCCTTAGCGAATTTGCCGACTATTTCGACATCGACTGGCGGGAGCCGCTTACGCTCCCCTTCCTCGGCCGGTCGTTTGCGGAAGAGGTCGCAGCCGGCAATCTGCGCCTTGCATACGACCACGGGCACCGCTGCCTGGCGCTCCGCTATTACGAGGCTCTCTATCCGCTCAATCCCGCCAGTTATGCGGCGATCCCGCGCAACGGCAATGCCGTGCTCGAAAGGCTCGCGGCTGTCGCCGGCACGGCCGAACGGAAAACCGCCGCACAATTCCACGCGGAAATCGCCTCTGTCGTCGCGACGCCATCGCTCGCTGCCGAGCTCGACCAATGTCTCGCCCGGTTCTCCGCAGACACACTCGACCGGCTGCATCGGAGGCAATCCTGGCGGCTGATGAACTGGCAGACGGCCCGGGACAAGCTCAGCTACCGGCGGTTTTTCGAGGTCGCCGGCCTCATCGGCATGCGCGTAGAAGATGACGCGGTCTTCACGGATACTCACCGACTTGCACTCGCCCTCGTCGGGGAAGCCCTGATCGATGGGCTCAGGATCGACCACATCGACGGCCTGGCCGATCCCAAGGGCTATCTCGACCGGCTCCGCCGGGAGGCCGGCGACGGCACCTATATCATCGTCGAGAAAATACTCGGCGAGAACGAAACGCTGCCGTCCGACTGGCCGGTCGACGGAACCACGGGCTACGAGTTCATATCGGCCCTCGCGGATCTCCTTTCCGACGACACTCCGTCTTCGTGGCTTTCGAGCGAGGAAAGGCGATCGGCGGCCGAAGAGGCGGTCACGGGATGCAAGCTCCAGGTCCTGAGCCGCAATTTCAATACGGAAGTCCGGCGGCTGACCGGACTGGCCGCTCGCTTCACAGGCGATGGGGCTCCGGATCAGAACGAGCGGACCGGTGAGGCCATTTCCCAGTTGATGGCTGCACTGCCCGTCTATCGGACCTATGTCGGCGACCGGGGGGCCGGAGCGCGCGACAGCCACATCCTCGACGCAGCCGCAGCGAAGGCAGCGGCGCGCGCGAGCGCCGTCGGCGCCGAGATCGCAGCGATCGTTCCCGCACTCAGGCTGCCGATCGACTCGGCCGACGGCAAGCTGCGGTCTGAATTCCGTACGCGCTTTCAGCAGTTGAGCGGCGCGGTCATGGCCAAGGCGGTCGAGGATACCTTCTTCTATCGGAGAGGCGATTACCTCGCGGCGAACGAGGTGGGTGCCTCCCCCTTATGGACGCCCGGCGGCGTCGGCCGCTTTCATGCGACGATGCAGGATCGCGCAAGCCGGATGCCGCACGGCCTGTCGGCTACTTCCACGCACGACACCAAGCGGGGTGAAGATGCGCGCGCCCGGCTGCACGTCATCGGCGAGGCACCGGACGTCTGGGCCGCAGCGGTGGACCGCTGGCACGGGATGAGTGCGGAAAACATGGGCCGACTCCCGGCCGGCGAGGAACCGGACGCTTCGGTCGAGCAATTCCTCTATCAGAGCCTGCTCGGTGCCTGGCCCATCGCGCCCCTTAGTGACGAAGGCGACCTGATCTTTCTGCACGAGCGGATGGTCGATTTTGCCGTGAAGGCGCTGCGGGAGGCAAAGCTCAGGACAAGCTGGGACGATCCGAACGAGCGCTATGAAGCAGCGATCAAGGCCTTTCTCGGCGATCTCCTGGATCGCCGGAACCGGTCCTTTCTCGGCGATTTCGAGAAAACGGCCGCACCGTTCATCCATGCCGGCCTGATCAACAGCCTCTCGCAAACGCTGGTGAAGCTAACCGCGCCCGGCATTCCCGATATCTATCAGGGCAGTGAACGCGTCGACCTTTCCCTCGTCGATCCTGACAACCGCCGCGGCTTTTCACCGCGCCCTTCACCTTCCCGGCTGCCGCAAGCGCCGCCGATCGGCGATTTCGAGGACTGCAAGCAGACGCTGATCTCGATAGGCCTGAACTATCGCCGGGGCGGCGCGGATTGTCTTGCGAGAGGCGACTATCGCGCGGTGCGCGTCGAAGGTCCGGGCGCCCGTCACGCCGCCGCTTTCATGCGTCGCGGCAGGAATGGCTTTGCGCTCACAGTCGTCCCACGGCTTGTCTTCGGCCAGACGGTCGACGGCCGCCTGTCCATCCGTCCGGAACTGTGGCGAAACGCCTTCCTCGCCTTGCCCGAGGGCTGCCAGTTCAAGCCCATGTGCAATCTCCTGACCGGCGGCGTCACCGAGCCTCGGCCTCTTCTTGCCGTGGCGGACATCCTGCGGGACTTTCCTGTCGCCTTGCTGGTCGAGGTGTGAGGGATCAACCTCACACCCGCCCCAGCCGCCGGACATTGCCGGCGAGCTCGGCGGCGAGCCTCAATGCGGCCGCCGTAGCGCCGACCATCTGCGGCAGGATCAGCCATTCGAGCGTCCAGGCGGAGCCCGACCGCTCCTGCTCGTGCACCAGCGACTGGTGGATGGCGGAAATCTGCGTCGCGTTGAAGCGGGCGAGCGTCACCAGCACCTCCGCGGCGACCGGGTTCTGCTTGTGCGGCATGGCCGAGGAGCCGCCGCCGCCCGCAAGCACGATCTCGTCTCCCGCCTGCGCCATCAGCGCCACGTCCTGACCGAACTTGCCGAGGCTGCCGGTGACGAGCGACAGGAGGTGGGCGAAATCAGCGATCGGCAGACGCTGGCTGTGCCATTGCGGGCAGTCGACCAGCGCGAGTTCCTCCGCCAGCGTCGCGCGGACGATATCGGCCTTGCCCTTGAGCTTTTCGAGCGTGCCGGCGGCTCCTCCGAACTGCACCGTAAAAATGTCCGTTCCCGTGGCATCCAGCCTGTCCTGATGGTCGAACAGCGGCTCGATCCAGCTCCGCAGGCGGTCGGCCACTGTAATCGGGAGCGCCGGCTGCATCCGCGTATGGGCGGTCAGCGTACGCTCGCCCCAGTGCCGCCCGCAAGCTTCGAGCGCCGTCACGACGTCGCCGATCCGGCCGGAGAAAAGTTCCGCGATCGCCTTCAGCCTCAGCATGAGGCTGGTATCGACCACGTCCTGGCTGCTGGCTCCGAAATGGACATGTTCCGCCGCCTCGTCGCCGACCGCCCGGCGCAATTGTCGCACGAGCTCGGGAACGACGACACCGTCGATGGCAGTTGCCCGGCGCATGGCGCCGACGTCCGGAGAGAAGCCACGGCATGCCTCGGCAATGCGATTTGCGGCCGCCTCGGGGATGACGCCGTGGCGCGCCTCGGCACGCGCAAGCGCCGCCTCGAAGGCCAGCATGGCGCGAACATCGGCGACGACGGAGAATTCCGCCGCCACTGCTTCGTCTCCCAGAAGACCGGAAAGATAGGGGTGATCGAAGGCCGAATAGGTCATGCCGCATCTCCAGCTCTCGCGCCCTTCGATTCGAAGGGAGCCTCACACGCATGCGGCAACGCGGGGGGCGGGCTGCCGAACGATCATATATCCAGGAAGACCGTTTCCTTCTCGCCCTGGAGATGAATGTCGAAGACATAATTAGGCGCCTGACCCGCCGCGACAAGCGTCTTGGCCCGGTGGTGGTGCTCGATGCGGGCAAGCAACGGATCTTCGGCATTCGCCGCCGCCTCGTCTGGGAAATACATGCGCGTGTGAAGGCCGATATTGATGCCGCGCGCGACGATCCAGAAGCTGACATGGGGGGCCATCAGCCGGCCGTCGTGGAATGGAACGCGGCCCGGCTTCACCGTCTCGAAAGCGAAGACGCCGTCCTCGTCGCTCGTCGGTGAGCGTCCCCAGCCGGTAAAGTTCGGGTCCGCCGTACCGCGCAGCTCCGACGGGGAATTGTAGAGCCCGGCTGCGTCCGCCTGCCAGATTTCGAGAAGTGCGTCCCTGAGCGGCATTCCGGCGCCGTCGATGACGCGACCGGTCACGGTGATGCGCTGCCCGAGCGTCTTGTCGTTGACCATCGAAGCGCCGAGGTCGCCATCATATACGCCGCCGATGCCGCAGAAATTCGGCGTCAGGCCGATATGGACATAGGGCCCGGCGGTCTGCGACGCCGTTTCCTTGAGGGTGCCTGGATCCTGAACCATCGGTGCCTCCTCAATTCCCTTCCGGCCTGTTTTCGAAGAAGGTCGAGCGGCGGCCACGCAGCACGATGTCGAACCTGTAGGCGCGCGCATCCATCGGCACCGTGTTGCCCCAGTCGAGAGCCGCGATCAGTTGCTCGATCGCCCGGCGATCGGGGATCGTGCCGACGATCGGACATTTCCAGATCATCGGATCGCCCTCGAAATACATCTGCGTGATCAGGCGCTGGGCGAAACCGTGGCCGAAGACCGAGAAATGGATATGGGCGGGCCGCCAGTCGTTGACGCCGTTCGGCCAGGGATAGGCTCCGGGCCTGACCGTGCGGAACCAGTACCGGCCTTCCTCGTCGGTGATCGTTCTGCCGCAGCCGCCGAAATTCGGATCCAGCGGCGCGAGATAGCTTTCCTTCTTGTGACGGTAGCGTCCGCCGGCATTCGCCTGCCAGAACTCGACGAGCACACCCCGGACCGGATGGCCGCGTTCGTCGAGGACGCGGCCGTGGACGATGATGCGTTCGCCGATCGCGCTTTCACCGGGACTGGCGAAGTTATGGATCAGGTCGTTGTCGAGCTCGCCAAGCATCGAATGGCCGAAGGCCGGGCCGGTGATCTCGGATATGGTCCCGTCGAGCGACAGCAGCGCCTTCTGCGGCGAACGCAGCACGGAGGTCTTGTAACCGGGCGCGAAGGCCGGCGGGTGCCAGGCGCGGTCGCGGGCGAAAAAGGCGCCCGTTTCGGGCTGGGCCTTCCGTCTGCCATTTTGATTGTCGGACATCGTCCTTCTCCCTCGCCCCTACCGGGCAGCCGTGCCGGCATCCATTTCCGCGAAAACCTGCTTGACGATCTTGATCGCGTGATTGGCCGCCGGAACGCCTGCATAGATGGCAACATGCAGCAGCGCCTCGCAAATATCCTCGCGCGTCGCCCCGGTATTGGCCGTGGCGCGGACATGCATGGCCACCTCCTCGTCCTGTCCAAGCGCGGCGAGCAGGGCGATGGTGACGATCGACCGCTCCCGCTTCGTCCAGCCGGGACGCGACCAGACATGCCCCCATGCCGCCTCGGTGATCAACTCCTGGAAAGGACGGTCGAAATCGGTCGATGCCGCCTCTGCCCGGTCGACGTGATCGTCGCCTAGAACGGCGCGGCGCGTCGCCATTCCCTGTCGGTAGCGCCCGGAAGGCGCGAGGGCATCGCTCATGGTTTGCCTCCAGACAACACGGATCGGAAGAAGCGTTTCAGCACCGACGTCAAGGCTTCCGGCTGCTCGACGCAGGGGATATGTCCCGCTCCGCGGATCACTTCGAAGCGCGCGCCCGCAATGAGATCGGCCGTCGAGCGGACCAGGTCGGGCGGCGTCGAACCGTCCTGGTCGCCGACGACGCAGAGCACCGGAACCGCGATCCTGCCTGCGGCTTCCGTGAAATCGGCGTCGCGGATGGCGGCGCAGGTGCCGACATAGCCCGGCACCGGCTGGCGGACCAGCATGTTGCGGTAGCCGGTGAAGGCGAGGTTTTCGGGTCGCCGGAAGGCCGGGGTGAACCAGCGTTCGAGCACGCCGTCGGCGACCGCCTCGATGCCATGCGCCTCGATCGCCGCGATGCGGGCGTCCCAGAACTCGGCGGTGCCGATCTTGTGGGCGGTGTCGGAAAGCACGAGCGCCCGCACGAGGTCGGGGCGGCGGCCGTAGAGCGATTGCGCGATGAGACCGCCGACCGAAAGTCCGCAAACAATCGCCTGTTTCACCGCGAGGCGATCGAGGAGTCCGGCGAGATCGGTCGCATGGTCCTCGATGGAATAGGGAACCTGGCCGATATCGGACAGCCCATGACCACGCTTGTCATAGAGCACGATGGTAAAATCGCCGGCCAGTCGGAGGACGACATCGCGCCAGATACGGAAATCCGTGCCGAGCGAGTTGATGAAGACGAGCGCGGGCCTTTCCGTGACCGCGCCGACCACGCGATAGTGAATCGTGACGTCGTTGATGCGGGTGAATTGCACGGCAGCTCTCCTCCGTCGTCAAATTGGATGTTTCATCTGGTTAGGTAAAATGATATTTCGTGGCTTTCCCTTAACCAGAGGGTTATGCGATCCGTGATCGACGCTCGCGTTAAGTTTCGCCATCTGCAGACATTTGTCGAGGTCGCGCGCCAGAAGAGCGTGGTGAAGGCGGCCGAACTCCTGCATGTCACGCAGCCGGCGGTCACCAAGACGATCCGGGAACTCGAAGAGGTTCTGGGCGTCGCGGTTTTCGAGCGCGAGGGGCGCGGCATCAAGATCACGCGCTACGGCGAGGTCTTTCTGCGCCATGCAGGCGCCGCGCTGACCGCGTTGCGCCAAGGCCTGGATTCCGTCTCGCAGGAGCGGTCCGGCGAATGCCCGCCGATCCGCGTCGGTGCGCTTCCGACCGTTTCGACCCGCATCATGCCGCGCGCCATCGCACTCTTCCTGAAAGAGAAGACCGGCGCACGCATCAAGATCGTCACCGGTGAAAACGCAGTGCTTCTCGAACAATTGCGCGTGGGCGATCTCGACCTCGTCGTCGGCAGGCTCGCCGCTCCGGACAAGATGACTGGCTTCTCGTTCGAGCATCTCTACTCGGAACAGGTGGTCTTCGCGGTGCACGCCGGACATCCGCTCATCTCCGGCAAGCAGTCTGTGTTCGCGCATCTGAGCGACTATCCGGTGCTGATGCCTACCCGCGCCTCGATCATCCGCCCCTTCGTCGAGCATTTCCTGATCGCCAACGGCATCGCCGGCCTTGCGAACCAGATCGAGACCGTTTCCGACTCCTTCGGCCGGGCGTTCGTTCGCTCCAGCGACGCCATCTGGATCATATCGGCGGGCGTCGTCGCCACGGATATCGCGGATGGCGTGTTGGCGGCGCTGCCGGTCGACACGAGCGAGACGAGGGGACCCGTCGGGCTTACCATGCGGACCGACGCTATCCCGTCGCTGCCGCTCTCGATCCTGATGCAGACGCTGCGCGAGGCGGCGGGGACGGCGATGGCTGCCGAAGCAAAGAGGACGGCGTAGCACCCGGGGAATTGAACCCCTCGCCAACCCTAAAGAGCCGGCATTCCGGCGGGTCGAAGCGAGCGCTTCTGAGCGGCGATGCGGAAGGGCGCGTTGGCTGCGCCGTAGCCGCGATAGCCGGCGCGCCGCTCGACAATTTCGAAGAAGAAGCCTTCTCCATAGGTCGGGCCGTAGATCTGGAAATACTCGCCGTCTTCATCGCGGTCATAGAGGATGCTCTCAGCCCTCAGTCGATCGACGAAGTCAGGTTCGAGCCCGAACCGCACCTCGATGTCGTCATAGTAGTTGCGCGAGATTGCCAATGGGCGAAAGCCGCTGCGGCGCATATGGTCGGCGGCTGCAAAGATATCGTCGGTGCGGAAGGCCACATGCTGGACACCCGAGCCAAAGCTCTCTGCTATGAAGTGGCCTGCCAGCGTGCGGTGGTTGTCCGCTCCGTTCAATGTCAGCCGGAGCGTCCCGCTCGCATTCTCCACGACCTGGCTGCGGATCAGACCAGCAGGATCGACGATATCGACCTCTGCCGATTTGTCGGCATCGAGGATAGAGGTGTAGAAAAGCAGCCAGCTCGGGAGCTCCTCCGCCTGCATGGATTGCGCCACATGGTCGATGGCGACGAGGGGCGATGATCCCTGAGGCGCCTTTCCCGACCGCACGAACTCGCGCGACCAGACGTCGTCGGCCTCGTTCAGGAAATAGATCAAGCCGCCGCCGATGCCGCGGATTGCGGCCATCGCCCCCTCTTCTTCGTTTGCCTCGGGCCGGAATATTTCGGCCCCGAGCGCGCCCGAGCGTTCGACGGCGGCCGCGGCATCGGGCACTTTCAGGCCGATCGCATAGGCCGATGCCCCGTGCACCAGGTAGCTCGAATGAGCGAAGCCATGCTGCTCGGTGTTGATGACGATGTTTACGCCTCCACGATCGCGACCCTGGCGCCATAGCGCCACCGATTTCTCGCGATGTGAGGCAACCGCGTGAAAACCCATCGTTCCCAGAAGCGACCCGAGCGCCTCCGCCTCTGCCCGATCGGCGGTGAACTCCACGAATTCGACGCCCAGCACCTCGACGCGGTCGGGCATTGCCTCCGCGCTCTTCGCGACCGGTTCGCACCGCTTCACCCGATCCATCAGGTAGACCAGGGAACGATGTCCGTCCTCGGCGATCGCCCTGGGTGATCCGCCCCGGAACTGGTCGTTGAAGATTTCGAGCGATAGGGCGCCGTCATAGCCGGTCGCGGCGACAGCCTGCATGAAATCGACGACCGGAAGATCGCCTTCGCCGGGCATGTTGCGGAAATGGCGGCTGAGATAAAGCAGATCCATGTCGATTCGCGGCGCGTCCGCGAGCTGAACGATGAAGATGCGGTCCCCCGGAATGGAGCGGATCGACCGCAGGTCGATATTGCGCGACAGGGTGTGGAAACTGTCGAGGATCAGCCCGATACTCGGGTGGTCCGCCCGCCGCACGATTTCCCAAGCATCCCGATGATCGTTGACGTGGCGGCCCCAGGCAAGCGCCTCGTAGCCGACGCGCAAGCCGCGCTTGGCCGCCCTCTCGCCCAGTTCCCGAAGGTCGTCGGCAGCGCGATCGATGCCGCCCAATGCGAGCGGGGAAACGCTGGAACAGACGAGCATCAATTCCGTTCCAAGCTCCTGCATCACGTCGAACTTGCGCTCCGCCCGGTCGAAAGCACGCGACCGGTGCGGTTCCGGCAGGCCTTCGAAATCGCGGAACGGCTGAAAAAGCGTCACCTCCAGGCCGTGATCGCCCACCATGCGGCCGACCTCCGCCGGCGAGCCGTCGAAGGTCAGGAAATCGTTCTCGAATATCTCCACGCCATCGAAGCCTGACGCAGCGACGGCGGCGAGCTTCTCCGAAAGAGTGCCGCTGATCGAAACGGTCGCGATCGAGGTCTTCATGCCGATCTCCTCTCGCCGGCCTCGTCCTTTGCCGGTCCGCGTGGCAGGGCCGGCTTGCTTCCGCAAAAAGGCGAAGCGTCGAAGGCTTGATGATGGTCACTTCTTACCTATACCGCAAATACCGTTTTTTTCGTCCTCCATAACCTGTTGCTATGTATCTCGGCCGCCGCGCGAACGGCGGGTCGATTCATCCATGACGCGGCGCAGCGTCGTGACCAGCCGCTCGGCATAGCTGGAGAGCGCGGCGTCGGCGCGATAGGCGACATAGGTCTGGAACTCCGTATCCTCGCTGATCGGAATGACGGCCAGTTCCTGGTCGGCGATACCGCCCACGGTGAAGGCGTCGATGACCGCGATGCCGAGATTCCGCTTGACCAGCGCACAAACCGTCGTGCCGAAACGCGCCCTGATCGGGGTACGATATTCGAGCTTCTCCCCCTCGAATATGCCCGCCATGATCGCCCCGTAGGGATCGCGCGGGTCGATACCGATGAGCGGATGCTCGGCGATCTCGCGGGCGGAAATTTCGGTCCGGCCGGCAATCGGATGCTCCCTGGCGGCGATGCAGACGAGGTGCCCTTTGGACAGGGGCTCGAACGTGATCGAGGGATGGGTGAGATGATAGCTCATCGCGACCAGCTCTCCCTTGCCGAGCAACAGGTAATCGATCGCCTCCTCTATCCTCAGAATATCGAAATTGATGCGGATGTCCGGGTAGAGCCGCATAAGCCCGGCGATGGCCTGCGGCATCATCGCATTCGCAATGCTCGGCACCGAGCCGAGCGCGAGTTCCACACCTCGTCCTCGCTCCAGCTGACGGATGGAAAATTGCAGGTCGTCGACCTTGCGATGGACCTCCTGGAGCTGGGCGAAGATGTCGCGCGCTTCGTCGGTCGGCACGTAACGCCCGGCCTTCTTGACGAAGAGCTTTATCCCCAGCGCGCTTTCGATATGCTTCATCGTCCGGCTGACCCCTGGCTGGGCGACATTCATCAGACGCGCCGCGCCGGCGATCGTGCCGGCGATCATCACCGCCCGGATCACTTCGATCTGGCGTAGCGTAAGCCCCATCGCACCCTCCCTGGCGGCTGCCTCACCGGCGGCAGTCGAGCAGAGCCGGTATCCGCGCGCAAGTAGCGTCCAGGGAGTTTGCGTGCGGCCTCAAAACGGCAGCCCCACATAGTTCTCCGCGAGCGCGGTCGCCGCCGCGCGCGAGTGGGTGAGATAATCGAGTTCCGCCTCCTGGATTCGCTGGTCGAAGTCGCTGGTCTCCGGAAAGCGGTGCAGCATCGTCGTCATCCACCAGGAGAAGCGCACCGCCTTCCAGACGCGGGCGAGTGCGCGGGCCGAATAGGCGTCGATGCCGGCATTCGAGCGGTCCCGATAGTATTCGAGCAATCCCTCGAACAGATAGTGCACGTCGCTCGCCGCAAGGTTCAGGCCCTTGGCGCCGGTCGGCGGAACGATATGGGCGGCGTCACCCGCCAGGAACAGCCGGTTGAACCGCATCGGCTCGGCGACGAAGGAGCGGAGCGGCGCGATGGACTTCTCGAAGGAGAGCCCCGTCACCACGCGCTCGGCGTGATGGGCGGGCAGGCGGCGGCGCAATTCGTCCCAGAAGCGCTGATCGTCCCAGTCCTCGAGCTTCTCCTCGAGCGGGCACTGGATGTAATAGCGGCTCCGCGTGTGCGAGCGCATCGAACAGAGCGCGAAGCCGCGCGGGTGGTTGGCATAGACCAGTTCGTGGTCGACCGGCGGCACGTCGGCAAGGATGCCGAGCCAGCCGAAGGGATAGATTTTCTCGAAATTGCGGATGGCCCTTTCCGGCAGGCAACGTCGGCTGACCCCGTGAAAGCCGTCGCAGCCGGCAATGAAGTCGCAGTCGATGCGCTGCGCAATCCCGTCCTTCTCGTAGGCGACATGCGGTGTCCGCCCGTCGAAGTCCCGCGGCATCACGTTCGCCGCTTCGTAAATCGAGAGCGCCCCGACCCGTTCCCGATGGTCCATCAGGTCGCGGGTGAGTTCCGTCTGCCCGTAGATCATCACCCTCCTTCCGCCGGTCAGGCCGAAGAGGTCGATGCGATGGTCGCGCCCGTCGAAGGCGAGCGAGAAGCCGTCATGGGGGAGGCCCTCGGCATGCATGCGGGCGCCGCAGCCCGCCTCCTCCATCAGCCGCACCGTGCCTTCCTCCAGAACGCCGGCGCGCACACGGCCGAGAATGTGATCCTTGGTCGCGCGATCGAGGATCACATTGGCAATCCCCGCTCCCGTCAGCAATTGCCCGAGCAGGAGCCCCGAAGGCCCGGAGCCGATAATGACGACCTGAGTGCGCATGATTGTCCTCCCACTTCCCCCCGGGAAATTGCAGTTGACCGGCCGGTATCGGCACGCGAATTCTTTCCGCTATCGTACATCGCCGGCGGCTCGGCTGTAGCGCTTTGATCTGCTGCATGCTTTTTTCCGTCAATCGCGATACGATCGAAGGAAACATGAGGGGAGAGCAGTCGTGGCCGACGAAACACAGGCGCCGGAAACCAAGTTGACTTCCACGAAGCGCCGCTGGGCGGCCGACGGCAAGTTTCTCACCGGCCGCATTGCCCGTCCGGAGACGGACCGCCTGCCGCCCGGTCAGCATCTCGTCAGGGACTGGCCGGTTCTCGATCTAGGGCAGCAGCCGCACCTGACCCACGAGACGTGGCGGCTCGACGTCACCGGCCTCGTCGAGAACCCGCTCTCGCTCGACTGGAACGCCTTCCAGGCGTTGCCTCAGAGCGACAGCCTCTCCGACATCCATTGCGTGACGACCTGGTCGCGCTATGACAACAATTGGCGTGGCGTATCCACGCGCGATCTTCTCGATCGCGTCATGCCGAAGCCGGAGGCCGCCTTTGTCATGCTGACGAGCTTTGACGGTTACACCACCAACCTGCCGCTCGCCGACTTTGCCGCCGAGGATGCGATCCTCGCGACCGCCTGGGAGGGCGCGCCGATTACGCGGGCCCATGGCGGGCCGGTGCGCCTGGTGGTCCCGCATCTCTATTTCTGGAAAAGCGCCAAGTGGCTGCAGCGCATCGATTTTCGCGCAGCCGATTCGGCGGGTTTCTGGGAGCGGAACGGCTACCACATGCGGGGCGATCCGTGGCTCGAGGAGCGCTATTCCGGCGATTGACGCCAGCGCGGGATGAGTGTGGTTTTCCGTCCGGGATTGCGGAAAAGCATTAGAGAGTGTCCGCGATTCGGAGAAAAACGGAAATGCTCTGACGCTCTCGTCTTCGACTGCAACTCGTGATTTTTGATGCTACAGTCCCCGGTTGAGGGGGGCGGTAACGCATCCCCGCGCCGAACTTGAAGCCAACATTCCTGTCCGGGAGGAAAGCATGCGCAGTCCCTGCCTGAAATCCCTGTCCATTACCCTGATCGTCGCGCTGAGTACGTTCTCGCCGCGGCCGGTCCTGGCGGCCTCGCCAGAGCCGGTCAAGGCCGAGCACGGCATGGTCGTGACCGCCCAGCATCTTGCATCCGACATCGGCGTCGAGGTCCTGAAGAAGGGCGGCAATGCGATCGATGCGGCGGTTGCGGTCGGCTATGCCCTCGCCGTCGTCTACCCGACGGCCGGCAACATCGGCGGCGGCGGCTTCATGACCATCCGCTTCAAGGACGGCAAGACGACCTTCCTCGATTTTCGCGAGCGCGCGCCTCTCGCCGCCACCAAGACCATGTATCTCGACGACAAGGGCGATCTCGTCGAGGGATTGAGCACCGAAGGCTATCTCGCCGTCGGCGTGCCCGGACCGGTCATGGGCTTCGAGTTCGCCCGCAGCCGTTACGGCACAAGGCCGCTGAAGGAGCTGATCGATCCGGCGATCAAGCTCGCGCGTGATGGATTCGTGCTCGAACAGGGTGACATCGAGTCTTTCGACGGCGAGACCGAGCGGCTCGCCAGGGATCCGGCCGCCGCCGCCATCTTCCTGAAGCCGGACGGCAAGCCTTTTGCAGCCGGTGACCGGCTGGTCCAGACCGATCTCGCCGCTTCGCTTTCGAGCATCGCCGAAAAAGGCACGGACGCCTTCTATAAGGGCGCGATCGCCGACGCGATCGTCAAGGCGAGCACGGATAAGGGCGGCATTCTCGCCAAGGAGGATTTCGAGCGCTATCAGGTTCGCGAGCTCGAGCCGGTCAAGTGCAACTACCGCGGCTATGACATCGTCTCCTC
This sequence comes from Sinorhizobium prairiense, assembly GCF_029201645.2. Classification (NCBI taxonomy): domain Bacteria; kingdom Pseudomonadati; phylum Pseudomonadota; class Alphaproteobacteria; order Hyphomicrobiales; family Rhizobiaceae; genus Sinorhizobium; species Sinorhizobium prairiense. The sequence continues at coordinate 414,939 of NZ_CP104133.1, forward strand.
GCCGCCGCCATCGTCAGGCGGATTGATCATCTGCGAGATTCTCAACATCCTCGAGGGCTACCCGCTCGCCTATCTCGGTTACGGCTCGGCCGAGACGGTGCATGCTATGATCGAGGCGATGCGCCATGCCTATGTTGATCGCAACACCGCGCTCGGCGATCCGGCCTTTGTCGAAAACCCGGTCGCAAAGCTCGTCGACAAGAGCTACGCGAAAGACATCCGCGCCAAGATCGACCCGTTCAAGGCCGGCGTTTCCCAGGAGCTGATGCCGGCGGGCTTTACCGAAAGCAAGGAGACGACCCATTATTCCATCATCGACGACGAGGGGAATGCGGTTGCGGTGACCTACACGCTGAACGGCTCCTTCGGCGCGGGCGTCGTCGCGCCCGGCACGGGTATCCTCCTCAACAACGAGATGGACGATTTCACCGCCAAGCCGGGCACCCCCAATCTCTATGGCCTCGTGCAGGGCGAGGCGAATGCGATCGAAGCCGGCAAGACACCGCTCTCATCGATGAGCCCTACGATCATCTCGAAGGACGGCAAGCCCTTCATGGTGATCGGCAGCCCCGGCGGCGCCCGCATCATCACCATCACGCTGGAAGCGATCATCAACGTGATCGACCACGGCATGAACATCCAGGAGGCCGTCGACGCGCCGCGCGTCCACCATCAGTGGCTTCCGGACAAGGTCTTCATGGAGCCCTATGCTCTCTCGCCCGATACGCGCAAACTGCTTTCCGCCATGGGCCATGACGTTCAGGTCGACGAGAACTGGATGATCTGGGGTCAGGCAGCGGGCATCCTCGTCGGCGGCGAGAACGTTGCCGAGATCGAGGCGGGCGGCGGCGCCCGCTACAACGGCGCCGTCGACAGCCGCATCGGCGCAGGTGCGGCACGAGGATATTGAGGGCGATGGCTAAAGCGGGATGAGGAAAAATGCGTGCGGTTTTCCGCCCCCATCCCGCTCGTAGCCGGTCAATGGACAAAACATGCAGCAGCTCAAAGGGCTACAGTGACCTTTGCTCGTCTCATAAGACGCGCGGCGCTGCAGGAAACTTTTCGGAGGGCTGCAATCTCTCCTCATCCTCATCTCTGTGCTTGTCACAGAGATCCAGCAGCGCCGCGTCTGCGGCGCGGAAGAGCCTTTCCAGCCCAAAGACTTGGGCTGGCTGGATTCCTGTGACAAGCACAGGAATGAGGGACCGGGGATACGTCACGCAATGAAAGGTTACGTCTACATTCTCGCATCGAAGCGAAGCGGGACGCTATATACGGGCGGGACCCGCGCCGCCTCGCTAACTTCACGGTTTATGAAGCGCGCCGAGGAACCGCACCCTCTCCACCCTCGCCCCTGTGCTCGTCACAGGAATGAGGAAATCAAACAACCCGCCGCGGGTATCCGATCTCAACACGCCTAGCGCAATACAAGCCGCAATGCGGCTTGTGTTTCCTGAGCAGAGGCAGAAAGCGCTCCGCCATCTCGCGGGCCGGCACATGGGCGGCGGATGCGCCGATGTTCACGGCCGCGAGCACCTGCCCGCGATCATTGGCGACCGGTACCGCGATCGAGCAGAGGCCGAGCTCCAGTTCCTGGTCGATAACCGCATAGCCCTCGTCGCGAACCCGCCGCAATTCCGCCACCAGCTCTTCCGGGTCGGTTCTCGTCAGCGGTGTGTTCGCCTTCAAGTCGGAACGTCCGAGTATTTCGCGTGCCTCGGTCTCGGGTAGTGCGGCCAGCAACACCCGCCCCATCGAGGCGCAATAGGCGGGAAGACGCGAGCCGGGCGTCAGGTTGATCGACATCACCCGGCGCTGCGACGCGCGTGCCACATAGACGATCTCGGTCCCGTCGAGCACCGAGGCGGAAGCGCTCTGCCCGGCTCTTTCCGCGAGCTGGTCCAGGTAAGGCTGGACAATGGCCGGCAGCGGCGTCGCCGAAAGATAGGCATGGCCGAGCCTCAGGATCTTCGGTGTGAGCGTGAAGAACTTGCCGTCGTAATTGGCATAACCAAGCTGCGACAGCGTCAGCAGGGATCGCCTGACGGTCGCCCGGTCGAGCCCGGTGATCTTCGCGGCGTCGGCGATCGAAAGCCGCGGCTGCGACTCGCCGAAGGCTTCGATCACCCTCAGACCGCGCGCAAAGCCGCTGACGAAATCCGTTTCCCGCATCGTGTCTCCCGCCGGTTTCTGGCCTGCGATTTTGTGCGACATACGAACAAATGTCAAATTTCGCACAAAAGAAATTGACGCCTGGGAGGAACAGGCGCTTATTCGGCTCGAACATCACTGGAGGAAAACGATGGCGCGGATAGTGTCTCTCGCCGAGGCGGTGGCGGAGAATGTCAGGGATGGCGACACGGTGGCGATGGAAGGCTTCACGCACCTGATCCCCTATGCCGCGGGACACGAGGTGATTCGCCAGGGCCGGAAGGACCTGTTCCTCGTGCGCATGACGCCCGACATCCTCTACGACCAGTTGATCGGCGTCGGTGCGGCGCGGGGCATGAAGTTTTCCTGGGGCGGCAATCCGGGCGTCGGCTCGCTGCACCGCTTCCGGGATGCGGTCGAGAACCAATGGCCGCGGCCGATCGAGATCGAGGAACATTCGCATGCGGCCATGGCCAATGCTTATGAGGCGGGTGCCGCGAACCTGCCTTTTGCGTCCTTCCGCGGCTATATCGGCGCCGACCTGCCCAAGGTGAACCTCAATATCAGAAGCGTGACCTGCCCCTTCACCGGCGAGGTGCTCGCCGCGGTGCCTGCAATCCGCCCGGACGTCACGATCATCCATGCCCAACGCGCCGACCGCAAGGGCAACGTCCTGATCGAGGGGATCGTCGGCGTGCAGAAGGAAGCGGTGCTCGCCGCCAGGCGCTCGATCGTAACGGTCGAGGAGATCGTCGACGAACTCGACCCGCCCTCCCCCAATTCGGTGGTGCTGCCGGAGTGGGCGGTGACCGCCGTCGCGCATGTGCCGGGGGCGCCTTCCCGTCCTATGCGCATGGTTACTATCCCCGCTCCAACGCCTTCTACATCCGTTGGGACGAGATTGCGCGCGAACGGGAAACCTTCAACGCATGGATCAGGGAGAACGTCCTTGCCGCCACACCCGAGGACTTCGCCCGCCACGCCGCGAAGACAGCGGCCAAGGTTGCTTGAGGGGAAAGCGAAGAATGACTGATTTCACCCCCATAGAGATGATGACGGTCGCCGCGGCGCGCGCGCTTTCAAACGACGACGTCTGCTTCGTCGGCATCGGCGCGCCGTCAGCCGCCTGCAATGTGGCGCGGCTGACGCATGCGCCGGATATCACGCTGATCTATGAGAGCGGCACCGTCGGCACCAGGCCCGACGTACTGCCGCTCTCGATCGGCGACGGAGAGCTCTGCGATACCGCGCTTTTCACCGTCTCAGTGCCGGAAATGTTCCGCTACTGGCTCCAGGGCGGCCGGATAACCACGGGCTTTCTCGGCGGCGCGCAGATCGATCGTTTCGCCAATCTCAACACGACCGTCGTCGGCCCCTATGACCATCCCAAGGTGCGCCTGCCGGGAGGCGGCGGCGCGCCGGAAATCGCCGCCAATTGCGGCCGCATCTTCATCACCATGGCGCTGACGAAGCGCAGCTTCGTGGAGAGGCTGCCCTTCGTAACCTCCATGGGACACGGCGAAGGCGGCAATCATCGGGAGCGGCTTGGATTGACGACCAGTGGCCCGACCCGCGTCGTCACCGATCTCTGCATTCTGGAGCCAGATCCGGAGACGAAGGAATTGACCGTCGTTTCCATGCACCCCGGCGTCACCCGGGATCAGATCGCCGGAAATTGCGGCTGGCCGATCAAGTTCGCGGAAAACGTCATCGAAACACCGGCACCGACCGAGACCGAGCTTGTCGTTCTGCGCGACATCAACGCCCGCACCAAAAAAGCCCACGAGGCCGCGGGAAGAGAGGCCACCTGATGCGCGAAACCTATATCTGCGACTATATCCGCACTCCGATCGGCCGCTTCGGCGGCTCGCTCGCTTCGGTGCGCGCCGACGACCTTGGCGCCATTGCGCTGAAGGCGCTGATGGCCCGCAACAGGTCGGTCGACTGGGAAGCGGTCGATGACGTGATCTTCGGCTGCGCCAACCAGGCGGGCGAGGACAACCGCAACGTCGCGCGCATGTCGCTGCTACTTGCGGGGCTGCCCGTCGCCCTTCCCGCCACGACGATCAACCGGCTCTGCGGATCCGGCATGGATGCCGTGATTGCGGCCGCCCGGGCGATCAAATGCGGCGAGGCCGAACTGATGATCGCCGGCGGGGTCGAATCCATGTCGCGGGCGCCTTTCGTGCTGCCGAAGGCCGAGAGCGCCTTTTCGCGCAATGCCGAAATTCACGACACGACGATCGGCTGGCGCTTCGTCAATCCGCTGATGAAGGCACAATATGGGGTCGACTCAATGCCGGAGACCGGCGAGAACGTCGCCGAAGACTATAAGGTCTCGCGCGAGGACCAGGACGCTTTCGCCCTGCGCAGCCAGGCAAAGGCCGCGGCCGCCCAGACGAACGGCCGCCTTGCGAGCGAGCTCGTCCCCGTCACCATCCCCCAAAGGAAAGGCGAACCCGTCGTCGTCGACCGCGACGAGCATCCGCGCGCCACGACGATCGAAGCGCTCGCCAAACTCAAGGCACCCTTCCGGGAGGGCGGCACCGTCACCGCCGGCAACGCTTCGGGCCTCAATGACGGCGCTGCGGCGCTCATCATCGCCTCGGAGGAGGCTGCCAGAAAATATGGGCTGCGACCCATGGCCCGCATCCTCGGCGGCGCTTCGGCAGGCGTGCCGCCGCGCATCATGGGCATGGGACCGGTGCCCGCCTCGCAGAGGCTCATGACACGGCTCGGCGTGACGCAGGAGCGGTTCGACGTCATCGAACTCAACGAGGCTTTTGCCAGCCAGGCACTTGCGGTCCTGCGCGCGCTGGGAATCGCCGACGACGATCCCCGCGTCAACCGCAACGGCGGCGCCATCGCACTCGGCCATCCGCTCGGCATGTCGGGTGCGCGCATCACCGGAACGGCAGCGCTGGAGCTCGCCGAGACGGGTGGCCGCGCCGCGCTCGCCACCATGTGCATCGGCGTCGGTCAGGGCATCGCGGTGGCGCTGGAGCGGGTGTAGTTATCGTGTAATGCGAAATCCCGCGGGCGCTTCGACGGAAGAAGCCTCCTCGCTTGCGACATCGGCGACGGAAGCGCCGGGCGGCCCTTTCCAGAAATGATCCAGCATTCTGCTGACGGCGCCGTCCGGCCCGGCGATGAGGGCGGTCACCGAGCCGTCGCTCTCGTTGCGAATCCAACCGTCAAGGCCGAGCCTTTCGGCCTCCTCGCGTGTCCAGTCGCGAAAGCACACGCCCTGTACCCGTCCGGTAATTCTGACCAAAGCGGCCCTGCGGTCCTTCGTCATGGCGTTGCCCTCCTTTCCGCTTCGAATCTGGCGCAAATGGCGGCTAAGGCAAGCGTCTTCCTGACGCTTCCGGCGCGGGACCTCGGTCCCTTCTTTTATCAGCCGGAAAAAATTTCATTTTCGGCCTTGAAGATGCTGCACTGCAGCATTATTATATAACTGTCGATGGAACACTCCTCCTCCCAGTTCCATCGCGGGATCGGCAACCCTCCTCCTCCCAGTTGCCGGTCAGGATCGAAAGCCCGGCGCACCTCCTCCCGCGCCGGGCTTTCTCTTTCAGCCGAGGCGTCGAGCCAGCGCGATCCCGAATTCCGTTATCCCTGCAAGACCAGACCGCGGTAAGATCCGAAACATGGCCGGCACATAGCTGGGAACATTTCCGGAGATGGGGCATCCAATATCCGAGAAGGAGCCCGACCATGCCTATCGCTGAAACCGAGCTTTGCCTGAATGCGCCGCCACCTGCGCAGGACCTCTCCCGTTTCCGCGCGATCATGCAGGCACATAACCGCAAGCTCTACCGGATCGCCCGGAGCATCCTGCGCAACGACAGCGATGCGGAAGACGTGCTGCAGGAGGCCTATGTCCGTGCCTTCACGCGCTTTGAGGGTTTTCGCGGCGATGCGGCAATCACGACCTGGCTCGCCCGGATCGTCATCAACGAGGCGCTCGGCCGCCTGCGGAAAAAACGGCGGCTGATGAAACTTGCCGAAGATATGCGGCAGTCGCAAGAGGCGGAGATCATCGCCTTTCCCCTCAACTCAGGCATCGGCGATCCGGAAAAGACGATGGCACAGCGGCAAATCCTCGATCTCGTCGAAAGGCTGACGGACGATCTCCCGGACACCTACCGTACCGTATTCGTGCTGCGCGTCATCGAAGGGCTCGACAACGACGAGGCGGCCGCCCTGCTTGGTCTCAAGCCTGAAACGGCACGCACAAGGCTGCACCGGGCGCGCCGCATCCTGAAAGAGCAGTTGGAGCGGCAGATCGGCCCGGTTCTGCTGGATGCCTTTCCTTTTGCGGGAAAGCGCTGCGAGCGTCTGACCGAGTCCGTTCTTGCCCGCATTTCGCCTCGGTCGCCGGAAACAGACGGAAAATAGCGGGAACGCTTCGAGCCGCGAAGCATCCAAAGCATGGCGTTCAGACACGCTTTGATCTTCGAGGAAAGGAACATCCCATGACCATCAGACTGACGACCGCAACGGCCGTGATCGCCCTCCTTTTCGGCACCGGCTGGGCACTCGGCAACGACAAGCCGACCGACCCGCAGATCGCCCATATCGCCTACACTGCCGGCGTGCTCGATATCGAAGCCGCCAAACAGGCGATCGCGACGTCGAAGAACGAGACCGTCGTCGAATTTGCCGAGAGCATGCTGCGCGACCACGAGTCGGTTAACAAGCAAGCCCTCGATCTCGTCAAGAAGCTCAACGTCACGCCCGAGGACAACGATACGAGCAAGACCCTCTCGCAAGCGGCCGAGGCGAAGCGGCAGGAGCTGGCGAAGCTCAAGGGCGAGGAATTCGACAAGGCCTATATCGCGCATGAGGTCGCCTACCACAGGCAGGTCAACGGCGCGCTGGAAACGCTGCTGATACCGTCGGCTCAGAATGCAGAACTCAAATCGCTGCTCGAGACCGGGCTTAAGCTGTTCCAGGGACATCAGCAGCATGCCGAACACGTCGCGGCCGAATTGAAGTGAGACCGCGATGTTCATGACGCGAGCGGCAACTGTCTTATTTTCGATGGGAGCGGCCGTCGTGGCCACTCCTTCTCAGGCCGAAACCATCCGTGTGACGATCGATCGCCTCGTCTACCTGCCCGTGGAGATCGAGGCGAAGATGGGCGACGAGGTCGAGTGGATCAACAAGGATGCGCTCGTCCACACGGCGACCGTCAAAGGCGGTGCGGACGTGCTTCTGCCGGCGAAGAAATCCGGCCGGCTGGTGCTTCAGGAGGCGGGCAGCTTCGATTATATCTGCCGCTACCATCCCAACATGAAGGGCCACATCACCGTGCGGCCGTGACCCGCAGCTCCCTCCCGCCCGTAGGCGGAGGGAGCTGAAGCAACCGACAACTCAGTCCAGATCGTCGCTTTCCGGCTTCGGCGCATTTTCGCGGTTGCCGTAGATGATCTCGCGCTTGCCGACATGGTTCGCCGGGCCGACGAGACCGTCCTTCTCCATCCGTTCGACCAGCGAGGCGGCGCGGTTATAGCCGATGCCGAGGCGGCGCTGGATATAGGAGGTCGAGCACTTCTTGTCCCGCAGCACCACTTTCACCGCCTGATCGTAGAGCTCGTTGCCGTCTTCGGCGGCGATCGCGCTCTTGTCGAACACGGCGCCCTGATCCTCCTCGACCTCTTCCTCCTCTTCGTCCGCCGTCACCGTCTCGAGATATTCCGGACGCCCCTGCGTCTTCAGATGCGCGACCACATGCTCGACTTCCTGATCGGAAACGAACGGACCGTGGACGCGGGCAATGCGGCCGCCGCCGGCCATGTGCAGCATGTCGCCCTGGCCGAGGAGCTGTTCGGCCCCCTGCTCGCCGAGGATGGTGCGGCTGTCGATCTTTGAGGTCACCTGGAAGGAGATGCGGGTCGGGAAGTTCGCCTTGATCGTGCCGGTGATGACGTCGACCGAGGGACGCTGGGTCGCCATGATCAGGTGGATGCCGGCGGCACGCGCCATCTGCGCAAGCCGCTGGATCGCCCCTTCGATCTCCTTGCCGGCGACCATCATCAGGTCGGCCATCTCGTCGACGATGACGACGATATAGGGCATCGGCGAAAGGTCCATTTCCTGCTGCTCGAAGAGCGGCTCGCCGGTGCCCTTCTCGAAACCGGTCTGCACCGTCGCGAGGATCGGCTCGCCTTTTTCCCGCGCGGCCGCCGCGCGCTGGTTGTAGCCGTCGATGTTGCGCACACCGAGCCGCGACATCTTGCGATAGCGGTCCTCCATCTCGCGCACCGCCCATTTCAGCGCCATTACGGCCTTCTTCGGATCCGTGACGACGGGCGTCAGCAGATGCGGGATGCCGTCATAGACGGAGAGTTCGAGCATCTTCGGATCGACCATGATGAGCCGGCATTCTTCCGGCTTTAACCGGTAGAGCAGCGACAGGATCATGGTGTTGATCGCCACCGATTTGCCCGAGCCGGTGGTGCCGGCGACGAGCAGATGCGGCATCTTTGCGAGTTCGGCGATCACCGGTTCGCCGCCGATCGTCTTGCCGAGGCAGAGCGCAAGCTTGCAGCCGGTCTTCTGGAAATCGCCGGATTCGATCAGCTCGCGGAAATAGACGGTTTCGCGCGTGGCATTCGGCAGCTCGATGCCGATGACGTTGCGGCCGGGCACCACCGCGACGCGGGCAGAGAGCGCCGACATCGAGCGGGCGATATCGTCGGCCAAACCGATGACGCGGGAGGACTTGACGCCCGGCGCGGGCTCGAATTCGTAAAGGGTGACGACAGGGCCGGGGCGGACATGGATGATCTCGCCCTTGACGCCGAAATCCTCGAGCACGCTTTCGAGCAGTCCGGCATTCTGCTCGAGCTGCTCCTGCGTCATGAAGAAACCCTGGCCTTGCGGCGGCTCCTGCAGAAGTTCCTTCGAAGGAAACTCGTAGGCGTCGCCGCCCTGCAGCGGCTCGATGGCGCCGATCGGCGGCAGAGACGGCGACGAACGCTGTATCACGGCCGGCATGGTGATCGCCGCCCTGGTCACCGGCACTTCGGGAGGCGGTTCGCTTGCGGGCACGACGGCGGGCACGATGGGTTCGGCCGGTGCCGAAGCGGGTGCTTCGGCTATAACCGGGGCGGCTGTCTCGACGACGGCCGGCTCAGCGGCAAGATCCTGCGGCGCGGCCGAAGCCGGTTCGGCAGCGGCGGGCTCGGGCCGCCGGCATTCCACCACCCGGAACAGCGAGCTTATCGCCGTGGGCGGCTGCGGCCGGATCTCGACAGGCGTTGCCGCGGCGATCTCTGGTGGCGAGACCCTCGGCGCGGCTGCGACCGGCGTGCGAACGCGCGCGGCTTCCTTCACAGGTTCCGCGACAGCCGGCGGAACAGCCGCCGCTTCGAGCGGCATGAACTCGAAAAACGCAAAATCGGAGAGATAGGCCAGATGCGCTTCTGCCTGCTGGGGCACATCCTCCTCCACTCCGGCACTCCGGGGCGCAAGGTTCGCAACGGGCAGTGCACGCGGAACCACAGGCACCTCGTCCGCTACCGGCAGGGCCGATGACGTTTCAGGAGTGGCGGGCTCTTCCTCCGTCACGGCCGCGCTTTCGGTGATTGCCGGTTCGGCGGTGCCCGCTTCCGGCGCCGGCGAGCGTGCAGCGCTCCAGGAGGGCAGTTGCTGCGTCAGCACCCGGAGGAGCTCGGACGGACTGTAGGACGGCAGTTCCGTTTCGACCACCGACGGAGCGGGTTCGGCCGGTACTGCGTCCATCACCGTTTCGGGATCGGATGCTTCCGCCGCGGCTTCGTCGGCCTCAGCCCGGCTTTCTTCGGGCGCCGGCGGGTGACGCTTCATGAGTTCGCGCTCGGGCGTGCGCGTGAAGCGCACGTTCGGCGACAGGAAGAAATGGCTCTCCCAGCTCGGCTCGCCGGATAGGCCGGTGATCTCGGCAAGCGTGGGAAGCGGATCGCGCGTAGAGACGGTAACCTCGGCCGGAGCATAGGCGGAGCCATGACCGTAGAGGCGCGCGGCGCGTCCCGCATAGCCGGTCTCCTGGTCCCGATGGCCGGGCGCGCGCCGCGGCGCTTCCGGTGCTTCGAACAGATGGTCGTGAGCGGCCGCCTCAGGCGCCGAAGCGTCCGCGGAACCTTGCGCAACCGGATGCGGCTCCTCGAAATCAACCGCGTGATTTGCGTCATACAAAGCTGCAGGCGAGAAATTTGTCCGGGGAATGCGCATGGCCTGAAAACTCGAAATTCATCATCGAAGGGGCTGCCCTAGGGAATAGGAAATGAAGGTTAACAACTTCCTTCCGGGAGCCTCGCCGGAAGGGCGCCGGGCCGCCTTGAAAACCCTCCCAAGTGCCGTTCCGTGCTCGCGGCGCAAGGCTTTCCCGCGCTTTGGCGATGCAATTCCGTTCCGTTCAATTTCTGTTTCAGCTGTGGAAAATTTCCGATCCGCGGGCTCTGCATTTACAATCACGGCGCAGCGAACGCCTGCCGCCGTTCCGAAGGCCCGGAGCGGGTATGCGTTCGCGATCAGGCCATAGTGAAGAAAGGCACGTCACATGAGCGACAATCCCGCACTTCAAGGCTCCTTGGCCCTCATCGGCCGCCTGCTTCTCGCCGCCATGTTTATTCTTTCCGGCTTCGGGAAACTGGGTGATCCATCCGGCACGATCGGCTACATCGCCTCGGCGGGGCTGCCCCTGCCTCCGGTCGCCTATGCGATTGCTCTTGTCGTGGAGATCGGCGCAGGCATCCTCCTCGTCCTCGGCTATCGGGCCCGGTGGGTGGCGCTGATCCTTGCAGCCTTCACCCTGGCCTCGGCGATCGGCTTTCATACCGACTTCGCCGACCAGAACCAGATGATCCACTTCATGAAGAACCTGGCGATCACCGGCGGCTTCCTTCAGATCGCCGCCTTCGGCGCGGGTGCCTTCAGCCTGGACGGACGTACCGCCCCGGCCTGAACGGGTCCGCCTGCGGAGGATAATGATCCGCAGGCGGGCTTATGAATGGCGGTTCAAGGCTCAGCTGCGCGGCAGCAGGCTTTCGACTTCCGCGGCTGCGTCGTTCAGCGCCTCCTCGGGGGTTGCCGCCTGCTCGACGACGCGCGACAGGTTCTCGACGATCGTCTGCGTGACCTTGACGCCGTTCGTGCCCGGGAAGGCATACCACGGGATCATAACCGGCATCTGCTCGAGGCCGGCGCGGAAGAGCGGATTTTCCCTGTAGAAGTTTGCGAGATATTCCGGCGACTTCGCCGCGAGCTCGTTGTTCGGGACGTAGCCGGTACCCGGAACGACGACCGAAGCGCCATAAGGGCCGGCCGCGAACTTGGCGAACTTCCACGCAGCGTCCTGCTTGTCGGCGTCGCGCGTGAGGATCACGACCGCGTTGCCGCCGGTCGGCAGCTTGCCGTTCACCGGGTCGATCCGCGGAATGGCCGCGGTGCGCAGGTCGAACTTTTCGCCGACATTCTTGATCGTGTTGCGGAGCGCCCCGGTCGTCTGGAAGGCGAAACCGACCTTGCCCGCGACGAAGGCCTGCTCGCCGGCCTGCTTGGTGAGCACCGGCAGGCCGCCTTCCTTGACCATTCGGTCGAGAACTTCGATCGCCTTTTTGCCTTCCGGACCGTTGAAAGCGACCTTGCTCTCGTCCTCGGTCAGCATGCGGCCGCCCGCGCCGAAGAGGAGAGCGGAGAACATCCAGTCGTCGCCCTGCCAGCGGAAGTCGATCCCCTCGACGCCGTCGCCGAGCGCCTTGATCTTGCCACCGAGCGCAATCACCTCGTCCCAGGTCTTCGGCGGAGTATCCGGATCCCCGCCCGCTTTGCGCACGAGATCGGCATTGTAATACATGATCGGATTGGAGGTCGCGAAGGCAAGGCCCACCTGCTTGCCGTTGACCTGGGCGAGCTTCAGGATGTTCTCCGAGAAGCCCTGTTTGGCCATGTCGCCATCCTTGGCGATGAAGGCTCCGAGGTCGACCGGGACGTCGCGTTCGTTGAGCATGCGCAGGCGGTTGAGCCCGATGAAGGTGATGTCGGGCATTTCGGCCGTTCCGGCCTGGCGCATGATCGTCTGGATCCCCTCCTCGTAAGTTGCGGAAGGATTGGCGAAGGCGATCTTGATATCCGGATTTTCCTCCATGAACTTCTTGGAGATCGTGTCCATCACGTCCTTGAAGAAGCCGGGCATCGGATAATGCACAGTCAGCACTGTTTCGGCCCGGGCCGGTAGGGCAAGGGTCATCGACACCGCCGCGGCGGTGAGAAGTTGCGTGAAATGTTTCATGATGTTCTCCTGGTTCGACCGATCAGCCCTTGAGACCGGTCATGGTTATGCCCTCGACGAAGCGCTTCTGTGCGACGAGGAACGCGGCGACGAGGGGAAGGGTAATGATCAGCGTGGCGGCCATCAGCGCGCCGTAGTCGTCGCCGGCTTCCGCAGCGCGGAAATAGAGAAGGCCGAGCGGAGGGGTGGCGTAGTTCTGGTTGGTGACGACCACCAGCGGCCAGAACAGGTCGTTCCAGTGCGCCACCACCGAAAAGATTGCGAAGGCGGTGATCGCCGGCCAGGCATTGGGCACGACGACGCGTGCGACGATGCCGATCTCCGACATGCCGTCGAGCCGGGCGGCATGGATCAGATCATCGGGAATGGCACGGAAAAACTGCAGGAACAGGAAGATCGCGAAGACCGAGATCGAGAAGGGCGCGACGAGTGCCGTGTAGCTGTTGAGCACTGCCAGCCGGTCGAAGGCGACATAGAGCGGCAGCGCGGTCGCATGGATCGGCACGAGCAGCCCCAGCATCACCAGCACCATCATCAGGCGTGCGGCGCGGAACTTGAGTTTCGCCATGGCATAGGCGCAGGGAATGGCGACCACGACCTGAACAATAAAGATCATCGCGCAGACGATCACGCCGTTCAGAAGCAGGATCGGCATCGAGACGCGCGACAGCGCCTTGGTGAAGTTCTCGACATAGGACCATTGCTGCGGGATCAGCGACAGCGAGGAGGAAAAGATCTCGCTCTGCGCCTTGCCGGCCGTCGAGATCATGAAGATGTAAGGCGCAAGGAAGATGAGAGCGCCGAGCGACAGGAGCGTGAACCGCAGGATGCGGCCGGGAGAAAGGCTGTTTACGGTCATGCGTAATGCACCTTCCGGTCGAGAACGCGGTATTGCAGGAACATCAGGACGACGAGGATCGCGAGAAAGATCACCGTCATCGCCGAGGCATAGCCGACCCGGAGATAGACGAAGCCTTCCTGATAGATGGTGAAAAGCAGCACTTCGGAAGCCTTGTTCGGCCCGCCTTCGGTGAGCGTCTTCACCGTCTCGAAGACCTTGACGGAATTGATGATGCTGATGGTGGTGACGAAGAGCGTCGTCGGCGCGAGCATCGGCCAGGTGACGAGCCGGAACCGGTCCAGCCGGGATTTCGCGCCGTCCACCTGCGCGGCGGCATAGAGCTCGCCCGGGATCGCGGTCAGCCCGGCGAGAAACAGCACCATGTTGAAGCCCACCGACTGCCAGATGCCGATGATCGAAAGCCCGTAAAGCACGGTGCCGGAGGCGCCGAGCCAGTTCGGTCCGGGGATGCCGAGCTGTGCCAGGAAGGTGTTGATCGGCCCGATTGAGGGATGGAACAGGAATTGCCAGACCGTCGCCATTGCGACCAGAAGCGAGGCGACGGGCAGGAAATAGACGGTCCGGAAGAACGCCTTTGCGCGGGTCTCCGCCTCGATCAGGAGCGCGACGCCCAGCGCCAGCACGATCGATACCGGCGTGACGATCGCCGTATAGACGGCCGTGTTCCAGAGCGAACGGCGGAAGGTGCGGTCGCCGATCAGTTCCGCGTAGTTTTCCAACCCGACGAAACGGAAGCCGCCATAGCCGAGCTCGAAATCGGTAAAGCCGAGGAGCACGACCGCGAATGTCGGCAGCAGAATGAAGAGGAACAAGAGCACGATCGCGGGAGCGGCGAGCAACCAGGCGACCCGCGCTTCGCGCCGGTCGGCCCTCGCCATGGGCATATCGGACGCGATGCTAACCATGAGCCTTCTCCAGCGCCGCGGCGGCGGCAACTGTCTTTGCCCGCAGCCGCTCGCCCGAGGCGGCGAAGAGCATTGCCCGATCCGGTTCGATCTCGACCGACACCGGCATGCCGGTGGTAAGGGAGGAAGCTTCGGCCGGGCTGATCTTGGCGACGATCGTTTCGCCAATGGCGCCGAGACGGGCATGCACGATCACTTCGGAGCCGAGAAATTCCGTCCGCTCTACGCGCGCCATGAGGATGCCGTCCGGATTTCCGCTAAAACGGACGAATTCGGGGCGCACGGCCAGCATTACCGACGCCTCGCCCGAAGCCGGCTTCTCGCCAGCCAGCGTGAGCGGTCCGAAACGCACGATGCCCGACGGATCCATCCGCGTTTCCACCACGTTGATACGCGGCTGGCCCAGGAAGCGGGCGACCTCGACATGGGCGGGATCGTCGTAGATTTCCCTGGGCGACGCCAGTTGCAGGAGCGTGCCCCCGATCATCACCGCCACCCTGTCGGCCATGGACAGGGCCTCGGACTGGTCGTGCGTGACATAGAGCGTCGGCACGCCGGCGCGCCGGTGCAACTCGACGATCTCGCTGCGGGCATGGACCCGCAGATTCGCGTCGAGGTTGGAGAGCGGCTCGTCCATCAGGAAGACGCTAGGGCGGCGGACCATGGCGCGGGCGAGCGCCACACGCTGGCGCTGGCCGCCCGACATCTGTCCGGGTTTGCGATCGAGCAGATGGTCGATCTTGAGGGAGGACGCCATCTCGCGAACCTGCCGCTGGATGTCGGCGCGGATCTGGCGCTGACCGGGAAGAAGATTGCCGACGAACGGAAATCGCTCAGCCGCCGAAAGCCGCCGCATGGCGAGGGGTACTGCGATGTTCTGGCCGGCGGTCAGATGCGGATAAAGGGCGTAGGACTGGAACACCATGGCGACGTTGCGGTCGGCGGCTGCGACCGGGGAGACCTCGCGGCCGCCGATGACGATCTCGCCGCGATCCGCATGATCCAATCCCGCGACGATGCGGAGAAGCGTGCTCTTGCCGCAGCCGGAGGGTCCGACGAGCGCGACGAATTCGCCCTCCTCCGCTTCGAGGCTCACGCCCTTGAGGATCGCATTGCCGGCGAAGGACTTGGCGATGCCGCGGAGCGAAAGAATGCTCATCGCGCCGCTCCCACGAGCTTCTTCGCGGCCTGCGGATAGACCTCTTCCACCATGTGATCCAGGACGTAAGGCTTCAGCCCGGGCACCGCGACGATCTCGCTGTCGATGCGTCCTTCGCCCAGGTGGTGGACAACCGCGCCTACGAGGCGCTCGCCGGGCATTTCCCGCTCCAGCTTGTCGATGATGAAGGAGGTCGGCGGCGCCCATACGAGGTCGGTGCCGGCATGATGGCCTTGCCAGGCCCAGTGTAGATGACCGCTCGCATGGAGCTTGACATCGTTCTCCGCCATCAGCCCGTAAAGCCGCTGCCGCTGTTTCGGCCGCACGCTCCAATAGCCGGTATCGCCTTCCGCCGGATCGTCGACGAAAAGCGGCTTATGGGCGAAGATCGCGACGGGGCGGCCGTCGCGGCTCTCAAGTGCATCCGCCAGCCAGCGGAACTGCCTCTCCTCTTCCGCGTCGTCGAAGCCGAGAAGAAGGCTGTCGAGGCCGATGAGCCGCCAGCCACCGTGATCGGAGAACCAGAAATCCGGGCCGACGAGCCTGCGCCAGCGAGCGAGGCGGAAGGCGTTGACCTGCTGATCCGAGCCCGGCAGATGGCCGACATCGTGATTGCCGGGCACGATCAGCACCGGTACCGGCAGCCTGCGGAGGAGGTCCATCGCGAAGACGATGTCTTCCTCCTGGTCCGCGCCGTCGACCGTAAGGTCGCCCGTATGCACGACGACGTCGGCGCCGATCGTCTCGATCCAGCGGACAACGGGTTCCCAATTGTCGTTGAAATGGGATTTTGTCGGGCTGAAATGGGTATCGCTGATCTGCACGATCCTCATGGGAGCATGGCCTCCGGCGCGTGTTGACAGGGGCGACATGCATGAGAGGCCGTACCCCGCTCAGCGCCGCTTTGGCGCTCTCTTTAAGGGGCTCCCATGTCAGTTTGGTAACAGGCTTTCTCAGTTGTTTTTCAGTTTCTCCATGAAAGTTTCAATCTTCAGCCTATCGCTTTGCCGAGCGCGCGCTCCGAAAAATGGTTGACGCGAATCAGAGGATGAATCATTCCTCTAACGGAATAGACCGCATATTTCGCATTTCGGCGTAGCTCAGTGATTACCTGTTAGGAAATGCGGCAGGCGCATCTGCACGGCGGCGAGGCGCTATGCGGGCACGAGGAGTTTAGACCATGGATATGATGACGGCAGGAGCGACCGGCGGGGCATTGCGCAAACCGGCAGACGAGGCTATCGCCGCCGACGCGCGGGCGCTTTCCGAACAGCTGAAGGCGATGCGAGACCGGCTCTTTGCGCCGACGGCGAGGAAGACGCTCCGGAGCTTCACCTCCGGCGAGGCAGCCAAGCTCATCGGGGTTTCCGACGGATACTTGCGCCAGCTGTCGCTGGCTGGCGAGGGACCGCAGCCCGACACCGGAGCCGGCGGACGACGCTCCTATTCGCTCTCCGATATCAACGCGCTGCGTCGGCATCTGGCCGAACAGGCGATTGCCAAAGGCAATGGCGCCAAGGCGCGCGGTTATCTCAAATGGCGCGATGCCGCGAGAAGCGAGCATCTGCAAGTGATCTCGGTTACCAACTTCAAGGGCGGCTCCGGCAAGACGACCTCATCGGTCCATCTCGCACAATATCTCGCTCTGACCGGGCACCGGGTGCTCGCGGTGGACCTCGACCCACAGGCATCGCTTTCGGCGCTGTTCGGCTACCAGCCGGAACTGGACCTGACCGGCAACGATACGCTCTACGGCGCAATCCGTTACGACGCCGAGGCGCGGCCACTGAAGGATATCATCCGCAAGACCTATTTCGACGGGCTCGACCTGGTCCCGGGCAACCTCGAACTGCAGGAGTTCGAACACACGACGCCGCAGGCGCTCAGTGCGCGGCAGAGCGGTGCCGATGCGGGGCCGCTCTTCTTCGCACGGGTGCAGGCGGCGCTGACAAGCGTCGCCGACGACTATGACGTCGTCGTCATCGACTGCCCGCCGCAGCTCGGCTACCTGACGCTCTCGGCGCTCTGCGCTTCGACGTCGGTCATCGTCACCGTGCATCCGCAGATGCTCGACGTCGCATCGATGAACCAGTTCCTCTACATGACTTCGGACCTGCTCAGCGTCGTGCGCGAGGCCGGCGGCGAGCTCAATTTCGATTTCCTGCGTTATCTCGTCACCCGCTTCGAGCCGAATGACGGGCCGCAGGCCCAGATCGTCGGCTTCATGCGCTCGCTCTTCGGCGACCGGGTTCTGACCTCCGCGATGGTAAAATCGACCGCGATCTCGGATGCAGGTCTCACCAAGCAGACGCTCTACGAGGTCGGCCGGGAGAATTTCACCCGCGCGACCTATGACCGCGCGATCGAATCGCTGAACGCGGTCAACGGCGAGATCGAGGCTCTCATTCACGCGGCATGGGGGCGCTGAGTCATGGCTGGCAACAACCGGAAAAACGAATTGCGGGCGCTGTTTTCGGGAAGCGCGCCTGCCGGCGATCAGCAAGCCCCCGCCGAAGCGGCGCCGGCCGAGTTGACACCTGTCAACGCCAGGCCCGCCACCCCGCTCGATGCGCCCCGTGCGGCTTCCGGCGCAGTGAAGGCAATGGGGCTTTCTCTCGGCAGCATCACCCGCGAGGCCGAGGAAGCACGGGTGCTCAGGGAGGCGTTGACCCAGGGAGAACGTGTCGTTTCGCTCGATCCGGCTTTGGTCGAAAGCTCCTTCGTCGAGGATCGGCTGACCGATGGCGAGGTAGACGATGCGGATTTCCTCGCGCTCGTCGAGAGCATTCGCGAGAACGGCCAGCAATCGCCGATCCTCGTGCGGCCGCACCCGGAAAAGCGTGGCCATTACCAGACCGCCTACGGCCACCGGCGCCTGAAGGCGGTGCGCCGGCTCGAGCTCCAGGTAAAGGCGATCGTCCGGACGCTGACCGATGACGAGCTCGTGCTTGCCCAAGGCAAGGAAAATGCCGAGCGGCGCAACCTTTCCTTCATCGAACGGGCGCTTTTCGCCGCTGCGCTCGTAGCGCGCGGCTTCGACCGCAAGGTGATCGGCGATGCGCTCGCGGTGCAGAAAAGCGAGCTTTCGCGCCTCCTGCAGGTGGCGGACGGCGTGCCGCACGAAGTCGCCCGCGCCATCGGCCCGGCGCCGAAGGCCGGACGCGAGCGCTGGATGGCGATCGGGACGCTGCTTGAAAGGCAAGAGGCGCGCGCCAGAGCCCAGGACGAGATCGCTTCGCCACGCTTCCGCGCCGTCGATTCAGACCAGCGCTTTCAGCTCGTCTTCAATCGCCTGTCGCAAAGCGACAAGCCGGAACCGGAAAAGCCGGAGGAGCTGAAAGATGCTAAGGGGCGGGTCTTCGCGCGGCTGAAGCGTGACGGCAAAGCACCAAGGATCGAGTTCCTGCCCGGCACCCATCCGGCCGTCGTCCAGGAAGCCGTGTCGATGCTCGCCAAGTGGCATGCTGCCTTCGTCGAGAATCGGAAGACTTAGCCCGCCATCCTCACCGTCTCGCCGGGATAAAGCCGGTAGTTGAGGCAAAGGTGGCGGCATTGCACGCTGTTTTCAGCGATGTCGAGCAGCATGGCGGCCGCGGCGACACCCATGTCCGCATCCGGCATCGCCACGGTCGTGAGCGACGGCTTCATCAGCCGGCCGATCGCGATTCCGTCGAAACCGGCGACGGAAACGTCTTCGGGAACGGAGAGGCCTTCGCGCCGGAGCGCGGCGATCACCCCCAGCGCCAGGAGGTCGTTGGATGCGACAATCGCCGTTGGCGCATGCTTTTCGATGGCCTGGGAAAGCTCCAGATCTTGGTAGCCGTCGACGAAGGGGATTTGGAGCGCCGGAAGTGCCGAATACCCGCCGTCCCGCATCGCCGCTGAATGGCCGGCGTAGCGCAGGTGCGCGCGGTCGGACGAGGCGAAATAGCCTGAGACGAACTGGATGCGGCGGTGGCGATGGGCGAGAATGTGTTTGGTGATCTCGTATCCTGCCCGGTAATTGTCGACGGTCACGGCGGCTGGAAAACGCGGGACCGGCCGATTGTTGAGAAGGATCGTCGGCGGCAGCGCGGCCGAGAGCGCCTCGCTGGTCTCGGCGTTGCAGAGGGTCAGAATGAGCCCGGTCGGGCGCTGCTCCAGAAGTGCAGCGACGGCGCGGACTTCCGCCGAACAATCGTAGTTCGATTGGGCGATCAGAACGACATGCGACGCGGTCTGCATGCGGTGCTGTATGCCCGCCAGCGACGCCGCGAAGACCGGGTTGGTCACGCTCGGCACCAGCACGCCGACGACCGGGCGGCTGCGCCCGCTATTTGCGCCCGCGGAAGGCACCGGCCTGTAGCCGAGTTCGGCAGCTGCGCGGCGCACGCGGCGCACCATTTCGCCGCTCGCCGGCCCCTCGCCCCGCAAGACGCGTGAGACCGTCGCCAGCGAGCAGCCGGCATGAAAAGCTATCTGTTGCAGCGTCGCCATCCGCCGACGCCCTATCGCGGTTTCATGACAGCGGATTGAAGGTGCCGGCTTATGAAGGGCTCTAGCGGCTCGGCGGCGCGGGTCCGTAAAGCAGGAGCGTGATCAGGATGACGCCTGCTGCCGTGCCGAGATCGGAGTCCCGCCGCCAGGGATCGACGTGCCTCCGAGCACGACCGCCGCAGTCGACGGCAGGTGATATGCGTCCCCATCGCCTGGGCCGCCTTGGACGCATAGCCTGCGAGCAGCACGAACGAAGCACACCGACGCAAATGGCGCCAAAGGCACCCGGATAGCCGAGGCCGGCAGCGGCGACGGCAGGCGCGACCGGCGGGGGACTGCGCAGCACGGCCGCAACGATGACCATATCGGGCATCGCCACGGTCGCGGGCGGTGGCTTTATAAGCGTGCCGATCGAGATCCCGCCGAATCCGGCGATGGCGACGGAACGGAATGCATCGGATGGCTGAAGCGGTCGGCAAAGGCCTCGATGGAGCCGCGCCCGAAGCGTCTCAAGCGCCGCCGCACCAGAATGGACATGACCCGGGCGGCGGTCGAGAAGGTCATTGCGTCCAGCGGTCCGGCGCCGCTCCAGGGTTTCGTCAGCCGATCGGTGACTATACCGATCATATTGGCCGGCATGAGGTCCGTGCAGGGTCTCATCCATTCGAAAACGGCACTGACCGGAAGCACCTTGTCCTCGAAGGAAACGATGGGTTCGGGCATGCCCTCCTCCCAATCGTCATAGGCTTCGAGGGCGTCCTTGAAGAGCGTCTGGAGCGTAATGGGGGCGTGCCCTTCGTGAAGGGCGGGCAGGAAATTCGTCATTAGGGTCTCCTCCGATTGGATAGGCCGGAAACGCGAAATGGCCAATTCTGTCAGCGGGATGTGATTGCGAAACTCGCCACGGCACCATGTTTCGTCCGGAGACATGGAACGCGCCGTGACACTTTGAACTGCTGCATGGGCTAACCCTTCGACCGCCTCCGGTCGAAGAACCACGCAGGAGCAATCATCGAACATGCATGTGCAGTATGGGTCAAAGCGCTTGAGCGGGCAAACGCAATCCACAAAAGAAGTGGATTTTTCCGTCGCCCGCAGGCGACGCTGAGATCAGGTCTTCGGTCCAAACCATTGACTTTGCCGGCTATTTTCGGGTCTGTGGAAAACCGCGCGCAGGCTCGTTATGCGGGTTCAAACGGTTAGATGCCGGCGCGCCTGCGGCGTGTCGAGCGTCTCCGGCGGCCCCTCATGCACGAAAGCCCCGCGGTCCATGATATAGACGTGGTCGGCAAGCTCACGACAGAAATCGAGATATTGCTCCACGAGCAGGATCGCCATGCCGGTCGAATCCCGCAAATATTTGATCGCGCGGCCGATGTCCTTGATGATCGACGGCTGGATACCCTCGGTCGGCTCGTCCAGCACCAGGATTTTCGGGCGTGTCACGAGCGCGCGGGCGATCGCAAGCTGCTGCTGCTGGCCGCCCGAAAGGTCGCCGCCCCGCCGGCCGAGCATCGTCTGAAGCACCGGAAACAGGCTGAAGATATCGTCGGGGATCGAGCGTTGAGCCCGCCTCAGCGGAGCGAAGCCGGTTTCGAGATTCTCCTTCACCGTCAGCAGGGGAAATATCTCGCGGCCCTGCGGCACGTAGCCGACGCCCTGCTTGGCGCGTCGGAAGGGCGCCATGCCGTCGAGCGGCGTGCCGTTGAAAGAGATCGTGCCGCTCGTCACCGCATGCTGTCCGGTGACGGCCCTGAGCAGGCTCGACTTGCCGACGCCGTTGCGGCCGAGCACGCAGGTGATCTTGCCCATCTCCGCCTTGAACGAGACGTCGCGAAGCGCCTGGGCGGCGCCGTAATGCAGGCTGACGTTTTCGACGTTCAGCATCGGTTCAATTCCTTCCGCTCATCGGCCGAGATAGTTCTCGATCACCTTCGGATCGTTGCTGACGAAATCGATCGAGCCTTCCGCAAGCACCGAGCCTTCCGCAAGGCAGGTGACCTTGACGCCGAGATCGCGGATGAAGCCCATGTCGTGCTCGACGACGATCACCGAGCGCGTCCTGGCGATTTCCTTGAGGAGGATCGCGGTCTCCGCCGTCTCCGCATCGGTCATCCCGGCCACCGGCTCGTCCACGAGCAGGAGTTCCGGTTCCTGGGCGAGCAGCATGCCGATCTCCAGCCATTGCTTCTGACCATGCGAGAGATTGGCGGCGAGTTCGTCCCGACGCGCCGCGAGCCGCACCGTCGAAAGGATCTCCTCGATGCGGCTCTCGTCCTCTCTCGTGAGCCGATAGAACAGCGTCGCGAAGACGCCGCGGCTGCGGTTCAGCGCCAGCTCCAGATTGTCCCAGACGGTATGGTTCTCGAAGACGGTGGGCTTCTGGAACTTGCGGCCGATGCCGAGCTCGGCGATTGCCGCTTCGTCCCTCCTGGTGAGGTCGATGTCGCCCTTGAAGAAGACCTCGCCCTCATCCGGCCGTGTCTTGCCGGTGATGATGTCCATCATCGTCGTCTTGCCGGCGCCATTGGGGCCGATGATGGCGCGCAATTCCCCGGCTCCACGACGAAGGAGAGCGAGTTCAGCGCCTTGAAACCATCGAAGGAGACGGAGACGCCATCGAGATAGAGCAGGTTCCTGGGCTTCTTTCCGGTCATGGCGATCACTCCGCGGCCATCGTTTCGGCGGCCGCAAGGGTCGCCGCTTTTTCGCTCTCCCTTTCCTTCCGGGCCGCCGCGTGGGAAGCGCGCCGGCTTGCCAGATAGTTCTGCGCCGTGCCGACCACGCCCTTCGGCAGGAAAAGCGTGACGAGGACGAAGAGGCCGCCGAGCGCAAAGAGCCAGAATTCGGGGAAGGCGGCGGTGAAGATGCTTTTTCCGCCGTTGACTAGGATCGCGCCGACGATCGGTCCGATCAGCGTGCCGCGCCCGCCGACCGCCGTCCATATGACCACCTCGATCGAATTGGCGGGAGCGAACTCGCCCGGATTGATGATGCCGACCTGCGGTACGTAGAGCGCGCCGGCGACGCCTGCCATCATGGCCGAGACCGTGAAGGCGAAGAGCTTCATGTGCTCGACGCGATAGCCGAGGAAGCGGGTGCGGCTTTCCGCGTCGCGCAGCGCCACCAGCACCTTTCCGAATTTCGAGCGGACGATGCCCGAGGTGACGATGAGCGAAACGGCGAGCGCCAGCGCGGAGGCGGCGAAAAGCGCCGCACGCGTTCCGTCTGCCTGGATGTTGAAGCCCAGGATGTCCTTGAAATCCGTGAGCCCGTTATTGCCGCCGAAACCCATGTCGTTGCGGAAGAAGGCGAGCAGCAGCGCATAGGTCATCGCCTGGGTGATGATCGAGAGATAGACCCCGTTGACGCGCGATCGGAAGGCGAACCAGCCGAAGACGAAGGCAAGGAGGCCCGGCACCAGCACCACCATCAGCGCCGCGAACCAGAACATGTCGAAGCCGTGCCAGAACCAGGGCAGCTCCTTCCAGTTGAGAAAGACCATGAAGTCCGGCAGCAGCGGATTGCCGTAGGAGCCGCGTGAACCGATCTGGCGCATCAGATACATGCCCATGGCATAGCCCCCGAGCGCGAAGAAGGCAGCGTGCCCGAGCGAGAGAATGCCGCAGAAACCCCAGACGAGATCGAGCGCCAGAGCCAGGAGCGCATAGGTCAGGTACTTGCCGAAGAGTGAAACCAGATAGGTCGGCACATGCAGCGGGTGGTCCGGGGCGGTCAGGAGGTTGAGCGCGGGAACGGTGACGGCCAGTGCCAGCAGGATCGCGACGGCCGTGACGATGGTCCGATCCAGCGATTTGACGAGAAACGAGGTGATCATGCTTCCACCGCCCGGCCCTTGAGTGCGAAGAGCCCCCGCGGCCGCTTCTGGATGAAGAGGATGATCAGCACGAGCACGAGGATCTTGCCGAGCACGGCGCCGGCATAGGGCTCGAGGAACTTGTTGAGGATGCCGAGCGAGAAGGCGCCGACAAGCGTTCCCCAGAGATTGCCGACGCCGCCGAAGACCACGACCATGAAGCTGTCGATGATGTAACCCTGCCCGAGGTTCGGCGAGACGTTGTCGATCTGCGAAAGCGCCACACCCGCAATGCCCGCAATGCCGGAGCCGAGCGCGAAGGTCAGCGCATCGACCCAGGGCGTGCGGATGCCCATGGAGGAGGCCATGCGCCGGTTTTGCGTTACGGCGCGCATCTGCAGGCCCATCGGCGTCTTCTTGAGCAGAAAGAGAAGTGCTGCAAACACGGCAAGCGCAAAGACGATGATCCAGAGGCGGTTCCAGGTGATCGCCAGTCCGCCGATCTCGAAGGCGCCGGACATCCAGGACGGATTGCCGACTTCGCGGTTGGTGGGGCCGAAGATCGTCCGCACCGTCTGCTGCAGGATGAGCGATATGCCCCAGGTGGCAAGCAGCGTTTCGAGCGGGCGACCGTAGAGGAAGCGGATGACGCCGCGTTCCAGTGCGAGGCCCACGGCGCCTGTGGCAAGAAAGGCGAGCGGCAGCGCGATCGCCAGGGACCAATCGAAAAGATGAGGAAAGGAGGTGCGCACGACATCTTGAACGAGGAATGTCGTGTAAGCGCCGAGCATCACCATCTCGCCATGCGCCATGTTGATGATGCCCATGACTCCGAAGGTGATGGCGAGGCCGATCGCCGCAAGCAGCAGCACCGAGCCCAGCGACAGGCCGTACCATATGTTCTGGCCCGCATTCCAGAAGGCTTGCGCCTGTTCGATGCTGGCGAGCGCCGCCTCGATGTCCGGCTTCAGGCTTTCGTCGGCGGAGCCGAGCGCGGCAGAAAGGATCGGCAGCGCCTCGCGCCCGCCGCTTTCCTCCAGCAGCCTCACCGCGTCCTTCTTCTCCTCGACCGGCCGGTCGGAAAGAAGAAGCATCGTGGCGCGCGCCTGTTCGAGGACCGCGCGAACGGCTCCGTCCTTCTCGGCAGCCAGCGCGTTCTCGATGGCGCCAAGCGCGTCGGGATCGGGCGATTGCAGCACCGACTGCGCAGCCCTGAGCCGCTGATTTCGATCGGGACTGAGGAGCGTCAGGCTGCCGAGGGCGGTGCGCACGGCGCGCCGCACGCTGTTGTTCACCCTGATCTTCGAAAGTGCCGCCTTCGGCGCTTCGCCGGCGCTGTCGCCGGAGATCGGATCCGTGAGGGTCAGGTTCGAACCGCTCTCCTTCGTCAGGAAGACCTGGCCGTCCGCTTTGCGGGCATAGAGCCCGCCTTCACCGAGCGCCTCGAGGATGGCGACGGCTTCGGGCTTTCCGGTTCTTGCCAGTGCCGCGATGTGTTCGTCCATCTCGGACAGCTTCGCCTCGCCGAGCGCGTTCACCAGATCGCGCAGTCCCTCTTCCGCGCGAAGCCCCGGAGCCATCGCAATGAAGAAGAACAGGGCAGCCAGCACGGTTTGGATGATGCGGTACATTCGTCTCTCGCCTTGCAGTCCTCCGTCCGAAGGGACGCATTCGGACGGAGGGGATTTCGAGCTAGCGGTGCGTCATGAAAAGAGGCGTCTGGGGGAGCGACCCGACCCGGGACGCTTCCTTAGCAAGTCTTTCGTCATGAAATCAGGAACCCTTGCCGCCGCACTTGCCGGTGGCCACATTGAAGTTGCCGCAGGACATGGGCGCGCGCCAATCGGAGATCAGGTCCTTCGAGTCCGGCAGGTAGTCCGACCATTCGTCGCCGACGACGAGGCCGGGCGTTTCCCAGACAGTTTCGAACTGGCCGTCGGACTGGATCTCGCCGATCAGCACGGGCTTGGTGATGTGGTGGTTCGGCATCATCGTCGAATAGCCGCCCGAAAGGTTCGGTACCGAGACCCCGATCATGGCGTCGAGCACGGCATCGGTATCCGTGGTGCCGGCCTTCTCGACCGCCTTCAGCCACATGTTGAAGCCGATATAATGGGCTTCCATCGGGTCGTTGGTCACCCGCTTGTCGTTCTTGGTGTAGGCCTGCCAGGTCTCGATGAACTCGGCATTGGCCGGGTTGTCGACCGACTGGAAATAGTTCCAGGCAGCGAGGTGTCCGACGAGAGGCCCGGTATCGAGGCCGGCAAGTTCCTCCTCGCCGACAGAGAAGGCGACGACCGGGATGTCCTCGGCCTTGAGCCCCTGATTGGCAAGCTCCTTGTAGAACGGCACGTTGGCGTCGCCGTTGATTGTCGAGACGACCGCGGTCTTCTTGCCGGCCGAGCCGAACTTCTTGATGTCGGAAACGATCGTCTGCCAGTCGGAATGGCCGAAAGGCGTGTAGTTGATCATGATGTCCTCGGGCGCGACGCCCTTGGAGATCAGGTAGGCCTCGAGGATCTTGTTGGTCGTGCGCGGATAGACGTAATCGGTGCCGGCGAGCACCCAGCGCTCGACTTCCTCGTTCTCCATCAGATAGTCGACGGCCGGAATAGCCTGCTGATTGGGAGCGGCGCCCGTATAGAAGACGTTGCGCTGGCTTTCCTCGCCCTCGTACTGGACCGGATAGAAGAGGATGGAATTCAGCTCTTCGAAGACCGGCAGCACGGATTTGCGCGACACCGACGTCCAGCAGCCGAAGACGGCGGACACCTTGTCGACGGAGACGAGCTCGCGCGCCTTTTCGGCAAAGAGCGGCCAGTCCGAGGCCGGGTCGACGACGACCGCTTCCAGCTTCTTGCCGAGCAGGCCGCCCTTCTTGTTCTGCTCCTCGATCAGCATCAGCATGGCGTCCTTGAGCGTCGTTTCGGAGATCGCCATGGTGCCGGAAAGCGAATGCAGGATGCCGACCTTGATCGTGTCGTCGGCCGCAAAGGCGCCGTTGAACGCCGTCGTCGAAAGGACGGCAGCGAGAAATGCGCCGGTGACGCGTGCCCTGATAGTCATCTGATTGAACCCCCTTGTTCTGATCGCCGCAAGGCAAGTGGCCGTTCTCCATGGCCGTTGCTCGGGGATCATCGGGCAGCCGCGCTGCGCTGCACATACGTCATTCTACGTAGGTGGCGGGGGAAGAAGGAAGCTTGGGCTTACTGCCCGGGGTTTCTGCCGCGGTTCCAGGTCGCTACCGCGGCAGACGCGAAGGAGCGGCACGCTCCTCACAAATAGGCCGTCACCGCGGGTGGCCGGTCCCATGCATCATGGCGCCCGTCCTCATAAACGATCGGGGCATTCGCCAGCTCCTCGTCGGTCGCGTCGTCGAGACAGGCGATATTCACCGCATGGAACGGCCCGCCCATGATCTCGAAGTCGGCGCTGCCTAAGGGGTGGACGCCGCAGTGCCGGCAGAACACGTGGCGGATCATGCCCTCGCCGAAGCGGTACTCCGCCAAGGCCTCTTCGCCGGAAAGCAAGGAGAAATCCTCGGGCGTGACGAACACCTTCCAGAAACGCGTCTTGAGGCAGGAGGAACAGTTGCAGCGGAAGGTCGTCGTCCACCACACACCAGGCCGCGGCGCTGGGGAGCGTTTTCCCTCCGGCGCAAGGTCGAGTTTTGCGGAAAAGCGCACCGCGCCGCAGTGGCAGCTCCCGTGATAGGTTTTCTTCATTGCAGTTCCTCCTTCCGGGCAGCGACATAGGAGACGAGCCGGTCCATGCACTCGCCCCATCCTTCCGCATGAGAATCGCGGCTCTCGGCGCTCGTGAACGGCGCCTGGCGGAAGGTGAGACGCGTGCCGCCCGCCACGTCCTCAAGGGTGACCGTGATCAGCGTGTCGATGGCGCCCTCCTCTTCCCAGGCGAAGCTGAGGACGATACGGCTCGGGTCCACGATCTCGCGATAGATGCCGTGCGCCCAGTAGTCCTGGCCCTCAGGCGAGCGGATACAGCCGCGCCAGGCGCCGCCTTCACGGAAATCCACAGTGATCGCGGGCACCGTGAAGTCCTTCGGGCCCCACCAGCGCACCAGGTGTTCGGGTGTGGTCCAGGCTTTGAAGACGAGTTTGGCGGGCGCGTCGAAGACACGCGTGATGGTGAGCGCGATCTCTTCCTTCGGAGACGGGGCATTCATGATCTTCTCCCTTGCGGTCGGGCGAACCCGGTTCAGTCGTGATCCGATTTTTCGTTGCGCTGCAACTCGTGAAGATAGCTGTCGAGCCGGTCGAAACTGCCTTCCCAGAAGTGGCGGTAGCGCTCGACCCAATCGGCGATTTCCTTGAGCGGCGCCGCCTCCAGCCGGCAGGGCCGCCATTGGGCGTTGCGGCCCGGGATATCAGCCCCGCACGTTCCAAGACCTTCAGATGTTTGGAAACCGCCGGCAGGCTCATATCGAACGGAGCAG
Organism: Sinorhizobium prairiense; assembly: GCF_029201645.2. Taxonomy (NCBI): domain Bacteria; kingdom Pseudomonadati; phylum Pseudomonadota; class Alphaproteobacteria; order Hyphomicrobiales; family Rhizobiaceae; genus Sinorhizobium; species Sinorhizobium prairiense. The sequence goes on from NZ_CP104133.1 coordinate 443,044, forward strand.
CAAGTTCGTTCACCGTCGCCTCGCCGGCGGCGAGGCGCGCAACGATGGCGCGGCGGGTCGGGTCGGCCAATGCCGAGAGGGTGCTGCTGAGTTGGTCCAACATTGATAAACCATCAGGTTAATTAACTTGATGGTTTATTGCAGTAGCGTGGCGTTCTGTCAAGAGCCGCGATCTGCAATGGGCGGGTGTTCTCGCTAGAGCACCTCCAGGAGGAGTGCCTACGGTGCGGAAGTAGGCAGATTCAAAGGCTTGGAGAGCTTCGGTGTTTAATGAACACTGGGCGCTCTGGCGCGGGAGTTTAGCGACGTTGCGGTTGCGGAGGGGTGCGGTGCAACCGATCAACGCATGCCGGCCGAACGCGGAGCGCAAACCACGTCGGCATGGATGAGGTGTTCCTCGGTGCCGTAGGCGATGCCGTTGTAGTCGAAGCAGAAGCGCTTCGGCAGGATGCGGAACAGGTACCGCTCGCCGCAGCTCGCCGGGATTTCGATGCTGTAATCCCGCGGCATGCTGGCGGGCAGCGGATCCGTCCACTTGCGATGGCCGATGAAGGACGCGTCCTTCAGGAGGATCGCAGAGCCGGACGTGCCGACCTCCCCCGTGACGGCTTGGAATTGATCACCCCTGGCCTCCGCCATGGTCGGGTAGTCTTCGGCGTGCGCAGGAGCCGTCCCGGACAAAGACTTCTTTTTGACGGCGATGTGAAAACGCACGTCGTCGCGTTCGGGCACCTTTCCATAGCCGTTCAGATATTTCCACTTCAGCCGTATCGCCCGGTCGAAACCGTCTCGCGGGGAGACCGGTGAAACGATCTCGGTGGAAAATTCCTGGGGACTGTAGCCGTCGCCGTTGCGCCCCGGGCTGGGGCATGCCGTGTAGAGCGGTCTGTATCCGCACTCCTCTCCGCCGGCGCTCCACAGGCATTGACTGAGCGCCCGCCATTCGGCGTCGGTAATCCGGGGCGATTGTTCGGACAGGTCGCCGCCATAATGGGGCAGCATCCATGGGTGGATCTTGCCTGCACCGCTTCTCGTCGCCCATGCCGTGCGGTGCTCGCCCACCACCGCCAGAAATTTTCGCTGGCCGAGAAGCGGCAGTGCCCGCTCGGGAGAGAGTATCGCCGTCGGCTTCTTTCCAGCGGCGTCAGCGGCAAAGCGCTGGCCCGTCTCCTGCGTCGTCAAGACATGGCACGAGGTGCACGGATGTCCCGGCATGGAGACGATCTTTGCTTCCGTCATTCGCCCCCGTCGAGCCGCCGTGTAGCTGGATCCTACGACGCGGAACGGAGCTTCTGCCCGCCCTTTCCTTTTCGGCAGAAACGCTCCGAGGCCAAAAGCGATGGAGCTCTCGTCGTCCCAGCCGTGACGATAACCGACCCTCGCCTGCTTGACGTGCGGGTCGATGACATGGGGTTCCTTGTTGTCGTGGCATGCGAAGCAATCGACCCTGAACGACCTGTCGTACAGATCTTCTGTGCGGGCTCTGCCTTCAACGTCGGAGTAGGATGCGCCACCGGGCGGCGGAAACGTTTCTCTCCAATCGAAGACTTCGCGGTCTTTCCTCCCGTCGATGAAGGAGACCTCCCCCGTCATCTCGTTGAAACCGATCGCGCCATAAAGGGCGAACCGCGGATCCCCCTCCCGCCAGTAGGGATCGGTGCTAAGCTCGAGGTTCCTGGATGACTTCCTGCAAAGGAACACCCACTCCACAGCGCCGCGCACGACGCGCCTCAGACGGGAGTTCATCCCGCAATAAGTCACCCCTGCAAGCGAAGGCTTGTCGCATCTGTCGATCCGGTCGGTCCATTTGACATGTCTGCCGAACGTATCGAGGTGCTCGAACTCCAGCGCGTTCGACTTCGACGGATTGGGCCTCAGCTCCACAAGATTGCCGCCCACTTCCAGACCGAGACGCCTCGAATCTTCAGCGAGGCAATTGCCTTCCGGCAGAGGTCCGAATACGGCGCGCAGCTCGTCGCCGAACTTGGTGACTGGCCTTTCCGTTGCGGAGGCCGGCGCCCAAGAGACTTCACGGTTCCAGGCCTCCAATGTCGTCGCGAAACCGTTCGCGCGGTCGGAAGGCCATAGCCGTGAAACCAGGTCACGAACGATGGCTTCGGCCGACCGTAATCGCAACACCATCTCGCGACAGGCGTGGAATGTTTCGTGGTTCGTCCGGCGAGGAGTCGAGCGTTCGGCTGTGGCCGCGGCCTGCCCGGGCTCGACCAGCTCCGGGGAGGAACGAGACATCCGGTAGACGCCTCGCAGTTCACGCTTGTGGCGCACTCAGGCCGGCGCCGCATAGCCTCCGCAACGAGGCTGAAGTCTACCGCTTCAGCAGCAAACGCGGCCGTCTGCGCGTTCAACGACACGAACAAGAGCAGGTATTTCAGCATCGTGGCCTTCTCTCGGCTACGCCTCGGCCGCTTATCTCGCTCTTATGCTGATCCGACCATCGGCCGGTGTAACCACAAGCCTCTTTATCAGAAAAGTTCCTCTTTCCACCGTGACGAATAGGTCGGCCAAGTAGTCTAACTGAGGCAAATTCGAGTCGAAATTCTTGATGAATACAATAACGCTCATGGTCACGTTTAGATCAGTTCCGCGATTGTCGATAATAAATCCACTTAGAATTCGTTTCGTATAAAGACCATTGTCCGATAACGGTCCAAATACGTCTTCGAAATGTCTCCCTATGCCGTCTTTCGAACTGTAACTCTCGTCGGCCGTCGACTTTCCCATTTGACAGAACACATAGGATCCGCTGTCGGCAAAAAGATTCTTCAGAGCGCCTATTTCCCTGTTGTTCATGGCCCAGGTGTACCGCGCCATCAAATCGCTGAGGGCATTTCGGTGATCGTTGGTGACATTGCTGAACGCGGGCGCGTCCTTCCATTCTTCCGCGGTGGGGCAATCTTGCGCGGCCCCGACGACAGGCATGCCAAACGTCAGGACTGCCGCTGGCACCAAACATTTGATAGTGTTGTGCATGGGAACACCTAATTGCGTTATGGGCATTCCAGCCCAGGAAAAGCGAGAAGACTGCAAAGTATTTGGACGCCATCTGTCAAAGCGCGTGAGAACGCGAAATCCTCCGCTAATGTGGCTGCATCGGCGACTTGGAAACTTCGGCTTTCAAAACAGGGTATTTCCCGTTACTAATGTAGCTTTATTGCAATAAAAGCGCAAGTTGAGGTGCCGAACCTTCGCGTCACGTGACGGGGGTACGATGAGCGATGTCGGAAAATGGCTGCAGAACATCGGGCTCGGCGATCTCGAGCAAACATTCGCGCGCGCCCGTGTCGATTTCGAGAGCCTGCACCTGCTTACGGAAGCCGACCTCCGGGAAATGCGCATCCCGATCGGCCAGCGTCGCAAGCTCATCGCCGCAATCGCGGCCATGGAGAAGACTCCTTCGCCCGACCTTGCCGATAAGAGGCTTCCCGAACGCCGGCAACTGACCATCCTTTTCTGCGACATGGTCGGCTCCACGGATTATGCGGCGAGGCTCGACCCCGAGGACTTCAGCGTCCTCACGCGCACCTACCTCAACACCTGCAACGGGCTCGCGAAATCACATGGCGGCTTTGTCGCGAACTATGTCGGCGACGCGTTGCAGGTCCTGTTTGGCTATCCGATCGCCGAGGAGGATGACGCGGAAAGGGCACTCGAGCTGGCCTTCGACATTCTGCGCGTGGCGCCTCAGGTCGAGACGCCAGACCATTCGCCTCTCAATGTGAGGATCGGCATCGCAAGCGGCCTTGTCGTGGTGGGTGACATCGAGGGGGCGCCGGCCGGCGTTTCCACCGTCGCCTTTGGCCCTGTCCCAAATCTCGCCCAGCGGCTTGAAGCGATGGCAGCGCCGCAGACGATCCTGACCGATCAGACCACCTGCCAGATGGCGCACGGCTCCTTCCTGTTCAGCGATCTTGGCGAAACGATCCTGAAAGGCTTCAGCACCCCCGTTCGCCTGTGGCGCGCCGATCAGCCGATTTCCGTCGGCAGCAGGTTCGCCCGCAAAGGTCATCTGACCGCGCTTGTTGGCCGCCAAAGCGAGATCGCACAGATCGCGGAAATCTGGCGGAGGGTCTCTCGGGAACGGCGCGGAAGAGCGGTCCTCATCAGCGGCGAGCCGGGCATAGGCAAGTCGCGGCTGCTCTTCGAGGTGAAAGAAGAGCTTTCCGGCGTGAAGACGCTTACCGCCCAGTGCTCGTCGGCCTACGCCAACAGCGCGCTCTTCCCTTTCCTTCAACTGTTTCGCCAGGAAGAGGGGATATCCGGCGCCGATCCGCCGGCCATTGCCGCCAGCAAACTGGAGGCCGCCCTCTCGGCGAGCAAGGTGCCGATCGCGGACTCCTTTCCGATCTTCGCCCGATTGCTGAACGTCGAGCAGTCTGACTACCCGCCATCCGCGCTTCCGCCGTCCCAGCAGCAGTTGACGGTCCGGCGAACATATATCGACTGGTTGCTGCGCCAGGCCGGAGCAGGCCCGATGCTGCTTGCCGTCGAGGACGAACAATGGATCGATCCGTCATCGGCAAATCTGCTCCACCGACTGATCGAAGAAGTATCGGATCTCCCCCTGCTCGTCGTTGTGACCTCCCGCGACGGCGCGCTGAAATCTGAACGCCGAAAGAGTTCCATCGAAGAGATCAGGCTCGCGCGCCTGTCGCGCGACGAAGCGAACGAACTCGTCCGGAAGGCTGCAACCGGGGTGCTGCTGGGGACGGACCTTACGCATGCCGTTCTGCGAAAGGCCGAAGGGGTGCCGCTCTTTCTCGAGGAGCTGGCACGGTCAACCTCTGAGCTCGCCGCCTCATCGGGCCCTCATCGATCGGGCGCTCACGACGCCGGTCTTTCGGTGCCGAACTCGCTCCAGTCCTCGCTCCTGTCACGGCTCGACAAGCTTGGCCCGGGCAAGACCATAGCGCAGGTCGCCGCGATCATCGGCCGCGAATTCGACGTCCGGATGCTCGCCAGCGTTGCCGACATGCCGATCGAAACATTGAAGCCGGAACTGGAGCGCCTCACCGCAGTCGGCCTGGTCGCTCCGCAACCCTTCTCGGACTGGCCGAGATACAGCTTCACCCACGCGCTTCTTCAGGAGGCGGCGAGCGGCGCTCTGCTGCGGGACAGGCGTAGACAGCTCCATGCACTGGTCGTGGATGCGATGGAGCGAACGGAGCCGTCGGCCGCAGCCGATCATCCGGAGGTCCTGGCCCAGCATCTGGACGAGGCCGGATTGTACGAGCGTGCCGCTGAACACTGGCTCACGGCCGGTTTGAAACTCGCAGCGACGTGGGCGAAGCAGGAGGCGGCCAATATGTTCGCCAGAGGCCTCGAATGCGCCCGCAAGCTGGCCCCCTCCCGCGATCGCGATGGTATGGAACTCCGCCTCGAGCTGGAGCGCGGTGATGTCCTCTACGCAACGTTCGGTTACATGACGCGCGAGGGAAGCGCTGCGTACCGCAACGTGATGCGCCTCAGCGAAGCGACGGGCGATCCGGAGGCAGCTATCAGGGCCCTGGACGGGCTTTTCGGCACGGCCTTCAACTCCGCCTCCCTCAAGGACGCCGAATGGGCGAGCGACCAGCTCCTGGAGATCGGGCAAAAACGGGACCACCTCAAGGCGCTCGTGCTTGGAAAGCAGTTCCGGGGCATGTGCGCCTTTTCTCGCGGCCAGTTCCGCAAGGCGAAGGCCCTGCTCGAAGATGCCCTTCGGCATCGCGAGAAGGCAGATCGGATCGGCAGCGATTTTCCGAGCATGGCGATGATCTATCTCTCCTGGACGCTTGAGCTTCTGGGGGAAGAGCAGGGCGCGCTTTCGCTCTTCCGGCAGGCGGAAGCCGATGCGAGAAAGCAGACCGACTACCGCCTCGCCGCATGCCTCGGCAACGGCTGCATCCTGATGGCCCTTCGCAACGACCCCGAAACGATGGAGCGCTTGACGGACGAACTCGTGCCGCTGGCGAGAAGGAACGGTTTTCAGCTTTGGCTGAACATGGGCTCCTTCTTCTCCGGATGGCTGCTCGCCATGACCCGCAAGGACGTATCGGGCCTCCAGCAGATGCGCCATGTTTGCGATAACATGGGCGAGCAGGAAATCGACAAGACCTGCTATTTGGGAATGCTCGCCAGCGGTTATCTGCAGCTTGGATTCGATACGGAAGCGTCACAAGCTATCGGTCAAGCCCTGGAACTCGCAAGGAAAACGGGCGAGAACTATTTCACGGCCGAGCTGTTGCGACTACAGGCCGAACTGCTCGTGAGAGGCGACAGCAAGCTTGAGCGAGGGTACAGGCCGCTCAAGCGTGCAATGGCACTGGCGCGCAGGCAGGGTGCCAGGACCTGGGAGGCCAAGGCAAGGCAGACCCTCGCTGGGTTCGAGGACAGGAAGGGGGCGACACGAAGCGAGGCGCGTGGGCCCATCTAGACTGGCTCATCGGTCTGCGGACGTTTTCCGCAATGCAGCAATTTCCCGGGGCGCGCGTCCGTGTTACGACATGGACGGCTGGCACATTCGGCCGGCGTTGAGATGACGAGGGACCATGGCGGCACGCCAGCGCATCATTCCCGTTCGGCGAGAATATAACCGCTGGGTCGCCAACCAGACGCTCGAAGACTATGCGCTGCGCTTCACCGCCAAGAGCGCGCGGCGCTTCTCCTCGGCGCGCATTTCGCAGACGGCGATCGGCGCCATCTCCTTCCTGGCGCTGGAAGCCATCGGCGGTGCCATTACCATGTCCTACGGCACGACCAACGCCATCGTCGCGATCCTCGTCGCGAGCCTGATGACCCTTCTCGTCGGCTTGCCGATCAGCCGCTATGCCATTCGTCACGGCGTCGACATCGACCTTCTCACGCGCGGCGCGAGCTTCGGCTATATCGGCTCGACGATCACCTCGCTGATCTATGCGAGCTTCACCTTCATCCTCTTCGCGATCGAAGCCTCGATCATGTCCGGGGCGCTGGAGCTTGCGCTCGGCATACCGCTCTGGATCGGCTACATCGTCAGCGCCGTCATGGTGATCCCGCTGGTTACCCATGGCGTGAAGCTGATCAGCCGGTTCCAGCTCGTCACGCAGCCCTTCTGGATCGTCCTGAACATTCTTCCCTTCGTCTTCATCGCGTTTGCGGACTGGGAGAAGGTCGGCCTGTGGCTCGCCTATGCGGGCATCCATCACACATCGGGTCCCCCCGGCACGCTCGCGCCGTTCCATCTCGTCGAATTCGGCGCTGCCTCGGCGGTCATCTTCGCTCTGATGGCGCAGATCGGCGAGCAGGTGGACTTCCTGCGCTTCCTGCCGCCTGACGGCGAGCGCAAGCTCCGCCACCGCATCGCCGTCTTTCTTGCCGGCTCCGGCTGGGTGATCGTCGGCGCGCCGAAGCTGCTGGCCGGCTCCTTTCTCGTCGTCCTGGCGCTCAGTACCGGCGTTCCCTCGACCAGGGCCGCCGACCCGGCGCAGATGTATTACACGGCCTTCGGCTACATCTTCCCATCGGACACGGCCGCGCTCCTGCTGATGGCAGCCTTCGTCGTCGTCTCGCAGCTCAAGATCAACGTGATGAACGCCTATGCGGGCTCGCTCGCCTGGTCGAACTTCTTCTCGCGGCTCACCCACAGCCATCCGGGCCGCGTCATCTGGCTGGTCTTCAATGTGGCGATCGCGCTCCTCCTGATGGAGCTCGGCATCTATCGTCTGCTGGAGGAAACGCTCGGTATCTTTTCGATCGTCGCCATGGCCTGGCTCTCGACGATCTCGGCCGATCTCTTCGTCAACAAGCCGCTCGGTCTCGCCCCGCCCGGAATCGAGTTCAAACGCGCCCATCTTTACGACATCAATCCCGTCGGTCTCGGCACCATGGGCGTGTCGACGCTCTTCGCCCTCGTCGCGCATTTCGGCGCGGCGGGCGAAATCGCCGCCTCGCTCGCACCCTATATCGCGCTCGTCACGGCTTTCGTCGTCTCGCCGCTGATCGCCTGGTGGACGGAGGGGAAATTCTATCTCGCCCGCAAGCCGCGCAAGAGCTGGCTCCGCGAAAACGAGATCACTTGCTCGATCTGCGAGCACCCGTTCGAACCGGAGGACATGGCCTGGTGCCCGGCCTATGCGGCGCCGATCTGCTCGCTCTGCTGTTCGCTCGACAGCCGCTGCCACGACATGTGCAAGCCGAAGGCGCGTCTGAACGCGCAGGTCGCGACCGTGGCCAAGGCAGTGCTGCCCGAAACGGTCGTCGCAAAGCTTGCGACAAGGCTCGGCCGTTACGCGATTTCGGCGGTGATCTCTATTACCGGCATCGGGGTCATCCTGGCGATGATCGCTCACCAGACCACGGCCGCCTCTCCCGAGACCGCCGACGTCGTCCAGCGGACCATCGCCATCGTCTTTTTCGTCTTCGCCATTCTAGCCGGCGTCGTGTCCTGGTTCTACGTGCTTGCCCATGACAGCCGGGTCGTTGCGGAAGAGGAATCCTCCCGGCAGAACACGGCTCTTCTGAAGGAGATCGCCGCCCACAAGAAGACGGACGCGGCGCTGCAGGACGCGAAGGAAAGGGCGGAGTCGGCCAATCGCGCCAAGAGCCGCTATGTCGTGGGCCTGAGTCACGAACTGCGCACGCCGCTCAATGCGGTGCTCGGCTACGCCCAGATCCTCGAGCGCGACGAGACCATACCGCCGCCGCGGCAGGGCGCGATCAAGGCGATCAGGCGCAGCGCCGATCATCTCTCCGGACTGATCGACGGCCTCCTCGACATTTCCAAGATCGAGGCCGGCAAGCTGCAGGTCTATTCCAACGAGATCAACATTCAGGACTTTTTGGATCAGATCGTCGACATGTTCCGCCCGCAGGCGCAGGCCAAGGGCATCGCCTTCGAGCACAACCGCGCAGCCTCGCTGCCGCAATATGTGCGGACCGACGACAAGCGCCTGCGGCAAATCCTCGTCAACCTGCTCTCCAATGCCCTGAAGTTCACGGAACGGGGGCATATCCGCTTCGACGTCGCCTATCGCAGCCAGGTTGCAAGTTTCACCATCGAGGATAGCGGCCGCGGCATCGGCGAGAAGGACCTGCCCAGGATCTTCGAGCCCTTTCAGCGCGGCGAGGCGGAATATCGCATGCCGGGCCTCGGCCTCGGCCTGACCATCACGCGCCTGCTCACCCAGACGCTCGGCGGCGAAATCTCCGTCACCAGCGAGAAGGACAAGGGCACGGCCTTCAAGGTCCGGCTGATGCTCTCTGCCGTCGACCGGCCCGCCGCGCTCAAGGACCCGGTCCGCAGGATCAAGTCCTATCGAGGACCACGTCGGACGATCGTCGTCGTCGACGACAATGCAGACCACCGCGACCTGATGGGCGAGCTGCTCGCGCCACTCGGTTTCACCGTTCTTGCGGCGGCGAGCGGGGCGGCCTGCCTGGCGCTCGTCGAACATACGAAACCGGACCTGTTCCTGATCGACATCTCCATGCCCGGCATGAGCGGCTGGGATCTGGTGATGCGGCTGAGGGAAGGCGGCCAGAGCGCGCCGGCGATCATGCTTTCGGCCAATATCGGCGACGGCTCGGCCGCCGGCGCCATCGGCCACAACGATGCGCTTGCCAAGCCCTTCGGCCTGCGCCAGCTCACCGACAAGCTCGCGATCCACCTGAAACTCGAATGGATCTACGACGACGGCCCGCAGGAAACGTCCGGCACCGGCATGACCCCTGCGGTGGCGAGCCCCGGCCATCATCATTTGAAGGAATTGATCGAGCTCGGCGAAATCGGCTACGTGAGGGGCATCGAAGCAAAATTGACGGAGATCGCCCTGAACCCGGACAACCGAGCCTTCGCCGAGGCGGCGCGCGCCTATGTCGGGGCATTCGACCTCGCGGGCTATGACGCCTTCCTCAAACGCCTGCTCGCCGGGGAGGCGAATGCCCGTGCCTGAGGCAGCGAACGTGCGAGATATCGTACTCCTCGTCGACGATTCACCGGAGGCGCTCGGCTTTTTGACCGAAGCGCTGGAACAGTCCGGCTTTTCCGTATTGATCGCGACCTCCGGCAACGCGGCGCTCAACATCGCCGATCGCATCACGCCGGACATCATCCTGCTCGATGCGGTCATGCCCGGCATGGATGGTTTCGACACCTGCACCCGGCTGAAGGCGAATGCTTCCGTCGCCCAGGTGCCCGTGGTCTTCATGACCGGCCTTACCGAGACGGAGCATGTGGTGCGGGCGCTCGAAGCCGGCGGCGTCGATTACCTGACCAAGCCTATCAATATCGACGAGCTGCGCGCCCGCATCCGCGTCCATCTCTCCAATGCGCGCTCCGCCCAGAGCGCCCGCGTCGCCCTGGACGCGGCGGGGCGGCATCTGCTGGCGGTGCGAGGCGATGGAACGGTCCGCTGGTCGACGCCGCAGGCGACCCGTCTCGTCAACGCGGCCACCGGCAGCGACGACGGTCTCGCCTTCGTCGCCGGGCGCATTGCCGAGTGGATGCGGGAGCGGGAAACCAGTCCCGGCGAAAGGCAAGGGACCTTCACCCTGCAGCGCGCCAGCCAGACGGGCCTGCAGATCTCCTATCTCGGCGCGGTCGGCGCCAATGAATACCTCTTCCGGCTGACGGCCGAGAACGGCTTGAGCGACGACGAAACGCTGCGCCAGCACTTCCGGCTGACCCAGCGGGAGTCCGAGGTGCTGCTGTGGATCGCCAAAGGGAAATCCAACCGCGACATCGGCGAGATCCTGGGCTTGAGCGCGCGCACCGTCACCAAGCATCTCGAACAGATCTATGTGAAGCTCGGCGTCGAAAACCGGGCCTCGGCGGCAGTGAAGGCGACGCAGGTGCTGCACGGGATTTGATCGGCCCGTGCGGCGGGGACCTTCCCGAAAAGCCCCGAGAGGATTGCCGGATGCCGCACGCCATCGCAAAAAAGCGCGGCCCGGAGAACCGGACCGCGCCAACCGCACCGGCGTGCGGTCTCGCCTTGGGAGGCAAGCTTATTCGGCGGGCTGGACGAGCGCCGGGATGGCTTCGGCAGACGCCCCGCCGCCGAGAGCTGCGGAAAGCTGCGCCTGGTCGAGCTCGCCTTCCCACTTCGCCACGACGATCGTCGCAACCGCGTTGCCGACGAAATTGGTCAGGGCGCGGCATTCCGACATGAAACGGTCGATGCCAAGGATCAGCGCCATGCCGGCGACCGGCACGGAGGGAACGACCGAGAGCGTTGCGGCAAGCGTGATGAAGCCGGCGCCCGTAATGCCGGCCGCACCCTTCGAGCTCAGCATGGCGACGAGGAGCAGCAGGATCTGGTCGCCGTATGAGAGCGGCGTATCGGTCGCCTGGGCGATGAACAGGGCCGCAAGCGTCATGTAGATGTTGGTGCCGTCCAGGTTGAAGGAATAGCCGGTCGGAATGACGAGACCGACGACCGAGCGCTTGCAGCCGGCCTTCTCCATCTTGTTCATGAGGCCCGGAAGCGCCGCCTCCGAGGAAGACGTCCCGAGCACCAGCAGCAGCTCCTCCTTGATGTAGCGGATGAGCGAGAGGATCGAGAAGCCGTTATAGCGCGCGACCGCGCCGAGCACGATGAAGACGAAGAGAAACGACGTCAGATAGAAGGTGCCGATCAGCATGGCGAGATTGGCGATCGAGGCGATGCCGTACTTGCCGATGGTGAAGGCCATGGCGCCGAAGGCGCCGATCGGGGCGGCCTTCATGAGAATCGCAACGAGCCGGAAGATCGGAAGCGTGAGCGCCTGCAGGAAATCGACTACGGGCTCGGCTTTCTTGCCGACGATTGCCAGCGAAATACCGAAGAGCACCGAGATGAACAGGACCTGCAGGATGTCGCCCTCGGCGAAGGCGCCGACGAGCGTCGTCGGGATGATGTTCATCAGGAAGCCGGTGATCGACTGCTCGTGCGCCTTCTCGGCATAGGTCGCGACCGCCTTGGCGTCCAGCGAGGCCGGATCGATATGCATTCCCGCGCCCGGCTGGACCACGTTTGCGACGACGAGGCCGACGAGAAGGGCAAGGGTGGAGAAGGCGAGAAAGTAGATCATCGCCTTGCCGGCCACGCGGCCGACCTTGGCGAGATCGGTCATGCCGGCAATGCCTGTCGCGACCGTCAGGAAGATCACCGGCGCGATGATCATCTTCACGAGCCTGATGAAGGCGTCGCCGAGCGGTTTGAGCTCCGTGCCGATGTCCGGATAGAAATGCCCGAGCAGGATGCCTGCGGCGATCGCCGCCAGCACCTGGACATAGAGATGGCGGTAAAGGGGTGTCTTGCCGCGGACCTCCGCGGAATGTTCGATGATCATGATGTCCTCCACGTGGCAGGCCCAGTCCGGCAACATGCCGGGCCTCCCGGGCCGCTTTCCGAAGATCGACAGCAATGGCTGCCTTGTGGAGCTGGTGAGCAACATGCGTGCCAGTGTGCCGCGGGGACCGAAGCAATTGAATTCATGAGATTTTTGGAGCGACGCACGCTTGCTGTTCGTGGGTATGTGCGGATTTCCGCACAGACAGGCTGGCGCGCTGGGCGAAATCATGCACAATGCTCGCATGGTCAGACTTCCTGCAGATACGAGCGATCCGCATGCGCTTCGCAGCCGGGCCCGACGGTCCTGGCTGGTTTTCGCGGCAGTCGCGCTGGTCCTTCTGGCGGCCGGCCTTCTTCTTGCGCGAGACTACGGCCGGTCGCAGGCGCTCGCCGGCCTTGCCTATCAGAGCCGGATCGACGCCAGCCTGAAAGCCTCGCTTCTTCGGGCAGTCGTGGAACGGCAGCGCGCCCTGCCGCTTGTCCTCGCCGACGACGCAGGCATTCGTGGGGCATTGCTTTCGCCGGACAGGCCGTCGCTCGACCGTATCAACCGCAAGCTCGAGGCGCTGGCGACAAGCGCCGAAGCCGCGGTCATCTATCTGATCGACCGGAACGGCGTGGCCGTCGCGGCCAGCAATTGGCAGGAGCCGACGAGCTTCGTCGGCAACGACTATGCCTTCCGCGATTATTTTCGGCTCGCCGTGCGCGACGGCATGGCCGAACACTTCGCCATGGGCACGGTCAGCAAGCGGCCCGGGCTTTATATTTCCCGGCGCGTCGACGGGCCCGGCGGTCCGCTGGGGGTGATCGTCGCCAAGCTCGAATTCGACGGGGTCGAGGCGGATTGGCAGGTCTCCGGCAAGCCGGCCTATGTCACCGACCGGCGCGGCATCGTCCTCATCACCAGCCTGCCCTCCTGGCGCTTCATGACGACGAAGCCGATCCCCGAAGACCGGCTCGCACCCATACGCGAAAGCCTGCAGTTCGGCGATGCACCGCTGCTGCCGCTGCCTTTCCGGAAGATCGAGGCGCGGCCCGATGGCTCCTCCACGCTGGACGCCCTGCTGCCGGGCGACTCCAACGCAGCCTTCCTGCGCGTGGAAACCATGGTGCCGTCGACGAACTGGCGGCTCGAGCAGTTGTCGCCGCTTAAGGCGCCGCTTGCCGCGGGTGCGCGGGAAGCGCAGCTCCTCACCCTTGCCGCGCTCGTTCCGCTTATCGCGCTTGCCGCATTGCTCCTGCGCCGTCGCCAGGTCGTCGCCATGCGCAGCGCCGAGGAGCGGCTGGCCCGCAATGCGCTTGAGGCGAGCGTCGAGGAGCGGACGCGCGACCTGCGCATGGCGCGCGACCGTCTCGAAACCGAGATCGCCGACCACCGGCAGACCACCGAGAAGCTCCAGGCCGTGCAGCAGGACCTCGTCCAGGCGAACCGACTGGCGATCCTCGGCCAGGTCGCGGCCGGGGTTGCCCATGAGATCAACCAGCCGGTCGCCACCATCCGCGCCTATGCCGATAATGCCCGCACCTTTCTAGACCGTGGCCAGAGCTCCACCGCCGCCGAGAACATGGAAAGCATCGCCGAACTCACCGACCGTGTCGGCGCCATCACCGACGAACTGCGCCGCTTCGCCCGCAAGGGCCATTTCGCCGCCGGGCCGACCGCGATGAAGGAGGTCGTCGAGGGTGCGCTCATGCTGCTCCGAAGCCGTTTTGCCGGACGGATGGACGCAATACGCATCGATCTGCCGCCCGATGACCTCCAGGCACTCGGCAACCGCATCCGGCTGGAGCAGGTCTTGATCAACCTTCTGCAGAATGCGCTGGAAGCGATCGGCGACAGCGAGAACGGCGCGATCCGGGTGCGCTGCGAGGACGTGGCCGGCGGTATCGCGCTGACCGTCGCCGACAATGGCCCGGGGATTGCGGCCGATGTCCGCGAAGAGCTGTTCACGCCGTTCAACACTTCGAAGGAAGACGGGCTGGGCCTCGGTCTCGCGATCTCCAAGGAGATCGTCTCCGACTATGGCGGCACGATCGAGGTCGAGAGCAGTCCCTCCGGAACGACATTTACCGTCAATCTCAAGAAGGCCTGAGCGATGAGCGCCGCCCCATCCGTGTTCCTGATCGATGACGACCGCGATCTGCGCAAGGCGATGCAGCAGACGCTCGAGCTTGCGGGCTTCACCGTCTCGTCCTTTGCCAGCGCGACGGAGGCGCTCTCCGAACTTTCCGCCGACTTCGCGGGCGTCGTCATCAGCGATATCCGCATGCCGGGCATGGACGGGCTCGCCCTTTTCCGCAAGGTTCTGTCGCTCGATCCGGACCTGCCGATGATCCTTGTCACGGGACACGGCGACATCCCGATGGCGGTGCAGGCGATCCAGGACGGCGTCTATGACTTCGTCGCCAAGCCGTTTGCCGCCGACCGTCTTGTCCAGAGCGCCCGGCGCGCAGAGGAGAAACGGCGGCTCGTCATGGAGAACCGGGCGCTGCGCCGCGCGGCCGAAGCCGCCTCCGAAGGCCTGCCGCTGATCGGCCAGACGCCGGCCATGGAGCGGCTTCGCCAGACCTTGAAACACATCGCCGACACCGATGTCGATGTGCTGGTCGCCGGCGAGACGGGCAGCGGCAAGGAGGTCGTCGCCACGCTGCTGCACCAATGGAGCCGGCGCAGAACCGGCAACTTCGTCGCACTGAATTGCGGCGCTCTGCCGGAAACGGTCATCGAAAGCGAGCTCTTCGGCCACGAGCCCGGCGCCTTTACCGGCGCCGTCAAGAAGCGGGTCGGCAGGATCGAGCATGCGAACGGCGGCACCCTCTTCCTCGACGAGATCGAGGCGATGCCGCCGGCAACCCAGGTGAAGATGCTGCGCGTGCTTGAAGCACGCGAGATCACCCCGCTCGGCACCAACCTGACCCGTCCCGTCGACATCCGCGTCGTCGCCGCAGCCAAGGTCGACCTCGGCGATCCGGCCGCGCGCGGCGATTTCCGCGAGGATCTCTATTACCGGCTGAATGTCGTGACGCTCTCGATCCCGCCCTTGCGCGAACGGCGCGACGACATCCCCTCCTCTTCTCCCATTTCCTGGCCCGCGCCTCGGAACGCTTCGGCCGCGACGTGCCCGCGATCTCGGCTGCCATGCACGCCTACCTGGCCACGCATTCCTGGCCGGGCAATGTGCGCGAGCTTTCGCACTTCGCCGAACGGGTCGCGCTGGGGGTGGAGGGAAACCTGGGAGCTCCGGCCGCAACGCCCGCCTCAAGCGGAGCAACCCTGCCGGAAAGATTGGAACGCTACGAGGCCGATATCCTCAAGCAGGCCCTCACGGAGCACCGCGGCGACGTCAAGGAGACCCTGCAAGCCCTCGGCATCCCCCGCAAGACTTTTTACGACAAGCTGCAACGCCATGGGATCAACCGGGCGGATTTTATCGACCGGGCAGGCGCGAAGAGTGGCGACGCGTAGGTGGACAGTTTGCCCCACGTTCTAACCCCTCCCCGTTCAACCAGCGTTGAACCAGGGAGTAGACTTTAGGCGGCCTGCGAGCCCTCTTCGCCCCGCTTGCGGCGAGAAGGCCGCTATTCCGCCGTCGCCTCGAAGTCGACCCTGTCGAGAAGCAGAAGCGGATTTTGCGAAGCAACCGCGAATTCGAGCGCACCGATGCCGCTGGCGGATTTGGACTTGGCCGTCAGCGTGAATGTCCCCGGTTTCGCGATGAACCGCGAAACTGCATCCACCACATTCCGCAGCCGAGGCTCCTGCGCGGCAAATTGATGCAGCATCACCGACGCCGTCATTTCCAGCATGCCGCGTGCCTGATCCTCCGTCATGCCGTTTTGTTCGGCATAGACCTGTATCCCTTTGGCGGTGAAGCCCTTGTCCTCGATCTTCAGGCTTGCTTCCCGCGCGGTGAGGCCGAACAACGCCGCCTGCGCCTTAGCCGCGTCGCCCGAAAGAAGTCGCCGCTCACGCCTCCCAGAAGGCCGGAGAGGGAAAAGCGGCCAATATCCTTTCCGCTCGTGGAGATATCCTTGATGACCAGAGTCTCGGTCGCTTCGTCCCAGGCGGCTTCGAGGTTGGAGGAGAGGACCAATTCGTTGAAGCCCAGCTTGCGAAGCTTGGCGAGAGTCTCGTCCTGCGTATGCTCCGGGATTTGAAGGGCGAAATCCTGGTATCCGGCGCGGACGTCAGTCGGAATGCCGTTTCGCGGTTTCGCGAGCGCCAGCTCGTATCCCTTCATCGTGAAGCGGATGCGTTGCGGCCGATCGCCCTCTCCAGCATCCGGAGTGTCGTTGTATTCGTCCCAGTCTTCCACGCCGGTGCTCGAGTCAGGCAGATCGGCATCGATTCCCGCCACGCGGAACGTTCCGAACTCCGGCAGCAGCGTCGTGAAAGGGAAGTTCTCATGCTGCCCATCCTGCAGAGCGACGAACTTCTTCAGCGCTTCCACGCTGGGATCCCAGGAAAAGCCCGAAATGCTTGCTTCGGAGACTTTGACGTAGTCCGCGCCCTCCGCCATCGAGAAGCCATTCACCGACGCGTCGAGCTTCCGGCCATCGAGCCGGAGCGCGAGGCGATCCATCGCCAGCTTGATCCTCTCGCCCTCTTCACCATCCTTGTCCGGCGCGTCGATCTTCAGACCCAGCATTTCCATGTCGGCCTTCCTCGTCAAATCGGCGACCGACAGAATCCGGGCGAAATAGTCTTGACGCTCCGCCACGGGCAGATCCTCGGGCGACGAGACCGAGTTGAGCTTCTCCAGAGTTTCGCGAAGTGGCTCGTCCAGCATCCGCATGCTTACGCCGCTGCTGCGAACCTCGTCATAGCCGAAGCTCGCCTCGCCATCCGAGAAGGCTATATCCTTGATCGAGAATGGCCCATAGACAGGCCTTGCCTGCCCGTCGCCCGGCCCGGCCTTTTCAGTATAGATGCGGGCCAGATAGGCGGCATCGACGTCCTGCCCCGTCATGGCTCCAAGGGAGCCCGTCAGCCGCTTCCTCTCGCCGCCCTCTCCATCGGAGGCGCCTATGGCGGCTTCGAAGCTCGCACCACTCGCCGAATAGCGCGCAATGCGGCCATCGACGATACCTTCCGAGACCACGTTCTTGTAGACCAGCTTCTGCTCGCTACCGGCAACCGTCTGCGTGATGATCACCTCAGGGGCGGTGACGCTCTTTGCCGTAAAAAGCGCCAACTGTTTCGGCAGCGAAAGGTTGCTTCCCGCGCCGAACATTTGCGCCAGCGTGTCGCGACCGAACTCCGCCTGCTCGACGATCACCTTCGGCACGGCGATCTTGCCCGGGCGCATATCGAGGTCCACGCCGCTGACCTCGAGCATGCCGTCCAGAAATAGGATCCTGGGCCGCCCGTCGATCGCGGCGACGCGAAGTTCGGATCCTTCCTTCAGCGGCAGCGTCAGGTCGCGCAGGTGAACGCGCCCGAAGAAGTCCGCTTCGACCGTGCCCACTCTGCCGCCCCGTTCGGCGATCAGCCTGCTCACGCTCTTTTCGACAGCAATCTTGTAACCGGTCGCGCCTGCGGCTGCGATTGCGATGACCGCAACGGCCGCCCAAAGCGCCTTGCGTCCCCTTTTCCTGGTCCCCGTCTCCGCCTGCCCCAAGACCTTCACCCCTTTTCGCTATGCGCATCATGGCGCTTCAGACTCGGACGGTAAGTAGATTTAGAACTTTGCATTTGCAAGCATGGCGCGAGCCCTGCGCACGGGATTTAGCCGGTGCAAAAACCATCTTGACGCCGCGGCGATAACCGTCCCTAATTGCGCCATTCACCAGGGGGGTCCCGGCAAGGGGCTGAGATACTGCTAGCGCGCGCAGTGACCCGTTGAACCTGATCCAGTTCATACTGGCGTAGGGACGGTGCAGACGTGCAGCAGCCAGGATTCCGTTTATCGGCAATTCATCGGTGATACGTCTTTTCATCCTTCCGGCTTCAGAACTGGGTCTCCAACGCGAAAACATTGGAGCCTCAAGATGAATCTAATCAAGCCTCTCGCCGCTGCGCCCTCGGTCACGCAAGGACCGCTCCCGGCATCCCGCAAGGTTTACAAGCCGGGCGAGATCCACCCGGAGATCCGCGTGCCGATGCGCGAGATCGCGCTGCATCCGACCTCCGGCGAGCCGCCGGTGACTGTTTACGATTCCTCCGGCCCCTACACGGTCGAAAACGCCGATATCCGCATCGACGCGGGCCTGCCGCGCCTTCGCAGCGACTGGGTTCTCAAGCGCGGCGATGTCGAAAGCTACGACGGCCGTGCGGTGAAGGCCGAAGACAACGGCTTTGCCACCGGCGAAAGGCTGACGCCGGAATTCCCGATTCGTCACCAGCCGCTCAAGGCGAAGCCGGGAAAAGCGGTAACCCAGCTCGCCTATGCCCGCGCCGGCATCGTCACGCCGGAGATGGAGTTCATCGCCATCCGCGAAAATCTCGGCCGGAAGGCCGCGAAGGAGGCGCTTGCCCGAGACGGCGAAAGCTTCGGTGCCTCTGTCCCCGATTTCGTAACGCCGGAATTCGTGCGCCAGGAAGTGGCGAGCGGCCGCGCCATCATTCCGGCCAATATCAACCACCCGGAAGCCGAGCCGATGATCATCGGCCGCAACTTCCTGGTGAAGATCAACGCGAATATCGGCAATTCCGCCGTCACCTCATCGATGGCCGAGGAGGTCGAGAAGATGGTCTGGGCGACGCGCTGGGGCGCCGACACGGTCATGGACCTTTCCACCGGCCGCAACATTCACAACATCCGCGAATGGATCATCCGCAATTCGCCGGTACCGATCGGCACCGTGCCGCTCTACCAGGCGCTGGAAAAGGTAAACGGCATCGCCGAGGATCTTTCCTGGGAGGTCTTCCGCGACACGCTGATCGAGCAGGCGGAACAGGGCGTCGACTATTTCACCATCCATGCCGGGGTCAGGCTTCATTATATCCCGCTCACCGTGGATCGCGTCACGGGCATCGTTTCGCGCGGCGGCTCGATCATGGCGAAGTGGTGCCTGCATCACCACCGCGAGAGCTTCCTCTACGAGCATTTCGAGGAGATCTGCGACATCTGCCGCGCCTATGACGTTTCCTTCTCGCTCGGCGACGGCCTGCGTCCCGGCTCTATCGCCGACGCAAACGACCGGGCCCAGTTCGCGGAGCTCGAAACGCTCGGCGAACTGACGAAGATCGCCTGGGCCAAGGATTGCCAGGTGATGATCGAAGGGCCGGGCCATGTGCCCATGCACAAGATCAAGGAGAACATGGACAAGCAGCTCGCCGTCTGCGGAGAAGCGCCCTTCTATACGCTCGGGCCGCTCACCACCGATATCGCGCCCGGCTACGACCACATCACGTCAGGCATCGGCGCGGCGATGATCGGCTGGTTCGGCACCGCCATGCTTTGCTACGTGACGCCGAAGGAACATCTGGGCCTGCCCGACCGCAACGACGTCAAGACCGGCGTGATCACCTACAAGATCGCCGCCCATGCCGCCGATCTCGCCAAAGGGCACCCGGCCGCCCGAACCCGCGACGACGCGCTGTCGCGCGCCCGCTTCGAGTTCCGCTGGGAGGATCAGTTCAACCTCTCGCTCGACCCCGAGACCGCGCGCAATTTCCACGACGAGACCCTGCCCAAGGAGGCGCACAAGGTCGCGCATTTCTGCTCCATGTGCGGACCGAAATTCTGTTCGATGCGGATTTCCCACGATATCCGCGCCGAGGCGCAGAAGGAGGGCCTCGAGGCGATGGCCGCCAGATATCGCGACGGCGGCGACCTCTATATGCCGGTCGATGAAAGCAATGCCGCGCCCGCTGGAGAATGAAATGCGCGTGCTGATCAGAGGTGCCGGCGTCGCCGGCCTCACCGCCGCCCATGAACTTCTCGGGCGCGGCGCCGCAGTGACGATCACAGAAAATGCCGCCGGCTCTACCGGGGCCGCTTCCTGGTATGCGGGCGGCATGCTCGCTCCCTGGTGCGAGCGCGAAAGTGCCGAGGAAACCGTCCTGAGGCTGGGGATCGGCGCCGCCGACTGGTGGGAAGCCGCGCTCCCTGCCGGCTCCGTGCATCGCAACGGCACGCTCGTCGTCGCGCAACCCCGTGACGGAGCCGAACTCAAGCGTTTCGCCTCCCGCACCTCCGGCTTCCGCTCGCTCGATGCAGAGGAGATCGCTGCGCTGGAGCCGGCTCTCGCCGGCCGTTTCCGGCAGGCGCTGTTCTTTCCGCAGGAGGCGCATCTCGACCCGCGCCGGGCACTCTCGGCGCTCCGGCAAGGGCTGACGGCACGCGGCGCGGTATTCGCCGGCGAGGACATGGACGATCGCGATTTCGCGCTCACCGTCGATTGCACCGGCGCGTCGAGCATCGGCGAGATCGACGGGCTACGCGGGGTGCGCGGCGAGATGGCCTATCTGCAGACGGACGAGGTGACGCTCTCGCGCCCCGTGCGCGTGCTGCATCCCCGCATCCCGCTCTATATCGTGCCGCGCGGCGGAGGGCTCTTCATGTGCGGCGCGACGATGATCGAGAGCGACGACGCCCGCCCGATCACCACCCGCTCGCTGATGGAACTGCTGAACGCCGCCTATGCGCTCCATCCGGCTTTCGCCGAAGCGCGCCTGATCGAGACCGGCACGGGCGTACGCCCCGCCTTTGCCGACAACCTGCCGCGGGCCTCGCGGCGCGAAAACAGGATTACAGTCAACGGCCTCTATCGTCATGGCTTCCTGCTCTCCCCAGCCACGGCCCGGGAAGTGGCGGCGCTGGCCCTGGGCGACGAGACACGCAAAGGAGATTTCCGATGAAGCTGACCGTCAATGGCGAGGAACACGACCTTCTGGCCGTTACACTCGCCGAGGTCTTGCAGCGCCTCGATTTCGAAGGCGACTGGCTGGCGACCGCCGTCAACGGCGAACTGGTCCAGAAGGCAGACCGATCCAGCTACCGGCTGCAGGACAGCGACCGGATCGAGATTCTGTCGCCGATGCAGGGAGGCTGACATGCCGCTATTCTATGGAACAGAAATCCGGTCGAGACTGCTGCTCGGAACCGCCCGCTATCCCTCGCCGGCCGTGCTCGCCGAGGCGGTGCGGCGGTCGGGCACCGATATCGTCACGGTCTCGCTCCGCCGCGAGACGGCCGGCGGGCGCCAGGGCGGCGCCTTCTTCGAGCTGATCCGCGAACTCGGCGTGCGCGTGCTGCCGAACACGGCCGGCTGCCATTCGGTCTCGGAGGCGGTGCTGACCGCGAAGATGGCACGCGAGGTTTTCGGCACGAGCTGGATCAAGCTCGAAGTGATCGGTCACCAGGACACATTGCAGCCGGACGTCTTCGGCCTCGTCGAGGGGGCCCGCATCCTCACCGGGGAAGGTTTCCAGGTCTTCCCCTATACGACGGACGACCTCGTCGTCGCCGAAAGGCTGCTGGAGGCGGGCTGCCGGGTGCTGATGCCCTGGTGCGCGCCGATCGGCAGCGCCATGGGACCGCAGAACGTGCAGGGCTTGCGCGCCATGCGCTCGGAATTTTCCGACGTGCCGCTGATCGTCGACGCCGGTATCGGCCGCCCGTCACATGCGACAACCGTGATGGAGCTCGGCTACGACGCGGTCCTGCTCAACACCGCCGTTGCCGGCGCTGCCCATCCCGCCGCCATGGCCGAAGCCTTCGCCAAGGCGATCGATGCCGGGCACGCGGCTCACGGCGCCGGCATGCTCGAGCCTCGTGACATGGCCGTCCCGTCCACCCCCGTCATCGGAAAGGCAGTCTTCTCGTGAAGCTCGATCCCTTTTATCTCATCGTCGACAGCGCCCAATGGATCGAACGGTTGGTGCCGCTCGGCGTCAGGCTCGTCCAGCTCCGCATCAAGGACCGGGACGAGGAAGACATCCGCCGTCAGTTACGGGTCGCCAGGGCAGTCTGCGCCGCCCATGAATGCCAGCTGATCGTCAACGACTACTGGCAGCTGGCGATAGAGGAAGGCTGCGATTTCATCCATCTGGGACAGGAGGATCTGGCGGAGGCCGATCTTGCCGCCATCCGTGCCGCAGGGCTCAAGCTCGGCGTCAGCACCCATGACGAGGCGGAACTGGCAAACGCGCTCGCAGCCGAACCGGACTACGTCGCGCTCGGACCCATCTATCCGACGATCCTCAAGAAGATGAAGTGGGCGCCCCAGGGGCTGGAGCGGCTTTCATGGTGGCGCGAGCGCGTTCACCCGCTCCCGCTCGTCGCCATCGGCGGCCTCAATACGGAGCGGATCGAGGGCGTCTTCGCGCACGGCGCCGACAGCGCCGCCGTGGTGACGGACATCACGCTGAATGCCGATCCGGAGGGAAGGACAAGGGAGTGGATACGGAAGACGGAGGCGTGGAGATGAAGTCGCCCATAGACAAGACGTCGGCGAAGCGCTGCTGTCCCTGAACCCGCTCGATCCATCCCCGGCACAACTCTCGAGACTTTTCTCAAGATCCGTTGTGGGTTGCAAACGCGGCATCCGATCAAAGCTCGACCACACGATTGCCGGGGTTCGGTCCCGATTTGAGGCGTGCAAGCGCTTCGGGCAGCTGCTCGAATGCAGAGATTTCCACAATCTGCGGATCGACGACGCCCTGCGCGATATCGGCGGCAATGGCGGCTCCGGCAGTCACCAGGCTGCCCCATTGCCAGTCGTCCGCATAGCCGTGCATGGCGTTCAGGCCCACCTCATGCAAGGAAATGGTCGTCGTGAAGGCGGGAAGCGGCGCCCTTTCCTGTCGGTCCTGAATGCAGACGAGGTGGCCGTTGGCCGCCAGCAAAGGCGCGAGCGTCGCGGCATGCTCGCCGCTGACCATGTCGAAGACGGCCTGCAACGGCTGTGCTCCCGTCCTTTCCCGAACCTCTTCGCGCCATTCCGCCCGATGATAGTCGGTGACGGTCGCCGCACCCAGGCGCTTGACCCTTGCTGCCTGAGAGGCGGAACAAACGGCGTGCACGACCCAACCGCGCCTGTGCGCGAGCTGCAGCAGAATGCCGCCGACGGCGCCGGACGCGCCCGTCACCAAAATGTGCGCGCCGGGTTTGAGCGGCACCTTGGATACGGCTTGAAAGGCGGTCAGCGCCGGGCAAGGGATCGTTGCCGCGGCGGCGAAGGGAAGCGTCGGCGGCAGCGGGATCAGTGCCCTTGCAGGCACGACCGTATATTCCGCGAACGAACCCGGCCGCACGAGATCGTTATGATAGGCGACCCGTGCTCCGGGTGCGACATGCGTGACACTCTCGCCGAGCTCTTCCACCTCGCCCGCACCGTCGACACCGGGAATATGTGGCCACTCCCAGGACGGATGTCCCCAATCGATGAACTTCCAGTCCACGGGGTTCAAACCGATCGCACGATTTCGCACCAGGACCTCACCCTTGCCCGGTCTCGGCCTCGGCCGTTGTTCGAGCCGCAGAACGTCCGGGGTGCCGGTTTCGTGATGAACCCAAGCCTTCATGGTGATCTCCTTCAGCAAACGGAATAGCCGCCGTCGACCGGCAGCATCGTTCCAGTGACGTAAGCGGCGTCCGATGAAAGCAGAAAGCGCACGACCGCCGCGACTTCCGAAGGCTGCGCCCAGCGCCCCATCGGAATGCGGCTGTTGATGCGATCGGCACGGTCGCGATCCGTGCGCGCTCGCGTCGACATTCGCGTTTCAACCCAGCCCGGCGCCACGGAATTGACCCTCACGCCCGCCGGCGCCCAGGCGACTGCCATGGAACGGGTCACCGCCGCCACGGCACCCTTGCTTGCGGTATAGGCCGGGGCGCCTGCCGAGCCGAAGATGGCCCACATGGAGGCAAGCATGACCACCGCACCGCCCGCAGCCTCCAACCGGGGCAAGAGTGCCGTCGCCAGCGCGAAGCCGGCACTTACATTGACCTTCATCACCGCTTCGAAATCCGCAATGTTCCATTCCCGCTCGTGGCGCAGGATGCCCGCGCAATGCACGAGACCCTGCAGGGCATTCTCGCCAGCAAGGAGAGGCAGGATCGCGTCCGGATCGGTCACATCAGCCCGGTGGAAACGAATATCCGCCGGCAGGTCGTCATCGCGGTCGAGGCCGGTGGCGATCACGCGCCAGCCTTCCAACAGGAGACGTTCGGCGGTGGCGCGGCCGATGCCGGTGCCGCCTCCGGTGATCAGGGCAAGTGGTGCGTTCATAGTACAGGACTCCTCGTAGCCGCTCTCGTCTCGACGCGCAGGACGGCATTCAAAAGCGTTCGTGCATCCAGCTCGAATGGCATGTTCTTCGCGTGGCGAACGGCGAGCGTTGCGTCCGCCAGGGCCGCGAGATCCGCAGAGGACGGCGGCGGCACGCCGAGATCCTCCAGGCAGAGCGGCAGGCCGACCGCCCGATAGAGGGCCATCAGTTCCGGCGGCGGCTCAAGACCCAGTGTTTCGAAATGGACGATCAGCGCCCAGGCGACCTGCATCCCATGCGGCACGGTGGCGCCGCGAGGCAGAAGCGGGATTCCCCGGGTAAGAGCATGGGGCAGCGAAAGCCCGCCGCTTTCGAAGCCGAGGCCGGCCATGAGAATCATCGCCTCGACGGCAGCGTCGAAATCCTCGGTAACGGCACCGGTCCCAGCGACCGACCAGGCGGCGGCCGCATGGCGCACAAGCGTCTCGTAGCAGAAGCCCGCGATACGATGGGCAAGGCGCGTCGAACTTGCCAGAAACATCGTCCCGCCGCCGTTCTTCAGACAGGCGTCCGCTTCGAACTTCTTGGCCAGCGCATCGCCGAGCCCGGCGCGGAACAGCGCCCTCGGCGCCTTCGACAGGATCGCGGTATCGACGATCACGAAGTCCGGGTTGCGCGTGAGATGACGCACTTCGAGCAGACGGTGCTCTTCGTCGTAGAGCACGAAGTTTTTGGAGGTCGGCGCATCGTTAGAGGCGACCGTCGGCAGGCTGATAAGACCGCCACCGACCCGCTCCGAGAGGGCTTTGCCGGCATCGATCGCGCGGCCGCCGCCGGCCGCGATCACCATCGAAACCGGTCCGCCAAGCTGCGCCTGAAGCTGCGAACCGGTGCATCTGCCGAGTTCGCCGGAAAAGGAGAGGACGGTGAGGCCTACCCCGGCAGCAGCGCAGCTCTCCCGGATCCTTTCGGCCAGCATATCTCGAATCACCCCGTCGATGACCAGCACCGCCGCCGAGCCGAGGGTAGCTGCACAATCCCCCACCAGGCGCAGGGCGCCGGGGCCCTGTACATAGCGGCCGGGCGCGCCGAAGACCGTGACGCTCGTATCGAACAGCTCCATAATGGATTTGTGCTTTAGCGGCATTGGGTCATCCTCCACGGACTTTCAATTACAAGATATATGATATATTTTAACATGGATAGCATTTTTCCTCGAAGGAGCCCTAATGAAACAGCGCATTTCCGGTACGACACGTGTGGTGGTGCACCTGGCCTATCCGTCCCATCATCTGCGCACGCCCACCTATTTCAACGCTTACTGCGCCGAAAGGAGCCTCGACGCCGTTCTCGTGCCGTGGCAGGTCTCGCCGCAAAATCTTGCAGCCGCTTTCGACGGGCTGCGCTGGGTCGAGAGCCTTGCCGGCGTGATCGTCACGATTCCGCATAAGACCAGCGTCGCCAGTCTGTGCGACGGCCTTTCCGAAACCGCGCGCTTTCTGGGTGTCGCCAATGTCGCGCGGCGCACGCCGGACGGCAGCTTCCACGGCGAAATGTTCGACGGCGCCGGTTTCGTGCAGGGCCTCCTTCGCGAGGGGCATGAGATCCGCGGACGTAGAGCGCTGCTGGTCGGCGCCGGCGGCGCCGCCACGGGTATCGCCGAGGCGCTGGTGCGCGGTGGCACCGAACGGCTGGCGATAGCCAACCGCTCCGCCGTCAAAGCCGAGGAGCTTGCCGAGCGGCTGCGGGAGGCTTTCCCGGGAAGCGACGCCGCGGCAGCACCGGCAGACGCCCGCGGCTTCGACCTCGTCGTCAACGCTACCTCGCTCGGCATGAAGGCGGGCGACCCGCTGCCGGTGGACCCCGGGACGCTGGAGCCGGGAGCACTGGTGGCCGAAGTCGTGATGGAACCCGACGTCACGCCTTTGCTGCGGCTGGCATCGGAACGCGGCTGCGTTGTTCATAAGGGTGTTCATATGATCACCGGTCAGATCGAGGTGCTCGCAAAATATCTCCTGGACGAGCCGGGCGCGTGAGCGCCCGGCCGATGGCTCAGGTCCGCTTCGCCTCACCGCTGACGTTCTGGAGCAGGACGGCGAAAACGATGATGACACCCTTGATGATCTGCTGCGGATAGGCGGGCACGGACAGGAGGTTCATGATGTTGCCGATGAGCCCCAGAATGAGCACTCCGATCATCGTGTTGAGAACCGTGCCCTTGCCCCCCGACAGCAATGCGCCGCCGATGACGCAGGCAGCGATCGCGTCGAGCTCCAGCCCGAAGCCGGTATTGGCCGTGCCGACCGCCGTACGCGAGGTCGCGACCACGCCGGCGAACGCGGAAAGACCGCCGGCAATGGCATAGACGAGGAATTTGTAACGGGCGACGGGGATGCCGGCGAGACGCACCGCGACCTCGTTGGAACCGGCCGCGATGACGAGGCGGCCGAACTTGGTCTGCGCCATGACCGTGACGAAGAGGATGATCAGGAGGACGGCCATCAAGACGGGCCAGGGCATGCCGAGAACCGGCACCGTGCCGCTGCCGAAGGCACGCATGAGATCCGCCGCGCCCGTATCGCGGGGGAAGCGGACCGGCTGGCCGTTCGACATCATGAACGCGATGCCGCGAGCAACCGTCATCATGGCGAGCGAGGCGATGAAGGGAGCCATGCGGAAGAGCGCGACGAGCGCGCCCGTCACCGCGCCGAGCAGAGAGCCGGCGGCAACCGCGGCCGCCATGCCGATGAGCAGGCCGACTGCCGCCTGATCCGGGAGATAGGGTAACAGCATCGCGATGACCATGGCGCCGATCGCTGCAACCGCGCCGACCGACAGGTCTATGCCGCCGGTCAGGATCACCAGCACCATGCCGATGGAGACGAGCGCAAGCGGCACGAGCTGCCTCATCAGGTTCCACAGATTCTGCGGCGTCAGAAAGACATCGGACAGCATCGCCGACGCGATGACTAGCAGCCCGAGCATGAGGAAGATGTTGTAGCGGATCAGCAAGGTGGCGACACCGGCTTTCTTGTGCATGAGGGTCACGCCTCCGTTCCCATGGCGAGGTCGATGATGGCTTCCTCGCTGATTTGATGTTTCTGAAGTTCGCCGGCGAGCCCACCCTGGCGCATGACGATGACGCGGTCCGACATGCCGATCACCTCGAGCATGTCCGAAGAGACCATGATGACGGCGGCGCCGGCTTCCGCGAGTTCGTTCATGACCCGGTAGATCTCGACTTTGGCGCCCACGTCGACGCCGCGCGTCGGCTCGTCGAAAATGAGTACGCGGCATTTCGCGGCGATCCACTTCATGAGCGCCACCTTCTGCTGGTTGCCCCCGAAAGTGTGCCTGCCGGTACGTCGGTGCCGCTGGCTTTCAGCCGCAGCTGCCGCGCAATGTCTTCGACGGCAGCGGTTTCCGCCCGGTTGCGCAGAAAGCCGAGCGCCGAGACGAACGGATTTGCCGGCGTCATCATGGCATTCACCCGGATCGGCAAGTCGAGAAGCAGACCCTGATGCTTGCGGTCCTCCGGCAGCATACCGATACCGTTGGCGACCGCCTGACCGGGCGAAAGAATGGCGATCTCGCGGCCTGCCAGCCGGATGCGGCCGGACTGGAGCGGATCGGCACCGAAGATGGCGCGCATTGTCTCCGTGCGCCCTGCCCCCACCAAACCGCTCACGCCGAGCACCTCGCCCGCGCGCACGGAAAAGGTGACGTCCCGCACCATCGGTCCGGCATTGAGCTTCTCTACCTCAAGCAGCACGTCGCCGACGGCCGCCTTGCGCTCCGGAAAGAGATCGGAGAGCTCGCGACCGATCATGTGACGGACGAGCGCCTTCTGATCGAGCGCGTCGACGGGCCAAGTGCCGACGGTCTGGCCGTCCTTCAGCACCGTCACGCGGTCGCAAAGGGCAAATATCTCCTCGAGCCGATGCGAGATGTAAAGGACGCACACGCCGCGCTGCCGCAGCATCCGGATGAGCCGAAACAGCTTCTCCGTCTCATGATGGGTAAGAACGGCGGTCGGCTCGTCCAAGACCAGGATCGTGCTTTCACGCGATAAGGCCTTGCAGATTTCCACGACCTGCTGGTAGGCCACCGGCAGTGTCCCGGCGGGCTGCATCGGATCGATGTCCTCGAAACCCATGTCCGCAAGCAGCGTTCGGGTTCGCCGCACCATGCCGGCCCAGTCGACGCGGATTCCCGGCCGCCCGAGTTCCTCTATCAGCACGTTCTCCGCGACGGACAGGTGGCCGGCAAGCGAGAATTCCTGGTAGATGACGGATATGCCCCTGGCGATCGCATCGTGCGGCGACGATATGTCGACGGCCCGGCCATCGATCCGGATCTCGCCGACGTCGCGCCGGTAGGCGCCGGCAAGGACTTTCATGAGAGTGGACTTGCCCGCTCCGTTTTCCCCCATGAGGCCGTGGACCTCGCCGCCGAACGCCTCCAGGCAAGCGCCCTGAAGCGCGGTGACACCGCCGAAGGCCTTGTCGATCTGCGACATCGAAAGATGCATCTGCTCCTCCTTCCGTGACGTACCGCCGGCCAGGCCGGCGGTACGCGGAACAACTTCAGCTGCGGATTTCCGAGATCGTGCGGAACGGAGGAACCTCGTATTTGAAGAACGGGTTCGACGGGTCCGGATCGGCGAATTCGTCGACGTTCTCCCCGGTGATGATCTCGGCCGGGAAATAGGAACCGAGCGGCAGATTGTTGGCGTCGAAACCCTTTCGGAAAATCTGCTCGATCAGGATCATGACGCCTTCACCCGTTGCGCGGCCGCTATTGGCGCCTGTCACCAGGAGATCGCCGTCCTTGATGTGCTCTAGCGCGATGCGGAAGCCGTCGGCTGCACAGGCGACCGGAATCTGGCCCTTCTTGCCGATATTCTCGATCGCTGTCAGCGCGCCGATGCCCATGAAGTCGTTTTCGGCCAGCATCAGGTTGATGCGGCTGCCGTGCCCGGCAAGCAGGTCCTCCGCTCCCTTCAGCCCGCCCTCTTCCGTCCAGCCGCCCGGCTGGATACCGACGACCTCGAAGCGGCCTTCCGTCCAGTTGAACGAGCCTCCTGTCTTCAGCTGTTGAAACAGTTCGAAGCCTTTCAGCTTGGCGTCCTCCTGGCTGAAGCCAAGGCCGAACTGGTTCGATCGTTCGAAGACGATCCCGGACAGCAGACCGGTGATGCGGCTTTCGGACGTCGAATTGCCGAGCGTGCCGATGGTTACGCCGGAAACGATCGGCACATCCATGCCGACCTGCTTGGCGGCGTAAATACCCGCTTCGAAGCCGTTGCCGAAGGGATTAGCGAGAACCGTCGTGACGAAGGGACCCGAGGCATCGGGAACCGTGCCGAGCGCGATGACGGGAATTCCAGCATCAACGGCACGCTGGGCATCGGTCGCGGCGCCAACCACATCCGTGGGATCGACGACGATGACGTCCACGCCCTTGGTGATGAAGGAATCGAAATGCGCCGAAGTCTTCGACGGGTCGCCGTCTGCAACCTGGATGTCGAGGGTGTAGCCGCCATATTCGGCCGCCTTGCGCTTTGCCGCTTCAACCACCTCGACGAACCAAGCGTTGCCGAGTGTGATCTCCGTCCAGCCGATCGCGATGTTCTTTGGATCCTTCGGCGTCTTCAGGCAGAGCTTTCTCGATGTCGCTTCTGTCGGCCATCTGAGGATCGATCACGCCGGATAGGGCCGTGTTCGGTAGGTGGGAATAGAGCTCGTGTTTCTCCGCGGCAGGCGCCGGTCCCGACAGCGCCGCGAACGTGAGCGCCGCGGCGGCGAATTTTTCATAGGTCTTCATTGGTACTCCTCCTCCTTTTTCGACTCGCGACGGTTCACGAGCCTCTTTTGTCGATACATGATATATTTTCTTCCCCGGCAAATGACTGCCGTCGCCCCTCCTTCAGCCGATCGCGGCGAGCACGACCTCCTCGATGCCCTTCTCGTCCAGCTTGTAATGGGCGTAGAGATGAGTCGGCGGCGCAATCAGCGCATATTCGTCGCGAATGCCGTGGCGGATGAGGCGCTTGCCAATCCCTTCATCCGTCAACACCTCTGCGACGGCAGCGCCCAGCCCGCCGAGCACGTTGTGCTCCTCTATGGTCATCAGGACCTTCGAGCGGGACGCCGCCTCCAGAATCGCGTCGCGGTCGATTGGCTTTACGGTCGCCATGTCGATGACGCCAATCGAACGGCCCGCGACGTTGAGGCGCCTGGCAACCTCAATGGAGGGGTGCACCGGCAGGCCGCAGGCGATGATCGTCAACTCCTCGCCGCGCGCGTGCTCTATCGCCTTGCCGAAGACGAAATCGGCCTTGGGATCGTAGAGGTCCGGCTCGCGTCCTCGCCCGGTCCGGAAATAGATCGGCCGGTCATGCGCGATGCTCGCGCGAATCGCCGCCTCGAGCTGTGGGCCGTCGGCGGTCGAAACGACCGTCAGGTCGGCTATCGACCGCATCGTGCCGATGTCCTCGGTCGCATGGTGCGACGTGCCGTAAAAGCCCATGGAGATACCGGTGTGATGACCGATCAGCCGCACCGGCAATGCGCAATAGGCTATATCCATCCGGATCTGCTCGCAGGTGAGCAATCCGAGAAACGATGCGAAGGTAGCGACATAGGGAATCATGCCGGTCGTGGCGATCCCGGCAGCCGCCGACACCATGTTCTGCTCCGATATTCCGAAGCCGACGTAACGGTCGGGATATCGCGCGGCAAATCGGTTGAGGCCGTTGGAGTATTGCAGATCGGCCGAACCCGCCACGACCGGATGTCCCTGCCCCACCAGGTCGATCAATCCGTTCGAGAGGTGATCCAGGCCGGGGTTTTTCTGATTCAATTCGCGGTAGTGCCAGGAATTGGGTGATTGCGGACGTTCAAGGGCGCGGCTCATATCATATGACCTTCGAAAGAATTTCGGCGCGGGCGGCTTCGGCATCACTCGGATCGAGATAGCCGAGATGCCAGCCGGGTTCGGTTTCCATATAGCTCACGCCCTTGCCCTTGACGGTACGGGCGATGATGCAGCATGGCCGCGTGCGCGCGCCGTCCGCCTTGGCGCGGCGAAGCGCGGCGGTCAGTTCGGCGATATCGTGGCCGTCGACCACCTGCACCTCCCAGCCGAAGGCGCGCCACTTCTCGTCGAGCGGCTCGATGCCCATGACGTCGTCTACCGCTCCGTCGAGCTGGTAGCCGTTGCGGTCGACGATCGCCACGAGGCGGGATAGCTTGTGATGCGCGGCGCCGAGGGCCGCCTCCCAGACCTGTCCCTCCTGCATTTCGCCGTCGCCCAGCATGACGAAAGTGGTGAAGGAGCGGCCCTGCATGCGCGCGGCGAGCGCCATGCCGAGACCGTTCGACAGGGCGTGGCCGATGGAGCCAGAAGAGAAGTCGACGCCCGGAACCTTGCGCATGTCGGGATGGTCGCCAAGCGGGTTGCCCAGACGCGTGTAGCCGTTCAGCACATCCGCCGGCAGGTAGCCGAGATCGGCAAGAATGGGGAAAAGCCCGACGGCCGCATGGCCCTTGCCCATCAGGAAGCGGTCGCGGTCGGCCCATTTCGGATCGCTGCTCAGGCTCATGACATCGTAATAGAGCGACGCGAAGATCTCGGCCGCCGAAAACACCGACGTATAATGGCCGACCTTGGCGATCTCGATCAGCCGGATCGTTTCCAGCCGCACGAACTGCGCACGATCGCGAAGCCGCGCAATGGTCGCCTCGTCCGGTCGGGAATCATTTTTCAATGGCGAATACAATCTGGATCCTCCTGCCCTTGCTGTCCTCGCGAGCAGCAACATTCGCTTGCCAACACCCATCTAACATCATATATCATATATGTCACTCAGAATTTGGAGGAAAATATGAACCTTCGCCTATCGAGATCCGATATCGAGGAAATTCGCAGCCGCCTTGCCATCAAAGGGCAGGCCTTCATCGACGGGCGTTTCGTCGAATCGGTTTCAGGCGAAACCTTCGACGATATTTCCCCGCGCGACGGTCAGATGATCGCCAAAGTCGCGGCTTGCGATGCGGCAGACGTCGACCTCGCCGTGAAGGCGGCGCGGCGGGCATTCGACACCGGCGTCTGGCGCGACAGGTCGCCGAAGGAGCGCAAGAAAGTGCTCCAGCGCTTTGCGGCGCTCTTCGAGAAGCACATGGACGAGCTGGCGGTCCTCGAAACGCTGGACATGGGCAAGCCGATTAGCGAAAGCCGGACGATCGACGTGAATGTGGTCCTCGATACTCTGCAATGGTACGCCGAGTGCCCGGACAAACTTTACGACGAGATCGCGCCGACCGGCCCGAACCAGCTGGCGACCATAACCCGGGAGCCTGTGGGCGTCGTCGGCGCCGTCGTGCCTTGGAACTTCCCCATGCTGATGGCCGCCTGGAAACTGGCACCGGCCCTGGCGACCGGCAATTCCGTGATCCTGAAGCCGGCCGAGCAATCGCCGCTGACGGCGCTGCGCATGGCCGAGCTCGCGGCGGAGGCCGGCATTCCGGACGGCGTTTTCAACGTGCTGCCGGGCTTCGGCCCGACCGCCGGCAAGGCGATCGGTATGCATATGGACGTCGATTGCCTCGCCTTCACCGGGTCGGGCGAAGTGGGCAAGCTCTTCCTGCAATATGCTGGTCAGTCGAACATGAAACGCGTGTTTCTGGAATGCGGCGGCAAGTCGCCGAACATCATCCTCGACGACGTGCCGGAATTGCGTGCGGCCGCCGAACGCGCGGCAACGGCGATCTGCTTCAACCAGGGCGAAGTCTGCGTCGCCCCCTCGCGCCTCATCCTGTCGGAGCGGATCCAGGACCAGTTCCTCGATATCGTCATCGAGACGGCTAGGTCGATACGGCCCGGCGATCCGCTGGATCCGGAAACAAGGCTCGGCGCGCTCGTCGAGGACGACCATCGCTCACGCGTCGAGAGCTACATCGCCAAGGGGCGTGAGGAAGGCGCCCGCCTCGTGCTCGGCGGCGACCGTCCGGACACGGAGCTCGGCGGCTATTACCTCAATCCGACGATCTTCGCGAACGTGAAAAACTCTATGGCTATAGCAAGGGAGGAAATCTTTGGACCGGTCCTCTCGACCATTACCGTGAAGGACGACGAGGAGGCCGTGCGCGTCGCGAACGATACGAGCTACGGCCTCGCGGCGGCCGTATGGACGCGCGACCTCTCCCGCGCCCACCGGATCTCACGGAAACTGCGCGCCGGGAGCGTCTGGGTCAATTGCTACGACCATGGCGACGTGACGGTGCCTTTCGGCGGCTACAAGCAATCCGGCAACGGACGCGACAAGTCGCTGCATGCGCTCGACAAGTACACCGAACTGAAGACGACCTGGATCGAGCTTTGATCGGGTGGGGCACATGGCCCCACATCTGCCCGAAACGAGCGGGTAACCTGCGCTGGGAGAGCGCCGGCCTCGCACCATGCGCGCTTCTCTCCGTCGATGACGGGGAGAAGATGCCGGCAGGCAGATGAGGGCCAAACGCAGACGAGCCATTCTAGCCCAGGCGGGAGCGATCAGCCCGCGGTTCCCGCGCGCTGCCGCTCCAGCCAGTCGACGAGGACTTTGCCCCAGGCGATGTCCTCCTGCATTGCGGCCCTGGCGCCTGCAGCATCGCGCTTTGCCAGGGCGCGAAGAAGGTCGTAATGCTTGTGTGCGCCGCTCGTCAGGTCGCGCACCGGCACTGTCATATGGAAAGTCCGAAGCAGAGGTCCCATCAGCGTCCACATGTTCTCGACCGTCGCAAAAACGAGCGGCAGGTCCGAGGCCGCGACGACCGCAAAATGGAATTGACGATTGATCAGAGAAGCCTCCTGCGGGTCCGTGCCGGCGGCGACCCTGAACGCCTCCTGCAGGTGCTCCAGATTGGCCAGTTGCTTCGACGTGATGCGCTCGGCAGCCAACGCCGCCGACTCACCTTCGAGGTGATGGCGAATGAACTGGATCTCGCGGAGCTCGGCAGGCGCGAGGTTGCGCACATGTATCGCCGTCGCCGCCTTCATTTCCAGTGCGTGTTCGCTGACGAGCCTAAAAATCGCCTCGCGGACGGGTGTGATCGATACGCCCAGCTCGTCCGCCAGACCGCTGATGCGCAGGCGCTCCCCGGGCTCGTATCGCCCGTCCATCAGTGTTCCCCGGATCGCCGCATAGACCTGCTCGGAAAGGTTGCCCCTATCCAGTTTGCTCAAACTCGTCATGGCGCCTCCATCCGCATTGCGTTCCGGCTCAAAAGTCTGATCGGCGTCAGGCATTGCTCGGCGGCAGCGGATCGATGCCGCGGATCAGATCCGACGCTTTTTCGCCGATCATAATAGCGGGCGCATTGGTATTGCCCGAAATCAATGTGGGCATAATGGAATTGTCCACAATTCTAAGATTCCTCAAACCCCGCACGCGCAGTTGCGGGTCGACGACCGCCATGTCGTCCGTTCCCATCCGGCAGGTTCCCACCGGGTGATACACCGTCTTGCCTTTGGAGCGTATATAGGACTGCAGCGTCTGATCGTCCTCGGCATCCGGCCCGGGGAATGCTTCCGCCTTCTCGACGAAAGGCGCGAAAGCGGGCTGCGCAAGGATCTCCCGCGCCAGTTTGAGACCCTTGATCGAAAGGCGCATGTCTTCGGGGTGGCTGAGATAGCGCGGATCGATCATGGGATGGTCGGCCGGGTTGGTCGACCGCAAGCGGATTTCGCCGCGGCTGTGGGGTCTGAGCACGCATGGATTGATCGTGGCACCCGCGCGCTTGATCTGCTCCTGATCCGAATCCATGAAGACGATCGGAACGAAATGAAGCTGCACGTTCGGTTCCTCCTCCTTATCGTCGACATTGACGAAGGCGCAGGCCTCCGTGACGTTCGACATGACCGGGCCTGATTTGAACAGCAGGTATTGGAGGCCGTTGCGGACGGAACGCACCAGAGTATCCTCACCAAAGTAACCGTAGCGCCCCGTGCAATAGCGGATCGCGGGGAATTCGAGGTGATCCTGAAGGTTCTGGCCTATTCCTTCGAGGCGATGCCGCACGGCAATGCCATGACGCTTCAACTCGTCCTCGGGCCCGACGCCCGAAAGCATCAGGAGCTTCGGAGTCTGAACCGCGCCAGCCGAAAGGATGACCTCCTTCTCCGCCCTGATCGTTTGCATTTCGCCGTTCCGCTGGTATTCCACGCCCACTGCCCGGTCTCCTTCGAACAGGATGCGAGTGACGAAGCAACCGGTGAGAATTTCCAGATTTCCGGACGATAGCGCCGGCCGCAGATAGGCCACGGCCGCACTGCAGCGTCTTGCGTTGCGCGTGGTGGTCTGGTTGTAGCCGACGCCGCTCTGCCGTCGGCCGTTGAAATCCGGCGTGAAAGGTATGCCGGCTTCCTGTGCACTACGCACGAAGGCGCGCGTCAGGTCGTTCACCTGCCGGAGATCGGAAACGCCGAGCGGACCCTTGGTGCCGTGATAGACGTCGGAGAACCGATCGTTGTCTTCCGCACGGCGAAAATCAGGGCAGCACGTCCGCATAGGACCAGCCTTCGGCTCCCAGCGACGACCAGGTGTCGTAATCCGCTCGCTGGCCGCGAATATATATGGTGGCGTTGACCGAACCGCCGCCACCGAGCACGGCGCCCTGCGGCATGACCGGCGCGCGGCCGCCAAGCCCCTCTTGCGCCTCGGTCTTGTAGTGGTAGAGAAGCTTCGAACCGAGAAGTTTGACGAAACCGGCGGGTATGTGGATCAGCGGATGGCTGTCGCGCGGCCCTCCTTCCAGCACGACGACCTTTCCCGTATTCGACATAGCGAGCCTTCCGGCGAGGGCACTGCCCGCCGAACCTCCCCCGACAACGACGTAATCTGCCACGGCAACCTCCACAATGATATATGATATATAGTCGCTGAGAGGGAGCGTCGTCAACGAGGAAATCGCGCGGAGGGTCGAGTGGCGACGCTGGGACAACAGCAAAAATGCCGTCCACCGCGAGGGCGCCCCCGCATGTGGGCCGATCGTCGGCCGGCGCACTTGACATTTGTCACGCGTGATGAATTATGTCAGCATCTCCGTCCGAAAGAACTTCATGCCGATCCGCGCCAACGACCAGATCATCCACAAGGCCGCCTGGCTCTACTATACGCATGGCCTGCGCCAGGATGAAGTCGCCCAGCGGCTGGAAATCTCGCGTGCTTCCATCGCCATGTATCTGCGCAAGGCGCGCGAGATGGGCATCGTCACCATCACCACATCGACGGAGCTCTTCTCCGACGACGTCCTTGCCCGCGAGCTGGAGGACGCCGCGGGACTGACGAGCGTCTGGATCGTCCCCGAGGACCGGCAGGCCATGGACCCGGCCGTCGAGATGCCCGTGGTGGCGGCCTCGGTTTTCCTGGAGCTCATCAATAAGGGGGACCGGATAGGGGTCGCCTGGGGCCGCACCGTGTATCACATAGCGGACGTCATGCCGTTTGCCGATCTTCGGGGCGTGTCGGTCGTGCAGCTCTGCGGCAATCTCGGCGCTCCCTACTCCTACCGCCCGGATCAGTGCACCACGGAAATCGCCCGTCGTCTCAATGCGGAAGGCATCAATTTCTATGCGCCCCTCGTCCTCTCATCCGAGCGGCTTGCCGAGGAGTTGCGCCGCGAGCCCGTCATCCGGGAGCAACTTGCCACGATTTCGGACTGCAAGCTCGCGCTCTACTCCGTCGGAGGCATCGAGGAGGACAGCCACCTCGTCAAATGCGGTGCCCTTTCGGCGAAAGACATGCATGCCATGGGCAAAAGGGGGGCAGCCGGCGTCATCGCCGGACAACTGATCGATCTCGACGGTCAGTGGATGGACTGCGCGCATAATCGGCGCTGCATCTCGGCAGACCTCGACTCCATCCGCGCGATCCGGAAGCGCATGCTGGTGGTGCAGGAGGACAGCAAATTCGAGCCGCTGGTGGCGGCTCTGAAGGGCGGGTTTGCTTCGCATCTCGTCGTCACCGCCTCGATGGCGCGGCGGATCATGGACCGCTGGAGCCGCGATCGTTGAATATGCGCGCCGAGCGTCCATCCGGACGCGCGGCGCACGCAATCAGGGCTTCGGCATCCAGGCCGGCATGGCGACGTCGGCATGAGCGAATTGCGGCAGCTTCACGCCGAGTTCTTCCATGTTCTTGATGTCCTGATCGCTCAGGTCCTTCTGGGTGATCAGCGTCGGCGGCACGATCACCTGACGGCCGGGATCCTCGCCGGCAAGCAGCATGGCAAGCGAGCGCACCGAGACCTGGCCGACGACGGCGGGATTCGTCGCGGCGGTCGCCACCCAGGCCGAGCCCGCCTCCCGCATGGCGGCGATGTCCGAGGTCGAAATGTCGGCCGAATAGATCTTCACGCTGGAGGAGAGGCCCGCCTCGTCGACCGCGATCTTCACACCCTTGGCGAATTCGTCATAGGGGGCGAACATCACGGTGATGTCCGGGTTGGCTGAAATCACGGAACGGGCCTGGTTGGCGACGGAATTTGCGATCGGGTTGTCCATCGTGCCGAACTGGGCAGCTTCCTCGATGCCGGAATATTTCGTCTTGAATTCCTTCCAGGTCTCGTCGCGGCGGTCGAGCGGGGCGATCCCGGCGACGTAGACGTAACCGGCCTTGAAGCTCTCGCCGTTATCCTTGATCGCCTGCTCGAGGGCGAGACGGGCGAGGTCGCGGTCGGACTGTTCGATCTGCGGGATCTTCTCGTTCTCGACATTCACGTCGAAGGCGACGACCTTGATGCCGGCATCGACCGCGCGCTGTGCAGCTTCCTTCATGGATTCGGTCAGGCCGTGCTGGATGATGATGCCATCCACTCCGAGCGCGATCGCCTGATCGACCATATCGGCCTGGAGCGCGGCGTCCTGACGGCTGTCGAAGATCTGAAGCTGCACCCCGAGCGCCTTGGCCTGCGCTTCGACGCCCGCGAGATAGGACTGAAAGAAGTCGCCGGTCGAAAGGTAACGCACGAGCGCGATCTTCACGTCGCCGGGCTTGTCGAACGGCTTCGGCATGTCGGCGGCAAGGGACGGTACGCCGAAGGCAGCCGCGCCCATAAGCGCGAGCGTCCATCTGCCCAGGGTTCTGCGAGTTATGTCCATGTCAGTCTCCTCCACTGATGAACTTTGACGGTCCGCCGAGGTCTCCTCAGCGTTTGCCTCTTTTCGAGAGCGCAAAGGTAAAGATCAGGGCGACGACGAGTACCGCGCCCTTGATGAAATCCTGCGTGTAGTACGGCGCATTCATCATCGTCAGGCCCTGCAGGAGGATGCCGACGAAAAGCGCGCCGACGGCGGTACCGAAAGCATTCGGCTTGGCCGCTCCCAGCACGGCAAAACCGATCAGCGCGGCGGCGACGGCGTCGAGCAGCAAATTGTTTCCGGAAGCGATATCGCCGCGGCCGAGGCGTGCTGCGAGCAGAATGCCGCCGATAGAGGCGAAGACGCCGGAAATGACGTAGGCCGAGATCTTGTAGGCATTGACCGGCGCCCCCGCGAGCGCGGCCGCGCGCTCGTTGGATCCGACCGCATACATTATGCGGCCGAAGCGGGTGTATTCGAGGAAGAACCAGATCGCCACGGCGAGCACCACGAGCACCACGACCGAGACCGGCACGAGGTTCGGCAGGACCAGATCGAAGCGGTGGCGCCCGAGCGCAAGGAAAGCCGGACTGAAAGTGCCGGTCGCGACCGAACCGTCGGGCAGCGTCATGCCCGCGGCAATCGAGCGGCCCTCGGTCGGGATGCGCTGAAGGCCGAGCAGCAGGAACATCATGCCGAGGGTAGCCAGAAGGTCCGGAACGCGCATGTAGACGATGATGAAGCCGTTGACCAGGCCGACGAGCGCGCCGACGGCAAGGCAGACGAGCGCCGCCGTAAGCGCGTCACCCCCCATCACCACCATGACATAGGACGAAGCCATCATCGCCGTGGTGGCGACCGAGCCTATGGACAGGTCGAACCCCCCGACGACAAGCGTCGCCGTCACGCCGAGGGCCAGAATGCCGGTGATCGACACCGATTGCAAAATGAAGACGGCGCTTTGAGGGGAGGCAAAACCTCCGGTTACGAGCGAGAAATAAAGAACCATGCCGGCGAGCAGCATGAGGAAGCCGTACTTGATCGCGGTTTCCCTGATGCTCCACGGGCCTGGAAGCACGGGGGCCGCGGCGGATTTGCTCTGTTCACTGCTCATAATGCATGACCTGCTGATGGGATTGACCGGCGATCTCCGACAGCAGGCGCTCGACATCGACTTCAGTGTTCCGATGTTCGCCGACGATGGTCTGCTCCGACATGACGAGGATGCGGTCGGCGACCTCGAACGCTTCGTCGAGTTCGGTCAGGAAGAGGATGGTGGAACGGCCCGCGGCCGAGATGCGCAGCTTGTTGCCGATGTCCCGGCGCGCGGCGATGTCGACGCCCTGGAACGGCTCGTCGAGGATGAGCAATCGGGAAGGCTCGCAGAGCCAGCGCCCGACCATCACCTTCTGCTGGTTTCCGCCCGAAAGTGTCTGCATCTCGTCGCGTTCGTTTCGGCAGATGACGCCGAGCGAGGTGATCTGCCCGCGCGCCTTCTCTCTTTCGGCCCTGCGGCTCGATATGCCGAAGCGGGAGAGCCTGCTCAGAAACGGCAGGCTGATGTTCTCGTAGATGTTGAAATCGGGCACGATACCGCTTTCGGCGCGATCCTTCGCAACGAGGAAAACGCCGCGCGCAATCGCCTGACCGGTTGTCGTCGGCGCATAGCGCAAGCCGTCAAGGGTCATTTCGCCGGCCACCGGGGAGCGCGCACCAAACAGCGTTTCGGCAAGCGCCGTCTTGCCGACCCCAACCAGGCCGGTGACCGCGACGATCTCGCCGTCGAGGAGATCGATATCGAAAGGCCGCGCATGGTCGGAGAGCTTCAGGCCGCGCACCTTGAAGATCGGCCCGCCGGCCTTGTGCACCGCGATTTTGCCGGCCGAAACCTTGCGGCCCAGCATCGCGTCGACGGCGCCCTCGTAGTCGAGGTCGGGCCCGTCGAAACGGCCCGTGATCCGGCCATCGCGAAGCGAGACGATGCGGTCGGCGAGACGGCGGATATCCGACATGCGGTGCGAGATATAGAGAATGGCGACGCCGCGTGCCTTCAGCCGGTCGACCAGATCGAAGAGGCGGTCCGCTTCGGCGCTCGAGAGGGAGGAGGTCGGCTCGTCGAGGATTAGCACCTTCGGCTCATGCGACATCGCCCGGGCAATCGCCACCATCTGCCGGTCGGCAAGCGTCAGGTCGTTGACGTTGGCGGCAAGATCGATGGAGAGCCCCATATGGGCGGCGACCGCGGCCGCCTCGCGCCGGACGCGCCGCGGATTGAAGAAGAACCGCGAGCCACGCCCGTTCAGCCGGTCGAACGTCAGATTGGTTGCGACATCGAGGTCGGCGACGACCCCGTCGTTGATGTTCTGGTGCACGGTGACGACGCCGGCGCGGATCGCCTCGGCGGGCGTCACCGGCTCGAAAGCTGCATCCGCAAGCGTTATCGCGCCGGCGTCGCGCCCATAGACGCCGGAGAGAATGCGCACGAGGGTGGATTTTCCGGCGCCGTTGGCGCCCATCAAAATCGTTACCGCGCCGGCCTTCAGATCGAGATCCACCCCCTGGAGGACCTGCACGGGTCCAAAGGATTTGCGCACGCCCTCGATGCGAAACACTGCCTGTCCGCTCATTGTCTCCTCCCGACGCTGCACGTTAGGATAGCCATTCATCAAATGTCAAGGTCATTGACATTTGCCAGAATGGCGCCTTAGCTGTGCCGTGGCGGCGGGTGGTGGAGGCCGCGCCCTGCGCAGGAGGAGGACGATATGGACAAGCAAGTCTTCGAGGCGCTCAGCGCCGAAACATTGCCGCATCGGCTCGGCGGCAATTCCGCTCTCAGGGAGAAGATCGGCGAGGACGTCTCGCACTGGACCGTCAAGGAGGTCGGCGACGGCAATCTCAACCTCGTCTTCATCGTCACGGGCAGCAAAGGCACGGCGGTCGTGAAGCAGGCGTTGCCTTATGTGCGCCTTGTCGGCGAGAGCTGGCCACTGCCTCTGAAACGCTCCTTCTTCGAATACCACGCGCTGGTGCGTCAGGCCGCGCGTGCTCCCGGCACGGTGCCGGCGATCTTCTTCTTCGACGAGACGCAGGCGCTGATCGTCATGGAGTATCTGACGCCGCACGTCATCCTGCGCCGCGCGCTGATCGATGGACGCGAATTGCCCCATATAGGCTGCGATCTCGGGCTGTTTGCCGCCCGCACGCTTTTCCGCGGCTCGGACCTTTCCATGGCGACGCGCGACAAGAAAGCGGACCTGGCGCTCTTTGCAGACAATGTCGAACTGTGCGACATCACCGAAAATCTCGTTTTTTCCGATCCCTATTTCGAAGCCGAACTCAACCGCCACACCGCGCCGCAGCTCGACCCGATCGTGACGGAGCTCCGTTCCGACCGTGACCTCAAGGTCGAGGCGCAGCGGCTGAAGCATCTCTTCTCTGCCAAGGCCGAAACGCTCTGCCACGGCGACCTGCATACCGGTTCGGTGATGGTCACGGACGCCGAGACCCGCGTCATAGACCCGGAATTCGCCTTCTACGGACCGATCAGCTTCGACGTCGGGATGCTTCTCGCCAATTTCTGGATGAGCTACTTCTCGCAGAGCGGCCAGGAGAGCACGACCGGCGCGCGCGACAGCATGCGCGTCTATCTGCTCGAGACGATCGAAACGATCTGGGAAACGTTCCGCTCCGAATTTGCCCGACTCTGGCGGACCGAGCGCATGGGCATGCTTTATCAGGCGCGCGTTTTTGAGGACAGGAACGACGCGCTCGGCGCCGAGCAGGCGCTCAATATCGTCATCGAGGAAATCTGGCGCGAGATGCTGGGCTTTGCCGGAATTGAGATCCACCGCCGCATTCTCGGTCTCGCCCACAATGCCGATTTCGAAACGATTGCCGATCCCGACCGCCGCGCCGCCTGCGAAAGCAAGGCGTTGAAGCTTGGACGTCATCTCGCCGTCAACCGGCATCGCATCCACAGCCTCAGGGACATCCGCGCCACGGCGGAGCGGCTTCAGAAGGAGACACTCGCGTGAAAATCGGAGAACGTCATTACCACACGATCTGGCTCAACGAGGATGGCCGCTCCGTCGACATCATCGACCAGCGCTGGCTGCCGCACGACTTGCGTGTCGTGACGCTGAAGACTGTTGCCGACGTGGCCGTCGCCATTCACGATATGTGGGTGCGCGGCGCGCCGCTGATCGGCGTCACCGCCGCCTACGGCGTTGCCATTGCCATGGCGAAGGACCCATCGGATGTGCATCTTGATGCCGTCTGGGACGAGCTTCACGAAACGCGACCGACCGCCATCAACCTGCGTTGGGCCCTCGACGCGATGCGGGACCATCTGCGCCCGCTGCCGGAAGCAGGACGCGCGGACGCGGCCTATGAGCGTGCCGCGGAAATCGCCGAAGAGGACGTCGAACTCAACCGCGCCATCGGTGCGAACGGCCTCAACGTCATCCGCGAAATCGCCGCAAAGAAGAAGCCGGGCGAGCCGGTTCGCATCCTCACCCATTGCAATGCCGGCTGGCTGGCAACCGTCGATTACGGCACCGCGACGGCGCCGATCTACATGGCGGTCGAGGAAGGCATACCGGTGCACGTCTATGTCGACGAGACGCGGCCGCGCAATCAGGGCGCCTATCTCACCGCCTGGGAGATGAGCAGCCATGGCGTGCCGCACACGCTGATCGTCGACAATGCCGGCGGCCATCTCATGCAGCACGGCGACGTGGACATGGTGATCGTCGGCACCGACCGCACCACGGCCAATGGCGACGTCTGCAACAAGATCGGCACCTACCTCAAGGCGCTCGCCGCACGGGACAACGACGTGCCCTTCTATGTCGCTCTGCCGTCGCCCACGATCGACTGGACGGTCCATGACGGGGTCAAGGAAATTCCGATCGAGGAACGGCCCGGCGACGAGGTGAGCTTCGTGCAGGGACGCGCGTCCGACGGCTCCATCGCCAGCGTTCGCATCTCGCCGGAGGGCAGTCCCGCGGCAAATCCCGCCTTCGATGTGACGCCCGCGCGCCTGATCACCGGACTCATCACCGAGCGCGGCATCGCCGCGCCGTCGCCGGAAGGGCTTAAAGCGCTCTTCCCGGAACGGCGCTGATACGATGCCGCGACCGGACGGAAGTCAGACCTCTATGCTGCGCCGCGAGGCCATGACATAGAGCCCGCTCGCGAGCGTCGCGACGGCGCAATAGGTGATGGCACCGAGCGGGCCGAAGCTGTCCACGAAGAGCCCGCCGAGAACAGCGCCGCTGGCGATGCCGACCTGGAAGGTCGCAACGATGAGACCGCCCGTGCTTTCCGCATGGTCGGGTGCGGCTCGCACCATCCAGGTCTGGACGGCGACGGGCAGCGCCCCGAATGCGAAGCCCCACAGGGTCACCGCCACGGCCGACACGACATCGAGCGAACCGAAGGTCACGAGGGCGAACGCCATCGCCGCGATGAGCAGCGTTCCGAGGCTCACGGCCGCCGTGATGCTGCGTTCGATGATGAGCCCGCCGGCGAGATTGCCGAAGAAGCCGCCGATGCCGTAAGCCAGCAGGATCAGGGAGATCGCCTCGATGCCGAACTCCGGGACGTTTTCGAGGAACGGGCGCACATAGGTGAAGCCGGCGAAGTGGCCCGAGACGAAAAGCAGGACGGTGATGATCCCGATTCGGATGCTCGGCATGCGCATGAGGTCGAACAGAAGCTTCATGCTCGGCGCCGACTGCGGCGGCAGCCGCGGTATGGTCGCCATCTGCACGATCAGCGTTACGGCACCGACCGCCGCAGCCATCAGGAATGCAGCTCGCCAGCCCCAGAGATCGCCGATATAGGCGCCTAAAGGCGCCGCACAGACCGTCGCCACCGAGACGCCGGTGAAGACGATCGACATGGCACGAGGCACGAGCGACATCGGCACGAGTCGCAAGGCGATCGCCGCCATCATCGACCAGAAGCCGCCGAGCCCGATGCCGAGGACGACGCGTGCGGCAAGGAGCATGGCGAGATTGGTGGCGAAAGCCGCAAGCAGGCTGGAGGCGATCAGCGCCAGGGTGAAGCCCCAAAGCACGAGCCGGCGGTCGAACCGGCGCGTGGCGATGGCGATCGTCAGCCCGGCGACCGCGCCGACGACGGCGGTCGCCGTCACCGCCTGGCCGGCCGTGCCCGTGCTGATACCGAGATCGGCGGCCATCGGCGTGAGAATGCTGACGGGGAGGAATTC
Organism: Sinorhizobium prairiense; assembly: GCF_029201645.2. NCBI lineage: Bacteria > Pseudomonadati > Pseudomonadota > Alphaproteobacteria > Hyphomicrobiales > Rhizobiaceae > Sinorhizobium > Sinorhizobium prairiense. The sequence goes on from NZ_CP104133.1 coordinate 487,871, forward strand.
TGCGGTGACGAGGCCGAACACGCCGAGCGCGAGGGAGCCCACCCCGGCCCATGCCGGATCGATTCGCTCCTCGCTTTCCGGTATGAACGTGGCGTCCAAAGTGGTCGCTGTATCTGTCATAAGAGCGGTCTCCTTGAGAGGGTCCGGCTTAGATAAGGCGTGACGCCCTGGACATTCCATGCTAGAAATTCCGCAATGCTTGATCATTCGTCCAAAACGTCCTCCTCCGCTTCGGAGGATTTTCTCAGCGAACTTCTGCGCGGACTGCGCCTCGACGGCGTCGATTACGTCCGTTGCGAATTGACCGCGCCCTGGGGAATTTCATTTCCGGCGCAGGAGGCGGCACGCTTCCACTTCATCTGCGGAGACTGCTGGCTGCGGGTGGCCGACGGAGACTGGATCGAACTGAAGCGCGGCGATGCCGTGCTTCTGCCGCGTGGCGGCGCGCATGCGCTGGCGAGTGCGCCCGGCGAGAAGCTGTCGCCGCTCGAAGCCTATTCGGTCCAGGAGGTATGCCATTGCGTCTACGACGTCTGCGGGGGCGGGCGCGGCAAGACCACCATCCTTTTCTGCGGCAGTCTGCGGTTCAACATGGATGCCATGCATCCGTTGTTGCGCATGATGCCGGACGTGATGCGCATCGACGCCCTGACGGCAAGCGAGCCGGCGATCCCGCACATGCTCGATGCCATGGCGCGGGAAGTCGGCGCCAGCCGCGTCGGCTCCGGCGGTGTGCTTGCGCGGCTGGCCGACGTGCTCGCGGCGCTCATCATCCGCTCCTGGGTGGAGCACGGATGCGGCAATACCAATGGCTGGGTGGCGGCGGTCCGCCATCCCGGGCTCGGCCGCGTAATCGCGGCCATGCACCTCGATCCGGAAAAGAGCTGGACCGTGGATTCCCTCGCCAAGCTCATGGGCGCCTCGCGCTCCGGCTTCGCGCAGCAGTTCGCCGCCGTGGTCGGCGAGACGCCGGCCCGCTACCTCACGCAGGTGCGCATGCATCAGGCACGGCAATGGCTGACCCGCGACCGCATGCGCATCTCCGTCGTCGCGCGCCGCCTCGGCTATGACTCGGAAGCCTCGTTCAGCCGCGCCTTCAAGCGTGTGATCGGCCTGCCGCCGAGCCACTATCGCGGATCCGAACCGCCAGAAGCACCGACATTTACCATCGGCGAGGGCTGAACGAGAGGCAAAGTAGGCCTACGGCACGTTTCCTTAATCGTAATCGATTGAAGGGCAAAGACATGCAGCAGATCAAAGTGCTGCAGGACTTTTGCGTGTCTGACACGCGGCGCTGTAGAGCATTTGACCCAACGCACTTCCGGCCGGAGAACCGTTACACACTTTTCCTGGACGTGCTTTAAGGCGGCCACTCCTCGGCTGTCCATTCCCGCGCGGTGTGGATGACGCGCAGGATCATGACGCTTTCGCGGTCGCCGTGGCTCATCAGTGCATATGCGATTACATAGGGCAAGCGGTTGATGGACTTCTCGTACGTGCCGATCACCCGCCCCGGCCTCCCGGTCGCCATCTCGCCGAGTGCTGCGGCCGTATCGCGAACCCGGCCCGCCACTCTTGCCGCTGCATCCGGGTCTTCCCGTGCAATAAAGAAAACCTGATCCTTGAGGTCATCCAGAGCTGCACGCGACCACTGAACAGGCCGCCTCAAACTTTATCGCCCTTGCCGGTCTCGGCCTTCCGGATCAAGCCGAAAATTTCAACCATGGCCTCTTCATGCGGAACGAGGCGGCCAGCTTCGGCATCAGCCATGCCGCGCTTGATCCCGTCGATGATTTCAAGCTCCCGGTCCACATAGGCAGCCAAGGCTTCGCCCGCGAGGAAGGAGCGGCTGCGCGAAGTGGCGCTAGCGATCCGATCGAGCTTTTTCTTTAACTCGGGGCTGACCCGAATGGTCATGGTGGTGCTGACGGGCATGACATTATCCTGTATTCGGTTGTGTACACGCTAACACAAGGTAGCGAAACCGTCCAATCTACCTTCCTAAGACGTGTGAACACGGCCGCCGTGGACGCAGTCATCAGACGCGGAAAACGAGTGGTCTACACGACCCGACCACATCGCAGAGTTGCAAAAATGCAGCACGCGACATGTTTGTCGGTTCTGCCGTAATGAGGACTCCATCTCAAGCGGATCATTTGTTATCGCTTTGGTGAAGAGCGTTGGCATGCAGAGGTCCACTTTGCCTAAGTAAAAACCGGTCTCAATCCATTTCTCACCCGTACTGCCGCCGGCCGACGAGAGTCGGTGGGGTATGAATGTGTTCATCGGGTGGTGGCATGAGACCGGTCTGGCATCGTTTAAATGTGCCAAGTGCAGCCCCGCTGTCTCAGCTCTTCACCCCCCGAACGCCGCCATGCCGTGCCCTAAGGGCTTTCTCACGCTCCCATCTTGGTGGACTTCCGAAAGGAAGGCCAAGACGGTATGTGCAATACACTTCAGGTCCGTTGGACCATCATTCCCCTAATCCCCCCTCAGCCTTGGGTAGCATGCAGCGGATGCGGCGGCGTTAGAGCCTTCGAAAGCAGCAACAAGATCAGGCTTAATGCCAATGGTCGGAAGCTTGATGCATGGCTTATCTACAAATGCTCGACGTGCGACAGGACCTGGAACCGCCCAATATTCGAACGCCGAAATGTTCGCGACATCCGTCCCGCTGTCCTCGACGCACTACAGTCCAACGATCCCTCTTGGATTCAAGCGGAGACTTTCAATCTCGAAGCACTCAGGCGGAAGTCGCAAAGGATCGATGAGTTTTCCGAATTCGAGGTTCGAAAGGAGCTGCTGCACGAGGTTGCTGATTGGGTGCACTTGGAGATCGAGCTTTCGGTTCCATTCCCGAGCAGTACGCGCCTGGATCGCTTACTTGCCTTGGAGCTAAGAATCTCGCGCTCTCAGTTGAGCGCACTCCATCGGAGCGCTTTGCTTCGGACGACACCTGATCGCACCGATCTCTTACGACGGCGAATCAGGAACGGTATTCGGGCAACCTTGGATCTTTCAGGCATGGCCGACAGGGATCTGGTGTGGAAGCCGGCTGCTATTGAAAATACTTCATAGAAGGAGCCCCCTAAGGGCGGGAACTTCAGGACCCCTTGCGGTGCTTTCCGATGGAAGACACTCCAGCTGCACTTAATCAGCGCGCTCTGCCGAAACTCGTCGTCGGTGGCCAGGATCGGTACGCCTTGCGCGTCAGGGCATCCGCCTTGGGGTTGTTGACATTGATCGGCACGCCGGCCCTCCATGTGGAGCGTTTCTTTAAATGTAGACCCCTGCATCTGCATAACCAAGCACGGCCATGCGGCAGTTGAGAGCGGGGCGCCGGCTCGCTACCGCAAGCGCCGCCCGTCTTCGGCGAAGAACCGCCTTCTGTCCTCGGGTACGGCGAAAGAAAGTCTTTCCCCTGCCTGCCAGTTCGGGCCCTCGCGCTGTTCGACGACGAGGCTCTGGCCGTCTTCGAGCTGGCAGTAGAGGTAGCGCGTTCCACCGAGATATTCCGAGAACTCGACCTGGGCAGTGATCCGTTCCGGTCCCGGCTCCGCCACGGCGATATGTTCGGGCCTTATGCCGAAAAGCAGGCGCTCGCCGTGCTTCAGGCTGCCGCCGTCGATCGCTGCCTCGAGTGTGGTCTCGCCGACCCGGATCGTCCCGTCCCCCTGCCATTCCGCATCGAGAAAATTCATCCGTGGCGAACCGATGAAGCCTGCCACGAACATGTTGGCCGGGTCCTCGTAAACGTCGCGGGGGCTGCCGGCCTGTTCGATCCGGCCGTCCCGAAGCACGACGATCTGGTCGGCCAGCGTCATCGCTTCCGTCTGATCGTGTGTGACATAGACCATCGTGTTACCGAGCTCGCGGTGCAGGCGGGCAATCTCGATGCGCATCGAGACGCGCAGTTCCGCATCGAGGTTGGAAAGCGGCTCATCGAACAGGAAGACGTCGGGCTTGCGCACGATCGCCCGGCCGATCGCTACGCGCTGGCGCTGGCCTCCGGAAAGCTGGCCGGGTCTTCGGTCGAGCAGATGGTCGATCTTGAGAATGGCCGAGACCTGCGCGACGCGGCGCTCGATTTCGGCCGAATCCGTTCGCGCCATCTTGAGCCCGAAGCCGAGATTGTCGCTGACGCTCATATGCGGGTAGAGCGCGTAGGACTGGAAGACCATGGCGATGCCGCGCTCGGAGGGGTCGAGGTCTGTCACGTCCCTGCCCTTGATTGCGATCTCCCCCTCGGTCACCTCTTCGAGCCCCGCGATCATTCGCAGCAGGGTCGATTTCCCGCAGCCCGACGGGCCGACGAAGACGACGAAATCGCCTTCCTCGATCGTCAGGTCGATGCCATGGATAACTTCCAGGCCGCCATAACTCTTGCGTATCTCGCTGAGCACGACGCTCTTGTTGCTGATGCCGTTCGCCATCCTGGAGGTCGCCTACTTTTCCGACTGGAGCCAGACGAGCATCTCTCCCGGCGCCCGGTTGTCCCAGAGATGATAGGGCACGAAGCGCGCTTTGTGCTGGCGGCGCTCAGGCCTCGTCTGTCGGTAAAGCGCCTTACCCCAGTCCTCCGTTTCCTCGCGCTCGACGGAAATGTCGATGGCAACCGCACCGTTCAGATCATCGAGCACGGCCGTTTCGGCAGCCGGCAGTTCACGGGGAAGCACAATTGCGTTCAGATCCTCGCCATTGTCCGTGGCTTCGACGCAATAGACCAGCGGGCCGCGCATCAGCGCCACGCGGCCGACATCCTGCCGGACCTTCGGATTGGCATATTGCGGCCGAAGCGCCAGCGGCAAATAAAGCGCCACCCGGTCGCCGTCCGACCATTCGCGTTCGATGCGGGCATAGCCGCCGGTCAAATGAGCCGAGAGATCGAGCATCCTACCGTTGACGCTTAGCGTCGCGCCGACCGCCCATTCCGGTATGCGCAAGGACAGCGCGAACTTCGCCGGCCTGGCGAGCTTCGTCGTGAAGGCGATCGCCCCCTCCCAGGGGTAGCTGGTCTCCTGCCTGAGCTCGACCTCGGCGCCGTTCGCGAGTTTCAGCCGCGCCGTACTTTCTCCGTAGAGATGGACTGCGATCTCGTCCTCCGCGACCGCATACATATAGGAACCGATCGAGGTCACGAGCCGCGCGATATTGGGCGGGCAGCAGGGGCAATGATGCCACTTCCATCGGTGGTGCCCGCCAGTGCTTTCGAGCGGGTTGTCGTAGAAGAAGGTCTTGCCGTCGATCGAAAGACCCGGCAAGGCGCCGTTGTAAAGCGCCTGCTCCATGACGTCGGCATAGCGGCGGTTCGGGCCGCGGCCGAGCATGCGGCTCGCCCAGAAGACAAGGCCGACGGAGGCGCAGGTCTCGGCATAGGCCGTGTCGTTGGGCAGGTCGTAATAGCAGGTGAAACCCTCGTTCGAGGCTGCCGGACCGATGCCGCCGGTAATGTACATCTGCTTCGTGGTGAGGTCGTCCCACAACGTTTCCAAGGCCGCCGTCAGGCTGTCGTCCCTGTATTCGGTCGCGATGTCGGCCATGCCGGAATAGAGATACATCGCGCGCACGGCGTGGCCGACGACCTTTTTCTGCTCGCGCACCGGCTGATGCGCCTGACCGTATTCATAGGTCTTCTGGATGAAACTCTCCGGATCGCGGCCATCCCTTTTGGCCTCTTCGGTGAAGAAATGCGGCTCGGTGCCGCGCTCGTCGATGAAGAACTTCGAAAGGTCGAGATACTTCTTCTCGCCCGTCACGCGCGCAAGCTTGACGAGAGCGAGCTCGATCTCCTCATGGCCGCAATAACCCGGAATCTGCCCTTCGCCATGCCCGAAGACCGTAATCATATAGTCCGCAAAGCGGCACATGATGTCGAGAAGCTTGCGCTTGCCGGTCGCCTGGTAATAGGCGACGGCAGCCTCGATCAGATGGCCGGCGCAATAGAGCTCGTGGTGGTCGCGCAGGTTGGTCCAGCGCCTGTCGGGCTGCACGCGCTGGAACCAGGCATTGAGATATCCGTCCCGGTCCTGCAGCTTCTCGTACATGTCGATGATCCGGTCGGCACGCGCCTCGAGTTCCGGATTGGGGCGGCGGTAGAGCGAATAGGCAATCGTCTCGATCGACTTGCCGAGGTCGGAGTCCCAGAACATCTGGGTGGTACCGCCCCAGGGTTGGATGGGGATGACGATACCGGGGCTCGGCTCACTGACGTCGATCGCCTCGATCATGCCAGCCTCGACGCAGCGGTCGAGCAGGGTTTCGGCGGTGGATTGGCAGACGGCATCCTGCCATTTGCCCCAGAATCCGCCGAGTTCGACATCGGGAACGGCAACGGGGCGGAACTGGCGGTCTTTCACGGTCTTTGTCATAAGGTTTCTTTCTCTCGGATCATTTAACCGCGCCGGCCATCAGCCCGCGCATGTAATAGCGTTGCAGAAGAAGGAAGACGAACAGGCAGGGAACCACCATCACCGCGACGCCGGCCTGCACCGCGCCCCAGTTGATCGCACCGAGACGGCCGGCGCGCACGGCGGTCATCAGAACGGGAAGCGTGTAGTTGTCGTTGCTGGACAGAAGGACGAGCGCGGCGAAGAATTCGTTCCAGGCATTGAGGAAGGCGAAGATCGACACGGTCGCAATCCCGGGCATGACCAGCGGCAGCAACACCCGCACGAGCAGTTTCAGGTCGCGGGCGCCGTCGATGCGCGCCGCCTCCTCGATTTCCTTCGGCACGGCATCGAAGGCGTTGCGCATCATGAAGACGGAGAAGGGAAGCTGCAGCGTCACATAGACGAGCATCAGCCCGATGAGCGAATTGTTGAGCCCGAGCCGCGCCAGGATGATGAAGAGCGGCGTCAGGATCGACTGGAACGGGATCATCAGAGTCGCGATGATCAGCACGAAGAGCGCGTTCTTGAAGGGAAAGCGGTAGCGGGAGAAGCCGTAGCCGGCGAGCACGCTGACGGCGACCGTCAGAGCGACCGTTCCGATCGACACGAGGAGCGAATTGAACATGTGCTGCCAGATGCCGGCACCGAAGCTGTCGAGCGCCCGGTAGGCGTCGAAACTCAGCCCCGAGATCGGCCATGGCGGCAGCGGCGGCCTGCCGGACTCGCTGTTCGGCCGGAAGGAGGCAAGAAAGGAAACGGCAAAGGGCGCCAGGAAGAAGAAGGCCGTGCCGATGCCGATGCCGTGATAGACGATCCTGTCCCGGAGCGCCTTGCGGGCGCGGATTTCGCGGCGCGTCCTCATGGGCGTTCGTCCCCCACCTTGAGCAGCCAGAGCTGGACGACGCTGAGCGTCACCAGGATCAGGAGGAGCGCGATCGACAGTGCCGCGCCGTAGCCGAGATTGAAGGACACGAAGGACTGGTTGAAGATATAGTAGACGACGGAGATCATCTTGTTCTGCGGGCCGCCGCTGGTCATGATGTAGAACTGGTCGAAGGCGAGGATCGAGCCGGTGACCGAAAGGATGAGCGCCAGCGCCATGGTCCGGCGCATCAGGGGCAGCGTCAGGTGGCGGAAGCGTTGCCAGCGGCCGGCGCCGTCGATGCGCGCGGCCTCGGTCAGTTCGGCCGGGATGGCCTGCAGCCCCGTCAACAGGATGATCATGGTGAAGCCGGCGATCTTCCAGACCACCATGACGATGATGGTGAGAAACGCGGTATCGAACTTGGCGAGCAGGTTGATCCGTCCGGAGGTGAGGCCCAGCATATCGAAGAGTGGCGCGAAAAGCCCGCTGTCGACATTGGCGAGCCACACCCAGAGCAGCGAGGCGGATGCGAGCCCCACCACGACAGGCAGAAAGACGATGGTCCGGTAGAGCGAGACCAACGGCCTTTGTTTCTCCACGAAAATCGCCAGCGGAAAGGCGACCGCGAAAATCGCTATCGTGACGATCAGAGTATAGTGAGCGGTGAAACCGAGCGCGTTGAAGAACCGCGCATCGGTGAACATCCGCGTATAGTTGCGCAGGCCGATCCAGGCCGGCTCGCCGAGCAGCGGCCATTTGTGCAGGCTCATCCACAGGGTGAACAGCACGGGCAGCACGAAGAAGAGCGTGACGAGCGCCATCGCCGGCGCGATATAGATGAGCCCGCGCCAGCCGGGTTGCCGCTTCGGGCGGCGTCGGTGCCTGGCGGATGTGAGCGCTGACGTCGTCATGTATGCACTTTCGAGAGTTTCGGGGCACTGGTGGCGGAGGGGGTTATCCCCACCCGCCATCCGCGAAGCGGCAGTTTCCTCGTGTCCGCCTTACTGCCCGGCGTCGATGATCGACTGCATCTCGTCTTGTGCGTTCGAGAACGCCCCGTCGACGTCGTCGCCATAGATCGCAGCATTGGTGAAGGTCGCCCACGGCCCGTTGGCGCTGTTGATCAGGTCGTTGAATTGCAGCGTATAAGGCGTCTGGGCAACGGCGATCGCCTCCATCCCGACCTTGAGGCGCGGGTCGAGGCCTTCGAGCACCTCATTGGCGATGTCGCCGCGGGTGGGCAGGCTGCCGAATTTCGCCATGATCTTCTGGCCTTCCGGCGAATAGGTATATTCGAGGAATTCCTTCACCTCTTCGAGCTTCGGCGTGCCCTTGGTGACGACGAAGTTGTCGCCGCCGGCGAAGGAGGACGGCTTGCCGTCGACGCCCGGGATCAGCGTCACGCCGAAATCGATCTCCGGATGCTGCGTCACCAGCGTGCCGATGGCGAAGGCGCCGAGGCTCTGCTGGCCGATCTTGCCATTGGTGAAGCTGAGGAAATTCACGCCGTTGTCGCTCGCGGCGCCCGCGGGAACGAGATCCTTCTCGACCATGTTGCGGTAGATGTCCACGGCCTTGCGCATTTGCGGCGTGTCGAGCGTCGCGGTCTTGCCGTCGGCTGAAAGGATATCGGCGCCCGCGCCCCAGGTCAGCGGCGTGAAGGTGAAGATCATGCAGCCACCGCAGCCGCCCCCGGAGAAATAGAAGCCGTAGGTGTCGCCACCGAGCGCGCGGATTTTCTCGGCATTGGCGGTGATCTCCTCCCAGGTCTCCGGCGCCTTTTCGGGGTCGAGGCCGGCCTTTTTGTAGAGGTCCTTGTTCCAGGCGAAGATCGAGGTCTCGACCGTGAGCGGCAGGCCGTAGATCTTGTCCTCATAGGTGCCGAGCTTCACATGCGAGGGCGAGAGCGAATTGAAGTAGGGCAGCGCCTTCGCCCAGTCGGTGAGGTCTTCCAGCTGACCGGCGGCGGCGAATGCCGGCGTGTAGATCAGGTCGAGCGAAAGCGCGTCCGGCGCCTGGCCGCCCGCGATCGCAGTGGCATATTTCTGCACGAGCTCGGCAAAAGGCACCTCGGTGAGCTCCACCTTGTGCTCGTGACCTGCATTGTAGGCCTTGACGACTTCCTTGAACGAGTCGCCGATACCCGAGCGGACCCACATGCTGATCGTCTCGGCCGATGCGACCGAGATCATGCTTGCCGATATGAGGGCCGTCGCTGCCATCAGTTTCGTGAACATTTCGCATTCCTCCCAAATGCGGGGCCACTCCGGGTGACCCCATCTCCTCAATCAGATCTGTCTTCCCCGCCTCCGCAGGAGTCCCGTACGACAAGCCGGCAGGGCAGCTTGCGCAGGCCGGGCTCGATCGTCCGCCCCTCTGCAAGTGCAAGCACCATCAGCCCGGCCTCCCGCCCAAGCTCCTTCAGGTTCATGTCGACGGTCGTCAGCGGCGGCCGCGTCTGAGCCGCCATGATCTCCCAATTGTCGAAGCCGATGACGGAGACATCCTCCGGCACCCTGACGCCGCGCTCGCGCAGCGCATCGACCACGCCGCGGGCGATCTGGTCGTTGCCGCAGAAGACGCCGTCGGGCCTCTCACCGCCCGCATCCCAGATGCGGCCGATCGCCTCGTGACCCCAGGCCTCCGACCAGACCCCATGCAGGACCGGCGCCCCATCGCCGGCGACGGCCCGAAATGCCTCGGCGCGCTCGACGGCGGAGGTAAATTCCAGCGGGCCTGTGATGTGCAACAGCCGCTTGCGGCCCATCTTCTGCAGCCGTCCTGCCGCCAGCCTCGCGCCATGACCGTCATCGGAGGTCAGCGTCACGCTGCCGGGCTCGCCCTTGGTGAAAGCATAGACGACGGGCACCGGCAGGCCGGCGAGATCGACCGGGAGAGACCTGTCGACCCGCTTGCCTGTCGCGATGATGCCGTCCACCTGCTTGTCCAGCATGGCGTCGACATGGATTTTCCCGAGCGCCGGGTCGTCCTCGATTGCGCAGAGGAAGACCGAAACCCCATGATCCACCAGCGCCTCGGAAATGCCGGCCATAACCGGAAGGGTGAAGCGACCATAGGTATCGTTGGTCAGAAGGCCGACTGTAAAGCTGCGGTTGCTGAGCAGGCCGCGCGCCAGTGCGTTCGGACGAAAGCCGATTTCCGCCGCGAGATTCTTGATACGCTCGCGCGTTCCGGCGGCCATGCGGCCGTTGTCGTTGAGAGCCTTGGACACGGTCGAAACGCTCACGCCGGCAACCCTTGCCAGATCGTGAATCGTGACGCGATGCCCCTTGCTGCGCTGTGAATTCAGTTTCGCCTCCTCCCAGAGAACTGCAGCTGAGAAAACCTTTTCTCAAACCGGGAGTCAAGATGGGAAAAGGTTTTCTCACGAAAAAGTATGATTTTTCCCGTTCCGCGTTAGCGATCGGCTGGCTCATCCCGCGGCGCGAGCGAGGCCGGCCGACGATACGCTCCCCGAGAGCTCCGCAGACGAGCGGCCGAGACGCTCACCCCGCGGGGTGATGCCAGGTCGAGGTTGATCGCCTATAGTAAGAGCCTGGGCTGCTCAGGAACTGCAGGCGGGGGACCTGCAGTCCGGAGCAGGTCTGCCCACTATGCAGGAGGGGCCGCCATGAGCATCGAAGCTGCAGTCGAGAGCAGGCTTGCCGACCGGATCTATTCCGCATTGCTTCACGAGACGACGTGGCAAAGTTTTCTCGACGGCTTGGCCGCTACGCTTCCGGACGGCCGATCGACCTTGTTCTATCACGACGTCGACAGTGGGGCTGGGGCATGGGAGCTTACATCGGGTCTGCCGGCCGACGTCGTCTCGGACTACGCCAGCCACTACGCGAAGCTCAATCCGTGGATGCCCGCAGCCTCTCGGCGGAAGATCGGGATCGGTGTCGTCGCCGAGCAGATGCTGCCACGCGAGCAATTCGTGAAAACACCCTTCTACAACGACTTCTTTCGACCGATGGTCGGGGAAAGCGCGGTCGGCGTGACGCTCGCCAGAGAGCGCGGACAGTCGATGCTGCTGTCGATTACCACCTCGAGAGCCGATCCCGAGAAGAACCGGGACGTGGCCGATCTCCTGACGCGGTTGGCGCCGCATCTGCGGCGGGCCTTCCGGTACGCCAACCGGCGGAGCGCCGTCGCGTCCGAAATTGGCCGTTCCGTATGTCAGAAGAGTGAGCTGGGCGTCGTCGTCGTCGACGAAGGCGCTCGCGCGATCAATTTCGGCGCCCAGGGCCAGGCGATGGTCGAAGCGGGACGGGTCCTGAGGCTGACCCCGGGGAAAACTGCATATCCGGGACAGCGATGCTGACGCGGCGCTCCATGGGATGCTCCGCCGCGGCTTCGACGGAGACACGGCCACGACCTTCGTCCTCGGTTCGACGAAGCTCACGCTCATTCGCACGTGCAAGGACTGCGAGTCTGCCTATTTCGAAGGCCCTTCCGTGATCGTGCTGATCGAATCCCAAGCAAAGGAGCCGCCCCTGGATCTCAGGGGATTTGCAAGCGCGAATGGTCTGACGGCCGCGGAGTTGCGGGCAATGCAGGGTCTGATCTCGGGGCAGAACGCGGCGCGGATCGCCGATGCCGCCGGCATCTCGCGGGAGACGGTCAGGACCCAGGTGAAGAGCCTCTACGGCAAGCTCGGCGTCAGAAGCCAGATGGAGCTTCTTCGAATAAGCGGGCTTCTGCGAATGGAAAACTGACAATCGCTGGCGGGGGAAACGATGGCGACAATAGAGAGCCCGACCCAGTCGGGTCGTGGGAAGCGCTGGGGAACGAAAATCATGTACTCTTTGATTGCGGGCGCTGCCTCGCTTGGCACGGCGATGGCGGAGCCGAGATGGGAGATGCTGCCGGAAACGCCGGACCTTCCCGCAGCAGGGCGCGAGGGAGAGGCGCCGGTGAACGGCATCAAGATCTGGCATGCGGTCTACGGCAGCGGCGAGCCCGTCATCATGCTCCACGGCGGACTCGGCAATTCGAACTATTGGGGAAACCAGATTTCCACGCTCGCCGGCTCCTATCAGGTCATCGTCATGGACAGCCGCGGCCATGGCCGCAGCACCCGGGATGAACGACCCTTGAGCTATGACCTCATGGCAACCGATGTGGTGGCGCTGATGGATTTCCTCGGCCTGCAGAAAGCCGCCATCGTCGGCTGGAGCGACGGTGCGATCATCGGACTGAAGCTCGCGATAGACCATGCGGAACGCATAAGCAGGGTGTTCGCTTTCGCAGCGAACAGCAAGCCGTCAGGCCTCTACCCACTGGACCAAAACGTGTTGTTCAAAGCCTATCTCGACAGGGCGCGCGAAGAATATGTGAAACTGTCTCCCACACCGCGCGGCTACGGCGACTTCCGTGAGCAGATGGACCGGATGTGGGAATCGCAACCGAACCTCACCGCAGAGGCTCTCGGCAGCATCGCCGTTCCCGTCTGGGTCGTGGATGGTGACCATGACGAGGTCGTCAGGCGAGAAGACACGCTGTTCATCGCGGACAGCATTCCCGCAGCGGGTTTATTGATCCAGCCGGAAGTCAGCCATTTTTCGCTGCTTCAGGGTCCGGAGCAATTTACCGATCACATCCTGCATTTCCTGGGCCGGGAATAAGGGGGCGTCGCGGCGATTGCAGCCCGGCCGTCATATGACGGCCGGGCTGCAACCGGACTCCCGTTCGGGCCCCGGCGTCTTTCAGGAAAAGCTGAGTGCCCGATCCCCCTGCTCGTCCCTGATGCGCGTCGGCAGGCCGATGCGGTTCAGGATGTCGAGGAAGGGCCGGGGCGGCAGTTCTTCGACATTTGCCATCTGCTTCACATCCCACTCGCCGCTGGCGATCAGCATCGCGGCGGCCACCGGCGGAACGCCGGCCGTATAGGAGATACCCTGCGAGCCCACTTCCTCATAGGCTTGCCTGTGGTCGGCGACGTTGTAGATGAACACCTCGTGTTCCCTGCCGTCCTTGAGGCCCTTCACGAAATCGCCGATGCAGGTCTTGCCCTCGTAGCCGGGCGCGAGCGACGCCGGGTCCGGCAGGACTGCCTTGACCACCTTCAGCGGCACCACTTCGAGGCCCTCGGCCGTCTTGACCGGCTGCTCTGAAAGGAGGCCCAGGTTCTTCAGAACCGTGAAGACGTTGATGTAATGGTCGCCGAAGCCCATCCAGAAGCGCACGTCGGCCCCGTCCATGTTCTTCGACAGCGAGTGAACCTCATCATGGCCGGTCATATAAGCCTTGCGCTTGCCGACGACGGGCAGGTCGAACTCCTTGCCGACCTCGAACATCCGGTTCGTCTGCCAGGCGCCCTTCTGCCAGGAATAGACGACGCCGGTAAATTCCCGGAAGTTGATCTCCGGATCGAAATTGGTGGCGAAATATTTGCCGTGGTTACCGGCATTGATATCGACGATGTCAACATCCGTGATCTTGTCGAAATATTCGTCCTTGGCGAGGCGCGCATAGGCATTGACCACGCCCGGGTCGAAGCCGACGCCGAGAATGGCGGTGATGCCCTTTTCCCTGCATTCGGCGGCGCGCTTCCATTCATAGTTCCCGTACCACGGCGGCGTCTCGCAGATCTTGTTCGGCTCTTCGTGGATCGCCGTGTCCATATAGGCCACACCCGTGTCCATGCATGCGCGCAGCACCGACATGTTGACGAAGGCGGAGCCGACATTGATCACGATCTGAGAGCCGGTGCTCACGATGAGCGCCTTCGTCGCCTCGACGTCGAGCGCGTCGAGCGCATGCGCCTCGAGCTTCACCTCGGTCTTCAGGCTGTTCTTTTCGCGTACGGAGTCGATGATCTTGCGGCACTTGTCGACCGTGCGTGAGGCAACATGAATATCTCCCAATACATCGCTGTTCTGGGCGCATTTGTGCGCCACGACCTGTGCCACGCCACCGGCGCCGATGATGAGAACGTTCTTTTTCATTTCGGGGGATATCTCCTTCTACCCGTCTTGCTTGCGCGAAGCCTCAGGAGAGGCTCTGCTCGTAGTCCGCGTAGGTGAATTCGCGGACGGTCCTGACGCTTCCGTCAAGTTCCCTGATGGCGATCGCCGGCATCTTCACGCCGTTGAACCAGTTCTTCTTGACCATGGTGTAGCCGGCGGCGTCCTGAAACGAGATGCGGTCGCCGACCTTCAGCTCTTCGGCGAAGCGGAACTCGCCGAAGACGTCGCCGGCGAGGCAGGACTTGCCGCAGATCATGTAGCTATGCGGCCCCTCGTTCGGCGAAACCTTGGCCGCCTCGCGATAGATCAGCAGGTCAAGCATGTGCGCCTCGATCGAACTGTCGACGATGGCGAGATTCTTGCCGTTATAGAGCGTGTCGAGCACCGTCACTTCGAGCGTCGTGCTCTTGGTAATCGACGCTTCGCCCGGCTCCAGATAGACCTGGACGCCGTAGCGGTCGGAAAATGCCCTGAGGCGCGCCGAAAAGGCCTCGACGGGATAGTCGTCCCCGGTGAAGTGAATGCCGCCGCCGAGGCTTACCCAATCGACGCGGGCGATGAGCGAGCCGAACCTTTCCTCGATCCGCGCGAGCATCCGGTCGAAGAGACCGAAATCCTTGTTCTCGCAATTGTTGTGGATCATGAAGCCGTTGATCCGGTCCATGACGCGCTCGACCTTCGCAACGTCCCACTCGCCGAGCCGGCTGAAGGGACGCGCCGGATCGGCGAGGTCGAAGCTCGAGGAACTGACCTGAGGGTTGAGCCGCAGTCCGCGCGCGATGCCCGCCGCCTGGTCGGCAAAACGCTCCAATTGCGAGATCGAGTTGAAGATGATCTTGTCGGCGTGAGAGACCACTTCGTCGATCTCGTTGTCACCATAGGCGACACTATAGGCATGGGTTTCCTTGCCGAACCGCTCGCGGCCGAGCCTCACCTCGAAGAGCGAGGAAGACGTGGTGCCGTCCATATGGTCGCGCATGAGGTCGAAAACCGACCAGGTGGCGAAGCACTTCAGCGCCAGCAAAGCCTTGGCGCCGGATTTCTCGCGCACATGGGCGATCCTTTCCATGTTGCGAGTAAGCTTGGCTTTGTCGATGAGGTAGTATGGGGTCTCGATCAAGGCAGGACCTGCTGTTCTTAAATCCGAAACGGTCCTCCTAGGAAAACGTGGCCGTTTGCGCAACCCGGCTCGGCCGGCCGAGACAAAATGCCCGCCCCGTGGCCCTTGCGGGGCGCGTCCGTCAAAGGAAGCTGCCTCCCGCGGCAGCCTGGAGCAGCGGGTCGCAAGGGGGATCGGCGAATCCCGCCTCCGCAAGCGCACTCAGCGCCTCCGCGACCTTGTGAAGGCCGTGCGCCTGGGCATGATGCATCAGCCCGCCCCGCCAGCGCGGAAAGGCGTAGCCGTGGATCTCCACGAGATCGATATCGGAGGCCCTCAGAGCCGTTCCGTCTTCGAGAATCCGCGTAGCCTCGTTGACCATCGGCCAGAGGATGCAGTCGACGATGGAGGCCTCGTCCCAAGCTCTTCGGGGCCGGCCCCGAGCCTCCTCCGCGATGAGGCGGGCGACCGTCGCGGAGGGCCGTGGCGTGCGGTCGCCGGGCGCGTAGTCGTACCAGCCGCCGCCGCTCTTCTGGCCGAAGCGCCCGATCTCCGAAAGGCGTTCGGCAACCGGCGCAAAAGTCCTCTCGCCGCGGGCGCGGGCGGCACGGCGCTGGAAGGCGGCGATATCGAGCCCGCCGAGGTCCTGCGCCTCGAACGGTCCCATCGGCAGCCCGAAGGCGCGCATGGCGGCATCGACGGCGGCGGGTGTCGCGCCGCCGAGCAGCAGCCGCTCGGCCTGGGCCCGCATCACCTTGAGAATCCGGTTGCCGATGAAACCGTCCGAGATACCCGCGCGCACGGGGATTTTGTTCAGCATCCGCGCCAGCGCGAAACCGGTCGCCAGCACCTCGGGCGCCGTCGCTTGCGTGGGCACGATTTCGAGAAGCTTCATCACCTGCGCGGGGCTGAAGAAATGCAGCCCGAGAAACCGCTCCGGGCTCCCGATGTCCGCGGCGATCCGTTCGGGATCGAGATAGGACGTGTTCGTCGCGAGAATGGCGTCAGCGCGACAGTCGGCGGCGAGCCTTCGAAAGACATCGCGCTTCACGTCCAGATCCTCGAAGACCGCCTCGATGATCAGGTCCGCCTCCGCCAGCGCCGTATAATGCGTCGTACCGGTAACGGTTGCCAGGCGCTCGGCCGCAAGCCTCACGGAGATGCGCCCGCGCTTCACCGCGCCGTCGAAGATTGCGCGCAGCCTGGCAAGCGCCCGTTCCACCGCCGCCTCGTCGCGCTCGACCAGGACGAGCGGAAGTCCGGCGTTGAGCAGGGCCGCGGCGATGCCGGTTCCCATAGTGCCGCCGCCGATCACCGCCGCCGAACGGATCGGGTGCGGCTCGATGCCGGCTAGCGCCGGCGGACGGCGTGCGGCGCGCTCGGCATGAAAAACGTGGCGCAGGGGGTTGCCCGCGGCGACGACGGCGACCCCGTCTCTATGCACGATGCTGAGGGGCACGATGCTCGTCCTCCGTGCGTCATG
Source organism: Sinorhizobium prairiense (assembly GCF_029201645.2). Lineage (NCBI taxonomy): Bacteria > Pseudomonadati > Pseudomonadota > Alphaproteobacteria > Hyphomicrobiales > Rhizobiaceae > Sinorhizobium > Sinorhizobium prairiense. The sequence goes on from NZ_CP104133.1 coordinate 504,681, forward strand.
ATTGACCGGCCGGTCGGACCATGCAAGGCTTTTATGGGCGGGAACCAGAGGGTGCAGGGAGGAAACATGTCCGATTCCGACACCGTACTGTCGGCGCTTGAAGCCGGCGTCCTGCGCCTGACGCTCAACCGGCCCGACAAGCTCAATGCCTTCAACGAGGAAATGCATCTGGCACTGCGCGCCGGCTTCGAGCGCGCCGGATCGGACGACGATGTGCGTGCCGTGATGCTGACGGGAGCCGGGCGCGGCTTTTCCGCGGGCCAGGATCTCGGGGACCGCGATCCCCGCAAGGGCGGCACGCCGGACCTCGGCCACACGATCGAGACCTTCTACAATCCGCTCCTGAAGCTGATCCGAAGCCTGGAAAAGCCCGTCGTCTGCGCCGTCAACGGGGTTGCCGCGGGGGCCGGGGCCAACATCGCCTTCGCCTGCGACATCACGCTTGCCGCCCGCTCCGCCCGCTTCATCCAGGCCTTCGCGAAAATCGGACTGGTGCCCGATTCCGGCGGAACCTGGAGCCTGCCGCGGCTCGTCGGCGAAGCGCGGGCCAAGGGGCTGGCGATGACGGCCGAACCGCTGGACGCAGAGACGGCGGCGAGCTGGGGCCTGATCTGGCGCGCCGTCGACGACGCGGCGCTGATGGACGAGGCCTCCGCACTTGCCGTGCGGCTCGCTGCCGGGCCGACCAGGGGGCTCGGTCTGACCAAGCGCGCGATCCACGCCGCCGCCGCCCATTCCTTCGACGAACAACTCGACCTCGAACGCGACCTGCAGCGCGAAGCCGGCCGCAGCGCCGACTATGCAGAGGGCGTGGCAGCCTTCCTGGAGAAGCGTAACCCGAAATTCAGCGGTCGGTGACCGATGCGGGACCTTGACGCCGGGCACCCCCTCTGAATTGGATCGGCAGGGCGGAGAGGGTATCGACGCCATCCGATCGGAGTCCGTCTACTCCCCAACATCCCGCCCCGTTTCCGCGACCGTCTTCAGCCGATGGGCGAATTCCCGCCGAAGCGTGCGGCGCAGCTCGGCCGCCTGGTGGCGGCGTTTTTCGGTTGCCGTCTCCGGATGGTACTCCGGGACCGTGACGGGACGGCCCGCTTCGTCCACGGCGACCATGGTGAAATAGCAGGAATTGGTGTGCCGCCGCGTGCCCGCCCGGATGTTTTCCGCCTCCACCCTTATTCCGACCTCCATCGAGGTACGGCCGGCATAGTTGATCGCCGCGCGGAAGGTGACGAGTTCGCCGACATGGATCGGCTCCTTGAAGATCACCTGGTCGACGGAGAGCGTCACCGCATATTGCTTGGAAAAGCGCGACGCGCAGGAGAAGGCCACTCGGTCGAGCAGGTTCAATAGCGCACCGCCATGCACCTTGCCGCTGAAATTCGCCATGTCCGGCGTCATCAGGACCGTCATCACCAGATGCCGCGTCTCCTGCTCCGTCATCATTCTTCCCCGCTTCCGGTCTTCGCCACCATGGTCAATACATCATACTGGGCGACGGTTGCGCCAGTCTGGTTGGAAACGCGGCAGTCCCATCGCACCTCCCCATAGTCGGCATTCATTCGCGGACTGATCTCCTTGCAGGTGAGGCGGACCCGAAGCGTGTCGCCGGGATAGACGGGAGCCAGGAAGCGCAGTCCGTCGACGCCGTAATTTGCGAGCACCGGCCCCGGGGCGGGATCGACGAAGAGACCGGCGGCCAGGGAAACGACGAGATAACCATGCGCGACGCGGCCGTCGAAGAACGGATTGGCGCGGGCGGTCTCCTCGTCCATATGCGCGTAGAACGTATCGCCGGTGAACTCGGCGAAATGCTCGATGTCCTCGAGCCTGACGGTGCGCGTCGCCGTGACGATCTGGTCGCCGACCCGCAGCTCTGCCAGCGACTTGCGGAAGGGGTGCTCGCCCCCGGCTCGCGCCGGCGCACCCTCCATCCAGCGGCCGGTGACCGCCGAGACGAGGCCTGGCGCGCCCTGAACGGCCGTGCGCTGCATGTAGTGCCTGACGCCCCGCATGCCGCCCAGTTCCTCGCCGCCGCCCGCCCGGCCCGGGCCGCCATGGACGAGACCCGGCAAGGGCGAGCCGTGCCCGGTCGAGGATTTCGCGCTCAGGCGGTTGCCGATCATCACGCGGCCATGAAACGGCGCCATGCCGATCACCAGCTCCTGCGCAATATCGGGATCATTGGTGAAGACGGAGGTGACGAGACTCCCCCTTCCGCGTCGGACGAGTTCAACCGCCTCTTCCGCCGTATCATAGGGCATTATCGTGCTCACGGGGCCGAAGGCCTCGACGTCGTGGACCGACCGCGCTGCGCCGGGACGATCGCAGTAGAGAAGAACGGGATTGAGGAAAGCCCCCGCCTCCGCATCGCCGGAGACGAGCTGCGGCCTTGCCGGATCGCCCGCAACGATCTCTGCATCCGTTGTGAGATCGCGGATGCGCGCCCTCACCTCTTCGCGCTGGCCGAGGCTCGCGAGCGGCCCCATCCGCACGTTCTCGTCGGCGGGATCGCCGAGCGGAACCTTGGCAAGCCGCTCGCCGAGAGCGGCGACCAGCGCGTCGCAATGGGCCCGCGGCGCAATCACCCGGCGAATGGCCGTGCATTTCTGCCCGGCCTTGGACGTCATCTCGCGCGCGACTTCGCGAACGAAAAGATCGAATTCCTCCGTTCCAGGGGCCGCATCGAGCCCGAGGACAGCCGCATTGAGGCTATCGGCTTCCATGGTGAAGCGCACCGAATTGCCGACGATCGCGGGATGGGTCTTGAGCTTGCGCCCGGTCGTGGCCGAACCGGTGAAGGTCACCACGTCCTGGACGCCGACATGATCCAGAAGATCGCGCGAGGAGCCGCAGACGAGCTGGAGCGCGCCTTCCGGAAGCAAACCGGCGTCGACGATCCGCCGCACCACCAGCTCGGCGAGATAGGCGGTCTGGCTCGCAGGCTTGACGATCGCAGGCATCCCCGCCAGCAGCGTCGGCGCGAGCTTTTCGAGCATGCCCCAGCAGGGAAAGTTGAAGGCATTGATGTGCACCGCGATGCCCTGAAACGGCGTCAGGATATGTTGGGCGGAAAACGTATCGTCGCGTGACAGCGCCTCGACGCCGCCGTCAAGGAGGACGCGGCTGTTCGGTAGCTCCCGCCTGCCCTTCGAGGCATAGGAGAAAAGTGTCCCGATGCCGCCTTCGATGTCGATCCAGCTGTCCGCACGCGTGGCGCCGGTGGCGGTGGAGAGCGCATAGAATTCCTCCTTGCGCTCCATCAGTACCTGGGCAAGCGCCTTCAGCATCATCGCCCGCTCGTGAAACGACATCCGGCGAAGCGCCGGCCCGCCCTTTTCGCGTCCATAGGCAAGCGCGGCGGCGAAATCGATGCCGCCGGAATCGACGAGCGCCACCGGCGCGCCGGTCGCGGCGTCGCAAAGGGTCACGCCGTCCTTCGCTCCGCGCATCCAGGTGCCGGCGATATAGCTTTCGAGCCGGCGCGGCCGGTCCGCCACTGCGTTCATCGGATGGTCCTCCCGTCAGTTCAGCTTCAGCGTCGGCTCGGCATCGGCGGTCACTGATCGTAGCTGACAACGATCCGGTCGCTGAGCGGATAGGATTGGCAGGTCAGCACATAGCCCTGCTCTACCTCGTAGTCTTCGAGCGCGTTGTTGCTCTCCATCTCCACCTCGCCTTCCAGCACCTTGGCGCGGCATGAGGAGCAGACCCCCGCCTTGCAGGCGAATGGCGCGTCCATTCTGTTTTCGAGCGCCGCTTCGAGCAGGCTCAGCCCCTCTTTCGGAAAGGTGAAGCTGCGCGTGGCGCCGTCGAGTGTCACGGTCGCCTCGCAGCGCGCCCGGCTATCGGCGCCGGCGGCGCTTTCGACCTTGCGCCGGGCACGGCCGGGCTGGGAGGCGGCGAACAGCTCGAACTTGATCCGATCGTCGCCAAGGCCATGCGCGCGAAGTGCTGCGGCAACCGCGAGCATCATCGGCTCAGGCCCGCAGATGAAGGCGGTATCGGCCGACCTCACATCGATCCAGCTGCGGAAGAGGGCAGTGCATTTTTCCTGATCGAGCCGCCCACTGAACAGGTCGACCTCCTGGGCTTCGTTCTCGAGGACGTGCAGGACGGAAAGCCGCCCCAGATAGAGGTTCTTGAGGTCGTCCAGTTCCTCGCGGAACATGATCGAGCTGAAGTGGCGGTTGGCATAGACAAGCGTGAATGCGGACCGCGGCTCCCGCGCGAGCACCGTCTTGATGAGCGAGAGCACCGGCGTGATGCCGCTGCCGCCCGCAAAGCCGAGATAGTGTCTTGCGGCCTCCGGCTCGATAGGCGTGAAGAAGGCCCCCATCGGCGGCATGGCTTCCAGCGTGTCGCCGGGCTCGAGCTCCTCATTCGCCCAGCTGGAGAAGCAGCCGTCATCGACGCGCTTGATGCCCACCTTCAGGGCGCCTTCGTCGAGACCGGCGCAAATCGAATACGAACGGCGCAGTTCCTCGCCGCCGAAGAGGCGGCGGAACGTCAGATATTGCCCCTGCTTGAAATCGAAGGCAGCGCGGTCCTCCTCGCGCGGCTCGAGCGTCACGACCACGGCATCGCGCGTATCGCGCCGGACGTCGATGACCTGAAGAGGATAAAAGCGTGCCATGTGAGCGTTCTTCCCGCCTCGCATTCAGATGCATTTGAAATAATCGAAGGGCTCCAGACAGTCCCGGCAGCGATAGCTCGCCTTGCAGGGCGTCGATCCGAACTGGCTGACCTTTTCGGTCCGGGCGGAGCCGCAACGCGGACAGGAGACTGTCTGCGCCGCGTCGCCCGAGAGGCCTTCGATCCGTTTCAACAGCCTGCCCTCGGCTCCGGTGCCGTCGACGGGAGCCGCAATGCCGTAGCTTTCAAGCTTTTCGCGGCCCTCGGCGCTGATCCAGTCGGTGGTCCAGGCGGGCGAGAGCTGGCGTTCGAGCCTGACACTCTCGATGCCATTCTCCTTGAGCTGCCGCTCGATATCGAGATTGATGACCGCCGTGGCGGGACAGCCCGAATAGGTCGGCGTCACCGTCACCACCAGCGTTTCACCATCCCAGCCGACGTTGCGGACGATGCCGAGGTCGGTCACGGAGATGACCGGAATTTCCGGGTCCGGCACTTGCGAGAGCCAGTGCCACACATCCGCGATCGAGGGGCGTATCGCCGTTGCCATGTGAGCCTCCTACCAGCTGGCGCCGGGATAGGCGCGCTGCAGGAACTGCATCTCGGCGAGCACATAGCCGAGATGCTCCGTATGGAGGCCGCGCCTGCCGCCCCCGTGCATATAGCGGTCCTCCGGTTTTTCGAGCGTCGCCGCGCGAAGTGTCTCGGCGGCCAGCGCCTCCCAATCGGCCCTCAAGCTCTCCGGTTCCGGCGCGACGCCGGCAGCCGCAAGGGCGAGGTCGTGCGCCTCGCTCACGAACATCTCGCCGGTATAGGCCCAGAGATCGTCCAGCGCCTCCTGCATCCGGGCGTGGCTTTCCGCCGTTCCGTCGCCGAGGCGGATCACGAGATCGCGGCTCCGTTCGAGATGATAGGCCACCTCCTTCGACGCCTTCTCGGCTATCCCGGCAATGCGCGGCGCGCAGGAGCCGCGAAGGCCTTTCAGTGCGAGATAGTGCCATGCATCGAACAGGAACTGGCGCATCAGCGTCTCGCCGTAATCGCCGTTTGGCCGCTCGGTAAGCAGCAGGTTGCGGAAGTCTCGCACGTCTCGGAGATAGGCAAGATCGTCCGCGCTGCGGCCCCTTCCCTCGACCTCGCCTGCAAGGCCGAGCCAGAGCTGCGTCTGGCCGATGAGGTCGAGTGCCGTGTTGGCGAGCGCGATGTCCTCTTCGAGAGCCGGGGCGTGGCCGCACCATTCCGAAAGGCGATGGCCGAGGATCAGCGTATTGTCGCCCATGCCGAGCAGGAAATCGAAAAGCGCGGCCCGGTCGACGGCCGCCTGCATCGCGGTTGCCTGAACCATCACATATGCCCTGCCTCGTCCGGAATGTCGAAGAAAGTCGGGTGCCGGTAGACCTTCGCATTCGCAGGCTCGAACAACGGACCCTTTTCCGAGGGCGCGCTTGCCGCTATGTCGCTCGAACGCACCACCCAGATGCTGACGCCCTCGTTGCGGCGGGTGTAGACGTCGCGGGCGTTGTTGATCGCCATTTCGGCATCCGGCGCGTGCAGGCTGCCGACGTGGCGATGGCTCAGGCCGTGCTGGCCGCGGATGAAGACTTCCCAGAGGGGCCATTCGCTGGACATAACGTTTCGCTCCCGATGTTCATTCGGCGGCAACCGGCTGCGCGCGACGTACGGCCTTTTCGGCATGTGCCGTCAGGCCGTCCCGGAACCAGGCGCCGTCCTCCCAGGCCGTCCTGCGCGCGCCGAGGCGCTCGGCATTACAGGGGCCATTGCCGGCGATCACCTCGAAGAATTCGTTCCAGTCCGGCTCGCCGAAATCGTAGCCGCCTTTTTCCTCGTTCCACTTCAGATCCGGATCGGGGACAGTCAGTCCGAGATATTCGGCCTGTGGTACCGTCTGGTCGACGAATTTCCGTCTGAGTTCGTCGTTGGAGTTCTGCTTGATCTTCCAGGCCATCGACTGGGCCGAGTGGACCGAGGCGTCGTCCGACGGGCCGAACATCATCAGCGACGGCCACCACCAGCGGTTCAGTGCGTCCTGCACCATGGCCTTCTGGGCAGGCGTGCCCTTCATCATCTTGATCAGGATGTCGTAGCCCTGCCGCTGATGGAAGCTCTCTTCCTTGCAGATGCGGATCATCGCGCGCGAATAGGGGCCGTAGGAACAGCGCTGCAGCGGCACCTGATTCATGATCGCCGCGCCGTCGACGAGCCAACCGATGGCACCGATATCCGCCCAGCTGAGCGTCGGATAATTGAAGATCGACGAATACTTGGCCTTGCCGGAATGGAGCTGCTCGTAAAGCGCGTCGCGGCTCACCCCCAGCGTTTCGGCGGCGCAGTAGAGATAGAGACCATGCCCCGCCTCGTCCTGAACCTTGGCGAGCAGGATCGCCTTGCGCTCCAGCGTCGGCGCACGGGTGATCCAGTTGCCTTCGGGAAGCTGGCCGACGATCTCGGAATGGGCGTGCTGGCTGATCTGGCGGATGAGCGTCTTGCGATAGCCTTCGGGCATCCATTCCTTCGGCTCGATCTTCTGACCCGCGTCGATCCGCTCCTGGAAAGCGCGCTCTTGCGGGTCCATGTCGTCGCGGCTTTTGACCCGAGGGGCATCCGTCTTCACCATTTGAGCATACATGCTGCTCTCTCCTCCGCCGGAGGCGTTCGGGAGTGATGTCGATGCAGTTCCTTTTGACCGATCGGTTAGAATTTAGCGCAGGACATGTCACACTTCAACGTCATTTACACATTTTTCTGTGACATTTAATGAATGAGATGGGGCGGGAATTTTCGCCCGTCTTCGTACGCGTCGCAGAATGAGGAACGAAGGAGCGCGGCAGGTTAACCGGGGCCGTCGGCTTTCCCAGGCGCAGCTTCGCCGCTCAGCATTTGAAGCCGATGCTCCGTCGCGCCGGTCGCCTTCGGCAGCGGACCGGTGAGCGTGACGCAGTTCCGCCCGACATGCAGGTCCGCCTGGGGAGACAGGCTGCGATACAGCCGGGCGAACAGGCGGCGGGCTTCGTCGCCCGGCCAATCGGCGGGCAGAATTTCGGCTGGCAGGCGCGGCTCGCGGAGCGTCACGAAGCGGAACTGGTGTACCATGAGTAGGCGTGCAGAAAGGCACTCAGCGGGAGCAATCGCCGTAGCGGTATCCGGAAGATCGGCGAGCCTGCCGAAGCAGGCAAGGAACCGCCGGTAGGCCTGCGCGTGAGGTGCGAGGTCCCAACAGCCCGAGGCAAAGGCCTTCAACTCGCTCGCGCCCTGGGCAGGCTCCGCGCGGAAGACCACGGCGGGCATGATCGCACTCGGGAACGGCCGCACGCCGACCGCGAGCCGGGGGCCAAGGCGCGCATGACCGGAGCGCTCGAGCACCTGCATCCGCTCCTCGGCCGACGAACCCATCAGCTGCACGAAGTGCCAGCTCGCTTCCTCCGGAGGTCCGAAGATCACCTGCGCCGCCGCGGCGAATTCCGCGCGTGCGGCATCCGTCAGCCGATAGAAGCTGCGCCGTCCCTCCCGTTCTCCGGCGAGCTGGCCGGCGGCGACAAGACGGGATACGGCGGTTCTCACAAGCGTCTCGCTGATGCCGACCCCGGCGCAGATCTCGATCAGGTTGCCGATCCAGATCGCGCCGCCGCGCGGCTCCACCACGTCGCCATAGATGGTAACGATGAAGCTTGCGGCCCTGAGCGGCGTTTCATCCAGAATTGCCCGGATGATCCTAGAGCCCTGCTCTGCCGAACTTTCGCCATTCGCCTGCATCCGACCGCCTTCCGAGCCCCACCCGCTGCGTGTTTTTAAACCGTAGCCGATTAAAGAACAAAAACATGCAGCAGATCAAAGCAAGCCAGCGCCGCGCGTCTGATCAGATGCGCGGCGCTGGCGTGAACGGTGCCTAGCCTGTTGCGGTGTTCGCAACCGGCGGGGCCAATGCGGCGGGTGGCCTCGCGCCGTTTATTTCACCAGGGTCAACTTCACGCTGGCAATTCCAACAGCGACATTCAGTCCGGTCTGGCCGTCAATCTTCACCGGCTGCAGCGCGATTTCCTTTTTCGAGCCGACCAGGGATTTCGCGCCCAGCCCGAGCCCGGCCGCGAATTCGGCAGAAAGGCCGGAATAGTTGCCGGCAAGAGCGCCCTTGAGCTTGGTTTTCGGCTTCGCGTAGACCGACCACACGACGCGGCTCTCCGCCGTTACGCCGATATCGAGGCCCAGCTTGTCGATCGTGCCGCTATATTTGTAAGGCGACTTTTGTCCGTCTGCTTCGAAAACGCACGTCAGCGCTTTCGACGACCCCACGACCAGCCCGATACCTGCCGCAATGTCGCAGGAGAGTGTGCCGCGTTTTACGAACTCGGCCTGAGCCTGCCCCTTGGCCTCCTCGGCCGTCGCGCCGGACACTGCGATAGCGCTGAAAGCGAGGCCGCCAACTGTCGCGCGGATCAGGACGTTACGGAATCGTTCAATCATTAAAGCTTCCTTACTGTGGGTTACGGCCTTTGAGTCAGGCATTGTCGAAAGCAGGCTTGAAGCCGCCAAGACCAGTTTCGGAAAGCGCTGCCTGTCGCAAAACATCTTGCCTGCGTGCGCTCCGTATAGCCGCTGTCCCACATCTCCCAGACCACGTCTATTGGACTACGGGCTTGCGCCCGGTCTTAGGTCTTCACCCTGAAAACCCAGAAATCTCGAGTGCGCGGTTGCGCCAGTCCGCATAACGATGCGGCCCCGGAACCGATCGGTTCCGGGGCCGTCTGGTCGCCTGACCGGGAGAAGAAATCAGGCGGCCGCTACCTTCTTCGTCACACGCGCCCATTCCGGAATCCAGTCGCGGTGCGCCGCCAGCAGATCGTCAACGAGCGACCAGATCTGGTCGAGATCGAGCTCGGCGGCGGTATGCGGATCCATCATCGCCGCGTGATAGAGGTGCTCGCGGTTCTCGGTGACGAGCGCCTGTACAGTCAACTCCTGGACGTTGATGTTGGTGCGGATCAGGGCCGTGAGCTGCGGCGGCAAGGCGCCGATATAGGTCGGCTGGATACCGGAGGAATCGACGAGACAGGGCACTTCCGCCGCACAGTTTTCCGGCAGCGAGGTGATGCAGCCATTGTTCCTGAGGTTGCCGTAGATGACCGAAGGTTCGCCGGTCCAGACCGAATTCATGATCGAGGAGGCATATTCACGGCTCTCCGCGACTTCGATCGTCTCGGCTTCCTTGAAGGCGGCCGCCTGTCCCTTCCAGCGCTCGATCTGCTCGACGCAGCGCTTTGGATATTCATCGAGCGGAATGCCGAATTTCTCGATCAGATCGGGGCGCCCGTCCTTGATGAAGTAGGGCGTGTACTCGGCGAAATGCTCCGAGCTCTCGGTGACGAAGTAGCCGAGCCGCGTCAGCATTTCGTAGCGCACCTTGTTCGGGCACCGCGGATTCCAGTGGCTGGGCTTCGGGAAGCGGCCCTCGCGGTAACCGCGGATCAGGTCCGGATAGAGATCGCGATAGCTGCCGTCCTTCTGACGGTGCTCGAACTTCAGATAAAACGCCATGTGATTGATGCCGGCGGCGCGGTAGCGGATTTCTTCGACTGGAATGTCGAGGTCCCGGGCAAGCTCGAAGGCCGTGCCCTGCACCGAATGGCAGAGGCCCACCTGTTTGATCGCCGGATATTTCTCGGCGATCGCCCAGGTGTTTATCGCCATCGGATTCACATATTGCAGAAGGATCGCCTCGGGGCAGACCTCGAGCATGTCCTCGCAGATCTTCCACAGATGCGGCACGGTGCGGAGCCCGCGCATGATGCCGCCGACGCCCAGCGTGTCGGCGATCGTCTGACGCAGCCCGTATTTCTTGGGCACTTCGAAATCGGTGACGGTGCAGGGTTCGTAGCCGCCGATCTGGAAGGCGACGACGACGAAGTCCGCTCCTTCCAGAGCCTTGCGCTGGTTCGAATGGGTTTCGATCCTGGCATCGGCGCCCAGAGTGCGCGCCAGTTTGCCGGCGACGATCTCGCTTTCGGCGAGCCGCTCGGGGTTGACGTCCATCAAGGCGATGGTCGCGGCCGAAAGCGCCGGCCGCTGCAAAATGTCGCCGATGATGTTCTTCATGAAAACGGTGGAACCGGCGCCGATGAAAGTAATCCTGGGTCGTCTCGTCATGGGATAGCCTCTGTTTGATTTCACGCGGCCACTTCGAAGGCGGCCTTAACCAGCCGCTTCGTGTAGGCAGTCTTGGGATTGTTGAGGATTTCGCTCACCGGCCCCTCTTCGACGATCTTGCCTTCCTGCATGACGACCACGCGGTGGCAGAGAGCGCGCACGACCTTCAGGTCGTGGGAGATGAAGAGATAGCTCAGGCCGCGCTCGTCCTGCAGCCGGCGGAGGAGTTCGATGATCTGCGCCTGCACCGAGAGGTCGAGCGCCGAAGTCGGCTCGTCCAGCAGGATGAATTCCGGTTCCAGCGCGACGGCGCGGGCGATCGCGATGCGCTGGCGCTGGCCGCCGGAGAATTCGTGCGGGAAGCGCGAAAGGATGTTCGAGGGCATGCCGGCGCTGACGAGCGCGTCCTCGACGCGCTTCAGCCTGTCCTTGCGGTCTTCGCCGATGCCGTTGACGATCAGACCCTCCTCTATGATCTGGCCGACCGACATTCGCGGGTTGAGCGAGGAGAAGGGATCCTGAAAGACGATCTGGATCTTCGAGCGAAGCGGCCGCATGCCCTTGCGGTCCTTGTCGTGGATCGGCTCGCCTTCGAAATAGATCTCGCCGCCATCGGTGTTGAGAAGCCGGATCAGCGCCTGACCGAAAGTGGTCTTGCCGGAACCGGACTCGCCCACCAGGCCGAGCGTTTCGTGCCGGCGAAGATTGAGGCTGAGCCCGTCGACCGCGACGAGCTCCTTGAATTCCGGCCTGAAGAACCCACCCTTCTTCAAAGTGAAGGACACACGGACATTGCGGCCGTCGAGCAGGATCGGCGCGTCGTCCGGCAACGGATTGGCAGAACCGGAGGGTTCGGAGGAAAGCAGCCGCCGCGTATAGGCGTGCTGCGGATCGGCAAACAGCGCCTCCGTCGTATTGTGTTCCTTCACCTCGCCGAGCTGCATGACATAGACGTAATCGGAGAATTGGCGGACCACCGTCAGGTCATGGGTGATCAGGATCACCGCCATGCCGAGCTCCTGCTGCAGCTTGCGGATGAGGTTGAGAATCTGCGCCTGCACCGTCACGTCGAGCGCCGTCGTCGGCTCGTCGGCAATCAGCACGTCCGGATCGTTGGCAAGCGCCATGGCGATCATCACGCGCTGGCGCTGACCGCCGGAAAGCTGATGCGGATACTGGTTGAGCCGTGCTTCCGGGTCGGGAATCTGGACATGACGCAAGAGCTCCAGCGCCCGCTCGGCGGCGGCGCGCCGGCTGACGCGGCGATGCGCCCGGATCGCCTCGATGATCTGGCTGCCGATCGTGTAGACCGGGTTCAGCGAGCTCATCGGCTCCTGGAAGATCATCGAGATACGATCGCCGCGCAGCGCCCGGCGCTCTCTCTTCGAGAATTTCAACACGTCCCTGCCGTCATATTCGATGCGCGCCTGCGGCGCGATCGTAGCGCGCTTCGACAAGAGCCCCATGACGGTGCGCGCCGTCACCGACTTGCCGGAGCCGGATTCGCCGACGATCGCCACCGTCTCGCCGCGGTAAAGCTGAAAGGAGACATCCTTCACCGCCTCGACGGTGCCGTTCTCGACCTTGAAGGATACCGCCACCTTTCGGGCATCGATCACCGGCCTCGCATCCTTCGTATCGCGGTCGCGCCGTTCCTCGGGTGCCGGGACAACACTTTCGATCGTTACCATCGGCATGCTCCTCAATAGGGGTCGATTGCGTCGCGCAGGCCGTCGCCCAGCGCATTGAAGGCGAAAACGGTGACGAGCACGAAGGCGACGGGCGAGAGGATCCAGGGATAGGAACCGATTGCGGAATAATTCGCCGTGTCCTGCAGCATCAGCCCCCAGGAGATCAGCGGCGGCTTGACCGCAAAGCCGAGGAAACCGAGGAAGGACTCGAGCAGCACCACATGCGGGATGGCGAGCGTCACCGCGACGATGACGTGGCTCATCACGTTCGGGAAGATGTGCTGGAATATGATGCGCCGGTCCGTGGCGCCGATGGCGATCGCCGCCCGCACATATTCGATCCGGGCAAGCGCCAGGGTCTTGCCGCGCACCTCGCGCGACATCTGCGCCCAGCCGAGCGCGGACATCACGATGATGACGAAGGCGAGAAAGACATTGGTCGGCGCGGTGACCGGGATCAGCGAGGCGAGCGCCAGATAGAGCGGCAATTGCGGGAAGGCGAGCACCAGCTCGACGAAACGCTGCACCCAGGCATCGAAGCGCCCGCCGAAATAGCCGGACACCATGCCGACGGTCGTCCCGACCACGGTGACGATGAAGACGACGGTGAGGGCAATCATCAGCGAGATGCGCGAGCCGTAGAGGATGCGGGACAGCACGTCGCGGCCGAATTTGTCGGTGCCGAGCAGATGCACCGGCGTACCGTCGACGGCGCCGAACAGATGCCGCTCGGCGGGGATCAGCCCGAAGAGCCTGTAGGGTGCGCCCTTGACGAAGAAGCCGAGGACCTGCGGGTTGTCGTAATCCGGTCCGATGATCGGCTGGAAGGTGACCGAATCGAGCTCCTCCGTCTCCCGCACCGGATAGCTCCTCGGCGGAAAGACGAAATTGCCCTCCTTGTCCCGGAAGCTGATCGTCTGCGGCTGCGCGAAGGCCACATCCGTCGCCTTCGGATCGACGGGCGACAGGAACTCGGCGAAGACCGCCATCAGGATCAGGAGGCAGACGAGGACAAGGCCAAGCAGGCCGGTCCACGAACGCTTCAGCCGCCGCCAGACGAGGGCGGAGTAGCTCTCGTGGTGGTGTTTTTCCCCGGGCTCGATCGCCACCGGAAGAGTTCCTTCGGCTTCGACGGTCATGCGTATACCCCCCTCCCATGCGCACGCGCGGATCGAGCGCGGCGAGCATCATGTCGGCGATGATGTTGCCGACGATCAGCGTTGCGGAGAGGACCAGCATGAATGTCGCCGTCACATAGACGTCGCCCACCCACATGGAACCGACGATCGCCGGCCCGACGGTCGGCAGCGCGAAGATGATCGCCGTCTCGATCTCGCCGGTCAGCATGTAGGGAAGCACGACGCCCTGGTACATGATCAGCGGGTGCAAAGCGTTCGGCACAGCATGGCGCATGACGACCGCACCCTCGCTCAGGCCCTTGGCGCGTGCCGTTTCGACATATTGCGCGTTCAGCGTATCGAGGAGATTGCCCCGCATCACCCGCATATTGTAGGCGAGCCCGCCGAAGGTGGCGATCGCCACGACCGGCCAGACATGTTTGACCAGGTCGACGAACTTGTCCCAGGACCAGGGCGCCCCGCCGTAGCGGGCGGAATGGAAGCTGTTGATCTCGCTCACATTGAAATGAAAGACGAGGATATAGACGATGATCAGCGCCATGAGGAAGCGCGGCACCGTCATGCCGAGGAACGATACGGTCGAAAGCAGGCTGTCTATCCAGGAATATTGCCGCGTCGCCGCGATGATGCCGAAGGCGATGCCGATCACCGACGCCAGGATGTGGCAGACGAGCGCCAGCGCCAGCGTTCGCGGCAGGCGCTCGCCGACCACGTCAGCGACGGGCTTGTTGTAGTAGAGGCTGTGGCCGAAATCGCCTCGCGTCACGATGCCCATTATCCAGTCGACGTACTGGATCGGCAGCGGCTTATCGAGGCCGTGCTCCTTGCGGTAGGCCTGCGCCTGGGCATCCGCCTCCTCGAAAGAAGCGCCGCCCTGATTGATGAGCTGCGAGCGGATGTAGTCGCTGTAATCTCCCGGCGGTGCCTGGATGATGCTGAAGGTCACCACGCTCAGGACGAGCAGCACCGGAATGGCAGAGGCGATTCGGACAAGCAGAAATCTGAACATGCCGTTTCCTTCTGTCTCGAGTTCCGCGAGAGCCATGCCTGCATCGGCTCGCGGCGGCGTGAAGGGCTTGCACCTCCGCCGGCTCCTTTCCTCGGAGCCGGCGGAGGCGGTTCAGCTTCAGTTGATCGGGCCGCTTTCGCCCGGCTTGCCGGGAAGCTGCTCGGGATAGAGTTCGTAATCGCCCTGCTTGTCGGCGGCAACGAAGACCCGTTCGCGGATGATCGTGTCTTCCGCCCAGTTGAACATGAAGATCGGCGCGCCCGGAGGAATGTTCGAGAAGCGCTTGTTGATGATCAGCGCGCCCGGATACTCCGTCAGGCCGACGGTATCGACATTGGTGGTGGCTACCTTCTGGTATTGCTTCATCAGCTCCGTTCGCTCGTCATTGTCGTTGCTGGCGATGAACTTGTTGACGATGTCGACGAGCTCCTGCTCGTGGGGCATGACATCGACTTCGCCGCCTTCCGGAGCGCGGTGATGCCAGCTCGTGCGCGGGCCGGTCGGGGCGAGCTGAGGCGTGTTCTGCACCACGGAAGCAAATTCGGCCGTGTTGCGATGAATCATCCAATCGAAGCGGCCGGCATAATTGGCGGCGTCCCGCTGCTTGCCGTCGAGTGCATTGAGGACGACCCGGAGCCCGAGCTTCTCCATCTGCCCGACCATCCCTTCGGCAAGATTACGGTCGGTGCTGTAGTCGGAATTGACGAGCAGAACGATTTCGACGTCGCGGCCGCCAAGCTTGTCGGCCGGGAAATTGACGAAGCCGTTGCCGTCCGTGTCCTTGAGCCCCACCTTTTCGAGAAGCGCCTTGGCGCCTTCGAGATCGTGGGGTAGTAGATGGTGGAGTTCCGGTCGTAGAAGCTCGTGCCGGAGGAAAGCCCGCCCGGATAGATCGCCGTGAAGGGACCCTTCACCAGGGCTTCGCCAAGCTTCTTGCGGTCGACCGCCGTGGTGACGGCCTTGCGGAAGTCCAGGTTGCGGTTGAGCTCTCGCACCGCCTTAGCGCGTTCGTCCGGGTCTCCCCAGCCATTGCCGGAGAAGTTCATGTGCATGTTATAGCCGATGACGCGCGGACCGAAGGCAAGCCGCGCCGGGGCGCTCTCATTGGCGGCGCGCTTCAGCGACTCCACGAAGTTTTCCGGCTGTTCGAGGTTCGAAATGTCGCCCGAACCCGCGATCGCCTGCACGTCGCGGTCGGCCCAGGTCGACAGCTTGTAATGGACTTCGTTCAGATAGGGGAGCTGATTGCCGGCCTCGTCGACCTTCCAGTAATAGGGATTGCGGCGCAGCACGATGATGTCGTCAGGACGATAGGCGACCGGCACCCATGCACCCATCACCGGAAGGTTCATATATTCGGCGGGGAAGCCGTTCTTGTATTCGTTGTAGGTCGTGCCGGCATATTTCGGATGCTTGGTCTTGAGGATATGCGACGGGCCGGGGCAGAAGGTACCGTAGGCCATCGCGAAAAGATGCTGGCGCGGGAAGGCCTCCTTGAAAGCCCATTCGACCGTATACTGGTCAATCTTCTTGAGCGTCGTGCCCTCGCCGAAGGTTTCGGGCGTCGCCCCGTTCAAGGGTGAAACGCTCGAGTCGAGGACATTGTCCTCCCAGTAGAACATGACGTCATCGGCATCGAAGGGATCGCCGTCCGACCATTTCGCGCCTTCGATCAGATGCATGGTCAGCTTGCGTCCGTCCTCCGACCAATCCCAGCTTTTCGCGAGATTCGGCAGCGGCTCCATATCGTCCGCCTCGACCTGGAAGAGCGGCGCGGTGCGCGTCAGGCACTCGAACATGCCGATGTCGATGCCGCCCCACCCTTGAGTCTGGCCTGCGCTGTAATTCCAGCCTTCCGGCCGGCCGCCGATCACGTGGCGCATGACATCGCCATAGACGCCCATGCCGTCGGGCATGTTGCCGGTCTTGTAGACCATCGGTTCCTTCGGAAGCCGCTCGGCCACCGGCGGCAGCTTGCCGGCCTTGACGAATTTCTCGGTGACCCATTCGGGCTCCCTGTATTCGGGCAGCGCCTTAAACTCGAGAATGGAATCGCGCGACACATAGGTGACCTTGCCCTGCGCCGGAAAGGGCGGCTGCTCCGGCACCACGGTCGGCTCGGATGCGAAGGCCTGCACGGCAAAGGCGGATATGCCGATCAGCAGGCTCGCGGTCATATTCAGTCGATGCGTTTTCATGTCCCAGGTTCTCCCTCCTGTCTTCGCCGGGCCGGGGCGGCCGGCGCTCCTCTTCCTTCGTGGCACTCGCGTCTCCTCACGCAGGTGACCTCGCGCATTACCTCAATTTGCGGGCGCTTTGCCCTGCCCCGACCGGGGGATTGCCCCTCATCCCGCCTGCCGGCCACCTTCTCCCCGCGAGTGGAGAGAAGGGGACTAGCAGCGCTCGCCGAAGTCCCCTCTCCCCGCCTGCGGGGGAGAGGGTTAGGGTGAGGGGCAATTCCGGGCAGAGGTAGCCACTCTTCTACCCAGCCACGCGCAGCTTCGCCGCTTCCTTCTCCGCGCGGATCTCCTCGATCGAGCGCACTTCGCGCCGAGCGGCGCCCTTCCACTCCCGGGTGGCGACCGTAGCGCGGGCGAGCCTTTCCTTGGCAGCGTCGATCGCATGGGCATATTGCGGCAGCCATTTGGCCTGCGCGACGACCATTTCGTCGACCATCTGCCAGACTTCCTCCGGCGTGCAGATGGCACCGACCAGCGGGTCGTGCAGCACGGCGAGCTTCAGAAGATCGATGTCGCCGGTGATCGCCGCATGAACGGACATGCGCTGGACGTTGACCGACGAGATGCAGGTGGCCGCACAGGCCTCAGGCAATGTGATGCCTGCCACCATGTTGATGCCGAAACGATCGACGAAGCCGGGCGATTCGATGATCGCATCCGCCGGAAGGTTGGTGATCACGCCGTTGTTCTTGACGTTGAAGTGGCCGCGATAGACCCGACCCGTCTCCAGCGCTTCGAGGATGCGGCTCGCATGTTCGTTCGAGCGCCTGATCGTTTCCAGCGGCCGGCCCGCCTCTTCGAGGAAGCGCGGATATTCGGTCTCGAACCAATTGCGGGTCTCGGTCGAATAGCGGAGATACCCGCCGGTTTCCCCATGGATCCAGTCCGACATGTCGATCCATCTGGAGATCTCGTCCGGACGCTTGCGGTACCAGGGCAGGTATTCGGACAGGTGTCCGTTGCTTTCGGTCGAATAGACGCCGAAGCGCTTCAACACGTCGATCCGAAGCTTCTCCTGCTTTGAAAAGACGGGATGCGCCTCGAAGGCGGCGACGAGTTCGTCCTTGCCGACCGTACGGCCGTTGAGGCGGATATCGACGAACCATGTCTGGTGGTTGATGCCGGAGCAGATGTAGTCGAGCTCGCCTTCCCCCGCGCCGAGAATCTCGGCGATCTGCTCGGCCCCGTGCTGGACGCCGTGGCAGAGACCGACCGTGTCGACCTTGCCGTATTCGATCGCCGCCCAGGTGTTCATCGCCATCGGGTTGGCATAGTTGAGGAACTTGGCGCCGGGCTCGGCCACTTCACGGATGTCCTTGCAGAAATCGAGGATCACCGGAATGTTGCGCTGACCGTAGAGAATGCCGCCGGCGCAGATCGTGTCGCCGACGCATTGGTCGACGCCGTATTTCAGCGGTATGCGGATATCGTCGGCATAGGCCTCGAGGCCGCCGACGCGCACGCAGCTGATGATGTAACGCGCGCCCTCCAGCGCCTTGCGGCGGTCGATCGTCGCGGTTACCCGCGTGGGCAGTTTGTTCGCCTCGACGATCCGGTCGAGGATGGACTTGATCATGGCGAGGTTGTGCTCGCTCAGATCCGTCAACGCGAACTCGACGTCCCGGAGCTCCGGCACGGAAACGATGTCGGTGAAGAGCTTCTTGGTGAAGCCGATGCTGCCGGCGCCGATGATGGCGATCTTAAAGCTGGCCATGGCCGTGCTATTCCTCCTCAGACTGCGACCTTCGCGCTAAAAGGGTAAAATCAATTCATTGAACTGGCCGGGATCGGCGAAGCGGTGCCCTCCTCGGCAAACCCTCGTCAAACGCCGTGGCAACCGCATGTCTTGCGCGATCTGGGGGCATTATGTGTATAATCGGATGCACGACTAGAGAGGTATTGTGCTTTCATGGGTAATTCTATGCTGCAGCAACTGATCGCCCGGGGACCCGCGATGCGGACGGTCTCGCTGCCGCGGGGACGCCAGAACCTGCACACCATGCCGACGAGCACCGGCTACGAGATCAGGACCGATGCAAGCTACGATTGGGACGGTCGCAAGCGCGGCCAAACCCCGTTCACCGTGCTGCAGTACACGATCGGCGGGGCCGGCAACCTGCGATATGAAAACCGCAGTCACCGCGTGCGTCCGGGCGAGACGCTGCTCCTGCTCGTGCCCCACAATCATCGCTACTGGCTTGAGGAAGGCGGGCGCTGGGAGTTCTTCTGGATCTCCATGAACGGCGAGGAGGCGCTGAGGATCCACCGCGCCATTCTCGCCGTCACCGGTCCCATCATAAGGTTGCAGCCGGATACCGTCGAACATCTTGCCGACTGCAGCCTGCGCCTCATGGCCGGTGGCGACACCCCGGGCAGCGCCTCGGCGATCGCCTATGAGGCGGCGATGGCGCTTTATGACGACGTGTTCGGATCGCATCCGGTTCTCAGTGACGAATACCGGAAGATGCAGCACGTGATCGATCATGTGCTGGGCAATCTCGACAAGCCCCTTCCGGTCGAGGAGCTCGCGCGCATTTCGGGGCTGAGCCGCGCCCATTTCTCCCGAGTCTTCGCCGCCAGCGAAGGCATGCCGCCGGCGGAATTCGTGCTGCAGAAGCGCCTGCAAAGGGCGGTAAAGCTGCTGACCAAGACCGCGGACCTGCCGGTCAAGGAAGTCGCCATCCTGTCCGGCTTCGAGGACCCCAACTACTTCGCCAAGGTATTCCGCCGCGTCTTCGGCGCGAGCCCGACCGAGTTCCGCACCACAGGCATGTATGCGAGCGTATCTGCCACGGGCCGCAATGCGAGGACCAACGAATCCGTGACCACGTTGGCTGCGGCTTGCGATTGAAAAAGCTGCAATAAAAATTTACTAAACAGGATACTCCAGCGCGGCACGGCAGAGGACAGGCGGAACCGAATGGTCACAATCAAGGAAATCGCGTCGGCCGTCGGCGTATCGTCGGCAACCGTCTCACGCGTCCTCAACTATGACCCGACGCTGTCGATCTCGAACAGGAAACGCCAGGCGATCATCGAAACGGCGGAGGCGCTCAACTATGCGACGCCGCGCAATCGCAGCCGCGCCGCAGCGCATGGCGTCGGCGTCGGGCTGAAGATCGCGCTCGTGCATTTTCTCGACCCCGCCCAGGAACTCGCCGATCCCTACTATGTCGGTGTCCGCCTCGGCATCGAAAGCCGCTGCCAGGCGCTGAAGAGCGAAGTCGTCAAGGTCTTCCTCACCGGCAATCCTCCGGAAGCGACGATCCTGGAGGGCGCCTCCGGCGTGGTGGCCGTCGGCCATTATTACGGCGACGAGCTCGAATGGCTGCGCCGCCACAGCCGCCACCTCGTCTTTGCCGATTACGCACCGGCCGGAGACATGGAGGACACCGTGCTCAGCGACGTCTCGCTGGCGATGACCCGGCTCCTGGAGGCGGTGCATGCCATGGGCTACCGGCGCATCGGCTTCATCGGCTGGATCGACGCTTTCTACGGGCCCGACAACATCCATTCGGAGCGCCGTTGCCGCACCTATATCGACTGGATGACCAAGGCCGGCCTTTATGATCCGGAATTGTGCATGGTGGAGCCGATGACGCCCGACAGCGGCTACAAGCTTGCCAGGGCGATGCTATCGAAGCCCAATCCACCGAAGATCCTCATCACCTGCAACGACAATATGGCGCTGGGCGCCTACAGGGCCATCCACGAGATGGGGCTCAGGATTCCCGAGGATATCGCGGTCGCGAGCTTCAATGACATTCCGGTCGCGCAGTTTCTCGGGCCGCCGCTTTCCACGGTGAAGATTCCGGCGGAGCTCATCGGCGAAACCGCCGTCGACCTGCTGCTGGAGCGCCTTTCGGGCCGAGAGGTCGCCAAGAAGGTGGTTTTCGGCACGGAAATCGTCTGGCGCGGCAGCACGCCGGCACCGGCCAAGACAGCGAACAAGGAAGATGACATCGCGGGCCGGTTCTAAAAATCCCTGGACGATATCGACTCGACCCGTCGTGGCGATACCCGCAAAGTCGCGTGTAGCCCATCTCCGCCATTCACTCTGGCAATAGCGCATCGGGCGCCGCCAGGCGCGAGCGTGACGGCTCACGTGCTTTCAAAGCACGCGTCGCAAGTGCCAAGTAAAAGTTTACTGAAAATAATTGCGCCCACTCGAGTTTTGAGAAATACTCGCCGCCGGGACAGAGAGGACTGTCTCGGGGAACACGATTTCGGGAGGAAACAATGGACATTCAGGCGCGTGCCTATCTGCCGCGTATCGCCGGTCTGGCTCTCGCGGGCGCAAGCTTCCTGGGGGTTACCGCGGCGCAGGCCAAGGAAATCACCATCTGGTGCTGGGACCCGAATTTCAATGTCGCGATCATGAAGGAGGCGGGCGCCCGCTATACGAAAACGCATCCGGACATCACCTTCAACATCGTCGATTTCGCCAAGCTCGACGTCGAGCAGAAGCTGCAGACCGGGCTTTCGTCCGGCACTGCCGACGCGCTCCCCGACATCGTGCTCATCGAGGATTACGGCGCTCAGAAATACCTTCAATCCTTCCCGGGCGCCTTCGCGCCTTTGTCCGGCACCGTCGATTATTCCGGTTTCGCCCCCTACAAGGTCGAGCTCATGACGCTCGACGGGCAAGTCTACGGAATGCCCTTCGATTCCGGCGTCACGGGTCTTTATTACCGCAAGGATTATCTGGAAGCCGCCGGCTTCAAGCCGCAGGACATGCAGGATCTCACCTGGGACCGCTTCATCGAGATCGGAAAGCAGGTCGAAGAGAAGACCGGCAAGAAGATGATGGGCCTCGACCCCAACGACGCCGGTCTCGTGCGCATCATCATGCAGTCGGCCGGGCAATGGTATTTCGACAAGGAAGGCAAACCGAACATCACCGGCAATGCGGCGCTGAAGGCGGCGCTCGAAACCATCGGCAAGATCATGCAGGCGAATATCTACAAGCCTGCCAACGGCTGGTCCGACTGGGTGGGCACCTTCACCTCCGGCGACGTCGCGACCGTCGTCACGGGCGTCTGGATCACCGGCACCGTCAAGGCGCAGCCGGACCAGTCCGGCAACTGGGGCGTCGCCCCCATTCCGGCGCTCTCGATCGAAGGCGCGACGCATGCCTCCAATCTCGGCGGCTCCAGCTGGTACGTGCTCGAAAGCTCCGAGGAGAAGGCGGAGGCCATCGACTTCCTGAACGAGATCTACGCCAAGGACATCGATTTCTATCAGAAGATCCTCCAGGACCGCGGTGCGGTCGGCTCGCTGCTCGCCGCCCGCGGCGGCGCGGCCTATGAGGCGGCAGACCCCTTCTTCGGCGGCGAGAAGGTCTGGCAGAACTTCTCCGACTGGCTGGCGAAGGTCCCCTCGGTCAATTACGGCATCTTCACCAACGAGGCCGACCTCGCCGTCACTGCGCAACTCCCGGCCGTGACGCAGGGCACACCGGTCGACGAAGTGCTGCAGGCGATCGAGGCCGAGGTCAGCGCACAGATCCAGTGATGCGGTGAATGGCGGCGGGCATGCGCCCGCTGTTTCCGGCCGCGGCTCTTGCCGCGGCCAAATTTCCGGCTGTCCGACCTTCCAGGAGGGGAACATGGTTCGAGCGCGCCGCGGTATCGGCCGATATTACGACGTCAATGGCTGGCTGTTCGTCGCGCCGGCCCTCGGGCTGATCGCCCTGTTCATGGTCTATCCCATCGCGTGGTCCCTCTGGATGTCATTCCAGTCCGGCCGCGGCATGACCATGAAGTTCGCGGGCTTCGCGAACATCGTTCGGCTCTGGAACGATCCGGTCTTCATCAAGGCCCTCACCAACACGATGACCTATTTCGTCGTGCAGGTGCCGATCATGATCCTGCTCGCGCTGATCCTGGCGTCGCTCCTCAACAACCCGCGGCTCGTCGGCCGAGGGGTTTTCCGCACGGCGATCTTCCTGCCCTGCGTCAGTTCGCTGGTCGCCTATTCGGTGCTCTTCAAGGGCATGTTCGCAACCGACGGGATCGTCAATTCGACGCTCCAGGCGATCGGTCTCGTCGCCTCGCCCATTCCGTGGCTGACGCATCCCTTCTGGGCGAAGGTTCTCGTCATTCTTGCCATCACCTGGCGCTGGACCGGCTACAACATGATCTTCTATCTTGCGGCACTTCAGAACATCGACAGGTCGATCTACGAGGTGGCGCGCATCGACGGCGTTCCGGCCTGGGCGCGCTTTACCCACCTCACCATCCCTCTGCTGAAGCCGGTCATCCTCTTCACGACAGTCATTTCGACGATCGGCACGCTGCAGCTTTTCGACGAGGTCTATAACCTGACCGAGGGCAAGGGCGGCCCGTCCAATGCCACGCTCACCTTGTCGCTCTACATCTACAACCTGACCTTCCGCTTCATGCCGAATCTCGGTTATGCGGCGACGGTCTCCTATGTCATCGTCGTCCTCGTCGCGCTCCTCGCCTTCGTGCAGTTCTTCGCAGCAAGGGAGCGTGACCGATGAACGGATTTGGACGTTTCGCGGCGATGGCGGCCACCTATGGCTTCCTCGGCCTGATGGCCTTCCTCTCCGTCTTTCCGTTCATCTGGATGGTGCTCGGCGCAACCAATTCATCGATAGACATCATCAAGGGCAAACTCCTGCCGGGCGCAGCCTTTGCCACCAATGTCGGCAACTTCTTCACGCTGGTAAACGTGCCGCTCGTCTTCTGGAACTCGGCGAAGATCGCGATCCTTGCGACCGTGCTCACGCTCGCAGTCTCCTCGCTCGCCGGTTACGGCTTCGAGATGTTCCGCTCGCGAAGACGCGAGCGCGTCTACCGGGCGATGCTGCTCACCCTTATGATCCCCTTCGCCGCGCTGATGATCCCGCTCTTCGTCATCATGGGCAAGGCGGGTCTCATCAACACGCATCTCGCCGTCGTCCTGCCGACGATCGGATCGGCCTTCGTCATCTTCTACTTCCGGCAGAGCACCAAGGCCTTCCCCTCCGAGCTCCGCGACGCGGCCAAGGTCGACGGGCTCAAGGAGTGGCAGATCTTCCTCTTCATCTACGTACCGGTCATGCGTTCGACCTATGCGGCCGCCTTCGTCATCGTCTTCATGACCGCGTGGAACAACTATCTCTGGCCGCTGATCGTGCTCCAGACCAACGAGACCAAGACGATCACGCTGGTCATCTCGTCGCTCGCCTCCGCCTACTACCCCGATTACGGCGTGGTCATGGTCGGGACGATTCTCGCGACATTGCCGACCCTAGCCGTTTTCTTCTTCATGCAACGCCAGTTCGTCCAGGGCATGCTGGGCTCAGTCAAATAGGAACGATGATGCGCTCTGTTACTTCCTTCAATAATTCGTGGGTCTTCTCCGAAGGCTTCGACGCCGCCGACGCCGGAACGCTCCGGGCGGGTCAGCCGATCAGCCTGCCGCACAACGCCGTCGAACTGCCGTTCAACTATTTCGACGAGACATGCTACCAGCGCGCCTTCACCTACCAGAAGGTGCTTGCCTGGCGCCCGGACTTCTCCGGCCGGGAGGTCTCGCTCGTCTTCGACGCGGCAATGGCCGATGCGGTCGTCTATCTCAACGGCGAAGAGATCTTGGCGCATAAAGACGGCTACACGCCTTTCGAGGCACGCCTGACGGACAGGCTCCTGGAAGGCGACAATCTCATCACGGTGAAGATCGACGGCAGCGAGAATCCGGAGATCCCGCCTTTCGGCGGCCGGATCGACTATCTGACCTATGCCGGCATCTATCGCGACGTCTGGCTGAAGGTCACCGATCCGGTTTCGATCGCCAATATCAAGATCGAAACCCGCGACGTGCTCTCCGACAACAAGGCCGTTTCCGTCCGGTGCGACCTTTCCAATCCGCAAGGGTTGCCCTTCTCAGGTACGGTCTCGGCTCTCCTCAAGAATGCGGCCGGCGAAGTGCTGGCCGAGGTCGCCGGCGAAACGGCCGGCGAGAGCCTCACCCTTGAGATGGAAGGCCTGAAGGGCCTCTCGCTCTGGGACATCGACGATCCGGTGCTGTACGAGATCGAAGCCGAGCTCCGGACCCGTCAGGGCTCCGACCGCCTGGCCTCGTATTTCGGTTTCCGTACGGCGGAGTTCACGACCGCAGGCTTCCGGCTCAACGGCCGCCCGCTGAAGATCCGCGGGCTGAACCGTCATCAGGCCTTCCCCTATGTCGGCTACGCCATGGGGCGCACCGCCCAGGAGCGCGACGCGGAGATCATGAAGCACAGGCTTCACTGCAATCTCGTGCGCACCTCGCATTACCCGCAGTCGAAATGGTTCCTCGACCATTGCGACCGCATCGGGCTCCTCGTCTTCGAGGAAATTCCCGGCTGGCAGCACATCGGCGGGGAGGAATGGAAACAGGAGGCGATCCGCAATGTCCGGCGCATGATCGAGCGCGACTGGAACCATCCGTCGATCGTCATCTGGGGTGTGCGCATCAACGAGTCGCAGGATTCGCACGACTTCTATGTCGAGACCAATCGCCTCGCCCGCGAGCTCGACCCTACACGGCAGACGGGCGGCGTGCGATACATTACCGACAGCGAATTTCTGGAAGACGTCTACACGATGAACGACTTCATCCTCGGCAACGAGGAGCTGCCCGGCTCGAACCGGCCGCGCACGGCGCTTCGCCCGCAGCAGGAATGCACCGGGCTTGCCCGCAAGGTGCCCTATCTCATCACCGAATTCGGCGGGCACATGTATCCGACGAAGATCTATGACCAGGAGCAGCGCCAGGCCGAACATGTTCGCCGGCATCTGGAAGTGCTGAATGCGGCTTATGGCGATCCCGGCATTTCCGGTGCGATCGGCTGGTGCATGTTCGACTACAACACCCACAAGGATTTCGGCTCCGGGGACCGGATCTGCTATCACGGCGTCATGGACATGTTCCGCGAGCCGAAATTCGCTGCTTATGTCTATGCCAGCCAGTGCGATCCCTCCGAGGAAGTCGTGATGAAGCCGGTGACCTTCTGGGCGCGCGGCGAGCGCAATATAGGCGGCGTGCTGCCCTTGATCGTGCTGACGAATTGCGACGAGGTCGAATTGAAATACGGCTCGCTTTCCAAGCGCGTCGGCCCGGATCGCGAGAATTTCCCGCACCTGCCGCATCCGCCGGTCGTCATCGACCACCGCCACTTCACCAAGGACGAGCTCGGAGTCTGGGGCATGAAGTGGGAAAGCGCGGAATTTACCGGCTTCGTCGCCGGCAAGCCGGTCGCCGATCTCCGCATGGCCGCCGACCCCGTGCCTACGACGCTTCACGTCGAGGCGGATAGCAAGACGCTGCGTGCGGAAGGCCGCGACAGCGTTCGCGTCATCCTGCGCGCGCTCGACCAGGCCGGCAACGTCCTGCCCTTCCTGAACGATGCAGTCGACGTCGAGGTTCATGGTCCGGCGCGGCTGGTCGGACCGGCCCGCCTCGTCCTTCAGGGCGGTTCCGCCGGTTTCTGGCTGGAGTCCACGGGCCCCGCCGGCGCCGTCGTCGTCTCGGTCGCTTCGGCGCGGCTCGGCGCGGCGAAGCTCGAGCTCGTCGCCCTGGCGGAAGGAGCGGCGAGCGCATGAGCCAACTCCAACTCAGCGATGTCCGTAAATCCTATGGTGGCCTCGAGGTCATCAAGGGCGTCGATCTCGACATAAAATCCGGCGAGTTCGTCGTTTTCGTCGGACCTTCCGGCTGCGGCAAGTCCACGCTGCTCCGGATGATCGCCGGGCTTGAGGAGATCACCTCCGGCGACCTGACCATCGACGATAGCCGAATGAACGATGTCGATCCGTCCAAGCGCGGGATCGCCATGGTGTTCCAGTCCTATGCGCTTTATCCGCATATGACGGTGCGCGAGAATATGGGTTTTGCGCTCCGCTTCGCCGGTGTCCCCAGGGCCGAGATCGAGAAGAGGGTGAACGAGGCCGCCCATATCCTGGAACTCGGGGCGCTGCTCGACCGCAAACCGAAGCAGCTTTCGGGCGGCCAGCGCCAGCGCGTGGCGATCGGCCGGGCGATCGTCCGCCATCCGAAGATCTTCCTCTTCGACGAGCCGCTTTCCAACCTCGATGCGGAGCTGCGCGTGCATATGCGCATCGAGATCGCACGGCTGCACAAGCAGCTCGCCACCACCATCGTCTACGTGACGCATGATCAGGTCGAGGCCATGACGCTCGCCGACAAGATCGTCGTCATGCGCGCCGGCGTGGTCGAACAGGTGGGCTCGCCCCTCGATCTCTATGACGACCCGGCCAACCTCTTCGTCGCCGGCTTCATCGGGTCGCCGAAGATGAATTTCCTGAAGGGCGTGATCGAAATCGACCAGGACCGGGCCTATGCGCGCCTGCCGGGCCACGGAGACGCGAAGATCCCCGTCACCCTGCAGGCGGCGGCGGGAACTGCGGTGACGATCGGCATCCGGCCCGAGCATTTCAATGAAGACGGTCCTGCAGGGCTAGCCCTCACGATCGACATGCTGGAACATCTCGGCGGAGAGACCTTCGCCTATGCCCGCCACGGCAACGGCGAGCTCATCGTGGTCGAAACGAAGAACGGCCGCGGACTCAAGGCCGGTGACCGCCTGACGGCCCGCTTCGATCCGGTTTCGGTTCTGGTGTTCGACGGAGAGGGAAAACGGCTGCGTTAGTGACGCAATTTCCCGGAATTGTTCTAATGTCGCCGGTACGAATCAAGGGAGTGAACAGCGATGCGTATTGGCTTCATCGGCACCGGCGCCATCACCGAAGCGATGGTGACGGGCATCGTCGGTTCCGGGCTCGACGTCGCCGGGATCCTCGTCTCCCCGCGCAACCGGGAAATTGCTGCCCGGCTTGCCGGCCGCTTCCCGCTCGTGCGCATCGCCAAGGACAATCAGGAAGCGGTGGACGCGGCCGACGTGCTGTTCCTCGCCGTTCGTCCTCAAATCGCCGAGGACGTGATCCCCAAGCTCAAATTCCGCAAGGGTCAGACGGTCGTCAGCGTCATTGCCGCTACCGATCGTTCCACGCTTCTCGGCTGGATCAGCGAGGAGGTGGAGCTCACGCAGGCAATCCCCCTGCCCTTCGTCGCCGAGCGCGAGGGCGTGACGGCGATCTATCCACCGAACCGCGCCGTTGCCGCGATTTTTGCGGCACTCGGAACGGCGGTCGAATGCGAGACCAAGGAGGAATATGACCTGCTTGCCGTCGGAAGCGCTCTGATGGCGACCTATCTCGGCATTCTCGACCGGACGACCGGCTGGTTCGCCGAAAAGGGTCTCGACCGCGACAAGGCACGCGCCTATATCGCCCCGCTCTTCGCCAGTCTCTCCCAGAGGGCGGTCAGGGACGAGGGGACGCCGCTCGAAGAACTCGCCCGCGAATTTTCGACCGCCGGCGGATTGAACGAGCAGGTTTTGACGGACTTCGACCGCGGCGGCGGCCACCGGGCGCTGACGGATGCGCTCGAACGCGTGCTGCTGCGGGTGCGCGGCGACGACCGGTAGAGGTCTTCAAAGCTCGGTGCCAAGACCCGCGTGGCGACGAAAACGCCCGGCGGCGAAGTCCACGAAGGCGCGCACCCTTGCAGAGACCATGCGGCCTTCCGCATGCACGATGTGGATCGGCACCGGCTCGCGCTCGTGGTCGGCAAGGACGACCTTGAGCCTGCCGGCTCTCACGTCGGGTGCCACCTGGTAGGACTGAAACCGCGACAATCCCCAGCCCGCCAAAGCGGCGGAGAGGACCGCGTCATTGGTGTTGCAGATGAGACGAGGGCTGATCGGAACGCGGATGCTGTTGTCGCGTCCGAAGAGCCATTCCGAGTGGCCGAAGAGGCCCTCTCGCCCGATGATGCGATGACGGGCAAGCTCCTGCGGGCTGCCCGGCTCGCCGAAGCGGGTGAAATAATCCGGCGAGCCGCAAAGCACTTGCCGGACCGAGCCGATCCGGCGCGCAACGAGCCCGGAGGGCGGGAGCGAGGCAATGCGGATCGCCACATCCAGGCCCTCGTCGACCAGATTGGTCACGCGGTCGACGAAGACGGTCTTAACCTGCATTGCCGGATAGTGATCGAGAAAGTCGAGGATGACGGGGAGCACGTGGATGCGCCCGAAGAGCGCGGGCGCCGTTACCGTGAGCAACCCCGCAGGTGCGGTGAAGCTGCCCGCCGCATTGGCTTCCGCCTCGGCGATCTCCCCGAGGATACGCCGGCAATCGGCCACGTAACCTTCGCCCGCCGCAGTCAGTTTCAGCGAGCGCGTGGTACGCACCAGAAGCCGTGTCCCGATCAGGTCCTCCAGCTTCGCCACCGCCCGGGTGACCGATGGCGGGCTCATATGCAGCACCTTGGCGGCCGCCGCGAAGCCGCCGCTTTCCACCACCTGCACGAAGATCCGCATCGCCTGCCAGCGATCCATCGAATGCTCCTCGATTATTTCATCAAGTGAAACGGTCTAGTGCCTCTATCGGAGCTTATCAACTCCGCGGATAACAATCATCTTGGTGTCGTTCCATCATTCAACGAGGCCGACATGAAACTCTATCACCATCCCCTCTCCGGCCACGCGCACCGCGCCCGCCTGTTCCTCTCGCTGCTCGGTATCGAGCATGAGCTGGTGGTCGTCGATTTCGCCAGGAGAGAGCACAAGCAAGCGGATTTCCTGAAGCTCAATTCCTTCGGTCAGGTCCCGGTGCTCGACGACGGCGGTACGATCATCTCGGACTCAAGCGCAATTCTCGTCTATCTGGCAAAGAAGACCGGCCGCACGGACTGGCTGCCGGAAGACGCCGCGGGGCGGCTGCCGTTCAGCGCTGGCTTTCGGTGGCTGCCGGCCAGATCGCCCATGGTCCGGCCCAGGCGCGGCTCATCAACGTGTTCAAGGCGCCCTACCGACCGGAAGAGGTGATCCCTCGTTCGCATGCGATCCTGGCGCTGATCGAGCAGGAGCTCAAAGGCAGAGGCTGGATTGCCGCCGACCGGCCGACGATCGCCGATGTCGCGCTCTACAGCTACGTGGCGCGCGCCCCCGAAGGCGACGTCGATCTCCAGCCCTATCCGGAGATCCGCGCCTGGCTCGCCCGCATCGAGGCATTGCCGGGCTTCGTCGAGTTCGCAAAGACGCCGGTGGGGTTGGCGGCTTAGCGAGCGTTATGACGACGTGCGCTTGCGGGAAGCCATCTCGCACGGCACGTGCTTTTAAGCGTATCGAAGGACTGAAACCACCCTCATCCCTGTGCTTGTCACAGGGATGAGAGCAGCGCCGCGTCTGCGGTGCGAGGAGTCCTTCAGGCCAATGACTTGGCCTGCTGGGTCCCTGTGACAGGCACAGGAATGAGGGAGTTTGGGCCGGGGGCGGATGTTATCGCCCGCGAACAAGCCCCGAGATGCCCAACATTCACGCAACCAAGGAAACAATCGTCATGGAGGCTCCCATCCTCGCACATTCGCCCTGGCACGAGGGCGAAATCGCCCTGCAGAAGAGGCTGGGTGTGGAAACGCGCATGGACGAGATCGGACGCCGCGTCATGCGCGACCACCTGATCGACCAGCACCGGGAATTCTATCCCCTTCTGCCGATGGTCGTGCTGGGCTCGGTCGACCGCGACGGCGACGCCTGGGCGACGCTCAGGGCGGGCGAACCCGGCTTCCTCCGCGCGCCGGACGAAAAAAGGCTTACCGTCGAACTCCCGCGGGAGCCGACGGACCCCGCCGAGGCGGGCATGGAGGACGGCGCTCCCCTCGCCCTGCTCGGAATCGATCTCGGCACCCGCCGGCGCAACCGGCTGAACGGCACGCTTAAGCGGCATGCCCGCGGTTTTGATCTCGGCGTCGACCAGAGCTTCGGCAACTGTCCGAAATACATCCAGCTCCGGCAGGTCCGTTTCGTACGCGACCCTTCCGTGCCACCTTCCGTACCGCCCGTTTCCAGCTTCGGGCTCAACGCCGCAGCGCGTGCTCTGGTGGCGCAGGCGGACACGTTCTTCGTCGCAACCTATGCCGATCTCGCCGGCGGCCGGCAGATCGACGTCTCCCATCGCGGCGGCCACGCCGGATTCGCGCATGTCGGCGAAGACGGCTGGCTGGTGATCCCGGATTTCGTCGGCAATCGCTTCTTCAACACGCTCGGCAACATCGCGCTCAATCCGCGCGTCGGGCTCACTTTCCCGGACTTCTCCACGGGCGGCCTCCTGCAGATGACCGGCGAGGCCGAGCTCCTGTCCGAAGCTCCGGACGGCGTGCCTCTCGACGGCGCCGAGCGCTATTGGCGTTTCCGTCCGCGCCGCAGCGTATGGCGGGCGGACGCACTACCTGTTCGCTACGACCTTGCCGGAGCGGGATGAGGAAAGTGCGTGCGGTTTTCCGACCGCATCCCGCTCCACCTCTTGGAATCGGCGATAGCAGCAGGCCGGATGTCCGGGTAATTTTTGCGTGCAGGGGAACCAACCTCCCTCGCCAAGGTTACGTGCCCATCCGCCCCCGACCAAGGAGTGCTGCCATGGCCAAGAAACCTTCTGCGCCGAACAATACGAAACCGGCCACCATTCATGACCAGAAAGCGACACGCGGCAACGGTGGAGAACTTCACCAGATCGCCGAAGGCGACACGCCCGTCCTGACGACGGCTCAGGGCGGCCCCGTCGCCGACGACCAGAACAGTCTGCGCGCCGGCGAACGCGGCCCGACGCTCATCGAGGATTTCCACTTCCGCGAGAAGATCTTCCACTTCGATCACGAGCGCATTCCCGAGCGCGTCGTGCATGCCCGCGGCTACGGCGTGCACGGCTTCTTCGAAACCTACGAGTCGCTTGCAGCCTACACCCGGGCGGATCTGTTCCAGCGACCGGGCGAACGAACCCCTGCCTTCGTGCGGTTCTCGACGGTGGCCGGAAGCAAGGGCTCGTTCGACCTCGCCCGCGACGTTCGCGGTTTCGCGGTCAAGATCTACACAAACGAGGGCAATTGGGACCTCGTCGGCAACAACATCCCGGTGTTCTTCATCCAGGACGCGATCAAGTTCCCCGACGTCATACACTCGGTAAAGCCCGAACCGGACCGGGAGTTTCCCCAGGCGCAGTCCGCGCATGACAATTTCTGGGACTTCATCAGCCTGACACCGGAAAGCATGCACATGGTCATGTGGGTCATGTCGGACCGGGCGATCCCGCGCTCCTTCCGGTTCATGGAAGGCTTCGGCGTCCACACCTTCCGTTTCGTCAATGCCAAGGACGAGTCCACCTTCGTCAAATTCCATTGGAAGCCCAAGCTCGGGCTCCAGTCGGTCGTCTGGAACGAGGCCGTGAAGATCAATGGCGCCGATCCTGATTTCCACCGGCGCGATATGTGGCAAGCCATCCAGTCCGGCAACTTCCCGGAATGGGAACTGCATGTGCAGCTTTTCGATCAGGACTTCGCCGACAAGTTCGATTTCGACATCCTCGATCCGACCAAGATCATCCCGGAGGAAGTGCTGCCGACGAAGCCTGTCGGCCGGCTGGTACTCGACCGCATGCCGGAGAATTTCTTCGCCGAAACCGAGCAGGTCGCCTTCATGACGCAGAACGTGCCGCCCGGCATCGACTTCAGCGACGATCCGTTGCTGCAGGGGCGCAACTTCTCCTATCTCGACACGCAGCTGAAGCGGCTCGGCAGCCCGAACTTCACCCATCTTCCGATCAACGCGCCGAAATGTCCCTTCCAGCACTTCCAGCAGGACGGCCACATGGCCATGCGCAACCCGGTCGGACGCGTGAACTACCAGCCCAATTCCTGGGGCGAGGGTCCGCGCGAGTCGCCCATGAAAGGCTTCCGCCATTTTCCTTCCGAGGAGCAGGGCCCGAAGCTGCGCATCCGCGCCGAGAGCTTTGCCGACCATTAC
The DNA here is from genome assembly GCF_029201645.2 of Sinorhizobium prairiense. Classification (NCBI taxonomy): domain Bacteria; kingdom Pseudomonadati; phylum Pseudomonadota; class Alphaproteobacteria; order Hyphomicrobiales; family Rhizobiaceae; genus Sinorhizobium; species Sinorhizobium prairiense. The sequence goes on from NZ_CP104133.1 coordinate 537,425, forward strand.
AGCCAGGCCCGTCAGTTCTTCATCAGCCAGACGCCGCCCGAGCAGCGCCACATCGCCGATGCCCTGACCTTCGAATTGAGCAAGGTGGAGACGCCTGTGATCCGCGAACGGATGGTCGCGCATCTTCTCAATATCGATGAAACCTTGGGGAAAAAGGTCGGCCACGCCCTCGGCCTGGAGACGATGCCGAAACCGGCGGATGCGGCCGTTGCCACCCGCCAGGACCTCGACCCCTCGCCGGCCCTCAGCATCATCCAGCGTGGGCCGAAGCGTTTCGAGGGCCGCAAGCTCGGAATATTGGCGACGGACGGCGCGGACGCCGCGCTTCTCGACGCCCTGATAGCGGCTGTCGAGAAGGAGAAGGCGGTCTTCGAGCTGATCGCGCCGAAAGTCGGCGGCTTTACCGCCTCCGACGGAAAGCGCATCGCCGCCCACCAGATGCTCGACGGCGGCCCGTCGGTACTCTACGACGCGGTAGTCCTGCTTCCTTCCGCAGAGGCCGTCGCGGATCTGATCGACGTCGCCACCGCGCGCGATTTCGTGGCCGACGCCTTCGCCCATTGCAAATATATCGGCTATGCCGGCGCCGCCGTTCCGCTTCTCGAGAGGGCCGGCATTGCGGACCTGCTCGATGAGGGAACGATCGAACTCACCGACGCTGCGAGTGCGGCCGCCTTCCTCAAGGAGCTCGGCAAGCTGCGCGTCTGGGGAAGAGAGTCCTCGGTCAAGCTGAAATAGGCCGACGGTTTAGACGGAGTGGACGATGGCGTCGCCCGCGCATGGAAAGCCGACGAAGAAGGCCGCTCCGTCAAGCGCGGCGAAGAAGGCGGGGAGCTTTCCCCTGCCCGTCAGCACGGCGCCGATGGAAGCCCGTTCCGCGACCGGGCTTCCGGGCGGCGACGCATGGCAGTACGAGCCGAAGTGGGACGGCTTTCGCTGCCTTGCGTTCAAGTCCGGCGAGGACGTCGACATAAGGGCGAAATCCGGCAAGCCGCTCGGACGCTTCTTCCCGAGATCCTCGCCCTGCTGCGCCGATTGGAGCCGGACATGTTCGTCCTCGACGGCGAACTGGTGATCGAGGTCGACGGGCGCCTTTCCTTCGACGCCCTTCAGATGCGCCTGCATCCTGCAGCAAGCCGCGTGCAGAAGCTCTCGCGGGAAACGCCGGCCAAACTCATCCTGTTCGACATGCTGGCCGGCACCGACGGAACGGTCCTGACCGGCCAGTCCTTGACAGCACGGCGCGCTCGGCTCGAGACATTCGCCAAAGAGAACGCGGTTGCGGAGATGCTCGAGCTTTCGCCCTTCACGCTCGACGTTAAGGAGGCCGAGAGGTGGCTCACCTCATGGCAGGCGGGTGCCACCGACGGGGTCGTCGCAAAGCGGCGCGAGGGCGCGTATGAATGCGGCGAAAGGGCAATGGTGAAGGTCAAGCGGCTGAAGACGGCCGACTGCGTCGTCGGCGGCTTCCGCTACGAGAGCGACAGCTCTTTGGTCGGCTCGCTTCTGCTCGGCCTTTACGACTCCGAGGGACTGCTGAACCATGTAGGCTTTACCGCGACGATCTCGGACAAGGAGCGGCCTGCCCTGACGCGCCAGCTCGAAGCTTTGCAGGAGCCGCCGGGCTTCACCGGCAAGGCACCGGGCGGGCCCAGCCGCTGGAGCAGCGAGCGCAGCGGCGAATGGCAGCCGGTTCGGCCGGAACTGGTCGTCGAAGTCCGGTTCGACCATGTCAGCAACCGGCGCTTCCGCCACGGTACGAAACTCATGCGCTGGCGGCCGGACAAGGACCCGCGCCAATGTACCTACGAGCAGATCGTACGTCCCGAAGGATCGCCTTGAAAGCCGAGGATCCGGGCAGCGATGAGCAATGATCTCCTGATCATCCTGGGAATCGCGGCAGCGGCGGCCGTCGCATCGCCCCTGGGCGGCCTGGCGGCGATCTCGCTCAGGCCGTCGAGCCTCGTGCTCTCGATCGCGGTCGGCTTCGCGGCCGGCGTCCTCATGGGCACCTTCGCTTTCGAGATGATGCCCACCTCCATGGAACTTGCAGGTCTTCCGCTTGCCGTTGCCGGATTTCTGCTCGGCCTGGGACTCGTCTATATTCTCGACCTCTACGTCAACCGCTGGAAAATGGCTGGGCCGGAGGCGGATCAAAGGGCCGAGGTCGATCAGTTGCACCGAAGGCGCAAGCCGCGTGGGAGCAATGTCGCGGTGCTGGCCGGCGGCACGAGTGCGGAAGAGCTGATCGAAGGCATGACGATCGGCGTCGGCGCCACCTTCGAGCCGAAAGTGGCGCTTATCGTGGGCCTCGCCATCTGCATCGATAATTTCAGCGAAGGAATGAGCATCGGCGAATTGACGCTCGACGAGGAGCGGAAGAACGCGAAGCGCCGGACGCTCGGATGGACCTCCCTCATCGGCCTCTCCCTTTCGTGTCCGCCGTTGCAGGGTGGTTCCTGCTGAAAGGCCTGGTCCAGCCGGTCACCGGTTTTCTCTTCGCGACGGGAGCGGGCGGGATGTTCTACCTGACGATTACCGACCTCGTGCCGGAAGCGGAGTCGCATCAATTCCAGCAGACTTCGGCGATCGCCAACGCCGCCGGCTTCCTGCTCGTCATGGTGCTTGCCCAGATGAGCTGACTGGAACGCGTCTTGAGGCGCGTCCGTCAGACGATCGCCCGGTCCCAGCCGCCATAATGTTCTTCGCTGCGCGTCCCGCGCGGGAGGCTGAGCGCGATCAGTGCGCAGCCGATCGCGACGTCGGCAAGGGTGGCGACCGTGCTGCCGCCGGCAAGCAGGAAGGGCGAGGCCGCCACGCAGGCGCCGAGCAGCACATTCAGGAAGCGCACCGGCCGGACGACCTCCGCCATGGCGGTGACGGCAACCAGGATCACGACGCAGCCGAGAATGTGGTCGCTGTGATAGAGCGGCGGGACGCTGCCGAAAATCAAGGGCGTCGTCATCAGGACCGCGCCGAGCAATGCGCTGGCGACCAGCGTCCAGGGAAAGTTGACGCCGCCGACGATGAATTCCTTCAACAGCTCGGTGGCCGGACGGTTGAGGTCGGGCGCCGGCGTCTGGTCCTCCGAAATGGCCGGGCCGCCCATCCAGAACGTCCGCCAGAACGGCTCGCCCGCCTTCCTTACGCGCCAGAGATACTGGATGGTGGCGAGCACCTCGTCTATCGAATAGGGAATGAGCACGACGGTGCCGGCCGCCTGGATGATGCAGAGCGTACAGAGTGCGCCGATAAGCGGCGGCTGGATGATGATGAAGGAGACGCTGACGGCGCCGAGGGGCACGATCAGCAGGCCGAAGAGGAGCACCATCCAGGGCATGGTACGCCAGCGGCGGCTGTCTCCGATCGCGCCGGCCAGAATGTCCAGCGCATAGGCGAAGGCGCCGAGGCCGGCATCGGCGATCGGAAAGCCCTTGGAAACCCAGGACGTCACGACCGCCTCGCTGCCGTTGCGGACGGGTGCCTCGCCCGGCCCGAAGAACGGGTCCCACAGCCCGTCGACATGGCCCATCTGATAGGCGGCGAGATAGCGCGAGACGAAGAGGCCGACAAAGGCGAGCGCGACGATCGGCATGCGCTGCGTGAAGGAGGACGGCGAATAGCTCCAGCCGAGGGGCCGGTCGTCGTCGGCCGCGAGCGCCCGCAGCCTTATTCCGGGCGTCGGCGGAATCATCACCGCAAAGGCCACGATCAGCATGCCGGCAAGCGTATCGATGGCGTAGGCCGCGGCACTCGTCGTCCAGAAGACAAGCGGGGCCAGCATGATCCAGACGCCGAGCGCGGCCGTGATCCATTGCGCATGAGACCAGCGCCGGTACATGCCGAAAAGCGCGAATGCGGCAACGAGCAATCCGGACAGAATCTCGCTTGTCCCGAGACGGGCATTGCGTATGGCGGGTTCGTCGATCGCGTGGCCGAGCGCCGGCGGCAGCGGCACGCTGACGGGGTCGAAAAGGCCGAGCGTCGCCGGCGATGAGACGAGCCACAGGCCGAGAGCGACATTTGCCAGCGGCGCCCAGAGCGTGCGCAGCCGGTGCGCTTCCACGGCAGCGTCGACTTCGGCGTCGCTGCGCTCCAGCGGCTCCGCCAGCCTTTTCTCCGCCTGCTCGATCTCGGGATCCGAGGCGGCGACCACAGAGGGCTCCAGCTTGTTCTTCGCGTACCAGTCGGTCGGGTCTTGCTTGAGCCGCCGGATCATTTCCGGCAACGTGGCAGCTAGACTGTGCCTCGGCTCCCAGCCGAGTTTGTTGCGGGCACGGGAGATGTCGATCTCGTAATGATCGTCCGAGTTCTCGATCATCCACGGCTTGATCTCCGAGTCCTGGTCGAGCACCTCGGTCTGCATCCAAGCCCCCGGCTTTGCAAGGCTCTTGGGCAGAGCGAGCGTGCGCCAGTCCTCGCCGTGGATCAGCCGGCCGATGCGCTTCTGCAAGTCGCCATAGGAGAGGGTTTCCTCCTCGCCGATCAGCAACGCGCAATCACCGGGCAAGTCGTTGCGACGGTCGACCGTGCGCGCGAAAGCCTCGACCAGATCGTCCTTGTGCAGATAGGGCTGGCCTGCGTCCAGATCGCCGCTGAACAGATAGGCGGTCGGGAGCCGCTCGAAGATGCGGGCGATCTGCTGGGCGATGAAAGCGGCTCTGCAGTCCTCGTCATAGACGCCGGCGAGACGGAGGGTCACGGTCCTGATCGCGCCGCGATGTCTGGCGATCACCGCCTCGGTCTCGGCCTTCGATTTGGGATAGGCCCAGGCAGGGTCCAGCGGATCATCCTCGTTGATCCGCGCACCCCTGGCCGGACTGGGCGCCTGCACCAGCAGCGTGCTTGCATAGATGAACTGTTCGGTGGGAAGCCCCTGCAGCGCCTCCAATAGCCGGCGCGTGCCCTCGACATTGACGGCATCGTATTTGGGATTGTCCTTGCCGGAGGTGTCGTAATAGGCGGCGAGATGAATGACGGAAGCAAGGCGCCCGCCGCTGCGCTTACCCGCCGTCTCGATCGCCTCTCTCACGCTTTCGTCGGAGGTGATGTCGAGTTTGATCGTCTCTTCGGTCTCGGACTTGCCTTTCGGAGGGGACAGGTCGAGCCCGATGACGCGATACCGGTCCCTCAGGCGATGCGCGATCGCCTGGCCCAGGAAGCCGCTCGAGCCGGTAATGACAACGGTCGGCTGATTTGCATCTTTCGGCATGCCGAAGCAAACCGCGCTCAGGCAGGAAGGTTCCCGGTCGTGGCGTCATAGGTCAGCACTTCGCCGAGTTCAGGGGCAGAGTTTCGGATCCCATTCTGCAGTCGCGCCCGCAGACACCACCAAGCCGGCTCGGCGCACCCATCAGTGGTCTCGGGGGCCCCATTTGTCCGCGAGTGCCAGGCAATCCTTCCAAGGCAAGACCGCGCCGGTAGTCGAGATGCTGCGCAAGGACGCGGCCGCTGCTGCATGCGCCAGCCGGAGAGCCTGCTTCACGCTCCAGCCTTCATGGATGCCGTAGAGCATCCCGGCAGCGAAGGCATCGCCGGCCCCGTTCGCGCCCTTGATCTCCTCCTCGGGGATGGCGACGGACGGCAGCACCACGCCTTCCCCTTCGCGGGTGACGGCGATGGCAAAGGCGGGGCAATGCACGGCGACAAGTTTCAGCGCGCCGCGCTCCAGCACGGCACGCGCTGCGCGCATGCACGCCGCCTGGTCGGGTGCGTCGCCCAGAATTGTTTCAACGCCGGCGATTGCCCCGATTTCCAGGTCGTTGACGATGAGGAAATCGAGATGGGGCAGGCAGGGCCCGACAAGCCGCGCCATCAAAGCGCGGTCGATGCTCGCCAGCTCCAGGTTGGTTTCGAGGCCCGCAGCGCGCGCCTTCTTGAGCACCGCCACCCAGCCATTCGGCTCGTTTTGCCAGGGAGCATCGAGAATGCGATGCACGCCCGGCAGGCCGAGATGCAGATAGCGCATGCGCGTTGAAGAGAATTCGAAATGATCCGGCGTCAGCAGCGCTCCGCTTCCGGCGTGAAAGATGTGCGTGCGCCGGTGGGAACGCAGCGAGACATAAGCATCGCAGAACTGGGTGGCGGCCGCCTCAGTCACCATCATCTGACTGATGTCGATGCCGGCGGCAGCTGCCGTCTCCCTCAGGTAGCGGCCGTCGTCGTCGTCGCCGACGAGACCTATCGTCTCGACGGGGACGGACGGGTCCAGATGCTTGATGTCGAGCGCAAGGTTGCAGCCTGAGCCCCCGCCGTGGCGTTCTTCCTCGAGAAGTTCGGCAAGGCCGTCCTCGCCCGGCCAGTGGCTGACGGTGCGGTTGTAGTCTGCGCACCACGTTCCGCCCGTGACGATCCCCCGCCGGCCACCGCTCATCTGCTCTCTTCCTGTTTGAGCACCGCTTCGGTGACGACGTTGTCGGCGGCGAGATCGCGCAGCGGCGTGATGCCTTCCGTGGCAAGACCCGCATGATAGGCTTTCACTGCCTCTGAGGGCGAGACCGTACCGGAGGCAACTTCGCGCAGCAATCGCACCATCGACAGCGGGTCCTCGGCAAGGTTGATCTTGCGCCCGAACAGCGCTACTCGCGCGCCGAAACGTTCAGCCTGGTGGAGCAGCTCGAAGCAATCGCGCGTCGTGCCGGCGCCGCCACCGAGCACGCCGACGATGATGCTCGGATCGTAGGAGGCTAGCTCCTCCATCGCCTTGGCTCCATTGAACTGGATCTTCAGAAACTGCGGCCGGTCTTCCCGGGTGACGCCGGCAAGGCAGCGCATCATCACGTCGTTGACATAGTGGGGCAATACCTCAGGGTCGATGCCGCAGGCGACATTGGGATTGAAGACTTCAAGGAAATACTTGAACCTGTTGCGCGCCGCATCCTCGCGGAAGGCGCGGAAGGCTTCGAGCGCCTCATAGTCGCGGTCAAGATCGTTGTTGAAGGTGATGGAATAGAGACCAAGATCGGTGCCGGTGATCGGCGCGCCAGGCGCGGGATCGACGGACCCGGTCGTAACGCGCGAGAGGGAGGCGGTGCGGAAGGGGCGCGAGGCTGCTTTCACATAGGTCGCACCGCGGCCGACCCAGATGTCCGTCGTATCGTTGGCGCGGATTGCCGGCTTGACGGCACTGTCGCGATAGACGCCCATCTCGGTCAGCGCCTCCATATTGGAGGCGGAGGTGAGCATGATGTCCACGATATCCTGCTCCACGACGGCGCGGATATTTTCGAGAAATTCGGGGCGGGTATAGTGGCGTGACCAGCTGCCGTCCTTCTCCCGCTTGGGACCGCAGGAGGTTATCGAGGGACCCATGTCGCCGTCCTTGGCGTCGGCGATGATGAAGTCGCTGCGGGTATATTGGCCAGCGCGGATGCGCGCGAGCTTCCGGTCGAGGCGATACATGGTCTCACTCCTATTTCGGGACAAGAGGGTCAGGCAGTCGCTGCGCCGGTCATAATGGCAACGACGTCGTTCATGGAATGGGTCTTCGGGGTAACCACGGCGGCGCGCCGGCCGAGGCGCATGATGTGGATGCGGTCGGCGATGTCGAAGACGTTCGGCATGTTGTGGCTGATCAGAACGACGGGCAGGCCGCGATCCCGTATCGAGCGGATGAGTTGCAACACCTGCCCGGTTTCACGCACCCCGAGTGCCGCCGTCGGCTCGTCCATGATCACCAGTCTGCGGGCGAAAAGCGCGGCACGGGCCACGGCCACGCCCTGCCTCTGGCCCCCCGAGAGCGATTCCACCGGATTGTCGATCGCCGGCAGGCGAAATTCGAGTTCTCCCATGGCCCGGCGGGCTTCCTCGCGCATGCCTTTTTTGTCGAGGCGGCGAAAAAGGCTTCCGAGAAGCCCTGGTGCGCGCAGCTCCCGGCCGAGAAAGAGATTGGCGGCGATATCGAGCGCAGGCGCCACGGCGAGGTCCTGATAGACCGTCTCGATTCCGGCATGGCGCGCATCGAGAGGTCCCTTGAAGTGGATCGGCACTCCGTCGAGCAGAATTTCACCGCTGGTCGGGCGCACGGCGCCGGTCAGGGTCTTGATGAGCGTCGACTTGCCGGCGCCGTTGTCGCCGACGACGGCAAGGATCTCGCCGGCCCTGAGTTCGAAGTCGACGCCGTCGAGCGCAGTGACGTGGCCGTAGGTCTTCACCACGTTGCGCGCTTCGAGAACCAGGCGCGCGGAAGGCTCTTCGATGGGGGAACCGGCTGGCATCAACGCTTCCTCCGGGAGAGCTGGTCGAGTGCGACGGCGATGATGACGAGGATGCCCGTTATGAGGTCCTGCCAGAGCGGGTCGATGCCGGCGAGCGTCAGGCCGTTGCGCAGAACGCCGACGATGAGCGCGCCGATCAATGTCCCTACGAGCCCGCCTCGGCCGCCGAAAAGACTCGTGCCACCGATCACCACCGCGGTGATCGAATCGAGATTGGCGCTCTGCATGGCATTCGGGTCCGCGTTTGGGATACGCCCCAGCGCGAGCCAGGCGGCAATGCCGTAGATGAGGCCGGCCAATACATAAACCGAGAGCAGGTGGCGCCGTACTGGGATGCCGACCAGCCGGGCGGCCTCGGCATTGTTGCCGATCGCATAGACGTGCCGGCCCCATTTCGTCTGGTTCAACAAATACCAGACGCTCGCATAGAGCATGAACATGATCAGCACGCCATAGGTGAGCACGAAGCCGCCTATCTTCATCGTATTGCCCGTCCAGGCCAGGAAGGGATCGCGTACCGGGAAGGCGCCACCCTCGGAAATGAGTCGCAGCGCCGCGGTCAGGATGCCGAGAATGCCAAGTGTGACGATGAAGGGCGGGAGCCTGAGGCCGCTGACGAGGCCCCCCGCGGCAAGGCCGGCGGCCGTGCATATGAGCACGGCAATGCCCATGGAGAGAACCGGATCATAGCCAAGATTGGCCAGCTTTCCCGCGACGATCGTTCCCAGCACGCAAATGGCGCCGACGGCAAGGTCGATCCCGGCAGTCAGGATCACCAGCGTCTGACCGATCGCCAGAGCGCCTATGACGACCGTCTGCTGCAGGATGATCGACAAGTTGTGGGTGGCGAGAAAGCGGGGATTGGTCAGCGCGAAAATCACGCAGAATCCGAGCAGCACCAGAAGAGGTCCCGCCGACGGGCTGCCCAATATACGGGCTTTCAGGCTTCGCGGCGCCTCAGCTGGATATACGGTTGCTGTGTTCATGGACGTCCCGTGCCTCAGGGTTTTGTTGCGCGGCCGTTCGCCCGCGGGATCGCTGCGGCGCAGAGCGCCGCGCGATCCCGCCGCGGTAGCGGATCAGTCGCCCCAGCAGTTTTCGAGGCCCCAGGAGGTATCTTTCGAATCCAGCCCTTCGACCGGCTTGTCGGAAATGAGGACGGACCCGGTGTTGACGAACCCGCTCGGCTTCTTGCCGGTAGCCGCATATTCCACCACCGCGTCGACGCCCATGGTCGCCATCTTGTAAGGGAACTGCATAACCGTCGCGGCGATCTTGCCGTCCTTGACGTCGCGCACGCCGGCACAGCCGCCGTCGATCGAGGTCAGCATCACGTCACCTTCCTTGCCGAAAGCTTTGAGCGCCGCATGGGCGCCGGCCGCCGCTGGCTCGTTGATCGTGTAGACGGCGTTGATCTCGCTGTTCTTGGAGAGCAAATTCTCCATGCCGATCTGACCCTTGTCCTGCGCACCATTGGTGATGGCCGCGCCTGCTATGGAAGGGGTCACCCTCGGCTATTCCGAAGCCCTTCAGGTAACCGTCGTGGCGGAACGTATCGACCGTACCGCCGGGCGTGCCGTCCAGCATTGCGACGACCGCCTGCTTGTCGCCCATCGCCTTGCGGGCGTAGGCGCCCTGCTGCACGCCGGCCTCGAAATTGTCCGTGGCGAAGGTGGCGTCGACCGCATCGGCCGGATCGGTCGCCGTATCAAGCGCGATCACCAGCACGCCGGCATCCCGGGCCTTCTTGATGATGTCGAGCATGCCGGAAGAATTGTTCGGCGTGACCAGGATGCCCTTGGCACCGGCGCTGATCAGGTCCTCGATGGCGGCGACCTGTCCTTCGTTATCACCGTCGAACTTGCCGGCGCGGGCGATCAGCTTCACGCCCTTCTCCTTGGCACGCGCCTCGGCCGCCTGGCGCATCTTGACGAAGAAAGGATTGACCTCGGTTTTCGTGACGAGACCGACGATCACCTCGCTGGCGGCGGCGGAGCCCGGGCCGAAGGCAAGGCCGAAAACGAGTACGCCGGCGGCGATGCCGCCCCACAGGACGGCGGAGCGCGAGGACGCGCGAATATTGTGAAGTGCCATTAGATCCTCCTCCCAAATCCAAAGACGCCATGAACCCCTCCGGCTCTTTCGGCGTGGACGGCCTCTCCTCAAAGGCCACAGGGATTAACTCAGCCATTTTAGATGAAGTCAACTTAATATCGCCGATCTTATGTATATTTTTATACAAAATAACGCGAAGAGTCCTCCCCGGACGATAACCCGATGAGGAAAGAGGCGCGTCAGAGGCAGCGATGCGGATGAACGCTTGGGAGGACTTATGTATCTTATTTCCCATAAGTTATAATCTCTGAGGTTCGGTGCTTTCTCGCGCGCCGCTTTGCCGCTAAACCGGGCCGAAAACGGAGTTTTGCATGGCACGGCCGGTACAGGGGCCCGACAGACCCACTCTCGAAGGCGCCGGAGGTATCTTTTCCCTCATCGCGACCGGCAGCGCCGTCTCGCGCGCCGAACTGCTGGCCGCCTCCGGCTTGTCGCGGGCGACGGTGACTCAGCGGCTGAGCGCGCTCCTCGCCAGCGGGCTGGTACGCGAGACCGAGGAGACCCTGCCCAGCGGCGGACGGCCGACGCGTGTGCTCGCGATCAACGCGACGAGCGGCTTTCTGCTGGTCGCCAATGTCGGTGAGACGCACATCCATCTCGCCGCCATGGATCTGACGCCGGCGATCCTCTCCCAGATGACGCTGCCCTTTTGCGTGGCAAGCGGCCCCGAGGTGACGCTGGAACAGATTGGCCAAGCCTTCGCCGCGCTGGCGGCAGGGGCCGAAGAGACGCATGGTTTCCTCCTCGGCATCGGTCTCAGCCTGCCGACGCCGGTGGATTTCAAGCGCGGCTGCGTGGTCGGCCCATCGGTGTTGCCCGGCTGGGACGAATTCGACATCATCGGCCGTCTCAACACCCGGTTTTCAGTGCCGGTCTATGTCGAGAACGACGTGAACCTGATGACGATCTGCGAGCACAAGCGTCGCTTGCCGACCGTTGACGACATGCTCTTCGTAAAGGTCGGCACGGGCATCGGCAGCGGACTGATTGCAGGCGGACGCCTTTTCCGCGGCGCCCAGGGCGCTGCCGGCGATATCGGCCACATCCAGTTCCTGTCGGATGACGCACCGCTCTGCCGTTGCGGCAAATTCGGCTGCGTGGAGGCGCGCGCCGCCGGCTGGGCGATCGCCCGCGACCTCTCCTCCCGCGGCTTTCGCGCTGAAACCGCCCGCGATGTGCTCGACCTCGTCGAACAGCGCAAGCCCGAGGCACTGATGCTGCTGCGGGCTGCCGGGCGAACGGTCGGCGAGGTCATTTCGGATGCGGTGAGCATCATCAATCCGAGCCTGATCGTCGTCGGCGGTACTCTGGCGCGCGGCGGCGATTTGCTGCTGTCCGGCATCCGCGAGCTCGTCTATCAGCGCTGCCTGCCGCTCGCCACCAGAAACCTCTCGATAGAGCTGTCCAGCATCCATGACGACAGCGCTCTGTACGGCGCCGCCCACCTCCTGTTGGACGATATCTTCGCCCCGACGAAGACCGGTGAACTTCTCGCACGATATGCTGCGGCCGCCGCCCCGTCTACCAGAGCGGGATGAGGAAACCTGTGCTGTGCGGCTTTCCGCCTTCATCCAGCGTTTCAACTTATCGGAATCGCTCAGGTTCATGTTTTAGGTCGATCCAACGTACATCGTAATCCGGAGCCCTCGGAGGCGTGGCGTCGTCAGGCGGCGTCTCAACGGCCGTTCACGCCCCCACGCGCGCTACGACGGGAATATAGTTTTCGAGCTCCGGCGCCGGGAAATGCAGCGTCGCGCCGATCTCGGCGGAGCGGTAGAGGCCCATCAGGATTTCGACGACCGCCAGGCCGTCCTCGAAGGTTTCGAGCGGCCTTATCCCCTTGCGGAAGCATTCAACCATGTGGCGGTTTTCGTCCGTATAGCCGTAGACGCCGGCTTCGTCCTCCAGCACCGGCATCAGGCCCTGCTCGGCATTCTGCTTTTCGACGAGGTCCTCGCCCTCTGTGCCCTGCACGGCCCGCGACAGGAAGATCTTCAAGCCGGTGCCGAGCGAATTATACTCCAGCGCATATTCGGGGCCGAGGAGCTCGAGCTGAATGCGCAGGCCGGCGCCGACATAGGCCCAGGAGGTCGTTGCCTCGATCATCAGTTCGTTGCCCTCCTCGTCCTCCAGCGTCACGGTCGCCCGGGCGAAATCCTCCGATGGGCGCCGGCGGTAGTCGACATCCTCACCGAAGCGGCGGCGCAGCTCATCGGCATAGCCGGCCCGCGTCCATTTGAGGTTCGCGACCGTGCCGTTCACCGATTTGACCTTCAACGAATTGCGAGGTGCGCCGGGCGCCGTGAGCAGATGGCGCGCCACCTCGACGCTGTGGCACATCATATCGGAAAGCACCCCGCCGCCCTGCTTGTCGCCCTGCCAGAACCAGGGCTCGTGCGGACCGGCATGCTCTTCCGCGGCGCGTGCGAGATAGGGCCGGCCGGTGGTCGATGCGGCGCGCCGCCAAATGATCTCCTTGCCCCGCAGCACCGGCGTGCAGAAGACCTGGTTTTCGAGATAGCCATGGTTGAGACCTGCATCCTCGGCCAGGTGCAGCATCTCGCGTGCCTCCGCTACGGTGCGCGCAAGCGGCTTCTCGCAGGCGACGGCGAAGATCTTGCTTCGTCCCGCCTTGATCTCCCCGTGGAGCGTCCGCATGACGTCGAGCCGCGTGTAGTTCGGCGACAGAATCCAGACCGCGTCGACGTCACCGGCGGACAGGAGCGATTCGAGACTCTCATGCGCGCGGCACGCGCCGAGGTCGAGCGCCCCGACTTCGCTCACGAAGCGCGCGCGGTTTTCGGGATTGCGGCTGTAGACGCCGGTCACCTCGACATTGCGTACCCCGATGAGCGATTTCAGGTGGAAATGCGCGATAAATCCGGTGCCGACGAAGCCTACTCGCAAGGTCTGTTTCGGTAATGTGGTCATTCCTTCCTCCCCGACATCCAGCGGCGACCGCCTCGAGCCGCCCTCATGCGCTTTCAGATAAGTGGCGGCGCCGTGCTGCCGCGTACCTTCAGGACCGTGGGCAGCACGATCGGTTCGGCCCCCTCCGAGCCGCCCGCCAGAATTCCAAGGAGCACCGCCATGGCGGTGCGGCCGATCTCGGAGCGAGGCTGGACGACAGTCGTCAGCGGCGGATAGAAGGCCTTGCTCAGATAAAGATCGTCGAAGCCCACGACCGAAACGTCGCCCGGCACGTCGCGTCCGATCCGTCTCAGCTCGTGGACGGCACCATAGGCCATTTCGTCATTGGCGACGAAGAGCGCGGTCGGCGGATCGGAAGAGAGAAGAGCGAGCGGCAGCATTCCTCGCCGCTTTCGATCAGGAAGTCGCCCCGCACCTCGTAGCCGGCTGGAATCGGCAGCCCGGCAGCGCGCATCGCCAGGCGAAACCCCTCCCGCCGATAGACGCTCATCGGCTCGGGAACCGGCCCGGATATATGAGCGATCCTCCGATGGCCGAGTGAAATCAGGTGCTCGACGGCACCGCGGGCCGCGGCGACATTGTCGACCTGCACATGCGGCAGGCCAGAGCCCTCGATCATTTCCAACGCCACCACCACGGGCAGATGGTTCCAGCCGCCCGCTGGCGGCAGCTTGCCGGTCATCAGGATCATGCCGTCGGCATGCCCGTCGCGCAGCATGTTGAAATATTCGGTCTCGCGGGCCGGGTCGTCCTCGGTATTGCCCATCAGCACGGCATAGCCGGCTTCGCGCGCCGTCGCTTCGACACCCTTGAGGATGTCGAGATAGAAGGGATTGCCGACGTCGCGTACGACCATCAGCACCGTCATGGACCTGCGGGTGCGCAGGTTCCGGGCGCTGACATTCGGGCGGTAATCGAGCTCGCGCGCCAGGTCGAGCACGCGCTGGCGCGTCTCGGCGGTCACCAGCGTCGAAGCGGCGAGGGCGCGCGAGACGGTGGCCACCGACACGCCCGCCTTCTCGGCGATGTCCTTGATCTTCGGCCGGTTCCTCATGCGCGCATCGCCCGGCCCCGTCCGTAGAACATCATCAACAGGAGCAGCGTCGCGCCGAACACCATCTGGCGTCCGGACTCCTCGATGTTGATCGTCGTCAGGATGCTCTGCAGGATGACCAGCAGGACCGCGCCCGCCATGGTGCCGGTGTAGCCGCCCTTACCCCCGGCAAGCGATGTGCCGCCGAAGACGACCGCGATGATCGAGGGGAGCATGTACTGCTCGCCGACATTGGCGAAAGACGTGCCGGAATAGCCGAGCAGGCAGAGGCCGGCGATCGCGGCGAACATGCCGGAGATCATGAAGAGCGCGATGCGGACCAGCTTGACCGGCACGCCGGCCATGTAGGCCGCGTGCTCGTTGGAGCCGATCGCATAGATGCGGTGGCCGAAGACGGTGCGGTTGAGCATGAGCGCCATTAGGATGCCAATCACGATCCAGAGCCAGATGATGCCGGGAATGCCATAGGCGAGCGGTTGCGTGACGAAGCGCGAGAGCGCGGGCGCGGCCTGGCCGGAGGGAATTCCCATCCGGATGACGACGAGAAGCCCCTGCAGCACGCCCAGCATTCCGAGCGTCATCACCAGCGGCGGGATTCTGAGAAGCGTGACGCCGAGCCCGTTCAGGAGGCCGAAGAAGGCGCCGGCCGCAAGACAGGCGGCGACGGCCGGCAAGATGCCGCCATCGGCGCCGTTCATGACGTTGCCCGCGAGGATCGCCGAGAGCGAGACGACGCCGCCGACCGAGAGATCGATTCCTTCGCGTCCGCCGAGGATGACGACGTTCTGACCGGCCGCGACGATGCCGAGCAGCGAGGCGACGATCAGGAGCCGCAGGATCTGACCGCCGGTCGCAAAGCCCGGCGACAGCGCCTCGCCGAGATAGAGGAGCAGCACGATGAGCGCGAGCGCGACGACGATCGGCTGCCGGACGAAGGACACCACTCGGCTCATGAGCGCGCCCTCCTGCCGGCAAGCACGCCCGCCATCAGGACGAGGAGGATCGCGAGGCCCTGCACGAAGTTCTGCCACTCGGACGGCGTGCCCATGAAAAAGACGACCGAGTTGATGAGCCCTATCGTCAGCGCCCCGAGCAGCGAGCCGACGACGGTGCCCCAGCCGCCGGAGAGCGCGCTGCCGCCGAGCACGACCGCCGCGACGCTGTAGAGCGTCATCTTGCCCCCGACCAGCGGATCGCCGCTTGCGGTATCGCCGGTGATGCAGAAGGCGGCGAGCGCGGAAAAGAGGCCGCAGAGCACATAGCCCTTGATCCGGGTCGCTATGACAGGCAGCCCGGTCTGGTAGGCCGCCTGCTGGTCGTCGCCCACGGCAAGCAGTTGCGTGACCAGCCTGGTGCGGCTCATCACCGCGAGGAGGATGACGAGGGCCGCCAGGATGTAGAAGACGAAGGGAACCCCGAAAAGCCGGCCGCCATAGGTGCGCCAGAAGAGCGCCGGCGCCGGCGTGCCGGCAACGGGCAGGATGTAAAGCGCAAGGCCCGTGAAGAAGATGCTGGTCGCGAAGGTCGCGACGATCGCCTGCAGCCGCAAAGCCGCGACGACGAGGCCGTTCACGAGCCCGCAGGCCAGCCCGAGCAGGAGACCTATGGCCAGCGCCAGGAACACCGCGCCGGCCCCCCCTCCCCAGCGTTCCATCAGAACCACGATCGCGACATTGACCAGCGAGAGGATCGCGCCGGCAGAGAGGTCGATATCGCCGGCATAGACGACGTAGGTCTGTGCGATCGCGAGCAGGATCAGCGCCATATAGGTGCTGAGCAGCCCGGTCAGAGCCCGAAATGTCAGGCTGTTCGGCGAAAAGAAGCCGTTGAGGAGAAGGAGTACGGCGACGATCACGAGCGCGGGCAGGAAAGGATAGCGCTCCAGCAGCCTGCCGATGCCGCCGGCGCGCCGGTATGTCGGAACGGTTGCGGTCTCTGCCATCACGCGGCCTCGTAAGCGGCTTGATATAGATTGTAGCGGGTGCGGTCCGCCCCCGTGAGCTCCCGGCTGACCGATCCGCCGTTGAAGACGAGAATGCGGTTGGCGTTGCCGAGCAGTTCGGCATCCTCGGAAGAATAGAGAACGATGCCGAGCCCCTCCGCCGCCAGTTGCCGGATCAGCGCGAAGAGGTCCGCCTTGGCGGACAGGTCGATGCCCTTGGTCGGGTCGTCGAGCAGCAGCACGTCGGGGCGGTCGATCAGCCAGCGGGCGATGATCACCTTCTGCTGATTGCCGCCCGAAAGCGAACCGATCGGGTGGAAGAGGCTCGCGAATTTGGTGTGCATGCTTTCCAGCGCCGGCGCCACCCTGTCGCGCAGCTTGCCCGGCCGAGCGATCATCAGCCGGTCGCGCAGATAATGGATCGGCGTGACGTTCTCGATGATCGGTCTTCCGCTGATGACGCCGTCGCGGCTGCGGTCGCCGGAGACATAGGCGCAGCCGCGCCGGATCGCGTCACGCGGGTTCGAAGCGTCGAAGCGGCTGTCGCCGATGAGGATTTCGCCCGAGGCGATCGAGCCGGCGCCGAAGATCGCTCTGAGCACCGCCGATTGGCCCTGCCCGTGCAGCCCGCCGAAGCCGAGAATCTCGCCGCGGCCAACCTCGAAACTCACATTGCGGAAACCGCGGCCGGAAAGATCGCGCACCGTCAGCGCGGCGCCTCCTTCACCCTCCACCACCGCCGGCACTGAGGATTGCGTTGCCGGCATGTCGCCGGCACCGCCGACCATCAGCCGGATCACGGTCGCCGGGTCCGTGTCGCCCAGGTTGAGCGTGGTGATGGTCTCGCCGTCGCGAATGATGGTGACGCGGTCGCCGATCGCCTTGATCTCGTCCATGCGGTGCGAAATGAAGATGATGCCGCGCCCGCGACGTTTGAGATCGCGCAGGATTTCGAAGAAGCGCTCCACCTGGGCTCGGTCGAGCGCCGAGGTCGGCTCGTCGAAGATGAGGAGCGGCGCCTCGCTGGCCAGCGCCTTCATGATCTCGACGAGCTGACGCTGGTCGGGGCGCAGGTTGCCGACGAGTGTGTCGGCGGAAAACCCTTCGCCGCAGACGCCGTCGAAAAGGCCGATATAGCGCGCCGCGCGCTGCCGGAGTTCCCAGCGGTCGATGAAGACGCGCGATTTGACCGGCAGCTTGCCGAGCGAGATGTTTTCCTCGACCGAGCGGTGCGCGGCGAGGCTGAGTTCCTGATAGAAGATGCCGATGCCGTGGGCTCGCGCCGAGCGCGGTCCGCTGATCGTCACCGGCTGGTCGTCGACCAGGATCCTGCCGCTATCGGGCCGCACGCTGCCCGCAATGATCTTGCAGAGGGTGCTTTTTCCCGAGCCGTTGGAACCCATCAGGACATGGACTTCGCCGGCCATGAGCTCAAGATCGCCGCGGCGGACCGCCAGGGTCGCGCCGTAAGCCTTGCTCACGCCGCTCAGTTTCAATTTCGACATGGAAACTCGTCCGTTCGCTTCGGTTTGGCGGGCGCTGGCCGCGATCGGCTACTGTATGTTTCCTCAAATCCTGGCGGATTTAGGGATAGAAACATGCAGCAAGACAAAGTGGTTACCGGGAGCATGCGCGCCCAACGGGACGCGCAATGCCTCAGCGCCCCGCCGAAGGCTCACTTGAACAGCGCTTCCGCCTCCTCGATCGAAAGCGAGCTCGTATAGGAATAATAGCCGGGCTTGCCCTCGAGCTGCTTTGCGGCTTCCGCCACGTTCTTGGAGTCGATGAAGGGAATCGGCAGGTAGAGCGCGTTGCCGTATTGTCCGGCCTTTGCCGGCTCCTTCAGTTCCTTGCCCTGCAGCATCAGCACGGCGACGTCGAGGGCACTCGCCATGACGCCGGGCGGATTCACGGTCGCTCCCGAGTTCAGTTTTTCCTTGATCCAGAGGTCGATGAAGTCCTTGCGGATTTCGCCGGTCGCCGCGATCTCGCCGGCCTTGCCGGCGTCCATGATCGATTTCCAGGCGCCGGCCGCCATGCCGTCCTGCACCAGCACGCCGTTGATGTCCGGATAGGTGGCAAGAATGTTCTGCATCGCCTGCTGGCCCTGCGCCTGGTCCCAGTTGGCATTGACCTCGTTGACGACCTGGATATCCGGATAATCCTTGAAGACGCTCTTGTAGCCGGCGACGCGCATCTCGTTCGCCGGATGGCCGGCGACGCCGTTGATCGCAACCACCTTGCCCTTGCCGCCGAGCGTTTCGGCGAGCCACTTGGCGCCCGCGGCACCCCAGGCGGTCTGGTCGATGCCGACATAGATGGCATCGGGCGAAGAGACTTCCGCGTCGGTGGCGATCACCAGGATGCCGGCTTCCTTCGCCTGGGCGAAGATCGGATCGAAGGCGGTCGGGCTGTTGGGGTTGACGATGATGGCGTTCACCCCTTCCGCGATGAAGTTGCGGATATGCGCGATCTGCCCGGGCACGTCGACATTGGCGCTCTGGACGGAGACTTCGACGTCGACGCCTTTTTCCTTCCATTCCGCAGCGGCGGCCTTCGCCTCGTCGATCATCTGGGTGCGCCACTCGCTGCCGACCCAGCCGTTGGAGAGACCTATTTTAAAGGTCTCGGCGTGAGCGGATGCCGACAGGACGATGGACGCGACGGTGCCCAGCGCAAATGCGATAAGTTTCTTCATAAGATCCTCCCAAATCTTGCCGGCACATGAAGCCAGAAAATGTAATCGATTTCAATCGCCGTTTTGGGCGACGATCAAGGGCCGGGAGGGTCATTTACAGCCGCGCGTCTTATCAGACGCGCAAAGATCGTTAATCTGGGGCCTGTAATCGGCCCGATCAGTAGGCCAGGTCTCGATCACGCGGACGAAATGCGTCAGCCACGCATTGGTCTGGTGGCCGTCCAGCGCACGATGGTCGATCGTCAGCGACACATAGGCCATCGGGCGTATCTGGATCGTGTCGGCGCCGTCCACCTCGCGCACGACCACCCGCTTGTCGAGCTTGCCCACGCCCAGGATCGCCGATTGCGGCTGGTTGATAATGATCGGCGCTGCGAGCAGCGATCCGGAGACGCCATGATTGGAAATGGTGAAGGTGCCGCCCGTCACGTCCGCGCGGGAGAGCGCGTTCGAACGCGCGCGCGTCGTCAGGTCCTGCAGCCGGGCCGCAATCTCGGCAAGCGACAGGGCCTGCGCCCGATGGAGGACCGGCACGACCAGGCCCTTGTCCCCGAGGGAAATCCCCACGCCGATATTGATGTCGTCGAATGTTTCGAGCGCATCCTCGTGCCAGCGGCTGTTGACCTCGGGGACCGCGCGCATCGCCGCCACGCAGGCCGAAACCACATAAGCCGTATAGGAGAGCTTGGCGCCGTCAGCGGCAAGCCTCTTCCCATGTTCGTCCCGATGGCGCATCACCGCCGAGAAATCGGCTTCGAACACCGCCGTCACATGCGGCGCCGTCGTGACGGAGGTGAGCATATGTTCGGCGATCGCGGCGCGCATGGCGCTATGAGGTATCCTGCGCGACTTGGGTGCCGCTCCTCGGTCGCCAGCCTCGGCCGCGACCGAAGCAGTGCCCCCTGCCGGGCCGTAAACGCCCTGTCCATGTCGGCGCGCGTGACGCGACCACCCCGGCCGGTGCCGGTGACGGTGGCCGGATCCAGGCCATATTCTTCCGCTGCATGCCGCACGGCCGGCGAGTAATGCGGCGCGTGCCCCACCCCGGCAGCCTCGCTGCCGATCCGGCCGAGAACGGCGCCGGGCGGGGCATCGTCGCCATTTCGCATCAGGATTTCCGCGAGCACCCCGTCGGCGGGCGCCGACACCTCCTGGGTCACCTTGTCGGTCTCGAGCTCGACCAGCGGATCGCCCGATTTGACCGTCTCGCCGATCTTCCTCAGCCAATTGCGGACGACCGCTTTGGTCCCCTCCTGCTCCAGCGGAGCCTGAATGTCGATGAGATCGCCCATGCTCAGAACTCCAGAAGGTCGGTGATCTTCTGGCGTATGCGTTCCGTCGATGGAACCGCCCAGTCGAGCAGGATGGGATTATGAGGGCTGGGAATATCCGGCATGGTGAGACGCGAGATCGGCGCGTCGAGATCGATGAAGGCTTCGTCGGCGACCGCTGCGGCAATCTCCGCGCCGAAACCCGCCGTTGCGAGGTCCTCGTGGACGATGAGGCACCGGCGGGTGCGGCGCACGGAAGCGATGACCGCTTTCCTGTCCCAGGGCATCAGGGTTCTCAGATCGATCACATCGGCGGAGATCCCCTCGGCCGCCTCTTCGCAACGCGGCGCCATGGCGCCCCAGGTGACGATGGTGATGTCGCGACCTTCACGCGTGAACTTCGCCTTGCCGAAAGGCAGGGCGAAGGCATCGCCGGGATAGGGCCGCCGCGCCCAGGGATGGTCGAGCATGGCCCGGTGCTCGAAGAAGATCACCGGGTCGTTGCCGCGCAAGGCGGTGCGCAGGAGCCCGACGGCGTCCTCGGCATTGGAGGGAACGGCGATCTTCCAGCCGGGCTGGTGGACGAAGGCGACCTCGTTCGTCTGGCTGTGCCACGGATCGCCGCATTTGAAGAATCCCCCCGCCATCCGCACGACGATCGGCGCGGCGAAGCGGTTGCTGGTCCGCCAGCGGATCGTGCCGCAATCGTTGAGCTGCTCGATCGCGGGCTCGGCATATTTGCGGAACTGGATTTCCGGCACCGGCACGAGCCCCGCGAGCGCCATGCCCACCGCCCGGCCGATGATGCCTTCCTCCGAGAGCGACGTGTCGAAGACGCGGGCGGTACCGTATTTCTCCTGCAGCCCGAGGGTCACGGCATGGACGCCGCCCTTCGGGCCGATATCCTCGCCGAAGAGGACGACCCTCTCGTTCACCGACATCTCGTGATCGAGCGTGCGGCGGATCGCCGTAACCATGTTGATCCTCTGGCCGTCGCCCGTCACGGTTTCCGTCGTTTCCGGCGGACGGTAGCCGGCAGAGTGCTGTCCGCCCATGACCTGCATCTGGCCTTCGAAGAAGACATTGCTGGTCACTGTTTCGGGGTCGGCGACCGGCCGGGATTCGGCCTCCATGCGCGCCCGTTCGGCGGCAGCCTTCGCGTCTCTCGCAGCTTCGTTCCATTCCTCTGCGCTCAACAGGGCGGGGACGAGGTAGTCCCTCAGCCGCGGCAGGGGATCGTGTGCCCATTCGCTCCTGACGAGCTCTTCGCTCTTGTAGGTCTGGGTATCCTGGAAGCTGTGCCCTTCGAGGCGCGGCACCTCGAGCCTGAGCAGCACCGGCATCCGCCCTTCGCGTACCAGTTCCACGGCGCCCTTCGTCAGCCGGGCTGCCTCTTCGGGATCCGAGCCGTCGCCGTCGAGAACGGTCAAGTTTTTCCAGCCGGCGAGATTGCCGGCAATATTGCCCTCGGGTGTCTGGAAGCTCGACGGAACGGAGATGCCGAAGCCGTTGTCTTCGATATAGAAGAGCAGCGGCAGGCCCTGCGTCGTCGCGATCGTCAGAGCGGACCAGAAGCCGTTGGAGGCAACGGAACCGTCACCGCCCAGCACGACGGCAACATCCTTCCGATATTCCTCTTTTCCGAGAACTTCGCTGAAATAGGTGATCGCCTGCGCCCAGCCGGCCGTCGGCGTGTACTGGGTGCCCACGCCGCCGCACATCGGCAGGGCCGAGGCGCCGTGCGGGTTGGGATAGTTGAAGACGACACCGATATCCCGGCCGTCGGAATATCCGCCCGCGCGTCCCATCGCCGAGCCGAGCGCGTCCGCCGGATCGACGCCGAGCGCGAGCAGCAGCGGGCGCGAGCGATAATAGCCGCATGCCGCGTCATGCCTGCCCGTGAGGTGAAGCCCCAGGAGAATCTGCGCCATGTCATGGCCGCGCGCCGAAAATTGGTAGAGCACCTTTTTCTCCGGGACCAGCCGCTGCTCTTCCATCTCGTCGAGGGCGCGCGACAGGAGCAGAAGTTGCACGACCTTTTTCCAGTCGATGCTCTCGTTCGGTGCGTTGCGCCGGTCCTTTTTGAGTGCGGCCTGAGCCATCAGGGTCTCCTCCGGTCCTCCGAGATCAAGACTACGCCGCTCGACGCGCAAAACGGTTTCAATCTGGTCGTTTTTTAGCTAGGCTTTGATGAGAATGTTTCGGTTTTGAGGAGTTTATGATGAATTCATTCAATCTCGACGCGATCGACCGAAAGATTCTAGGAATCCTCCAGAACCGGGGCGACATCAGCCATGCAGCCTTGGCGGAGGCGGTCGGTGCCTCGCCGGCCTCCTGCTGGCGGCGCATCAAGGCGCTCGAGACGGCGGGGGTGCTGGTCAAGACCGTCAGCCTCGTCAATCCCGACCTGGTCGGACGCGGATTGAACGTCTTCTGCCAGGTGCGCATGAAGTCCCATGATCCGGTTGCGCGCCGAAATTTCGAACGGTTCGTGGAAAGCCACGAGGAAGTTCTCGAATGCTATTCCATGTCGGGCGACTGGGATTACCTGCTACGGGTCCTCGTTGCCGATGTCGCCGACTACGAGCGCCTTCTGATGCGCGGCATCCTCACCCACGAGGCAGTGGCGAACTCGTCGTCTCACTTCGCGTTGAAGAGCGTCAAATACTCCACTGCCGTTCCCGTCTAGATCGTTGAAGCGACGCCCTTTTCCCGGAAATGCTCTAAGACCTTAGTCCGATGCTTCCGGCCATAGGTCCTAGGACCGTTGCGTGCCGAGTTCCCATAACCTATGCCGGTGGTTGCGCGTTCTCGGGATAACGGAAAGCCCCAACTGCCGCCCGGGCGCGCGAGGGTCGCAGAGCGAAGACGCCCCAGCCCCAACTGTATCGCTCTGCGACCCTCGCCTCGAGCATTCCCTCCCATTTTGCCGTCTACGGCGCCGAACGTCCCCTCACATGTCGCGATTTTCTCGGAACCATCCGCCGGGCGAGACGTTAGACGCGGTCGCTTTTGCCCGAAGCGACTGGAAGCGTAAGAGGGTCGGCTCGTCATTCCCTCCCCCCTCCCCGAAGAGTCGACCGACAGGCGGCGCCCTTTCTCCTCCCTCGGGGGCGCCGCCATCGCTTCTTCGAAACGGACTGCAGGTCATGGATGCACCGTTGCCGTCGCTGGCTCCGCGTGTTCAAGTGCATCCTGCGCCAACAGCCCAGGGAACCGTGCCGTGACGACAGTGATCCTTTTCCATTCCGTCTATGGCCTGCGCCCGTTCGAGAGGGGCGTCGCCGAGCGCCTCACTGTCGCAGGCCACGAGGTGTTCACGCCCGACCTCTACGAAGGCCGGGTTGCTTCCTCGATGGAGGAGGGCTTTGCCCTGAAGGAAGAGATCGGCTGGAGCACCCTTTGCGAGCGCGCCGAGCGGGCGGTCGCGGATCTGCCTGCCGATGCCGTTCTCGGCGGTTTTTCCATGGGCGCTGCTGTCGCCGCCAGCCTGTGGCCGAAGCGGCCCGAGGCGGCCGGAATTCTCTTTCTGCACAGCATCGCCGAAATTCCGGCAAATGCACGTCGCGGGCTCCCGGTGCAGGTCCATCTCGCCGACCCGGATATCTTCGAGCCTGCAGACGAGGTCGCCGCCTGGCGTGCTGATGCCGAACGGACGCCGGTGGCACTGGAAGTCTTCATATATCCCGGTGCCGGGCATCTTTATACCGACGCCACGCTTGCCGATTACGACTCCGAGGCGGCCCGGCTCACCTGGAGCCGCATCGAACGTTGCCTTGCAGCACTTTGAGCGGACACTCGAAGTCTGCCCCTCATCCGGCTACCGCCACTTTCTCCCCGCAGGCGGGGAGAAAGGAGCAAGCCGCACGTTCTTGGATCCCCTTCCCGTCATAACCGGGAGAGAGGGGCGATCCGTGAAGCTTTGACGTTACGAAGCCTTCCCATAACCTCCGCCCGTCGGCGTCACGACGGTGAAAGTCTCGCCCGCCTCGAGCACCGTATGAGCCGAGCCCGGCAGCTCTTCGATGCGGCCGTCATTGCGGCGGACAAAATTTCGGCCGGTTTCCCCCGCCTCGCCGCCCTTCAGGCCGAAGGGCCGGATGCGGCGGTGGCCGGAAAGGATCGCGAAGTCCAGCCGCTCGCGCGCGCGGATCGTCCTCTGTGTACCGTCGCCCGCCGACCACTTGCCGCGCCCGCCCGAGCCCTTGCGGATGTGGAAGTCTTCGAGCACGACCGGGAAGCGCGTCTCCAGGATTTCCGGGTCGGTGAGGCGCGAATTGGTCATGTGCGTGTGAACCGCATCGGCGCCGTCATAGCCGGGGCCGGCCGGCGCGCCGGAGCAGATCGTCTCGTAATACTGGTAGTCGGCGTTTCCGAAAGTCAGGTTGTTCATTGTCCCCTGCGCGGCGGCCTGCGCCTCGACGGCGCCGAAGAGGCAATTGGTGACCGCCTGACTGACCTCTACATTGCCGGCGACCACCGCCGCCGGGTAGCACGGCGAAAGCATGGTGCCTTGCGGGATGACGATGCGGATAGGCCTCAGGCAACCGGCATTCATCGGGATGTCGGCCTCGACCAGTACCCGGAAGACATAGAGCACGGCGGCACGCGTCACCGGCTCCGGCGCGTTGAAGTTATCCGAGCGCTGTTGCGACGTTCCGGTGAAGTCGACCGTTGCTTCCCGGCTCTCGCGGTCGATGGATATCTTCACGACGATCCGGCAGCCCTGGTCCATCTCGTAGGAGAATTCGCCGTCCGGCAATCGGTCGAGCACGCGGCGCACGCTTTCGGCCGCATTATCCTGGACGTGGCCCATATAGGCCTCGACCACATCCTCTCCGAATTGCGCGATCATCTTCGTGAGTTCCGCCACGCCCTTCTCGTTGGCCGCGACCTGTGCCTTGAGATCGTTGACGTTCTGGAGGATGTTGCGCACCGGATAGCGCGCTCCGTTCAAGAGCTTCTCCAGTTCCTTCTCGCAGAAGCGGCCGCGGTCGATGAGCTTGAAGTTGTCGATATAGACGCCTTCCTCTTCGATATTGGTGGCCAGCGGCGACATCGAGCCCGGCGAGATACCGCCGATATCCGCATGGTGACCGCGGCTTGCGACCCAGAAGCGGATCTCGTGGCCCTCCTCGTCGAAGACCGGCGTGCAGACCGTCAGGTCCGGCAGATGCGTGCCGCCGTTGTAGGGCGCATTGATCAGGAACACATCGCCCGGATGGATGACCGGGTTCTCACGGATGGCGGTCGCGACCGAAGCGTCCATGGAGCCCAGATGCACCGGCATATGCGGCGCATTGGCGACCAGATTTCCCCTGTTGTCGAAGACCGCGCAGGAGAAATCGAGCCGCTCCTTGATATTGACCGAATAGGCGGTGTTCTGCAGCGTCACGCCCATCTGCTCGGCAATCGACATGAAGAGATTGTTGAAGATCTCCAGCATGACCGGATCGGCCTTCGTGCCGATCGCGGTGCGCTCGGGCAGCGCCTTGATCCGCCTCAGGACGATATGGTCTTTCGCCGTCAGTTCCGCCTGCCAGCCGTCCTCGACGACGATCGTCTGGTTGGCTTCGATGATGATTGCGGGCCCGGTGAGCTTCTGGCCGGGCCTGATCTGCGAACGCAGCGCCACCGGAGCGTCGTGAAACGCACCCTGCGAATAGAAGCGGGTCTGCCGGTTCGGGGCGACATCTCCGGCCGTCACGGCAAGACCTTCCGCTTCCATTTCCGCAGCCCCGCCGCCGACCGTTTCGACCTCGACCGCATCGATCACCAGAGCCTTGTTTTCGGCGACGAAGCCGAAGCGGCGCCTGTGCAGACGCTCGAATTCAGCGCGGAGCCGCGCCTGGTCGTCCGCATCCGGGAAGGTCGCTTCCACCGGCAGCACCGTGTCGGTTCCGGCATAGCGGATATGCGCGCGCAGATGTGTGCGTATCCGCTCACGGGAAATCCCCTGCGCCTCGAGTTCCGTCAGGCATTCCGATTGCAGTGCCCGGGCAAGTGCGGCAAGCGCCCTCGGCGCGGCCTCGTCGAGACTGGCCCCGAGCGCCTTCTGCCGCGTCGCGCGAATGTCGGCAAGGCCCATTCCATAGGCCGAGAGCAGCCCCGACATCGGGTGCAGGAGAATACTCTTCATGCCGAGCGCGTCGGCGACCAGGCAGGCGTGTTGCCCGCCGGCGCCGCCGAAGCAGTTGAGCGCATAGCGCGTCACGTCATAGCCGCGGCTTACGGAAATCTTCTTGATCGCCTCGACCATGTTGGCGACCGCGATGCGGATGAAGCCGTCGGCGACGTCCTCGGGGCTCCGCCCGTCGCCGATCTCGGCCGCTAGCGCGACGAAACGCTCGCGCACGGTCTCCACGTCGAGAGGCAGATTCTGTTCCGGCCCGAAGATCGCCGGAAAGTGTTCCGGCAATAGCTTGCCGAGCATGACATTGGCATCGGTGACGGCGAGCGGTCCGCCGTTGCGGTAACAGGCCGGACCGGGGTTGGCGCCGGCCGAATCCGGACCGACACGGAAGCGCTCGCCGTCGAAATGGAGGACCGAGCCGCCGCCGGCGGCAACCGTGTGGATCAGCATCATCGGCGCCCGCACCCGCACGCCGGCAACCTCGGTCTCGAAGGCGCGCTCGTACTCGCCGTCGAAATGGGCGACGTCGGTCGAGGTTCCGCCCATGTCGAAGCCGATCACGCGGCCGAATCCGGCCGCCTCGCCCGTCCGCGCCAGACCGACGACACCGCCCGCAGGTCCCGAGAGGATCGCATCCTTGCCCTGGAACATCTCCGCCGCCGTAAGCCCGCCGGACGACATCATGAACATGAGCCGGGCGCCGGACCGGGCGACGTCCAGCTCTTCCGAAACCTGCGCCACGTAGCGGCCGAGCACGGGCGAGAGATAGGCGTCGATCACGGTCGTATCGCCACGGCCGACATATTTGACGAGCGGCGAAACCTCGTGGCTGACGGATACCTGCTCGAATCCCATCGATCGTGCGATGCGGGCGACGATCGCCTCGTGGGCGGGATATCTGTAGGCGTGCATCAGGACGATGGCGACCGCCCCATAGCCATTGGCTTTCAAGTGTTCGAGCGCCCGGCGCGCTGCCGCCTCGTCGAGCGGCCGCTCGATCGTGCCGTCGGCGAGCACCCGCTCGTCGAGCTCGACGATCTCCGAATAGAGTGCCTCGGGCTTGATGATCTCGGTGGCGAAGATCTTCTTGCGTTCCTGATAGCCGATCCTGAGCGCATCGCGGAAGCCGCGCGTCGTGACGAGCGCCAGCCGCTCGCCCTTGCGCTCCAGCAAAGCATTGGTGGCAACCGTCGTGCCCATCCTGACCTCGCCGACCACGCCCGCCGGAACCGGATCGCGGGGGCCGAGGCCGAGATGCTGCCGGATGCCGTGGACCGCCGCATCGCGATAGGCGCCGGGATTTTCCGAAAGGACCTTCAGCGCGTGCAAGGCGCCCGCCGGATCGCGGCCGACCACGTCGGTGAAGGTACCGCCGCGATCCACCCAGAAATCCCAAGCTCCCGTCACGCTCATCTCCAGTTCCTCCACAATTCTGCCCGCCGCTTCCATGGGCGCTTTTTATGGGCCGGCGACGATCGGCAGGCAAGGGAAGAAGAGGCGCGCCACCACCGAAAAGGAAGCCGATACCTCTGCCGGATCTCTGGCCTCGCACCGCCATTTATGTCAGAGGAGGCACGATCCAACAGCGCGGAGGCGGAAACGGTGAAACAGCGCCACCCTACGGCGAAAGGGCGGGTCGGAGGCGCGAAAGCCGGCGAACTGCCCGGCAAGCGGGTGACGCTCGCCCGGGCGCTCTCCAAGCTCGGCTACTGCTCGAGGACGCAGGCCGAAAAGCTGATCGCCGAGGGGCGTGTCAGCGTCGCCGGCCGGAAGATCACGGATCTCTCCCATTGGGTCGACATCGAAACGGACAGGATCGCCGTCGACGGAACCGTCATCGCCGCGCAAGCCAGAGTCTATATCATGCTGAACAAACCGCGCGGCCTCGTGACCACCCGCGACGATCCCGAGGGCCGGCCGACTGTCTTCAGCTGCCTCGACAATGTCGACGTCCCGTCCCTCTCGCCGGTCGGCAGGCTCGACAAGGCCAGCGAAGGGCTTCTGCTCTTCACCAACGACACGGTGCTGGCGCAGCGTCTGCTCGATCCGGAGACCCATCTCGGCAAGGTATACCATGTTCAGGTGCGCGGCATTTTCGGCGAGGCCATGGCCGCACGGATGCTGGAAGGCGTTACGGAGGGTGGCGAACTGCTGCGCGCCGTGCGGGTCGAACTCCTGAAAAGCGGAGACAGGAACAGTTGGATCGAGGTGGAGCTTGACGAAGGACGCAACCGTCAGATCCGCCGCATGCTCGACGCGCTCGGCTTCGAGTGCCTGCGTCTCCTGCGCGTCTCGATCGGCGACATAAGCCTCGGCGACCTGCCGAAGGGAGCAAGCCGGCCGCTGACGGAGGCGGAGATCGTTTATCTCAGACACCGCACCGGGCTCTGACGAGGGCTTTCCCCGGCTGCCGGGGCGACAAGCCCGATGTCCCGAAATCCACCCATCGACAGGCGCTTTTGTTTCCAAATCCACCCATTTGACGCGCCGATGGTCGGTAAATGCATGAAACGGCGTCGGGCAGCGGTTGTCTGTGCTAAAATCCGGCCTGCTAATGGGTGAACCCAGAACCGGCGGGAGGAACCATGCCGGCTGGTCGATAATTTCATCCGGGAGGAAAAGATGAAAATCCTTAACGCGCTTCTGGGCGCAGCCGCCGCCGTTTCCCTTTTTGCCGCTTCGGCGAACGCCCAAACCTATCCGGAGCGCACGATCACCATGGTGGTGCCGTTCTCGGCCGGCGGCCCGACCGATACGGTGGCCCGCCTCGTCGCCGAGTCCATGTCGAAGGATCTCGGCCAGCAGATCATCGTCGAGAATGTCGGCGGCGCCGGCGGGACGCTCGGTGCCGGCCGCGTCGCTCAGGCCGATCCTGACGGCTACACGCTGCTTCTGCATCACATCGGCATGGCCACCAGCGCGACGCTCTATCGCAAGCTCGCCTATGACACGCTGAATGCCTTCGAATATGTCGGCCTCGTCACCGAAGTTCCGATGACCATCGTTGCCCGCAAGGATTTCGAGCCGACCGACCTCAAGGGCCTGATCGAACACGTCAAGGCGAACAAGGACACGGTGACGGTCGCCAATGCCGGCATCGGCGCGGCGTCGCATCTTTGCGGCATGATGTTCATGAGCGCGATCGAAACGCCGCTGACGACCGTGCCCTACAAAGGGACCGGCCCGGCGATGACCGACCTGCTCGGCGGCCAGGTCGACATCATGTGCGACCAGACGACGAACACGACGAAGCAGATCCAGGGCGGCACGATCAAGGCCTATGCGGTGACCTCGCCGCAGCGCCTCAAGATCTTCCCCGATCTGCCGACCGCCGAGGAAGCGGGCCTTGCCGGCTTCCAGGTCGGCATCTGGCACGGCATCTATGCGCCGAAGGGCACGCCGGCCGAAGTCACCGACCGCCTCTCCAAGTCGCTGCAGAAGGCACTCAAGGACGAGAACGTGGTTGCCCGCTTCGGCGAACTCGGCACCGAGCCGTCGAGCGAAGCCGACGCAACCCCAGCGGCGCTGAAGGCCAAGCTCGAAAGCGAGATCGCCCGCTGGAAGCCGGTGATCGAGGCCGCCGGCCAGTACGCCGACTGATCGCGCGTCAGGCCTTCAATCCGTGCGGGCGCCTAGCGAGAATGCGCCCGCACCGGCGTTGACAGCTGTCAACAGGCGATGCCTCGGCTTCCCACTTTCGGGCGACATGCATCAGCCAGCAGAACATGCGAAGATATTCGCCAAAAACCGGTGCGGCACGCTCCTCGGAAAAGGGATCGGCACTCACGGAAATAATGGGGAAACGATGAAATCCATCTCTTTCGACACGACCAACGCGCTGTGCGGCGGCATTCTGACGGCCGTCGGGCTGTTCTTCGCCTGGCAGTCGCTCGGGCTCGAGCTCGGCACCGCCTTCCGCATGGGCCCCGGCTATTTCCCGCTGGTTCTCTCCGCCGTGCTGATCCTGCTCGGTCTGATCATCCTGGTGCAATCGGCGCGCGTTCACGGCGAGCCGATGGGGCCGATCGCCATCCGCGGCATCGTCTTCATCCTGCCGGCGCCGATCTTCTTCGGGCTGACGGTGCGCGGCCTCGGCTTCGTCCCCTCCCTCTTCTTCACGGCGCTGATCGCCTGTTTCGCCTCCAGCCGGATGAAGCCGCTCTGGGCGATCGCTCTCTCGCTTGCCTTGACCATCTTTTCGGTCGGCGTCTTCAGCTACGGTCTCAACCTGCCTTTCGAGCGGTTCGGCCCGTGGACCCGGTTCTAGGAGTCGGCGACGATGGAACTCTTCAGCAATCTTGCCCTCGGCTTCGCCACAGCCGCCTCGCCGGCGAACCTGCTCTTCTGTCTGATCGGCGTACTCCTCGGAACCCTGATCGGCGTGCTGCCCGGCATCGGCGCCACGGCGACCATCGCCATGCTGCTGCCGATCACCTTCCAGCTTGAGCCGGTCTCTTCGCTGATCATGCTCGCCGGCATCTATTACGGCGCTCAATATGGCGGATCGACCACCGCGATCCTGATCAACATGCCCGGCGAATCCTCTTCTGCCGTCACCGCCATCGACGGGTATCAGATGGCGCGCAAGGGCCGCGCCGGCACGGCGCTCGCGATCGCGGCGCTCGGCTCGTTCTTCGCCGGCACGGTCTCGACATTCCTGGTCGCGCTCTTCGCGCCGCCTTTGACGGAGATCGCGCTCGAGTTCGGCGCGGCGGAATATTTCTCGCTGATGATCGTCGGCCTCGTCTCCTCGGTCGCGCTTGCGCACGGATCGGTCATCAAGGCGCTTGCCATGGTGGCGCTCGGCCTGCTTCTCGGCCTCGTGGGCACCGATATCTATACCGGCACGCCGCGCTTCACCCTCGGCATTCGGGAATATTCGGACGGCCTCAATTTCGTGGCGCTGGCGGTCGGCGTCTTCGGTATCGCCGAAATCCTCCGCAATCTCGAAAGTGAGAAGACGCGCGAAGTGCTGATGGCGAAGGTCACCGATCTGATGCCGACGCGCGAGGACTTCAGGCAGATGGTCGCTCCGGTCCTGCGCGGCACGGCCATCGGCTCGGCGCTCGGCGTATTGCCCGGCGGCGGCGCGATCCTCGCCGCCTTCGCCTCCTACACGGTGGAGAAGCGCCTCTCCGACCGGCCGGAGGAATTCGGCCGCGGCGCTGTCGCGGGTGTCGCCGGACCTGAAAGCGCCAACAATGCCGGCGCGCAAACCTCGTTCATTCCATTGCTCACCCTCGGCATTCCGGCAAATCCGGTGATGGCGCTTATGATCGGTGCGATGATCATCCAGGGCATCGTACCCGGCCCGAACGTGGCGGTGGAGCAGCCGGCGCTTTTCTGGGGCATCATCGCCTCGATGTGGATCGGCAACCTGATGCTGGTGGTCCTGAACCTGCCCTTGATCGGTCTCTGGGTGAAACTCCTGAAGATCCCCTATTTCGTGCTCTTCCCGATCATCATGGCCTTCTGCTCAATCGGGGTCTACAGCGTCAACTCCAACGTCTACGACCTCTACGCCGTCGCCTTCTTCGGCCTTGTCGGCTACCTGCTCCTGAAGCTGCGCTGCGAACCGGCGCCGCTGCTCCTCGGCTTCGTGCTCGGCCCCCTGCTCGAGGAAAACCTCAGGCGCGCCATGATCCTCTCGCGCGGCGACCCGACGACCTTCGTCACCCGGCCGATCAGTGCGACCCTGCTCCTCATCGCCCTCGCCGTGCTCGTCGTTGTCTTCCTGCCGAGCATCAAGAAAAAGCGCGAGCAGGTCTTCGTCGAGGAGGATTGAACCGGATCGGTCTGGTGCACCGGGCGCATGGCCCCATGCGCCCGCTCACTGACCGGGAAATCGATCGGTGAAGGTGTGCGTGTATTCGCCTGTCTGGAAATCCTCGAAACACTGAGACCAGCGTTTCCCGGGCCAGATATAGTCTACTCTGCCTTTTGCAGGTCGATAGACGGCTGTGTAGAGGGTGGGATGGGGGCCGCTCACGGAATAAAGCGGCGGCCGAAGGAAGCCATCCGTCAGCTTCTCCAGCGACATGGAAGGATCCTCTAGTGCTTGCAGAATAAATTGCTGTCGAGCCACCGAGAATGATGACGGTCGTGCCGCCCGCTGATGATTTGCGCATGCCTTCAGGCGCGTAATGATCGGGCGCTGGCCCGGTCCGAGGAACAGAGTGGCATAATTGCCGGCACTATCCAGTACGGTGACGTTCTGCGCGAGCGCCACAGGTATTCGGCATAGAGCTTTGACAGCCTGCTCGACCCGGTGAAAGGTTTCCAGCACGTAGCGGATCACGAGGATGATCGAGAACCCTTTGCCCTGAGAACGTCCGCCCCAAGAGTAACGCTTGCGGCCAGTCCTTCCTCATTCATCCCGTCCACGCAGCCTCCCCAAGGGCGTTGCGCCTTCGCGATCACCTTCGTCCCGGACCACTGGGTCATTTCGAAACGATCGGAGGCGACACTCGGCGGATAGTCGAAATTGCGGATCAGTGCCGGGCCCCCTTCCCCGAGCCAGACAGATTGACTGCAGCCGTAAGCATCCGGCGCGGGTCGAAAGTGACTGAGCATCCGATGAGCAACCTCATCATCTCCAACGAGAGCGCAGGCGTGCTCATAGTGAGGAACGAGTTCCGGCATGTACTGCCGTAAGGCCTCGCGACATTCTTTGGCGCTCGGACCCGATGCTCGTCGGGCCCGCCCGAAATACCAGCTCTCCGCCTCGGCTCGACCGGCGGCAAACCGCGAAAGCCAAGCTTCCCCAGGCCGTTCCTCTTGCGCCGCGACGAAGGTCTTCTCCATAGCCCGAGGAGTATAAGGACGGAATGATTGGCTTGGCAACGCAGCCTTGATGCCCGCTTTCCACCCGCGGAGACATCCAGCGAAGCACCGGCGACGGTTCTTCGCGCGTCGCCTATCGCACACGGCTCGGCGGCCGCGATCGCACCTGTGTTGTCCTCTCGGCCATCAAGATCGCGGTTGCCGCCGTCGTCGTCTTCCCGCCGCGTGGCCGAGCCCGAGATCGACCCTTGAATTCCTCCGATATCGGGCCAACTGGAAGCAATCGCGGTCGCGGCCGGTCACAGTCCCAGCATGGCCGATGCGCTGATCGCCGGCACAGCGAAAGTCCATGACCTGGTCGTGGTCACTAGGAATCTGAAGCACTTCGAACCCTTCGGGATTGGCGTGATGGCTCCCGGGGCGGACGATACGAGGAACTCCGGCGGTTCGCTGGAACAGTAAAAGTTCGATCCACGCACAAAAAATTTCGCATCGATGTCACACCGGCGGACGCTGTCTCGTCATGGTGTCGGAACCAACAAAAGGAGACCGACCATGACTGCCAGACTTGATCCCTTTGCCGCCGCCCCTTCGCTGATGAAGAGCTGGTTCAGCATCTCGACCACGATCGCTTCGAGCCTCGAGTCGAGCCTTATCGAGCTCGTCAAGATCCGCGCTTCGCAGATCAACGGTTGCGCAAACTGCATCAACATGCATACGACGGAGGCGCGTGCCAAGGGCGAGAGCGAGCAGCGGATCTACCTGCTCTCGGCATGGCGCGAGGCGCCGTGCTATACCGACCGCGAGCGCGCTGCGCTCGCCTGGACGGAAGCTTTGACGCGGCTGTCGGAGGGCCATACTCACGCCGCCGCCTATGAGGCGCTGAAGGCCGAGTTCACGCAGGAGGAGCAGGTGAAGCTCACGCTCATGATCAATGTCATCAACGGGTGGAACCGCCTCGCCGTGGGCTTCGGCCTGTGGGTCGAACCGGCAGCCGCAAAGACAATCGCCGAGAAGGCGGTCGCCTGATGACACAGGCTACGCAAGCGGATGCGGCAGCGAGTTTCGACCCGCTGCGTCCAAAGCTGATGCGCGTCGCCTATCGCATGCTCGGCTCGGTTGCCGACGCCGAGGATATGGTGCAGGAGGCCTTCATCCGCTGGATGGGGGCCGACCGCGCCGCGGTGCGCGAACCGGAGGCCTTCCTGCGCCGCACCGTCACCCGGCTCTGCCT
Source organism: Sinorhizobium prairiense (assembly GCF_029201645.2). Taxonomy (NCBI): domain Bacteria; kingdom Pseudomonadati; phylum Pseudomonadota; class Alphaproteobacteria; order Hyphomicrobiales; family Rhizobiaceae; genus Sinorhizobium; species Sinorhizobium prairiense. Next base: position 571,802 of record NZ_CP104133.1, read on the forward strand.
CGATCAGCTGAAATCGGCTCGGCGCCAGCGCGAGACCTATGTGGGGCCTTGGCTTCCCGATCCCGTCGTGGAGGAGGAGGAAGAGGAAGACGTCACCTTGCCGCTGATGCTGGCGCTGGAGCGGTTGTCCCCTCTCGAGCGGGCAGCTTTCCTGTTGCACGACGTGTTCGGGCTCGGTTTCGAGGAGGTCGCGGCGACCATCCAGCGCGACGCCGCCGCCTGCCGGCAGCTTGCCGCCCGCGCACGCTCGCATGTCCGGGAGGTAAGGCCTCGCTTTCACGTCGAGAAGGAACGCGGCCTCCAGCTTGCGGAGGCCTTCTTCAAGGCCTCGCGCAGCGGGGACATGAACGCGTTCGGCGCGATGCTCGCGGCCGATGTCAGCATCCATGCGGACGGCGGCGGCAAGCGCTCGGCAGCGATCATGCCGATCGTCGGCTTTGATGCCGTTATGAAGGTCCATGAGAAGCTGGCTGCGCTTTTTCGGGCGAACGGCTCGAAACTGCTGCGCATCGGTTTCGTCAACGGGCTGCCCGGCTTCATCACGATGGAAGCCGACGGCGAAATCCAGACCACCGCCCTCGATATCGAGGGCGGCAAAATCGCTGCGATCTATGTCGTAAGGAACCCCGACAAGCTGAGGCACCTGCACTGAGCCCGACGTGAAAGCCGCTCGAAATTAGTGCGAGGCGCCCGAACCGCCGACGGCGACGATCGCAAAGGGCTGACCTTCGATGGGGATCGTGCGGGTCTCCTTTAGAGTCTCTGCATCGATCACCCGGAGGAGAGCGTGTCGCGGGTCGGTGATCACGATCTGGCCGTCGGCTGCCGCCAGGCGCGGGCGCGGATCACGCCAATGGCCGTCCTTGCTGTATGGCTCGGTGACCCTGCCCTTGCGGAGGATTTCCCCCTTGATCACGTCCAGCACATGAAGGCCGCCGTCTTCCGTCAGGATGTAGGCATTGGCCGGCATTGCAGGATCCAGGAGGAAGTCGACACGCCGGGTCGGCAGCGTGATCAGCCGATACGGTTCGCTGCTGTCGGGATCGATGAGCACGACTTTATCGTCGCCGTAATTGCCGAGGAAGAACTGCATCGCCTTGCCTCCGAGCAAGGTGCCGGTGTGACCCTTCGGGAAATCCGAGGGGTAGGGAAGCATTGTGAGCTTCGGCCCGTCGATACCGCCGGGGCGGGCGACGAGCACCCCTTCCTTGCAGCCGAAGGCGACGAGACGGGCTGATGTGGCCTCGCCATGCAGGTCGGTGCATTTGCTGATCTCGCCGATCTGCCCGCCCTTCTCGTCGATCACACGCACGCCGACGCGCGGCGGCAGTTCGTCCGGCTTCGGCTCGATTTCCGTGTCCGGCACCGAGACGAGGACGTGGCGCCCCATGCTCACGGCGACACCATGGTGCGGCCTGGTCGTATCGATGGTCCTGACCTGCGCCTTGCCTTCGAGAAGTGCGGCTTCATCGACGATGTCCGCCTTGCCGCCGCGATCGTAGAAAATGATCGCGTGATCGCCATGCGGCACCACATGGGCGGGGCGCTTGCCCTCGAGCACCACCGGGAGAAGCGCCACATCGGAGACTTCCAGATCGCGATGCTCCCCATGATCCGAGAACCCGATGCCGGTCTTGATAACGTGTACGATGTCCTCTTCCGACTGCGCGGCGAAGACCGTCTGACCGGATGCGCTGACCGTCAGGGCTGCATATCCCTTGGTGTCGTAGCGGCCCAGTTCCTTGCCGTCCGAAAAGTCGATGGCGCGTACCACCGGCTGCGTGTGATCGGCGACGAACAGGCGCCAGGCCTCCTTCGTCTCATGATCATCCGCGCGTGCGCCGGGTGCGGCCAGGACGAAAGCGGTCGCCACTGCTGCCATCAGGCGGGCCCGGGTGAGAGACAATGTCATGGGGGGTCCTTTCTTTGTTTTGAAACAGTTTTCGTCCGCGCAGTCCGTCGGCACGGCCGGGCCTATCGCGCAGCGGATATTCCCGGAGTCGCTATGTTATTACATTACTCGATAGCGACGTAATAACATTACCAAAGCCGTGCCTGTCAATCCCGAGAACGCTACAAGCGAATGCTTTTCGCCCTCGCTCCCCTGATGATCGCAGAAATGAAATCGGAGAGGATCTAGCGACGCGCCGCGCCGGGCTCGTCGCCCTTCAGATAGCTCACCACGGCATCGGCGATCATCGTGCGATGCCGCGCGATCGTCTCGGGCTCCGACAGGTCCCGACGGAAGATCGTGCCGAAGGTATAGCGGTTCGACACGCGGAAGAAGCAGAAGGCGCTGATCAGCATGTGCACGTCGATCGGGTCGGCCTTGCGGCGGAAGGTCCCGTCGCCAAGGCCGCGCTCGATGATGGCGTCGATCATCTGGATCACCGAGACGTTGAGGTCGCGGATCGCATCGGAGCGCAGCATGTGGGCGGCGCGATGGATGTTTTCGATGCTGACCAGACGGACGAAGTCCGGATTGGCCTCGTCATGGTCGAAGGTGGTCGCGATCAGCGTGCGAAGTGCCTCTTCCGGGGGCAGGTTCGCAAGCTCCAGGTCGGCCTCCAGCGTGCGGATCTTGCGATAGGACCGCTCGAGGACGGCGAGATAGAGCGCTTCCTTGCTGCCGAAGTAATAATAGATCATCCGCTTCGACGTGCGGGTGCGCTCGGCGATCTGATCGACGCGCGCGCCTGCGAGGCCATGGGTGGAGAATTCCTCCGTCGCGACTTCGAGGATGTCGTCCTGCGTCCGCTGCGGATCGTTCTTCCTGCCGTTTGCCTGCCGCTCCGCCATTTTCACCGCGCTGCTCCCCCGCTCTCCCTCAAGCCGTTTACCGATCCAATTTGCCGAAGCGAGGCGGCGGTCGAACCACGGACCTCCCGAACGATGGATCAAGACATATCACCTTGCCGAACCCTTTCAACCTCGCGGGATTGATTTTCCGAACTAGTTAGTACATTTTGCAACGAGACATGCCGAACGCCACGAAGGAGCGTGGTGGAGGGCTCCGGGCGACCGCCTGGTTGGGAGGAGAAGCCTGCGACAGGTCTGCGCCTTGCGCTGTCGCTCGCCTGTCGCTTGGGAGGAGCGGATGAGCCGCATCATCGATTTCTATTTCTTCGCGTTGAAGGTGACGATCGCGCTGCTGCTTGCCGGCATGGTCGTTCTCGTCTTCGGCAATGTCGTGCTGCGCTATGCCTTCAACCAGGGAATAACGGTGTCGGAGGAGCTGTCGCGGATGTTTTTCGTCTGGCTCACCTTTCTCGGCGCCGTGGTCGCCATGCGCGAGCACGGCCATCTCGGCGTCGACTCGCTCATCAAGCGCTTGCCGCCGCGCGCCGCGAAGGCGGCCGTGCTCTGCGGCCACGCACTGATGCTCTTTGCAATCTGGCTGGTGATCAGCGGCAGCTGGACCCAGACGCTGATCAACCTCCATGTCGGCGCGCCGGCGACCGGCATCTCCATGGCCTTCTTCTACGGTGCGGGCCTCGCCTTCGGCATTCCGGCCTTCCTGATCCTGCTCGCCGATGCCTTCGCGATCGCGACCGGCCGCATCGACGTGACCACGACCGATCTCGTACGCGACAGCGAAGACGAAGCAGCACTGGACGACCTTTCCGCCCCCGCACTCGGTCCGCTTTCGGCGAAGCATTGAGGAGGCGGCGATGACCGTATCCATCTTCCTCGGCGCCCTTCTCGGACCCATGGCTCTTGGCGTGCCGATCGCCTTCGCCCTCATCCTGAGCGGCGTGGCGCTGATGCTCTATCTCGGCCTCTTCGACGCCCAGATCGTGGCGCAGAACGTGCTGAACGGTGCCGACAGCTTCCCGCTGATGGCCGTTCCCTTCTTCCTGCTTGCCGGCGAGGTCATGAATACGGGCGGCCTCTCCCGTCGCATTGTCGCACTGGCCATGGCCATGGTCGGCCATATCCGCGGCGGGCTCGGCTTCGTCGCGATCTTCGCGGCCTGCATTCTCTCCAGTCTTTCCGGTTCGGCGGTCGCCGATGCGGCCGCACTCGGCGCGCTGCTTCTGCCGATGATGCTGAAAAGCGGCCACGACCCGGCGCGCGCCGGCGGGCTCATCGCCTCCGCCTCGATCATCGGCCCGATCATACCGCCCTCGATCGGCTTCATCCTATTCGGCGTGGTCGGCGGCGTCTCCATCACCAAACTCTTCCTCGCCGGCATATTCCCGGGACTGATGATCGCCGCGGCGCTTTCGATCACCTGGCTGATCGTCGCCCGCAAGGAGCAATTCGAACTGCCGCCGCGGCAGAGCGGCAGGCTGCGGCTCAGGGCCTTCGTCGACAGCCTCTGGGCGCTTTTCCTGCCCGTCATCATCATCGTCGGTCTGAAGTTCGGCGTCTTCACGCCGACGGAGGCGGGTGTCATCGCCGCCGTCTATTCGCTCTTCGTTTCGATGGTCGTCTATCGCGAACTGGCGCCGGCGCAACTCTTCCACGTCTTCGTCTCGGCCGCCAAGATCAGCGCCGTGGTGATGTTCCTCGTCGCCTGCGCGGCGGTTTCGGCCTGGCTGATCACCGTTGCCGACGTTCCCGGCGCGCTCGCCGCACTCCTCGAGCCCCTGATGGGCAACCAGACGGCTCTGCTTATCGCGATCATGGTGTTGATCGTGATCGTCGGCACCGCGATGGACATGACGCCGACGATCCTGATCATGACGCCGGTGCTGATGCCGGTCATCAAACAGGCGGGCATCGATCCGGTCTATTTCGGCGTCCTCTTCATCATCAACAACTCGATCGGCCTGATCACCCCTCCGGTCGGCACCGTCCTGAACGTCATCTGCGGCGTGTCGAAGCTTTCGATGGAGAATCTGATGAAGGGCGTGATGCCCTTCCTCTTCGCGGAACTGATCGTTCTTTTCCTGCTCGTCCTGTTCCCTGAACTGGTGACCGTTCCGGTCTCCTGGTTCGGACGCTGACGCGCGATTTTCGACTGTCAACAAGGCCGGCACGATACCGGCCCAACCTGGGAGGAAAACATGTTCGACAGACTGACCAAAATGGCATTGGGCCTGGCGGTGCCACTGGCACTCATGACGGCGGGCCCGGCATTCGCGGAAATCCGCGATCAGACGGTCAAATTCGCCTCGGCGAACAACAAGGGTCATCCGCAGGTGACCGGCATGGAGAAATTCGCCGAGCTCGTGAAGGAGAAGAGCGGCGGCAAAATCGAGGTGAAGCTCTTCCCGGGCGGGACGCTCGGCGGTGACGTGCAGACCGTTTCGGCGCTGCAGGGCGGCGTCATCGAGATGACGGTGCTGAACGCCGGCATTCTGGCGAGCAATGTCAAGGAGTTCGGCGCGGTCGACCTCCCCTTCCTGTTCGACAGCGGCGAGGAGGCGGACAAGGTGATGGACGGTCCCTTTGGCACCGGCCTGATGGAACGCCTGCCCGACACCGGGCTCGTAGGCCTCGCCTATTGGGAGCTCGGTTTCCGCAACCTGACCAACAACCGGCATCCGGTGACCAAGCTCGAAGACATCAAGGGCCTGAAGATCCGCACCATTCAGTCGCCAATCCCGGTCGAGCTTTTCAACGCGCTCGGCGCCAATGCGGTGCCGCTCCCCTATACCGAGCTCTATACCGCGCTCGAAACGGGAACGGTCGACGGCCAGGAGAATCCGTCCGCCAACATCATCAACGCAAAATTCTACGAGGTGCAGAAGTACATGACGCTCACCCGTCATCAGTACAATCCGCAGATCGTGCTCGTCAGCAAGAAGTTCTGGGACGGCCTCAATGACGAGGAGAAGGCCGTACTGCAACAGGCAGCCGTCGAAGCGCGCGACTTCCAGCGCAAGGTCTCGCGCGAGCAGGATGCCGCAGCACTCGAAGAGATCCGCAAGACGGGGATGGAGGTCAGCGAACTGAGCCCCGAGGAAACGCAGAAACTGCGCGATGCCGTCAAGCCGATGATCGAGAAGTTCAGTGCCGATATCGGCCAGGAGACGGTCGAGGCGCTCTTCAAGGAAATCGGCACCGCCCGCGGCCAGTGATCGTCATGCCGATCCGCCCGCAACCGGGCGGGCCGGCGCGCCGTGGCCGCAGCCGAAAACCGAAACAACCGGAACCCGACGCATGACCGAAACGCTTGTAAGATCCTTGAAGGTGGGCCTGATCGGCGCGGGCATCCAGGCATCGCTGACGCCGGCGATGCACATGGCGGAAGGTGCGGCGCAGGGCATTCGCTACGATTATGAGCTGATCGATCTCAACGTGCTGGGGGCGAGCGAGAAGGACCTGCCGCGCCTGCTCGCCGACGCCGAGCGGCGGGGGGTTGCCGGGCTCAATATCACCCATCCCTGCAAGCAGGCGGTCATTCCTTATCTCGACGAGCTCGCCCCCGAGGCGCGGCAACTCGGCGCCGTCAACACGGTGGTCCTCAGAAGCGGACGGCGTTACGGCCACAATACGGACTGGTGGGGTTTTGCCGAAGGCTTCCGGCGCGGCCTGCCGGATGCCGACCTCTCCTGCGCTGTGCAGCTCGGCGCCGGCGGAGCGGGGGTCGCCACGGCCTATGCCGCGCTCTCGCTCGGCTTGCAGCGGCTGGTCGTCTTCGACCGCGAGGCCGGCCGCGCGCAGGCGCTCGCCCGGATGCTCTCCCCTCTCTTTCCGAAAGCCGAGGTGGCAGCCGGCACCGACCTCCCCTCGGAAATGGGAAATGCCGCCGGCCTCATCCACGCGACGCCGACCGGCATGGCGAAATATCCCGGATTGCCGCTCGACGCGGAGCTTCTTTCGCGAAGCCATTGGGTCGCCGAGATCGTCTATTTTCCGCTGGAAACGGCGCTTCTCGGGGAGGCCCGGCGGCGTGGCTGCAAAACGCTCGACGGCGGCGGCATGGCGGTGTTCCAGGCGGTCGGCGCGTTTCGGCTGTTCACCGGGCTCGAACCCGACGCGGCGCGGATGCTCGGCCACTTCAGGGCGATGACCGCCTGAAGGCGCCCGGTCACGCAGGTTTCATTTGACGACCGGCTTGTGTAGCGTGTCATTCAAGGAGGCACGGGGCAACGGGCGGTTGTGATGGGGCTTACATTCTGGTTATCGGCGGCGGCGTTCGCCGTCAAGTTCAGCATAGACGAGCATTTTCTGAGCCTCCTCCGCAGGGGAGACCAGAAGGCGATGAGTGAGCTGATTGCACGGCACCACGGTGCTTTGGTCAGGCTGGCGGACAGCATCGTCAGGAACCGGGCCGTCGCGGAGGAAGTGGCCCAGGAAACCTGGCTCGCCGTCATCGCCAACCTGGGGTCCTTCGAAGGCAGATCGGCCCTTTCCACCTGGATCATTTCCATCCTCCTGAACAAGGCGAAGAACCCCGCGAAGCGCGAGAGCCGCTATGCCGCATTGGGAAAGGGGGAAGACCCGGGGCGGGATCCGGAGCAGACGCTGCGCAGCCGATTCGACGAAAGCGGCCATTGGAGCGAGGCGCCGGTCTCCTTCGATGGTCTCACGCCGGAGCGGATCGTCGCCGGGCGCCATCTCTGGGAGCATGTGCGGCAGATGATCGATCGCTTGCCGCCAGCCCAGAAGGCGGTCCTGGTGATGCGCGACGTCGAAGGGGCAGACGCTGCGGAAACCTGCCGCCTCCTGGACCTTACTCCCGAGAACCAGCGGACCCTTTTGCATCGGGCACGTACGCGCATCCGCGACGAGATCGAGACGCAGCCTGGAATGATCGTGATCTACGCAGCGGTCAGGAGTGCTGCAAGCTCGTGAAAAAGCCGCTCGTCTTCCGACTGGGCGACATTGAAGCGCAAGAAACCGCTGGCCGTATGCGTATGACTGAAGACATTGCCCGGTGCGAGCACGATGCCTCTGGCGAGCGCTTGCCTCGCGAGCTTGGCGGCATCGATGCCATCGGGCAGCCGGCACCAGAGGAACATGCCCGCCTGCGGCTCGATCCAGGGCGTGATGCCGATCCGGGCGAGTCTTCGGGCAGTCTCGGCCATCGCGCCTGCCAGGCGCTGACGCACCGTCTCAATGTGCTTGCGATAGCTGCCGTCTTTCAGGAGCGTCAGCACCAGTTCGGAGGAGAAGCCGGCGGCGCCGAAGCACGTGGCGATCTTGAGGTCGGTCAACGCCTCCACCCATTCGCGAGGCGCCACGATGAAGCCGCAGCGCACCGCCGCCGAAAGCGTTTTCGAGAAGCTGCCTATGTGCACCACCCTTTCGAGCCCGTCGAAAGCCGCAAGGCGCGGCGCCGGCGTCTCTTCGAAATCGGCGAAGATATCGTCCTCGATGATCGTCAGCCCGGCCTGCTCCGCAAGCTTGAGCAGACGATGGCCGACGAGCGGCGACAGCATTGCGCCGGTCGGGTTGTGAATGGCGGAATTGGTGATGTAGAGCCGCGGCTTGTGTTCTGCGAGCGCTTCGGCGAAGCGGCCGATGTCCGGCCCGCCGGGCGTATAGGGAACACCGACGATTTTTGCCTGATGCGCCCTGAGGAGTGCGTGGAAATTGAAATAGCACGGATCGTCGACAAGCACCGCATCCCCGGGCTTCAGCAGGAACCGGCAAAGCAGATCGATCGCCTGCGTGCCGGATTCGGTGAGCAATATCTGATCGGGCGACGCCTCTATGCCGTGCTGCGCCACGCGCCGTGCCAGAAGCTGACGCAGCGGCAGCAATCCGAGTGGCGAACCATAGTCGACGAGCGTGGCGGCGCCGCCGCGGGCGATGCCCCGCAACGCCCGCCGTAGTCCTTCCTCCGGCATCCAGTGCGGCGGCAGCCAGCCGCAGCCGGGCCTGAGTACCCCCTCCCCGGCTCAAGGGCCTGGCGCGAGATCCACAGGGGATCGACGGCCCGGTCCACGCGCGGGCCGATCTCGGCAAGCGTGAGCGGCGCGAGCGGCGCCGCTACGAAGAAGCCGGAGCCCGGCCGCGAGCGGATCACACCTTCGGCCTGAAGGCGCTCATAGGCCTCGACCACCGTGGACTTGGAGACTTTCATCGTCAAAGCGAAGGAACGGATGGACGGAAGCCTCGCGCCAGGCGTCAAACTCCGCGCCGCTATCCGGTGCTTCACCGTGCCCATCACCCTGGTGATCAGGCTTTCGCCAGCGGCACTCGTCGCTTTCAGCCGCATCCGTACTGGCCCTTTCTCCATGACAGTTCTTATCAACTGTACCCTACTGTCTCTGGAACGGCCAGCGATCCAGCCCGATACCGGAGAAAAAGGAGCATAGGTATGAACAAGGCAGCAAGCGGCTGGATGAGTGGTTTGATCGGCGTCGTGATCTTCAGCGGTTCGTTGCCGGCGACCCGCGTCGCAGTGATGGACTTCGACCCTATCTTCCTGACCGTGGCACGGGCGACGATCGCCGGACTTCTCGCCTTGTGCCTGCTCTTCGCGTTCCGAGAAAGACGGCCTGCCCGCGGAGACCTCGCATCGCTGGCCGTGATCTCGCTCGGCGTCGTCGTCGGTTTCCCGCTTCTGACGGCGCTTGCGCTGCGTCACGTGACCTCCGCCCATTCCATCGTCTTCATCGGCCTTCTGCCGCTTGCGACCGCGATTTTCGGCGTGCTTCGCGGCGGCGAGCGTCCACGCCCGACCTTCTGGGTGTTCTCCGGCCTCGGCAGCGCGATCGTCGTCGGCTTCGCGGCACGGCAGGGCTTTTCCGCCTCGCCGATCGGGGATCTCCTGATGCTCGCCGCCATCGTCGCCTGCGGGCTCGGTTACGCGGAGGGTGCGAAGCTGTCGCGCAGGCTCGGCGGCTGGCAGGTCATTTCCTGGGCCCTCGTCCTCTCCCTTCCGATCATGACGGCCCTGATGCTCGCCACCATGCCGTCGAGTCTTGCGGGCCCGAGCGTCGCTTCCTGGCTCGGCTTCGGATACGTCTCCGTCTTCAGCATGCTCATCGGCTTCATCTTCTGGTATCGCGGCCTGGCGCTGGGAGGGATCGTGGCGGTCGGCCAGTTACAATTGCTGCAGCCCTTCTTTGGTCTTGCGCTGGCTTCGACATTGCTCGGCGAAACCGTCAGCTGGGGCATGCTTGCCGCGACGGTCGCCATCGTCGCCTGCGTCGCCGGCGCAAGAAAATTTGCCTGACCTCCGGCGGCCGTTCTGGAGTCATCCGGCGTCTGCCCGCCGCGGCCGATCGGTGATACTGTTGCGATAACGGCCCGCCGGAACCTTCGCAGGCATCCGTGGTTTCATTCGGACCGGTCGCTCAACGAGCGTCTGCGGAAGACCGCGTGCCTTTCCTCACTCCGCTCCAGAACGGGAGGCTTATGACGATGATGCGGCGGAAGATATCCCGGTTCGTGCTTGCGGGGTTCGTGCTCGTCGGGGGATACTTCCCTTGGAGACGAGCGCTGCCCCGGCCGACGAGGCCGCCTTTCTCAATTCGCTGGAGGGCCGATGGACCGGCGGCGGCACGGTGCTGCTTCGCATCGACCGAGGACCGATCAATGTCTCGTGCAATTTCAGCTCGGATGCGACCGGTACCGCCCTCGCCATGAGAGGAACCTGCCGCGGTCTGCTCGTGGTGTCACGCTCGATCAGCGCGGATCTGCGATCCGACGGCGCCCGCTATACCGGCATCTATGTCGGCCCGAGAGGCGGGCGGTCCGCTTTGTCCGGGAGCCGCCGCGGCAACGCCATCAATCTCAGCGTCACCTGGGCAAGGGAAGTCAACGGCGATCGCAAGGCGACACTCATCGTGCACAAACGCGGCGAGAACGGAATGCGCCTCAGTACGGTCGACGTGGATCCGGCGACAGGAAAACGCGTGGTGACGAGCGAGCTCAATCTGCGGCGGAGCTGAAGCGGCCGTTTCCCCTCGCTCTTTCAGAGCACGCCCCAGCCGCGATAGCGCCCCCTGCCCGTCATTTCGCGCACCCCGAGTTCGCGCACAAGATTGAGGGCGCCGCGCGGCGTGACCCCGAGATGGCGCGCGATCAGGGGTGCGGAGACGATCGGCCGCGACAGAACGAGATCGATCAGGCCCGGGAGATTGCTGTTCGATCGGCGGTCTTTGATCCGCATTTCCATCTGCGTCCTGGCGAGCGACAGACGGTCGAGTTCCTTCATGCCGAGTTCGGCCGCCGCGGACATCGCCTCCAGAAAACCGGTGAGACGCGTCAGCCGGTCCTTTGAGCGTCGACGCTCGTGGCGGATCGTCTTCAGGCCGGTATTATAGGCGAGCACGTGCGAACCGACCTTGCCGCGAAATCGAAGATAGGCGCCGACCAGAAGCGAGCCGAGCCAGTGTTGCCGACGCAACGGCTCGATGCGCTCCCATGCATCGAAAAGAACGGCAGCCCCAAGCGCGGCGGGCAGTTGGTCGGCAACCGGCAGCACGGCGCGCCACGCGTCGAGCCGGGTGGCCTCATCCCAGTCGTCATCGAAGAGCAGGCCGAGTTGACCCGTCGGCTCTACTCTCGGCGACTGCGTTTCGATTGCGGGCCGTTCCGCCATGACCGCGCTTCCAGCATGAATGTCCAGCAGCCGCGCGGACCGGGCGATCGCCGCATCGATCTCGGCGAATGCATCGGAAAGGGAGCTGTCCATCGGACCGTCCGCCATGTCGGGCGCATCCGCTTCGTCCCGGAAAGCCGAAGTGTCGGGAGAGTCATGCCTGACTGCCGGACCCGCCTCGCCGCGCAACGCGCTCAGCCCGGGCGGCGACAAGGCCCAGTCGGCATCAGCCAAATCCAATCGTCGCCGCGCCCTCAGAACCGCGTGCGCGATGGTCAGCTCGTGCGACGGAGCGCGCGCGTCCATATGCGAATCGTGTAGAACCAGGTCCTCGACATGGACCAGTTCACCGGCGACCCAAAGGGCCGCCGCCGCGTCGAAAAACTGACCGCGCTCCCGGAAGCCCTCGGCGACGGCATGACGCCCTGCCCGCTCGTCGAGCCGGGCGAGCCCGTCTTCGGCGGCAATCAGGACCGGCAGCAGCGCCGGATCGAGCGGATCAGGGATCTCATATCTCATTTTGAAAGCAAGCGTTGGCGGTGAAACGGAAGGTAACACGTGCCTTCGTTCCGGCACAGCTATTCGAAGGTTTTCCACCCCTATTGTGCTCCGCTCACATCTGTTCCCCGCACGCCGTCCACAAGGACGCTTGCGCGGCGGCGGCGTTGATCTTAAGACCGGCCTGAGGCCAACCAACTTGATGAAGTTGACAGCTGTCAACTCCAGGCCGGCATGGCGGAGCGCCCTTGATCTCGGGGCGCCCGACGGCTCCCGGAACTCCAGAAGGTAACGGCTGTCTGCACAGCGGGAGAGTTCCGGACCGGAGCAAGTCGCCCCTCGGCAAGGCTCAGCTGTGCGGATGCGCCGTTAGACACAAGGAAAAGGCAAGCGTCTATGGTATCCGATATTCTCGCCGCTTCCGGCGGCGTCAAGCAGGTAATCTGTATAAATTGGGGAACGAAATACGGCGCACCTTTCGTGAACCGCCTCTTCGCGATGGTCGCCCGCAACATCACGCCGCCTTTCACCTTCACCTGTTTTACCGACAATAGGGAAGGCCTTCGGTCGGAAATACTCTGCGAGGACCTTCCACCGCTCGATGTCGAGATGCCGGTGAATACCAAGGGAATCTGGCCCAAGGCGCGCCTGTGGGGCCCGGAACTCGGCAGCCTCAAGGGACCGGTACTCTTTCTCGACCTCGATCTGGTGGTCGTCGAATCACTCGACGCGTTTTTCGAGATCGGCGGTCCCAACGATATCGTGATGACACGCAATCAGACGACGCCGCTTGAGCGTCTCGGGCAGACATCGCTGTTCCGCTTCCCTGTCGGAAAGCTGGTTCCATTGCAGGAGAAGTTCCGCGCCGACCCACAACAGGTGGCGGACGAATATGAATTCGAGCAACGCTTCGTGACGCGCAACGCGCCAGGAGGGGCGAAATTCTTCCCGCGGCGTTTCGTTCTACATTTCCGCCAGGATTGTCGGCGGCCATTCCCCTTGAACTACTTCCTGCCGCCACAGGTGCCGGCGGATGCACGCGTGGTTATTTTTCCGCGCGGTCTGCTGCCGCAACATGCGATAGACGGGCAGTTCGGATATAAGGGGCGGGTGGCGACGCCGATCGATCATATTCGCGGGCTCTTCTCTCCAGACAGAAGAGAAAAGAGCGCGTTCCGCTACCTCCGGCACTATATTCTCCCGAGCCCATGGGTCGCGGAACACTGGCGCGAGTGACGGCAAAGTTCGCATTGTTGACAGCTGTCAACTGGGGAAACGGCAGCAGGGATGGACACTTGCATATCGTCGGTCCCGATGCTCCCAAATTGGTTGGCCGTCCGGACGACGTTCGATCGATTGGAGAATAGGGGAGGTGGTTCGCCGCGTCGTTGTGGTAAAGCCCCGCAAGAGACCCGTCCGTGTGACGGAACTTATTGACGATTTAGCTTCCGCATTGCCGGTTTATTGCCTTGTTCGCCAATGCCTTACGATAGAAGCAAAATTGTTAAGAAACAGACACCAAGGCGGCAAATCAAAACGGATGCGAATCCCGAGCTGAGGCGAGTTTCCCCTATCTGGAGCGTCAAGGCAACCGCCAGTGGCCGGCGTCGCAAGCCTGAGTCCGCTGAGCGAGAGGCGTCAACCAGCAAGCGGCACGTTTGGCCCTCGCGCGCGCCTCAGTGCAGCGACCATCGGAGCAACCGAGAAAGACTGGCGCCGCGCTCTCGCGGTAAGAACCCGAAGATAGCCGCCGGGCGAACTTATGCAATCGGCTCTCTCCAGGATACAGGCGATGACGGTCGCAGCATTTTCCTGGCCGAGGACCGTGCATGCATCGTCATAGGCATCCGTGCTCACGTTCAGCATGGTCCTGACGACGACTGCCGCGGTCAGCAGTTCCTTCCAGGTCGTTATACGGCCCTGTGGTCCGTAATCGGTGATCTGCGGGCAAGCGGATAGGAGGACGGTCAGGGGAATTTCCCGGGCGAGACGGGAGATCGGCAGAGATGGAGGCGCCGGGCTAACAGGGGTCTGCGCATCGACATAGGTCGAGACCTCCGAGAGCTTCGCCTTCGGTGTTACAGGATCCACGTTGCAGCTTCGGGCGCTTGCCGAAAATTTCCCCGACCCTTTTCCCAAACCAGGTTCAAATTCAAATTGAGAGTCTGGATGTGAATTCTGTATGTGCTGCCCATTATGGCGATCATTGGCATCCATTTTTTCCGAATTAAGTAGTTTTTCCAATCGATTGGACAGATCGGCGCGAATTTCCGCCATAGCGTCGTGCAGGGCCTCGACGTCGCTGACCGATGCCTTGCGCGAGAGAGGCGCGGACAATTCTTCATATCGCCGCTGCTGCTGCTCCCAGCCGGCTGGCACGCCTGATTCACGAAGGAGCTCGAGCAGCTTGGCGATGTCGCGCCGGCAGAGGCTCAGCCTTTCGCGCATCTGACGGTGATACTGTTTGGCTGCGGCAAGTTCGGCAGCGGCGGTTTTGAACTCATCGGCCCGGGCTACGAGTGGGGAGAGGTCGAATCCGAAAGCTTCGCCTACCGCACCATTGCGGCTCCTTCGAGCGTAACGTTTACCATTTGGGCTGTCGCGCCGCAGGATCAGACCCGATTCCACGAGGCATGCAAGATGCCGGCGGAGCGTGGTGCCCGCCATTCCGTGGGTTCGGAGCGAGAGCTGCGCATTGGAGGGGAAAACGACGAGTCCATTTTCGCCCGAGAGCTCGGCTCCTGGGTAGAAGCTCAAAAGGGCGTTCAACACCGCAAGCGAACGATCGGACACGCCGATCACCGTCTTCGCTTCACAGAGAGAACGAAACAATTTCCACTTGTCCACCGACCGGTCCGGCGGGACGTTGCCGGCGGCGATCTGACTTGCGAGCATGCCAAGCGTCATCGCCCGCCGCCCAAAGGGCGTCGTCACACTTCCACGTTCCATTTTCTTCACCTTTTCCAAGGCAAAAGAAATTCGTTCGCCGAAACGACGTCAAAAATGCTTGACACTGATTCGCGGAAATGGGATTCTCTAGTTGCTACACGAGAGAAGGGTTTCCGCAGCGCTAGTCGTTCGGAAGCCTTTTTCTTTTGCTCTGTTTAGTCTCCTGTTTCCCGTTGATATTCGAGGTAGAGCGCTTCAAGCCTCTTCCTCACGAATTCTGCAAAGCCCGGTGCCGCCTTCTTGCTGAAGGCCAGCGTCGTTTCCGCATCCGTTTCACGAATCCGCACGGCGCGGCTCCTGTCCGGAGCAATCCAGGTTTCCGCCTTTGAGGGCTTCCTGGCGAGGCTCAGCAAGGCGAACAGCTTTTCGAAACGCTGATCGCTCTCCAGCGCCGTGAACTCGGGCGCATCGATGAAATCCAATGCCTTCGGACGCCAGTCATCGCGGTCGATGAGATCGGCGAGTTCGATCCATCGCCTCCTGCCGAAACCCGGCGCGGCACCGATGGCTTCGATGATTTCCAACGGCAATCGGCGGACGACGGCGATCATCTTGGAGAGCGCCGCCTTGTCCACCCCGAGGGCCGACATGATCGTGTCCCGCGAGAAGCCGCGATCTTCGAGACGCGTTGCGAATAAGGCTCGCTCTATGAAGGAGAGGTCGGTGCGGGCGTTGTTTTCCTGCCCCTGGGAAATGACGAGCTGCTCGTCGTTCAGGTTCCGGATGACCGCCTTGACCTTGGTGCCGATCTCGCGCAAGGCCGCAAGCCGCCTGTGGCCGTAGGCGACCTGATATCGGCCGCTCTCCGCCGGATGCGGCCGCACGAGGATCGGAACCTGTTGTCCGTGGTCCCGGATCTGCTGAACCAGCATGGCCTGAACCTCGGGGGCGACACCCAGCCTATCGATGATGAAAGAGGAATCGATCAGCTCCGGGTCCAGTTCGACGATCGCGTGCCCCTCGGCAAGCTGGCGCTCCAATTCCTCCGCTCGTTCGACCTTCTGGGTGATGTTCGAAAGGGATCTGGTGATGCCGCCGACGAGGCCATTGGAGCGCTGGGCGGGCGCAAGACCCGCGATCGGACGACCCACGGCCGGACGCTCCCCGTCTTCGGAGGCGAGGGGGCTGTCGGAAATGCCGATCAGGTTCTTGCGGGCCATCGGTTACTTCCTCCCCCAGACCCTGCGGATCATCTCTTCGATCTCTGCATTGACGAGGGAGAGCGAATCCATCGCCCGATCGTAGGTACCGCGTATGAATTGCGAGCGCTCCACCTCATAGAGCGTCTGCTTGGTCACGCCGGCGTCGGAAATCGCAGTCGATTTCACCATCGCGTTTTGCAGCATGCGGTTACCGAAGATCGCGCGCATGAAACCGGTCATCTGACTCTGCGGTCCGTCGTTCGGCTCGAAACGCGTGACCAGATAGCGCATCCAGTCATAGCTGGTGCGCCCGCCGGCGTTCTCGACAACGGCCATGAGCTCGCTCGTCATCGACAGGAACTGGGACATCGACATGACGTCGAGCATCTGCGGGTGCACGGTGATGAGCACGGAGGTCGCGGCGCAAAGCGCCGACATGGTCAGGAAGCCGAGCTGCGGCGGGCAGTCGATGACGACGATGTCGTAGAAGCTCTCGATCTCGGAAAGCACCTCGCCGATCCGCGCGAAGAACATGGTTTCGGTGGAGCCCGCGATCATGGCCTTCGGAGTCTCGTGCTCGAATTCCATGAGTTCGAGATTGCCCGGAATGAGGTGAAGATTGGCGGTATAGGTGGACCGGACCACCTCCGCGACCGGCCGGGGGGCCTCGTAGCGTATGGCGCCGTAGAGCGTTTCCCCTTCGCCGACGTCCAGTTCCGGCTGATGGCCGAAGAGGGCGGAGAGGGAGGCCTGCGGATCGAGATCGATCGCCAGGACCCGATAGCCGCGCAAGGCGAGATACTGCGCGAGGTGAGCGGATGTCGTCGTCTTGCCTGAACCGCCTTTGAAATTCATGACGGAGATGACCTGCAGCTTCTCGCCTGGTCGGCGATGCGGAATATATTTTCCGGTCTTGCTGCCTTCGTCGAGGACTCGGCGGATACGGTCGATGTCCTCCATCGCATACATGCGGCGGCCGTTTGACAGCGGCTGCGGGCCATGGCCTTCTGAGGCGATCTGGCGCAGATAGCCTTCGCCGATTCCGATGAAGGCCGCTGCCTCTGCCGGACTGAAGAGCCGCATCGTCTTTTGCGCCGACGGAGAAAAGATCTTCTTCTGATGCTCCTGCAACTGGTGTGCGAGTTCCTGAGCGTCGGCAGACAAGAGCGACGGCAGATGCTCCTGCTCCTCAAGACTCTGGATTCTCTGTTGCAACATTCCTATTCTCCAAAAACTGCGCAAAATTCCCCGATGGGAGCTGATCTGCGCAGTTATACTATGCGCCGATTCGTTGCCATTTTACAAACGCTTAACAAAAAGCTCGGTTGTGCTGCCGGAGCGCTGCAATTTTGTCATCCGGCAGTTCATTGGTTGTCCGCGGACAACTCGCCGGCAGCCCAGCCGGACCGATCCGGCCGACATTTGCATTGGCGAAACGTCGCGTATCCGAGCGGTCGCGCAAATCTCCTCCTGACGGTGCAATCGCCACGGGGCCGCTATAGATCATAATTTTAGTAGACTATTGACAGCGGACCGGATTGTGACAGGATCGAGCGCGGCAGGTCGGATAAGAGAAGGATAAGGCATGTTCTATCTCGGCGGAATGACCCTCGGCTACCTCGTCCCACCCCGGCGCACCGGCGTGGCCCGCAAACCCGCGGCCAGCAAGGAGCCGGCGAACGACCGTCCCGACCGGGAGAACGCGCCGGGTGACGGCGAAGGGGATCGGGAGTGGGCTCGAGCCTTCCTGGCGCCGTGGCACCTCTTCTATTGAAACGCCTCTGCCGCAAGTCCTTCTCTTGAAGCGACGATGCGTCGGGAAACATGCGGGAGGGCTGTCGTCTTGGCGCGAAATGGGTAAGGTACGGGGTCGTTTACGAGCGAGGGTCCCGCCATTTCCAGCAATCGTGCCTACACCGAAGAAAAACGTCAGGAACAGCCTCTGTCGCTGCATCAGAAAATTCTGAGCGAGGTTGAGGGCCACATTCTTTCCGGCGACTGGCCGCCGGGGTACCGCATTCCTTTCGAGCACGAACTCACGGAGCAATACGGCTGTTCGCGAATGACCGTGAACAAGGCCCTGAGCGAACTCGTGAAGCGGGGACTGATCGAGCGGCGGCGCAAGTCCGGAAGCTATGTCAGCTTTCCGCAGGTCCAATCCGCGGTGATGGAGATTCACGACGTCAAGCGGGAGGTGCAGTCCCTCGGGCTCGACTACGCCTACCGTCTCGGCGAGCGAGCGGTGCGCAAGATGCGTGCCGGCGATGAGGGGCGCATCGATCTGCCTCTCTCGTCGCGGCTTCTCGATGTCACCTGCCGCCATTTTGCCGGCGGCCGGGTTTTCTGCCTCGAGGAGCGGTTGATCAATCTTTCGGCGGTGCCGGAAGCCGAGATCGAGACCTTCGAGACCGCTGCCCCGGGCTCGTGGCTGCTCGGTAAGGTGCCCTGGAGCACCGCGGAACATCGCATCAGGGCCGTCGCGGCGAGCCGCCCGACGGCCCAGGCGCTCGAAGTGGCGGTCGGCGCGGCCTGTCTCGTCATCGAGCGACGGACCTGGAGCGGCGGCGTACCGGTCACCAGCGTGCTGCTCACCTATCCCGGAGATCGCCACGAGCTCATTGCGGAGTTCGCGCCGAGCGCGCCCGCATAGACCGCGTCAATTCCTGCTAACGCGCAATTTTTGCAAGAAAAAGCACCAATCTCTGGCGCTTTGGCTCGTCGAAGGGCATCCTGTCTGCAGTGTCATCCTGGCAGAGGGAGGAACGCCGATGCGCTGCTTTACTGTACTCGGTCCTTCGCAGATCGGAAAATCCACGCTCGTGGAGAGGGTGGGCTCGCTGGGAGGCGAGCCGAAAAAATCAGTTACGCCATATGGACTGGGCCTCACCGAATTCGAATTCGGCGGCGAGGCCTGGTGCGCGCTCGACGTTCCCGGCAATAATGAGGCCCTGGCGCATGCGCAGCATGCGCTGCTCGCGAGCGACGCATGTGTTCTCTGTGTTTCGCCGATACTGGACGAGGCGGTTCTCGCCGCCCCTTACTTGCGCATGATCGAGGCGTCCGGCACGCCTTGCATCCTCTTCATCAACCGCATGGACGAGCCGCGAGGGCGCATAAGGGACATCGTCGCCGCCCTGCAGGATTTCTGCAGCCGCCCGCTCATCCTGCGGCAGATTCCCATCCGCGACGGCGACAGGATCATCGGCAGCTGCGATCTGATTTCGGAGCGGGCCTGGCGCTATCGCGAGGGACAGCCGTCCTCTCTCTTCGATATCCCCGAAAGCGCGGTGGAGCGCGAACACGAGGCACGCGCGGAGCTTCTCGAGCACCTTTCGGAATTCGACGATTGGCTGCTGGAAGAGCTCATCGAGGACCGCGAGCCGACCAGCGACGCGATCTATTCGATCTCGACACGGGTTCTGAACGAAAACAGGATCATTCCGGTGCTCCTCGGCTCCGCCGGCCACGGCAACGGCCTGATGCGGCTGATGAAGGCGCTCCGCCACGAGGCGCCGCGCGCTGAGGCGCTGAGAAAACGCCTTGCCGCGGGTGCCGGCGTCGACGAGGCGACGCTCCTCGCAGTCAGTTTCCATGCCCATTATCGCCAGAGCGTCGGCAAGACGGTTCTTGCCCGCGCTCTCCAGAACGGAGTGAAGCAGGGGGCGACGCTCGGCGGCGGAAGTCTCGGCGCTCTGCAGGATCCCGCAAGCGGCCGGCCCATCGGTTCGGGCGTGACCGAGGCGGGCCAGCTCTTCGGAGCGGTCAAATCCGACCACCTGCCGGTCCCCTCGCTGTTGACGGCCGGCGCGGCCCTCGCTCCGCCCGACTGGACGACCCCCCGAACCCCATGCTCGAGCGGATACTGGTGCCGGCGAGCGAACGCGACGAGACCAAGCTTTCCGAGACCCTTGCGAAACTCGCCGAGACAGATCGCGGCCTGAAGGTGATGCAGGAGGAGGGGACAGGGGCGCAGCTCGTTTGCGCCCAAGGCCCGGTGCATCTGCGCGAAGTCTGCAGGACGTTGTCGGACGTCTTCCATGTCGAGGTGAGCGACCGGTCCCCGAGCCCGATCTACCGGGAGACCGTCTCGAAGTCCTCGGACGTCCATTACCGTCATCGCAAGCAGACCGGCGGGGCCGGGCAATTCGCGGATGTGAAGCTCAGCGTCCATCCGAACGGACGAGGCGACGGATTTTCCTTTGCCGAGACGGTCAAGGGCGGTGCCGTGCCGCGCAATTACATCCCTGCGGTCGAGGCGGGCGCACGCGAGGCGATGGAGAAGGGACCCCTCGGCTTCAAGGTCATCGATGTCGGCGTGCTGCTCACCGACGGCCAACACCATTCGGTCGACAGCTCGGAATATGCGTTCCGCACGGCCGGCAAGCTTGGCGTCCGGCAGGCGCTGTCGCAGGCCGCCTCCGTACTGATGCAACCGGTCTTTCGCGTCGAAATCCATGTCCCGTCGGTCTATTCGGGCAGTCTCGTGCCGATCGTTGCCTCGTTGAAGGGCCAGGTGCTGGGCTTCGATCGGGACGAAGCGGCGAAAGGCTGGGATATCTTCCGCGCCCTTCTGCCCGGCAGCGCGCTCGACGACCTGGCGCGCTCGCTCAGATCCGCCACCCAGGGCATCGGCTATTTTTCCAAGAGTTTCGATCATTTCGAGGAACTCTACGGCAAGGAAGCCCAGGCGATCGTCACCGCTCACGGAGCGCCGGCCAACGAGCATTGACCGACAGCACGGAGCGCGCCGTATCGATACGGCGCTTGTTGGGTCATCCCCGGCCTGGAGCGTTCAGCGTTTCCTTGAAACACCGAACGCTCCAACGTTTTGAAATTACGCACTGCCGACGGAAAACCGCTACGCACTTTTCCTGGATCTCGGGCGCACGGGCAGCGGCAATGCCGCCCGTCGCGACCCGATGACCGCAGTTGCGCCGAGCACGATGCCTGCCGTCAGCAACAGGGCTTGCGCAGCGACGAAGGGCGCCTCGGTTTGCGTCGGCGCCAGCGGCTGCAGCACCGGAACCTTGAGGAAGCTCTGCACGACAAGAACGAAGAGGTTGAGATAGAGCGCGAATGTCGCGCTCACCACATAGGCCGGCCGGGCCCAGCCGCGGAGCGTCAAGGCATAAAGCGCGGCAAAGGCGATGACGAGGGTGAGGACGGAAATCGCTCCGACCACCAGTGCGGGCGTGATCCCGCTGAAGGGAAAGAGGAAGCCGGTGATGCTGGTGGCCGCGGTGGTGACGAGGAAAACTGCGTGCCAATGGCCGAGCCAGCGGCCGGCGGCGAGCGCCGGCAGGGCGACGAGGCCGGTTCCGATCCCGATCAGACTGACGGCGACATGCAGGGCAAGAAGGGTCTCGATGGAAAATCCGGGGATCATAGCGCATCTCCTGGAGGCAGGGGGACGAAGCTGGGGGAGGGCGACGGCACCGCCGCCGCGCCTCGCCGGCGTTGAAGTCAAGCTTCGATGAATTCGAGCAGGTCGGCGTTGAAGCGGTCCTGATAGGTCTGCGTCAGGCCATGGTCGGCACCCTCGTAGACCTTCAGCACGGCATGCTTGACGATTTTGACGCTCGAAAGCGCCGAGGCGCCGATCGGCACGATCTGGTCGTCGTCGCCGTGGAGGACCAGGGTCGGCTTGTCGAACTTCGCCAGGTCGGCATTGAAATCGCTTTCCGAGAAGGCGCGGATGCTGTCGAGCTGGCCCTTGAGGCCGCCCATCATGCCCTGCAGCCAGAAGCTCTCGCGGATTCCCTCCGAGATGGAGGCACCCTCGCGATTGTACCCGTAAAAGGGGATCGTCAGATCCCTGAAGAATTGCGAGCGGTCGTCGTAGGTGCCCTTGCGAATGCCATCGAAGACGTCGATCGGCAGGCCGCCGGGGTTGGCCTCGGTTTTCAGCATGAGCGGCGGCACCGCGCCGATCAGCGCCACCTTTGCCACGCGCCCGGTGCCGTGCCGGCCGACGTAGCGGGTGATCTCGCCACCGCCTGTCGAATGCCCGACAAGGATCACGTTGCGCAAGTCCAGCGCCTCGATCAGTTCGGCAAGGTCGTCGGCGTACTGGTCCATGGTGTTGTTGTCCCAGACCTGGTCCGAACGGCCGTGGCTGCGGCGGTCGTGGGCGATGACGCGGTAGCCCTTGTTTGCAAAGAAGACCATCTGCGCATCCCATACGTCGGCCGTGAGCGGCCAGCCATGGGAGAAGAGGATGGGTTGAGCATTGCGCGAGCCCCAGTCCTTGTAGAAGATGCGGGTGCCGTCCCTGGTGGTGATCGTAGCCATTTTCTTCATCCTTTCAGCGGGTTGGAAGACTGCCGGGTGGGATGCCGTACTTGCCGCGCCCCGTGCTTGAAGATTTAGGCCGATTGCGAAATGATCGGGATTGGCGGATCGGACATTAGGCGGGCCGAAACCGACAAAGAGGGGCGACATGGCGAATGGACGAGCACTGCCAGCGAGAGCCGAGATCGGCCTCATGCTTTATCCGGGTTGCCAGATGGCGATGGTCCACGGCATGACGGATCTCATCGGCATAGCCGGTCAATTCTCCGCCGAGCGCGGCGGAACGGTGGCGCGAGTCAGTCACTGGCGGCTTCAGGACGACGGCTGTCTTGCACGCTGTTTCGACACCCATCCCGAACTCGGGTCCCGGCAGGCGCCGGAGATCCTGCTTGTCCCAGGCCGGCTGACGGGACCGATGGAAGCAGAGGAGGCAGCGCCCTATGCGCGCTGGCTGCTCGACCGGCATGCCCAGGGGGCGACGCTGGCATCGACTTGCGGCGGGACTTTCGTGCTTGCGGCGACGGGCCTGCTCAAGGGTCGCCCGGCGACGACGCACTGGCTGTTCGCCAATGCCTTCCGCGATCGTTTCCCCGACGTCCGGCTCGATCCGGACAAGATCGTCATCGAGGACGGGGACCTCATCACCGCCGGCGGCCTCATGGCGTGGACGGACCTCGGCATGCGCCTCGTGGACCGCCTGTTCGGTCCGACGGTGACGGTCGAGACCGGGCGTTTCCTGCTCATCGATCCGGCCGGACGCGAGCAGCGGCACTATTCCAGCTTTTCGCCGCGTCTCAATCACGGTGACGAGGCGATCCTCAAGGTGCAGCATTGGCTGCAGGCGCGCGAGGCCCGCGCCGTCAGCGTCGCGGAGATGGCCAAAGTGGTGGCGATGGAGGAGCGCACGTTCCTGCGCCGTTTCAAGGCGGCGACCGGTATGAAGCCGATCGAATATGCGCAGCATCTGCGCGTCGGCAAGGCGCGTGAGCTCCTGGAGTTCACCAAACGCTCGGTCGAACAGATCGCCTGGACCGTCGGCTATGAGGATGCTGCGGCTTTCCGCAAGCTGTTCCATCGCATCGTCGGGCTGTCGCCGGGCGACTACCGGCACCGTTTCGCCGTAGCGGCTGCCGGATAAACTGCGCGGAGGACGGCGTCGCTTCTTTCGCGCCCGCGGCTGCGGAACAAATTTTCGTCTGAAGAATTAACAGGTGTCGCTTCTGTCCCCCAGCGACATTCAGGACCCCAACCTGTTGCAGTGCCCGCGTCATCCCCTGCGCGGGCACTCGCATGTCTGCGAAACGATTCCCGCCCGCCCTCGGTTGACGACGCAAGCGGGACCCCGCAAAGCGGCGAGGCCCCGCCTGAAGTGTCGCTGAAAAGATCTAGGTCCTTGTATAGGTGGGAAGCCAGGAAGCTAGAGTGCCATCCGCTCCCATCTATAGGACCTTGGTCCGACCCCCTAAGGGCAAAGGTCCTAGGCCCGTTGCCAGCTGAGTCTCAGGGTACATATTGCAGCATTCGCGCCGCGGGAGCCTGGAGCGGAACATTGTGCGGTCTGCCGCCGGCATTTCTGCTCTGGCTCCTTGCACGATCACGTTCCATGATTTTGGGTCGACGGGGCCTAAAGTCATCGTGATCTCGGCAGGGGAACAACTCAACGATGGATCTCTCCCATGGCATTGTCGAACTACGGACGGAACAACACTGTCTCTGAAACCTGTTTCAGGACGCTCACCCACCCGTTGACGAACCTGATCTGCATTATCGTGGCCGTGTCGATCGCCGTTTTCGCGAGCGTACCGACAGGCATTCCCCCATACGTGCTCGCGCCGATCGGCTTCATGCTGGTTATCCTGATCGACCCTGCAGAAATTGCATCTAGATTGAAGGCGCGCTCCGCAACGCGGGACGTCACGGTTGGCCGCTCGGAATCGGCCGCCGGAGGCTGGCAGGCCAAGGGAGACGGTTGGAGCCTGACATTCCAACGCAAACACGGCCTGACGAGAGGAGCGGCTCGGTCGAATATCGCCGCCGCTGCACGGGGACGCGCGGCCGACAGCTGCCGCCGCTGAAATCGTACCTAAACGCCAAGCGCCGCGCGTCGCCGGACGCGCGGCGCTTGCGCAGGAATTTGTCCGGAGCCAGCGGAAGGCGGATTGTCGCCGATTGCTGCGGGGCACCGGGCAAGATCCGCCCGCATCGGCGAAGTTGTCGATTGCGCTTCCACAAAATCAATCATTTAGAGTTAGCCGATCTCTTGCCGGTGTACGCCGCGGCCCCTTTCCGGAGGAACGGTCTTCCGCGCCAGATTTGAATGATTGGGAGGAATCTCTGTGAATCGAACATTGAAACGCGCCGCCATCGCGGCGATCGCAAGTGCGTCCATCGCCCTTTCCGCGGCTTCGACGGGCGCAGCCGAGTTCATCAACGTCCTGACTGGCGGCACTTCCGGGGTGTACTACCCGCTCGGCGTCGCGCTTTCGAAGATCTATGGCGATAAGATCGAGGGCGTACGCACGCAGGTGCAGGCGACCAAGGCTTCGGTCGAGAACCTCAACCTCTTGCAGCAGGGGCGCGGCGAGATCGCCTTTTCGCTCGGCGATTCGGTCAAGCTTGCCTGGGAAGGCAATACGGATGCCGGTTTCAAGGCACCGCTCGACAAGCTGCGCGGTATCGCCGCCATCTATCCGAACTATATCCAGATCATGGCGTCGAAGGAGTCGGGCATCAAGACCGTCGCCGATCTCAAGGGCAAGAGCCTTTCCGTCGGCGCACCGAAGTCGGGCACGGAATTGAATGCCCGGGCGATCCTCGGCGCCGCAGGCATGAGTTATGACGACCTCGGCAAGACCGAATACCTGCCCTTCGCCGAATCGGTGGAGCTGATGAAGAACCGGCAGCTCGATGCGACGCTGCAGTCGGCCGGCCTCGGCGTCTCTTCGTTCAAGGACCTGGCGACCTCGCTCGACGTGCAGATGGTCGCAGTCCCCGAAGAGATAGCCACCAAGCTCGGCGCGCCCTACATCGCCGCGACCGTCCCCGCCGGCACCTACCAGGGGCAGGACAGCGACGTGCAGACGGTCGCCGTCGTCAACTTTCTCGTCACCCATTCGGAGGTTTCCGACGAAACCGCCTATCAGATGACGAAGCAGCTCTTCGAGAACATCCCCGCCCTGACGGCGGCTCACAAGGCGGCGGAGAATATCCGCATCGAGGATGCGCTCAAGGGAATGCCTATTCCTCTGCATCCGGGGGCGGAGCGTTACTACAAGGAAAAGGGTCTGCTCTGACCCATGTCGCCCGAAACCGTAAAGCGGTTTTAAAGCGACAGGCAGACACCCTGAAGCGCGTCGCGGAATTCGGTTGAATGCGACGGGCTTCAGGAATTCAGGGAGGAATCATGATCGACAATACCAATGAACAAAGCGCAACTGCGTCGGCCGAACTGCACCGGCACGACG
The DNA here is from genome assembly GCF_029201645.2 of Sinorhizobium prairiense. NCBI lineage: Bacteria > Pseudomonadati > Pseudomonadota > Alphaproteobacteria > Hyphomicrobiales > Rhizobiaceae > Sinorhizobium > Sinorhizobium prairiense. The sequence continues at coordinate 597,598 of NZ_CP104133.1, forward strand.
CGTTGACCCGGGCGTTTCCGGCGACATGGGACGGACGGATCCTGTTTGCCATCGCGCTTGCCTTTTCCGTGTTCCAAATCGCCACCGCGGCGCATCTCGTCGATTTCGCGAGCCAGATCGTGCGCGTGGTGCATGTCGGCTTTGTCACGGTTCTCGTCTTTCCCCTGCTGGCGACGCTCGCAGGCCGCGGCACGGTTGCAAAAATCATCGCCTGGAGTCTTGCTTTCCTCGGCGCGGCGGTCGCCTTCTACCAGTGTTACGAATATGCGGAACTCTTGGTGCGTGCCGGCGATCCACTGCCGCGCGACATCTTCTTCGGGGTCGTCGCGCTCGCCGTCGTCTTTGCCGCAGCATGGGCGCTGATGGGGCCGGCTTTGCCGATCATTTCCGGCGTGTTCCTGGCCTATTGCCTTTTGGGTGAGTATCTGCCGCCGCCGTTCGATCACCGCGGCTACGACTTTTCGCAGGTGATCGATCATATGGCCTATGGCACGGAAGGCATCTACGGCATCCCGACCTTCGTCTCCTCGACCTATATTTTCCTTTTCATCCTGTTTGGCGCCTTCCTCGAAAAAGCCGGCATGATCCGGCTCTTCAACGATGTCTCGTTGAGTTTCGTCGGCGACAGGCGCGGCGGACCCGCGAAGGTGGCGATCATTTCTTCGGGCCTGATGGGCACCATTTCGGGTTCCGGCGTCGCGAATGTGGTCACGACCGGGCAGTTCACCATCCCGCTGATGAAAAAGTTCGGCTATCGGGCGGCCTTTGCAGGCGGCGTCGAGGCAACGGCCTCGATGGGCGGGCAGATCATGCCGCCTGTCATGGGCGCGGTCGCCTTCATCATGGCCGAGACGCTCGGCGTCGAATATTACGAGATCGTCAAGGCGGCGGTCATACCGGCGATCCTCTATTTCGTTTCCGCCTTCTGGATGGTCCATCTCGAAGCCGGCAAGTACGGGCTGCTCGGCCTGCCCAGGGACCAGCTGCCTTCGGCCAAGGCGGCAATCCTCGAACAATGGCATCTGATCCTGCCGCTCGCCGCGCTCGTCTGGCTGCTGTTCTCCGGCTATACGCCGCTTTTTGCCGGTACGGTCGGCCTGGCCTTCACCGGCCTTCTGATCCTGGGCAGTTCGCTCGCGCTCGGCCTTCCCGCCGGTGTCATACGCATCATCTTCTGGGTCGGCCTCGGCCTCGTGGCGGCCGCCTTCTTCCAGTTCGGCATCGGCGTGATCGTCGCAGCGCTGGCGCTGCTGATTGCCGGCAACGCCTTCCTGAAGGGCGGCCGGGAGACCCTGGTGATATGTCGCGACGCCCTTGCCGAAGGGGCCAAGACGGCCCTTCCGGTGGCGATCGCCTGCGCGCTCGTCGGCGTGATCATCGGTACGATGACGCTGACCGGAGCGGCCAATACCTTCGGCCAGTTCATCGTCTCGGTCGGAGGCAAAAGCCTGTTTCTGTCGCTGCTTCTGACCATGGTCACCTGCCTCGTACTCGGCATGGGCATACCGACGATCCCGAACTACATCATCACCTCGTCGATCGCCGGGCCCGCGCTTCTGGAACTCGGGGTACCGCTTATCGTCAGCCACATGTTCGTCTTCTATTTCGGGATTCTTGCCGATCTGACGCCGCCGGTGGCGCTTGCCTGCTTCGCGGCAGCACCGATCGCGCGGGAAAGCGGGCTGAAGATCTCGATCCAGGCGATCAAGGTGGCGGCGGCCGGTTTCGTCATCCCGTTCATGGCCGTTTATTCGCCGGCGCTGATGCTGCAGGATGGCGGCGCGATGGCCGCATCGGTGGGCTATCCGGCTGCCGTCGCCTATATCGTCGTCAAGACCGGTCTGGCGATCGCGCTCTGGGGTGCCGCCGTGGTAGGCTTCGCCGCAGTCCGGCTCGGGGTTTTCGAGCGGGTGCTCGCGGCCGCGGCCGCCTTCACGTTGCTGGCGGCGCTGCCGATCACCGATGAAGTCGGCTTTGCACTCTCCGCGCTCTTCGCCTTCGTGATCTGGCGGCGCGCCCGCCAGGCTGGCCGGCAGACGGCGAAACCGGCATGAGCGCGCTTGCCTGCATCATCGGCGGCAAGGCTGTCGCCGTTGCTGCGGGTGTCTTCACCCTCGGCTGGACCCATTCGGTCGAGAAGACCGAATGGCAGGAGCGTTGGGCCGTCACGGTCGATGGTCTCGTTCTCGAGGAGGCGCGCGTGCAGGGTTCGGGTGCGGGAATGGAGCCGGGAGACAATGCCCGTCGCCAGGGCCGCTGGTGGGTCTGGACGCCCGACCTGCCGCCCCTTCCCGAGCTGGTCCTGGCCGCCTCCGGAGCGACCGTCTCCGGCTGGACGCTTTGCGACGCCGGCGGCTGCCGCGAACTGGCGGCGCAAAGCCGGGAACCAATCGTCCTGCGGCCATGCGATGGCCCAAAGCCCTAATGGCCGATGCCGATCCGGCGGCACCGGTTGAAGGAACAGTACGTGGCGCTTGTGAAATGTTATTACATAACTTTCTGTTGACGAGTGTAATAACATAACATATTGAACCTCTACGCATCGGCGTCGCGTTTCACCTTGACCGGCGGCTGCATTCTAAATTAACTGAGCCTGACGGTTCCCCTACCCGTGAGGTGGAGGGGATTAATAGGGAACACGGTGCGGACGACCCAAGAGGGACCAAAACCGTGGCTGCCCCCGCAACTGTAAGCGGATCGTCGTTCATCGTGGCGCCCAGGCGCCAGCCACTGCGCGCGTTGCGCGGGAAGGCAGATGAGCGATTTCTGTCCGCGAGCCAGGAGACCTGCCGTCAAATCAGATCCAACGTCACGGGCGGGGATGCCCGGAACAGGAGCAAGCCATGACCATCTTTCGCGCCTTGCGGCGCACGCTTTCATCAGTTTCCCCGAGGTCGAGCCGTCACTCGTCCGATCGAACCCGATCGGCAGGCTGACGATCACGGCCGTATAGCGGCCTCACATTCGGGGACTATTCATGAACAGCTTTTGGAAACGACCGCTCATTGCGGGTCTCATCACCTTTTCCACAGGCGTAGCGGCTCTTGACCGTCCCGCCTTCGCTGCCGAGACGACCTATCCGCTGACACTCGAAAACTGCGGTCGGCAGATCACCTTCGACAAGACGCCGACGCGCACCGTCTCGATCGGCCAGAGCAGCACCGAAATCCTCTATCTGCTCGGCCTTGCGGACAAGGTCGCCGGCACCGCCCTCTGGGTCGGCCCCGTCCTTGAAGGTTACGAGGAGGTCAACGCCAAGGTCGAGCGCCTGGCAGACAACGATCCGAGCTTCGAAAGCGTGCTTGCCAAGAAACCGGACATGGTGGCGGTGCAATTTCAATGGCAGGTCGGCCCGGAAGGCGTGGTCGCGCGGCCGGAGCAGTTCGAGGAGCTCGGCATTCCGGTCTACACATCGCCTTCGGATTGCACCGGCAAGGAGAATTCGGCGGCGAGCGACGGCGTGCGCCGGCAGGTCTTCACCATGGATCTCGTCTATCGGGAAATTCGCGAGCTGGCGCAGATTTACGATGTTCAGGACAAGGGCGAGAAGGTCGTGGCCGAGCTGAAAAGCCGAGAAGAGGCGGCGCGCGCCAAGGTCGCCTCGGCCGGGGGCAAACTCTCGGCGGTCTTCTGGTTCTCCAGCGCTGCCGATGCCGACCCCTATGTCGCCGGCAGGAACGGCGCACCCGGCTACATAATGGCGGCGCTCGGAATCGAAAACATCATCGACACTGAAGACGAATGGCCGACGGTCGGCTGGGAAACCATCGCCAAGGCCGAGCCGACCATGATCGTTGCCGGCTCCATGGAGCGTCGACGCTACCCGCTGGACAGCCTCGACGCCAAACTCGAATTCCTGAAGACCGATCCCGTGGCGAGCCTCATGCCGGCAGTCGCCAAAGGCTATGTGTTCGACATGGATGCGCAGGCGATGAACCCGACGATCCGCACGATCGAAGGAATCGAAGCGCTGGCGGATGCCATCGCCGAGGCCGGACTTGCGCCCAAGGCTGGGCCGGCTTCCAAGGGTGGGTTGGGCAAGTGAGCCGCGTGCTGACCCTGGCCGGGCGAACGGGGACGGGACGCGTCGGCGCGGCTATCGCCGCGCTCGTGATCCTGTTCGCGGCACTCTGGATGGGCGCTGCGATCGGCGAAACGGCGATCCCGTTCAAGACCGTTGCGCAGACGGTCGCGAATCGGCTGTGGAACGCCGGCTATCCGCTGGCCCCGATCGACGAGGGCATCATCTGGAGCTACCGACTGAGCCGGGCGGTCGTGGCCGCTTCCTGCGGGGCGGCGCTCGCGCTCTCCGGCGCCGTGCTGCAATCGCTGCTGCGCAATCCGCTCGCCGATCCCTATATACTCGGCATCTCCGCCGGCGCCTCGACAGGGGCGGTCAGCGTCGCCATCCTCGGTGTGGGTGCCGGGATGCTGACGCTGCCGCTCGGCGCCTTCATCGGCGCGCTGGTCGCTTTCGTCCTGGTGAGCCTGCTGGCGGTGAAGGCCGGCCGCGGCACCGCGGCGATCATCCTGGCGGGTGTGGCGGGGTCACAGCTCTTCAACGCACTGACCTCCTTCATCGTCACCAAGGCGGCCACGGCCGAGCAGGCGCGTGGCATCATGTTCTGGCTGCTCGGCAATCTTTCGGGCGTGCGCTGGCCGGATGCCTGGCTCGCCGTGCCGGCGACGCTTCTCGGTCTCGTCGTCTGTCTCTGGCATGCCCGTCCCCTCGACGCGTTTACCTTCGGGTCGGAATCGGCTGCCTCGCTCGGCATCTCGGTCAGGCGAACCTATTTCGCGCTTGTCGGCGTCTCGGCGATGATGACTGCGGTGATGGTATCCATCGTCGGGTCGATCGGTTTCGTCGGCCTCGTCATCCCCCATGCGGCCCGCATGCTTGTCGGCGTCCGCCACGGTGTCCTGCTGCCGGCAGCAGCGCTCATCGGCGCCGTGTTCATGATCCTCGCCGACATACTGTCGCGCGTTCTCATTCCCGGCCAGGTCCTGCCGATCGGCGTGATCACGGCGCTCGTCGGCGCTCCGGCCTTCGCGTTGATACTCGGACAAAGGAGGGACCGCGCATGACGCTTTCGGCGCGCGGGGTTTCATGGTCGGCCGGCGGGGTGGACATCCTGAAGGAGGTCTCCCTCACGGTCGAGACGGGAGAGTTCCTCGGCATCATCGGCCCGAACGGTTCAGGCAAGACGAGCCTGATGTCGCTCATATCGGGCATCCGCAAGCCGAAGAAGGGGGAGGTGCTTCTGGACGGTTCTCGGATCGGGACGCTCGGCCGCCGCACGGTCGCGCAAAGGCTCGCTCTGGTCGAGCAGCAGGCCGAGACCGGCGAGAGGATCACGGCGCGCCAGGCGGTCGAGCTCGGCCGCACACCCTATCTCGGGCCGCTTTCGCCCTGGTCGCCGGAGGACGATGCGATCGTCGAGGCGGCGCTCGCAAACGTGGATATGGCGCATCTTGCCGATCGCCTGTGGCACACGCTCTCCGGCGGCGAGCGGCAAAGGCTGCACATTGCTCGGGCGCTGGCGCAGCAATCGAAGATCCTGCTCCTCGACGAGCCGACCAACCATCTCGACATCGGCCATCAGATCAGCCTGCTCGACCTCGTTCGCCGCCAGGACCTGACGGTGGTCGCAGCGCTCCATGACCTCAACCACGCCGCTATGTTCTGCGACCGGATCGCGGTGATGCAGGCCGGCCGGCTGGTGGCGCTCGGGCCCCCGCGGGAGGTACTGACGGTCGAGCGCATCCGCGCGGTGTTCGGGATCGAGGTCGAGGTCGAGCACGACTTCGACGGAAGCTGCTCCATCCGCTATCGCGCCAGACGCCCGCGTCCGCTTGCCGCAATCTCCGCCGTCGGAACCTGACCCATGGACATGCGCAACCACCACCTGAAGGAAGATATCCGCGAATACTGGTCGAGGCGGTCGGAAACGTTCGACCTCGCCTTCGGCCATCGCATCCCGCCGGGACCGGAGCTCGACGCCTGGGCGGCAGCGATGCGCAGCGCACTCGGGGCGAGGCCGCTGAAGGTTCTCGAACTCGCCTGCGGGACGGGGGAGGTGACCAACGTGCTCCTTTCGCTCGGCCACGAAGTGACGGCGCTCGATTTCTCCGAGGCCATGCTCGCGGTGGCGCGGCGCAAGCACGCAGGGAACGAAAGGGTTCGATTCATTCTGGCCGATGCCGAGCACACGATGGAGCCGGACGAGACCTATGATGCCGTGGTCTGCCGGCATCTCGTCTGGACGCTGACGGAGCCGGAGCAGGCTTTCGCCGAATGGTTCCGGCTGCTGAAGCCGGGCGGAAGGCTGCTCGTCTTCGACGGAGACTGGTCGAAACCGACGCCGCTCGGCCGTCTGGCGTCTGTCGCGGTGGCTGCCCTCGAGCGGATCATCGGCCATGACCCGCATTACGACGGCGCTATGAGCGAACGCCACGCAAAGATCATGGAGCGTCTGCCCTTTGGCGATGGCCTCACCGTCGAAAGACTTCTTCCCTTGATCGAAGAGGCGGGATTCCAGAACATAGAGTTGCCGTCCCGCCGCCCGATCGCGGCGGCCCAGCGCAGGAATGCCGATCTCAGAAACAGGCTGAGGACATTCTTCTACCGCAGGTTCCTCCTCGTCTGCTCGCGGCCTTCGGGAGATTCACTTTGAGTTTATGACGGCTGCCGCGGGATGGGCTTGAACGCCTTGAGTACCGGCCGTGCGTCCGCTGCAAAGTGCTACAGCGACATTTGCGCGTCTCATAAGACGCGCGGCGCTGTAGGATGCCTATCGGAGGACTGCAATCTCTCCTTTTTCCTCATCCCTGTGCTCGTCACAGGGATCCAGCAGCGCCGCGTCTGCGGCGCAGGAAGCGTTCTTTCAGCCCAAGGACTTGGTCTGGCTGGATTCCTGTGACGAGCACAGGAATGAGGAAATCAAACAAGCCGCCGCCGGTAGCCCGAGTCTCGACAGGCCTTAGATCACGATGCTTTCGGGTGGGGCCGACCTAAAAGCATGACCGTGATCGATTCCGAGAAGTTGAGACGCGGGATGCGGGTGGAAAACCGCATACACTTTTCCTCATCCCACTCCAAAGTCGCGGTTGCCTGATCCGCCTGCTCGCCCCTCGTCAGATCCAATTTCACCCTCAAAAGGAACTCCCGGCCCCCGGCCGCCGTTTCCGGGTTGCTGTCTCTGACAAGTTGGGACCCAGACACGGAGGATGAGCATATGGCACAGGAAAAGCGACTCGGATCCACCATACCGCGCGGCGTGGTCGATACGAAGAACGGATCGGTAGGCGTTCCGGACCAGGCAAGCATGGAAGAGGAAGTCAGATCGTTGCGCGAGCAGGTCAATGCGCTGACCGAAAAGCTCTCCGATCTCGGCATCTATTCCGGCAGGGCCATCGCAGATACGGGCCGCAGGGCCGGCGAGATGGCAAGGGAACATCCCGCCTGGACGGCGCTCGCCGTGGTCGGTCTTCTGGGGCTGCTCATCGCAGGAACCAGCCGGCCCTATTGGCATTCGCGAAGTTCCTCGCGCATCGAGGACCTGATCGCCGATATCGAGGATCGGCTGAGCGATCTGAAGGGCCGTTATTGGTCAAGCGGCTGGCGGCCCTGGTGAAAATTGGACCCGTCCTGCCGGAGACAATGTGCGGTCCATGGAAGGGCGCGCTGCCGCCATCGGGAGATCGGCGGCATGCTTTGCGAGGAACCGGTCGGTTTCTCGCTCCTTCGATCGCCGTGAGGTCGCCGGCGCGTGCCGGCCAGAAATAAGCGCAACCCGAGTTCGAGCGCGAAAAGCTGAACCTCATTCGGCGTCGAGGTCGATGAGTGCTATCCCGAGTTCCGGTCGCTTGCGCCGGCGCAATCCAGTCGGGCTTTCGCGGATGATGACCTCCAGGGTCGGACGGACGCGACCCTCCAGAAGGTGCCCGCCACGGGTCGACCCGTCTTCCAATCCCAGAACCGCATGCAAATGCAGGCTCGGGCGGCCGGCTTCGTCGCGGGCAATGTCGCCGATCGCGCTCAGAACTTCCGATTGCTCGGCTACGGGGATCTTCCTGTAATTTCTGCTTTCGACACGGAAGAAGCCCACCGTCGCGCTGCTGAAGGCGCCGATCGCCGTCACCGATGCGCCGGCGATGCCCGCCTGCGCTGCGAAGGCCGAAATGGCCGAGGATGCTTCGTCGCCCTCCTCGAGTACGAGAATGAAGGTGCGTTCGCTTGCGTCTTGCGCCAAAAGTTTCTGCTTCATCAATTCGTCCTCGTCTCCGCCCGAACCTGTACGACGGCGATCTGTTCCGGATTCAGCGAAGCGCCGGATCGTTCATCCCGTGCCGGTCACCTCCGCGAGCGCGTCAGGCTACAAAATCGAAACGCCCGAACTTGCCGTCCTCCGTGTCGCGAATGCCAAGCAGCAGCGACGGCGTATAAAGGTGATCACGGTCGTTCTGAGGTTCGTTCGGGAAGAAGAGTTGCGTCGTCAGGACCGCGGCGCCGGGACGGCGCACCCGAAAATGATAGTGGCGGGTGCGGCCGGGATAGAGTGCCGGGACGACGGTGCTGAACCACCATCGCCCGCGTTCGTCGGTCATGTGGTGACCCCGCAGCCTATAGCCGCGTGTATCGTAGGCGCCGGTTTCGTCCGCGTGCCAGATTTCGACGAGACTGCCGGCGATCGGCCGGCAATTGCCGTCGAGCACGTAGCCGGCAATGGTGATGCGTTCGCCGTTCGGGGCGTCGCCGGAAAGTTCGTGCCTGAGCGGCGCATCGGGCTTGTAGAAAGGGCCCGCCGTCAGTGCGGGCGTCAGGTCGTCATCGTCGTCGCAGGCGGGCGTGAGCGGCAATGCGGGTCGCTGCGCCGCGGCGCGATCGGCGACGGGCAGGGCGGGCAAGGCCAGAAACGCCCTCAGCAGGGAACGTCGGGTCGGCAGCATGGTCGCCTCCTTCGTGGAGCGTTCGCGCGGCCTTGGCGGGGCGTCGCGTTCGGACATGGCCAGTGACACGAGCATAGAGCATTTTAAACCCGAGGGCAGCCGGCCGCCTAGCGCGGCACAGGCCGATTTTCCCCGAACGCTGGCGGTTCGCGCCGAACCGGGGCATGATTGTCTCTGGCGGCGATCGCGCTGCCGTCCCTTGCCGCTCCCACAAGGAGACCCGGCGAGCCTGGAATCAACCTAGAAGCTTCAGGAGGAAACCGTGAGCGAGCACGTCTACAAGAAGATCGAGCTGATCGGCAGTTCGCCGAACTCGATAGACGAGGCCATCGAAGGCGCGATTTCGCGTGCTTCGAAAACGACCCGGAATCTCGACTGGTTCGAAGTGGACCAGGTCCGCGGCCAGATCGTGAATGGCAAGGTCGCGCATTACCAGGTGGTGATGAAGGTGGGCTTCCGCATCGACGATTGAAGCGCGCGCGGCGCCGAGAGCGGGATTCGACGTTCCGCCCTGACTTGTTCTGCGGGTTTCAACTGCCCGCGATTGGAGAGGAGACGCCGGCACCGATGAGGAAGCCGGCGATGCCAGGTGGTGGCCCGTTGCGAAGGCCGGCTGAACCGGATGGGTATGTATGTTCGCGCGCCGAGTCCTGACAATCTCGTGCCGGCCGCGCCGCTTTCCTATGCCGATCTCTCGGCCATCATCAATTTCATAAATAGAAGCATTCGAACTATGAAATTCACCAACCTCGACTTCTATGTATGATCGCGGCTCCCGAGGGGCCCGCATGTACCTATCGCGCCTGACGAATCGGCTCCACGGGTACCGCCTGCGTGTTCGCAGACGGGGGACACCCAGGCGTCCTCGATCGAAATGAATCAAGGTGCCTGTGGCCCATGAACAAGACGGGCTTGCAATATTCGCCGGTGAAGTTAGTCAGGCCGCAGGCGTGCGCAGGCTCGCGGAAAGACAGGCACCAGGGAGGAGAGCAGTCTCGTGGAAGCACTCAACCAATTCTTTAACTGGCTCAACGGCATCGTTTGGGGCGTGCCCATGATCGTGCTGATCATTGGCACCGGTCTGTATCTTCAGCTTCGCCTGGGCTTCATGCCGATCCGCAAAGTGGGCTACGGCTTCCGCATGATCTTGAAAAGCCGCAGGCCGGGAGGGCCGCCGAAGGCGAGATTACACCCTACGCCGCGCTGATGACGGCGCTCTCGGCCACCATCGGCACGGGCAACATCGCCGGCGTCGCTACCGCTATCGCGGTGGGCGGACCCGGTGCGCTGTTCTGGATGTGGATTACCGCCTTCGTCGGAATGGCGACGAAATACGCCGAGGTCGTCGTAGCGGTGAAATACCGCGAGGTCGACGACAAAGGCGAACACGCCGGCGGACCGATGTTCGCCATCAAGAATGGGCTCGGGAAGCACTGGCAGTGGCTGGGCACCGCCTTTGCCATCTTCGGCGGACTGGCGGGTTTCGGTATCGGCAACATGGTTCAGGCCAACGGTATCGCCAGTGCGGTCGAGAACGCCTTCGGCATCGAGACCTGGATCAGCGGCATCGTGATGACCGTCTTGACGGGTGCGGTGATTCTCGGCGGCATCAAGCGAATCGGCGCCGTGGCCGAGAAGGTCGTGCCCTTTATGGCGATCTTCTATCTCACCTGTGTGGTCGTCGTCCTGATCGTCTTTGCCGGCAACATCCCCGAGGCGATCGCCACCATCTTCACCCAGGCATTCAGTCCGACGGCAGCCACCGGCGGCTTCCTCGGCTCCACTGTACTGATGGCGATCCGCATGGGTGTGGCGCGCGGGATCTTCTCGAACGAGGCGGGCCTCGGTACCGCCGGTATCGCACAGGCTGCCGGCTCGACCGCCAATCCCGTTTTCTCCGGCGTCATCGGCATGATGGGGACGTTCATCGACACGATCATCGTCTGCACCCTGACCGGTCTGGCGATCATGGTGTCGGGCGTCTGGGCCTCGGGCGAAACCGGAGCGGTGCTGAGTTCTGCGGCCTTCGAAGCGGCGCTGCCCGGCTATGGGAATTATCTCGTGACCATCTCGCTGGCATTGTTCGCCTTCACGACGATCCTCGGCTGGGCCTATTATGCCGAGAAGTGCTGGGAATACCTGATCGGAACCGTGAGCGCGATACCGTTCCGCATCGTGTGGACCGTCGCGGTGTTCTTCGGCGCCACCCTCAGCCTCGACTTTGCCTGGCTGGTGGCCGACACGCTGAACGCACTGATGGCTATCCCCAACCTTATCTCGTTGCTGCTCCTGTCCCCGGTCATCGCCCAACTGACGCGCGACTACTTTGCCGAAGAACGCGCCGTCACCGGAGTGCCGTCGCGCAGCCGGAGCTAGCTGGCCAAGCGTGCGTGCGGGAAGGTTCGCAGAGCGTTCCCGCACTCGCGCTGGTTTGCGATCTTAGGCGCTGGATCGCTCTAAAGCTCCATCACCTCCGCATCGCCGAAGGCCGCGGTCACCATGATTTCTACCCGCATGTCCGGGTCGCCGAGCTCGACGGCGCAGCAGCATCGGGTTGGCGGGTTCTGCGGTGCCACCCATTCCTTCCAGACCGCATCCATCGCGGCAAAATCGGCCATGCTGGTAATCCAGACTTCGGCGGTCAGCAGGCGTGACTTGTCCGTGCCTGCGCGTGCAAGCAACTCGTCGATTTTCGCCAGCGTTTCCCGCGTCTGGGTGGCGACGTCACCGGCATTGTCGGAAAACTGGCCGGAGAGGTAACAGACGCCGTTGTATTTCACGAGGCGGCTTCTGCGTGCGTTCACGTCAAAGCGTTCCACTTTCATGATCGGTTCTTCCCTTAGAGTACTTCCAGGAAAAGTGCGTATCGGCTTTCCGTCCGGAAGTGCGTCGTTCAAACTCTCTAGGCTTCCAGGCCCGCTTTGCGGCTCTCGATTGCCGAGACGATCTGGAAGCCGATACTGCGGAAGGGTTCGGGGGCGATCAGGCTGGCCGTTCCCATCGCGCCGCTGACCCTTGCCGGATCGCCGGTGCCGAGCATCAGCTCGGCGAGGTGCCGGCCGAGCATCGTGCCCTTTGCTATCCCGCTGCCATTACAGCCGCCGGACGCGAAAAGGCCGTCATCGAGCTTGCCCCACCACGGCGCGCCATTCATGGTGAACGCCGTCGCGCCGCCCCAGACATATTCCAGGTCCACATGGCCCAAACCCGGCCACCGCCGAACAAAGCGGTCGCGCAACTTCGCGGACGCCTCCTCCACGGGCACTTCGTGCTCGTGGGCATAAAGGGAGCGCACCATGAGACGGTCGCGTCCGATACGCCGCAAAGTCGTCCCAAGCCGATGAGAGGGCAGGAGACCCCATGCCGGCGACTGGCCGAGATGGCCGAGGTCTGCCTCGGGGACCGGACACGTCACCGCGGCATAGGTAAAGATCGTGGTCATGCGGAGCTTGAGATAGCCGAAACGCCGGATGAACCCGTTGTTTGCGAGAGCGACGCTTCGCGCGCGCACGACGCCGCCATCGGTCAGAAGCTCCCAGCCCCCGCCGTTCCGCTTCAATCGTTGGACCGCCGTATTTTCGTAAAGATCGATGCCGTTCGGCAGGGAGTCGGCCAGGCCGCGAATGAGGGCTGCCGGTTGCAGCAAATAGGTGTCGTTCAGATAAATGCCGAAGCGGTAATAATCCGATCCGATGCGCTCGGCTACTTCGTTCCGCCCCAGCACCGTGTGGCTTATTCCGTTGGCCTTCGCGACTTCGACGACCTGCCTCAGCGAGGCCTCCCCGGCTTCCGTCGCCGCAGCACGGATCGATCCGACTTTCTGCAGCTCGCATTCGATGCCGGCATCTGCAATCATGCCTTTGAGCCAGTGGAAGGATTCCCTCATCAGAGCCGTTTGACGCCGCGCTTTCTCGGCGCCGGCAAGGGTGGCGGTGCGAGGCAGCACTTCGGACCCGGTGAAACCGGAATTGCGGGCCGAAGATCCTTCTCCGACGGATGATGCCTCGAACACGGCAATCCTTGCCTGCGGATCGAGTTCACGGAGCCGACGCGCGATTGCCAGTCCGGTGTAGCCGGCACCCACGATGGCATAATCGACGGTAAGGTCGCTCTGCAACGGCGAGCGGGGTGTACGCTTCGGGAGCATTGCGTTCCAGCCGCATGGGCTGGAATAGATCGGAAAAATCTCTTTGGACATAATGGGTTCATCACACAATGAATTGGGCTGCGGTTTCCCGCAGCCCGTGGATTGTTATTCCGTGAAATGAGTGAGTTCGGTCACCAGCGGCCCGAGCGACATCGAGCCCTTGAAGTCGAAGCCCCAGTCCAGGTTCTTGCGCCGCGCCCACACACCTGCTGTCTCGGTTATCGGAACCCCGCAGACCGCCTCGATGATCAGCCGCTGTGCTTCGTGCCACAGCTCCAGCTGCTTTTCCGGATCGGTTTCGACACGGGCTGCCTCGATCTGCTTGTCGGCCACGTCGCAATGGCTGAAGTTCGTCACCGCAGCGGGCGATCCGATGGCGCTGTTCGAATGGAAGAACTGGCTGAGATAGACATCCGCTACCGGGAAGCGGGCTGCACCGTAGGTCACGAGCGGGCTCAGGTCCTGGCGGATCATCTGGTGCCACGTGGCATGCTCGACCGGTTGCAGCTCGAGATTGAAGCCTGCCTCTCGAAGCTGAGCCTGAAGGATCTGGTTCGAGGATTCATAGCTCGGCAGCTGGCTCGAGATCATCTTGACCGTGATGCCGTCCGGATGGCCTGCCTCGGCAAGCAGTGCCTTGGCCTTTTCCGCATCGAAGGTTACCAGGCCGTTGTCTTCGGTGTAGCCGAGATTGTTCGAGGGAATGACCGACTTTCCCACGCGGGTGAATTCGGTTCCGCGATAGGCGGCGACACGGCTCGGATCCACGGCGTAGGCCAAGGCACGACGGACCCGGATGTCGTCGAACGGCGCCTTCTTGGTGTTGATGTGCAGCACGGTCAATTCGGCTGGATCGAAGATGTCCACGGTGGTGCCGTCGACCGCCAGGGTGCGTTTCAGCCAATTCGGGTCCGCAAGCCCTGTGGCCGCGTCGACTTCACCGGCGAGGAACGCCAGATCGCGGGCAGCCGCAGCATTGAGGAAGCGATACGTCACCTTCGTCAGTTTCGGCGCGCCGCGGAAATAATCCTTGTGGGCACTGAAATGCACGGCCACGCCGGGCTCGATCGAGTCGAGCTGGAACGGACCGAAACCGACCGGACGGCGCGAGAAGCTCTCCGCCCGTTCTTCGTAGGCCTTCTTGCTGACGATGAAGCCGCCGGCATAGTTCGCCAACGGACCCAGCACGCTCGGAATGGCGTTCTTCAGCGTGATGCGTACGGTATAGGGATCGACTGCCTCGATCTTGTCGAAGGAGGCGTAGTCGGTGGCGAAGGCCGAACGCTCGGGATCCGCTGCCTTCTGCAGGCTGAAGACGACGTCCTCGGCGGTCACTTCACCATAGTTGTGGTGGAACTGGACACCCTTGCGCAGTTTGAAGGTCCAGACCAGCTTGTCGGGGCTGGATTCCCAGCTTTCGGCAAGGTCCGGTTCGATCGAGGCGGGGTCTGTCGTGCCGGGAGCGAAGCGGACCAGGCCGCCAAATATCCAGGCGACCAGGGTGCGGTCGGTGGTGCTCGCCGAATAATGAGGATCGAGATTGCCGATGTCGGCTGCTGCCGCGCCGAGAGTGAGCTCCGTCTTTGCGGCCATCGCCGGCAAGGGAGCGAGCGCGGTGCCAGCCATAATCGCCGCCAGGACCAGAGCCCTCGGGAACTTGAATTGCATCATTGCGCTACCTCCTTGATTAGCATGATGTTGCGTTTGTTCAGATTGTATTGGCGAGGGTTCAGCACGGAGAAAAGCGGCCCAAAGCCATGGTCCAGAATCCCGTCGAGTGCCGGGAGAATGTCGTTCAGCCAGCCGGAGTCGACGCTTGCCGCGCCGATCCTGCGGAATTTCTCTTTCACCTGTTCGCGCGACATCGGATTGGCGACGTCGCCGAGCGGGTGGAGGACGGTGGCGCTCTGCGGACCTTCACCCTGATCGATGATCACGCGGCAGGGCGTGCCCTCGGGGAACGAGCCGGCAAAGTCCTCATGCGCTACCAGCTCGATGCGGCCGGCGAGATCGAGCACGTCCGGATCCTGCAACCGGTCCGGATCGACGGGTTGCAGGGCCGAAGGTCCGTACAAGGCTGCCAGAGCGCAGCTGAAGTAGAAGCTGTATTGCCCGGCTTCGAGCGATTTCGGCGTGCGGGCGTTCGAAAGCCTCAGTCCCTGCGGGAACGTCTCGATCCGAAGGCTGCGGATCGCCTTGCCGGGCTGGCGCAATCGGAGAACCGCGTCGATTGCAGCGTGCATGTACCGGCAGCAGGCATAGGGTTTGAGATAACACTGCTGCAGCCACCAGCTTTGCCCGAGGCCGCCGGTCAGGATTTCGCGCTTGAAATGCGAGGGCCTGTCCAGAAGGTCGAGGGGGCCGGTCGCTCCGGCGCGTGCGCGATAGGCGCCGGTAAGCCCCGCCGTCACCGCCGGCGGGATCGCCTCCTTCACGGTGGTTCCCTGATATTTCGAGCTGCCGGTCGGGAAGCTTATGGGCCCCTCGGCGCCGGCAATGGCCATTGCATTTGCAAGCTGTCCGGCGGTCAAGCCGAGCAGTCGTCCGGCAGCAGCGGCAGCTCCGTAGCCCACCCAGCGGCCACTGCTGTAGGTGTCGATGGTCGAGGTGGGACGAGACGACGCCACGCGCAGCGCGACGTCGTAACCGAGTACGATCGCGCTCATGATCTGCTCGTCGCTCGAGCCCGACGCCTGCCCCACGGCCAAGGCCGCGGGGATGACGCCTGCTCCGGCGTGACCGGCGGCACCGCGGTGGCCGTCGTCGATGTCGAGGGCGCTGGCCGCCGCGGCATTGGCCATGGCCGCCCCGGCGGGCGAAAGGTTGATGTCGGTCAGCCAGACTGCCGCCGGTCCGGTTCCGTACAGATCGACGGCGGCTTCGCGGGCGGCCGTCGCAAGAGGCGAGTGCAGGCCGGCGGCCGTCGCAGCCATCAGGTCGGCCAAGAGAAGCGACGCGGCTTCACGCGCCTGCCCCCCTATGTCTGCCGCCGGGCAGCCGGCGACAAAGGCTGCAAGCTCTTCGATCGTGTGCAAGTCGGTAGTCCTTCTGCGTTGGAGGTCAGGTCGCACTGCGGATGAAGTGCCCTTCGGAGGCCATGGACCAGCGGGGGGCCGGGGCCTGATATGCGAGTGGCTTGATGGGACTGCGCGGCTGGGTGACGTCCACGCCCTGGGGCGGGCGCCGTCCGCGCTGGTCGGGATGGGTGATCGGGATGGCCGAAAGCAGGCGCCTGGTATATTCGTGGCCCGGCCGGCCGATAACGTCCTCGGTCTTGCCGATCTCGACGATCTCGCCGAAATACATGACCGCCACCCGATCGCAGATGCGTTCTACCGCGGCCATATCGTGGCTGATGAACAGATAGGAGACGCCGAATTCCTTCTGCAGGTCGATCATCAGGTCGATGATCTGGCCTTTGATCGCCACATCGAGTGCGGAGACCGCTTCGTCGGCGATGATGAGCTTCGGCGACATCGCCAGTGCGCGCGCGATGCAGATGCGCTGCCGTTGGCCGCCCGAGAATTCGTGCGGCAGGCTCGAGGCGCGCGAAGGGTCGAGGCCCACCCGCTCCATCAGCCATTGCATCTTCTCGAAGGCTTCGGCGCCCCTGGCGAGCCCATGGACCTGCATGGGCTCCATGATCGCAGAGCCGATCGTCTGCCGGGCATCGAGCGACCCGTAGGGATCCTGGAATATCATCTGCACGTCGCGCCGCATACGGGCGAGGCTCTGCGGATCGTCATAGTCCACGCGCTGGCCGCACACCCGCACATCGCCGGAACCGAGCGGTGCGAGGTTTATGACGGCCTTGCCGATCGTCGACTTGCCGGAGCCGGACTCCCCCACCAGACCGAGCGTTTCGCCTTTCGTTATGGCGAGCGATGCACGTTCGACCGCGTGAACCATTCCCGTCAGGCGACCGAAGAATCCACTGCGTACGGGAAAGCGCACGGTGAGGTCGGTAACGTCGAGTACAGGCGTTTCGCCGGTGATCGAGGCCGGCACGCCTTGCACCGGCTGAGCAGGAACGCTGATCTCGCTGAGTTTTCCCACGAGGCTGGGAGCGGCTTCTATCAGGCTGCGGGTATAGGCGTCCTTCGGATTGGAGAAGACCTCGTGGACGGTGCCGCTCTCGATTTCGCGTCCCCGGCGCATGACCAGCACATTGTCTGCCAGCTCGGCGACGACGCCCATGTCGTGCGTGATGAACAGAACCGCAGCGCCGGTCTCACGCTGAAGGTCTTTCAGCAGGGCCAGCGTCTGAGCCTGAACCGTCACGTCGAGTGCGGTCGTCGGCTCGTCGGCGATGATCAGCGCGGGATCGCAGGCGAGAGCCATGGCGATCATGACGCGCTGCCGCATTCCGCCGGAGAAGGTGTGCGGGTACTGGTGCATGCGCGCTTCCGGGTCGGGGATACGCACCTTCCGCAGCATCTCCAATACTGCTTCCTTCAGCGCCGCACCTTTGAGCCCCCTGATGGATGCGGATCACCTCAGCGAGCTGGTCGCCTACGCGCTGGAC
This sequence comes from Sinorhizobium prairiense, assembly GCF_029201645.2. Taxonomy (NCBI): domain Bacteria; kingdom Pseudomonadati; phylum Pseudomonadota; class Alphaproteobacteria; order Hyphomicrobiales; family Rhizobiaceae; genus Sinorhizobium; species Sinorhizobium prairiense. The sequence continues at coordinate 615,219 of NZ_CP104133.1, forward strand.
CGGGTTCAGCGACGTCATCGGCTCCTGGAAGATCATGCTGATCCGTCCGCCGCGCACCTGCCGCATTTCCGGTTCGGTCAGAGTCAGCAGGTCACGGTCATCAAGCGTTATCGAGCCTCCGGCTCGTGCGACGCGCTCGGGCAGGAGCCGCATGATGGCAAGCGAGGTAACCGATTTTCCGGAGCCGGATTCTCCGACCAGCGCGAGTGTGCTCCCCGCGGCGATGTCGAAGCTGAGATCATGAACGACCGTGGTGCGACCGAAAGAGACGCTGAGATTGCGAACCGAAATGACAGGCTTCTTCTCCATCACGAGGCATCCTTAAGGCGGGGGTCGATGGCATCGCGCAGGCCATCGCCGATCAGGTTGAAGGCAAGGACCAGAAGCAGGATCGCCAAGCTGGGGACGAGTGCGAGATGGAAAGAGCTCAGTATGTTGTCGAACCCGTCGCGCACCATGCCGCCCCAGGTCGGCGTCGGCGGCGCCAGCCCCAGACCGATGAACGCCAAAGACGCTTCGGTGCGCACGGCAGTGGCCATCCACAGCGAGGCCATGACCATCACCTCGGGAAGGATCGCCGGCATGATGTGCCTGAAGAGAATTCTCGGGCCCGAGAACCCCATTGCCTGGCACGCCTGCACATATTCGCGGTCGCGCTGTGTGATGACGCCGGCACGGGCGATGCGTGCGAAAGCGGGCGTTGCCGTGAATGCGATCGCGATGATGATGTTGGTCAGCGTGGCGCCCATCAACGCCACGAGCGCGAGGCCGAGAATGAGCGAGGGAAAAGCCAGCACCACATCCATGATTTGCATGAAGACGATGTCTATGCGGCCGCCGACATAGCCGGCGATCATGCCGATCAACGTGCCGACGATCAGCGCCGTCAGGATGGCAAAGAACCCGATGGTCAGCGAGTATCGTGCGCCGTAGAGGATCCGCGACCAGATGTCTCGACCGAACTGGTCAGCGCCCAACCAGAAATTTGCGCCCGGCTCGGCCAGCTGGTCCATGATGTTCTGACTTGCAGGATCGTGCGTCGCCAGCTGCGGCGCGAAGATCGCGGCCAGGACCAGCGCCAGAACGATGAGCATGCCGATCCAGGTCGATGCGTTCAATTGTGCGGCAAAGTCACGAAAGGCGCTTCTGCGGCTGATCGGCCGTGAGGGTGTAACGGTGGCGTCGGTCATTTGTACTGCACCCTCGGATCGAGAAAGCCATAGGTAAGGTCGGTCAGCAGGTTCACGACGACGACCATCAGCGTGTAGATGACGATCATGCCTTGAAGCAGCGTGTAGTCCCGCTGCGTGAGTGCCGTGAGGATCAGCTTGCCCAGGCCGGGGCGCGAAAACACGATCTCCGTCAGAACCGAATTGCCGATCAGAATGCCGAGATAGAGCCCGACGACCGTGGTGATCGGGATCATGCAGTTTCCGAGAGCATGCCTCCAGATCACGGCGGCGGGGGTGGCACCCTTGGCGCGTGCCGTGCGCACGAAATCCTGATTGAGCACCTCCAGCATGGCCGAGCGGGTCACGCGGGTGATGTAGGCCATCATGATCAGTGCAAGCGCCAGTGTAGGCAGCGCCATTTGCCGAAGCCGGTCGGCTATCGTTTCACCGCTGCCTGCGCTGATGACGGGAAACCAGCGGAACTGGATCGCAAAAACCATCAGCAGTACGATTGCCGCGACAAAGGCCGGAAGCGAAAGGCCGAGCAGTGAGATAAAACGCAGAAGGTAGTCCGGGAGGCGATTGCGCCTTACGGCAGCCCAGACGCCGGCGGGAACGCCCAGCACCACGCCGAGGGCGAGTGCCGCGATAGTCAGCTCCATCGTATAGGGCAGAACTGCGAGGATTTCTTCCGAAACCGGCCGGCCGGTCACCATCGACTTGCCGAGGTCGCCCTGCACCGCTTGCAGGAGAAACTGGCCGTATTGCACGAGAACGGGCTGGTCGAGGCCGAGCCGCGCATGCAGGGCAGCGATGCTGGCCGGACTCGCCTGGTCTCCGAGAATGACGAGCGCCGGGTCCCCCGGCAGAACCCTCACGATCAGAAAAACCAGGGTAAGCACGCTAAACAGGGTCAGGATCGCGAACCCCAGGCGCTTGATCAGAAATGGCAGCATACACTCGCCCTTTGTCAGACCCCGGGCAGGACGGAGGCGCCTGACAAAGCATACCCGGCCGACGCCTGCGCCGACGATCGGGCGCAGGAAACCGGTGAGCGACAGCCTCCTCTCCTGTCCGGAAAACTCCGTTTCCTTGGTGGTCACGATGCTGGCAATCGTCCACCATGTCAACAAATTCCTTTAATCGATACGAAAACGCCTGTATTGTTCTGATTATAGGAATATAACGTAGGTGGCATTATGTCTGGAAGCGTCGGCTCCTCCCTCAACGCAGAGAGGGCATTGGAGATACTGATCGTCCTCGGGGACGCAGGGCCGGACGGATTGAGTCTCGCCGAAATCGCCCGAAGGACGGGGAGCGCGAAGTCGGCCGCCCACCGCAGTGTGGCCGCGCTGCTGCAGAAAGGTTTTGCCGAGGCGGCGGGGCGCTACGGGCACTACCGGCTGGGCCCGGCAATCCAAATGCTCGCCAAACGGCAGGAGCGGCTGGAGTCCCAGATTCAACTGATCCGGCCCGGCATGACCGAATTCGCGCGGCGCACCGGGTTCACCGTCTATCTGATGGTGCAGGCAGGCGTGGATGCCGTTTGCGCCGAAATGGTCAGCCGATCCACGCGCAGGCAGTTCACGATGGGCGTGGGCGCGCGCGTGCCCATGGGCGTTGCCGCGGGAAGCGTGGCCTTGCTTTCCATGCTGCCGGAGGACAATGCGGCACAGATCATCGAAGCGAATTCCGAGCGCTATGCAACGCACCCGGCGCTGCGACACGTCGATGCCGGTGTCGTGACGAAACTTGTAAGCGAGGCGCGCGGTCGCGGTTATGCGGTCAATATGGGCTATTATCTGCCTGGCGAGGGCGGCATCGGCCTACCGGTCCCGCGACGTGGCCAATACGAAGTGAATGTTGCGGTTTCATTCAATGCGCCGCTGGAACTGATGAACGATGTCTGGATCGCGGAGATAGTAGAGAACCTGCGGGAGTGTCTCGGCGGTAGCCTGCTGTAGTCGTGAGCCGCAGGGTATCTTCGGTTTAGTTCCGTCTGACTTTAGATGAAAAGCCGCAGGCAGCCGTGCTCGCCGGCAGGGCAACCCGTGTCCCTGTGGACGAGACCCCGGGTTGATCCTATCCGACCCGGGGCCCCATGAATTCAATGTGTTGCGGTGAGCGCCGCGCCTTCACTCTTGTCGTGCACGGCGAAGCGGTCGAGCATATGAGCGCTCGCCTCGTTGAGGCCGATCACCTCGACGGTTACGCCGTGGCGGCGATATTTAAGCACCACCTTGTCCAGTGCGCCGACTGCGGTGATGTCCCACAGATGCGCCTCGCCGACGTCGATGACGACCTTTTCCAACGGCTCGGCGAAGTCGAAGGCGCCGATGAATCCCTCGGTCGAGGCGAAGAAGATCTGGCCGTCGACATGGTAGGTGCGCACCGTGCCGCTCTCGTCGAGCATCGAGCGGACATGGAAGAGGCGGGCGACCTTTCCGGCGAAGAACACCCCCGACAGAAGCACCCCGACCAGAACGCCCTTTGCGAGATCATGGGTGCCGACCGTGGTGACGACGGTTGCCAGCATCACCACGGAGGAGGGCAGGGGATTGCGGCGCAGGTCGAGGATGGAGCGCCACGAGAAGGTGCCGACCGAGACCATGATCATGACAGCCACCAGTGCGGCCATCGGAATGATGCGGACGAGGTCGTCGAGGACGAGTATGAGGAAGAGAAGGAAGGCGCCGGCGACGAAGGTCGAGAGCCGCCCGCGCCCGCCGGAGGTCACGTTGATCACCGACTGGCCGATCATGGCGCAGCCGCCCATCCCGCCTATGAGACCGGAGGCGATGTTGCTGGCGCCCTGGCCGATGCATTCCTGGCTCTTGTTGCTCGTCGTGTCCGTCATGTCGTCGACGATCTGAGCGGTCAGAAGGGATTCGAGCAGCCCGACGGCCGCAAGCGCCACGGAATAGGGGAAGATGATCTGCAGCGTCTCGAAGGTGAGCGGCACCTGCGGCAGCGCGAAGATCGGCAGGCTCGACGGCAGTTCGCCGAGATCGCCGACCGTGCGAATGTCCATGCCGGTCCATACGGCCACCGCGGTCAGAACGGCGATGGCGACGAGCGGCGAGGGAACCGCCCTGGTGACGTAAGGAAACAGGTAAATGATCGCGAGCCCCGCCGCGATCATCGCATAGGTCACGTGCGGCACGCCGATGAGTTCCGGAAGCTGCGCCATGAAGATCAGAATCGCAAGCGCATTGACGAAGCCGGTGATAACCGAACGGGAGACGAAGCGCATCACCCGGCCGAGCTTCAGGAAGCCGGCTGCGATCTGGATGAGCCCCATCAGCAGGGTGGCGGCAAAGAGATATTGTAGGCCGTGATCCCTGACGAGAGTCACCATCAGGACGGCGGTGGCGGCCGTTGCCGCCGAGATCATCCCCGGGCGGCCGCCGGTAAAGGCGGAGACGCAGGCGATGGCGAAGGAGGCGAAGAGGCCGACCTTCGGATCGACGCCGGCGATGACCGAGAAGCCGATGGCCTCCGGGATCAGTGCAAGCGCCACGACGATGCCCGATAGGACGTCGGCGCGGATATTGGAGAACCATTCGCGTTTATAGCTGGCAAGTGTCAGTTTCATGATTTTCTTCGCAAGAGTAGCACACCAGGCCGGCGGGAGGCCGGCTCGTCATGGTTTGATGCTGTTGCGTTGTCTGGCGGATCGGCGGCCAGAAGAGCCACCCGGGGTTTCACCGGGTCCGGGGTGAGTACCGGCTTTATACGGACCGGCTGCTGCCGATGCAATGATGAATTGTGCGCTGCCGCAATTCCGGCGGCAGCGCGATGTTTCGCAATCTCAGCCGCTGACGGTGGCGGGCTCGAAGCACACCGTTTCGCGGCGGTCGAGAACGCCGCTCCAAAGCGTGAGCAGGAGCGCGCCCGAAACGAGAATGGCACCGACCCATGGCGTGGCAGCGAGGCCGAGCGGAGAGGCGACCACCAAGCCGCCGAGCCACGCGCCGAGCGCGATACCCAGATTGAAGGCGGCGATGTTCAGCGCCGAGGCGACGTCGACGGCACCGGGCCGATGCTCCTTGGCAAGCTGAACCACGTAGAGCTGCAGACCCGGTACGTTTGCGAAGGACACGAAGCCGAGCGCGGCGAGCGTCACGAGCGTCAGCACCGGCGAGATGGCGGTGAACGAGAAGATCACCAGCACCAGCGCCTGGAGCAGGAAGAGCCCGACGAGCGCCTTGACCGGATTGGTGTTGGCGATCCGCCCGCCGGCGATGTTGCCGATGGCAATGGCGACGCCGTAGAGCACGAGGATCAGGCTGACGCTCCGTTCGGAAAAGCCGGTGACCTCTTGCAGGATCGGCGCCAGGAAGGTGAAGGCGACGAAGGTGCCGCCATAGCCGAGCGCGGTCATGGCGAAGACGATGAGCAGACGGCCGGAACCGAGCACCCGCACTTGGTCGAGAAGGCTCGCCGGCGCGGCTTTGGTGAGCGTGCCCGGAAGGAGGGCGGCGATGCCGGCAAAGGCGACGACACCGAGCGCCGCAACGCCCCAGAACGTCGCCCGCCACCCGAAGATTTGGCCGATATAGGTGCCGATAGGAACGCCGGTGACGATCGCGACCGTCAATCCCATGAACATCATGGCTATCGCGGAAGCGCGGCGGTTCTCCGGTACGAGATCGGCGGCGATTGTCGAGCCGACCGAGAAGAAGACGCCGTGGGCGAAGGCCGAAAGCACCCGTGCGACGAGCAGCACTTCATAGTTCGGTGAGAGCGCCGCGGCCGTATTCCCGGCAATGAAGAGCGCCATCAGCCCGAGAAGCAGCGGCTTGCGTTCGATCCGCCCGGTCAGCGCCGTCAGGACCGGCGCGCCGAAGGTGACGCCGAGCGCGTAGACGCTGACGATGAGGCCGGCAAGCGGCAGGGTAATTGCGAGGTCGGTGGCGACCGTCGGCAGCAGACCGACGATCACGAATTCGGTGGTTCCGATCGCATAGGCCGCGATCGTCAATGCGAAGATGGCCAAGGGCATGGCAAATCCTTTCCGCCCGCCATTCGCGGTCGCGAAGCGGGACTCGAAGACGTTGGCGATGGTTGACGTTTCGCAGTGCAATATGCTGCAGCCGACCGGCCGCGAGAAGCACCTCGCCAGTCGCAATGCCTGTGAATGAAATTCACGAATGGTTGCCGGTTTTCCCCGAAGTGACTCTCATCGTTGTCAAACGGTGCGCCGAGGCGAATTCAATCGTGCGACCTGCCGGCCGCTTTTCCCTGCGGGCGGTGCGAGGAGAAAGGCGGCCGGCGGACGAGGACTGGATGAGGTCCTGGGAACCAGGGCCTACTGGTTGGCCGTGGCGTAGTCCTGCATGTTCTGCGGCGTCACCAGTTCGAAGGGAACCCAGATCTGCCGTTCGGTCTTCTGGCCGCGCGAAAGGGCGACGGCGGCGTCCATGGCGGCAGCCCCTTGGGCGATCGCATTCTGAAAGACGGTGACGTCCAGATCGCCGGCAGCCATGGCGGCTAGGCCGTCCGGCGTTGCGTCAATGCCCCCTACGACGACCTTGGACATGTCGACGCCCGCCGCCTTCATGGCCTGGATAGCGCCGATGGCCATCTCGTCGTTATTGGCGATCACGGCGTCGAATTCCCGTCCGGTCGAAAGCCAGTTGGTCATGATGTTGGCGGCTTCGAGACGATCCCAATTGGCGCTCTGCTCCTCGATGACGCTCATGCCCTTGCACTCGTCCGTGGCGATCACGTCATGGATGTCCTTCGTTCGGACGAGCGAGGAGTGATTGTTGAGCGGTCCCATGAGGACATAGGCCGCGCCCTTGCCACCGAGCAGCCGGCACACTTCCTTCGTTTCCAGGGTGCCGGAATCGACCTCGTTGGAGCCGACGAAGGCAGCCGTTTCGGGTAGCTTGTCGACATCGGCCGGCGGGTGGTTCGCGTAGACGATCGGGATGCCCGCATCGCTCGCCATCTTCGTCAGCGCCGGTGTGCTGTCCCCATCGACGGCGATGACGATGATTGCGTCGACGCCGGAGGAGACGAAGTTCTGCACCTGATCGAGCTGCCGGCTCGGATCGTTCTGCGCATCCTCGACCTGGACGGTGATGCCGTCGAGCTTGGCGGCCTGGTTCTGCATGCCGTCGCGCAGGATGGTCAGGAATGCGCTGTCGGAGCGGGCGATGGTGATGCCGATGTTTTCGGCGTTGGCCGCGCTGGCGAAGAGAGCCAGTGCGGCAGCGGACAATATGCGTTTCATGAGAAGTACCTCCCTCGGGCGACTGTGAAGTCGGGAGGAAATGGAATACGAATTCTGAAGAAAATCAAGGTGAAATATACATTTCATTCGGGGTGCAATCGACGAGCCGTTCGCCGACCGGCGGCCGCTCAGAGGAACGGCTTGCCGCCGGTCACGGCGATCGTCGCACCGGACACGTAGCTCGACATGGGGTCTGCGAGCATGACATAGGCCGAGGCGAGCTCCACGGGCTGCCCCGGACGCTTCATCGGCACCTGCTTGCCGAAATTCGTGACCGTATCCTCGGGCATGGTGGAGGGAATAAGCGGCGTCCAGATCGGTCCCGGAGCCACGACATTCACCCTTATCCCCCGCTCGGCCAGCATCTGAGCGAGACCGGCACTGAAATTGTGAATCGCGCCCTTGGTGGTCGCATAGGCAAGCAGGATCGGATTGGGAGCATCGGCATTGATGGAGGCGGTGTTGATGATGGCGCTGCCCTTCTTCATGTGCGGCACCGCTGCCTTGGTCAGGTAGAACATCGCGTGCATGTTGACGCGGAATGTCAGCTCCCATTCCTCGTCGCTGATGTCCTCGATGTTCTTGAAGGTCGCCTGATGTGCCGCATTGTTGACGAGGATGTCGATGCCGCCGAGCTCCCGAACGGCCGTTTCGACGATCCTGCGGCAATGGTCGGACGACTGAATGTCGCCGGCGGCAAGCACGGCCTTGCGGCCGGCTTCCTCCACCAGAGCCTTGGTGGCCATCGCGTCGTCATGTTCGCTCAGATAGCTGATGAGAACGTCCGCTCCCTCGCGCGCATATGCGATCGCCACGGCCCTGCCGATGCCGCTGTCCCCGCCGGTGATGATGGCTCTCTTGTCCTTCAGGCGTCCGGAACCCTGGTAGGAGTTTTCCCCGTGATCCGGCAGCGGCTGCATCCGATCGGTGGTGCCGGGCATTTCCTGGGTTTGGCGGGGAAAGGGAGGGTGCGGAAATTTTTCCATGGTCACGAACTCCTTCGCAAGGCTCCTTCTGGAATGGCGATCGGCATCGCTGCGCTGCCTCCGGCGAGTACGCGGCCCTGAACTCGGGCAGACTGGCTTTGTTCCGGGCCATGGCGGCCTTGAGAAGACCGCCGATGGAACTTCGCCTACGGCTTCACGTTGCCCTCCTGACCCAATGAAACAGCAGGAGAGTAAGATGGAGAGAGCCAAGCGCCCATCCGCGGCCCCCCTTGATGTGAAGACCGTGCAACCGCCTGTCGAGAATGACAGCGACCTGCGCCCGGAGGCCGACAAACCCCCGATCGAACCGGACGAGATCCCGAACGCCAAGGCCGCGCGGGAGGCGGCGCGTTTGAAGAGGGATGAATACATGGTCAAGTCCGACCTGGAGGATGCCGACCAGCGCAATCCCCTGCCCGACATGAAAGACCAGGAATGAGTGCGTTCCGGATGCACAGTGTTCGGTTCGCCTTGCAGCTTGATGGAGAATGACGATGAAAACGCCAAAGGAAGGTGCGCCCGGCACTACCGAGCAGTCGCCGCGGTGGGAAGGACCGAAGGAGACGCGCCCGAGAGGATATCTCCCCGCCAAGGATGATCCGGAACGCGATCGGGACGCCGTCGGCGAGAACCTGAAGGATCCGCATCGCGGCAAGGTTTCGGACGCCGGCAAGACGAAGCGTTAAAGGGCCGGCGCTGCCGGAACATCTTCGCTCCCTCGCGGTTCCACAGGCGGCGGGGGCATGCTCGTAATGTGGTTGCGGCCGGCGTGCGGACGGCAGATGGAGGAGCGATATGTTGAATTCTCTCGAAGATGCAGTGGTCGTCATCACCGGGGCGTCGTCGGGGGTTGGACAGGCCACCGCCGAGGCCTTTGCCCGGCGCGGGTCGAAGCTGGTGCTTGCGGCGCGCGATGCGGCCGCGCTTCACGAGGTCGCCAGAACCTGCCGTAAACTCGGAGCGGAGGTTCTCGTGGCCCCCACCGACGTGACGGACGCCGATGCGGTCAAGGACCTGGCCAGGAAGGCGATCAGCTTCGGCAAGATAGACGTCTGGTTCAGCAATGTCGGCGTCGGCGCCGTCGGCCGCTTCGAGGAAACGCCGATCGAAGCGCATGAACAGGTCATCCGCACCAACCTGATCGGCCATCTAAACGACGCGCACGCGGCGATCCCGATCTTCCGCAAACAGGGGCATGGTATTTTCATCAATATGATCTCGCTCGGCGGCTTCGCCTCTGCACCCTTTGCCGCGGCCTACAGCGCCAGCAAATTCGGCCTGAGGGGCTTTTCGGAAGCTCTGCGGGCGGAGCTTGCGGACGAGCGCGACATTCACATCTGCGACGTCTATCCGACCTTCATGGACACACCCGGGGTCCGGCACGGCGCCAATTACACCGGTCGCAGGCTGAGCGTTCCTCCGCCGGTCTACAATGCGCGCCGCGCTGCCCGGGCGATCGTGCGCCTGGCGGAGCGCCCCCGCAATTCGCTGACCGTCGGCCTCGTCGCCGACCTGACGCGGTTCGCGCATTTCGTCGCGCCGAACATGACCCCGCGGCTCATGGCGAAGCTGACATCGCGTTATCTGAGCCGCGCGCCGCGCGTGGCGAGGAGCCATGGCAATCTGTTCAGGGCACCGGCCGAGCCAGGGGGCATCGACGGCGGGCTGCGCTCCTCCCGCCGCGTCCCGGTCGCAACGACGGCCGCTGTCTGCGTGCTGGGCATTGCCGTCGCCGCGCTTGTCCTCGGCAAGCCGCGCGCGACGGTCGGCCGAAGCCGCTCCGGCGTCGCGCGTCTCTTCAGGCGCGCTTAGGCGGCACAGGATCGTTGACTTTCGCGCCATTCGAAGTGAAGATCGCGACATACTAATATAAATTTTCACTTCCGCGATCGCGCGAAGGCAGAGTTGCGCATGGCGATCACGCAGCCGACCCGGAATGACGCGCCTGTGCGCGCTCACCGCCCCGCCAAGGAATTTGCCGGGGGCGCGCGCGAGTGGCTGTTGCGCACCGACCCGGAACGCCTGATCTGCCTCGGTCGCGTGATCACGGCCGCTTTCGCAATTCTGGCGATCTATCTCGATCCCACTCGGCCGAACTCGCTTCTATACGAATCTCGCGTCGTTCTTTGCCTCTACCTTCTCCTCGCAACTGCGCTGGTGATCTTTCCGCTGCGGTACTCGTTCGTCAGTCCGGTGCACCTCTTGATCCATGGTATCGACGCGGCGGTCGTCGGCTGGCTGACGTTCCTGACGAACGAACTGGTGAGCCCGTTCTTTTCGATTCTTCCGTTCGTCATCCTGGCGATGACGATGCGCTGGGGTTTGAAGGGTGCAGCGCTCGGAGCACTGATCGCCCTTCTCGTCCAGCTCGTGGTCGGCCTTCCCGACCTTCTCGACGGCGACGCGGAACTCAACGTCTTCATCATGCGGTCCACCTATTTCGTGCTCATCGCGGCGACGCTCGGCTATTTCGGAGCCTATCGCGAACGAAGCCGGCAGCGCCTGGCGCAACTCGCACAGTGGCCGCCGGGCGCAATCGGCGAGGACCGGGTGTCCTGGCTGAGTATCCTGTTGGAACATGCTTCCGGCGTTCTCGGCGATGCGCATCTGCTCGTCATCTGGCGTGAGCAGGAATTCGAATCGGGATGCGTCGCATACTGGGCTAACGGCACGCTCCAACTGGCCGATCTCAGGGATACCGACTTCTGGCGTCGTCACGATCCCGATCACTACGACGGACGCGATCGCAAGAGCGGCGAGGCACTGAATGGCCTCTTCGCCGATCTGCCCCAGATCCGCGCAAACACCGACCAATCGGACCGCAAGGTATTTTCCGCCGCCTTCTCCAGTGTTCGATATCGCGGCTGCGTTTTCGTGGTCAGCTTCGCCAACGCCGCCGACGACACGAAAGATCTGTCTCAGATCATCGCCACCCGCGTCGGGACGGAGCTCGAGCGTGTCGCTCTTATCCAGGCCGCCCGTTCCGAGGGGCGCATGCGCCTTGCCCGCGATCTGCATGACAGCGTGCTTCAGAACCTCACTGCGGCGCGTCTCAAACTGAAACTGATCGGAGAAAGAATCCCGGATGGCGCAAAGACGCAGCTGACGGAGGTGGGCTCGCTCATCCTCGAACAGCAGCAATGTGTCCGCAAATTCGTGGATGAGAACCGACCGGGAGAGGAAGGTAATCTCGCCAGGATCGAGCAGGAACTTCCGGAATTTCTCGACCTGTTGAGAACGCAGTGGAATTGCGCAATCGACGTGTCACACGGACCCGCGCCGCTCGTGGTGCCCAAATGGATGCTTTACGAGATAATGCAGTTGATCTCCGAAGCCGCGAGCAATGCGGTGCGCCACGGACGGGCGACGCTGTTGCGGATAGCTTTTGTCAGGAGCGCGGAGCTCCTGAACCTGGAGATCACCGATAACGGCACGGGAATATCGGGTGAACTCGAGATGAAGCCCCTCTCGCTGTCGCAGCGGGTGGCGGAGCTTGGCGGAAAGCTGGCGGTCTGCCGGAATTCTCCTGGCCTCGGGCTCAAGATCGCGCTGCCGCTGAAGCTGGAGGTCAGGTGATGCATTCGGTGCTGCTCGTCGACGATCACCCGTTGCTCCTGCGGGGATTGCAGGACATCATCGCCGCAGCGCCGGACTTCGACGTCGTCGGCGCAACGGCAAGCGGCGTCGAAGCGGTTTCGCTCATATCCCGCCTCCAGCCGGACATTGCCGTCCTCGACGTGGCCATGCCCGGCATGGGCGGATTGGAAATCCTGAGGGCGATCCGCGGCACGCGGCGTCTGACGAGGGTGATCTTCCTGACTGCGACAATCAGCGGCCCGCAGGTCGCCGAGGCGCTGAAGATGGGGCTTTCCGGCCTTCTCCTGAAGGAATATGCCCCCGAAGCGCTGCTCGACTGCATGCGGCAGGTCGCCATGGGCGGGAAGTGGCTGCCGGCCGATCTGCTGGCAAATGCGTCTCAGGTCGGTAACGACGCGACGCTGGAGAGGTTCAGTCTGCTTACGCCACGCGAACGCGAGATCGCAGCGCTGATCTGCGGCGGTCTCTCCAACCGCATGATCGCGGCGAGACTCGGAACCTCCGAAGGTACGGTGGGGATCCACCTGCACAACATCTTCCGCAAATTGGACATCAGCAATCGCGCCACGCTTGCTGCGCTTCATGTGCAGTACACCAATCCCTTGAGATCTTGAGCCGCTCGACGTCGAAAAAAAACGGAGGCATTTGAGCCTCCGAGCTGGCATGGAGCTTGTTACGCGTCGGTGTAGGTCAACCGCCGCTATCCTGTTTTCCTTTGTCGCCCTTCTTGTGGCCGATATCGCGGCTGTCTGCAAAGGCCTTGTCGGAAGATCCGTCAAATACAGTGATCGAGACAAGCGGGAGCACCAGCAGGATGGATACTCCCAGCGCGCATACGGAAACAATTCTCCTACGTGTAAGCATAGGTAGCCCCTTCCTCTAAAAGGTAAAGATTTCTTGTTGCGATGCTCTTGGCGTGTAAGTCGACACGACTCCACCGAACGCATGATCGCATCAGATCATCGGAGATGAAATATAGGGAACGCTATAGCGCCGGTTCGCGCGCCGTGCGCCCCGCTTCTACTATAGGGTTTCCTATATATTCAGCTCCGATCGGTGGTGGCAGTATTCCTGAGGACAAGCGCGCGAGCGGACGAAGGAAAATTGAACGAAGAATTTCAAGGAACCGAGCAACCTCGCCGCAACCAGCGAAGGGGATAAGTCGGGAGCGGGCGGCGGCAGGATCAGAGACCGCAACCGGGCCGCGCCCCGGGAGGACGGGATGAAGCCGCGACGAGTGCGTGACGGGCACAAGCTATAGTGGCCCGCTTCGTTCGGCACCGCGGTGAGAGAGATCCGAACGTCATGTAACCACGAGGGGCCCCCTGGCCGCCCGGCCGGGGGATATTTCACACGCGCGCGTTGACCTTAGCTGGGTCTCGTCGGGAGCCTTCAGAGGGAATTTCCATGGCAGTCATCAACGGCACATCCGGAAACAATATTCTCATAGGCACGGACTTGGACGACACGATCAGCGGCCTTGCCGGTGACGATGTCATTCAGGGGCTGGGAGGCGCGGACATCATCAACGGAGGCGGGGGGATCGACACGGCCGACTATCGTGAGAAGACCGCAAGGATCACCGTCACGCTCAACGGAACCAACAATGCCGTCGTGACGGTCGGCGGCACTGCCGAGGACATCCTGCGGGCGATCGAAAACGTCTATGGAGGTTCGGGTGACGACGTCATCACCGGCGACGGGCAGAACAACCTGTTCCGAGGCGGCGGCGGCAACGACGTCCTCGACGGAGGCGCCGGGAACGATACGGCCGACTATACCGACAAGACCCAGTCCGTTGTCGTCACCTTGATGGGGGCGACACCCGCCACCGTCTTCGTGAACGGTATCGCCGAGGACACGATCAGCAACTTCGAAAACGTCTATGGCGGCTCGGGCAACGACATCCTCACCGGCGACGACCGAAGCAATATCCTGCGCGGCGAAGCAGGCGACGACATTCTCAACGGCGGTGCCGACGACGACTCGCTGTCCGGCGGTGCCGGCAACGACACGGCCGACGGTGGCACCGGGATCGATACCTTCGATCTCCGCGAAAAGACCTCATCAGTCGTCGTACAGCTCAGCGGCGCGAACGCGGCTACGGTCTTCGTCGGCGGCGTCGCCGAGGACACGATCCGCAATGTCGAGAACATCGTCGGAGGGACGGCGGACGACACGCTCACCGGCGATGCGGCGGCAAACAAGCTCTCGGGTGCGCGCGGCAACGACTGGTTCAAGGGAGGAGGCGGCGCAGACACCCTTGACGGCGGCGAAGACAGCGACACCGCCGACTACAGCGACAAGGCGGCGGCGATCGCCGTGTCGCTGAACGGCGGAAACCCTGTTACCGTAACGGTTGGAGGCGTTGCCGAGGATCTGATCGCGAAGATCGAGAACATCGTCGGCGGCTCGGGTGGCGACACGATCATCGGCGATGCAGCCGCCAATACGTTTCGCGGAGGCCTCGGTGCCGACGTGCTGGACGGCGGAGCCGGCAGCGACACCGCAGACTTCAGCGATAAGACGCAATCGGTCGTGCTGGCCCTCAACGGGGCGGCCGATGCCGTTGCAACCGTCGGCGGGACGGCCGAGGATACGGTTCGTAACATCGAGAACATCAACGGCGGATCCGGCAACGACCAGCTCACCGGTGACGCCGCCGCGAATACGTTCCGCGGCGGCCTTGGCGCCGATCTTCTGGACGGAGGTGCCGGCAGCGACACGGCCGACTACAGTGACAAGACGGCATCGCTGGTTGTAGCACTGGCCGGGTCGAACCCGGCGACGGTCTTCGTCGGCGGCGTCGCGGAGGACACTCTGCGCGACATCGAGAACGTCATCGGCGGCTCGGGCAATGACGTGTTCGCAGGCGACGGGTTCCAGAACCTCTTCGACGGTGGGGCGGGCAACGACACGGTCGACTACTCGGCTTCAGCCAAGGGGATCGCGGTGACGCTCAACGGCGCCAACGATGCGAAGGTGATCGTTGGCAGCGCTTCCGAAGATACGCTGCGTAACATCGAAAATGTCACCGGCAGCGCCTTTGCGGATGTGATCACCGGCGACGCACAGGCGAACATTCTCCTGGGCGGCAGCGGCGGCGACCTTCTCAAGGGCGCGGGCGGGCAGGACGTCATCGACGGGGGTGCCGGATCCGATACCGCCGACTTCAGCGACAAGACGGCAGGTGTCGTTCTGGCGTTGGCGGGCGCGTCGAACGCGATTGCGACGGTCGGCGGGCTGGCCGAGGACACGGTCCGCAACATCGAAAGCATCTTCGGCGGCGCCGGCGCTGACGTGCTGACCGGCGACGGCAACAGCAATACGATCCGCGGCGGTGCGGGCGCCGACCGTCTGGACGGTGGCACCGGTGTGGACACGGTCGATTATCGCGACAAAACCAAGTCGGTCTCCGTTACTCTCGATGGGGCCAACCCTGTGACCGTCAAGGTGGGCGGCGTGATCGAGGATACGATCAGCAATTTCGAGAACATCTCCGGCGGTTCCGCCGGCGACACGCTCACCGGAGACGGCCTGGCCAACGTGCTGGTCGGCAATGACGGCGCCGACACGCTGAGAGGGGGTCTCGGCAAAGACGTGCTGGACGGCGGCAATGGCGTCGACACCGCGGACTACCTGGAGAAAACCGATGCGATTTCCGTCACGCTGAACGGTGCGGCGAGTGCGGCCGTTCTCGTCGGCGGCACAGCCGAAGACACCATCCGCGGTGTGGAGAACATTCTCTCGGGTTCCGGTGACGACACGCTTGTCGGCGACGCCGCGAGCAATATGTTCCGGGGAGCTCTCGGCGCCGATCTCATAGACGGCGGCGCGGGCGCGGATACTGCCGATTACCGTGAGAAGACGGCGTCTGTCGAGGTGGCGCTTTTGGGAGCCGGCGACAGCTTCGTCTTCGTCGGCGGCGTCGCCGAAGACACGATCCGCAATATCGAGAATGTTTTCGGCGGCAGGGGCAACGATACGCTCACGGGCGATGGCTTCGCCAACACCCTCAACGGCAATGACGGCAAGGACGTCCTTACGGGCGGAGGCGGAGCGGACATTCTCGACGGCGGGGCGGCTTCCGATACGGCGAGCTACCGCGACAAGAGCGCATCCGTCTCCGTCGCACTCGACGGCGCCAGCTATACGACCGTCACGGTCGGGGGCGTGGCCGAGGACACGATCCGCAACATCGAGAACATCTGGGGCGGGACCGGCAATGACAGCCTGAGCGGCGACGCGAACGCGAACCTTCTTTCGGGCGGCGGCGGAAGCGACACCCTCTTCGGTGGTGCGGGCGCGGACATTTTCCAGTTCGACTTCGCTCTCGGGGCCGGGAATGTCGACACGGTCGTGGATTTCACCGCCGGAGACAGGCTCTTCCTCTCGAAGAGTGTCTTCACCACGCTGAGTGGCGGGACGCTGGCGGCGACGCAGTTCTACGCGGCGGCCGGTGCAACCGATGCGCAGAACGTGAACCAGAAAATCATCTACGACACGACGAGCGGTGCGCTCTACTACGACGCCGATGGCAGCCTTTCCGGTCATACGGCCGTGCAGTTCGCCGTGCTTTCGACGCAACCGGGTCTGACGGCGGGCGATTTCGTGCTCGTCGTGTGATCTGCCGGCTCCAGGGAACACCCGCCCAGGGTCCGTGTTTGGAAGAATGTCAAAGGACGAGCAGCGCCCGTCCTTTTCTTTTTCTACCAGCGAAAAGGAGCTCCGACGTGAAAGCCCTGACATGGCACGGCAAAGGCGATATCCGTTGCGAGAGCGTGCCCGATCCGAAGATCGAGGATGACCGCGACGCCGTCATCAAGGTCACCGCCTGTGCGATTTGCGGATCGGACGTTCATATTTTTCACGGCCTCATTCCATCCATGGAGAATGGCGACATCCTCGGCCATGAAACCATGGGCGAGGTCGTGGAGGTCGGCAAGGGCGCGACCGGCCTGCAGGTCGGCGACCGGGTGGTCGTTCCGTTCACCATCGCCTGCGGCGAGTGCTTCTTCTGCCGGAAGGGCTTCTATTCCGCCTGCGAGCGAACCAATCCCGACCGGGAAAAGGCGGCGAAGCTCTGGGGCAATTCACCCGCGGGCCTCTTTGGCTACTCCCATCTTCTCGGTGGCTATAGCGGCGGACAGGCGGAGTATCTGCGCGTGCCGCACGCCGATGTCGGGCCCATCAAGGTTCCCGACGAACTCACGGACGAGCAGGCGCTCTTCCTCTCCGATATTTTCCCCACGGGGTACATGGCGGCGGAGTTCTGCAACATCGAGCCCGGGCAGACGATTGCGATCTGGGGCTGCGGACCCGTCGGGCAGATGGCGATCCGGTCGGCATTTCTGCTCGGCGCCGAACGGGTCATCGCCATCGATACGATCGCGGAGCGCCTGAGGCTTGCGGAGTCCGCCGGCGCCATGACCCTCGACTACATGGCGGAGGATATCTATGACCGGATCATGGAGATCACCCGTGGCCGGGGCGCAGATGCCTGCATCGACGCCGTGGGAACGGAGGCCGACAGCCGGGCAAGCCTGGATTCGCTTGTCGACCGCGTGAAGGTGGCGACCTTCATGGGAACGGACCGGCCGCATGTATTGCGGCAGGCGATCCATTGCTGCAGGAATTTCGGCACGGTTTCCGTCGTCGGCGTTTATGGCGGTTATCTCGACAAGGTGCCGCTCGGTTCGGCGATCAACCGCGGCCTGACGCTTCGGATGGCCCAGACCCCCGTTCAGCGTTACTTGCCTTTGCTCCTGGACCGCATCCGGAAGGGCGAGATCGATCCGTCCTTCGTGGTGACCCACCGCGGCGGGCTCGACGACGGCCCCGAACTCTACAAGACCTTCGCGGAAAGAAAGGATGGCTGCATCAAGGTCGTCCTGAGGCCGTGACAGGACTCCTTTGAAGCTGCGCGCTTCCGGACGAAAATCGCTACACGTTTATCCTGAAAATGTCCGAACGCTCAGAGTTCGAGCATGGCGTAAGGCCTGCCCGTCGGTTTCTCCACATGGGCGGCGACGTTGAAGACGGGGGCGCCGCCGGGCGTCTGCCCCTGATAAGCGCCCTTGTGCGCATGGCCGTGAACGACGGCGCTCACCTTGAAGCGGTCGATCGTCTCCGCGAGCCGCGACGACCCGAGAAACGGATAGATTTCCTTCGGTTCTCCGGCAACGGTTTCAGGGATCGGCGCGTAATGCAGAACGACGAGCGCGCGCTCCGCCCTGGTAGCCCTCAAGGCGTTTTCCAGCCGAATGGCTTCGTCGACGCTGGTTCCGACCATGGTCTTTATCGCCGCTTCGCCAAAGGCGCCCAGCATATACCGGCCGAAGCCCCCGATGAAACCCTTGGTTCCGCAGAAGCCGACGCCTGAAATTTCGACGCTCTGACCGTCGAGAAGATGCACACCCGCCCTGACGAGGATCGACGAAACTTCCTCCACGGCATCGCATTGATGATCATGATTTCCGAGCACGGCGACGACCGGGATCGTGCAGGACTTCAGATCGGCGGCGAGAAGCTCCGCCTCCGCAGGCTTGCCGAGATCCGTCAGATCGCCGGCGATCACGAGCACGTCCGCCGCGCGCGAGATTTCCGCAAAGAGGTCGGTATAGGAGACCGATCGGTCCTCCTTCACATGCAGGTCCGCCACGGCGGCCACCTTCAACTTGCTCATGACTCCGTATCCTCAGTTTCTGCGCTGACGTCGGCGTCGCCTCCGACATCGGCGAAACCCCATTCCTTCACATCGATTTCGTAGTCGGGGCGCGAGTACATCCGGCCGCGACAGATCTTCGTCAGGGGCAGTGGGAGGTCTCTCTGCGCCGCCAGCCTGCTCAACAGCTCGTCCATCAGCCAGAGCGGGACCTTGTCGCGCTCGGAGGGATAGATCCATCGGAAATTCAGGAGGTGGACGAGCAGGACCTCCCAGTGGGCTTCCATGTATCCGAGCAATCTTGCCCAATCGATTCGGTCGTGTGCCTTCAGGATCAGGTGCGCGACGTCGGCGCCGTCATAGCGGTGGCGAAGCTGGATGAAGGCCTTGGACCAGACGAGTTCCGTCGGGGCGACGATCGCACAGGTGGAGGCACCGATCTCCGTCAACAGAGCATTGGCGAACCAGGCGTCGGTGACCATCATGGTTCCGTTAGGCGAGGAGAAGATGACGTCGAAGAAGGATTTCCCCTTGAAGACCTTGCCCAGCCATCGATCGTCCTCGATTTCGACGGCGTATCCGAGGGACTTGAAATGATTGAGGATGCGGGTGTAATCGCCGGGCTTGCAGAAGACGTCGAGATCCTTGGTCGGCCTCGAAATGCCGGTATGGGCGCTGACGGCGAAGGTGCCCGCGATCAGGAACGGAATTTGCGACCGGCCCAGCTCGGCAATCGCCTCGGCAACGAATGCTTCGGCCTCCTCGTCGACGAGACGCGGCAGCGCGAGCGGCTCGGACGGGTGTTCCGAAGGGGAGCGCGGGGGCATTGACGTCATGCTGGTCATCCAAGTGAACGAGACTTCCCTGACAACACGCCAGTCTTTCGGAAGTTCCGCTTGTCCCAAGGTGTGGGATTGCGTCCCCTCGCGCCCCCGCACTTGGGTCCGCCATTTTGGCCGGGAAGCACCAAGGCGCGAACGTGATGGAACCGCCGGCCACGTCATGGCGTTTGTCTGGCAGCTACCGCATGAGCGCCCGGAGCGGAAGTGAAGGGCGGAAACATTAGGTAAAACAAAGCGCTACAGCGACTGCGCGTGTCTATTGATGCGCCGCTGAGGGAGGAGCATATGCCTGTCATCAGCCCCACGATCCACACCCAGCAAAACAGCCGGGAGCTTGAGTGTCAGCGCGCAATGGAGGACGAGTTCCTGGTCTTTACCGCGCTGGCCGAGGAAGCGGGCTGGTCATGGCAGGAAATCGCGCTCGCCATGTTGGAGTTGACCGAACAATATGTTGCAGCCATGCGGCCGAGTTCGGCGATGGAGGCAAGATCAATGTTGCGCAGTCACTCCAAGAGCTTGCACTGACGGCAGCAGTATTGTGTTCGCCGAGGCGTTTCGCTGTTTCATCGAAGCAGTGAAACGCCTTTTAATTGAGACTGCGCATTCCAGACGGCTGTGAGACGGAGTGCTACGGCGACCTCCGAAGACGCGCGGCGCTGCAGGAACTTTTCGGAGGACTGCAGCCTTTCTTCCTCATCTCTCTGTGCTTGTCACAGAGATGAAAGCAGCGCCGCGTCTGCGGCGCGGGAAGCGTTCTTTCAGCCCAAGGACTTGGTCTGACTGGATTCCTGTGACAAGCACAGGAATGAGGAAATCAAACAAGCCGCCGCGGGTAGCCCGAATCTCAACAGGCCTCAGGAAGGTCTCGGAAGACTGCAATCTCTCCTCCGTCCTCATCAGTGCTCGTCACAGAGATCCAGCAGCGCCGCGTCTGCGGCGCGGGAAGCGTTCTTTCAGCCCAAGGACTTGGTCTGGCTGGATTCCTGTGACGAGCACAGGAATGAGGAAATCAAACAAGCCGCCGCGGGTGGCCCGAATTTCAACAGGCCTCAGGAAGGTATCGGAGGACTGCAATCTCTCCTCCACCCTCATCCCTGTGCTTGTCAACAGGGATCCAGCAGCGCCGCGTCTGCGGCGCGGAAGAGCCTTTCCAGCCCAAGGACTTGGTCTGGCTGCACCCCTGTGACAAGCACAGGGACGAGGCGATCAAACAAGCCGCCGCGAGCGCCCCGAATCCCAACGGGACTTAGGTTACGGCACCTCCGACGGCCAGTGCCAGTACGAGGAATACGAGGAAGATTATAACCGCAATGTAGAAGAGTATCTTCGCGATCCCCGCCGTCGCGGCCGAAACGCCGGAAAATCCGAGGAACCCGGCTATCAGTGAAATGACGAAGAAAATCAGTGCCCACTTCAGCATAATCGCTCCTTCCGTTCAGTTCCTGCCTCGCGGTCGTCGTCGCCCAGCCGTTCAGCGGCTGTCCCGGTTCGGATCCTTGCCAGCCGCCTGGCTGCTTTTCTTGACGTCGGCCTTCTTCGCCTGATCGCCTGCACGATTCCCGCCATGTGTCCCTTTCGAGTTCTTGGCGGCCTTGCCGTCCTTTGCGTTCGTAGCCATTTCGCATCCTCCAGCGCTGTACCGAAACCGGCAGCAGAGCGGATGCAACCGGGAAAGGGCGATAAAGTTCCTTCCGGGCCTTCAAAGCCGGGCGCCGACCCGCTTTCCTTCCCATCGTGCCGGCGACTGCCGGCGGAACCAAATCCGGCCCGGACGGTTTGGTTGGCCCATTGAGGATCGAGAGAGGAAAGGCCATGAAGAACATCGTCTTCGGCGTTGCGGTACTGTTGAGCGCTGCCGCAGGACCGGCCTTCGCGCAGACGGCCGGCAACACCCCGGCCATTGCCACTCCCGACACGCAGAACCCCACGGCACCTGTCCCCGGCAAGAACAGCTTCACCGAAGCCCAGGCACGGGAACGGATGCAGGAGGCGGGCTACACGGACGTCAAGGAGCTGAAGCTCGACGACAAGGGTATCTGGCGGGCAACCGCGATGAAGGACGGCAAATCCGTTTCCGTCGCTCTCGATTTTCAGGGCAACGTAGTCGCGCTTTAGAGATCAAGGAAGAAGACGATGAGAACCGTGGCAGGGCTGTTTGACGATTACGGGGAAGCCCGAGGGGCCGTGAGCGATCTGGAGGCGGCAGGGTTTCCTTCCGAAGATATAAGCATCGTCGCCAACAATGCGGGAGACCGCTATTCGGCCGACGGTTCCGGTGCGGCGAGCGGTGCCGGAGCAGGTGCCGGTCTGGGCGCCGTGGGCGGGGGCACGCTGGGGCTTTTGACAGGCCTGGGCCTGATGGCCATACCTGGGGTCGGTCCCGTGGTCGCGGCTGGGTGGCTGGCGTCGACCGCCGCAGGCGCGGCGGCCGGCGCTCTCGCCGGAGGTGCGGCCGGCGGCATCATCGGCTCGCTCACCGATTCCGGGATCGAGGAGGAGGATGCGCATCTTTACGCCGAGGGAGTGCGCCGAGGCGGTGCGTTGGTGGTGGTCAGGACCGAGGAGCCTCTGGTCGCACAGGCGGACGGGATTCTAAGAAATCGCGATGCCGTCGACATATCGGTCCGGCGCCGCGCCTATACGGAGGATGGCTGGACCCGGTTCGACACCGCCTCCGGTCCCTATAGCCTCGACGAGATCGAGCGCGAACGTGAACGCCTCAGCCGCCCGGCGCTGTAGCGACAGGCAGGTACCGCTGCCGCGGCATGGCTGACACCGCCGTCAGGGTCCGCAAAAGCAACCCGGCCGCCCGAAAGGAGCCAGGTCACCACGCCCCTTGGCGAAACAATGACACGATCTGGCGCGGCGGGTTGCGATGAAACGCAAGGAAGGCTTCCGCCATGATTGATTTTTCGCGCGCCCGCGAACGGATGATCACGTCGCATCTCTCGCGACGGGGGATAAGGGACAGATATGTCGTGGAGGCGATGGGCGTCGTCCCGCGGGAGGCATTCGTCGATCCAGGCTTCGAGGAATTCGCCTATGAGGATTCGGCCCTCTCGATCAGCCATGGCCAGACCATCTCGCAGCCCTATATCGTGGCGCTGATGATCGAACGCGCCGAAGTCCAGCCGGGCGATACGGTGCTCGAAATCGGAACCGGATCCGGTTATGCGGCGGCGGTGCTGAGCCGGATCGCGGCACATGTCTATACGATCGAGCGCCATGCCGGCCTCGCCGAGGTCGCCCGGAGACGATTTGCCGAGCTCGGTTACGGCAATATCGATGTGCGTGTCGGCGACGGCACGGCCGGCTGGCCCGAGGCTGGACCGTTCACCGCCATACTGGTCGCTGCCGGAGGTCCCGAGATACCGCATGCGCTCAAGGAGCAGCTCGACATCGGCGGCCATCTCGTCATACCCGTCGGCCCCCCGGAGGAGCAGCGCCTGCTGAAGGTCACGCGCGCCAGCGCCACGACATTCGAGGAGCAGGACCTCGGCGGGGTCAGATTCGTGCCTCTCGTCGGCGAATACGGCTGGCATGGGGAGCGGGTTCAATCCCGGGCAGGGCTCAGACCGGCGCCCACGCTGCCCGAGATGGTTGCAGAGTCGGCCGAGCCGCTGCCCGATTTCGACGATCCTGCCTTCGGGCGGCTTTTCGATCGCTTTGCCGGGCGGCGGGTCGTGCTGCTCGGAGAGGCGAGCCATGGCACGTCGGAATTCTACCGCGCCCGCGCAGCCATCACGCGTCGCCTGATCGAGGAACATGGGTTCACGATCGTGGCGGTCGAAGCGGATTGGCCGGATGCGGCGGCGGTCGACCGCTATGTCCGACATCGAACGCAAGGCATGCGTCTCGATGCGCCTTTCCAGCGGTTCCCGACCTGGATGTGGCGCAACCGCGAAGTCATGGATTTCGTCGAATGGATGCGCGAACATAACGGCCGCAGGGGCCTGTCCGGCCGGGCCGGCTTCTACGGCCTGGACATCTACAATATGCGCGGCTCCATTGCCGCGGTTCTCCGGTATCTCGATGAGACCGATCCCGAGGCCGCTACGGTTGCCCGCGAGCGCTACGGGTGCCTGACCCCCTGGCAGAACGAGCCGGCGACCTATGGCCGTGCGGCCATGACCGCGGGCTTCCGCAAATGCGAAGAGGCCGTCGTCAAGCAATGCCGCGAACTCCTGGAGAGGCAGCTCGAAGCCGGGCGCGACAGCGGCGACGAGCTTCTCGACGCGGTGCAGAACGCGCGCCTCGTCGCCTCGGCCGAGCGGTATTACCGGATCATGTATTATGCCGGGGCCGACTCCTGGAACATGCGCGACACCCATATGTTCGCGACGCTCGAGCATCTGTTGAATGCACGCGGCGCCCGCTCGAAGGCAGTGGTGTGGGCGCACAATTCCCATATCGGCGATGCTCGCCATACCGACATGGGCACGGCCCGCGAGGAGTTGAACATCGGTCAGCTCTGCCGCGAGCGGTTTGGCGATCAGGCAGCGCTGATCGGCTTCGGCACGCATGGCGGTCATGTGGCTGCCGCAAGCGATTGGGACGGCGAAATGGAGGTGAAGCCGATCCGGCCGTCGCTCGAAGGAAGCTACGAGCGCGTGATGCACGACTCAGGGGTCGAGCGCTTCCTAATCGACTTCGAACGCCACGCGCGTCTGCGCGACGGTCTCCTCAAGCCGATGCTTGAGCGCTTCATCGGCGTGATCTACCGGCCGGACACGGAACGCTTCAGCCACTATGCCCACGCCTCGCTGCCCCGGCAGTTCGGCGCCTTCGTCTGGTTCGATCAGACGACGCCGGTCGAACCGCTCGGCGCGGAACACATAAAAGCGGGCGTGCCGGATACGTTCCCGTTCGGTCTGTGAGGCTCGTGAATCGGTGCGTTAAAGCTGCGTCGAGATGATGTTGTCGACGCTCACCTCCCCGCGGAGCACGCCGCGTTGCGTGCCGTCCGGGGCCGGCCCCTCCTCGACCACGGTGTAGAGCTTCTCGCTGCGAAACGCGCTGGCCATGTCGGTCGTCACCCCTTCCGCCGGCTTGGCGTCGATTTCGAGGAAATCGAGCTCCGCCTCGCTTGCGACGATGCGGGCATCGCCGCTCGATCTTGCCGCCACCACGACCTCGCCCTGGTAGCTGGCATTCTGCCAGTTCGGATCGTCGGGCTCGGCGAGCGGCGACAGACGGTATATTTTGAGCTCTTCGTGCATGTGCTACTCCGACTGGTCGATCGCATGCGGCGGCGGTTGCCCCGATTCGGCCGACTGGTCGAGAGGGAACATCATCCAGAGCGCCGCAATCACCACCAGGACGACGATCACTGCTGCAGCCAGGATCTTGGACATGTGAACCTTCCGACGATTGTCGAGACCGAACCGCGAAACCTGCGGTCTTCCGGCCTCCAATCACCAAGGCGTCGAATTGTTCCGAAGCCGCAGGGTGAGGCGATCACGCGCCGTTCTGCAGGAACATTTCGGGAAACCGCCGGTTGGAGGGCGCGCGAAAAGAAAGGAATATCCGATGGCTACTGCGAACGAACACCTTGTGGCTTGGCTCAGGGATGCACATGCGATGGAAGAGCAGGCGATCACGATGCTCACCAGCCAATCGAGCCGGCTGGAAAACTATCCAGAACTCAAGACCAGGATCGACCGCCACCTGCAGGAGACGAAAGACCAGGCGGCCATGCTCGAGCGCTGCCTCGAACGGCTCGACGGCGGAACCTCGAGCATCAAGGATATCAGCGGCAAGATCGTTGCCTTCGGGCAAGGCCTGAGCGGCCTCTTCGTCAGTGACGAAGTCGTCAAGGGCACGCTGGCCAGCTATACATTCGAGCATATGGAAATCGCCAGCTACAGGATTCTCATCGCCGCAGCCGAACAGGCGGGCGATCAGGAGACGAAGCGGGTCTGCGAGAGCATCCTGCAGCAGGAAATCGCGATGGCCGAGTGGCTGGCTGAGAACGCCGGTGAGATCACGCGCAGATTCCTGGAGCGAGACCAGCGGGACGTGACGGCCAAACACTGAAACCGCTTCAGACCAGAATGCTGCGGGACCTGCGGGCAGCGCCGCGCCTCCGACAAGATGCGCGGCGCTGTCGTTTTCAGGCCTCCTGCTTTTCGTCTCGCTTGACGACATCCAGTTCGGCAAGCAGCGGAAGATGATCCGAAGCGCTTCGCGCCAGCGTGCTGCCGTGCACTCTGCAGGAAGCCACTTCTATGCCTTTGCCGACCAGCACGTGATCGATGCGCAGCAGCGGCAATCGCGATGGAAAGGTCGGCCGCGGCTTGGCGCCGGTCAGCAGCTGCGCATCGCTGAGCTGTCGGGCCAGGAGCCTGTAGGCGGTCGAGCGGCCCGTGGCGTTGAGATCGCCTGCCAGGACCACGTGAGCGTCCCCCTTGGCCATTCCTCCGAGCCAGCCGGGACCTAGAAGGGCGGTCGCCTGGCGCAGGCGCTCGGCGCCGCGCAATCCGAGATGCGTCACGATCACCTGAAGCTTGACTTCGGCGACGTCGATCTCCACCCAGAGCGCGCCTCGCGGCTCGCCGGACGAGGGGAGGGGTGCTGCCTTGATCAGCCGCATAGGCAAGGCCGTCAGAACGGCGTCTCCGTATTTCTCGTCCTCCAGGTGGAGAGCCGGATGGAACTCGGCTTCCATATTGAGATGCGTGGCGATCATATGGGCCTGGTCTATTCCGCCGGTACGGGCGCGCCCGACGTCGACCTCCTGCAATGCGATGACGTCGGGCTGGCACTCGGCGATGACGGCGGCGATGCGCGCGGGATCGAGCCTGCGGTCGGTGCCGAAGCAGCTGTGAACGTTGTAGGTGAGGAAACGTATCCGCTGTCGCATCGCCTTCGGAACACGCAGCACCTGCTTTTCGTTCCGGTGGGTGCGCAAGGGAGGGCCGATGTCCAGAAAAATTCTAGCGAGATTGTTCATCGCTGCCGGTATCTGCGTGGCGGGCTGGTTGATCTATCGGACCCTCAGCCAACACAGCTTTCATGAAATCGTCGGCTCGATCATGCGGATTCCGGCCCGGAATCTCTTGCTGGGCATCGGTTTCGTCTTTCTTTCCTATTTCTGCCTGACCCTCTTCGACACCCTCGCCATCCGCTATGTCGGGCGGAAGCTCGCCTATCCGCAAATCGCCATCGCCTCCTTCACCAGCCTTTCGATCGGCCACAATGTCGGCGGTGCGGCCTTGAGCAGCGGTGCCGTCCGCTACCGCTTCTACTCGCGCTGGGGGCTGAGCGCCGAAGAGGTGGCGAAGGTCATTCTCTTCTGCGGTGTCACCGTCGGCCTCGGCCTTGTCACATTGGCCGGGCTTTGTTTTCTGATCGTGCCGGCGGGTGCCGCGCGCCTTACGGGATTTTCCACGACCGGCGCTTTTCTGTTAGGCACTGCCTGCATTGCGGCCGCGGCCGGTTACGTGCTGCTCGCTTATTTTCTGCGGGGCTCGGTTCGCATCTTTCGCTGGACTTTCGAAATGCCCTCGGTGGGGATTGCGGCCTTGCAGGTTGTCGTCGGAGCCGCCAACTTCCTCTGCGTCAGCGCAGCGTTGCATCAGTTGCTGAGCGCCTTCCAGGAGGTGAGTTTCATCGATACGGCCATGGCCTATGTCGGGGCCGGCGTGACCGCGATCGTCAGCCATGTCCCCGGCGGCATCGGCGTACTCGAGGCGACGATCGCATTTCTGCTTGGCAGTTCGGCGAGCCTGGGCGCTCTGATCGCCTTTCGGGCGATCTATTTCTTCCTGCCGCTGCCGCTCGGCTTGATCTTGCTTTCGGTCACGGAGTTCGTCGCCCGTCGAGATGAGGAAAAAAGCCTGGCGAGCAAGGCGAAAAGCTGACCGATCCAGCGCCTCACGAGCTTGTGCGTGCGGTAAAAGGGTCGGATCGGCCTCTGCGGATCGACGATCTCCGTGCCCCAGATGAGACTGGTCGCGCCGTCGTCATCGATTCCGTCGAAGGCGCGTATGCCGCGCCGGCGCGTATTCAACATGTCCAGGGTGGCGACGAGAGAGTTCGTTTCCCTCAGTGCCTTCTCAACGGCGTTCGCTTCAACGTCGAGATGTTCTGCGATCAGGCCGTTGCGGACTCTGGCAATGGCGGCGCGCTGCCCTTCGTTGGCGGCTTCCACGGCGACGTCGCATTCGGTGTCGAGGCTTGCCGAGCGGTGGTTGAAGTTCGACGAGCCGACGCGGAAAAAACGATCGTCGATCGCGACCACTTTGGAATGGATAATCACCTCCTGCTCGGATCCGTCGGCGGCGGGAACGACCGGATAGGCGACCCTGAGCCTGCCGTAGCGGTCGGCCCGCTTGAGCCGCCGAACGAGGCGGTCGCGGTTTCCTCCCATGACGATGCGTTCCAGAAGCCCATGCGAGCTGCGGGTGGTGATGACCACCACTTCCGGACCGTCAGGCTCCTGCAGCCGGTCGCAGAGCAACTGTCCGATTCTCCCCGATGCGAAATACTGGTTTTCGATGTAGATGTGACTTCGCGCACTGCGCAAAGCATCGAGCGTCAGCCGCAGCGCCTCCTGACGGCCGCGTCGTTTGCCGGAGCCCGGTTCCGTGCGGGCGATTGCGACCGGGCAATCCTCGAGCACCGGCACCGTGCCGTTCGGCCATGCAAGCGCCCGCGCGGGCGGCGCCTCGATTTGGTCGCCCGTAGACGCTTTCCAGCGAGATCTGCAGAGATCGCCGATGGCACGGCTCGCCCCGCCTTCGAGCAACACCTGTATGTCATGCACCGGATCATAGGGTTTTCCGTCCGGATCGCGCCGCAACTCGTTCTCGGCCGCGTGCTCCGGCGTGTCCCAGCGGCGCGCCGTCAGGTCGATGCCCCCGGCAAAGGCGATGCTGTCGTCTATGCAGACGAGCTTCTGATGATGCGATCCGCGCAGCGCCCGATGGCTCGCGAAACGAAGTTCGATCTGCGGATGGGCCGCCCATTGCTGCTTGCGAAACAGCCTGAGCGACTTTCCCGAATAGATCGGTCCCATCGCCCAGACGAGAATGCGAATCTTCAGTTTCGGCTTTTGTGCAGCGAGGCGCTCGAGCCTGCTGCCGAGCGATTCCGCCTGGGGGTCGTCCGGTCTGAGCTTGATTCGCGGATCGAAGTCCCATCCGGTGATCCAGATCTGCTCTTCCGCCTGATCGAGCGTGCTGTCGAGACAAGCATAATAGGCGGCTGCGTCCACCAGGAAGGACAAATGCCGTGCGGGCGCGCTGCGCCAGACATTCTCCGCCTCCTTTATTATCGGCCGGCTTGTCCGACGCCGTCGGCCGGCCGGATTTCCGGTGAACGCGCTTTTCCAGTCCAAGCTTCCTATCCCGTGCGTGGCGACTGGAAATGAATCCCTTTCAACCGTGATTTGTTCCAGGAGCAGCATTGTTGTGGCGTGCGCCTGCGTCGGGGCGGCGAAGCTCGTCCCGCGGCGGAACTTTTCCGGGGCGGCCGCACACGGTTCCTGATCGTACGGCTCCCGCCTGTGCCCCGCGCACCCTGCTTTCCCGATGCCTGCAAGAACGCTATGCATGGCAAAGGACGCATCACATGTACGAGCCGGGAAGGTTGCGAGTTTGTACGAATATTGCATCATCGGGGGCGGCATCGTCGGCCTTGCTGCGGCCATGGCGCTGCAGGAACGGGTGCCGGGCGCCAGCATCGTGCTTCTGGAAAAGGAGCGCGAGCTTGCGCGCCACCAGACGGGCCACAACAGCGGCGTGATCCACGCCGGAATTTACTATGCACCGGGATCCCTGAAAGCGAAGTTGTGCCGCGAGGGAGCAGAGGCGACAAAGGAATTCTGCACCGGGAACGGCATCCCCTTCGAGACCTGCGGCAAATTGCTGGTGGCGACCACCGAGGCCGAGGTCGAGCGCATGGAGAGCCTGGAGGAAAGAGCGCAGCAGAATGGGATCGAATACTCTCGCCTGTCGACGTCGCAACTTCGATCGGAGGAGCCTAACATCGCCGGCCTAGGTGCGCTTCTCGTCCATACGACGGGGATTGTCGATTATTCGGCAGTTTGCCGGGCGATGGCCGAGCGCATCGGAGCCCGAGGCGGCGAAATCCGCTGCGGGGTCGAGGCCACTGCCATTGCCGAAGAGGATGGAGGCGTGCGGATCGCAAGTGCATCCGGCCGAATCGAGGCGCGCAAGCTGATCGCCTGCGCCGGCCTGCAGTCCGACCGCATCGCCTTGATGGCCGGGCTTAATATTGACCACCGCATCGTGCCGTTCCGGGGCGAATATTACGTGTTGCCGCCGTCGAAGGTCGGCGTGACCCGGCGCCTCATCTACCCCATTCCCGACCCGGACCTGCCTTTCCTCGGAATTCACCTGACCCGAACGATCGACGGAGGCATGACCGTCGGCCCCAATGCGGTGCTGGGCTTTGCCCGCGAGGGCTACCCGAAGGGCAGCTTCAAAGCGGCCGATGTGGCGAACATGGCGGCGTTTCCCGGCTTCTGGAAAATGGCGGCGAAGAACTGGCGGTCGGCGATCACGGAATTCGCCAATTCGGCATCGCGGTTCCGCTATCTGCGGGAGTGCCGGAAATACTGCCCGTCGCTCACGATAGACGACCTCGCGGTCCCGCAGACGGGCATCCGGGCGCAGGCGGTCATGGCCGATGGCAGCCTCGTCCACGACTTCCTCTTCAAACAGACCGAAAGGATGCTCCACGTCTGCAACGCGCCGTCGCCGGCTGCGACCTCTGCCATTCCGATCGGCCGCATGATCGTTGACCGCCTGCTCGAGGGGGCTCCTCCCAAGACGGAACGGTCACAATCGCTTCATGGGGCTCATCCGCAACTTTATCGGTAGTGCATCGAGCCGCCGCTTCCTTTACTTTCGCCCCTGCCATGCGCAAACTCTGCCGGAGGAGCAAGCGCGGTCCGTTGGGAGGCGGCGATGGTTTCACATTCCGAGCATATCCGCGAAATCGAACGCGTCAGCCGTGGTCTTCCCGTGCGCCGCGACAAGACCGTCGTGAAATCGTGGCTGCGCTGCCTGGAGCATCACCGGCTCGATCCGGCGCAGAGTTGTGAAGCCTATATCGTCCCGGAAACGCGACTTAGGGAACACCGCCAGCAATCGGAGGATCTGATCGCCATCGCCCGTTCGGGGCTCGAAAACCTGTTCCGCCAGGTGGCGGGGCAGAACTACGTGCTGCTGCTTTCCGACCGCGAAGGCGTGACGGTCGAGTTCCTCGGCGATCCCCTCTTCGGCAACAGCCTGCGCAAGGCGGGGCTCTATTTGGGTTCGGAGTGGTCCGAATGGCGCGCCGGGACCTGTGCGGTGGGCGCGTGCCTGGAAACGGGAGAGGCGCTGACGATTCACCAGACCGACCATTTCGACAACACCCACACGCCGCTCTCCTGCACGGCCGCGCCGATCTACGACATCCAGGGCGAACTCTCCGCCGTCCTCGACATCTCGCTTCTGAGTTCGCCGATCCTAAAGGCGAGCCAGAATCTTGCACTGCATCTGGTGACGGCGACCGTAAGGCGCATCGAGCTTGCCAATCTCATGGCGCAAGCGCGCAACCAATGGGTCCTGCGATTCTCGCGCTCTCCCGAATTCCTCGACGTCGATCCGGAGGCGGCGATCTCGATCGACGGTCTTGGCCGGATCGCCGGCATGACCCATGCTGGGGCGAAAATCCTAGCGCGCTCGACGGGCCTCGACTGGCGCGATCCACGGCAACTGATCGGCGAGCCGGTGTCGCGCTTCTTGGACATCGAGATCGATGATCTGTCCGACCTTACCCGCCGGCGTCCGACCCAGGAGCGGCTCGTCTTCGCCCGGGACGGAAATGCGCTCTTCGCCCATGCGATCGAGCCGCACTCGAAGGTCCGCGCACCGCTCGCTTCGCACGAACAGATTCCACCGGCCTTGCGGCGGCTCGGCGGCGAAGCGCCCGTGATCGCGGCGCTCCAGGCAAAGGCGGCAAAGCTTGCACGGACGCGATTGCCGATCCTCATTCAGGGCGAGACCGGGACCGGCAAGGAACATCTCGCGCGCGCCATCCACGAGGGCAGCGGTCTCAAGGGCCAGTTCGTCGCCATCAATTGTGCCGCGATTCCGGAGCAGCTGATCGAAAGCGAGCTTTTCGGCTACTTGCCGGGAGCTTTCACCGGTGCTTCGGCCAAGGGCCGCAAGGGCCTGATCGAGCAGGCGGACGGCGGAACGCTCTTCCTCGACGAAATCGGCGACATGCCGCTTTCCCTGCAAAGCCGGCTGTTGCGCGTGCTTGCCGAAGGCGAGGTGCTGCCGGTGGGCGGGACGGCGCCGCGGAAGGTGCGTATCCGGGTCGTCTCGGCGTCGCATCGGTCGCTGAAGACGCTCGTCTCGCAAGGAGCATTCCGCGAGGATCTGTATTACCGGCTCAATGCCGCTACCCTCTCGCTCCCGGCCCTCAGGGACAGACCGGACTTCGACTGGGTGCTGGAGCGGCTCCTGAAGCGGCACAGTGACGGCGAATTGATATTGTCCGCGGCGGCCCTGGCTGCGCTCAAGGCGCATGATTGGCCGGGAAACATCCGCGAACTCGACAACGTCATCGCCGTCGCCGCGGCACTTGCCGAGAACGGCGTCGTGGAGCCCGGCGACCTGCCGGACCACCTCCTGGCGAATGCGGGCACTGTCGGCGGAAGCGAGGCGAGCGCTGCCTTGAGCCTGACGCTCGCCGCTTGCGACTGGAACATTTCCGAGGCTGCCCGCCGGCTGGGGCTCGATCGCTCGACGGTGCACCGGCAGATCAAGCGCTACCGCCTCAAGCCGCACCGCCATTGAGGCGCGGCGCCCCCTGCAGCCGGGATACCCCCTGGCCTGCCGGCCGGAGGCGGTCACACCTCACCGCAGTCCTCGACGCGTATATCCGTTGGGAGGCGTAATCCCGGTGGCTGCCGTGCAACAGGCGCGGCGCCACACATGTTGCAGCCGCGTCGCTTCATGCGACACCTCCACGCTCTCTGCTCCTTGAAAATACGTGGTTTTCTGCCCTGGCACGGTCATTGCAGAAGGTGGTTCGACGATTGGCGTCTGCGGGCGGTTGAGGAGCCGCCCGTGTGCTATCCAAGCGAAGAGGAGGATACCCATGCTTGAAGAAAGTCCCGGCACCCGCATCGATACCGCGCTTGCCAAACTCGGAAAAGCCCTTGAGCAGGGCGACATCGATACGGCCGTCAATCTGTTTCAAGCCGACTGCTATTGGCGCGACCTCGTTGCCTTCACCTGGAATCTCAAATCGATGGAGGGGCAGGACCAGATCCGCGACATGCTGACGACGCAGCTCGCGGCGATCAAGCCGGCGCGCCTGCGCCAGGACGAGAACGAACCGGCAAGCGCCGGCGACGGCGTCACCGAAGGGTGGTTCGAGTTCGAGACCGAGGTGGCGCGCGGCCACGGCCATATCCGCCTGAAGAACGGACTGATCTGGACGCTCCTGACGACGATGACGGAGCTCAAGGGGCACGAGGAGCCGAAGGGGCTCAGGCGGCCGCTCGGCGCCGAACACGGTCATGACCCGAACCGCAGGACCTGGAAGGAAAAGCGCGAAGCGGAAGCAGCTGAACTCGGCTACACGACGCAGCCCTATGCCGTCATCATCGGCGGCGGCCAGGGCGGGATCGCGCTCGGCGCGCGCTTGCGGCAGCTCGGCGTGCCGACGATCATCATCGAGAAGAACGAACGACCGGGCGACAGCTGGCGCAAGCGTTACAAGTCGCTCTGCCTGCACGATCCGGTCTGGTACGACCATCTGCCCTATATCCCCTTCCCCGAAAACTGGCCCGTCTTCGCGCCGAAGGACAAGATCGGCGACTGGCTGGAGATGTATACCAGGGTGATGGAACTCGATTATTGGAGTTCCACAACCTGCAAGTCGGCCCGATACGACGAAGCGACCAGGGAATGGACGGTGGTCGCCGAGCGCAATGGCGAGGAGGTCGTACTCAGGCCGAAGCAGCTCGTTCTCGCAACCGGCATGTCCGGCAAGCCAAACGTGCCGAAGCTCGAAGGCCAGGACATATTCAAGGGCGAGCAGCAACATTCGTCGCAGCATCCCGGTCCGGACGCCTATCGCGGCAAGAAGGTGGTCGTCATCGGCTCCAACAATTCCGCGCATGATATCTGCGCCGCACTTTGGGAGGGCGGCGCCGATGTGACCATGGTGCAGCGATCGTCGACCCACATCGTCAGATCGGACACGCTGATGGAGATCGGGCTCGGCGATCTTTATTCCGAGCGGGCGCTTGCCGCGGGCGTGACGACGCGCAAGGCCGACCTGATCTTCGCCTCGCTGCCCTACCGAATCATGCACGAGTTCCAGATTCCGCTTTACGAGAAAATGCGCGAGCGGGACGCCAGGTTCTATGCCGATCTCGAAAAGGCCGGCTTCATGCTCGACTGGGGCGCTGACGGCTCCGGCCTGTTCATGAAATATCTGCGCCGAGGCTCCGGCTATTATATCGACGTTGGCGCCTGCGACCTCGTCATCGACGGCAGCATCAAACTGAAGTCCGGTTCCGACGTCAGCCACCTGACCGAGGATGCCGTTGTGCTGAAGGACGGCACCGTGCTTCCGGCCGAACTCGTCGTCTACGCCACGGGCTACGGTTCGATGAACGGCTGGGCAGCGGACCTCATCTCGAAGGAGGTCGCCGACAAGGTCGGCAAGGTCTGGGGCCTGGGCTCCGATACGCCGAAAGACCCGGGTCCATGGGAGGGCGAGCAGCGCAACATGTGGAAGCCGACGCAGCAGGAGGCGCTCTGGTTCCACGGCGGCAACCTGCATCAGTCGCGGCATTATTCGCAATATCTTTCGCTGCAGTTGAAAGCGCGCTGCGAAGGCATATCGACGCCGGTCTATGGCCTTCAGGAACGGCACCATCTATCCTGATCGGCAGTGCCAGCCGGAGAAGTCCGGCTGGCACCCGGCGGCCCGGTAGGCGGGCCGGATCCTGAGTGGAACCCGAGCGCACTCGATCGGCGGGATCAAGTGTGTCCCCGGCAAAATCCGCAGGAGCGTCTCTCTTTGTTCCCAGATCATCAACGCTCCGCTCAGCGCCATGAAGCCGATCACGATTGCGCGGAAATTCAGCTCGCTCATGTTCGTCAGCACGCGCTTGGCGAGCCAGTTGGAGACAAGCGCACCCAGCCCGGCTGCGATGCCGAACAGCAACAGCTTGCCTGTCAATGCTCCGAACGCCGTATAGGTGCCGATCTTGGCGAGATGCATGGGTAGGGAGATTGCTGTTTTGGTCCCCACCATCTTTTCCTTGGTGATGCCGGCATTGAGATAGAGCGTGTTGAGGATCGGCCCTATGGCTCCGATCAGGCCGGACAGAAATCCGACGATGAATTGTGCCGGGAAAAACCACCAGGTTGCAGTCGCGAAGGTCCTTTCCCGCCGGCCGAAGCCGTACTGGAATATTGTCGAGATCAGGAACAGACCGACGACGATCTGAAGCCATTCCGCCGAGGTGTTGGAGAAGGCGGCGGCGCCGAGGACGCCGCCGAGGGCCGCGCCGGGGAGACCCCAGGCGACGACGCGCCATTCGATATCCCGGAAAAACACCAGGATGCGCCCGCCTCCCGCAATGACGGTGGCGACCGCGGCCACGGGAGCGACGGCCTGGGCACCGGCGATGAAGCCGATGAGCGGCACGAGAAGCATGGCTCCGCCTCCGCCGCCGATCGTCGAAACGATCCAGGCGATGAAACCCGAGGCGGCGAGGAGCAGATAATCCATCATGTCGAACTTGCCCTCAGGCGAGCCGGATCAGACGAGGAGATCCGCGGGACCACCGTCCGCGAACCTATCGATGAGGTGGCCGCGCGTGGCTCCCGGCATGTTAGCCGAGTTCTATGTAGTCCGGATAACGCGCCGCGATGTCGTCGATCATCGACAACGTGCCGGAGAGGTGGGTCTTCATCGCTTGCGCTGCCTCGACCGGCGCACCCTTTTCGATGCTTTCGATGATCATGTCGTGGGTGTCCACCACACGTTTGGTGCCGACATTGACGAGATTGAGACGCCGCAGACGATCGATATGGCCGCTGTGGCGGCGGATGATCGGCCAGATATGCTCCAGCCCCGCTTCCTCGAAGATGATGAAGTGGAACGCACGGTCGGCCGCCAGAAACTCCGCATGTTCCTTGGAGGCGAGGGCTTTCAGCCTGGTGTTCGCCGCTCGCAGCCGGTCTGCGATCTGCCGCCTGCCGGGCTTTTCCGCCAGATTGAAGACGGCTTCCTGCTCGACGGCGCGGCGCATGAGGTGGGTCTGGCGTGCCAGATTGATATCGATTTTCGACACCAGCGTCGCATATTGCGGATAGACGGTGACGAGGCCTTCCTCCTCCAGGCGCATCAGCGCGTCACGCACCGGCGTCTGGCTGAGACCGAACTGTTTCTGCAACTCGACGCGCGAGAGCGCCGTACCGGGGGCAAGGTCGAGTGCGAGGATCCTCTCGCGCAGATATTCCACGATTTGCGGCGCGATCTGCCGGGTGCGGTCAAGGCCGCTGCGGTGTTTGGCAGCCGGAGCTTCCGATATCAAAAATCCAATCCTCCAGGACGGTTCCAGATCCTGTAATAATGCATTAATGTGTTAGTGTGAAGTGGATCTCGCCGGCCGGCCCGGCAGGACAGGAAGGATCGCCGTGCCCGCGAAGTCGCCCATCCTCGAAAGCCTAGCCGAAACCCGCCCGTCGAGCTATGCCGATCAGGTCTACGGGCGCATCCTGCACGACATATTGAACGGCATCTTTCAACCGGGCGCGCGGCTGCCGACGGAGAACGAACTTGCCGAACGCTTCGGCGTCTCGCGCCCGGTCGTCCGCGAGGCGCTTGCGCGCCTGCGGGTCGACGGCCTCGTGGAAGCGCGGCGCGGCAGCGGCACCTATGTCTTGAGCAGGCCCTCGCAAGATCTGCCGAACCTGGCCGACCTGGAGGACATTTCGCGCTTCCTGCGCTATCAGGAGCTTCGCTTCTACGTGGAAGGCCAGGCGGCAGCACTGGCAGCGGAGCGGCGTACGGAAAAGCAGCTTGCCGCCATCCTCGAAGCCCATGAGGCCTTCGCCCATGAGGTGGGCCGCGGGGCTTTCCTTCCCGAAAGCGACCGGCGTTTCCATCTTGCGATCTGCGAGGGAACAGGAAACGAGTTTTTCGCCAAGGCGCTGGAAGGTTCGGAGGTTTCGCTGACCAGCTTCATGAATGTCTCGCTTGCGCTCACCCGGTCCGGATCGCAGGCACGCGCCCGTCGGGTCATTGCCGAACATGCCGAGATCGTCGAAGCGATCCGCACGAAAGATGCCGTATGGGCGCGGGTGGCGATGGAAACGCACATCATCAAGGCGCGCCGAAGGATGACGGACGGAACGATCGACTCCTGATAGGTAAATATATTTTACAAATCATCGGGCATGTTGTAATGAAAACCGACGTATGGAGGAGGTTCTCATGCAAACTCGACTTGACGCCCGTAATTACGCAGCTTCCGTGGTGGCGGTCCCGCCCATCGCGTTGAATGCGGACCTGACGGTGAACGCCGACGCCAACGTGGCGATCATTCGCCATATCGAGGCAGGCGGGGTGCGTATTCTCCTCTATGGCGGAAATGCCAACCTTTATCATTTCGGCCTGGACGACTATCGCGCGGGCATGGAGGCGGTGATTGCGGGCGCTGCACCGCAGACCGCTCTCGTGACGTCGATCGGTCCGGACTTCGGCAAGGCCCTGGCGCAGGTGCCGATCGCCCGCGATCTGGGTTTCAAGAACGTGATGCTGCTCCCGACGCAGTTTCCGGCAGATTCGCCCGGTGTCGCCAATGGCGTGCGCCGCCTCGCGGCGGTCCTTGGCCATGGCCTGGTGCTCTATCTGAAGCGGGAGAATTATGTCGATCCGGACGAGCTTGCCCGCCTCGTCTCCGAAGGCGCGGTCGATTTCGTCAAATATGCGGTGGAGCGGGCCGATCCGGCGCAGGACGCTTATCTCGACGCCGTCATGGCGGCGATCGGGAAAGACCGGATGGCGAGCGGCATGGGCGAAACGCCGATCCACGACCATCTCGGCCGCCGCGCAATGACGACCTATACTTCGGGCGCGGTCTGCATTGCCCCTTCGGCCGCGATGGAACTCCTCACGCTCTACAAGGCGGGGCGCGGAGCCGAGGCGTTGGAGCTCAGCCGGCCGTTTCTGGAGTTCGAGAGAGTTCGCACAGACCTTGGCGGCTTGCAGGTGCTTCATGACGGCATGCGGCTGGCAGGGATCGCCGACACAGGCCCGCTGATGCCGATGATCTCCAATCTGAGCGCTGCGAAGCTTGGCCCCGTCGGCGTAGCGGTGGAGAGCTTGAAGCAGGCTGAAGCCGCCTGCCTGAGGCGCTCCGGAAAGGCAGCCGCGACCGCTTCAGCCTGAGTTGACACTTTCGTGTGGACACACTAATACATTAGTGCGCTAGTGCGGATGCGGTGCCGGAGGACTACGAGGCCGAAAACGGCCCGCCGCAACGTCCTGGTCTTTATCGAGGAGGAGAAAGAAATGACCATCCGCTATTGTACCCGCGCCGTGGCGCTTTTGACCGCGACGCTCTTTTCGGGCGTCGCGATGGCGGCCGAAGGCGAGGTGAAGATCGTGTTGCCGGAGCAGCCGGCCAATCTCGATCCCTGTCGCTCCATCAGGTCGGACATCGGCCGTATCATCAATTCAAACATTACCGAGACCCTGACTGTCATCGACACGGAGAAGGGCACCGTCGGCCCCTGGCTAGCGGAAAAATGGGAGCAGGTGGACGATCTGACTTGGCGTGTGCATCTCAAGAGCGGCGTCGAGTTTCAGGACGGCGCGGCATTCGACGCCGAAGCGGTGGTCAAGTCCATCAATCGCCTGATGAACCCCGACCTCACCTGCGACAGCCGCTCGAAATTCGGCGACGTCAAACTGACGCCGAAGGCGATCGATGCGCAGACGGTGGAGATCTCCTCCGACAGCCCGGTGCCGATCATGCCGACGCTGCTCGGCACTGTGCAGATCGTCTCCCCCAACATGCCGTTCGACAAGGAAAGCAACGATCCCGTGGGCACGGGACCCTATGTCGTCGAAAGCAAGTCCAACGAGCAGATCGTCCTGAAGCGTCACGATGCCTACTGGGGCGCCAAGCCGGACGTCACGCGCGCGACCTATGTCTGGCGCAGCGAGTCGGCCATCCGGGCGGCCATGGTCGAATCCGGCGAAGCGGACATGACCCCATCCATCGCCGTGCAGGACGCGACCAATGCCGAGTCGGACTTTGCCTATCTGAACTCAGAGACGACGCGCATGCGCATCGATGCGCAGATTCCGCCGCTCGACGATGTCCGCATCCGCAAGGCGCTCAACATGGCCATCGACTGGGACGGCATGGGCGAAGCGCTGTTCGGCAAGGACGTTCTGCGGGCTTCGCAAATGGTCGTCCCGGGCGTTCGCGGTCATAACCCCGATATCAAGCCATGGACCTACAATCCCGAAGAGGCGATGAAGCTGGTCGAGCAAGCCAAGGCTGAGGGTGCTCCGGTCGACAAGGAGATCGTGCTGATCGGGCGCAACGGTTTCTTCCCGAACTCGGCCGAAAGCCTCGAAGCGATGCGGTCCATGTGGCAGGAAATCGGGCTCAACGTCTCCATACGCCAGCTCGAAGCGGCCGACTGGGTGCGCTATCTCGACAAGCCCTTCCCGGAGGGACGGGGACCGACGCTCTTCCAGCAGCAGCACGACAACAATACGGGCGACGCCGGGTTTACCGCTCCGGTCATGTATCTGAGCGAGGGACAATATTCGACGATCGCCGATCCTGACCTCGACGTCGTGCTGAAAAAGGCGATGGCCGCGACCGGCGACGAGCGTGAAAAGCTGTTTCAGGAGGTCTTCGCGAAGGTGCACGACGAGATCGTCGCAGACGTGCCGATGTACCACATGATCGGCTATGTCCGCGTCGGCTCGCGCCTCGACTGGAAGCCGGACCTCAAGACGAACAGCGAGATCGCGCTCTCCGAGATCCATTTCAAGGACTGACCAACCCGACCTGCCGCCGCGGCGTGTCTCACGTCGCGGCGCCCTCCTTGATTACGGTGGAAAGGAAACGCCGTGTTCGCTTTCATTCTCAGACGCGCCGGCCAGAGCCTGATCGCGGTGATCGGACTTCTGGTGCTCGTCTTCTTCCTCTCGAGGCTTACCGGCGATCCGGCCTATCTCTATCTGCCGCTCGATTCTTCCGAAGCGCAGCGTCAGGCCTTCTCGGAAGCGCACGGCTTCAACGATCCCCTGGTCGTGCAATTCGGCCGTTACCTGGTCGATCTCGCGCGCTTCGATTTCGGGGACGCGCTGAGCCGCAACCGGCCGGCCATGGAAGTAGCGCTCGAGGCCTTTCCGCAAACGCTGAAGCTCGCCGTGATCGCGATCGTTCTTTCTCTCTGTCTCGCCGTCGTCGTCGGATCGCTTGCCGCGGCACGCCCGAACAGCCTGTTCGACAAGATCGCGAGCACCGCGTCGCTGGCGGGCGCCAGCGCCCCGGATTTCTGGGTTGCGATCGTGGCGATCCTTGTCTTCTCCGTCGGACTGGGCCTGCTTCCGACCTCCGGGACGGGAACGGCGCTGCATTGGATCATGCCGATCTTCGTGCTGACCCTCAGACCCTTCGGCCTGCTGGTCCAGGTCGTTCGCGGCACGATGATGGGTGCGCTTGCCTCGCCCTATGTGAAGACCGCGCGGGCCAAGGGCGTGAACCGGTCCCGGATTGTCTTCCGGCACGCCCTGCGCAACTCGCTCCTCCCGGTCATCACCGTCGCCGGCGACCTTGCCGCAAGCCTCGTCAACGGCGCCGTCGTCGTGGAAACCATCTTCGGCTGGCCGGGGATCGGCAAGCTCATGATCGACGCGATCGTACGGCGCGACTTCGCGCTCATCCAGGCGACGGTGCTGGTGACGGCGATTGCCATCTTCGTCCTGAACATCGCGATAGACCTCGTCTATGCGCGGCTCGATCCACGCATAAGGTTTGAAACGAGATGAGTGCGACGGCCATGACGACTTCCGCCGATACCCCCGAGACGAAAGTCTCGCGTTTTCAGATACTGCGTCTCGTCAGCCGGGACTGGCTGGCGCTCGCCGCCGTGATCTTCCTGCTGGTCGTGGTCGCATGCGCCGTTTTCGGTCCGTGGCTGATGGGCGACCTCATCGACAAACCGAATTTCCGCGCACGAAACATGGCGCCGTTCAGCCTGTCTCAGGGTTGGACCTATGTGCTCGGCGCCGACACGCTCGGCCGCAGCCTGCTCGCGCGCCTCGTGGTGGGTGCGCAGAACACGATCGGCATTGCGTTCTTTGCGGTGCTCTGCTCGGTCGTCATCGGCGGCATGCTCGGCTTGATTGCCG
This sequence comes from Sinorhizobium prairiense, assembly GCF_029201645.2. Lineage (NCBI taxonomy): Bacteria > Pseudomonadati > Pseudomonadota > Alphaproteobacteria > Hyphomicrobiales > Rhizobiaceae > Sinorhizobium > Sinorhizobium prairiense. The sequence goes on from NZ_CP104133.1 coordinate 656,156, forward strand.
GCTATTCGCGAGGCGCCGCCGGCACGATGATCATGCGCGGTGCTGACATCGTGATGAGCTTTCCTTCGCTGCTGCTGGCGCTGATCGTCCTCTTCAGCCTGGGCCCTTCCGTCACCAACCTCATTCTGGTGCTGGCGATCACCCGCGTGCCGATCTATCTGCGCACCACGCGTGCGGAAGTGCTCGAGGTGAGAGAGCGGATGTTCGTCAGCGCCGCCGTCGCGCTCGGCGCCAACCACACACGCATCCTTTTCCGTCACATCGCCCCGATCGTGCTGCCGACGCTGGTCACGATCGGAGCCATCGACTTCGCGACCGTCGTTCTCGCCGAGTCGTCGCTGAGCTTCCTCGGCCTCGGCATCCAGGCGCCTGAATTCACCTGGGGAGCCATGGTCGCGACCGGTCGCGGCTACCTCTCGACCGCCTGGTGGATCGCCTTCTGGCCGGGCCTGGCGATCCTTTTGACGACGCTTTCGCTCAATATCCTGTCGAGCTGGTGGCGCACCTATGCCGATCCGCAGCAGCGGTGGCGGATCGAACTCGCCCGCTCGAAGAAGGGCATTCCGGAGAAACGCAAATGACCGGCCCACACCTCCTCGAGGTCAAGGATCTGACCGTGGATTTCCTGTCGCTCGGAGGTGCCTTCCGTGCGACGAGCGGGGTCAGCTTTCATGTCGACGCCGGCGAGACGCTCGTGATCCTGGGCGAGTCCGGCTCCGGCAAGTCGGTCAGCGCGAGTGCGATCATGGGGCTCATCGACACGCCTCCGGGCGATATCTGCGCGGGTTCGGTCGCCTATCGCGGGCGCGATCTCTCCTCGTTTTCGGAGGGTGAGCGGCGGGACCTCAACGGCCGGAGGATCGCGATGATCTTCCAGGACCCGCTCTCCCATCTGAACCCCGTCTATACGATCGGCTGGCAGCTGGAGGAGGTGTTCAGTGTCCACGGAGTTGCGACCGGTGCCGAGGCTCGGCAAAGGGCGGTCGACATATTGAGGCGCGTGGGCATCTCGGAGCCGGAGAAGCGCATCGACCAGTATCCGCACCAGTTTTCCGGCGGCCAGCGCCAGCGCATCATGATCGGCATGGCGATCGCGCTCAAGCCGGAAATCCTGATTGCCGACGAGCCGACGACGGCACTCGACGTGAGCGTGCAGGCGCAGATCCTCGAGCTTCTGAAGAAGCTGCAGGCCGAAGAGGGCCTTGCCATCATCATGATCACCCATGACCTCGAGGTCGCCGCCAATATGGCCGACCGGGTGATCGTCATGAAGGCCGGCCGCATCGTGGAGGAGGGCGAAGCCCGCGCCGTCTTCGAAAATCCCGCCCACAGCTACACGCGGACGCTGATCAATGCCCTCCCGCATGCCGACGATGGAGCGCCGGCGAGGCCGCCGCGGCCGGCCGGGAAACCGATCCTGGAAGTGAAGAACATCGACAAGTTCTACACGCTCTCGTCCGGGTTTTTTGCGAAGCCGGCGCGCTTGCATGCAGTCAAGAAACTGAGCTTCGACGTCGCAGCCGGCGAGACGATCGGGATCGTCGGCGAGAGCGGCTCCGGCAAATCGACCGTCGCGCGCGTGCTTCTGGGCCTGAACGAGGCTTCCGGCGGCCAGGCGCTGTTTCACGGACGCGACGTGCTGAAGATGGACCGCAAGCAACTGCTGGCCTTCCGCCGGAAGGTGCAGATGGTGTTCCAGGACCCCTACAGTTCGATGAACCCGCGCATGACGGTGTTCGACATCGTCTCGGAGCCGTGGCGCATCCACAAGGACATTCTGGAGAAGGCGCGCTGGCGCGACCGGGTCACCGAATTGCTGGGGCTCGTCGGCTTAAATCCAGAGCACGCCAAACGCTATCCGCACCAGTTCTCAGGGGGCCAGCGGCAGCGCATCGCCATTGCCCGAGCGCTTGCCTGCGATCCGGAACTCGTCGTCTGCGACGAAGCCGTCTCGGCGCTCGACGTCTCGGTGCAGGTGCAGGTCATCGACCTTCTGGCGGAATTGCGTGACCGGCTGGGCCTTGCCTACATCTTCATAACCCATGATCTGCCGATCGTTCGTCACTTTGCCGATCGCATCATCGTCATGAAGAGCGGCGAGATCGTCGAGCACGCGACGACGGAAGAGATCTTCCGCAACCCGCAACATGCCTATACGCGCCAGCTCATCAATGCGACTCCGAAGCCGAAGTGGCAGACAGCCGCCGACGCGGCATGACGAAGATCGCCCTGCCTGCGGCCGTCGCCGGAGCCCTGCTGATGGGGGCAAATTCCCTGGTCGCGGCGATGGACGGCGTCATCGTGCGCTTCGTGGCCGGGGAGGTCCACCCGATCGGCATCGTCTTCTTCCGTAACCTTGCCAGCCTGATCGCGCTCTATCTGATGCTGTGCCGCCGCGGATTTCCGCTCGGCATCGCGCAATTCAGCGGCCGGTCGATGCATTTCTCCGTCCATGCGATCAGGGCCGTCGTCAAGCTTCTGGCGCTCGTCGCGGCCTTCATTGCCGTCACCGAGATACCTCTGGCCTCCGCGACCGCGATCGCCTTCACCATGCCGCTCTTCGTCGCGCTCGGGTCGGTACTTTTCCTCGGGGAGCGGTTTGCCTTCGCCCGGGTCCTCAGCCTCATTGCCGGCTTCGCCGGTATTCTGATCGTCGTCAGGCCGGGCGCCGCAACCTTCCAGTCAGGCGCGGCCTGGGCGCTGGCGTCAGCGGTCGGTCTCGCCATTGTCGCGCTGTTGATGAAGGTTTCGGCCGAGCGCGAGGACCCGCTCAGCATCGCCTGGCTGAACCTGCTCGTGACGGTGCCCGTGGCTTTCGTCATGGCTCTGCCCTTCTGGCAGACGCCTTCGCTGTTCAGCCTCGCCCTCATGGCGCTGCAGGGTATCGGCGGCCTTTTCGCCCAGCTCTCCTTCGCGAGGGCAATGAAGCTCGCCGACGCTTCGCTGCTGGTTATCGTGGACTTCATCCGGCTGCCGATCGCCCTCGTTCTTGGCCTGGTGCTTTTCGGCGAGCCGATCCGGCTGGAGGTCGTGATCGGCGGAGCGATCATCCTTGGGGCGATCGCCTTGCTCTTTCACCGCGAGGGGAGGAGGCGAGTATAGGGACGGGGCCGCGAGCGTGCAATGCAAGGAACGAATGCCCCTCCCACCTGTGCGGCGGGGGTGGGGAGGGGTTCTTGCGAACGATCACGCGTGGCGGCTCTCGAAATGCTCCACCAATGCGGCAACCATGCTGTCGCCCATCTGCTGCCGCGTCTCGCGCGTACCGCTGCCCATGTGCGGCGAGAGGACGACGCGCGGATCGGCGCGGAGCGCTTCCGGGACGAAGGGCTCCTTCTCGAAGACGTCGAGTGCCGCGCCGGCAATGCTGTTTCCGGCGAGCGCCGTGATGAGCGCCTGTTCGTCGACGATCGTGCCGCGCGAGACGTTTACCAGATAGCCTTCCGGGCCGAGGCTCGCGAGCACGGCGCCGTCGACGAGGCCGATCGTCTCGGGAGTGGCGGGACAGGTGACGATCAGAAGATCGGCCCAGGCCGCGAGCGCCTCGATGCCGTCGAAATAGGGAAGGTCGACAGGCTTTCGTCTCGGGCCGTAATAGGCGGTCGGCGCTCCCATCACGCTCAGCCGGGCGGCGACCGCCGAGCCGATATGTCCAAGCCCGACGATCCCCGTCTTCATAGATCTCAGCGAGCGGCCGAGCGGGAAGGCGCTCTCGCCCCACTTACCCTCGCGCACGAAATCGTGGCCGCGCATGAGGCCGCGCGTGGCCGAAATGCTTAGTGCAAGCGCAAGATCGGCGACATCCTCGGCAAGGATCTTCGAGGTGTTGCGGACGACGACGCCACGGGCATGCGCGGTCTCGACGTCGATGCCGTCGAGACCGGCACTGTAGCTGGAGATGATCTCCAGCGCCGGCAGGCGGTCGAGCATGGCCGCATCGATATGGGCGTGCCTGACGGCGATGCCGCGAACCCGTGCTCCGTATTCGGAAAGAAACGGCCCGATCGCCGAGGCATCCTTCGGCAGCCGGACGGTATTGAAGGTTTCCTTCAGTTCCAGATCGGTCTTTTCCGGCAGTTCGGCGGCCTGAAGGATGGTGATGTCCCTAAGCATCGTCATGCCTAGCGTCCCTTGGCCCGGCGCCAGGCGGCAAATTCCGTCTTCGTCTCATCCTTGGTGGCGGGATAGAGGCCGATGATGGAGCGGCCCTTCAGGACCTCCTCGGTGACGAAGTCTTCGAAGGCCGTCATCTCGACGGCTTCGGCGGCGATCTCATCGGCGAGATGGGCGGGGACGATGACCACGCCTTCGCGATCCCCGACGACGACGTCTCCCGGCCAGACGGCGACGTCGCCGCAGCCGATCGGAACGTTGATGTCGAGCGCCTGGTGCAGCGTCAGGTTCGTCGGCGCGGAAGGACGGCTGTGATAGGCGGGGATGTCGAGTTCGCCGATTTCCGGGCTGTCCCGGAAGCCGCCGTCGGTGACGACACCCGCGACGCCGCGCACCATCAGCCGCGAAACCAGGATCGAGCCCGCGGAAGCCGCCCGCGGATCCTTCCGGCTATCCATCACCATGACGAAACCGGGTGGGCACTTCTCCACGGCCGCGCGTTGCGGGTGTTCGGGATTTTGAAAGACGGAAAGCTGGTTCAGGTCCTCGCGGGCCGGGATGTATCGAAGGGTAAAGGCCTGGCCGACCATGTTCTTCGCCTTCGGCGAGACCGGACGAACGTCCTGGATGAACTGGTTGCGCAGGCCGCGCTTGAAGAGGGCGGTGCATAAGGTGGCGCAGCTTACGCCTTCGAATTTCCTGCGTGTCTCGTCGGACAGAACATAGGTGGTCATGTTTCCTCCCTGGAATTTCGTGAAATCAGAAAATGTCGGGCTCGCCCACGGGGGCGCCGAAGGCAGTTTCGAGAAAGTCGAAATCGCAGCCCTCATTGGCCTGCTTGATGTGCTTCGAGAACATCCAGCCATAGCCTCGTTCGTATCTGTCGGCGGGCCGCGTCCATTCGGCGCGGCGTTTCGCCAAGGTCGCTTCGTCGACCAGCATGTCGATCGTCCGGTTGGGGACGTCGACGCGGATGATGTCTCCGGTCCTGACGAGCGAAAGGGGGCCGCCGACATGGGACTCCGGCGCCACGTGCAGGATGCAGGCGCCGTAGCTCGTCCCGCTCATGCGGGCGTCGGAGATGCGCAGCATATCACGGCAGCCCTGCTTCAGGATTTTTTTCGGGATCGGCAGCATGCCCCATTCGGGCATGCCGGGCCCGCCCTTGGGCCCCGCATTTCTGAGGATGAGCACGTGGTCGGGCGTGACGTCGAGATCCTCGTCGTCGATGGCGGCCTTCATCTCCGGATAGCTGTCGAAGACGAGCGCCGGCCCCTCATGGACCCGCAGCCGCTCCTCGCAGGCGGACGGCTTCACGACGCAGCCATCCGGCGCCAGATTGCCCTTCAGGACGGCGAGCGAGCCTTCATGATAGATCGGGTTCGAAAGCGGCCGGATGACGTCGGAATTGTACACCTCCGCCCCTTCCAGCGTCGCCCCCAGGGGAAATCCGCTCACCGTCATCGCGTCGAGATGCAGGAGCTCCTTCATTTCGGCCATCAGTGCGCGAAGCCCGCCGGCATAGTAGAAGTCCTCCATCAGGTACTGCTTGCCGGAGGGCCTGATATTGGCGATCACCGGCGTCGTACGGCTGACCCGGTCTAGATCTTCGAGCGTCAGCGGCACCCCGGCGCGTCGCGCCATGGCGATGAGATGCACCACGGCATTGGTCGAACAGCCCGTCGCCATCGCCACTGCACTCGCATTTGCGACCGATTTTTCGGTAATGATCTGCTCAGGTCCCAGCTTCTCGTGCACCATCTCGACGATCCGCCTGCCGCATCGCGTGCTCATGCGGATGTGGTTGGCGTCGGCGGCGGGGATGGAGCTTGCGCCGGGAAGCGTCAAACCGAGCGACTCGGCGATCGCCGTCATCGTGCTTGCCGTTCCGAAGGTCATGCAGTGGCCGTAGGAGCGGGCGATCCCCTCCTCCACGCCGACCCATTGCTCATCCGTTATCGTTCCCGCACGGCGCTCGTCCCAGTACTTCCACGCATCCGAGCCGGAGCCGAGATGCTCGCCCTTGTAGTGCCCGCGCAGCATCGGGCCGGCCGGCAGGAAGATCATCGGGAGGCCGGCACTGATGGCCCCCATGACGAGGGCAGGCGTGGTCTTGTCGCACCCGCCCATCAGCACGGCGCCGTCGATCGGATGGCCGCGCAGCAATTCCTCGGCCTCCATGGCGAGGAAATTCCGATAGAGCATCGTCGTCGGCTTGAGCGAGCTTTCCGAGAGCGACTGCACCGGCAGTTCGACGGGAAAGCCGCCGGCCTGCAGCACGCCGCGTTTCACGTCCTCGATCCGGTGCTTGAAATGAGCGTGGCACGGATTGAGATCCGACCATGTGTTCAGGATGGCTATGATCGGCTTCTCGCCCCAGTCCTTGGCGTCATAGCCCATCTGCATCAGGCGGGAGCGGTGACCGGAAGAGCGCAGGTCATCGGGGGCAAACCACCGTGCGCTTCGAAGTGTGGATGTCATTGGCTTGGATATTCCCGACAGGTGGATCTTCCACGCCGATGTAGCATGGCGGGAAACACGGTGCAATACACTAATGCATTAGTGTTGATTGGCCGGACCGGGAGCAGCCTGCGATGCTCCCGCAACGTTCCAACTCAATGCGTCGTCAGCACCTTCACTCCGCCTCTCCGGTCCAGGACGTCGACCACGACCTGGGATCTCGACCGTCTCAGGGCTATGTCAACCATCCCCGAACCGACTCGCAGCCGTTTCAGCACGACCTCGTCCAGGAAGGGCGGGAGCGTCGGTTCGTGCAAGGTCACATGCATCCTCCCGGCATCGAAGCCGAGGCCGATCATCGACTGGAGCAGATAGAGGGGCGCCGCCGCCGCCCAGGCCTGCGGCACGCAGGAAACCGGATAGAAGGTGGGCCCGCGGGCGCGCTGGCGCGCGAAGCCGCAAAATAGCTCCGGCAGACGTCTGAGGTCGGTGTAGGTGGAGGCCGCGAACAGCCCTTCGAAAATGCTCGCCGCCTCTGCTTGAAAGCCGTAGCGCACGAAGCCTGCCGCGATCAGCGCATTGTCGTGTGGCCAGACGGAGCCGTTGTGGTAGCTCATCGGATTGTAGCGCGCTTCCGAGGCGGCGATCGTGCGCACGCCCCAGCCGCAGAAGGAGGATTGCGCCATCAGCGTCGACACCACCCTGCCGGCGCGCTCCGGCAGGGCGATGCCGGTGAAGAGGGCATGGCCCGCATTGGAAGAGCGGACGCGGCAGGGGTTCTTGTCCCCGTCGAGGGCCAGCGAATAGGTTCCGAGCTCATCGTCGTAGAAGGCCGTGTCGAACCGGATGCGCAGGTCTTCGGCCCGTCGTTCGAGCCTCAGCGCATCCTCGGCATGGCCGAGCTTGCGCGACAATCGGGCGGCCGCCTGCCAGGCGCCGAAGACATAGGCCTGTACTTCGGCGGCCGCGATCGGCCCCGAGGCCAGATTGCCCCCGGCATGGAAGATCGAATCGTGGCTGTCCTTCCAGCACTGGTTCACCAGGCCCTTTGCGGTGCGGCTTCCATATTCGACGAAGCCGTCGCCGTCGCGGTCGCCGAAACGGTCGATCCAGTCAAGTGCCGCCACCACGTTCGGCCAGAGGCTCCGCACCGTATCGAGATCGCCGGTGCGATCGAGATAGGCGCCGGCAAGCATGATGAAGAGAGGGGTCGAGTCGATGCTGCCGTAATAGCGCCGGAAGGGCACCTCGCCGAGTTCCGCCATTTCGCCGTAGCGCATCTCATGCAGGATCTTGCCCGGCTCCGCATCGGCGGCGGGGTCGAAATCGGTCGCCTGGTTGGCGGCCAGATGCCTGAGCACGCCTTTCGCGATTGCCGGGTCGAGCCACAGTGTTTCGAGCGCGGTGATGAGCGCGTCGCGGCCGAAGACGGTGCTGAACCAGGGAATTCCGGCGTAAGGGTAGGGACCTTCGGGGGTTTCCGTGAGCAGCATGTAGAGATCGGCGACGCTGCGCCTGACGGCTTCGTTGAAGACGGCGTTGGAGGTGACCACCGCAGCGGCGCGCGAGGCCGAGTAGCGCAGCGCCCTCCTGGCATCCCGCAACGCCAGAAAGAAGTTGAAGGACGGCGGGTGCGGGTTGTCCCGGACACTGTTGCAGACGATCTCGATGAAGATCGATTGCGCCTGGTGCGGCGCGAGCTCGACGACAAAGCTCGCCTCCTGTCCGGTGAGCCTCTCCGGTTCCGGATCGAAGCGGAGCGTCGTGCTGCGGGTCTGGCCGTCGAGGCCGTCATAGGCCAGAACGACCCGGGCGTTGCCGACCAGCGCGCTGTGATGGGTGCCGCGGCGCCGCCTGGGGGTGCCCCGCACCTCGAAAAGGTCGGCGAAGTCGGCGGCGAAGGACAATTCGACCTGCAGCCTTCTCGGCACTTCATCGAAGTTTCGGAAGACCAGGCGCTCGTAGCATGCCTCCTGCCAGAGGAACCGGGTACGGCGCACGTGAATGAGGTCATGCTTCAACACCTCGCCACCGGGATCGAGCACGAGAGCCGGATTGGTGAGATCGCAGTCGAGCGTGGCATTGTCGTCCCTGAGCGTGGAACTCAGCAACAGCGACCGGGCGCCGTTCAACGTCAGCACGAACTGCGACAGATGGCGGGTGTCGCGGTGGAAGATCCCCTCCGGATTGGAAGGAGAGGAAAATGCGTCGCCGTTGTGATCGAACACGGCGAAGGTATCGCCGTGCTTCAGGGATCTGGAGCTTCGCTCGTAACGCGAAACCGCTGCAGGCCCCAGGTCGTCCGCAGATGTCACGTCGGGAGCGGCTTGGGCCGGCCCCCCGGAGAGATTGCTTCCCATCGGATCGGTCTCCGTTGCGTGCGAGCAGAATGAGGGAGGTGCGTGCCGTTTTCCACGCGCATCCCGCTTCGCTCCTCGAGTAGATCACGATGCGTTCAGGTCGATCAGAACTCATCCGTGATCCGGTATCAGGCGACCCTGGTAGAGCCGGGGCCTGCCCCGCTTTCGTTCGCCGCATGGATCGGCAGGACCCTTTGAGCGCCGCCTGCCACGGCGCGATAGAGATCCAGATAGTCATCTGCCATGCGTCGGGCGGTGAAGCGTCTGTCGAAGGTCGCCCGGACCGTGTGGCGATCGAGCCGGTCGAGTTCGTGGACCGCCTTCACGGCCTCCTCCATGCCGTCGACGATGAAGCCCGACACGCCGTGGTCGATGACCTCCGGCACCGAGCCGCAGCGGAAGGCGACCACCGGCGTGCCGCAGGCCATCGCCTCGATCATCACCAGCCCGAACGGTTCGGGCCAGTCGATCGGGAAGAGAAGGGCACGTGCGTTGCCAAGGAATTCGCCCTTCTGACCTTCATCTATTTCGCCGATGAATTCGACGTTCGGATAGCGCCGGACAAGCGGCTCGATCTCGTTCAGCCAATAGGCCGCGTCCGCTTTGTCGACCTTGGCGGCGATCTTCAGCGGCATGCCGACCCGGGCAGCGATTTCGATCGCGCGGTCGGGCCGCTTTTCGGGCGAGATGCGGCCAAGGAAGGCGAGATAATCGCCCCTCGGCTGGCCGGTGAAGGGAAGGACGTCCGGAGCCAGACCATGATGGACCGTGGCGATCCAATTGACCGGCGGCATCGGCTTTCGCTGGTCGTCGGAGATCGAAATCAGGGGAACATCCGGGAATGCGGCATAGAAGGGCTGGAGGTCGGGCAGATCGAGGCGGCCGTGCAGCGTCGTCACCGTCTTTCCGGCGAGGTTGCGAACGAGGGGAAAATGCAGGAGATCGATGTGGAAGTGCAGGACGTCGAAGCCGTTCGCCTGCCGGCGCACTTCCTCCAGCATCAGCATGTGATAGGGAATCGGGTCCAGAACCGCAGGGTTCAGTCTCAGCGCCATATCCGAGCAGGGAACGAGCGTTGCCGAGGTCATCGAGTCGCCGCTCGCAAAGAGGGTGACCTCATGGCCCTGCCGGACGAGCTCTTCCGTCAGGTGGTGAACGACGCGCTCGGTCCCGCCGTAGAGCTTCGGCGGTACACGTTCGAACAGCGGTGCGATCTGGGCTATCTTCATGAGCGACGCTCCTTGGATCGGGATGTCATGAAGCGTTGTGAGCCTCCGTTGGGAACCTCCGGGGCGGACAACATCTATGATCTAGTCGATGCGCCGGGCGCTTCAAGAGCAACGGCGAACCGACGCGGCCGGATGACGCCGATCTGTTCTTTATGGACGTGGGGCTCAGGCCGGCGCGCGGCCGGGCTCGTCATGCCGACCTTCGACGAGGTCTTCGCCCCGCACCGGTCGGCAGTTGATCTCACACACGCACGTCCGGTCGGAAGGTCGCTCAGCACTTTTCCTGGAAGTGGCCTGCATCACGAGAGTTTGCGGCTCGCTCCCATGAGAAATTCCTTCATTTTCGCCGCCGCCGGCGAGAGCATGGGTTGGCGGTATTGCAGAATGGAGATGTTGCGGCTGATGACCGGATCCACCAGCTCGACGATCCGGACGTCGACATTGGTCGTGAGCTGGCGGGAGTTTTCCGGAAGGATCGCTATACCCAGGCCTTCCGCCACCATGCTGATCGCCGTCGTCGAGAATCGCACCTCGTATCTCGTCTTGACCTCGACACCGGAGGCGATCAGCGCTCGATCGACGAGCCCGCGCAGGGGGTTGTCCTTTGCCAGTCCGATCAGGCCTTCGCCTGCGAGGCTTGCCCAGCTCACCTGCCGCGCCTTCGCGAACCTGTGGTCGGAGCGGCAGATCAAGGTGAGCTGGTCACGCATCAGCACGCTGGCCTGGATCTCCGGATCGTCGGCGGAAACGGTGCCGATGCCGAGATCCGCCTCGTTCCGCTTCAATGCGGAACGGATCTCCTCCTCCGGCATGTCCCGCACCTGTACCGATATGTCGGGATAACGCTTGACGAAGCGCGCGATGACCGGCGGCAGCAAGGTCGCGGCCAGCACGATTGCCGCCGCGATCGTGACCCGGCCGCGTTGCAGGCTTGCCAGTTCGTGCACATTCGCAACCGCGATCTCGAGATCCGACATGACCTTGCGGGCCTGGGGCAAAAATTCCGCTCCGGCCGTCGTAAGGCTGACCATGCGTGTGTGCCGGTCGAAGAGCCGGTGCTTGAGGGCAACCTCCAGATCCTTGATCAGGATGCTGATCGCCGACTGCGTCAGTCCGAGGTGGTCGGCCGCCAGGTGGAAACGCCCGAGCTCGGCCACGGCAATGAAGGCCTGCAACTGGCGAAGTGTCACATTCATCGGTACTTCTCTGTCTCGCGACAGGCAGCAGCGCTGCCTGTTCCCGTTCCGCTTGAGCCAAGTTCCCCTTTTTCTGGCGCAAAAACAATGGATGTACCCGCGATCGCCTTGGACGGGGTCGTCAAGCTGCCGACAGCGGAGATTTGCCGGCCATCAGCAACCCGATCTCTTCCAGACGGCTGCGGTCGGGCGGAATTTCGCCGACGAGGCGGCCTTCATACATGACGAGGATGCGGTCTGAGAGCGTGAACAGTTCCTCGAGCTCCGTGGATATCAGCAGAATGGCCTTGCCGGCGCTGCGCTGCTCGAGAATCTTGTGCATCACCAGCTCGGTCGCGCCGATGTCGATGCCGCGCGTAAGCTGATTGATCAGCAGGAAATCGAACCGGCGGTCCAGCTCCCGCCCGACGACGAGCTTCTGCTGATTGCCGCCCGACAAATTCCGGATGCGGTCCCCCGGTCCCGACGCCTTGACCTTGAAGCGCCGCATGAGATCACGAGTCTGCTTCGTGATCTCGTTCGGGTCGAGCAATCCACGAGAGGAGAAGGGCGGCTTGTCGAACCGCTGGAGGATCAGATTCTCCGTCAGTGGCAGCGGCAACACGATGCCCATCCTGTGCCGGTCCTCGGGGATATGCGCCATGGGCAATTGATTGATCTCGTGGGACGACAGGCCCGCCAGTTGGGTCCCGTCGAGCGTGACGCTGCCGGACGCCACCGGACGGAGCCCCGTCAGGGCCAGCGCCAGCTCGCTCTGGCCATTGCCGGAGACGCCTGCGATCCCGACGATTTCATTGGCTCTGACCTCGAAAGATACGTCTCGCAGTGCCGGAAGCCCGGCTTCGCCGTCGCAGCTGAGATGCTCGACCGACAGCACGACACGACCGGGCTCGAGAGGTGCGCGCGGCAAATCCATCAGGACGTCTCTGCCGACCATCATGCGCGCCAGTTCGCGCGCGTTCGTCTCGGACGTTTTCACGGTACGTACCACCTTGGCATCGCGCATGACGCTGACGCGATCGCTGACGCGCATCACCTCGTCCAGCTTGTGCGAAATGAAGATGACCGTCTTACCGTCCGCGACGAGTTGGCGAAGCAGATGCAGCAGACGGTCGGTTTCCTGAGGCGTCAGGACCGCGGTCGGCTCGTCCAGGATCAACAGTTCGATGCCGTGGTAGAGCACCTTGAGGATCTCGACCCGCTGCTGTTCGCCAACCGACAGGCTGGAGACGAGCGCGTCGGGCGCGACGTCGAGACCGTAGCGGTCGCTGAGCTCCAGAATACGCGCATGGACCGCCTTCATGTCGCGGATCACCCTGAAAGGCGAGCCCTGGCCCAGCACGTAGTTTTCCGCGACCGTAAGGTTGGGGACCAGCATGAAGTGCTGGTGCACCATGCCGATACGATGTTTGATCGCTTCGCGGGGAGAGCCCAGCTTGAGCGGCCGGCCCTTGAAGACGATCCGCCCTTCATTGGGTGAGAGAACGCCGCAAAGAATGCTCATCAGAACGGTCTTGCCGGCGCCGTTTTCGCCGAGCAGCGCGTGAATCTCGTTCTCTTCGACGTCGAGGGTCACGCCGGCGCTGACGATGAGCGGTCCGAACCGTTTATGGATGCCATCCATCAAAAGCAGTTGCTTGCCCGTCATTTCTCCCCCTCAGCTTTTCTTGTAGGCGACGCCGAGCATGCTCGGTGTGTCGACCCGGTTTCGGACGAATATCAGCGCCGCGATCGTCATGACGTAGGGCAGCGCCTGGAAGAGCTGATAGGGGAGGAAGAGCACCGGCTGCGCCTGCAATTGCAGCTGCAACGCATAGAACACCCCGAAGAGCAGCGAGACGATGAAGGCGCCGATTGGCGACCATCTCGCAAAGACCACCACCGCAAGGGCGATGAAGCCGCGGCCCGAGGAAATGCCTTCGACGAACTGGTTGGAGTGAGCGAGCGTCAGAAAGGCGCCGCCGAGCGCCGCGAGCGCCGAGCAGATGAGCACCGCGCCATAGCGGTAGAGCGCTACGCTGCGGCCCGAAACGTCGACAGCCCTGGGATGCTCGCCGACGGCGCGAAGCGTCAGGCCGAACGAAGTCCTGTAGAGCACGAAGACGGCAAGCGCGGCCACCGGAAGCGTGCTGTAGACAAAGGCGTTCTGCCGGAAGAAGGCGTCGCCGAAGAACGGCAGATCGCTCAGCCACGGCAGATTGATTGGCCTGGCGATCTCGATGCCCTTGCCGGCCGAGGAAAAATAGGCGCGGAACAGAAAAGCCGTCAGGCCGAGGCCGAGCAGGTTGATGGCAGCGCCCACCACGATCTGGTCCGCCTTGATCGTGATGGTGAAGAACGCAAACAACAGGCCGACGAGAACACCCGCGGCGATCGCCGCGGCGACTCCGAGCAGGATGCTTCCGCTGGTGAAGGCGGCGGCGAAACCGGCAAAGGCACCCGCCAGCATCACGCCTTCGAGGCCGATATTGAGGACGCCGGCGCGCTCGGAAAACACTTCGCCGATTGATGCGAACATCAGCGGCGCTGCCAGCCGCCATGAGGCTGCGATGGTCGCGGCGAGAAAGCTCAGGCTTGCTACATCTTCCATGGGTCCACCTATTCGGAAGGGCGCATCGACGGGATCCGCAACACGGCAAATCCCACGACCGAGAGAATGACGATGCCCTGAATCACGAGCACGAGAACCTGAGGCACCTGCGCCGTGATCTGCATGAGCTCGGAGCCGCTTCGCAGGATTGCAAACAAGAGGCCCGAGAAGACCGCTCCAATCGGATTGTTGTTTGCGAGAAGAGCGACGGCGATCCCTTCGAAGCCGTAGCCCGGAGAGATCGACTGAAAGAGCCGCCGGGTGACGCCGGCGATCTCGAAGGCACCTGCGAGCCCGGCCATGCTGCCGCTCAGGCAGATCGACAGCATGATGTTCCTGGGAACGCTGATCCCGGCATAGCGCGCGGCGTCCGGGCTGATGCCGACCACCCTCAGCGCATAGCCCCGGGTGCTGCGAAACAGGAAAACATACATCACGACGGCAAGCGCCAGGGCGACGAGGATGCCGATGTGGAGGCGGGTCGGCGGCAGGATGCGCGGCATCCACGCCTCCTGGACCAGCCGGGCGGATTGCGGATAGGCCGCAGCCGCATCCCGCAATGGGCCGGTCACGAGATAGCTCGTCATGATGATGGCGATGTAATTCAGCATGATCGTCGTCACGATCTCGCTCGCCCGGAAATAGACCTTCAGAAGTCCGGCGATCGCCGCCCATGCCGCACCGGCAAGAGCGCCTGCAAGCATGACGAGCGGCACATAGACCCATGCGCTCAATCCGTCGAAGGAAACGCCCACAGCGGTTGCGGCGATGGCGCCGGCATAGAATTGCCCCTCGGCGCCAATGTTCCAGATGCTGCAGCGGAAGGCGACGCAAAGGCCGACGCCGATCAGGATCAGCGGCGTCGCCTTCAGGAGAATTTCGGCGATCGAGCGGGTGTCCTGGAAGACGCCAAGTACCATCACGTCGATCACGGCGCGTGCTTCGTAGCCGTTGAAGGCAAGAAGCGCCGCCCCGCATGCGAGAGCCACAACGACAGCGGCGACCGGCTGGATGATCGTGCGTAAAGGACCGAGCAGGCCTCGCCAGAGGGCGCCATAGGCCTGGGGACAACCGCCAGCGGCTGTCCGCTTTCACTGTTTGCCATGAGTTTGCTGCCTTCGGATTAGGAAAAGCCTGAAGCTTTCCATCGAACAATCGATCGAAGCGGTTATCGTGGCCGGATGGGGCGCATGCGAACGGCCGGGCCGGCCCGATCCTTCGGGCAGTGCCCCATCCTTCTTGTACCTGCGGACGTTATCTCTGCCGGGTCTTGATTTCACCGGCTGCGATCTTGCCCTTCACCTCATCGACGTATTTGCGCACGTCCTCGGTCACCGGATTTGCAGCCTGATCATTGTAGGTGAACCTCATGACGTCGGCATCTTTCAGGCCGAACTCGACATTGGTCGTCGGCTTTTTGCCATTCTTGATGTCCCCGACGATGCGGATGACGCCCCGGGCATAGTCGGCGACGTAAAGCCCGAGAATGTTCTTGGGAGCGACCGAGGTGTAGTCGCTGAAGATGCTGAACGTCTTGACGTCGGCACCGGATTCCGCGGCTGCCTGGAATCCCCCCACCGTCGCCCCTGAAGCATTCGGCAGCACGAAGTCGGCCCCTTGCGAAATCAGGCTGAGGCTTGCCTCCTTGGTCGCGGTCGCGTCGGTGAAGTTGCCGATATAGACTTCACTGACGGGGAAGTCCGGCGCGACGCTTCGCACGCCGTTGGTGAAACCCTCGAAGGCCTCCTTTATCGGCGGGATCTCCATCCCTCCGACGAGACCCGCCTTCTTCCCCGTCTTGGCCGCAATCACGCCCATCAGGTAGAAAGGTTGGCTCGTATCCGTGTTGAGGCCGATGACATTTCCCTCGGATATGTAGCTCGAGGAAATGAGAAAGACCGTATCGGGATATTCCGGCGCGACCTCGAGAGCGGCATCCTGAAACTCGAAGCCGTGCCCGAGAATGACGTTGTAGCCCTGGCTGGCGAAGTCGCGGAAGGCTTTCTCGAAGGATGCCGGGTTCTGCTGCAGCTCGACATAGCTGACCTCGGCGCCAAGTTCCTTCTCCACGCCCTTGAGCGCGTTGAAGCCTATCCTGTTCCATCCTTCTTCCGAAATGCTGCCGGGAACCAGCAGTCCCATCTTGAACGATGCGCCCCCGGCGAAAGCCGGCCCGGCGGCAATGAGCGCGGCCATTGCGACCGCCGACGCCAAACAGCCTCTTCTCGTAATCATCATGATGCTCCTCCCTTCCTCTCCTCATCATGCCCGTCCGACGGCTTGTTGCCGTTCAGGGGACATCTTCCAATGCGCGTATGGCCTCCATGGCAGGCGATGCGGGTGCTGCAACCGGCCGGCCTTTCGCGAGGACCTGCATGCAGTCGGGACCTCCGCTGACGAGCGCGCTGACATCCTCGCAATCGGTGACGACGAGGTCCGCCCAGGCGCCCTGGCGGATGCCGTAATCGGTGCCGAGATTCATCATGCGTGCCGGTATTGCGGTGATCATGTCATAGGCGGTGGCAAGCTCGTCGCCCCGCAGATGCCCGGCAAGCAGCGTCCAGCGCGCGATCTCGAGCATGTCGCCCGAGCCGGTCGGCACGAACGGGTCCTGGATATTGTCGGATGCGGTCGCGATGGCGACCCCCGAACGGATCAGTTCGGCGACGCGCGTCAGACCGCGGGGCGGCAACATGTCGTGGCTGCGGCCCTGCAGGTAGAGATTGGCCGCAGGCAGTGTCACGACCGCGATGTCGAGATCGACCATCTGGTCGCGGATGCGCTCGAATTCCTTCCTCGGCAGCGCGCTCAGGACGGATGCGTGCCCGAGGAGGGTGCGACCCTGCAGGCCAAATCTCCGGACCCGCTCGAACACGGCGTCGAAAAGCGGCCGTTCGGGGTTCAGGTGTTCGTCAAGGTGCAGATCGATGGGCCGGCCATGCCGCTCGGCCGCGGCGAAGAGGATGTCGAGATACCGCATCGGGTCCTCGGCGACCGCCGGGGTGCCCCCGACCGCGTCGGCCTGTTCGGCTGCGGCATCGATGTTCTTCTCCAGCCATTCTATATCCTGGTTGGGATGCGGCGTCATGAACGCGACGAGTTGCAGCGTCAGCCGGTCCGCCCATTCCGATCTCAGCCGTGCCAAGGCATTGATGCCGTTGAAGCCGGCATCCTTGTCGACATCGATGTGGCTGCGGATCGCCGTGGTGCCGCGGGCAAGGCAGCGTTCCATGGTTCGTGCCGCACGTCGCGTCACGTCTTCTTCCGGCGCCTGGCGGGCATATCTGGCGAATGCTTCCCGCGCTCCCTGCAAGGTTCCCGAGGGATTGGGCGTGAATTTGAGGACGCCAGTCTTGTCCAGATGCTGGTGGACGTCGACGAAGCCCGGCGAGACGAGCGCGCCGCGGAGGTCGACGCCGATCACATCCGGGCCTGCTTCCAGGCGATGGCCGATGCTGGCGATGCGCCCGTCTTCCCCTATGAGAATGTCGCGTTCAGCGCCTGCCGCGGCTTCACCGGCAATCCGGCAGCCACGCAGGAGAAGTGCACGGCGGGCGCCGCCATGACGGGTTCCGAGAACCGTATGCATCGAGTGACTCCATTCCATTCCGTCTGGCCCATTCCGTCTGGCCCATTCGATCTGTATGGAGACTAAGAAGCGGCGATTATTGAGGCAATTTCATAGTAGATATATATTGTTTCGATTTGCTTATGAATTATCTGGCAGCGCCGCATCGCTCAGTGGAGCG
Source organism: Sinorhizobium prairiense (assembly GCF_029201645.2). Taxonomy (NCBI): domain Bacteria; kingdom Pseudomonadati; phylum Pseudomonadota; class Alphaproteobacteria; order Hyphomicrobiales; family Rhizobiaceae; genus Sinorhizobium; species Sinorhizobium prairiense. Next base: position 673,853 of record NZ_CP104133.1, read on the forward strand.
TGCGGCTCCGCAAGAAATAAAATAAGATAACGGCATGTAATTCTCCATTACACCCCCCGGAAATCAGTTACAATCGGATAAAAACAGGTTTTTCTCCGGAGATCGAATCGGTAAAATTCCGAAAGTTATTTCATTAGGCCAAGTTTATGCATGATAGCCCGATGGAAATGGCGAGCAGTCTGCAAGATGAACGCTATAAATACACTGGATTCGTGAATATAGGCATCGATATTTCCGAATAACACATAACGTTGACATCCGGTCATCCAAGTATAGATTGTTGACAATCTAATCTGGAGTGTTTCGGATGGCCGCGTCGCCCTTTCTCAGGAGTGCAAGATACCGTCCCCCTGCCGGGGCCGCGATGAGCGGGCCTGAGGCCGAGCAACGTGTCGTCCAGGTCATCGTCGAGGCGATCATGCATCATCGGGTGGCCCCCGGCGCCAGGCTGATCGAGCGCGAGCTGGCCATCGCCTCGGGCGCCAACAGGTCGGCCATACGCAACGGGCTCATGCGCCTGGCGCATGCCGGGCTGGTGGAACTCAGTCCCAACAAGGGAGCGTCCATCGCCATGTGCTCGCCCGACGAAGCGCGGCAGATATTCGACGCGCGCATCGTGATCGAGACAGCGACGGTCGAGAAGCTCGCCGGCACCATCGGCGAGGCGGAGCGTGCGCGCCTGCGGTCGTTCGTGGAGGACGAACGCAACGCCTATGAAGAGGGCCGCATGGAAGAAGCCCGGCATCTGTCCCGGCGGTTCCATCTGCTTCTGGCGGAAATGGCCGGCAACGACGTGCTGACCGGGGTGATACGTGACCTCATCAACCGCCAGCCGCTGCTCTCCTGGTCAAGGCCGGACACCGAGCCGCGCTTCTGCGGCAATCACGCGCATTCCGAGATCGTCGAAGCGATAGCAAGCGGAGATGGCGAAAGGGCCGCCCGCCTCAACACGGAGCACCTGCGGGCCCTGGAACGTGAACTGGTGGCCGATCGAGCAGCGGCCATGCAGGCGTTTCGCTCCGTTCAGGCTAATGCCGGGTCGGGCGAAAGCGCACGAGGGGAGGATGGCGACCCCGGTTTCGATTGAATCAGTGCGGCACGCGGCGGCGACCGCTGTTTTTTTGGGAGGAGGAATGCATGAAACCGTTCGAATATTACGAGCCGGCGAGCCTGGCGGAGGCCAGCGATCTGCTGAAGCGGCTGGGCAAGGATGCCAGCATCATCGCGGGCGGTACCGATCTGCTGGTCGAGATGAAGGAGGAGCTTCGCAGCGTCCTTCACGTCGTCAACATCAAGAAGATCCCGAACCTGAGGGATTTTACCTATGATCCGGCCGCCGGGCTTCGCTTTGGCGCGCTGGTGACGGTCCGGGAGATAGAGACCTCGCCGCATGTCATCGGCAACTATCCGAATCTCGCCAAGGCGGTAAGCCTCCTCGGTTCGGTGCAGGTGCGCAACCGGGCGACCGTGGTCGGAAACATCTGTCGCGCCTCGCCCTCGGCGGATACGATCCCGCCCCTGATCGCCGACGGCGCCAGCCTCTCCGTCTATAATGGAGGCACCGAGCGGACCGTTCTGCTCGAGGACTTCTTCACCGGTCCCGGCCGGACTGTTCTTTCGCTCGGAGATATCGTCACCGGCATATCCCTGCCGGCGCCCCGCCCGACGAGCGGCCGCGCCTACATCAAGCACGGCCGCCGCAAGGCGATGGAACTCGCGACCGTCGGCGTTGCCGTCAGTATCGAACACGCGGCCGGGCACTGCTCGGACATCCGCATCGCGCTCGGCGCCGTGGCGCCGACGGTGATCCGCGCCCGCAGGACCGAGGACCTTCTCAGGGGACGGACCATCGACGCGGCGCTGCTGGCCGAGGCTGCGGAAAGCGCAATGCAGGAAGCCACTCCCATCGGCAATGTGCGCGCAAGCGCGGCCTACCGCCGCGACATGGTCGGCGTGCTTACGCGCCGGGCGATCGGCTACGCCATGGGAGGTGCACAATGAACCGGCTCGTTTCGATGACGGTGAACGGCGAGCTTTGTGAACTCGCGGTTGCTCCCAACCGTACGCTGCTCGATGCGCTACGCAACGAAGGCAGTCTCACCGGAACCAAGAAAGGCTGCGACGTCGGAGACTGCGGTGCCTGTACGGTCATCATGGACGGAAGGCCGGTCAATGCCTGTCTGGTGCTCGCCGTCGAGGCTGAAGGCGCGACGATCGAGACCATCGAAGGCCTGCAGCCGGCTTACGACCGGCCGCACCTGCTGCAGCAGAAATTCATGGAGCACGGCGGTGCCCAGTGCGGCTTCTGCACGCCGGGCATCATCATGATGGCCAAGGCGCTGCTCGACGAAAACCCGGACCCGAGCGAGGACGAAATCCGCTTCGCTCTAGCCGGCAATATCTGCCGATGCACCGGCTACACCAAGATCATCGACGCTGTTCGGGCCACGGCCGAGGAACTGAGAAAGGCGGAGACACTATGAACACCTATGAAAGGATCGACAGAGACCTGTCCGACCGGGACTTCACCGTCGTGGGCAAGAGCGTCAAGCGGTCCGATACGCTGGAGAAGGTCACGGGGACGGCCAAATATGCAGGCGACGTCGCCTTGCCCGGCATGCTCCATGCCAAGATGAAGCGCAGCAATGTCGCGCATGCGCGCATCAGGAGCATCGACACGAGCAAGGCGCTGGCACTCGAGGGGGTCAAGGCGGTGCTGACGCACAAGGACGTCCCGCGCGTCCTGCATGCGGGCTCGCCGCATCCGCGCTCGGCATCCGTTACCAAGGACCAGTACATTCTCGATGACAGGGTGCGATACTGGGGCGAGGGCGTCGCCGCCGTCGCTGCCGTCAGCGAGGAAATCGCCGAGCGCGCGGTCGCGCTCATCGAGGTCGAGTACGAGCCCTTGCCCGGCCTTTTCACCATCGAAGCCGCATCGGAGCCCGGCGCTCCGCCGATCCATGAGAACGGTCTCGACCGGAACCATGTGCTGCCGCCGGTCTTCGTCACCCGCGGCGACGTCGACAGGGGTTTCGCCGAGGCGGATCTTATCCTCGAGCGCGAATACGATCTCGGCCGCCCGACACCGGCCTATATGGAGCCCAATGTCTGTGTGAGCCAGTGGGACGGCAACGGCAAACTCACCATGTGGACCTCGACCCAGAGCGCATTCATGGTCCGCGGCACGCTTGCCGAAGTGCTCGGCGTACCGCTGAACAAGGTACGCGTTATCGTCGATCACATGGGCGGCGGCTTCGGCGCGAAGCAGGATCTTTTCCAGAACGAATTCCTCTGCGCCCTGCTTGCGCGGCAGACGGGGCGTCCGGTCAAGATGGAGTTCAGCCGCAAGGAAACCTTCCTCGGCGGCCGCTCGCGTCACCCCGGCAAGATATGGCTGAAGCAGGGCTTCACCAAAGACGGCCGGATCGTCGCACGCGAAGCCAGGGTCACCTTCAACTCCGGCGCCTACGGCTCGCACGGTCCCGGCGTCACCAATGTCGGCACTGCAGCGCTGACCTCGCTCTACCGCTGCGAGAATGTGCGGCTAGAAGGCCGCTGCATCTATACCAATTCGCCGATTGCCGGCGCCTTTCGCGGCTACGGCGTCGTTCAGACATATTATGCGCTCGACCTCATGATGGACGAGGCGGCCGAGAAGCTCGGCTTCGATCCGGCCGAGTTCAAGCTGATGAACGCGGTACGCGAGGGCGACATGGCACCCTCCGGGCACCCGATCGTCGGACATGGCCTCGGGGATTGCATCCGCCGCGTCATGCAGGAGACGAACTGGCACGACTTGCGCATGCGAGAGAAGCCGGAAGGCGTCAGGCGCCGCGGGATCGGGATCGGCTGCGAAATGCATGGATCCAGTGCCTATCCGGGTATCAAGGAACAGGGCAACGCAATCGTGAAGATGAACGAGGACGGAACGGTGACGCTGATCACCGGCACCGCCGGCCTCGGCACCGGCGCGCATACGGCGCTGTCGCAGATCGTCGCCGAGGAACTCGGCGTGCCCTTCGAAGCGGTCTCGGTCGTCCAAGGGGACACCGATATCGTCCCCTGGGATATCGGCGCCTTCGCCAGCCACACGACCTATCTCGGCGGACGGGCGGCTCAGCTCGCGGCCGCCGACGTGCGCAGACAAGTGCTCGAACACGCCGCGCCCCTGCTCAAGGCCGAGCCCGAGGATCTCGCGATCCGGGACGGTTTCGTGGTCGTCACCAACGGCTCGAACCGCAGCATCCGGCTTTGCGAGGCCGTCGGGCCGCAACGGGGAATGCCGGCGGTGCAACTGGTCGGCGTAGGCACCTACATGCCGACCAAGTCCTACTCCTTCGCCGCCCATTTCGCCGAAGTCGAGGTGGATACCGAAACCGGCGAGGTCGCCGTTATCGAGGTCGTGCCGGTACACGAGATCGGCAGGGTCATCCATCCGATCGCCGCGGCCGGACAGATCGAGGGCGGCATTCAGCAGGGCATCGGCCACACCCTCAGCGAGGATTATGTCATCGACCTTACCAATGGGCGTTCCCTCAATCCCAGCTTCGTCGATTACAAGATGCCCTTGTCGATGGACATGCCGTCGATCCGCACCATCATCCTCGAAACGGCGCCGGATCCCGGCGGTCCCTACGGTGCCAAGGGCGTCGGGGAGGATCCGATCATCGCGATCGGACCGGCCATCGCCAACGCCATCCACGACGCCATCGGCGTCCGCTTCCACCACTACCCGATAACGCCGGAGCAAGTGTTGAACGCCCTCAAGTCCAAAGCCAACGAAACGAGGCAGTGATGCAGACCAACCATCTTCAGGACAGCAAAATTCCCGTCACCATCCTGACCGGCTTCCTCGGTGCCGGAAAGACAACGCTTTTGAACCACATATTGACGGAACGACACGGTCACCGCATCGCGGTGATCGAAAACGAATTCGGCGAGGTGGATGTGGACTCGGATCTCGTGCTCGCCTCCGAGGAAGAGATCTACCAGATGAAGAACGGCTGCATTTGCTGCTTCGTCGATGTGCGCAACGATTTGATAGAGGTGCTGCAGAAGCTGCTTGCCCGAAAGGACAAGTTCGACCACATCCTGGTCGAGACCAGCGGGCTTGCCGATCCGACTCCCGTCGCGACGGCTTTCTTCATCGATGATGAAATCGGCAAGCACGTAACACTGGACGGCATCGTGACGCTGGTCGATGCCAAGCACATAGGGCAGCATATCGACGATCCCGTCCTGGACGGACGCGACAACCAGGCCGTCGACCAGATCGTCGCCGCCGACCGCATCATCATCAACAAGATCGACCTCGTATCGGAAGGAGAGATCGCTCCGCTCGAGCGCGGCATGCGCAAGCTCAACCAGACGGCCGAAATCGTACGCTCGAGCTACGGCAAGGTGGAGCTGTCGAGCATTCTCGGCATTTCCGGCTTCGCGCCGTCCTACGTCGCCGAACGCGCAAAGCTGCTCGACCTCGATCACCATCACCACCACGATCATCACCACCATAACCATCATCTGCATGACGCGACGGTCAGCTCGGAATCCTTCGTCTTCGACCGGCCTTTCGACCAGCGCCGCCTGACGGACTATCTCTCGCGCCTGCTTCGGGAGGAGGGCGACGACATCTTCCGGACCAAAGGCATCATAGCGATTGCCGGCGATCCTCGTTTCTTCGTGCTGCAGGCGGTGCACAAGCTGATGGACTTCCGTCCGGACCATGTCTGGGGGAAGGACATGCCTTACACGAAGCTGGTCTTCATCGGCCGCAACCTCGACCGGGCGGCGCTGGAAAAAGGGCTGGAGCTTTGCCTTGCCTCGGCGGGCAGTACGGATAATTGATCCGGGGGAATGACGCCAATCCGCCGAGGCCGGGAGGCTTCGGCGGATTTGTCATGTTTGAGCGGGAACAGCGGATCCCACTTGCCGCAGCCGGCCGGAAAGGCGAGGGCGGAAGGGGGTATCCTCACCCGCCGTTGATTGCATAAAACCGCACTGCCCCCGGAGATGGCCGGGGGCAGTGCATGCCGTGCATTCGCTTGCGGGTGCGCCTAGCCGGGATGCCGCATGGCGCCCTCACCGACCAAATCCGGCTGCACCTCCTCGCGCGGAGGAACGCCGTTGAAGAGCAGGTTGAGCAGCACCGCCGAGAAGGTTCCGACGAGAACGCCGCTGTGGAAGAACCGGTCGATGAACTCCGGCAGCTGGGCGAAGATCTTGTCCGCGACCACCGGGATCATCGCGAGGCCGACGCTGACGGCGACGATGTAGAGGTTGCGGCGGTTGTCCACGAAGTTGACGCGGGCGAGAATCTTGACGCCCGTCGCCGAGACCATGCCGAACATCACGATCGCGGCGCCCCCGACGACATAGCTCGGTATCGACGCGGTGATGAATGCGATCTTCGGCAGGCAGCCGAGAAGGATGAGGACCACGCCGCCCGCTGCAACCGCCCAGCGGCTCATCACACCGGTGATCTGGAGCAGGCCCACATTCTGGGCATATGTGGTATATGTGAAGGTGTTGAATATCCCGCCGATAATGTTGCCGAGACCATCCGTGCGCAGCCCGCGCGCCAGGTCGGCTTCGCTGATCGTGCGGCCTGCCATGTCGCCGACGGCCAGAATCTGGCCGGTAGCTTCGATCATCATGACGATCATGACCGTGCAGAGCGCAGCCGTCGCCCACAGGTCGAATATCGGCATGCCGAAGGCGAACGGCGTCACGACCGTGATCCAGCTCGCATCGGCGACCCCTTGGAAATCCACCTTTCCGAAAGCCACAGCGATGGTAAATCCGATCCCTATGCCGAACAGGACGGCCAGGTTCGCGAGAAATCCCTTGAGAAAGCGGGTCATCAGGAGAATGGAAACCAGCACGATGGCAGCGACCGCAAGAGCGAAGGGCTGACCGTAGGCCGGATTGGGAATGAGCCCGTCCGGGCCTTTTATCATGGGTTGACCACCCGCCGCCCAGTTTACTCCGACCCGCATCAGGGACAGGCCGATGACCAGCATCACCGTGCCGGTGACCACCGCCGGGAAGAAGCGAACCCAGCGGCTGAAATAGGGGGCGGCCAGAAGCGTGAACACGCCGGATGCGATGACCGCACCGAGAACGCCGGGCATTCCGAGGTCCGGATCCGTGCCCGTGGCGATGATCGGGGGAACCGCGGTAAAGCCGATGCCCATCATGATCGGCAGACGCGCGCCGACGTTCCAGATGCCGAGACACTGGATGAGGGTGACGATGCCGCAGCAGAAAAGATCCGCGCTGATCAGCATGGCGATCTGATCCTTGGAGAGATTCAGCGCGCTGCCGATGATCAGGGGAACCGCGATGGCACCGGCATACATCACCAGGACATGCTGCAGGCCGAGCGCCGCCAGTTTCGGCGCGGGAAACATTTCTTCGATAGCATCGCACTTCGAGTCCGTATTCATTTCGCTCCTCCCATTATTTTCCAAGAGCCTGACGCCGAACCCCGACCCTCCTCCGGCCGGCGACGGGCGGTATTCCTCACCTCATCTTCACCTCGATATCTTCACGTGGGCGGGAAGGGACGGCAGCGCGCCGCCCGCTCCAGCGATGTGCGAGCCCGGGATCGATATCGAACAGATCAAGGACGCGTGCCACGGTATGATTGACCATCTCGTCCAGCGTCTGCGGACGGGCATAGAAGGCCGGGACGGGGGGACAGATGATCGCCCCCGCCTCCGTCGCCTGGGCCATCGAACGAATATGGCCGATGTGCAATGGCGTTTCGCGCAGCATGAGAACCAGCCGGCGGCGTTCCTTCAGTGTTACATCCGCCGCCCGGGACAGTAAGCCGGAAGTTACGCCGGTCGCGATTTCCGACAGGGTCTTGATCGAGCAGGGCGCAACGATCATCCCGAGCGTGCGGAAAGAACCGCTGGAGCACGAGGCGCCGATGTCCTTGTTGGGATGGACGCAGCAGGCGAGGGCTTCGACATCGGCGACCTTGAAGTCCGTTTCCATCGCCAGCGTGATCTGGGCGGCACGGCTCATCACGAGGTGCGTTTCAATGTCCAGATCCCGCAGGATCTCCAGGAGCCGGATGCCGTATATCACGCCGGAGGCGCCGCTGATGCCGACGATGATCCGCTTTCTCTGTTCCCGGTCCGCCTTCATCGCTCTCACCTCCAAGCGTCGCCATTTTCTCTAAGGACGGCCGAATTTCGCGAGAATCGCCGAAGCGCGGTCGAAGGCAGCCTCGTCGATCCTGGCGAGCACGCCGTGAAAATCAGGCCCGCGGGTCGCGTCGAGGCCCATGCGGGACGTCGTACCGATACCGGATGCCGAAGGGTCGAGCGCGTTGCCGGGCAGCCCTTCGATGATGACGACATCCTTGTGCGGCTGGAAATGGGCGGACATGGCCCAAAGCACGTCGGAGTCCCGCGTTATGTCCACGTCGGCATCGACGGCGATCACGGTCTTCAGATAAGCATCCCAGCCGAGCAGTCCGAGCATGATCTGGCGGGCCTCGCCGGGTCTCGTCTGGTTGAGGGCGACATAGGCATGAAAATGCGTGCCGGATGCCGGATAGTGGACCGCCGTCACGCTCGGGAAGCGTTGCTTCAGCTTTTCCACCATCTCCGCCTCGCGCGGAACACGGCCGAGATTGAGATGTTCGGACGAGTTGCCGCCGGCGACGCTGACAAGGATCGCGTCCTTGCGGCGCAGCAACGTCTCGACGCGAAACAGATTGTTCGTCGATCGGTCGGACGAGTAGCCCGTGAACTCTCCGAAGGGCCCTTCGGCAACCTGCGTTTCGGGCTCGATCACCCCTTCCAGTACGATTTCGGCATAGGCCGGAACCCGGATGCCGTATTTCGGCGTCCGTACCACCTCGAGCGGCTCGCCCATGAGGCCGCCGGCGACGTCGCGCTCGTCCTCACCGAACGCCAGGCGCGCCGAGGCTGCGATCATGAAGAGAGGGTGCGCGCCGATGACCATGGCGACCTTCAGGTTCTCGCCGCGGTCCTTGGCCAAGTTGAGCAGCCGCCACAGATGTCCGCGCGAATGCAGGCTCGTCGCCAGCTCGTTCTTCGAATGGATCATGGCGCGGTGATAGCTGAGATTGCCGGCGCCGGTTTCGGGGTGCTCGGCGATAATTATGCCGCTGGTGATGTATTTCGACCTGTCAGTCGCGAAGTGCTTCAGCATCGGCAGGGTGCCTAGATCGATGTCGTGCTCCTCCACGCATTCGGTCACCGGTCCGCTGTCGACCAGCCGCGGCGGCAGGGCTTGCCGCGAGCGTGCCTGATAGGCTTCGTGCAGCCGGTCCTGGGAGGTCCCGAACATCCGGGCGATCCGCTCGCGCGATCCGAAGGTGTTGGCAATCACTTCACCGCCGACGCCCTCGACGTTGCGAAAATGCAGGAGCGGCGCCCTGCCTTGCTGGTTGAGCTTCCAGATGAACGCCGATGCGTCCTGGTCGTCCGTGATACGGTCTTCGATGGTGAGTACGTCTTCGGGATGCGCCTTCTGGTATTCCCGGAGAAAGTAGCGGACGTCCTGGCTGCCGAACTCCATAATACTGCCCTTCGCGCTGTCGTTACTTCACATGAGCGGGCAGCGGCCTTGGAGGGAGCCGCTGCCCTGGAGCGGGATGAGGAAAATGCGAGCGATGTTCCGCTCGAATCCCGCTCTGACTTGGGATCGGCCAGGGCCGATCAGGCAGGAGTAGGCTGGCGCTCCTCACGCCTCAGACCCGCATATGTATCGGTCAGGCGCGCCTGGGCTTCCTCGAGATTGCGTGGCGGAGGCGTCGGGTCGATGCCGACGAGCTTGGCGATGTTGTTGCCGAGATAGCCCTCGAGATCGTCCTCGGAAAGCCCGAGGCCGTGGGGCGGTTCGTGGCAGAGAACCTCGAGCTCGCGCAGCCACATGCCGGGTTCGTTTGGCGGCGAGTCCGTACCGAAGACGATCTTGTGTTTCGGCAGCTCTTTCGCGAATTCGACGATGCGGGATTGGAAGCACCAACCGGACTCGCAGTAGACGTTGGGTGTGTCCATCGCCATCCAGAAAGACTCGAACGAGTAGTTGCCCCCGGTCTGGATCCCGAAATGCCCGATGATGAAATTGACCATCGGGAACTCGCGAATGATCGGATAGAACATCGTCGGAATGGTGTAGGGCCCGTCACCGGTGTGGATGAGCACGACCACTCCGAGTTCCGCGCACTTCTTCATCGCCGGGCGAAGCCAGTCGAGGGCCCGGTCGGGCCGGTAACCATGCATGTTGGCATGCAGCTTCAGCATCTTGAAGCCGTATTCCTTGACATGGAATTCGAGCTCGGCCGCGCCGTTCTCCGGCCCCCAGCGGGGATTGTAGTTGAAGTTGCCGATGAAGCGGTCCGGGTATTTCTGGCAAAGTTCGGCGATATACGCCATGTAATCGCGGATGCCTTCGCGGCCCATGCGGTTGCCGTCGCGATAGCCTGTATTGCCGGGCGGCGGCTGGATGAAGCCCATGTCGATCCGGCGAGGCTTGCCGTTGATCATATAGGGTCCGTCCATCAGTTTCAGCATGCGCTCGCCGTTGAAGGGCGTGCCGGTGTGGCGCCATGCCTCGTCGACCAGATTGGTCGGGTGGAGGTGGGTATCGATGATCATGCTATTTCTCCGATTTCATGAAACGCGCGTGCGGAAGGCTCATGCCGGCTGAAGGCTGGCATGGGTGCCCTTGAGGCGGGCCTGTGCCTCCTCCAGGCTGCGCGGCGGCGGCGTCGGATCGAGACCGATCATCCGGGCGATGTTGTTGCCGAGGTAGTCCTCAAGCGTATCCTCGTCGAGGTTCAGCCCCTGGGGCGGCTCGTGGCACAGCACCTCGAGAAGGCGCAGCCACATTCCCGGCTCGTTCGGGGGTGTGTCGGTGCCGAACAGGATCTTGTGCTTCGGCAGTTCCTTGGCGAATTCGACGATGCGCGACTGCAGGCACCAGCCGGATTCGACATAGATGTTCGGCGCATCCATCGCCATCTGGAACGGCTCGAAGACATAGACGCCACCCGTCTGCACGCCGAAGTGCCCGAGGACGAAATTGACCGACGGAAACTCTCGAATGATCGGATAGAATTCGGTCGGGATGCTGTAGGGGCCGTCGCCGGTATGCACCTTCACGATGAGGCCGAGATCGGCGCATTTCCGCATCGCGGGTCGCAGCCAGTCGAGCGCCCGGTCGGGGCGGTAGGCGTGCATGTTCGCCTGAAGCTGCACCATCTTGAAGCCGTATTCCTTGGCGTGGTGCTCGATTTCTTCGGCGCCGTTCTGGGTGCCGTAGCGCGGATTGTAGACGAAACAGCCGAGGAAGCGGTCCGGATATTTCTGAACGAGCTCGACGGTGTAGGACATGTAGTCCCGGATCGCCGCCTTGCCGGTCAGATCGCCGTAGCCGTCGGTGTAAATGGTGTTGCCCTGCGGGGGCTGGATGAAAGCTTTGTCGATGCGGCGCGGCTTCCCGTTCACATAATAAGGGCCGTCCATCATCTTGAGGAGGCGCTCACCTGTAAAAGGCTCGCCATCGTGCCGCCAGGCCAGATCCACAATCTTGGTCGGGTAGCAGCTAATGTCGATAATCATCAGTCTCTCCAAAGTTGCCGTCAATCCAATTCACGGATTGTCCGTGAGCGAAGCGCTCCGGAGTTCGACGTCAACTTTGCTGAAGGCGAGGTCAGAAAGATCCGTCGGGCTGCGGTCTGCGCGATCGCATGCCAGCAATTCCCGACCGGATGTTGTATCGTGAGATACTAACGCGGCTGACCGCTTCTACTGACGTGGAGAATATTAAGACAGCTTAGGCGGAATGAAAAGTACATTTCATCAAACTGATCAATTAATAAATATTTCGAAAGAATGCATTCTGGGAGTGGTTGCTGAGCGGAGTACAGATATTGGACGACACCGCAAAAGAAAACGGAGAATTTCCCGCTGCGGCCGGGATCCTCCTCGGCCTGGGGCTCGGGGGCTTCTTCGACGGCATCGTCCTGCATCAGGTGCTGCAGTGGCATCACATGCTGAGCAGCGCAGGCTTTCCCCCGACAGCCTCGAAAATCTGAGATTGAATACGTTCTTCGACGGCCTCTTCCATGTGGCCACATACGTCTTCGTCGTGCTGGGCCTGATCGTCCTGTGGCGCCGTGGGCGGCGGACGCCCCTGCTTTGGTCGGCAAGGCTTATTGCCGGTACCTTCCTAATCGGGTTTGGTGCCTTCAACCTGATCGAAGGCACCGTCAATCACCAGATTCTCGGCCTGCATCACGTCAACGAGACCGTGCCGCGCGACCAGTGGGTCTACTGGGACACAGGCTTTCTGCTCTGGGGAGCCTTGATGCTGATTGCCGGATGGGTCCTGCACCGGTCCGGTAAACGAGAGCTTTCGAGATGACGGCTAGGGGGAACCGCCTCACAACAGCCGGTGCCGCACCAGAATCTCCCGAATGCTTGCGTCCTGCTCCTCGCTCGGAAGCAGCGCCGGCTGGCGGGAGGCCCCGACGGAGGGATCCTGCAGGTAAAGTGAGCGCTTGACCAAGGCGGGCGGGAAGCCGAGGGCGTAAAGTTCGGTGCGGAAGGCGGTGTAGAGTGCCTGCTGGCGTTCCGCCTCGGCAATGTTCCCGTTGTTGAACGCGCTGAGAATGCCGGCGAGGACCTCCGGCATTGCATTGCCGAGGCCGGAAATGCAGCCGGCCGCACCGTTCTGCAGCGACCAGAGAACCAGATGGTCCGGCCCGGAATAGACTTCGAAGCCCGGCACGTCGCGCGCCACCTGCAGATAGGCCTCGAGCGTATCCTGCGCACCGCCGGAATCCTTGATCCCGGCGATATTGCCGTGCGAGGCAAGCTTCAGAGCCGTCTCCGGCTCGATATGGTTCTGGGTGCGGGAGGGAATGTCATAGAGATAGACGGGGGTCTCGACGGCATCGGCGACCGTCGAGAAGTGCCGGATCAGGCCGTCCTGCGTACAGGCGATGAAGAAGGGCGTGATGACGGCGATGCCGCTGACGCCGATGCGGTCGAAAGCGCGCGCGAGCTGCAGCGTCTCGAAGGTCGCGGGCATGCCGGCATTGACGATGACATCGACGCGACCGCCGACCTCGTCGACCACTTCCTCGGTGAGCCGGATCTTCTCCTCGTGCGTGAGCGCAGTGAAATCGCCATTGGTGCCGGCGCACATGATATTGTTGCCGGCGGCCACCTGACGGCGCACCTGGGCGCGGGTCGCCTCGTAATTGATGGTCTCGTCCTCGTTGAAGCAGGTGACGAGGGCGACGAAGGCTTTCTTGGACATCAGTGACTCCGCTTTGGGATGAGAATGTCGGCAGCCCCGGCCGGCACCGATGCGAGGTGGCCGGCCTTTGCATCCGGATCGGGATCGAGGCTGGCCGCGAGAAGGGCGCGGGTATAGGCCTGCCGCGGCGTATCGAAGACCTCGCGGACGGTGCCGAGCTCGACGACCTCTCCCTGCTGCATGACCATGACGTAGTCGGCGAAATCGCGAACGACCGGCAGGTCATGGGCGATGAAGATGAAGGCGATCCCCATCTCGCGGCGCAGCCTGTCGAGAAGCTCGATCACCTGCGCCTGGACGGAGACGTCGAGCGCGGAAACGGCCTCGTCGCAGATGATCAGCTGCGGCTCGAGCGCAAGCGCCCGGGCAATGGCGATCCGCTGGCGCTGGCCGCCTGAAAACTGGTGCGGATAGCGGCTCATGTGTTCGGCCGAAAGGCCGACCTGCACCAGGAGCTCCGCCACGCGTTCACGCCATTTCGCCTTGGGCAGGATGTCCGGATGGATGACCCAGGCCTCGGAGATCAGCTGGTAGACCGTCATGCGCGGGTTGAGCGATTGGGTCGGGTCCTGGAACACCATCTGGAGGTCGCGCCTGAGCTTGTAGAGCTCAGCCGGCGAAAGCGCGAACAGGTCGCGGCCCTTCCAGAGCGCCGTGCCGCCATCCGGCTCGTCGAGACGCAAAAGGGCCCGGGCAAGCGTCGATTTGCCGGAGCCGCTTTCGCCGACGACAGCCATTGTCTCGCCGGGCATGAGATCGAAGGAGATGCCCTTCAATGCTTCGAAGGAGCCGTAGGTCTTGCGCACGTCGCGCACGCTGAGCAGGGGTTCGGCGCGGGCGCCGGGTTCGTGCATCGCGCCCTTGCCGGGGGCGGCGGCGATGAGCTTCTGCGTGTACGGATGCTGCGGGTTCTTGTAGATCTCGCGCACGGTTCCCGCTTCGACGATGGCGCCCTTTTCCATCACGACGACCCGGTCGGCGATCTCGGAGACGACGCCGAGATCGTGGGTGATGATCAGCACCGCCATGCCCGTTTCGCGCTGCAGCTCCTTCAGAAGCTTCAGCACTTCCGCCTGCACGGTCACGTCGAGCGCGGTGGTCGGTTCGTCGGCGATCAGGAGGTCCGGCCGGAGCGCCAGCGCCATGGCGATCATGACGCGCTGGCGCTGACCGCCGGAGAATTCGTGCGGATATTTGCGCATTGCCCGCTCGGGCTCGGGAATCCCGACGCGGCGAAGGAGCCGCAGCGCCTCTTCGCGCGCCTTGCTGCCGGCGAGCCCATGCGTGGTCATGGCTTCCGAGATCTGCCAGCCGACGCTGTAGACCGGATTGAGATGGCTGAGCGGATCCTGAAAGATCATGGCGACACGGCGGCCGTTGACCTCGCGCCGTTCCTCGGCAGGCATTGTCAGCAGGTCCCTGCCGTCGAGCAGGATTTCGCCGGCGCTGATGCGGCCAGGCGGCATGTCGATGAGGTTCATGATCGCCGAGGAGGAGACGGACTTGCCGGAACCGCTTTCGCCGAGGATCGCGAGGGTCTCTCCCTTGTCGAGGTGATAGGAGATAGACTTCACCGCATGGACCACGCCGGTCGCGGTGTGGAACTCGACGGAGAGGTTACGGACCTCGAGCAGATGTTCAGCCATTTTTGCCGCCCTTCATTTCGAGACGCCAGCGCTGTACCGGATCGAGCGCGATCCGCATCCAGTTGGACAGCAGGTTGAGCGACATGGTGGTGAGAATGATGGCAAGGCCGGGCCAGAAGGAGAGCCACCAGGCATTGGTGAGATATTGCCGGCCCTGCGAGATCATCAGGCCCCAGGTGATTTCCGGCGGCTGAATGCCGATGCCGAGAAAGGACAGCGCGCTTTCCGCCAGCATGACATAGGCGAAATCGAGGGTGGCGAGCGTCGTCAGCGTCGGCAGCACGACCGGCAGGATGTGGCGGAAGAGGATGCGCTTGCTGGAGGCGCCCATGACCCGGGCCGCCTGCACGAACATGCGTTCGCGGATCTCCAGCACTTCGGCCCGCGTGGTGCGCAGATAGACCGGAATGCGGGTGATGGCGAGCACCAGCATGAGGTTGAGGATCGAGGAGCCGAGCACATAGAGCACGATCACCGCGATCAGCAGAGACGGGAAGGACATGATCACGTCGGCGAGACGCATGATGATCTGGCTCATGCGCGGCGAGGAAAAGCCGGCGATGAGGCCGAGAACGGTGCCGATCACCGAGGACAGGATCACGGCGCCGGCGGCGACCATCAGGGTGTTCTGGGCCGCAACGATGATGCGGGCGAAGAGCGGACGGCCGAGCGCGTCGGCGCCCATCCACCAGACCCAGGCGCGTGTCCAGTCGAATGGCGGCAGATTGCGGCCGCGCAGGTTCTGCTTCGTCGCCAGGTCGCCCAGCCAGGCCGGGCCGATGACGGCTATGACGAGGATGACGAGAAGGAAGATCGCGGCGCAAAGCGCGAACTTGTCCGCCAGCAGCATGCGCAACATGCGTATCGGAAAGGACGGCTCTGCGGCGATGACGTTGTCGGTGGTGGCCAGGGTCATGGTCCGTCGCCTCCTCAGTGCCGGATGCGAGGATCGAGCAGCGCATAGGCGAGATCGATCAGCACGTTCATGAGGAAGATCGCAATGGCCGTGACGAGGATCGCCGCCAGCACCACGTTGAAATCGCGTTGCAGGATGGAATCGATCATGAGCTTGCCGACGCCGGGAAAGCCGAAGATCGTCTCGACCACGACCGCGCCGTTCAGCAGGCTCGCCGCCTGGTCGCCCACCACGGTGATGACGGGCAGCATCGCATTGCGCAGAGCGTGGATGAAGATGATCGGCCCGGACTTCACGCCCTTGGCCCGTGCGGTCTTCACATAGGCCGAGGACAGCGCGCTGACCATCGAGCCGCGCACCACCTGGACGATGATGCCGAAGGGGCGGACAAAGAGAACCGCGATCGGCAGGATCCAGTGCACAACCGATCCGGTGCCGGATGTCGGCAGGATCGCGAAGTTGATCGAGAAGATGACGATGGCGACGATCGCCAGCCAGAAATCCGGAACGGACGCGCCGATAAGCGAGACCATCGACGACAGCCGGTCGAAGAAACCGCCGGAGCGGAAGGCGCCCAGCGAGCCGACGACGATCGCCGCTCCCGTGACGAGCGTCATCGTGATGACGGCAAGCCAGAGGGTCCAGGTGAAGGCTTCGAGGACGACATCGAGCGCAGGGCGGGCCTTGCGCAGGGATTCGCCGAGATCGCCGGTGACGACATCGCCCACATAACGGGCGAACTGGACGAGGATCGGATCGTTCAGTCCGTGCAGCTCGCGGAACTGCTCCTTCATCTCGGCGGAGGCTTCGACGGGCAGAAACAGGGCTGCCGGGTCGCCGGTCATCCGGGACAGGAAGAATACCATGACGATCAGGCCGATGAGCGAGATCAGGCTTGCGAGCGCACGTTGGCGGATGAATCTGAGCATGGCAGCCCTCGATTTTGCATGAGGCGGCGGGGGTCCCGCCGCCGGAAGTTTCATTTCGAATGGCCGCTCGTCCGCGGTTCAGATCATTTGATCTTGATCTCGGAGAGCTGCAGCATGGAATTCGTCGCCATCGTGGGCTTGAAGTCCAGTCGCTCGGACACCCGCGAGAAACCGACCATGTGGAACAACAGCACATCTGCCACCACGTCGTCATGGACATAGGCGATGAGCTCGGACCAGAGCTTGGCGCGTTCGTCTCCGACGGCAGCCGAGGCACGGGCGATCAGGTCGTCGACCTTCGGATCGGAAAAGCCCGACTGCGTGCCTTCGGAGTCGTATTTGAAGAACATCGAGAAGGAGGGGTCGCCCTTCGAGTTGTCGTGCATCGCGGCAACCAGCTGCGGACCGCGTCCTTCCTTGAAGGGCTTCGAATAATAGACTTCGTGCTCGGCGACTTCTACGAATTTGAGCTCGACCTTGAGCCCGACCTCCTGCAGCTGCGCCTGGATGGCCTCCATGATCTCGGTCACGTTCGGGAAGTTCGCGGTACGCGCGATGATGGTGATCGGCGTGTCTACCTTGACGCCATCGGCCTTGGCCTCATCGATGAGCTTCTTGGCCTGCTCCGGATCGTAGGGGAAGACCTTCACGTCGGGGTTCCAGCCGAGCGTCGGCGGCGGAACGATCGCGGTGGCGAGGACGGCGCTGTCGGGCACCAGCGTACCGAGGAAGGCTTCGCGGTCGATCGCAAGGTTCAGAGCGCGACGGATGCGGACGTCGTTTAACGGCTCGATATTATGGTCGATGCGCAGATAGACGGTCTCGCTGTCGAGATAGGAGAAGTCGGTGGCCGGGTTGGTCGCCTCGGTCTGCGAGATGGACGGCGACAGATCGGCCTCACCGGTCTGGACCATGGCGGCGCGGACCGCAGGATCGGCGCGGAACAGATAGGTCGCCTCGGTAACCTCGGGCTTTTCGCCCCAGTAGTCGTCGCGGGCGGAAAGCACGATCTGCTGTCCGGGCGTCCAGTCGGTCAGCTTGTAGGGGCCGGTGCCGACGGGTTCGCGCACGAATTCCATCGGCGTCTCTTCCGGCACGATCGTCAGCAGCGACAGGAGCAGCGGCAGGATCGGCTGAACCGGATCGACCGTGAAATCGACGGTCGTGTCGTCGACGACGTCGATCTTGATGTTCATGCCGCCGAAATAGCGGCGCGACTCACAGGCATTCTTGTCGCTCATCACGCGGTCGAAGCTGTACTTGACGTCCTTGGCGTTGAAGTCGGTGCCGTCGGAGAACTTCACGCCCTTGCGCAAGTGAAAGCGCCAGCTGCCATCCTCCTTCTGCTCCCAGCTCTCGGCAAGGCGTGGCATCAGGCCCTTGCCCTCGCGAAGGTCGAGCTCGGTCAGGGTCTCGCTGACGTTTTGCATGATGATGCGGCCGATATTGGAGCGCGTGGCCATGCAGGGTTCGAGCAGGTCCGCCTCTTCCGGCAGAACGATCTTGACCGGCCCGGATGCCGCGAAGGCCGGGGCGAGCGCGGAGCCCAGCATCAGGGCTCCCATAATCAGTGTTCTTTTCATTTGCATTCTCCTCCCTCTAGGATCTCGTGTGTGGCGCGGCGACTTCGTTCGCCTCTCTCCATCCGGGCTGCGGCAATCAGCCTCCTCGCCGCTAAGCGCCCTTCTGCCGCCGAATTGCCCAGACCATCCGATTTCTTATCAAGTTTGTCAAATTGTTTTCGCCGTCATCCTGGAATGAAAAATTTTGAAGCAGAAAAAATAGCGTAAAAACAGCAACATGTAGACATTCAAACGCGGGTAAGAATGCGCCGTCTAAAAACAGAAAACTTGACAACTTTCGAAATTCCGCGATTGTCCGATGTATGAGGAGGCTTTCATGACGCCTGACGAAATCGCAAACGCAATGACCGGCAAGCTCCGGGAGACCGGGGGAGGGCGATTGGAATCGCTCCTGCCCTCGCCCATGGTGCAGAACCACGCAGCCTTTCTGCACAGGCTCGAGGACGGAAGTCTCGTCTGTGCCTGGTTCGGTGGGACGCTCGAGGGAAAATCCGACATTTCGATCTTCGCGTCGGTGCTCGCCCCCGGCGCCGCGCACTGGGGCGAGCCGCAGCGGCTGAGTTTCGATGCCGAGCACTCCGAGCAGAACCCGGTGCTGTTCACGGCCCCCGACGGGCGGCTCTGGCTTTTCCACACGTCGCAGCCCTCGGGCAACCAGGACGAATGCCGCATTCGCATGGCCGCAATCGAGAGGGATGCCGCTGATCCGACCAGGCTTGCCGCTTCCGAGGGGCGCTATCTCGACCTGCCGCGCGGTTGCTTCATCCGCGCGCCGCTCGTCATCAGAGATGACGGGGCATGGCTGCTGCCGATCTTTCGCTGCATCCAGCGCCCCGGTCAGAAGTGGAACGGCAGTCACGACAATGCGGCCGTCGGCATTTCGACCGATGGCGGCCGAAGCTGGCAGCTCGCCGACCTCGCCGGTTCGATCGGTTGCGTGCACATGAGCCCGGTGGCTGTCGGCGACACCCGCTACGCGGCTTTCTTCCGCCGCCGCCAGGCGGACCAGGTCTACCGCGTCGAGAGCGTCGACGGCGGGCGGACGTGGAGCCTCCCGGCGCCGACCGACGTGCCCAACAACAATTCCTCGATCGCCGTCGTCCGACTCGGGGACGGCCGGTTGGCGATGATCTGCAATCCGGTGAATGCGGCCCTTTCGGCCGACCGGCGCGCATCGCTTTACGACGAGCTCGGAGACGACGACGGCCGGCCCGACGCCGATCCTTCAGGCGGATGCGTGCCGATCTGGGGCGTGCCGCGGGCGCCGGTGAGCGTCTGCCTGTCGGCCGACGGCGGGCGCACCTTCCCCGACCGTATCGTGATCGAGGACGGTCCGGGGACCTGCCTTTCCAACAATTCGACCGACGGACACAACAAGGAAATGTCCTATCCGTGGCTCCTGGAAGGGGACGACGGCAGTCTGCACGTCGCCTACACCTACCATCGGCGCGCAATCAAATATGTCCGTCTGCCGCCCGGGTGGGCCGACGAGGGGAGAAACTGATGAGCAAGATTATCGGCATCACCATGGGCGATCCCTGTGGCGTCGGACCGGAGATCACGGTCCGGTCGCTTGCTGAGATGTCGGCTGCGGACCGGGAGGCGACCCGCATCTACGGCAACCTCGCGACGCTTGAGGCTGCAAGGGAGGCGCTTGGCCTCTCGGTCGAGCTTCAGCCCTATGTCGTCGACCTTCCGGTCGAGGGCGCGCCGCTCGCCTGGGGAAGCCTTTCGGCAGTGGCAGGCGACGCAGCCTTCCGGTTCATCGAGCGCGCGGTCCGCGATGCCCAGGCAGGCGACATCGGCTGCATCGTCACGGCGCCGATCAACAAGGAAGCACTCAACAGGGCGGGCCATCATTACGACGGCCATACCGGCATGCTGCGCAGCCTGACCGGATCGAGCGCCGCCTATATGCTGCTTGCCTCCGAGCGACTCAAGGTCATCCACGTCTCCACCCATGTGTCGCTCAAGGAGGCGATCGGCCGCGCCACCACCGAGCGGGTTCTTGCCACGATCCGCGCCGGCAACGCGCATCTGAAGCGCATCGGCTACGAGCACCCGCGCATCGCGGTCGCCGGCATCAATCCCCATTGCGGCGAGAACGGCCTGTTCGGCACGGAAGACGATGATCAGATCGGGCCTGCGGTGGCGGCCGCGCGTGAAGAAGGCATCGATGTGCAGGGCCCGATCTCCGCCGATACCGTGTTCCATCGCGCCTATTCGGGAGGCTTCGATCTGGTCGTCGCGCAATATCACGACCAGGGTCATATCCCGATCAAACTGGTCGCCTTCGATACGGCGGTCAATGTTTCCGTAGATCTTCCGATCGACCGCACCTCCGTCGATCACGGGACTGCCTTCGATATTGCCGGAAAGGGTATCGCCAATCACGGCAACCTGAATTCCGCGATCGCCTATGCGCGCAAACTCGTGGCCGGCAAGGCAAGCAGAAAGGCAGCGTCATGATCACGATCCATCAGCCGCGCCGACTCGTCGTCGGCGCCGGAAGCATCGGGGAAGTCGGCGCCTGGGCCGGTCAGGTCGGCTCCACCCTGGTCATCGCGACGCCGGTCACGTCCGGATTTGCCGACAGCCTGAAGCTCTCGGGCAAGGTCGATTTATTCGACGCGATCCCCGGCGAACCGGATATCGCGACACTCGAGGCGGCGCTGGATGCCGCGCGGAAAGCGCGCCCGGACCTGATCGTGGGTCTTGGCGGCGGCTCGGTGATGGATGTCGCCAAGCTGGTCGCGTCGCTCTGGGACTCCGGGCAATCGCTCGCCGATGTCGCCGGGCCCAATCGCGTGGCCGGCCGCAACACGCGCCTTGCGCAGGTCGCGACGACCGCCGGGACGGGTTCTGAGGCCGGGATCCGTTCGCTGATCACCGACCCGGACAAGGGCAGCAAGATCGCGGTCGAAAGTCCGCACATGATCGCCGATCTCGCCGTGCTCGATCCGCAACTCACCTACAGCGTGCCGCCTGCCGTCACCGCGGCGACCGGCGTGGATGCCATGGCCCACTGCGTCGAGGCCTTCACCAACCGCAAGGCCCATACGATGATCGACGGCTTCGCCCGCATGGGGTTCAACCTCGTCGGCAAATATCTCGCCCGTGCCGTGCGCGACGGCGAAGATACCGAAGCGCGCGAGGGGATGATGCTGGCATCCTATTACGGCGGCATATGCCTCGGTCCCGTCAACACGGCGGCCGGGCACGCCATATCCTATCCGCTCGGCACGCTGATGCATCTGCCGCACGGCCTCGCCAATGCGATCATCTTTCCGCATGTGCTCGCCTTCAACCAGCCGGTCGTCGCGGCAAAGACGGCGGAAGTCGCGGATGCCCTGGGGCTTGGCAAAGATCTCTCGCAACGTGATCTGCTGTCGGCCGCGAAAGGTTTCTGCGCCAGCCTCGGCATAGAGATGTCTCTGGCCGCCAATGGCGCGAAGGAGTCCGACCTGCCGCGCTTTGCCGCCGATGCGCATGCGATCCGGCGGCTGATGGACAACAATCCGGTCGACATGAGCGCGGCGGATGTGCTGGAGATCTATCGGGCGGCGTTCTAACGCCTGTTGCGATTGGGGAGATGCTTCCCTCCCTTCGCCTTCCCGGCCGGTTCTGCCTCTACTGTGAGGCCAGGAACAGACGATCGCGCGATCCGGTCAGATGCTTCAGCATCAGCATGCGGGCCTCCTCCGCACTGCCGGCGGCGATGGCATCGGCAATCGCCTCGTGCTCGGCGAAAACCCTGGAGAGGCCGCTGGCCTCTCGCTTCACCGAGATGCCATGGAACTTCATGCCCACGGCGATGTGCTCTTTCAGCGCCTCCATGGCCGTCGAGAAGTAGCTGTTCTGGGCAGCACGGGCGATCGCAAGATGGAACTGGAAGTCGGCATCCTCCCGGTGGGACTGCCGGTTGGTGGCGTCGCGCAGCAGTTCGAGTGCCCGGCGAATCGATGCGAGGCTCGTCTCGTCGTGCCGGAGCGCTGCCGCGGCCGCAGCCGCAGGCTCCAGCGTCAGCCGGAATTCATAGCAGTTCAGGAGATCGGCGACGTTTTCGAGCTGGCCGAAACCGAGCGGCTCGCGAAGGCCCACGGCTCTCACGAAACTGCCCGCGCCACGCCGGGAATAGATGAGCCCCTGGTCCCTGAGGCGCTTCAGCGCCTCCCGGACGATCGGCCGGGATACCTCGAACTCCGTCGCCAGCTCATGCTCCGTCGGCAGACGCTCGTCCGGCTTATAGGCGCCGGACTTGATCGCGCGGTGCATTCTTTCGAACACGATGTCGGGCAGGCCCTTGCGGGGGTCCCTTCCTGCAGTCCCATCGTCTATCTCGCCTCCCCCGTGATTTGCCTTGCGATGTGGCTCAGCGTATCCGGCCCGCCGAAGCCGCCGGACTTGGTGATGATATAGCGGCCGTCGGCGAAGGCCAGCGCCATTCCGGGCATGCATTCGCCGAGGAGGCGGAAACGGGAAACGCCCATTCTTGCCAGCACGGCCTCGGCCGTTGCGCCACCGGTAAGAAGCAGGGTCGTGGCCGCGCCGGTGAAGGCCGGAACGACGCTGTCGGCCAGGTTGGCGGAGACCTCGGCCGGGCTGAGCGGCGTCTCGCCTTCGACCGCCTGAATGATCGTCACCGGCCCGGCTGCCGGGGTGCCAGGCTTCAGCACCCTGCCTCCGACCGCCGGGATATACTCGGCGGGGCGGTTATCGCGCAGCACGTCGACCTGCTCGACGGTGATCGGGTCGCGCGATCCGACGACGATCAATATCGGCTTGCGGGGCAGCGGTATCAGCGGCAGCGTTTCGCTATCCGTCATCCGGTGGGCAAGTGCATCGGCAAGGCCTCTCGCGCCGATCATGAGATCGCAGCCCGCCGTCTCGGCGCTCGCCAATGCGGCGAGCATGTCCTTGCGCGACATGGTATCGGGGATCAATGCGCGAGCCGCATGCCGGCCGAGCCTCTGAGCGACCGGGATAGGCGCCTCCACACCGAACCCCCGGACCTGGCCGTCGACCACGATACGGCCGAAATCGGGGATGGCCGGCGCGACAAGGGCGCTCGAAAACGGGGTAGCGTCGAGTTCGGCCTCGATATTGCCCTTCAGCCTCGAGTCGACCTTCTTGAAAATCCGCGCATCTTCGGGGACGTGCTTCAGGACGTCGAATGTCGCCTTGCGCGCCTCATCCGGGGAAACCTCGCGGGACTTCACGTTGACGACGAGGATGTCCGGTCCGTCCGCCAGTGCAGCATTCACGGAGTCCAGGGCGAGAGCGACTTCCGTATGAAGGCCGCGGCCCGCAAACGGGGCAGCTGAATCAAGGGCACCCGTCAGATCATCGGCGAGAATGACAAGCATGGGGAGACGCTTCAAATCCGATTGTTGTTATCTTAGGTGCCGTATTTTCTACATGTATTGCAAGGATTTGCAAATTTAAATTTACAAATATGCCGCTGGGTGAGCTGCTGATTGCCTTCGGGGATGAAGGCTATGTGGCCCCGTACGGCCACGAGCCGGCCGACGATGCAGCGCATGTTCGCCTTCCGATACCAGAAAGAGGCGGCGTATCGATCGTGACAGTGGCCGATCTGTCGCGGGTTCAGGAGTTCTGCCGGGCTTCTGACGCAGCCCGTCTCATGTGACCTTAAGTTCAGGAGAACCGACGGACGGCGCGGCGCGTCGCTCTCACCGTTGTGAAATTACGCACGTCCGCCCGGAAAGGTTGATCTGCGGCTTCACACTGCAAGGCGGCCGTGCCGTCCGAGCAGGTCGACCAGCGCGTCATGAGGAATCGCGTCGATCTTCAGACGGTCATGTGGCGTGCCGCCGCAGTCCTCCGCCGCCAGCATTGCATTGACGACGGCTTCTTCGACGCTGTCCACCGTCGCCGCGTAGATCGGGTCGAGTTGTTCGTCGTTGACAATCTGCAGGGGCAGCAAAGGTGGCGCGCGATGGAGCATCGGCTGCTTATTGGCGGTCGAGAAGGCGAGAAAGATATCTCCCGAATTGTTGCCGCCAGGCGTTCCGTTGCGGCCGATGCCGATAGCGGCGCGGCGTGCGACCCGCTTGAGCTGGTGAGGCGCCATGGGCAGGTCCGTGGCGATCACGACGATGATGGATCCGCGCTCCTGCAACTGGCTTTGAGGCGTGTTGTCCCGGAGGTGCTTGCCGACCGGCACGCCGCAAATCGTCAACCAGTCCCGCTGGCCGTGGTTTGCCTGCACGAGCGTGCCGATCGTGTAGTCCCGGCCGCCGAAGGAGAGAATGCGCGATGCCGTGCCCGTGCCGCCCTTGAAGCCGTAAGCGATCATGCCGGTCCCGCCGCCGCAATTCCCTTCGGCCACGGGCCCGCGCGCAAGCGCCGCGAGGGCGGCACGCACATCCGCTTCAGAGACCGGCATGCCGTTGATGTCGTTCAGCACCCCGTCATAGGTCTCCGCGATCACCGGCATGAGCCAGAGGAAGTCACCGGTCTCGTAAGTCGAGGCGTAGCGCTCCAGCATCCACCGGACGGTCGTATGATGCGTGATACCGACCGCGTGGGTGTTGGTGATCATCACCGGCCCCAGGAACGTGCCGCCGTCTTCGATCCAGTGCGTTCCGGTCATCTCGCCATTGCCGTTGAAGCGATGCACGCCGGCATAGACCGGGACCGGTGTATCGCTTTGCGCATGCGGGAGGATCGCGGTCACACCCGTGCGCACCGGCAGGTTGCGGCCGGGCCGCGGCGTCTCCTCGCGGATCGTGCGGAAGCCTACGGCGACGCCTTCCACGTCGGTAATGGCATTGTTGGGTCCCGTAGGTCCGAAGAAAGGCAGGCCGAGATCCCGAGCGCGGACTTTGGTCTTGGGCGTCTGATTCATGTTACTTCTGCCGGGAACGGAGGTAGAGGCCGAGCGAGGCGACGACGAAGGAGAAGGTCAGCATCATCACGGCGATTGCGTTTATCTCCGGCTTGATGCCGCGCCGGAGCATGGCGAAGATGAACATCGGCAGCGTCGTCACGTCGACGCCGGCGATGAAATAGGTGATGACCAGGTCGTCCATCGAGATGATGAAGGCGAGGAGAGCGCCGCCGACAATGCCGGGCAGGAGCTGCGGGAATGTCACCTTCCGGAAGGTCGTCCATTCCTTCGCGCCGAGATCGGCCGAAGCATGCTCCAGCGTGCGGTCCATGCCGGCGAGGCGGGCAGAGACCACGATGAAGACATAGGAGATCAGGAAGGTGCACTGACCGATGATGATCGTCTTCAGGCCGAGGTTCACGCCGGCATTCACGAAAAAGATCAGAAGCGCAATGCCGAGCACGATATCCGGCATCAGCATCGGCATGAACATGACGGCCCTGTAGAGGCGCCGGCCGAAAAAATCGAAGCGGTAGAGCCCGATCGCGATCGCGGTTCCGAGGATCGTGGCGATGGCCGTCGTCGAAGCGGCGATGACCAGGCTGTTCCAGACGGCTTGAACCAGCTGGTCGGTCGATTCGATATAGAGCGCGTTCTCCGAGACCGTCGTCTTGAAGCCGAGAACCTGTGCGTACCACTCGGTGGTGAACCCCGTCCACGTCATCATGTTCACGGGGTTGGAATTGAACGAATAGACGGCGATCAAGACCAGCGGGATGTAGATGAAGGCGAAGAACAGCGCGGTATATGCGATCAGGCTGCGTCCGAGGGTAGCGAGGATTTTCATTGCACCTCCTTCAGCGGCCGGTCGCGGCATCGATCCCGCGGCGGCCGGACAGGATCACATGGACGAACAGCAGGGCGAGCATGACGCTCATGACCATCATCGCGAGCGCTGATCCGAAGGGCCAGTTCCGCGCCGAAAGGAACTGTTGCTCGATGAGATTGCCCAGCATCATCACCTTGGCCCCGCCGAGAACCGCGGGAACGACGAAGTTGCCGAGCGCCGGGATGAAGACGATCAGCGCGCCGCCGGCGATCCCGGGCGCCGTCAGCGGCAGGATGATGCGCAGGAAAGTGCGGACCGGCCCGGCACCAAGATCGAGGGAGGCGCGGACGAGCGTCCAGTCGAGCTTTTCCACGCTCGCATAGACCGGCATGAACATGAAGGGAATGAAGATGTAGACCATGCCGAGGATGATCGCGCCGTCGGTGTATATGAGGTCCAGCGGCCGGGCGATGAGGCCCGTGCCGAGCAATACGCCGTTGACGAGGCCGGTCTGGCGCAGGATCAGCACCCAGATGAACAGCCGGACGATAAGGCTGGTGAAAAAGGGCAGGGTGATCAGGAAGAGGCAGAAATTCTTCCAGCGTTCCGAAAGCCGGCTGATGCAAAAGGCAGCCGGATAACAGACGAGCAGTGTCGCGACCACCGTCAGCGCGGCGATCTTCAGGGAACGAAGGAAGATGGAAATGTAGACCGGGTCGAAATCTTCGAACATCGGATCGGCGAATCCGAGAATGCGGCCGTAGTTGTGCGGGTACCATGTCCATTCCACGCCGCCGTAAAGACCGGGCGCAAGGAAACTCGTGACGATCATGATCCCAAGCGGCCCAAGGAAGAAGACGGCGAGGAAAATCGAGACCGGACCGATCAGGACGGCGAGCTGAGTGCGGCGGCGCAGCGCGATCGACGACATGTCAGGCCGCCTCGGCGGGGATCAGATGGACGGCTGAGGGGTCGTAGGCGAGGCGTGCGCGGCGCGATTGTTCGATCTCGCCGATGAGACTGCGGCGCGCGGCCGGAATTTCCGCGATGACACGCCGCCCGGTCGGCATGCGGCCGAAGATTTCGAACACCGAGCCGACGAAGACGATCTGTTCGAGGTCCACGTCAAGGCTCGGGAAGCCTTCGCCGGGACCTGCCAGGAAGAACTGTTCCGGCCGTATAAGCGCCGTTGCCGGTCCGGTGGAGCCCGGCAGCGCATGGGAAATGGCGATCCCGTCATCGGTCACGAATTGCACCCCGTCCGCATGTCCTGCGAAAAGGTTGCTCGCGCCGACGAAGGTTGCCACGAAGCTGCTCTTCGGTCGGTCGTAGACAGCGCGCGGCGTATCGATCTGCTGGATGCGACCGCCGGAAAGCACGGCGACGCGGTCGGACATGGTGAGCGCTTCCTGCTGGTCGTGGGTGACGAAGATGAAGGAAATGCCGAGCTCGTGCTGTAATGTCTTGAGTTCGATCTGCATGGCCTGGCGCAGGTTCTTGTCGAGCGCGGAGAGTGGTTCGTCGAGAAGGAGAAGCTTGGGGCGGGCGATGATGGCACGGGCGAGTGCCACACGCTGTTGCTGGCCGCCGGAGAGTTGGCGCGGCATGCGGCGTTCCAGACCCTCCAGGCCGACCAAATTCAGCGCCTCGGCCACGCGCTTGGCACGCTCCGCTTTCGCCACCCCCGCCACTTCGAGCGCGTAGCCCGTATTCTCCGCAACGGTCATGTGGGGAAAGAGCGCGTAATTCTGGAAAACGGTGTTGACCGGCCGCCGATAGGGCGGCCGCTCCGTCATATCGTCACCATCGATCAGGATCCGGCCGGAATCGAGTTCCACGAAACCGCTGATCGCCTGCAGAAGGGTTGTCTTTCCGCAACCGGAGGGACCGAGCAGAGTGAGGAATTCGTTCCGGCGGACGCTGAGGTCGATCGCCCCGAGCGCCGTCACGCTGTGGCCTTCAGGCGCGGCGAAGGTCTTCGCCGCCTTCTCCAGGCAGACTATGGATTCTCGCATCATCGTTCCCCAAAATGTTATTAAAATAACGCTTGTGCGACTAGGATATATGGATACCATTTGTGCATCCAAGTCAACGGCCGGAAGAAGTCGTGGCGGGAAAAGCCGGTGCAGGGAACGCACGGGCGCACCGAAACTTCAGAGGAGAATTTCGATGACAGCGAATGATCGCGCCGGCACATCCGGACTCCGCGCATGGATGCGCGGCACTGTGTTTTCCCTTGCCGCATTTCTGGCGACGACCGGCCTGGCGTGTGCCGCAGAACTGAACATCTACAATTGGGGTGAGTACATCAATCCGGAGGTGCTCAAGAAATTCGAGGAGGAGACCTCGATCAAGGTCAACCTGTCGACCTATTCCTCCAACGAGGAAATGCTCGCGAAAATCCAGGGCGGCGCGACGGGTTACGACATCGTCTTTCCCTCCGTGCACATGCACGACATCATGGCCAAGCTCGACCTCCTGGAGAAAACGGACATTGGCCGCTACGAGGGCTTCAAGAATATCGATCCTTCCTTCCTGCGGGCCAAGAGCGATCCGGACGGCGAATACTGCCTGCCCTACGCCTGGGGATCGGTCGGCATTTTTTATAACCGCAAAGTGCTCGGCAAGGACATCACCGGCTGGAAGGACCTGATCGCCACGGTCAAGGAGAAGGGGCTGAAGTTCACACTTCTCGACGACATGCGTGAGGTGCTCGCCGTAGGACTCATGCTCAACGGGCACAAGGTCAACTCGGCCGACCCGGCGCAGCTCCAGCAGGCGGCCGACACGATCATCGAAATGAAGCCCTATGTGGCGGCCTTCACCTACGACACGCGGCCCATGGTTCAATCCGGCGACGTCGCAGCCGGCCATTTCTTCGTCGGAGCCATGGTCGACGTCTTCGGCAATCAGAAGGACCTCGGCTACGTAATCCCCGAGGAAGGGGCGACTATGTACCAGGAAGATATCTGTGTCCTGAAAAGCGCGCCGAATAAGGAGAATGCCATCAAGTTCCTCCAGTTCTACACGCGTCCGGAAGTGGCGGCGCTCAACGTGGCGCAGCAGACCAACGGCACCGCCAATGTTCCCGCGCGGCAATTGACCCCCGAGCAGATCAAGAATAGCAAGGAAATCAATCCGCCGGCCGACACGATGGCGCGCCTGCGGATTTTCGAGGATCTCGGGCCGGCGCTCCGTCAGTTCGATCGCGCCTGGACGCGGGTGAAGACGGCGCAGTGATGGCGTACCCGCCCGTCTTTGGACGGGCGGTCCTTTGGAAGAGGGCGACGTGTCGAAACGAATTCTGAAGCTCGTTCAGTCCGACGACCTCAGACGGTCCAAATCCGACAAGCTGATCGCCAACTATATCGAGCGCAACATCGCCGATCTGCCTTTCGAGACGGCGCGTTCGATCGCTCAGAGACTGGAACTCTCGCCCATGACGGTGGGCCGTTACCTGCGCCGCATGGGCTTCGACGGGCTGGATGAGCTCAAGGGCGAGCTGCGCCGCGGCCGGTCGAACCCGGCCTGGCAGGTTAAGGCGCAGGTCGATCGGCTGGAAGAGGACCGGAGAGAGGGCAAACTCCTTGCCCGCCTCATCCAGCAGCAGATCGACAATCTCGGTCAGATATACGAACTCACCAGCGCGCCGGAATGGCAACAGACGATCGAGGCGCTTGTCGGCGCCAGCGAGGTCTATGTCGCCGCCTACCAGAACGTGCGCGGCATTGCACAATATTTCGCGAGCCAGCTCTCCTACACGCGGCCCCGCGTGCAATTCGTCGACGGCCTCAACGGTACCTACGCCGAATTGCTGGACGGCTCGGTCGAGGGGCGTTTGCTGTTCCTCCACGATGTCCGCCGCTTCGCTTCAAAGGCGAAGCCGCTCGCCCTCGAAGCGCGCCGCGCCGGCGTCAAGGTTGTCCTCCTGACCGACGAATTCTGCCCTTGGGGCAAGGACGTTTCCGATGTCTGTCTCGTCGTCCCCGGTTCCCACGGACCGCTTTGGGACGGCGCCGCGACCATGACCGCGGTTATGGACCTCATGTTGAGCAACGTCATCGTCGTGCTCGGCGAGGAGGTGAGCGAGCGGGTCGACACGCTCACCCGCCTGCAGGACATCTTCGGCGATTTCGAAAATTGAACACGCATGGTCAGAGGATTGCGGTTGCTAAACGGGCTTGAACCCTATGAACACGTGTGCAATATTGCGCGCGTGTGCAATGAAGTGGAAGCGCCGGTGAGTCGACAGCCCTATTCCGATGACCTCGATAGTCGTGCAGAACTTTGTCGCGAGATCATTCGCTCAGCCGGCGCATTGACCCTCAAAGGGTTTCATGGCGAGGCCAGGCAGAACGTTTCGATGAAAGGGCCTCAGGACTTCCTGACCGAAGTGGATGCCGCCTCCGAGGCCTATATCCGCCACGCGCTTGCCGCGCATTTTCCGGGCGACAGCTTCTTTGGCGAAGAGGGTGGGGGAGCGATAAGCGACCGGGTCTGGGTGGTCGATCCCATCGACGGCACCGCGAATTTCGCGCGGGGCATCCCGCATTTCTGCATCTCGATCGCCTTTGTCCAAAACGGGGCGACCGAGATCGCCGCGATCTACAATCCGGCGCTGGACGAGCTCTACTTCGCGCGCCGAGGGGCGGGCGCGACGCGGAACGGCGTTCCCATCCGGGTCGCCCAGACCGCCCGCTTCGACGCTGCGTCGCTGGAAATGGGTTGGTCGATGCGCGTGCCGAACACGGCCTATCTCGGCGTCATGGAAGCGCTGCTCGGGATGGGCGCCAATGTTCGCCGCGCCGGTTCCGGCGCATTGGCGCTCGCTTACGTCGCTGATGGCCGCTCGGACGGCTATATTGAACTGCACATGAATTCCTGGGATTGCCTTGCCGGCCTTCTGCTCGTGAGCGAGGCGGGCGGAGTCGTCTGCCCATACCTCGAGATCGGCAGCCTGGATGCCGGTGGCCCGGCTCTTGCCGTGGCGCCCGGCCTCGCATCGGACACGAGCCGCGCCTCGAACATACCCCTGGCCGCATATGCGATGCCGACGGACCGGCAGACGGCTCCGGCCTGAGCAGCGCGCGGACCGGCCGATTGGCGTATTGGAGGCTGACGCGGCGTGGCCGCGAAGAGGAGACTGCATGGATGCACCTGTCCATACCCGACCGGCCATCAGCCTGATTGCCGAGGGACTGGGGCCGCACGGCTCCGCTCTCTACATCGGCGGCAGCGAAGGCGCGCGCGACCTGGGGCTTCTGCGACAAAACGGCATCACGGCCGTCGTCAATTGTGCCATCAACCTCGACATCAACTATGTCGAGGGGCCTTCCGACGAGGCCGATGGCGAGCGCAGGGCGTCCGGCTTCGCGGCAATACGCTACTACAAGATCGGCATGATCGATGACGAGGGCAGCCCCGAAACCATGATGCTGGGAGCCTATTACATACTCGACGGTGCGCTTCGCCAGTCGATGCCGAAGCGGCCCACCTATCCGTTCCGGGACGGCGGAAACATTCTCGTCAACTGCCGCGGCGGACGAAGCCGTTCCGTCTCGCTCGTCGCGCTCTTCCTCCACAAGCAGCAACCGAACCTTTACCCGACGCTTGAAGATGCCGTGGCGGCGATCCGCACGCGCAGGCAATTGATGCCGGACGAATGGTTCGAGACGCCGAAGCCGATGCTCTACGAGGCAGCAAGGAGGGCCTCCGCCTGGATCGACATGATCGAGCGCGAACGGCAGAAGGAGGGGCCATGCTGAAGCGTACCGTGCCGGCCGTCGCCGTAATCGCCGATGCCCATTTCCACGATGTCGAAACGGATTTCGGCTTTGCGAGAGTGGCCGTCGAGGGTCGGGAAATCACCATGCGCAGCTGGGCGGACACCCGGCAATCCACACGCGTCTTCAATGAAAGTGCGGAGGCGTTTCTGGCGGCCCTTGCCGAGGTACGCCGGCGCGGCATCCGTCACGTCGTGCTGCTCGGGGACTATACGGACGACGGCCAACGCGCGACCACGAGCGCTCTGCGGGACATTCTCCATGAGCACGCCGATGCGTTCGACATCTCGTTCTATGCGCTTCCCGGCAATCACGACATCTTCGGGCCGCGGGGCAGGCATCACACAAAACAATTCCTCGGCCGCGACGGCCGGGGCATTCTCGTCACCAGCGATGCGAACCGCGCGGGCAGCGGCGTCACCGTCAGTGACCGGATGTATTGCGAAGGCTATCCGGCGGGCCTCGATCCGATGGCGGCCTTCGGCTATTTCCGCAGGCCCGAATATCTCCATTGGGAGACCCCGTTCGGCACCTCCGATGCGGTCGAAGACCGCCGATACGGGGTGGCCTCACCGGACGGCAGCAATCGCTACGAGTTGATGGACGCGTCCTATCTGGTCGAACCCGAGCCCGATCTCTGGCTGCTGATGATCGATGCCAATGTCTTCGAACCCGTGAACGGGACGTTTGAATGGGGTGAGGAAGCGGCTTTCATAGACAGCACCTCGGGCGGCTGGAACGCGATGATCCGCTTCAAGCCTTTTGTCGTCTCCTGGATCGCCGACGTCTGCGCACGGGCACGGAGGCTCGGGAAGACTCTGCTTGCATTTTCGCACTATCCGGTGCTCGACCCTTTCGATGGCGCGACCGGCGCCGAGGCAGCGCTGTTCGGCGAGACCAACATCGCCCGGCGCACACCCCGAAAGGATGTCGAGCGGGCGCTGCTTGCGGCCGGACTGTCGCTCCATTTCAGCGGGCACCTTCATGTGGAGGGCGTCACGCGCCGCGGCAGCGGCGACCGGTCGCTCACCAATATTGCGGTCCCGTCGCTCGTAGCCTTTCCGCCGGCCTTCAAGATCGCGCATCCGGGAGAGGGGAGCGTCGTCGTGGAGACGGTTGAGCTGTCCGGACTGCCTGCCGACCAGCGGCTCCGCAGCGCCTATGAACGAGAAGTCGCGCTGCTCGGCGAAGAGCCGGAGGCCGCCTTTTCAAGCTCCACTTACGGAGCCTTTCTCAGGGCACACAAGCGGGCACTGGTCAGCCACCGCTATTTTCCCGAGGAATGGCCGCCGGCAGTCGTCGAGCGCGTGGCAGACCTCACGCTCGAGGAGATCGGGTGTCTCTTCACCGAAGAGAGCGCCGGCGGCGCTCCGATTCTGTCCGCTTTGGTGCACGCTTCGGCGATCGACATCGCCGAGCTGAGAAGCCTGCCGATGATCGAGCTCGTCGCCGATTGGTACTGCCTTCGGCAGGGGGCATCGCTCGCTTTGCCGCATATCGAAAAATCGCGGCTGCCCGTCTATCGCTTTCTGGCCGAGCGGTTCGGATGCGAGGCGAGGAGCCGACACGACAGTTCGGTGAAAGGCTTCCTTGGCATATTCCTTGGAGCGTTGGGTCTGTTTCTGGACCGCGCGGAAAATGGCGAGGCGCAGATCGTCGTTGCCTCGGATCCGGTGCAGCAAGACGCTCCGGCGTGAGTGGTCGGATGGCCTATGCGGCGCGGGAAGAGAGGCGCACCGTCGCGTCAACCCGTTGGCAGGCAGGTTAGGGTGGGCTCATGGAATCGGCCATTGTCGGCATCAATCTCTTCGGCGCGGTCGCGCTGCTGCTCTACGGGCTGGCACAGGTCAAGGACGGCATGTCGCGGGCCTGGGGCGCGCGGCTGAGGACCGGCCTCGCCGCCGGCACGCGCGGCGGGCTGCGTTCGTTCGCTGCAGGATTCGTCGCCACAGTGGCCCTCCAGAGTTCGACTGCGACCGCACTCATGGTCGCCTCTTTCGTGGAAAAGGACCTGATTGCGCCGGCGATGGCACAGCTCGTGTTGCTGGGCGCCAATGTCGGGACGGCCGCCACGGCGTGGATCGTGGCGCTCGGTCTTGGCTGGCTGTCGCCGCTGCTCATTCTCGCCGGGGTTGCCCTCGCCCGAGCGCGGTCCGGCGCGCGCAGCGGCGCCGGCAGCGCCGTCGTCGGCATCGGCCTCATGCTGTTGTCATTGCATCTGCTCTCAGCGGCGACCGATCCGCTTCTGCAGTCGCCGGCACTCCGCGCCTTCCTGGCGATGCTCGACAATGCCTGGCCGGTGGCTTTGATCTTCGCCGCCGCACTCGCCATTCTCGCCTCCTCCAGTCTCGCCATCGTGGTGCTCATCCTGTCGCTGGCCTCCGCGGGCGGCATCTCGACCGCGCTCGTCGTCGTTCTTGTCCTCGGTGCCAACCTCGGGGGGGCCGTGCCGCCGGTGCTTGCGACGCTCGGCGCTTCCGCAGGCGCGCGGCGCGTAACGATCGGCAACCTCATCGTCAGGGCAACCGGCTGCGCCATCGCCCTGCCGCTGGCCGGCTATTGTGCGGAATTCATGGAATTGGCAGGGCTTTCGCCGCAAAAGCTCGCCGTCGATGCCCATCTTCTGTTCAACCTGGCCGTGGCGCTGATCGCCTTTCCAGTGTCGCCCCTCCTTTATCGGCTGACGGCCGGCCTCATCCCGCAGGAGGCGGAGAGCGACAACGGGCCACGCTACCTGGACATGAAGGCCCTCGCGAGACCCGTCGCCGCACTAGCCGGTGCCGGTCGCGAGGTCATGGCGGTGGGCGACCTGATCGAGAGCATGCTGGTGCGGGCCCTGGACGCGCTCAAGACGAACGACCTCGCGATGCTTGCCGATATCAGCATGCTCGAAGGGCGGGTGGACCGGATCCAGCATGAGATCAAGCTCTACGTGTCGAGGGTGGGCAAGGACGATATGACGGAAGACGATCACCGCCGGGCCCGGCATATCGTCGATTATGCCATCAACCTCGAGCATATCGGCGATATCATCGAGAAGGGGCTGCATCCCGAGATCGCAAAGAAGATCCGCCTCGGCCTGCGCTTCTCCGAGGACGGCCAGGGCGAACTCGCAAGGCTCTTCGCGATCACGCTCGACAACCTGCGCATGGCCCAGGCGGTCTTCGCGACCGGCGACGCTGAGCTGGCACGCCGTCTCGTGGAGGTGAAGGAGGAGGTGCGCCGGCTCGAGAAGCAATCGGCGGAATGCCACCTGCAGCGCCTGCGCGAAGGGCGGTTGGACAGCATGCAGACGAGTTCGCTGCATCTCGACATGCTGCGCGACCTGAAGCGGATCAACGCCCATGTCGCCTCGGTTGCCCACCCGATCCTCGACGGCAGCGGCCTCCTGATCGAGAGCCGCATCCGCCAGGCCGTCTGAAGCTGAAGCACTTCCAGCAAGAGTGCGCAGCGTCTTCCATCCGGACGTGGCCGAATCAACAGGCCTTAGCGCGCCGTCTGCCGCTCCACCAGGGCTACCGGCACGACCTGCATCCGCGTTTCCGGTTCGTCGCTGTCCAGGGCTGAAAGCACCTTTTCCGTCAGGGCCTGGAAGGATTGGGCAACCGTCGTGAGCCCGTAGCCTTTCCAACCGGCTTGCGGAATGTCGTCGAAGCCGACGATAGAGACGTCCTGCGGTACCCGCCGGTTCATTTCCAGCCGCGCCGCGTCGAGGAAGCCGAGCGCCAGAAGATCGGTCACGCAGAAGGCACCGTCGATCGCCGTGTCGACCAGAAGCTCACGCCCCGCCTGCAGCCCGGACTCGTAACTCGTCGGACCGCCCGACCAGGCGACGACGTCCACGCCCTCGGCCTGCATTCGTTGCGTGAAGGCCCTCGCGCGCCGCAGCTGGGCGGGGGTCTGGCTGCCGCTCGTGACGACGGCGACTTTTTTGCACTTCGCCTCAATCAGCCGCAGTGCCGCGAGGTCGGCGCCGTGGGAGTCGTCGCTCAGCACCATGTTCGTGTCCGTGCGGTCAAGACGCTGGTTGATGAGGATGAGACGCACGCCATTGGCGATGCATTCATCGACGATCGAGGCGGGCGGCTCGCCGGAGAGAACGACGATCGCCTGGGCGCGAAACTCGAACAGAAGCTCGATCAGAGGGGCTATGTCCTGGCGGGCGTCGGCGGCATTCAGAAGGAGGCATTGCTTACCCTGGCGCAAGAGCCCGATGCTCAGCAGGTCCAGCTGCTTGGAAATGAAGGGCGAGGAGAGATTGGCGCCGACGACGCCGATCAGGTTGGAGCGGTCATTGTTCAAGACCTGGGCGAGCCGATTGACGCGATAGCCGAGCTCGCGGGCAGCCTTCAGGACCTTGCGCCGGACAGTCTTCGAGACGCTGGCACCGGGAGTGAAGGTACGCGATACTGCCGAGCGCGAGACGCCCGCACGTTTTGCGACCTCCTCGGCCGTCACAAAAGTCCTCGCCATCCGTCCTCCTTTCGGCATCGATCAGCCCTCTATCAGAGGCCATGAACCGCGAAAAGTTCCAAGCGGAAAATTGCTCGGGCCGCGGCCGGCCGGCTTTCAATCCCTGCTGCCTTTCCCGGGCCCGACAGGCACATCGAGCCCGTTCCGGAGCGGGAATACAAATGAACACGTGTGCTTATCAAGAATATGCAGCAAATACAATATGATAGATGACTGATCACGTGTGCATTTTTCTGTTGACAAACGGGCGGACTGAATCGATCATACGTTCCATAAAGACACGGAATTTGGAATTTTCATTCCGTCAGCGGGCCGGACGACGGCGCGGTTCGTCTCAGGGGAGGAGACGCCGCGAAGCTGTTGGCGGCGACGTCGCAGCAACGGCATGGCCCGGGAGGAACGGAGGCGGGCTGCCGGTGCGGTACAGCGGGCCCGAGCTTTCCGCAAACGACTTCAGCGCGCGGTGACGGACATCGATGCCGGCGAAGCAAGCATAAGCGGCCATGGGAGGAACAATGGCTCTTCTAAGTGAACCGGCAAAGGCGGCAGCCGAAAACCGGTCTGCCGCGCCTTCGGCCTGGCAGGCATGGCGCTATCGGTTGAAGGTTGCCCTGCGTGAACCCACGACCCTGATCGGTGTTCTGACGGCGTTGCTGTTCACATACCTGATCGTCGTTCCGATCATTTCCATCGTGCTCGACGCCGTTCGCGTGCAGTTCGGGCACGAGCGGCGTCTGAGCAAGGATGTCGGCGATCTCACGCTCTACTATCTCGACAGAGCGCTGTTCTCGCCGGTGTCGGCGGACCTGTTCTGGCGACCGCTCTTCAATACGCTCTCGGTAGCCGTGGGCGCCATATCGCTGTCGCTGCTGATCGGCACTGTGCTTGCCTGGCTCATCAGCCGGACGGACATGTTCGGGCGCCGCTGGTTCGCGACCGCGCTGATCGTGCCCTACATGCTGCCGGCCTGGACCTTCGCGCTCGCCTGGACGACGCTCTTCAAGAACCGTACGGTCGGCGGCCAGCCCGGATGGCTGGAAGCGATGGGGCTGACGCCGCCCGACTGGCTTGCCTATGGCCGGATTCCGATCACCATCATCCTCGCGCTGCACTATACGCCCTTCGTCATTCTCCTGTTCGGCTCGGCGCTCAGGCGCTTCGATTCCCAGCTCGAGGATTCGGCACGCATTCTCGGCGCCAGGCGCCACCAGGTGGCGCTGCAGATCATCCTGCCCCTGATGCGGCCGGCATTGCTCTCCTCGATGGTGCTCATCTTCGCCAAGTGCCTGGGCGAATTCGGCGTGCCCTATGTGCTTGGTCTGCCGGTCAAGTTCGAAGTTCTCTCGACGTCGCTCTTCCGCAGCATCGCCTCGCGCCAGACGGGCGTCGCCGGGGTGATCGCCGGCTCGATCATGCTGATAGGCATCATCACTCTGTGGATCGATGCACGGCTGGTGCGCGAGGCACGGCGGTTCGTCACGATCGGTTCGAAGGGGTCGATGAACCGGCAGAGTCGCCTTGGCCCCATGCGTCTGCCGGCGGCGGGATTCGCCGCCACGGTCTTTCTGTTGAGCGTAGGCTTGCCGCTCCTCACCTTGTTGCTGTCGACGATCATGAAGATACCTGCGAGGTTCACGCTCGACAACTTCACGCTGGACTACTGGATCGGTCGGGATCTCGACACGATTGCCCTGAAGACCGGCATCCTCTTGAGCCCCGATCTCTGGGACGCTGCAAAGAACACGCTGACGATCGTCGGCCTCGCCTCGGTAACCTCCGGCATTCTCGGCCTGCTGGTCGGCTACGTGGTCATCCGCACGCCGGTGCGCCTCCTGTCGGTCTATCTTCGGCAGGTGACCTTCCTGCCCTATCTGGTACCCGGCATCGCCTTTGCCGCTGCCTATTTGTCGCTTTTCGCGGTTCCCCGCGGCCCATTGCCGGCGCTCTATGGCACGGTCATCATCCTCATTCTCGCGCTCATCGCCGACCAGATGCCCTACGCCTCGCGCGCCGGCATCTCGGCCATGACGCAGCTCGGCAAGGACCCGGAGGAGGCGGCCCAGGTCGCCGGAGCCGGCTGGCTCAGGCGGATGATCTCGATCGTCATTCCGATCCAGAAAGGCTCGCTCGTGACGGGGGTGCTGCTGCCGTTCATCTCCGGGATCAAGGGCCTCAGCCTTTTCGTCATCCTGGCGGTGCCGAGCACGGATGTGCTGACCACCTATTCGTTGCGGCTGGTCGACTACCACTACACGCAGGCCGCGAATGCCGTGGTGCTCATCATCGCCGCCATCGCCTATGGCGGCACGCTCATCGCCCAGAAGCTGACCCGCACAAATCTTGCAGAAGGACTTGGAAGCTGATGCCAACGATCAACCTGCGCGGTGCGCAGAAGAACTACGGCGTGAATTCCGCAAACGCCGTGTCCAACCTCGATCTCGAGATCCGCGATGGCGAATTCATGTGCCTCCTCGGGCCATCGGGTTGCGGGAAAACCACGACGCTCCGGATGATTGCCGGCCTCGAGAACCTGTCGGGCGGCGAAATCAAGGTCGGCGATCGTGTGGTCGACTGCGTGGCCGGCGGGGTCTTCGTACCGCCGGAGAAGCGGGAGATGGGCCTCGTCTTCCAAAGCTATGCCTTGTGGCCGCATCTGACGATCGAGCGCAACACGGATTTCGGCCTCAGACTGCGGAAGCTCCCCAAAGCGGAAAGGGAGGAGCGCGTCGAGCGCGTCATGCAGGCGCTCGATATCGCCAAATACCGGGACCGCTATCCGTCGCAACTGTCCGGCGGCCAGCAGCAGCGAGTGGCCCTTGCCCGCATGCTGGCCATCAACCCCGGCGTGCTGCTCCTCGACGAGCCGCTCTCCAATCTGGATGCGCGGTTGCGCCTGGAAATGCGGGCGGAGCTCAAGCGGCTGCATAAGGAATTCAAGACCACCATCGTCTTCGTCACCCATGATCAATGGGAGGCGATGACGCTCGCGACGACGATCGCCGTCATGAACGAAGGCACTCTGCAGCAGATGGGCACGCCGAACGACATCTACGATCGCCCGGCGAACCGTTTCGTCGCAGAGTTCGTCGGCAGTCCCCCGATCAACATATTGACCTTCGGCGAGCCCGGCACGTCTGACGTGGCCGACAAGGCGGAGGCCTATCTTGCCACGCGTTATCCGCACCTCACGGGGGTAGGCTCCGTCGGCATCCGCCCGGAGGCGATCGGCTATGCAACGCGGATCGAGGATGTGCCGAAGGGCAGCTTCTCCGGCGAGACAACCGTGACCGGCGTTCTGCCGACCGGAGGCAACTGGATCCTGGAGCTCAGGAGCGAGAGCCACACCCTGTTCCTGACGACCCATGTTCTGCCGCGGATCGAGCAGGGCGCCAGGGTGTTTTTCTTCGCGCCGCCGGAGGCCCTGCATGTCTTCGATACGGACGGCCGCCGGATCGCGGAGGCGGACGCGCGACTGAGAAGCCTCGCCTACAACTGATAACCGACAAACCGGAAAAACCTGCGGAGGGAGAAAAAATATGAAGCGGAATGTGAGAAGCGGCAGATTTTTGCTTTGCGCGACGGCGATGCTGACCGTGCTTGGCACGGGAGCACGGTCGGAGGAACCTTTCGATATCGACGCCCTTGTCGAGGCGGCCCGCAAGGAAAAGCCGATCACCGTCTATGACAGCACCGGCAAAATCGTCGAGATGGCGAAGAATTTCGCCGACAAATACGACGTCGGCGCGGAGGGCTCGAAGGTCAAGGCATCGGCCCAGCTCGAGATGATCATCCGTGAGGCCCGGGCCAACAACATCCAGGGCGACGTCTCCATCATCAGCGACGCTCCGGCCGCCATGGCGCAGCTCATCCCGCAGGGATTTGCCGAGAGCTGGCTGCCCCCGGATCTCGCAGCGAACATTCCGGCGGAGTACCAGGACCCGTTGACGGTGGTCACCAG
Source organism: Sinorhizobium prairiense (assembly GCF_029201645.2). Taxonomy (NCBI): domain Bacteria; kingdom Pseudomonadati; phylum Pseudomonadota; class Alphaproteobacteria; order Hyphomicrobiales; family Rhizobiaceae; genus Sinorhizobium; species Sinorhizobium prairiense. The sequence goes on from NZ_CP104133.1 coordinate 714,137, forward strand.
CGCCAATGTCTGGGCCTACAATACCGAGCTCTTCGACAAATGCCCGGTCACGAATATCTGGCAGCTGACCGAGCCCGAATGGAAGGGCAAGGTCGCCATGCAGGATCCGCTCGGGAAGGCATCCTATGTCGACTGGTTCAACCAGATGGCGAAGCACGGCGACGAAGAGGTCGCTGCCGCCTATAAGGCGCTCTACGGCAAGGATATCCAGACCGAGGAGGCAAGCGCGACCGCGGCCTGGGTCAAGGCGCTTGCAGCCAACGCGCCGCTCCTGACCGATGCGGACGCCGCGGCGGCCGATGCGGTCGGCGCGCCCGGGCAATCCGAACCCTTCATGGGACTGATGAGCTCCGCGAAGTTCCGCGACAATGCGGAAAAGGGCATGAAGCTCGGCCTCTGCAAGGACCTGAAGCCATGGGTCGGCTGGCTCTATCCGGGCGTCGGGCTGATCACCAAGGGCACGGACAGCCCAAATGCTGCGCGCCTCTTCATCCACTACGTCATGACGGCCGAAGGGATCGCTCCGCAGGCCGTGGACGGCAAGATGTCGACCAACAGGGAAGTGGCTCCGCCGGCGGACGAACCGTCGGGGATAGCGACCGTTCTCGACCAGCTTCTGCCCTACAGCATGGCGACCAGCCTCGACGACTGGGACGCGCGTGAGACGTGGCAGGATTTCTGGCGCGTGCACTATCAAAAATAGAAGCCGGAAGCGGGAGGAGATGATGAAGGCGCATATTCACAGGATAGGGCGGACCGCGGTGGCCGCGCTCGGAACTCGCAGCCGGAGTGATTTCGGCCACGGCTGTTGCGGCAGACGGGTTCGACCTCGATCGCGTGATCGCGGCGGCAAGGAGCGAAAAACCGATCACCATCTATGACAGCACCGGCAAGATCGTGGAGATGGCGGAAAATTTCAGCGCCAAATACGGGCTGAAGGCGGCCGGCATGAAGGTGTCGGCGAACAGCCAGCTCGAAATGATCATCCGCGAGGCGCAGGCGGACAATGTGCAGGGAGACGTCGTCCTGATCACCGACGCGCCGGCAGCCTTGGCGCAGCTTCTGCCGGAGGAATTCGTGCAGAGTTATCTGCCGGAGGACATGACTGCCAAGATACCGGCGGAGTTTCAAAATCCGCTGGCGATTTCGACCAATGCCAATGTCTGGGCCTACAACACCGAAGCCTATGACAAATGCCCGGTTTCCAACATATGGGAACTGACGGAGCCGAAGTGGAAGGGCAAGGTCGCGCTCGTCGACCCGTTGACGAAGAGCACCTATACCGACTGGTTCAACCAGATGGAGGCGCATGGCGACGACAAGGTCGCCGCCGCCTACAAGGCGCATTTCGGCAAGGATTTGCAGACGGAGGAGAAAGCGCATCCGCCGCCTGGATCAAGGCGCTGGCGGAGAATGCGCCGCTAGCGACGGACGGCGACGATCCCGTGGCCGAGGCCGTGGGCGCGCCAGGGCAGAAGGCGCCGTTCTTCGGCCTCCTGAGCTCGGCCAAGTTCCGCGACAACGAAGCCAAGGGATACAAGCTCGGCATCTGCAAGGACCTCGACCCCTGGATCGGCTGGACCTACGTCAAGCTCGGGCTGATCGCCTCCAAGACAGCGAGCCCGAACGCCGCCAGGCTCTTCGTCCACTATATCCTTACGGAAGAAGGCATCGGCCCGCAGATGAAGGACGGCAAGCTGCCGACCAACATCGACATCAAGATGCCCGCCGACGAGCCGTCCGGATTGATGGCCGTGTCCGATCGGCTCTTCGGCTACGATTCATCCACCGGCCTCAGCGACTTCGACCGGCGCGAGGAGTGGCAGGACTTCTGGCGCAGCAATTACAGCAAGTGACCGCGTTCCGGCGCGGGCGTCGCGCCGGGCTTTCCTCCAACAGACTGGGATATCCAATGCAGCAAAGTCCGCCTTCCGGACCGATGATCGCCGATCGCCATGCCGTTGCTCTCTCGCAGCGCCTTGCGGAGACCGCGCGGGGAGCAGCCCTTGCGGTCCGAGCGCCCCTTCTCGAGGCGTTCCGTTTCGAAATGGCGGTGGACTACAAGGCCGATCTGCACGACATCGTGACTGTCCACGACCGGCGGGCGGAGGCGATCATTCGAGCTTATATATTCGAGCATGAGCCGAACTCGGCGGTCATGGGCGAGGAGGGCGGCCAGACGGGCGACGGCGAGTTCCAGTGGTATGTCGACCCGATCGACGGGACGGCGAATTTCGCGCGCGGAATTGCCTTCTGGTGCGTATCGGTCGCCGTGGTCAAGGATGGGGCCGTGCTCGCCGGCGCCGTCTACGACCCGGTGGCGGACCTCATGTTCTCGGCCGATCTCGAAAAGGCGGAGCTGAACGGCAAGGCACTCGCTTCGCGTGCCGCCGGTGATGAAAAGCGCGCCACTCTGATCACGGGCTACCCGGTTGCGCGTGATTTCCGGCTCGACGGCCGCGAGGCGGCGCTTGCCAATTTCGGAGCATTGACGGAAACCTTCTCGACACTGCGCCGGCCCGGAAGCGCGGCGCTCAGCATCGCCCATGTGGCGGCCGGATGGGCGGACGCCGCAGCCGGCTTCGGCGTCAACGCCTGGGACGTCGCCGCTGCAACGCTCATCCTCAGGAATGCCGGCGGGCGATACGAGCCGCTAACCCTCGGCAAGGTGGCGGTCGATGCCGCGGATTTCATGTGCCCGGGCTATATCGCCACCGGGAGAGGGGCGGATTATCCGACCCTCGAGCGGGTCGCCCGATCGATCTCGGCGTCACGGATCGCAAAGGCCGGACATTAGCAGGCGCATCGACGCAGTCAGACACAGCGCGACGACCTTATGTCGGCGCCGGAGAAAAGCATGCAGCACTTGGAAACAGACCCGCAATCGATCGACGCCGAACTTCCGAAGCTCAGCCTGGTCTACGATAAGCACCCGCTCTACGGCGTCGATCTCTTCATCAGCGGCAAGGAAGGCGCGAGCGATCTCGATCTGCTGCGCCGGAACGGCGTCACCACCGTGGTCAATTGTGCGGTCAACCTGGATTTCAACTATGTGCGGCAGGCTGACTTGGTATCGGATCACCAAGGCAGCGCCTACGGACCCGGGGAGATCCGCTATTACAAGATCGGCTTGATCGATGGTTCCGGCAACCCGGACACGCAGATGGTCGCGGCCTATTACATTCTGCGCGCCGCCCTGGAGCAGATCTTGCCGGAGAAGCCGTCCTATCCGAGGCGGGAACGTGGCAACGTGCTTGTCAATTGCCGGGGAGGACGATCGCGTTCGGTGATCGTCATGGCGCTGTTTCTGCACCTGACGCTTCCTTCGGAATTCTCGACGCTTGCCGGCGCGATCGCGCACATTCGCGAGCGCCGCCAACTCGCGCGCGCAGAGTGGTACAAGGCCCCGAAACCCGTTCTCATCGAGGCAGCAGCCCGTGCGGCGGAGTGGGTGCGGCTGATCGAGGATGTCCGTTGATGGCTTTGCTGTCCGCAACGGCCGAGGAGAAAGAAACCGATCGCAAGGCAATGAGCTGCCGACGCGGAAGAATGCCTCCCTCCAACCTTCGCGAACTCAAGGCCATGATCGCGAAGAAGGAGGTGATCTTTGCCGGCGAACGCAAGCGCGTCATGCGCGCCATACTCGACCATCCCGACATCATCGCCTTCGGCACGGCGACTTCGATAGCGGATGAGTGCGGCGTGTCCACGGCCACGGTCGTGCGTCTGGCGGGTCACCTCGGTTTCAGGAAGTTCCGCGATTTCAAGAATCTGTTTTGCGATCATCTGAAAGAAACGCGCGCCTCGCCGCAACGGATGCTCCGCTCGCCTCCCCGATCACGATGATCCCCGGCCGCGCATGCCCACCGCTTTCGGCCGGTGGCTGGCGCATTCCCGCGCGGGCGGTTATATTAGTCCGTGCGTAAGCTTCATCCGAAACGGGAGAAGTCATGGACCCGGTGACGCTCGTACTGACCGTATGCCTTGCAATGGCACCCGAAAAATGCCGGGAGGAAACGCTGCAGTTTCAGGACCTGAGGTCGTTGAATCAATGCATGTTCCAGTCCGCGGTGTACATCGCCGAATGGTCCGAGCAGCATCCGGCGCTTCGCGTCAAGAAGTGGCGATGCAGGGTTGCGGATGCGAGCCGCCCTGTCTGAATACCTGGGCCCCTGAACGAGGCGCTTGAATCTCGCAAGCGTATCGCCGACAGTGTAGCGTCGCATGGCAAATCTCGGAATTGCCCGGGGTGGAAAACTGTGCGACAACGATTCGCGTCGTGCTGGGGAGAGTACGACGGCCTGGGAGAGAGATATTCTCGGTGAATTCGGAGTGGCCTTGAGTCGCTCTGTTGGCTTGGAAGTATCTCGGGAGGAGAGCCATGCCGCGGACAGCCTTGCCCGTTCATTCGCTTTCGATAAAGTCGGCCCTGGTGATCGATGATCATCCGCTCTATTGCGATGCTCTGGCCGCGACGATGGAAAGCACCTTCAATACGCGCCGCATCAGAACGGCGACGTCGCTGAGCGAAGCGTTGCAGCAGCTCAGGATGCGCTTCTCGCCCGATCTGATCATGCTGGATCTGAACCTGCCCGATGCATCCGGCTTGAGCGGTTTTCTGAAAATCAAGGAGAAGATGCCCGATATTCCGGTCATCGTGATCTCCGCCTTCACGTCGAAGGACGTGGTTCAATCGGTCATCGCCGCCGGTGCCGCGGGGTTCATCCCCAAGGACATCGACCGTCATAATTTCCAGGAAGCGATGCAGGATATCTGGAACGGCAAGACCTATGTGCCGCCGGGCTATGCGGTGCCGGCGCGCGCGACGGCGACGGACCAGTCTGTGGAGACGATCTCGCGCAAGATCGCGCATCTGTCGCAGCAGCAGACCCGCATTCTGAGCCTGATCTGCGAAGGCATGCCGAACAAGCTGATCGCCTACGAGATGCAACTGGCCGAGGCGACCGTCAAGGCGCATATCACGGCGCTTCTGCGCCGGCTGGGCGTCCACAATCGCACCCAGGCGGCGATGCTGGTACGCGAAGTATCGATCCGCCACAGCCTGCAGTGAGGTGTGCCCGGCCTGCCGGGATGGAGTTGGAGGGTGACGGTGCATGACGGCTGTCGACGATCTTGACCGCAAACCCGCCGAGGCGGTGCGGCTCGCGACATCACGCGCCGATGATGCGTTCACCGCCCTCGCCGAAATCAGACGGCAGCTCGCCACGGCGAGGCCGAGCTTTATCTTTCTGTTCGTGCCGGACCGGCTGCAGCCGGAAGACCTTGCCGCTGCGCTCAGAAAGTCGCTGCCGAATACGGTCGTCTTCGGCTGCACGACAGCCGGCCAGATCACGCCGCGCGGCTATGAAAACGATACTCTGCTGGCGGTCGCCTTCCAGCGGCATCATTTTCGGGTGGCGTCGATCCTGTTCCAACCGATTTCGCCGGTCTCGATTGCCGATGTCGTTTCGCAGACCGAGCGGCTCGCCACACAGTTCCGCGTGACGCCGGGCCGCAAGCGGCTGGCGCTGATTTTCGCCGACGGACTGTCCAAGCAGGAGGATATTCTGGTGGCGGCCCTGGAGGCAGGGCTGAAGGACATTCCCGTCTTTGGCGGTTCGGCCGGCGACGGGCTGCGGTTCCAGCGCACCCAGGTGCTTCGCAACGGTGAATTCCACAGCAATGCCGCGCTCCTCCTGCTGCTCGAAACCGATCTGGAGTTCAGCGGTCTCGGCTTCGATCATTTTCAGCCCACCGACAAACGCATGGTGGTTACCCGCGCGGTCCCCGAGGAACGGCTGGTCCTGGAGATCAATGGTTCGCCGGCGGCGGAGGAATATGCCCGGCTGGTCAAGGTGCCGGTCGGCGAATTGTCGCCGATGGTCTTCGCCGAGAATCCGGTACTGGTGCGCAACGGCAATCTCTATCACGTGCGGGCGATCCAGCAGATTCAAGGCGAGCACGGGCTCACCTTCCTGTCGGCGATCGACGATGGTCTGCTGTTGCGCCTCGGCCGCGGCAAGGAAATCATCCGAACGCTCGAGACGGGGCTGGCGGTCAGCGGCCACGACGGTGAGGCCCCGGATTTCATCCTCGGTTTCGATTGTTATCTGCGCAAGCTCGAGATCGAGCGCAAGGGTCTGGACAGCGAGGTTTCCGAGCAGTTGCGGCAGCGCCGGGTCGTCGGGTTCAACACCTATGGAGAACAGCATCTCGGCGTGCACGTGAACCAGACCTTTGTCGGCGTCGCCTTTTTCCGGCCGAAGGCGGGAGCGCCGCTATGATCGATCCGAACGAGCCCTACGAACTTCAGATCGCCAAGCAGGCAAGGATCATCGAGGCGCTGGTCAACCGGGCCGAGCGCGGCCACGAAGTCGGGGGTTCCGCCTATTCGCTGTTCGAATCCGCCATCGCCCTTCAGGCGGAGGTCTGGGAAAAGACCAAGGATCTCGAAAAGGCTCTCGATACGCTCGACCGGGCCTCGAGCGAGCTCGAGGTCGCCTACCAGGCGCAGGAGCGGATTCAGAGAAATCTCGCCGATGCCATGGTGGCGATGGAGGACGGCTTCGCACTTTTTTCCGAGGAACGACTGCAGGCGTGCAATGCGCAGTTCCGCAATTTGCTGCCCGACGTGGAGCCGCTGATCAAGCCCGGCCTCGGTTTCGACGACTATCTGGCAGCGGTCAACGCAAGCAAGTATCTGAACCGGGAGGAGAATGGCCTGGCGGGCCGGCCCCAGCCGGTGGCGAAGGGGCAGGGATCCGGCCAGCGCTTTTCGTCCTTCGTGATGGTGCTGCGGAACGATCGCTGGTTCCAGATTTCCTATCGGCAGACCAGTTCCGGCAATATCACTGTCCTGCAGACCGAAATCACCGACATCGTGCGGGAGAACCGGCGCGAGAAGAACCGCCTGATCGACCAGCAGTCCCATCTGCTGCAGGCGGCCTTCGATCACATGTCGCTCGGCGTCTGCACGTTTTCGTCAGGCGGCGAATTGCTGGTTCGCAACGAGCGCTTCGGTGAGCTTCTCGGCGTGCCGCTTGCGCTTCTGAAAAAGGGGAGTCCCTTTCAGCGCATCGTCGAACATGTCGAGCGCCACGAGATTCTCGAGCGGGAAGGGCGCCGGTCCAGGGTCGCCGGCTGGTTCAAGGCGGTGCGCCGCGGCGAGGCGGTGCAGGAGCGCTTCCGCCGGCGCGACGGCATGAGCCTCGACATCCGCATCCATTCCCTGCCCGATGACGGTTTCATCGTTTCGATCATGGACGTGACGGCAGAGACGCAGGCCTCGGCGCTTCTGGAGCAACGGGTGCAGGAGCGCACGGCCGAATTGACCGAGGCCAATCGCCTGCTGCAGATACACGCCGACGAGCAGACCAAGATCGAGGCGGCGCTTCGGCACGCCAAGGAGGCTGCCGAGGCAGCCCACACGTCCAAGACCCGCTTTCTGGCGGCTGCCAGTCATGATCTCCTTCAGCCGATCAACGCCGCCAAACTCTATCTGTCGATGCTGACGGACAAGGTGGGGCAGCCGGGCACGGAGGAGGTGGTCAGGCGCCTGAAGCGATCCTTCACCTCGATCGAATCGCTCCTGCAGGCGCTTCTCGACATTTCGCGCCTCGACAGCTCGGGAGCCGAATTCAACGTCACCTCGTTCAATCTCGGCAATCTGCTGCAGGGCGTGGCCGAGGATCTGGCGCCCCTGGCAACGGAAAGGGGGATCGACCTTCGGATCGTGCCTTCCTCACGCTGGATCAGCAGCGATCAGCGCTACCTGATGCGCTGCGTCCAGAACCTTGTCGTGAACGCCATTCAATATACGGAGCGCGGGCGTGTCCTGGTCGGTTGCCGGCTGGCGGGCGATGCCGTGCGAATAGAAGTGTGGGATACCGGCGTCGGAATATCCGAGGAAGATCGGACACGGATATTCAAGGAGTTCACCCGGGCAAGCGGCGCGGCAAAGGGTCCGGGCATGGGACTTGGTCTGTCGATCGTCGAGCGGGCATGCCGGCATCTCGATCACCCCATCCGGCTGGCATCGCGGCCGGGCCAGGGTTCCGTCTTCTCGATCGAAGTGCCGCTGGCCGCGCCCGGCCATGCCAGCGTCAGCGAGGATCCGAGGATGGAGCCGATGCTCGACGGCAGCCTCGATCTGATCGTGATGATCGTCGAGAACGATGCAGACGAGCTGCACGCGATGACTCAGGTTCTGGAGAGCTGGGGAGCCAGCGTTCTGGCGGCGGACTCGACTGCGGATGCGGCGGCGCTGATGCAGGAAATCGGCACGGCTCCCGACATCTTGCTGGTCGATTATCAGCTGGACGAAGAGGACAACGGCATAGAAACCATTCATACGCTGCGCGCGCTCGCAGGAGCCGAAATACCGGCGATCATCATTTCCGCCAACCGGCAGCGGCAATTCCTGCAGCTTTGTAACGAAATGTCCTTCGCCGTGCTCACCAAGCCGGTGCAGCTGGTGCGGCTCAGGGCGCTGATCGACTGGAAGACCCGGGCCCGCGTGGCGTGAGACAAACACAGACAAAGGTATCCGATGACATTGCCGGGGCCGCTGCTAGGCTCGAAACCGGTAAACGGAGCCTCGGAACGGGCCACAATCGGACGGTGGATCTGCGATGCGTATTTTTCTCCTGATCGCTCTATTCCTGCTGGGGCAGGGGCACGGACCCGTGGCTGCTGCGGAGACCTACGAGCTCCTCTTCCATTCGGCGGCGTTGAAAGGGCTCGCCGCGGCGACGAACGGTTCCGTAGACGAGCAGAGCTCGCTCGTCTACGACAAGGTGGTGTCGGGGCCTGATGCAGGGCAGAGGGCCGGCAGCTTCACGATCGACCTCAAGGTTGGCGACAATGTCGCGATGACGCTCCATCAGGGCAGCCAGTCCCGGGGGCTCGGCAACTATCCAGCCTCGGTCGGCAATCCGCTGATCATGTATTTTCTCGAAAGCGTGCTTTCCGATCTTGCGGCACAATCCGGCGGCAGTCCCTTCTACATGCGCAACCGCATCAAGGAAGCCCTGCTGCGGGATGCGCAGATCGAGCCGATATCGCTGCGCTATCACGACCGTGAAATCGCCGCGCGCGAGGTGACGATCCGGCCGTTCGAACACGACAAGGCGCGCGCGCAAATGGGGCGGATCTCGCAGTTGTCGCTCGCCGTCACCGTGTCGGAAGAGATTCCCGGCTGGTATTATGCGCTGGTAGCCACCGTTCCTTCGGCGGCGGGCGGGGCCGAGGCCGGCTATTCCCACGCGATCACCTTGAAAGAAGCTGCGGAGGGCGGCCGGCCATGATGCGCGCCGCCCTGACCGCGCTCGCAATCGCGACGGCGGCAATCCCCGCAAGCGGACAGAGCATGTCTGAGCGCCTCAACGATTACCCCACCGAGGTCCGGGCCGACTATGTGTTCGGCTGCATGGCCGCCAACGGCCAGAGCCGGGAAGTATTGAGCAAATGCGCCTGCTCGATCGATGTGATCGCATCGATCCTGCCCTATGACAAATATGTCCAGGCCGAAACGGTGCTGTCTCTCCAGCAGGGGAGCGGCGAACAGCTGGCCATGTTCAAGTCGGCGGTCGTGCCACGCACCATGGTCGCGGATCTGAGACGCGCCCAGGCGGAGGCGGAGATGCTGTGCTTCTAGAGCACCTCCAGGAAAGTGTGTAACGGTTTTCCGTCCGGAAGTGCGTTGAACCAAAGGGTTAGAGCACTTCCAGGAAAAGTGTGTAACGGTTTTCCGTCCGGAAGTGCGTGATCAGGCGGGCGGCGTCTTCGGCAGGACGCGGTCGAAGACATTGCCGTCCGTATCGACCGCATGGACCGTGAAGTCCGGGGCACCATTATCGGTATAGCTGAAGCGGAACACGGGATTTTCACTGATCGATATCCCGCCGTCGAGCGAGAACAGAAGCTCGTCTCCCTGCTTCACGACCAATTCCGTGATGAATTTCGCACCGACGAAGAGCTGGGTGATCTGGTCGCGCTGGAGACCGGAATAGTTCGGATGGCGGATCATGATCTGCGCCTCGCGGCGGGCCTTCTGTCCGTCCCCCTTGCCGTCGAAGAGCTTCAGCCGCATCTCTCCCATATCCTTCAGCGCCGCGACGGGGTCCTTTGTGGCGGGCGCCGAGCAGCCGCCGGATGCCTTGACGAAGCGGCCATTCATGAAAATGCCCCGCGGCGTTTCGGCGATCGCCCGGACGTTCGAATATTGGTTGACGCGCACGCGGGTTTCGAATTTCAGCGGTGCCATCGCGGGGCCGAAGCGGATTTCGGCGGCCACCGGCGCCGGGTTCTCGTCGATCACCAGCTTGAGGGATTCGATCGGATCCGCCGCGGCGTCCGTCTGCTCGATCGTGACCGGCACCGTCGCGGCGTCGTTGGCGCGGTAGGGCGCGGTGACGGAGAACAGGGTGGCGCCGTCGAGAATGGCCGCTTCGCCGACGACGTCGCCCTTCAAATCGGGCCAGGTCGCGCCGTCTGCTAGCGGGTTGTTCGGCTTCTCCGGCTCGGCAAGTGCAAGGCTTGCCGACAGCATGGCGGGAACAAGCGCGAGAATGAGCTTCATGGTTCAAAGCCCCCTTTTTGGACAGGCTGCGAGTATCTTATAGCATAGAACGAGATGCCCGGGAGCAGAAGCGAGCCTTTCGGATATGTTGTCTGACGCGACCGGCGGCCGCAATCTTGTTGATCGCCGGGTTTGTGTATTGCCCACTTTTTCGAAAATGCCGGGGGCTCGAGGTGTTCGAAGCATTCGTGACGATGTGCATCCTTGCTGCAGCAGCACCTGACGCGCCGCCGAGCGAGATCTGCCGGGTGGCACTGCTGCCCGGCTTTGCGGCGGAGACGAAAGCGGGGTGCGAGCATGCGCTGCATTCCGTCACGCGCAAGCCGGGCGACTGGACTGAGAAGCCGCCATTTTGTGCCCCGAGGCCCAACTCGGCCCTCTCCTTCAGCGAGGCGGCCCCAGGGGTCTTCCTGCATCGCGGCCGGGTGGCGGAGCCGGATGTGGAAAACGGCGGCGACATGTCCAACTTCGGCTTCGTCGTGGGGTCGCGCAGCGTCGCCGTGATCGATTCCGGCGGCGCGCGCAAGCTCGGAGAAGAGATCTATCTGGCGATCCGCGAACGAAGTCGCCTGCCGATCAGTCATCTGATCCTGACGCACATGCATCCGGACCACGTCTTCGGCGCCGAGCCGCTCCGCGAGGCAGGCGCGGCAGTGGTCGGCCAGGCCAATTTGCCGCGTGCGCTCGCCGACCGCGCCGAGAACTATCGCGCAAGCTACGCCCGGCGGATCGGCGAGGCCGCCTTCCTGGGCAGCCGCATAGTCGCACCGGATCGGGCGATAGCGCAGCAGGAGGCAATCGACCTCGGCGGCAGGGTGCTGGAACTGCGCGCCTGGCCAACGGCGCACACCTCTACCGACCTCACCGTCTTCGACCGGACGTCCGGTATCCTTTTCGCCGGCGATCTGCTGTTCGACAGGCACACGCCGGCCCTCGACGGATCGCTGCGCGGCTGGCTCGCCGCTCTTTCCGAGATGAAGGGGCTGGGCGCGCGGAAGGTCGTACCGGGCCATGGAGGGCCGCTGCTCGACTGGCCTGAGGCCGCCGCGCCGCTCGAACGCTACCTCCATGTTCTGGAGTCCGATACCAGGAAAGCGCTCGACGACGGCCTGGCGCTCGGGGAAGCAAGCGAGGTCATCGGTCGAAGCGAAGCGGACCGATGGCGCCTGTTCGACCTCTTGAACCCGCAAAACGCCACGTCCGCCTATACGGAGATGGAGTGGGATCCTTCAGAGCACTCCCAGGAAAAGTGCGTAGGGCCTTCCGTGCGGAAGTGACCAGATTCAAAGCGTGGGGTGAGAAAAGCGGAATCGCTTCTCGTGAGGCACGATGGGCGGATCCGATGCGTTCAGGCGTCAGTCCGGCATATGCTTCAGCAGCATCTGTGCAATGGCATAGGCGCGTTTTTCCAAAAGCACCGGTGTTTCGCACACATAGGTGAGCGCCTGCGAGCGATCGCGATAAATGCGCTCATCCCAGTCGATCTGTTCCTCCAGCTTGTCGATACGGTCGAAGTCGGGGCTTTTCTCCCGCGAAAGCTTCGCCATCTCGACGCGCGCGCCCTCGATGCGGGACGAGAGCGCGATCTGGCTGCGGGAATAGCGGGCTATTCCCGTGATCAGCCGCTGGCGGGTCGCGGCGATATTGTCGAACACGCCGTAGAAGATGTTGCCGAGCAGTTGACCGTCGACCTGCTTGTTCCGCTCCACGAAAGCCCTGATATGCGCGTCGGCCTCTTCCAGGCTGACCCGGCGAAGCGATAATGCTTCCACGAGATCGTTTGCTTCGGGCGAAAGAGGCGTGCGGGTCACCGGCGCGGGCCACATCAGGCTCGCCGACAGGTTCTCGACCTTGCGCTGGATACAGGGCCAGTCGGGATCGGAAAAATCCATTGCTGCTGCGATGCCGGGGGCTTGGGTCAGGCAAAGCGCCAGACCGATCGCCAGCTTGAGCGGCAAACCGCGCATCCGGCGAAGCGCGTGACAGGCGACTCTCATTCTTGATGTCTCCGTGTTCTCACGGGCGTCAGTATAGGGTGACCGCGGACGAAGCCAAAGGTCGCGTTTTACACACTAAGGTCGCAATTGTCTTTGTGCTTTGGCCCGTCTGTAATCTGTGTACAAGCCCTCATAAGGGGCCCTTACATAACGTAGTACCGGAGGAATCCATGCGCACTCGCGCTGCTCTGGCCGTTCAGGCCGGAAAACCCCTTGTCGTGACCGAAGTCGAGCTCGAAGGCCCTCGGGCCGGCGAGGTGCTGGTCGAGGTGAAGGCGACCGGCATCTGCCATACCGACGATTTCACGCTGTCGGGGGCCGATCCGGAGGGGCTGTTCCCGGCGATCCTCGGTCATGAGGGCGCCGGCATCGTCGTCGATGTCGGCCCCGGCGTCACCTCGGTGAAGAAGGGCGACCACGTCATCCCGCTCTATACGCCGGAATGCCGCTCCTGCCCCTCCTGCCTCAGCCGCAAGACCAATCTCTGCACCGCCATCCGCGCCACCCAGGGGCAAGGGCTGATGCCGGACGGCAGCTCGCGGTTCTCGATCAACGGCGACAAGGTCCACCACTATATGGGCTGCTCGACCTTTTCGAACTTCACCGTGCTGCCGGAGATCGCGCTCGCCAAGGTCAATCCGGACGCCCCCTTCGACAAGATCTGCTATATCGGCTGCGGCGTCACCACCGGCATCGGCGCGGTGATCAACACCGCCAAGGTCGAGATCGGCGCCACCGCCATCGTCTTCGGTCTCGGCGGCATCGGGCTCAACGTCATCCAGGGGCTTCGCCTTGCCGGCGCCGACATGATCATCGGCGTCGACCTCAACAACGACAAGAAGCCCTGGGCGAAAAGTTCGGCATGACCCACTTCGTCAATCCGAAGGAGGTCGGCGATGACATCGTGCCCTATCTCGTCAACCTGACGAAGCGCGGTGCCGACCAGATCGGCGGCGCCGACTACACCTTCGACTGCACCGGCAACACCAAGGTCATGCGCCAGGCGCTCGAAGCCTCGCATCGCGGCTGGGGCAAGTCGGTGATCATCGGCGTCGCCGGCGCCGGCCAGGAGATTGCCACCAGGCCGTTCCAGCTCGTCACCGGCCGCACCTGGATGGGCACCGCCTTCGGCGGCGCGCGCGGGCGCACCGACGTGCCGAAGATCGTCGACTGGTACATGGAGGGCAAGATCGAGATCGATCCGATGATCACCCACACCATGCCGCTCGAGGACATCAACAAGGGGTTCGAGCTCATGCATTCCGGCGAGAGCATTCGGAGCGTGGTCCTCTATTGAGCGCGAAGATGGAACTCGTAACGCAAAGCCAATGTTTCGGCGGGACCCAGTCCGTGTACCGCCACGCCTCCGAGGTTTGCGGTGTCGAGATGACATTCGGCCTCTACATGCCGCCGCAGGCGCGGACGCGTTCGGTGCCGCTGTTGTGGTATCTCTCGGGCCTGACATGCACGCATGAGAATGCCATGATCAAGGCGGGTCTGCAGCGGCACGCGGCCGAGCAGGGGCTGGCGCTGGTTTTCCCCGACACCTCGCCGCGCGGCGAGGGCGTGGCCGACGACGAGGCCTACGATCTCGGTCAGGGTGCGGGCTTCTATGTCAATGCGACGCAGAAGCCCTGGTCGCCGCACTATCGCATGTATGATTACATCGTCACCGAATTGCCCGCTCTTCTGCAGGATCAGTTGCCGCTGAACGGCGTCAACGGGATCACCGGGCATTCGATGGGCGGCCACGGCGCGCTGACGATCGCCTTCCGCAACCCGGAACTGTTCCGCTCCGTTTCGGCCTTCGCGCCGATCGTCAATCCGACCCGGTCGGACTGGGGCCGCAAGCAGTTCTCCGCGTATCTCGGCGACGACGAGGCCGACTGGGGCAGCTATGACGCCTGCCTGCTTCTGGGCGAGCTCGGCTGGCATGGCGATATCCTGATCGATCAGGGCGCGGCGGATCAGTTTCTGGACGAGCTGCAACCCGAGGCGATGGCCCGCTTGCTGGCGGAGCGGCGACAGGCCGGCGTCGTCCGGCTGCAGGCGGGTTACGATCACAGCTACTACTTCGTGGCGAGCTTCGGCGAGGACCACGTGCGCTGGCATGCAGAGCGGCTGAACGCCGCGTAAGGGAGAGGAAAGAATGGCTTTTAGACTTGGTACCCGACTGACCGCTTTCGTCCTGTTCGGTGGAATTCTTGGCGCTGCTGCGCCGGCTCTTGCTCTGGATCCTTCGGTCGGAGATCCCGGTGCAGGCGAGAAAGTCTTCCGCAAGTGTCAGGCCTGTCATGCCGTCGGTCCGGATGCCAAGTCGAAGACCGGACCCTTGCTGAACGGGATAATCGGCCGGTCGGCCGGCAAAGCCGAAGGCTACGCCTACTCGCCGGCAATGAGCAAGGCGGCCGAGGCAGGGCTTACCTGGACGCCGGAGAAGATCGCTGAGTTTCTGACCAGTCCGAAGGGCTTCCTACCCGGCACCAAGATGACCTTTGCGGGTCTGCGCAAGGATCAGGAGCGCGCCGATATAATCGCATATCTGGCAACCTTTCCCTGACCGAAGAGGAGGAAGCGAAAACAAGGACAGAAGCAAGTTACCCCTGAAGCAGACGGAGTTTTCTCCAGCAGCAGGGGCAGAGTCGCAAGCCGATACCGGGAGATGAGGAGACCGCGAGGTTTTCCCGGAGCGAGCGGGTTCAACGGCCCTATCGGCAGCACCCAAGAGGAGGATGAAATGAAACGACTTCTTACAATGCTTGCCATTTTGTCGATAGGCGGCGGTGCACAGGTCGCTTTCGCCAACGATGATTTGCAGAAGCTCATCGATGACCCCAATCAATGGGCTATCCAGACCGGCGACTATGCCAACCTGCGCTACTCCAAGCTCGACCAGATCAACAAGGACAACGTAGGCAAACTTCAGGTTGCCTGGACCTTCTCGACCGGCGTTCTGCGTGGTCACGAAGGTTCGCCGCTCGTCATCGGCGACCTGATGTACGTCCATACGCCGTTCCCGAACACGGTCTACGCGTTGGATCTCAGCAAGGACGGCCAGATCGTCTGGAAATACGAGCCGAAGCAGGATCCGAACGTGATCCCGGTGATGTGTTGCGACACCGTCAATCGCGGCGTGGCCTATGCGGATAACAAGATCTTCCTGCATCAGGCCGATACGACGGTCGTGGCACTCGACGCCAAGACCGGCAAGGTCATCTGGAGCGTCAAGAACGGCGATGCCACCAAGGGCGAGACGAATACCGCCACCGTCATGCCGGTGAAGGACAAGATTCTCGTCGGCATATCCGGCGGCGAGTTCGGCGTCCGCGGTCACGTGACGGCCTATTCGATGGCAGACGGGAAACTCCTGTGGCGCGGTTACTCCATGGGGCCCGACAGCGATACGCTGATCGATCCTGAAAAGACCACCCATCTGGGCAAGCCGGTCGGCAAGGATTCCGGCCTCACCACCTGGGAAGGCGATCAGTGGAAGATCGGCGGCGGCACGACCTGGGGCTGGTACTCCTACGATCCGGAAGAAAATCTGGTATATTACGGATCCGGTAACCCTTCGACCTGGAACCCGACCCAGCGGCCGGGCGACAATCGGTGGTCGATGACCATCTTTGCGCGTGATGTCGATACCGGCATGGCGAAATGGCTCTATCAGATGACGCCCCATGACGAATGGGACTATGATGGCGTCAACGAGATGATCCTGACCGAACAGCAGATCGACGGCAAGGACCGCAAGCTGCTGACCCACTTCGACCGGAACGGCTTCGGCTATACGATGGACCGCGTCACCGGCGAGCTGCTCGTGGCCGAGAAGTACGATCCCACGGTCAACTGGGCGACTGAAGTGGTCATGGATCCGAAGTCCGACAAATACGGTCGGCCTCAGGTCGTGGCACAGTATTCGACGGAGCAAAACGGCGAAGACACCAACACCACCGGCGTATGCCCGGCGGCACTCGGCACCAAGGACCAGCAGCCTGCGGCCTATTCGCCGAAGACCGAGCTGTTCTACGTGCCGACCAACCACGTCTGCATGGACTACGAGCCGTTCCGGGTAAGCTACACCGCCGGCCAGCCCTATGTCGGGGCCACGCTGTCGATGTACCCGCCGAAGGACAGCCACGGCGGCATGGGCAATTTCATTGCCTGGGACAACAAGGAAGGCAAGATCAAGTGGTCTCTGCCGGAGCCGTTCTCGGTCTGGTCCGGCGCTCTGGCAACAGCCGGCGACGTGGTCTTCTACGGAACGCTCGAGGGTTATCTGAAGGCGATCGACGCGGCAACCGGCAAGGAGCTCTATCGCTTCAAGACACCTTCCGGGGTGATCGGCAACGTGATGACCTATGCCCGTGACGGCAAGCAGTACGTGGCCGTGCTTTCGGGTGTCGGCGGCTGGGCCGGTATCGGTCTGGCAGCGGGCCTGACCAACCCGACTGAAGGTCTCGGAGCCGTCGGCGGCTACTCGGCCCTCAGCAACTACACCGCACTCGGCGGCACGCTTACCGTGTTCAAGCTGCCGGAATAAGAGGCAATCTTCGCCCGGGAGTTGGCGCGGGCTCACAAGCCCGCGCCAACTCATATCAGCCCCCAAAAGGACGCAAGATGACCAGATCAAGACCAGCCGTACCGATGATCCTCGCCTTTTTGACGTTTATGGCGAGCGCCGCAGGCGCAGAAGATGCGCCAAAGGACAACATCACCGCTGTGCGCGACGAAAACGGGCGCTACTACACCGCCGACGACGTTCCCACTTTCAAGATCGCCGAGGACGGCACGGTCGACTGGCTCACCTATTCGGGCTTTCGCCGCTATCACTCGGAATGTCACGTCTGTCATGGCCCGGAGGGCGAGGGGTCGAGCTATGCGCCGGCCTTGAAGACCTCCGCGATAAACATGGACTACTACGATTTCGTCGATGTCGTCACGAACGGGCGCAAGAAGGTGAACGCTGCCGAGAACTCGGTGATGCCTGCCTTCGGCGAGAACGTCAACGTGATGTGTTATCTCGACGACATCTACGTCTATCTGAAAGCGCGCGGAGCCGATGCGCTGCCGCGCGGACGTCCGGCCAAGAAGGAAGCGAAATCCGATGCGATCAAGGAAGCTGAAACGGCTTGTCTCGGTCACGAGTAGCCTTCTGGCAGGCGCCGGCGCTCTGTTGCTGGCGGCCGCCGGCTCTCAGCCGGCGGTAGCGCAGACATCGGACCTGGTGTCGAAGACGGCTTTTCGGGTCTGTGCCGATCCGGCCAATCTGCCGATGTCCGATCGGTCGGGTAAGGGATACGAGAACAGGATCGCCGAGCTGATGGCGTCCAAGCTCGGGTTGCCGGTGGAGTACACCTGGTTTCCGATGGCGACCGGCTTCGTGCGCAAGACCCTGCAGGCCAATGCCTGCGATGTGGTCATCGGTTTCGCCCAGGGCGACGAGCTGGTCCTGAACACCAACCATTATTATACCTCGTCCTATGTGCTGATCGTTGCCTCGGAAGGTCTGCTGGGCGGCGTCACGACGCTTGCCGACCCTCTTCTCAAGGACAAGCGGATCGGCATCGTCGCGGGAACGCCGCCGGCGACCCATATGGCGAGAAACGGACTGCTGCCCAAGGCGAAGGGATATCATCTGATGGTCGACCGGCGCTATGAGGATCCGGCCGACGACATGCTCGCCGACCTGGAATCCGGCGCCCTCGACGCAGCCATCCTCTGGGGGCCGATCGGCGGGCCGCTCGTCAAGGCAAGCCACCCGAAGCTGAAGGCGACCCCGCTCCTGTCGGAGACCACCCCGCCAAGGCTCTTCTACCGCATCACCATGGGCGTGCGGCAAGGCGAGAAGGTCTGGGAGCGCAAGCTCAATTCCCTCATTCGTCGCAATCAGTCCGAGATCAACGCGATTCTCGCCGAGGCCGGCGTGCCGCTCCTGAACGACATGGGAACCGGCCCGCTCGAGGCACAGCAATGACCCGCCAGTGGCTCCATTCGCTGGTCCTGCTCTTGTTTGCCGCCTTCCCGGCGGCGGCGGCCGAGGAGCCTGCGGGCTACCGGGAGAGCGAATACCGCGCCGAGGTGCCGGCGACGCTTTCCGGCGCGACCGTCGTGTCGACCGAAGCCGCCCATGCCTTGTGGAAAACCGGTCAGGTGGCCTTCATCGACGTCCTGCCGCAGCCGCCGAAGCCCGCCAACCTGCCCGAGGGAACGGTCTGGAACGAGAAGCCGCGGCTGTCCATTCCATCTGCCTTATGGCTCCCGAATGTCGGCTATGGCCGGCTGGCCGACGTCATGCACGCCTATTTTCGCGCCGGCCTGGAAAAGGCGACCGGTGGCGACAAAAGCCGGCCGGTGCTGTTCTTTTGCCTCGACGGCTGCTGGATGTCCTGGAATGCCGGAAAGCGCGCCCTCGAATACGGCTACACCCACGTCTTCTGGTATCCGCAGGGCACCGATGGTTGGACGGCGGCCGGCTACCCCACGGAGCGCATCGAGCCGGAGCCCGGCGGCCGGTGAAACGAGGGAACGTATCGGAGGACTGCAATCTCTCCTCTTCGCGTCATCCCTGTGACGAGCGCTCAAACAGGCGGCGGGTATCCCGAATCTCAAAAAAGCCTTAATCGGGCATCCTTCAGGATTTGAAGAAGTGGTTTTTCAGGATGTAGCGGATGCCGCGCAGCCAGCTGTCATCGGTGTTCGAGCGGATGTCGACGGCAAGGCCGCGCAGCATCTCGCCGGAGTTCACGTCGCGCAGTACGAGCTCCACCGATAGGATAAGGTTGGAGATCTTACGCACTTCGCCGACCAGCACATAGTCGGCGCCAAGTCGCTTGCCCATACTCAGGTCGCAGCCGTTGCAGTCGGCCGGATTGACCGTGCTGGCGAGTTCGGCTGCCACTGGCTCGTTCGTGAGAATGACGAAGCCTTCCTGAACGAAGCGGTCGCGCGCCGCGTTTTCCATGAGCTCGAGCCGCGCGGTCTCGTCGGCGCGCACTCCGTTATAGGCCCCCTCCGTCGACAGATCGATGAATGTCATGCCGAGGAATGCGACCTTGGCGCCCGGCGCCAGCGGCTTGTCCAGCGCAGCACGAGCGAGCGCCGGCGACAGGGCCAGAACAAGGATCGAGACAACGACTGTCAGGATGTGCCGCATGACATCCAGCCTAGCACACGCATGTCGCTAAACTACGCTCCTTAAGTATCGGTTTTGCCACACCTACTGCGCTGTTAGTCTCCATCTCCGAGGGAGTGTCAGGGAGATTGGGAGGTCGTTCCGGCAATGCCTAACCCATCGCTTTTGCATGTCGTTTTCTGGGTGACGGTGTTTGTTACGTCTCCCGTGCAGGCGGCGGAGGTGAAGACGGCTGTGCTGCGGATCGATCGTGTCGTCGGTCCGCCGATCTCGCGGCTCGATGCGCCGCCCGCCGATCTGGGCTTTGCCGGCGCCATGCTTGGCAACGAGGACAACCGGACCACCGGCGCCTTCACCGGCATGGACTACACCGTGAAAACGCAGGCGGTTGCGCCGGAAGAGGCGGAGGCGGCGCTCGATGGGCTGAAGGCGGAAGGCATCGGCCTCATCGCGGTGATCGCAGAAGGCGACGTACTGAAGGCGCTCTCCGACAAATCCGGGCCGGACGTGCTGCTTTTCAATGCGGGCGCTCGCGACGACGGGCTGCGCGATGCCGATTGCCGGGCCAATGTGCTGCACGTCTCGCCGAGCCGTTCGATGCTCAGCGACAGCATCGTTCAGTTTCTCATGTGGAAGAAATGGCCGCGTATCCTGCTGATCCACGGCTCGCATCCCGAAGACAAGCTGCTTGCCGACAGCTACCGCAAATCGGCCGCCAAGTTCGGTGCTGAGATCGTCGAGGAGCGGGAGTTCGTCGACACCGGCGGCAGCCGGCGCACGGATACCGGTCATGTCTTGGTGCAAAAGCAGATTCCCATCTTCACCCAGGAGGCCGAGGAATATGACGTGATCGTCGCGGCCGACGAGGCTGGCGTTTTCGCGCCCTATCTGCCCTATCACAGCTGGGATCCGAGGCCGGTCGCGGGCTCTGCGGGCCTGCGTCCGGTCTCCTGGCATCCCGCCCACGAGGCCTGGGGTGCGACCCAGTTCCAGCGCCGCTTCGAAAAACTCACCGGCCGCTACATGCGCGAGGAAGATTACCAGGCATGGCTTGCAATGCGCGTGATCGGAGAGGCGGTGACGCGGTCCGGCAAGGCCGACCCGGGGAGCGTGCGGGCCTACGCCCTTTCCAAGGATTTCGAACTGGCTGCGTTCAAGGGCCAGAAATTGACCTTCCGCACCTGGAACGGGCAGTTGCGGCAGCCGGTCCTTTTGACCGAGGGCCGGGTGACCGTTTCCGTATCGCCGCAGGACGGCTACCTGCACCAGCATTCGCCGCTCGACACGCTGGGCATCGATGCGCCCGAGACAGCCTGTCACGCATTTGGAGGATAAGATGCTCAGACCCGCACTGGCGATTGTGTCCGCCGTTCTGTTGTCTGCCGGTTCGGCCGAGGCCAACAAGGTCTTCGTGAGCAACGAGCGCGGTAACAACATAACCGTGCTCGACAGTGAAAGCTGGGAAGTGATCGCCACGTTCCCGGCCGGAAACAGGCCGCGCGGCATCACCATCAGTCCGGACGGCAAGGAACTTTACGTCTGCGCGTCGGATGACGACACCGTCAGGGTCTTCGATCCCGAGACCTATAGGGAACTGCACACGCTGCCGTCGGGTCCGGATCCGGAACTTTTCGCCCTCGATCCTTCCGGCAATCCGCTCTACATCGCCAATGAGGACGACAATCTCGTGACCGTCGTGGATGTCAAGGCGCACCAGGTACTGGCTGAGGTGCCGGTCGGGGTCGAGCCGGAAGGCGTCGCGGTCAGCCCGGATGCCAAGACGATCATCAATACGTCCGAAACCACCAATATGGCGCATTTCATCGACGCCTCGACCTACAAGATCGTGCACAACGTGCTGGTGGATCAGAGGCCGCGTTATGCGGAGTTCACGGCAGACGGCAAGAAGCTCTACGTCAGCGCCGAGATCGGGGGTACCGTTTCGGTGATCGACGTGTCGGCGGCCGAGCCGAAAATCACCAAGAAGATCACGTTCGAAGTCCCGGGCGTCCTGCCGGAATGGCTGCAGCCGGTCGGCGTCAAGGCCACCAAGGACGGCTCGCGCATCTTTGTGGCGCTTGGACCCGCAAACCGGGTTGCAGTGATCGACGGAGCGACGGACGAAGTGCTCGACTATCTGCTCGTCGGGCAGCGGGTCTGGCAGATGGCATTCACGCCGGGCGAGGAATTCCTGATCACCACCAATGGCAATTCCAATGACATCAGCATAATCGACGTGAAGGCGGAAAAGGTGATCCGCTCGGTTCAGGTGGGCGAGCAGCCCTGGGGCGTCGTAGTCGCGCCGGATTGAAGCGGAGCAATGGGCAAATACCAATGGGGAGGATTCATCGTGCATAAATCGGTTGTTGCGGCGCTCGCCGCGCTCTTTCTGGCGAGTCCGGCCGTTGCCGCGCCGCTTTGCAGCGACCTCGGCTTTGCCGGGCTGCTGGCCAAATGCAATCGGGGAGAGCCGATCGAGATCACGCTTGCGTCCGGAAAGCCGCTCGGCAAGGGTGCCATTACGCTCCAGTCAGGCGCATACTACGAAATGCAGATCACGGCGGACGGATCGGCGGAGCTGGCGATCACCGGTGCGCCGTTCTTCCGTGCGATCTGGATGAACGAGATCGTCGTCAACGGCATCGAGGTGCGCCCCATGGCGATCGACAGCCTGGAATTCGACGAGGCCGGGACTGCAACGCTGTCTTTCATCGCCGTCAAGCCGGGCAGCTACGAAGTGAAGATTCCGGAATCCTCCGGCGACAGCCAGAAAGTATCGATTTCCATACAGTGAAACGGTGCCCGAGAAAGTCCGCGGGACAGGGTGCCCGAAGGCGGCGGTTCCGGGGAGGAAGAGATGAAAGTTATTCGACTGTTCATGGCCGCTTGCCTGTTCGCATTCGGACCGGCTGCGGCCTCGGCCGACGAGTTGCCGCAATTGCGGGCGGCCATGCTGGCATCGGGAACCGTCAACTGGGAAATCTCGACCATCAAGACCCACGAATTCGACCGCAAGAACGGCTTCGAACTGGCCGTGCAGGACTATGCGGACAACGGCGCGACGCGCGTCGCCTTCGAGGGCGGCGAGGCCGACACGATGGTGGCCGACTGGATCTGGGTGGCCAACCAGCGTGCCTCCGGCAAGGATTATGTCTTCATCCCCTATTCGCGCGCGGTCGGCGGCCTGATGGTCAAGGATGAAAGCGGCATCAAGGCGCTGCCGGACCTTGCCGGCGAGAAGATCGGCATTGCCGGAGGTCCGCTCGACAAGAGCTGGCTGATCCTGCGCGCCTATGCCAAGCAGCAGCATGGCATGGATCTCGCAGCCGAAACCGAGCAGGTGTTCGGCGCTCCGCCATTGATCTTCAAGTCGGCGCTTTCCGGCGAGACGGCGGGTACCATCAATTTCTGGCACTTCCTCGCGAAGATGAGGGCCAAGGGCATGCATGAACTGGTCTCCGTCTCGGATGCGGCGGCGGCGCTCAAGCTCGATCCCGATACGCCGCTCCTCGGCTACGTGTTGAAGGGCGAATATGCCGCGACCCATCCGGAAATCGTGAAGGGGCTTTACAAGGCCTCGCGCGCAGCCAAGGATCTGCTGCGCGAGAACGACGAGGTGTGGGAGGAATTGCGGGACAAGATGAATGCGGCCGACGACGCTGAATTCATTGCGCTACGCGATGGCTATCGCGCCGGCATTCCAAGCGGCAAGCCGATCGACGAGGCGGCCGCCGACCGTTTTCTGCGGCTGATGGCGGAACTTGGTGGAGAAGAGCTCGTCGGCAAGGCGACAAGCCTGCCCAGTGGATTGTTCCTGCACCTTGAATAGAACGCTGCAACATCCTGCCTTGGTGCGCGCATTGTCGCTGGGGCTGCTGTTGCTCTTGTGGATAGCGGCCGCCGGCTTCACGGATGACGCGTCGGTCCTGCCCCAGCCCTGGACGCTCTGGGCACCCTTCGTGCAAGCGGTCAGTTCCGGCGCCTTGCCCTATCACCTGGGCATGACGCTCTGGCGCGTGATCTGCGCATTCGTGCCGGCCATGGTGATCGGCGTGGCGATCGGCTTTCTGATGGGGCGCGTTGCCGCGGTCGATCGATGGCTCGACCCATGGCTCGTCGTGTTTCTCAATCTGCCGGCACTGGTGCTCATCGTGTTGTGCTACATCTGGATCGGTCTCAACGAGACGGCCGCCATCACCGCGGTGGTGCTCAACAAGATCCCCAATGTCGCAACGCTTCTGCGCGAGGGCGCGCGGGCGCTTGACCCGGATCTCGACTCCATGGCGGCGGTTTACCGCATGCGTCCGCTGGCGCGGCTGCGACACGTGATCATGCCGCAGCTTGCGCCTTTCATTGCCGCTGCCGCCCGATCCGGCATTGCGGTGATATGGAAGATCGTGCTGGTGGTCGAGTTTCTCGGCCGCTCCAGCGGGATCAGGGTTCCAGATCCATTTCTATTTCCAGCTTTTCAACGTTGCCATGGTGCTGGTCTATGCGCTTTCCTTCATCGGCGTGATGCTGCTGGTGGAGGCTTTCTTCCTGCAGCCGGCCGAACGCCGGGTGCGGCGCTGGAGGACGGCGTGATCAGGATCGATGTCAGACGAAAGGCATTCGGCGAAGAGGAGGTCCTGCGCGACATCCGCTTCGAGATGGAGATCGGCGAGACGGTCGCCATCCTCGGTCCGTCGGGCATCGGCAAATCGACGCTGCTTCGGCTCGTCGCCGGCATCGACACCGCTTTCGACGGCGAGATCACCCGGCCGGAAAATATTGCCATGGTTTTTCAGGAGCCTGTTCTTCTGCCGTGGAGAAGCGTCATCGAGAACCTGACATTGGTGCATCCGCAACTCGGGATGCAAGCTGCACTCTCAGCGCTGGAGCGGACCGGCATCGCCGACAGGGCCGCGCTCTTTCCCGGCCAGCTATCGCTCGGCCAGCAGCGGCGGCTGGCGCTGGCGCGGGCCTTTGCCGGTCGGCCGGAGCTTCTCGTCCTGGACGAGCCCTATGTGTCGCTCGATCCTGCGATGGCCGAGGACATGCTGGCCCTGACCGAGGCGCTGATCGCGGAAACCGCACCTGCCGTCATTCTCGTGACCCATTCGGAAGCCGAGGCGCGGCGGCTTGCCCGGCGCTGCCTCCGCCTTGCCGGGAAACCGGCGACGATTATAGAAGAGTTTGCGGCCGCGCCGGGAAGGGCATCATGATCGGGCTCGACATCAGCCATGTCAGCTACAGCTACGGAAAATCACGGGCGCTGGACGATGTCAGCTTCTCCGTCACGACCGGTCGGTTCTGCGCGCTGCTCGGGCCGAACGGCGCCGGCAAATCGACGCTGTTCGCTCTTCTGACGCGGCTGCTCGCGACAAGGGCCGGCACGATCGGCGTGGCCGGCTTCGACATTGCGCGCGAGCCGCGTGCGGCGCTCGCGCGCATCGGAGTGGTGTTCCAGCAACCTACGCTCGATCTCGACATGTCGGTGCGCCGAAACCTGCGCTATTTCGCCGGGCTTCATGGTTTGTCGGGGCGGCAGGCCGCTGTGGCGATCGAAGCGGCGCTGACACAGCTCGGCATGGCCGAGCGGGCCGACGAGCA
The DNA here is from genome assembly GCF_029201645.2 of Sinorhizobium prairiense. NCBI lineage: Bacteria > Pseudomonadati > Pseudomonadota > Alphaproteobacteria > Hyphomicrobiales > Rhizobiaceae > Sinorhizobium > Sinorhizobium prairiense. Next base: position 739,440 of record NZ_CP104133.1, read on the forward strand.
GGTGCGTGCGCTCAACGGCGGTCACCGGCGGCGCATGGAGATCGCGCGGGCCTTGATCCACAAGCCGCAGATATTGCTGCTCGACGAGCCGACCGTCGGACTGGACGCTGCCTCCCGGCAGGCGATCACCGATCATGTGCATCTGCTTGCCGCGAGCGGCCTTGCGGTTCTCTGGGCGACGCATCTGGTCGACGAGATCCGGCCGGAGGATCAGGTCGTCGTTCTGCATCGCGGCAAGGTGCTGAGCGACGGCACCGCCGCGGAACTTGCGGGCGGGCAGGGGCTCGCCAAGGCGTTCCTGTCGATGACGGCCGAGAACCGGGAGGTTTCGGCATGAAGGCATGGCTGGTCGCGCTTTGCGCAATCGTCACCCGCGAAAACCTGCGCTTCGTCCGCCAGCGCGGGCGGTTTCTGGCGGCACTCGTCCGCCCGCTCGTCTGGCTGATCGTCTTTGCCGCCGGCTTCCGCGCGGCGCTCGGCGTGTCGATCATCCCGCCCTACCAGACCTATATCACCTATGAGGTCTATATCCTTCCGGGGCTCTGCGGCATGATCCAGCTCTTCAACGGCATGCAATCGTCGCTGGCGCTGGTCTATGACCAGGAGATGGGATCCATGCGCCTCCTGCTGACCTCGCCCCTGCCGCGCTGGTGGCTGCTGTTCTCGAAACTTCTCGCCGGTGTGATCGTCTCCATCCTGCAGGTGGCGGTGTTCCTGGCCATCGCTGCGCTGACCGGCATCACCGTGCCGCCCGTCGGCTATGTCGCGGTGCTGCCCGCCCTCCTCATCAGCGGATTGATGCTCGGTGCCTTCGGCCTGCTGATATCCTCGACCGTCCGGCAACTCGAGAACTTTGCCGGCGTCATGAACTTCGTGATCTTTCCGATGTTCTTCCTTTCCTCGGCACTTTATCCGCTCTGGAAGATGGCCGAAAGTTCGCCGCTGCTGCGCGACATCTGCGCCCTCAATCCGTTCACCTACGCGGTCGAACTGATACGCTTCGCGCTTTACGGCGAACTCAACCTGACGGCGCTCGTCTGGGTCGGCGCGTGCTTCGTCCTGTTCATGCTCGCCGCCCTTTGGGGCTATAATCCGGCCCGCGCCATGCTCCGGTCGAAAGGCTGAGCCCTGCCCTTGCTGGGGTGTTCGGCGCCGAAAACCGACACTTTCCGCTATATTGCCGCGAGCCGCATTTCAACTGATCCTGCTTGTGAACGAAGGACGTTCAAAGCCGAGGAGGAACCAATGCTCAAGCTACATCCGTCCATCGACAACGGCTTTCCGCCTGCCAGTCCGGGCTTTGCCGGCGGTACGCTGAAATGCAAATGCGCCACAAATCCGGTAACCGTGCGGATCGGCTCGCAGACGGCGCACAATCATGCCTGCGGCTGCACCAAATGCTGGAAGCCCGAGGGTGCGATCTTCGCCCAGATCGCCGTCGTCGGCCGCGACAACGTGAACGTCACCTCAGGTGCGGAGAAACTGCAGGTCGTCGATCCGAGCGCGACGATCCAGCGTTACGCCTGCCGCGATTGCGGCACGCACATGTATGGCCGGATCGAAAACACCAAGCATCCCTTCTACGGCCTCGATTTCGTCCATACCGAACTCAGCGACGAAACGGGCTGGTCGCCGCCCGAATTCGCGGCCTTCGTTTCTTCGATCATCGAAAGCGGTGTGAACCCGGAGAGCATGCCGGAGATACGCGCAAGGCTGACCGAACTCGGCCTGCAGCCCTATGATTGTCTGTCTCCGCCGCTGATGGACGCGATCGCCACGCATATCGCCAAACAAACCGGCGCCCTGCCGGCCTGACCTGTTGAACATTGGGGACTCCGCTCCACCAGCCGACCGTCTCCTCCCTCGGACCCCGCCCGTCGCCTCTTATTGCAGAGGCATTTCGACGGGCGGGGGCTGAGGCGTTTTCGCGTCCGCATTGGAGGAGCCGCACATCCCGGCCTTCATTCCTGTGCTTGTCACAGGAATCCAGCCAGCCAAGTCCTTGGGCTGAATGAACTCTTCCCGCGCGCCGCAGACGCGGCGTTGCTGGATCTCCGTGACAAGCACAGAAGATGAGGTGAAAGGAGGGACCGATGCAGTTCCTCGCCAGAGTTCGTGCGGTCAGAGAAGACGAAACGGCAAGCCTTTGGTCGGCTGTCTGCATCGGGGCAGGTCAGAAGGCGCGTGGCGCGATGGTGGGCGGTTCCATCAAACCTGAAAAGCCGAAATCTTCCATTTGATGGTACACCCTATGGAAGGCTGCTGCTCGGCCGGGCCCTTGCCGAACAGCGCGACCATGACCATGGCCTCGTAGAGATCGCGTCGCAGATCGGCGGGGCCGATCTCCTTGCGCGATGCGTCCAGCCGCCCGCGATATTGCAGCTTCATGTCCTTGTTGAAGCCGAAGAAGTCGGGCGTGCAGACGGCGCGGTAGGCTTTGGCGACGGATTGGTCCTCGTCGTGGAGGTAGGGAAAGGGCAGGGCGTTTTGCGAAGCGAAGCGCTTCATGTTTTCGAACGAGTCCTGCGGGTAATTGCCGGCGTCGTTGGAGTTAACAGCCACGAAGCCGATCCCGTGAGCCCTGAGGTCGATGGCGTCCCGCACGATCCGGCCGATGACCGCTTTCACATAGGGGCAGTGATTGCATATGAAGGCAACGACCAGCCCTTTCGGGCCGGCCTGGCCGAATATGGTGCGGGTGAAGCCATCGACGCCGGGAAGCGTGGCGTCGATCGCTGGCCAGCCGAAATCACAAAGGGGTGGTGTAGCGGCCATGGCTCACGCTGCCTTCCTGATGGCGCCATCGGAGGCGGCGCGGATGGCCGCGATGTTCCTGGCGTAGTGCTCCTCGCTGCCGCCTTTGAATACCGCCGAGCCGGCAACCAGCACATCGGCGCCTGCGGCGGCAACCAGCGGTGCGGTCTCCGGCGTCACGCCGCCGTCGATCTCTATGTGGATCGGACGGCCGCCGATCATCGCCTTCACCCGCCGCACCTTGTCGACCACGGCCGGAATGAAATCCTGGCCGCCGAAGCCCGGATTGACCGTCATCAGGAGGACGAGGTCCAGCCGGTCCAGCACATATTCGATGACGCTCTCCGGCGTGGAGGGATTGAGCGATACGCCCGCCTTGCAGCCGACGTCGCGGATGGCCTGCAGCGAGCGATCGAGATGCGTCGTCGCCTCCGCATGCACGGTGATGATGTCGCAGCCGGCACAGGCGAAGGCGCCGAGATAGGGCGTGGGCGGTGCGATCATCAGATGGCAGTCGAACACCTTGTCCGTGCGGTCCCGCAGCGCCTTGATGACCGGGGGACCGAAGGTGATGTTGGGCACGAAATGGCCGTCCATCACGTCGAGATGGATCCAGTCCGCACCGGCCCGGCACACGGCCTCGACCTCTTCGCCGAGCCGTGAGAAATCGGCCGACAGAACCGAAGGCGCTATGATGGTCTTCTCATTCATGGCGATGTCTCCGTATGACTGGGTTCGACTGTGGTGAACACCCGGCTCGCGGCGATGTCACGAGCCGTGATGGTCGACAGCTGTTCGGCATCGACCGGTCCGGCGCTTTCCTCGAAAAGGCGGTTCGCCTGCCGCAGCCGGGCCCGGTCGAGCGCATTTCGGATGGAGCGCGCATTGGCGAAATGCGGCTGTCGCCGGCGGCGCGCGATGTAGTCGCTCATCACCGCAGACGCCTTGCTGTCGAAGCGGTACCCCTGCCGGCTGAGCATGCTCTCGGCGATCGATAGAAGCTCCCCGTTATCATAATCGGGGAAGTCTATGTGATGGGCGATCCGGGATCGAAAGCCGGGATTGCTCTCGAAAAACCGGTCCATGCGGTCGGCGTAGCCGGCGAGGATCACGACCAGGTCGTCGCGATTATTCTCCATCACCTGCAGCAGGATCTCGATTGCCTCCTGGCCGTAATCGCGTTCGTTGTCGGGACGGTAGAGGTAATAGGCCTCGTCGATGAAAAGCACGCCCCCCATTGCTTTCTTCAGGATCTCCTTGGTCTTGGGTGCGGTGTGGCCGATATATTGCCCGACCAGGTCGTCGCGCGTCACCGAGACCAGATGGCCCTTGCGGATATAGCCGAGCCTGTGCAGCAGGTTGGCCATGCGCAGCGCCACCGTGGTCTTGCCGGTGCCGGGATTGCCGGTGAAGCTCATATGCAGCGACGGCGGCTCATGGCTGAGGCCCATTGCACGGCGCGCCCGCTCGACGAGAAGCAGCGCCGCCGTCTCGCGGATACGCTGCTTCACGGGTTTCAAGCCCACGAGTTCCCGGTCCAGTTCGTCAAGGATCTCGGCGACGCCGGAGGCTTGGTATTCCTCAGCGAGGTCGACCGAAGTCGGCAGGCTTTCGGTGTTCGATGGAGCATCCGGCATCAGCATTGTCGCTCCTCCTATCGCTGCGTTTCCCACATATAATGCTGGCTGCGGCCGTTGCTCTCCGTCCGGGTCATTCTGAGGCTCGGCTCGTTTTCGGGGCGGTTGACGATGAACGACATTGTCACCGTCTCCAGGCCGCGGCTGGAATCGAAAGCGTTGAGGCGGATATAGTCCTGCGGGTGGGCCTTGCGGCAATCCTCGAGCTCCATCATCACGCCTTTGGCGTCCTTGAGGTCGAACATCGGATTGCCCCACATTTCCCAATAGGTGTTTCTGGGGTGCGGGTCGTCGGTATATTCGACGCCGATAGCCCAAGCCTTTCCGAGGCAATATTCCACCTGTGCCGTGATCTGCTCATCGGTCAGGTCCGGCAGGAACGAGAAGCATCCCTGGGTGATACGCATGTCGTCTCTCCTTCTCTTCTTGTCCGTCAGTTCGGGTCCGTCAGGCCCTCGTGTCTGTCAGGCCGCGGTTACGCTCGGCACGAAATCCGACGTATCGGTCGGGGTGTAGTTGAAGCTGATATTGCCCCAGATATCGAGGGCCGCTTCCAGCGGCTTGCACCACTTCGCCGCCGCCCGCAGGATCTCGGGACCTTCGTGGGCGATGTCGCGCCCCTCGTTGCGGGCAAGCACCATGGCTTCCAGGGCGACGCGATTGGCGGTGGCCCCTGCCTGGATGCCCATCGGATGACCGATCGTGCCGCCGCCGAATTGCAGTACGACATCGTCGCCGAAAAGATCGAGCAGCTGGTGCATCTGGCCGGCATGGATGCCGCCCGAGGCGACCGGCATGACCTTCTTGAGGTCCGCCCAGTCCTGCTCGAAGAACAGACCGCGCGGAAGGTCGACCTCGTTCTTCATTTCGCGGCAGACATTGTAGTAGCCCTGCACCGTCGGCGGGTCGCCCTCGAGCTTGCCGACGGCCGTGCCCGCATGCAGGTGGTCGACGCCGGCGAGCCGCAGCCATTTGGCGATCACGCGGAAGGAGATGCCGTGGTTCTTCTGCCGCGTATAGGTGCCGTGACCGGCCCGGTGCATGTGCAGGATCATGTCGTTCTGCCGGCACCATTCCGATATGGACTGGATCGCAGTCCAGCCGACGATGAGATCGACCATGACGATGACCGAGCCGAGCTCCTTGGCGAATTCGGCTCGGCGGTACATTTCCTCCATCGTGCCGGCAGTGATGTTGAGATAGTGCCCCTTTACCTCGCCGGTGACGGCGGAAGCATGGTTGACGGCCTCCATGCAGTAGAGATACCGGTCGCGCCAATGCATGAAGGGCTGCGAATTGATGTTCTCGTCGTCCTTCATGAAGTCGAGGCCGCCCTTCAGCCCCTCATAGACGACGCGGCCATAGTTCTTGCCCGACAGGCCGAGCTTCGGTTTGGTCGTGGCACCCAGCAGCGGCTTGCCGAACTTGTCGAGCCGTTCGCGCTCGACGACGATGCCGGTCGGCGGACCCCTGAAGGTCTTCACATAGGCGACAGGCAGGCGCATGTCCTCGAGCCTTGCCGCCTTCAGCGGCTTGAACGAGAAGACGTTGCCGATGATCGATGCGGTCAGGTTCGCGATAGACCCCTCCTCGAAGAGGATGAGGTCGTAGGCGACATAGCAGAAATACTGCCCCGGCGTTCCCGGCACCGGATCGACCCGGTAGGCCTTGGCGCGGTATTGATCGCAGGCCGTCAGGCGATCGGTCCAGACGACTGTCCATGTGGCCGTCGAGCTTTCGCCGGCGACGGCGGCGGCCGCTTCGATCGGATCGACGCCGTCCTGCGGCGTGATGCGGAAGAGCGCGATCAGATCGGTGTCCTTCGGCTCGTAGTCTCCGTTCCAATAGCCCATCTGGGCGTATTTCAGCACGCCGGCCTTGTAACGTTCGCGGCCCTTGATCTCTGTCTTTGCGTCGGCGTTCATGGTTGGGGTCCTTTCCTCTGAATGGATGCGATCAGGCGGCTTCCGACCGCTCAGGCTGGGATTTCAGGGAGCCGCTTGCGTAGCGGCGGGCCATCTCCGACATCGGCACGACCTTGATGCGGGATGCGTTTCCGGCGGTGCCGAAGGCCTCGAAACGCGCCTTGCAGACCGACGACATGGCTTCCATGGCCGCTTTCAGGAATTTGCGGGGATCGAATTCGGTGCGGCTCGTGTCGGCGACGCGGCGAAAGGCAGCGGCTGCGGCAAGGCGCAGGTCGGTGTCGATATTGACTTTGCGCACGCCGAAGCGGATGCCACGGACGATCTCCTCGACGGGGACGCCGTAGGTCTCGCGCATCTGGCCGCCATGGGCGTTGAAAACGTCCTGCCATTCCTGCGGTACGGAGGAGGAGCCGTGCATGACGATATGGGTGTTCGGCAGCCGCTCATGGATCTTCTCGATCACGTCCATAGCGAGGACTTCGCCGGTCGGCTTGCGGGTAAACTTATAGGCCCCGTGCGAGGTGCCGATGGCGACGGCCAGCGCATCGACGCCGGTCTCGGCGACGAAGCGGGCGGCTTCGTCCGGATCGGTAAGCAGTTGCGAACGGTCGAGCGCGCCTTCGAAGCCGTGGCCGTCCTCGGCCTCGCCATGGCCGGTCTCGAGCGAACCGAGACAGCCGAGTTCGCCTTCGACCGAGGCGCCGACCATGTGCGCGAGGCGGCTCACCTCTGCCGTGATCGAGACGTTATAGTCGTAATCGGCAGGGGTCTTGGCATCCTCCTTCAGCGAGCCGTCCATCATCACCGAGGTGAAGCCGTGCTGGATCGCCGTGAGGCACGTCGCGACATTGTTGCCGTGATCCTGGTGGATGCAGAGCGGAATGTCCGGATACATCTCTTCCAAAGCTTCCATCATCTTGGCGAGCATGACGTCGTTCGCGTAGGAGCGGGCACCACGGGAGACCTGGAGGATCACGGGAGCGTCGCAGGCGCGCGCCGCCTCCATGATCGCAAGCCCCTGCTCCATGTTGTTGATGTTGAATGCCGGCACGCCATAGCTGCGTTCGGCGGCGTGATCGAGCAATTGGCGAAGCGTGATGCGGGCCATTGTCATGCCTCCTCGGATGATCTGACGATGTGGGCGACCGGATTGCCGGTCCGGGCACCTGCTGGCGGCGTTTCCGGGTAAGCCCGGCGGAGAAGCTCCAGGGCTTCTGCGACGACATGGTCGGCGGTGATGCCGAAATGGCGGTAGAGGTCTCCGGCCGGTGCCGAGGCACCAAAGCCCGTCATGCCGACGAAGGCACTGTCGGGGCCCATCCAACGGTCCCAGCCGAGGCGGCCCGCCGCCTCGATGGCGATGCGCGGTGCATCTCCGAGGACCTGCCTGTGATAGGCCGCGTCCTGAGCCTCGAACTTCTCCCAGCACGGCATGGAGACCACCGCCGCTGCTATGCCTTCTTCGGCCTGCAGGCGCTCCGCCGCGGCTACGGCGATCTCGACTTCGGATCCCGTGGCAAGAAGCGTGACGTCCCGGTCGCCGCGCGCTTCCCTCAGGACATAGGCCCCGAGCGCCGACAGGTTCTCGTTCCCGTTTGTCCGGCGCAGCATCGGCAGGGCCTGCCGCGAAAGGGCGAGGACGCTCGGCGTGTTCTTCTCGCCAAGCGCGATCTCCCAGCATTCTGCCGTCTCGATGATGTCGGCCGGCCGGAAGACATTGAGGTTGGGCGTGGCGCGCAGCATGGCCAGATGCTCGACCGGCTGGTGCGTCGGTCCGTCTTCGCCGAGCCCGATGGAATCATGCGTCAGCACATAGATGACGGGCAGGCCCATGAGGGCCGAAAGGCGCATCGCACCGCGAGCATAGTCTGAAAAGACCAGGAAAGTGCCCCCATAGGGGATGAAGCCGCCATGGAGCGCGATGCCGTTCATGGCGGCCGCCATGCCGTGCTCGCGGATGCCGTAATGCAGGTAGCGGCCCTTGAAATTGCCCGACGAAATGGGCTGGGTCTGCGAGGTCAGCGTCAGGTTGGAGCCGGTCAGGTCCGCCGAGCCGCCGATCGTCAACGCGGTGGCGCCGTTGATGACTTCCAGAGCCATCTGCGAGGCCTGACGCGTCGCGACCTTCGTAGCCCTTGTACGATGCGCGTCCCGGAATCTTGCAAGCAGATCGCCGACCTCGCCGTCGAGCTGCCGCCCTATGGTCTGCTCGTAGCGCTTTTTCGAGCGCGAAGAGTCGAGGCGGATTTCCCAGGCCTCGCGGGCCGAGCGGCCCCGCGCCGCCACCTTTTCCCAGGCAGCCTTGATCTCAGATGGAACGAAGAAGGGCGGATGCGGCCAGGCGAGGTTTTCGCGTGTGGCAGCGATCTCCTTTTCGCCGAGCGCCGCGCCGTGGGTCTTGTGCGAGCCCTCCATGCTGGCGGCACCCTTGCCGATGCGGGTGCGGCAGGCGATCAGCGACGGCTTTCGGGTCCTGCGCGCCCGCTCGATCGCTTTTGCCACCGCGCCGGGGTCGTGGCCGTCGACGGCTTGCGCATCCCAGCCGGCGGCGCGGAAACGCGCAAGCTGGTTCATCGAGGTGGAGAGATCGGTGGAGCCGTCGATCGATATCCGGTTGTCGTCCCACAGCACGATGAGCTTGCGCAATTTCAAATGTCCGGCAAGGTCGATCGCCTCGTGGCTGATCCCCTCCTGCAGACAGCCGTCTCCGGCGACCACGTAGGTGAAGTGGTTGCAGAGCGCACTGCCGAAGCGGGCGGCCATCATTTGTTCGGCAATCGCCATGCCGACAGCGGTCGAGATCCCCTGGCCCAGCGGTCCGGTGGTGGTCTCGATACCGAGGGCATGGCCGTATTCGGGGTGGCCGGCCGTTTTCGAGCCGAGCTGGCGGAAGGATGAAAGCTCGGCCATCGGCATATCGGCGAAGCCGATGAGGTGATGGAGCGAATAGAGCAGCATCGAGCCATGGCCGGCCGAAAGCACGAAACGGTCCCGGTCCGGCCAGTCGGGGCGTGACGGATCGATCCTGATGAAGCGGTTGAAGAGGACCGTCACCGCGTCGGCCATGCCCATCGGCATGCCGGGGTGGCCGGAGTTGGCCTTCTCGACGGCGTCCATGGAAAGAAACCGGATGGCATCGGCCATGCTACGCTCCGAGGCGGCGCGGGGTCCGATCTGCTGCGAAACATTCATGATGTCCTCCTCACGACATGCGGTGCTTGCGCTCGAGCAGCTTGTGAATGAGCGGGGTGAAGATCAGCTGCATGGCGAGATCGAGCTTGTCGCCCGGCACCACGATGGAATTGGCGCGCGACATGTAGCTGTTGTGCAGCATCGACAGCAGGTAGGGGAAATCGATGCTTTGCGGCTTGGCGAAGCGGATGACCAGGATGGATTCGGCCGGCGTCGGTATCCAGCGGGCGATGAAGGGATTGGACGTGTCGACGATCGGCACGCGCTGGAAATTGATGTCCGTCAGGGAGAACTGCGGGCAGATATAGTTCACATAGTCGGGCATGCGCCGCAGGATGGTGTCGGTCACGGCCTCGGTGGAGTAGCCGCGGGTCGCCTTGTCGCGATGAATCTTCTGGATCCATTCGAGATTGATGACGGGCACGACGCCGATCTTCAGGTCGCAATGCTGGGCGAGATTGACCGTGTCGGTGACGGCGCAGCCATGCAGCCCCTCGTAGAAGAGAAGATCGCTGTCGCGGAATTCTTCCCAGTCGGTGAACGTGCCTGGGTCCGAGCCGAATTTCGCGGCCTCGGCCTCGTCGTGCACGTAGTGACGGGTGCGCCCGACCCCGCGCCGGCCATATTCGGCAAAGACGCTTTCGAGGATCTCCAGTTCGTTCGCCTCGGCGGAGAAATGCGTGAAGTCGACGCCTCGGGCTTTTTCCTCCGCGATCTTGCTGCGCATGGTTTCCCGGTCGAAGCGATGAAAGGCATCGCCTTCGATGAAGGACGCCGAGATGTTCTCGCGCTTGAATATCTTCTCGAAAGTGTCCTTGACGGTCGTGGTGCCGGCGCCGGACGAACCTGTGATGGAGATGATGGGGTATTTGGCCGACATATTTTTCTCCTCAGGCCCGGAACAGACCGCGCTTGCCGAAGAGCGGAGCGCGTTCGCCAATCATGTTCGGGTCGACGTGATAGCGGGTGATGCGCGCCACCTCGCGGCGGGAGCCGAAAACCAGAGGCACGCGCTGGTGCAGATTTTCCGGAACGAGATCGAGAATGCGGTCGATGGACGTGGTGGCCGCGCCGCCGGCATTCTCGATGATGAAGGCGATGGGGTTCGCCTCGTAGACCAGCCGCAGCCGGCCCTGGTTATATCCCTTCCGGCCGTCGGCGGGATAGAGAAAGATCCCGCCGCGGATGAGGATGCGATAGGTTTCCGCGACGAGCGAGGCGATCCAGCGCATGTTGAAATCCCGCTCGCGGGGCCCCTCGGAGCCTGCCAGGCAGTCGTCGACATAGAGCCGGATGGCTTCTTCCCAGTGCCGGTAGTTCGACATGTTGATGGCGAATTCGTGCGCGCGCTCCGGGATGCTGGCCGACTTGCAGGCCTCGACGAAACATCCGAGCCTGCTGGAGAAGACGAAGATCTCCGTCCCCTTGCCGAGCGACAGCACCAGAGCGGTCTGCGGCCCGTAGATGAAGAAGCCCGCCGCCAGTTGCCGGTTTCCAGGTTGCAGGAAGGACTGGGAGGGGTCCACGTCCGGCCCCTTGGCGGCGGGAAGCACCGAGAAGATCGTGCCGATGGAAACGTTGTTATCGATGTTCGAAGAGCCGTCGAGCGGGTCGATGGCAACCGCGAGGCGCGCAGCCGGGTCGAGCAGAACGGGATTTTCCAGTTCTTCCGAGGCGTAGCATGCGACGGGGGCGCCTTGCAGCGACGACAGGAACTGGTCGTCGCACAGGATGTCGAGGTCCTTCTGCAGATCGCCATCCGTGTTGCTGCTGCCGTGGGTGCCGTTGAAAGCGGTGCCGAGCGCTCCCTGGCCGACGAGCTTGCGGATGTCGAGAGCGGCCTTAGCCAGCCTCTGGATCACGGCGGCCACGTCCCGCGTAAGGTCGTCGCCGCGGGCCGTGCATGAAGCGAGGTATGCTTCGAGAGTTGCGCCTGACATGATGTCTCCTCCGCACGCTGTCGAGGGAAGGATGGCGTAAAAGGGGAGTTTGTAAAATTTATTCATTTGACTTCATAAGTTAAATTTACTTACTTTGATCTATGCGCAACGTGACCTTTCGCCAGCTCCGCACCGTCGAAGCCGTTTGCCGGTTGGGGAAGATCAACCTCGCCGCCGAAGCCTTGGGACTGACCGGACCGGCGCTCACCCTGCAGATCCAGCATCTGGAACGGGATGCGGGCATTGCGCTCTTCGACCGCACGCGCGGCGGCATGGTGCCGACGGCTTACGGCCTTGCCTTTCTCGAAGCGGCGCGGGCGATCGAGGACAGCCTCATTGCCCTCGAGGACTCGATAGATGCCATCAAGGGGCTCAGAACCGGACGGTTGCGCCTCGGAGTCGTGTCGACGGGGAAATATTTCGCGCCGCAGCTCATTGCCGCCTTTCGCGATCAGGTTCCTGCCGTGGAGATAAATCTCTTCATCGGCAATCGGGCCGAGATCATCGCCAAGCTGCGGGACCACGAGATCGACATCGCTCTGATGGGGCGGCCGCCGCGCGATTTCGAGGTGCGGGCGCAGGTGTTCGGCGATCATCCACTGGTCTTCATCGCCCCCGCCGGTCACCCGCTCGCGGGCGTGCTGGAGATTTCACGGGAGCGGATCGCCCAGGAACAGTTCCTGGTGCGCGAAAAAGGATCGGGAACGCGTATCTCCCTCGAGATCTTCCTGAGCGACACGCCGCACGAGCTCGAGGAGCTCGGCACCGAGATCGCCTCGAACGAGACGATCAAGCAGGCCGTAATCGCCGGTCTCGGAATCGCCTTCATCTCGGCCCATACGATAGAACAGGAGGTAAAGCTCGGCAGGCTCGTGATCCTCGACGTGGTCGACACGCCGATCCGCCGGCAGTGGTTTACCGTGTCGCGCCTGGACCGTGCCGCCACCCCGGCCATGCAGGCTTTCGAGCGGTTCGTGCTGGCGTCCGGAGCGCGCTATCTGCCTGTGGTCAGCAAGCCTTATCCAGCCAACGCATTCGGCTAGAGGTGAGCTTCATGTGGGCGGAAGGCGGCGGCGACCGACACCTAGGTCGTAATTGTGGGGCACCACATCGCTTGCTACCATGCGCCCCAAGAGGAGACTTTACGATGCCTAAAAGCCCGGCTACGGCGCCGCCGGGCTCTGCCGGAGCAGCGGACTGCCGTTCCGGCCCTTGACCCGGGCAGCGACTGCTATAGGTCCTGCCTGGTTTCATGCCCGCCCCGACCGCAAGGGCGCCTGCCGGAACGGGAGCGAGCACAACGACCCCACGGGCGAATGGAGGAAGTATGGCCTGGCATAAACCGAAATTCATCGAAGTCAGCTGCGCTATGGAAATCACCCGCTATGCTCCTGCGGACGGGGATGAACCGATCCTCTTCTGAAGGCCAGCTTGACGAGGATCGGTAAGGCATCAGGTATCCCGGTGAACAAAACGTCCGATCTTCGCATCATCGTCTTGGGGGCCGCCGCCGGCGGCGGTCTCCCGCAATGGAATTGCGGCTGTCGCAACTGCGCGATGGCGCGCGATCCGGCCTCCGGCCTCAGACCGCAAACGCAGTCGTCGCTCGCGGTGAGTCTCGAGGGTGAGAGCTGGGCCGTCTTCAACGCCTCCCCCGACATCCGCCAGCAGGTCCAAATCAATCGGCCGCTTCAGCCGCGCCGCCTTCGTCACAGCCCCATCGAGAGCGTGGTGCTGACGAATGGCGATATCGACCATCTGGCAGGACTTCTCGTCTTGCGGGAGAAGCAGGCATTCACCCTATTTTCGACCGGCGCGGTCGGCCGGATCGTCGCCGACAATCCGGTTTTCCAGGTCCTCGACCCGGAACTGGTTTCAAGAGAAACCATTGAAATCGATGAGGCGTTCTCTCCGCTGTCGGGCCTCGATGCACGGCTCTTCGCCGTTCCGGGCAAGGTGCCGCTCTTTCTGGAGGACGGCGAGCCCGATCTGGGTATCGAGGGCGAGCACACGGTCGGTGTCGAACTGAAGGCCGGCGACAGGCGGGTCTATTATGTTCCGGGCTGCGCCGTGATGACGGATAGTCTCGCCGCGCGCCTGCGCGATGCCGATGCCGTCTTCTTCGACGGCACGCTCTTTTCCGATGACGAGATGATCCTGACCGGGACCGGCCGCAAGACAGGCCGTCGCATGGGCCACATGCCGATCGACGGGGAGGGCGGCAGTCTCGAGGCGCTCGATCTCTTGAACATCCGCAGAAAGATCTATGTCCATATCAACAACACCAACCCGATCTGGCGGGCCGGCACCGAGCGCGAGCGCGTCGAGGCCCGCGGTTTCGAGATCGGCTATGACGGCATGGAGGTCCGGCTGTGACGACGGCAACTGACAGACAAGCTTTCCATGCCCGCCTGCTGGAGATCGGCAAGGAGCGCTATCATGACAAGCATCCGTTTCATGCGATGCTCCATGGCGGCGGCTGCACGACGACGCAGGTCCGCGCCTGGGTGATCAACCGCTATTATTACCAGAGCCGCATCCCCATGAAGGATGCGGCCTTTCTGTCGCGTTGCGACGACCCGGATATGCGCCGGGCCTGGCGCTCCCGCATCGAAGATCACGACGGCGGCGTCGAAGAGGGCGGCGGCATCCGGCGCTGGCTGCGTCTGGCCGAGGCCGTCGGACTCGATCCAGCCTATGTCGGCTCGGCAAGGGGCGTTCTGCCGTCGACCCGGTTTGCCGTGGACGCCTATGTTTCCTTCGTGCGTGAGAAGCCGCTCCTCGAGGCGGTGGCCTCCTCGTTGACGGAGCTTTTTGCGCCGAAGATCCACTCGGAGCGCATTGCCGGGCTGCTGGAGCACTACGCCTTCGCCGATGACGCGGCGCTCGCCTACTTCCGCCAGAGGCTGGCGGAGGCGCCCCGGGATGTCGAGTTCGGCCTCGCCTATGTCCTCGACCATGCCGATACGCGGGAAAAGCAGGACGCTGCCGCTCAGGCTCTCACCTTCAAGACGAATGTTCTTTGGGCCCAGCTCGATGCACTTTATTCGGCCTATGTCACGCCGGGGCGCATTCCGCCGGGGGCCTGGGACGGCCGGGAGGGGGTGATCCGCGAGCCGAGAGCACGGGAGGCGCCGGAATGACGGCCGACGCGCCCGAGATTTCAGGATCGAGCGTCGTCAAGCTGGCACGAGGGGTCCGGCTGCATGAGGATCCGGTCCGCGGCCAGACTGTGCTTCTGGCTCCGGAGCGTGCCATGGCCGTGGACGACATCGCCGTCGCCATCGTACAGGCTCTCGATGGCGAACGGAACCTTGACCGGATCGCCGCCGACTTTGCCGAGAAGTTCGACGCCCCGGTCGAAGAGATCGCGGAGGATGTCAGGACTTTCGTCCAGGAGCTCTCGGTCCGCCGCATGCTGGAGATCGTCCAATGAGCGATACCATCGCCCGACCAGCCGATATTGTGCGCGCCATCCCGCGTGTTCCCCCACCGATGGCCATGCTGGCCGAACTGACGCATCGCTGCCCGCTCGCCTGTCCCTATTGCTCCAACCCGATCGCCCTGACGCAAGCCAAGGAAGAACTGTCGACCGAGGAATGGACAGGCGTCTTCGCGCAAGCCGCCGATCTCGGCGTTCTGCATCTGCACCTGTCCGGCGGGGAGCCTGCCGCGCGCCGGGACCTCGTCGAATTGACGCAGGCGGCGAGTTCGCTGGGCCTTTACACCAACCTGATCACCTCGGGCGTGGGACTGACGGAAGCGAGAATGAACAGTCTCGCCGAGGTGGGGCTCGACCATATTCAACTTTCCATCCAGGGCGTTTCTCCCGAAAGCGCCGATCGGATCGGCGGGTACAAAGGCGGCTATGAACGGAAAATGGCGGTTGCAGGCTGGGCGACCGATGCCGCTATACCGCTGACGCTGAACGCCGTCTGCCACAGGCAGAACATGGGCGAGATCGATGAGATGATCGAGCTGGCGATCCGGCTGAAGGCGCGACGCATCGAAGTCGCCACCGTGCAGTTCCACGGCTGGGCCGAGCGCAACAAAGAGGTTCTCATGCCGACCCGCGAGCAGGTCGAGCGCGCTACGCGAACCGTCGCCGAAGCACGCGAGAAGTATCAAGGCCTATTGGTGATCGACTATGTGCCCGCCGATTATTATTCGAAGTATCCGAAAGCCTGCATGGGCGGCTGGGGCCGCGTCGGCTTGAACGTCACGCCGTCGGGGCGGGTGCTTCCATGCCATGCCGCGGAAACCATTCCGAGCCTCTCCTTCGAGAACGTGCGCGAAAAATCACTTTCCAGCATCTGGTACGAGAGCAATGCGTTCAATGCCTATCGCGGCGAGGACTGGATGCCGGAGCTCTGTCGGAGCTGCGAGCGCAAGAAGGTGGATTTCGGTGGGTGCCGCTGCCAGGCGATGGCGCTTGCCGGCGACGCGAGCGCAACGGACCCGGTTTGCACCCGGTCTCCGCTTCGCGATCGCCTGACGCTTGAAGTCGAACAGCTTTCGGCGCCGCCGGTCGTCGCCATGAATTATCGCGGCCGGGCATGACCGTTAAATGTGTCGGCACGCTTCTAAAGTGAAGCGTGCCACGAGCGGCGGGGCAGATGAGCCGGTTTCAGAATTGTGCCGCCTCCGCGCGCTGCCGGCGGTATTGCACCGTCGGGAGGCCACCCCAGCCCCAGTTATCGAGATCGACTTCCTCGATAACCACATAGGTGGATTCAAGCGGTTTGTTCAGGACATCGAGCAGCACTTCGCTGACGCCCCTGATGATCGCGGCCTTCTCCTCGGCGGTGACCGAGTCGCGGCCGGGTGCGCTTCCCTCGCGGGTAACCTGTACGGTGACGATAGGCATTGCAGTCTCCTTTGCGGATCTGGTTCGTGTGTCGTCGCAGGGCGATATGCCGTTTACCAGCGTCCCGCGTTCTGACCGCCGTCGACATGAAGGATCTCGCCGGTGATGAATCCCGCATTTTCGAGATAGAGGACGGCATCCACGACGTCGCGAATTTCGCCCATCCGGCCGACCGGGTGCAGGCCGGCGAGCGTCGAATGCGTCTCAGCCGGATGCATCGAGGTCTTGATTACTCCTGGGGAGACCGCGTTGACGCGGACGCCGCTCCTGGAAAACTCCATCGCCAGCGACCGGGTCACCGCGTTCAGGCCACCTTTGGTGAGCGACGCGAGTGCGGAGGGCATGCCGACCATCGGCTGATCGACCAGGCTGGTGGTGATGCTGACAATATGGCCCGAACCCTGCTTCAGCATTTCCGCTGCGGCACGCTGGGTGATGTGGAAGAAGCCGGCGACATTCACCCCGAGATTGTGGTCGTAATCCTGCTGGGTCATTTCGACGAACGGCTTGGCGAGGAAAACGCCGGCATTGTTCACCAGAGAGTCGATGCGGCCGAAGCGCTCGATCCCCTCGCGCACGATCCGGTCGGCGGTCTCCGGCTTGCTGATGTCGCCCCCGACGGTATGGATATCCGGATCGGCGCTCGGCTTGATGGACCGGGAGGTCGCGACGACGCGGTAGTTCCGGTCACGATAGGCGCGAACCAGTCCGGCGCCGATGCCTTGCGAGGCGCCGGTGATGACGACGACTTTCTGTTCGTTACGCATTGATGTGATCCTTTCTCGATCGCAGCGGCCGCCTCCTGCGTCCGCCCTCCGCCCTCGGCGTTGGTGCGATCGAAATTAGATCGGTGCGATCCTTGGGAGAATTGCCGGCACTTGACAGACACTCGACCGGATTTCGGCATAATCAGGTAAGCGTCCCCGCCTCCGCTGCCATGCGCGCAAATTCGGAGCGCAGACGCGGCGCCGCAAAGTCGACAAAGGCGCGGACCTTCGGGACCGACATTCGGCCCTGCGGTGCGAGCAAATGCGCCGGCAGGGGCGGATGCTCGGCGTCGGAGAGCACGATCTCCAGGCGCCCGTCCTTCACATATTCCGCGACGTGATAGGAATAAAGCCTCGTCAGGCCGCGCCCGGCAGCCGCCGAAGCGGCGGCTGCGCGCACGCTGTTGACGATGCATCTGGGCTTAAACTGGATCGTCCTGGGGAGGGACGAGCCCTTCGCCGGGGTGAAGCTCCAGGATTCCAGACCGAAATTGGTGAAGGCCAGTATTTGGTGCCTGGCGAGATCGGCCGGTTCTTCGATGCGGGGGTGATTGGCGAGGTACCGAGGCGAGGCGACCACGACGCGCCGCACATCGCCGCCGAGCCGGGTGGAGATGAGCGACGAATCTGCCAGTTGGCCGATGCGCAGCGCAATGTCGACGCCTTCGTCCACCAGGTTGACGAAGCGATCGAGGAGAAGAAGCCGGACAGAAACGGTCGGGTAGAGATCGAGAAAATCATCCAGGATGGGACGAAGTATTTCCTCCCCGAGGATTGGTGGCGACGAAATCGTCAACATCCCACGGGGTGCGGAGCGCTCGCCTCCTGCGAGCATGTCGGCTTCCTCGAGGTCGGTTAGCACCCTTCGGCAGGCAGCCGCATAGCGTTGGCCTGCTTCACTCAGTTTGAGGGTGCGGGTGGTTCGATGCAGAAGCTCGACACCGACATGCGCTTCCAGGAAGCTCAAGGCGCGACTCACCGCCGTGGGCGAGCGCTTCAGCCGGCGGGCCGCCCCGGCGAGGCTGCCTTCGTCGATCGCGGCGACGAAAACTTTCATTGCATCGATGCGGTCCATTATTCTGCCGTTCCCCGGTACAGTGACTGCCACATAGCGAGTATTCACCCGAAGACGGCAATACGCAAATGATGGTGGCAGGGCTGTACTGGCCGGCGGTCCGCGAGAGCCTCGCCAACATACGGTCACGGCTCGAGAATAGGCTGCGTATCCGCGCGATCCTGCGCTTGGAAGCGCTTCAACGAAGGAGAATGACCATGAAGATCCTGATGGTTCTGACTTCGCATGACCGGCTCGGCAACACAGGCAAGCCGACCGGCTTCTGGCTGGAGGAGTTTGCTGCGCCCTATTACGTCTTCAAGGACGCCGGGGCGGAGGTCACGATCGCGTCGCCCAAGGGCGGCCAGCCGCCGATCGATCCCAAGAGCGATGAGCCAGCCAGCCGGACTGCAGCGATGGAGCGCTTCAAGGAGGACCCCGCAGCGAGGGAAGCATTGGCAAATACTCTGAAGCTCGGTGAAGTCAACCAGGAGGACTACGACGCGGTGTTCTATCCGGGCGGACACGGTCCGATGTGGGACCTCGTCAACGACAGGAATTCCATCGCCCTTATCGAAGGCTTCTACGACGCGGGCAAGCCGGTCGCCGCCGTCTGCCACGGCCCGGCCGTCCTGACACAGGTCACGCATCGCGGCGAGCCCATCGTCAAGGGAAGGCGCGTCACGGGCTTCACCAATTCCGAAGAGGAGGCCGTTCAACTGACCGATGTCGTGCCCTTCCTGGTCGAAGACGAATTGAAGCGCCTCGGCGGGCGCTACGAGAAGGCCGAGGATTGGGCCGACTTCACGGTTGTGGACGGCAGGCTGGTCACCGGCCAGAACCCGTCGTCGTCCACATCCGCCGCCAGAGAACTGCTGAAGCTTCTACAGTAGTCATCCTTGCCGGCTGGCATGATGCTGCAGAAGGCCCGTGAGGCTTTCTGCACTTCGATACAGATCCCCTCGTTACGAGACACAATCGGGATACCTCGCTCTGGTCCCATGCTCCGCGTGTCAAGCGCGACCGCCGCCGCGAGAGGCGCAGGTCCAATGCAGAGGGACGAAAATGATCCTTTTCACGATAGCTTATCTTGCAGGTGTGCTGACCATCCTCAGCCCCTGCATCCTCCCGGTCTTGCCCTTCGTGTTTTCGCGGGCCGGCCAGCCCTTCGCCAGGAGCGTTCTACCGATGCTCGTCGGCATGGTTCTCACATTCTCGGGCGTGGCAACACTCGCCGCGCTCGGCGGGGACTGGGCGGTGAACGCGAATGTGGCCGGGCGGTATGCGGCGATCGCAGTGCTCGCCGGTTTCGGCGTGACCCTGCTTTCGAAGCGGGCCGCGGCCCTGTTCACTCGTCCGGCCGTCGCACTCGGCAGCCGGCTCTCACAAAGGGTGGCCGGTCAGCAGCCGAGCGTCGGAGCGTCTCTCCTTCTCGGTGTTGCAACCGGACTTCTTCGGGCGCCCTGCGCGGGCCCAATTCTGGGCCTGGTGCTGACCGGCGCCGCCCTCCATGGTGCGAATGTCGAGACCACGCTTCTGCTGGCGGCCTATGCTGCCGGCGCGGCGACTTCGCTCGCCTTGGCCGTTCTTGCCGGGGGAGAGTTTTTGCGGCGATGAAGCGCTCACTCGGCCTTGGCGAGCGGCTCCGGCAGGGCCTCGGCATTGCCGTCCTTGCCGGCGTTGCCGCAATCGCGCTGGGGCTCGATACGGGGCAGCTTGCGCGCCTCTCCTATGCAAGCACCGCAGCCCTGGAGCAGTCGCTCCTCGACCGTGTACGGGACGAACCCGTCGAGGAGAGGGCGAGCGCGTCAACGGCCGCCGACGGCGAGCGACCGGCCTACCGAAGCGACTTGCCGGTGGAAGGCATGTTCCCGCCGCTGGACGGAGCCGTCGAGTGGGTCAACTCGAAGCCTTTGAGCGTGGAACAGCTGCGCGGCAAGGTCGTGCTCGTCGATTTCTGGACCTACTCCTGCATCAATTGCATCCGTACGATCCCTTATGTCCGCGCCTGGGCCGAGAAGTACCGGGACCAGGGGCTGGTGGTGATCGGCGTGCATGCGCCCGAATTCGCCTTCGAAAAGCGCATCGACAACGTCAAGCGTGCAGTGACGGACTTTGATATCCGCTATCCCGTTGCGATCGACAACGATTTCGCGATCTGGCGCGCCTTCGGCAACAGCTACTGGCCGGCGCACTATTTCATCGATGCAGAAGGGCGGATCAGACACCATCACTTCGGTGAGGGCGATTATGCGCGGTCGGAGCGCGTCATACAGGAGCTGCTCGCGGAAGCGGCAGGGAGTAGCCGGAGCGACAGTGGTTTCGTGCGGCCGGATGCGACGGGTGCAGAAGCCGCGCCCGATCTCGCCCACCTCCAGTCGGGCGAGGATTATGTCGGCTACATGCGCGCTTCGAACTTCGTGTCGCCGGAGCGTGTCGCAGCCGATGCGGCGCGCGACTATACCGCCGGCAAGCCTCGGCTCAATCAATGGAGTCTCGCCGGCAACTGGACGGTTGGTGCAGAGCAGGCGACACTCAATCGGGCCGGGGGCGCAATCACCTACAAGTTCAGCGCGCGCGATCTGCACCTTGTCCTCGGCCCTGCGAAAAACGGCGGCAAGGTGCGCTTTCAGGTGAAAGTCGACGGTGTAGCACCGGGCCCGGATCACGGTTCGGACATCAATTCCGACGGCAATGGAACGGTGGGCGAGACGCGCCTCTATCAGCTCGTAAGGCAGTCGGGAGAAGTGCGCGAACGGACGTTCGAGATACGCTTTCTCGATCCCGGCGTTGAAGCCTTCGTTTTTACATTCGGATGAAAGAAGAGAGGAGAGCGCGCGTCGGTGCCGTGAGGTCTGGCGCGCGTGAATTGTAGCCTACTGTATCGGCGGCCGTGAAACGGTACACGGGCTTTCAATTGCGGTCGGGCGGGCTCACATTCGAGATACATCACCATCGCATTTCACGGCTGTGGTTCACACTATCCGGAGAAGTTCGATGACAGGGGAATTCAATCTGCGGCGGCGGCGGTTCATGGGAATGGCGGCATTGACCGTCGCTGCGGCGCATTTCGGCGTTGGACGCGGCGCCCTCGCAAAATCAACGAGCGAGGCTCGCATTCCGGCGACAACGCCGGGGACCAATACATCTTTCGCTAAGATCAGGCAGATCGACGCGGGTGTCCTCAACATCGGGTATGCCGAGGCGGGCGCGAGCGATGGCCCCGTGGTCATCCTGCTGCATGGCTGGCCCTATGACATCCACACCTATGTCGATGTGGCGCCCCTGCTCGCCAATGCGGGCTACCGGGTGGTCGTTCCTTATCTGCGTGGCTACGGCACGACGCGATTTTTATCCCCCGACACACCGCGCAACGGTCAGCAGGCGGCGATCGCCGCCGACATCGTCGCCCTGATGGATGCGCTCGGCATCGAGAAGGCCGTCATCGCCGGCTGCGATTGGGGCGCACGCACCGCCAATATCGTCGCCGCACTCTGGCCGGAGCGCTGCAAGGCATTGGTTTCGGTGAGCGGCTATCTGATCGGCAGCCGTGAAACCAATAAGAAGCCTTTGCCCCCGAAGGCGGAGCTTGCCTGGTGGTACCAGTTCTACTTCGCCACGGAGCGCGGGCGCGCGGGCTACGAACAGTACCGGAAGGACTTCGCGAAGCTCATCTGGCAGCTCGCATCGCCGAAATGGGATTTTGACGACGCCACCTTCAATCGAAGCGCTGAGGCCTTGGACAACCCGGATCATGTCGACATCACCATCAATAATTACCGCTGGCGGATCGGCCTTGCCGACGGCGAGCGCAAATATGATGGGCTGGAAGCCCGGCTTGCCGAACTGCCGGTGATCGGTGTTCCGACGATCACCCTGGAAGGCGATGCCAATGGCGCTCCGCATCCGGAGCCCGCGGCCTATGCCAAGAAGTTCTCCGGCAAGTACGAGCACCGGCTGATCTCGGGCGGTATCGGTCACAACCTGCCGCAGGAAGCCCCACAGGCTTTTGCCCAGGCGGTCGTCGACGTCGATCGTTTCTGATCGCTTTCGCCTGCGGAGCAATGTCCTCGTATCGAACTGTATCCGCCGGCGGTCCCGTGCGGATTGGCTTACAAATTCCGCCCCCTTGCGAAACATCCCATACACGTGCGGGGCGGCATATGTGTCTCGACAGTCGGACGAGGCATGCAGCTTCCGTCCCGCATCGTCAACCAAGAAGGCACATGGCGCCTGGCGCCTCCCAGACAAGAGGAGAATGACATGACCACCGCAATCAATAGCGAAAGAGCCCGGCCGGTCGATATGAAGCTCGAAGTTATCGTCGTACCCGTGTCGGATGTCGATCGCGCAAAGGAATTCTACACGAGCCTCGGCTGGAGGCTCGACGCCGACTTTGCCGGTGCCGACGACTACCGCGTGATACAGTTTACCCCGCCCGGATCGGGTGCCTCGGTCATCTTCGGAAGGCATGTGACCGATGCGGAACCGGGTTCTGCGCAGGGATTGTACCTCATCGTTTCCGACATCGAGGCCGCCCGCGAGGAGTTGCGCGGCCGCGGCGTCGATGTCAGCGAGGTGTTCCATGCGGGCGACGTGAATGCCGGGAGCGACGAACCGTATCTGTTCGGAACGCATCGTGTCGACGGCCCTGATCCCGAGCGCCGCAGCTATCGCTCCTACGCTTCGTTCCGCGATCCGGACGGCAATGGCTGGCTTTTCCAGGAGGTCACCACGCGATTGCCCGGCCGCGTCGACGCGGACGCGACGGCGTTCGGTTCGGCCGCCGATCTCGCAGCCGCGTTCCGCCGCGCCGAAGCAGCCCACGGCGAGTACGAAAAGCAGCTCGGACACCGGGACGAGGACTGGCCCATCTGGTACGCCGATTACATTGTCCGGGAGCAGTCCGGCGAGCCGCAGCCGGCCTGAGACACTGCAACCTGAAACGATCGTGCATAACGGGGCGGTCCAGACCGCCCCGTTCGTTTGGTAAGCTGCCCGTCTCTTGGATCAGACGGGGTCGATAGCTCCTCAGGCAGCCCTTGGAGCACTTCCGGGAAGTGCGTCGTTTTAAAGGTGAGCGTTTCACTGTTTTGATGAAACAGGGAAACGCTCCAGGGAAAGCTCCGCGGCAAGGCCGCCGCCGTCACGGTTGCGCAAGGTCAGGGAGCCGCCGATGACCGTCGCGAGCTGTTGGGCGATTGCGAGGCCGAGCCCGGTCCCGCCCGTATCCCGGCTGCGTGATTGCTCCAGGCGGAAGAAGGGCTGCAGAACTGCTTCGAGCTGGTCTTCCGGAATGCCGGGACCGCGATCGAGGACGTTTATGGTCACTGTGCCCTCGGCACGGCGCTGAACCTCGATCTCGGCGCTGCCCCCGAACTTCAGCGCATTGTCGATCAGGTTGGTGAGAATCCGTCTCAAGGCGTGCGGCCGGGTCACGATTGCGCCGTCCGCCAATTTGCCGAAAGTCACGGCCTTGCCGGTATCCTGATAATCATAGGCCAAACTCTCGATGAACGAGGCGAGATCGATGCGGGTAGCCTTTTCGTCCTTGCCGTGGGCGCTGCGTGCATAGGCGACACCTTCCCTGACGAGACGTTCGACCTCGTCCAGATCCCTCATCAGCTTGTCTCTCTCGATGGACGCTTCGGCCATTTCCGCTCGGAGTTTCATCCGTGTGATCGGTGTTTGCAGGTCATGCGAGATCGCGGCCAGTATCTGCACGCGCTCCTCCAGATACTGCGCGATGCGATCCCGCATCGCATTGAATGCCGTCGCTGCATAGGCGACTTCCCTCGGTCCGGTCTCGCTGAGGCGCGGCGTCTTGCTGTTCGGATCCAGCGTGTCGGCGGCCTTCGCCAGATCCGCGAGCGGGCGGGTGGCCTGCCGCACTGCCAACCAGCTGCACAGGACCAGAAGGGAGAGCTGAGCGACGAGAACGTAAGGCAGCCAGTCGGCAACCGGCATGACGCCCCTTGGCGTGACGTCGATCGTCAGCGGCTCACCGTCGCTCAAGCGAAGATGTGCCTGAAGACGGCGGACGCCGCCGGGGACGGATTCGACCTCGATCGGATATTTCGCACCGATGGCAGCCCGGACCTTGTCGGCGACCTCGGCGTCGGCTTCATTGAGCACGGGACTGCCGGGCATGCCCGGCCCCAGGACGAAGCGGTAGGATCCGCGAGCGAGCCGGCCCAGCCAGGCGGCGCGTTCGCTCGCGGGGAGCCGGTCGAGAATGGCGATCGACGTCGCGACGTCGGTTTCGAGCGTATTGAACATCACCGACCTGGCGGCGATGTAGCGTTCCGAGAACAGAACCGCAAAGGACATGGCGTGGGCGACCGCCAAGCCGGTGAGAAGGATAACGAAAAGCCGCGCCCTGAGTGTGCGCGGCCACAGGTGAATACCATGGAGAATCGACCGCGCCGCCATCAGCGGGGCTCCACGATCTCGACCGGCACCGAAAAAACATAGCCTTCGCTGCGGACGGTCTTGATATAGGTCGGCTCCCGGGCATCGTCGCCGAGCCGCTGGCGAACCCGGCTGACCAGGAGATCAATAGATCGGTCGAAGAGTTCGGCCTCGCGCCCCTGTGTGAGGTTGAGGAGCTGGTCGCGGTTGAGAACGCGCTGGGGGTGATCGACGAAGACGCGCAGCAGCCGATATTCGGCGCCGCTGAGCGCGATCGCAGTACCGTCCGCATCGATGAGATGCCTTGCCGTCGTGTCGAGCCTCCATTGGCCGAAACGCAACAGCTGACCCGCCTCCGAGACCTGCAGGTTCGCCGGCAGCATTCGCGCGCGCCGCAGGACCGCCTTGATGCGGGCGAGCAGTTCGCGCGCCGAGAACGGTTTGGCGATATAGTCGTCGGCGCCCATTTCCAGCCCGATGATGCGATCCATCTCGTCCGAGCGGGCGGTCAGCATGACGATGGGCGTCGCCTTGTGTCTGCCGACACGCAGTTCGCGGCTCAAGACGAGGCCGTCGTCGCCCGGCATCATCAGATCGAGAATGATCAGATCGACCGTATTCGCCTCCAGGAAGGTCCGCATCTGCCGCCCGTCGGCGACGGCGGTCACGCGCAAACCGTTCTTCTTCAGGTAAGCCGACACAAGCTCGCGGATTTCCCGATCGTCATCGACGATCAGGATGTGATCGATGTGCTCCATGGCAAGACACCCCTTTGACCGCCATTTCTTATCAGAACGAGAATACCGTGACAGCAGTATTCACCGGCTCATGCCTGTGCCGTAATGCGGGGGTCGACGCAAGGACCGGAAAGCGGCACGCAGCTCGGCGCTGAAGAGATCCGGCCCTTCTTACGCGGCGAAATGTCCGCCTCTATCCACGCGGTTGAGACCGGCGGGAGCACGGAGCCGCCGGTTTGTTGTCGCGCCGCGGTTCTCGGCATCCATGACGGACGCTCACTTGGCCGGAACGACAAGCGGGGAGCCTTTTTCGACTATGTATGTCGCGAGTTCCGATGCCTTGCCGCTTCCGACATTCTTCGCGAGATGAGCCACCCCGGCCGGAATGAACAGGGCATCGCCGGCATGGAGCGTGACCGGCGCTCTCCCCTCGAGCTGATATTCCAACGAGCCTTCGAGCACATAGGCTACCTCTTCGCCCGGATGGGAGTGCTTGATGGAGACGGCACCGGGATCGAAATCGACGCGCACCTGGATCGTTTCGCGGCCCGGCTGGCCGAGATCGTGCTGCAAGAGATCGGTGCGGTGAAGTCCCGCCTGTTGTGCTTTGGCCGCTTGCAATGCCAATCCGCTTCCAACGACCAGCAGCGCGGCCGCCAAGATCCGAGACGTCTTCTTCATAGAGGTCATCCTTTCCGCTTTGGCAGAGGCTCGTCCTCGATGCCAGTGCGGTTATTTGAACGACCGCGTGTATTGACGATGTGTCGGCCGGGCGGGACTTTTGTAACGGCATGTGTCTGCGGCGAGGCGTCGGCCTTCGCCGCACGACGCCGACGATGGCCACGCTTATTCGCCGGCCTGCCTGCATCAAATCCTGTCGAGGCACCGCTACGGCGCCTGGCGGTCGAGGATGGTGGATCCGGGGCACCAGGTGGACGAGCGGTTCCATGGGCTGGCTTGCTGGCGCCACAGAGGACCGAACCACAGAAGCACGAGCGCCGCTCCCAGCGGGAGGGCGGGGATCGCGATGAACAATGCCGTTTGCATAAGCTTTGTCGGTCACGCGGGGGTAACCGCTCCTATCGGCCGTTGTGCGGCCTCTCGATTCTTACAACCGGATGGTCCTAAGAAAGTTCCTTGCAGTGCACATGCTCGCCGGGGCGGCTGCAAAGTCTTCGATGCGAGCAGATGGGGAACTTTTTACGCCATGAAATGTCGGGCGCGCCTTGTTCGTTGATCCCACCTCGGGTCGCTGCCGCTTTAGCCATTGATCCAGCGCCCTCCCGGACGGAAGAGCGACACACTTTTCCCGGAAGTGCCGTTCCCCCGGATGCCTGCCTCTCAAGCGATGTTGCGATCGGTGTTGCCGGCATTCCAGCCGGGTGATCCTCCCGATGGGCGGATGCGAAGGCTGTTCTGGACATGCTTCACGCCGGAGACGGCCTCGGCGCAGTCCTCGGCGCGGCGTTTGGCCCATTTGGAATCGACCAAACCGCTCAGTTGGACTTCGCCATTGGTGACCGAGACCGCGATATCGGAGGCGTCGAGCATTCCGTCGTCGCTCAGGCGATCGCTCACATCTTCCTGGATGCGGGTGTCCGAACGGATGTAGCCCTTGGGACCTTTGCCGCGATACTGGTCCATCTCGCGTCTACGCTCGGCGCCCTTGTCGCCCAACCAGGACGCGACTTCGTCGCTGGCGCGTTCGAGAAAGCCGCGCTCCCCGTAGCCCCTGCCGAGGCGGGGATAGTCCTCGCCATAGTCGTCGTCGCGGTAAAAGCCTCCACCGCCGAAGTGACCTGGACCGTATGCGCGTTCCCGTTCCCAGCTGTCATCGCGGCCGCGATATGTGCCGGAGCGGCCCGGCTCGTTACCGGCAAAATACTCCGAGCTCTCGTAGTCCGTAAGCCGCGGACCGGCAGTCAAGGCGCGGCGCCTCTCGTCCTCGTAGGTTTGGCCGCGCCGGCGCCGGTCCGATTCGGGATAGCTCTCGTAGACGTCCCGGCTCCAGCTCCTGTTCCTCGCCATGATCTCCTCCTTGGCTTGGTTCGTCGACGTCGGTCAAACCCGCGAGCAGACACTCGGTTCCGGCGCAATGAGCGCTCCGGCACGGGCCCGGGCATGCCGCGGAAACAGGACCGCCCGGAACCTTCGGCGGCCGACACGGTTGGCTGCATTTGAGGAGATACGACGATGTTG
Organism: Sinorhizobium prairiense; assembly: GCF_029201645.2. Taxonomy (NCBI): domain Bacteria; kingdom Pseudomonadati; phylum Pseudomonadota; class Alphaproteobacteria; order Hyphomicrobiales; family Rhizobiaceae; genus Sinorhizobium; species Sinorhizobium prairiense. Next base: position 766,926 of record NZ_CP104133.1, read on the forward strand.
ACGAACTATTTCTGGCTTTTTGTCACCGGCGGTGGCGCCTTCATACTCGGCGCTGCGGTCGCCTATGCCATCCTGAAGCAGAGGCCGCTCTCGCGTGCCGAAAAGCAGGCGCAGAAGCGCAAGGTCGAGGAACTTTACGAACAGTCGCCGGAGAACCGGCCCCGCTGATCGCCGGGCGGCGAGATGGCTGCAACGGGAGGTTTCCTGAACAAGCGAAGCACGCAAGGGAAGGCCTGCGGCGCTTTGCAGGGAACAAGGCTCCAAATGGCTCGTTTGATTGCGTAGACGATAACGATCCCCGTTATGCATGGGAGGAACCGAGAATGACCAATGACACAAGCGGCCGCGGGTCCGGCGATCCCTTGGGCAGGCCTTTGACGTCCGCGCAAGGCATCGAGCGCGTGAGCGGCGTGCAAGCTGGTGACACCCGCGGACAGGGGGAGGCGGGTGACCGCAGCCTCGAGAACGCCGTGCGTGAAGACGTGAACGAGTTCAAAGAGTTCGCCAGTGAACAGACGGAACAGGCAAAGGCGGCGGTCGGCCGCGCCGTCGAGGATGAGAAAAACGTGGCAGCACGCCAGTTGAGCGGTGTTGCTGACGCACTCGAGAAGGTCGGAAACGAACTCGAACAATCGGATCAACGGGCCATCGGCCGCTATGCAAAGCAGATCGGCACGTCGCTCCAGGGCTTCGCACGCAAGGCAGAGGGCCGCAATCTCGGCGAGATCGCCGGAATGGTCGAAGATTTCGGCCGAAAGCAGCCACTCGCCTTCCTCGGCATGGCCGCGATCGCAGGACTGGCCGCAAGTCGGTTCCTCACCGCTTCGCCTCCACGCCGCGACGGACGGGATGCTTCGGGACGGACCCGTCAATCAAGCGAGAAGGAACGCTATAATGGCTAATCATCGGGACGAGCGCCCCCTGACGGAACTGATGACCGGTCTGGTGGCGGATATATCCGGTCTTTTCCGGAAGGAAATCGACCTCGCGAAAGCCGAGGCATCCGAGAATCTCAATCGGGCGGTCGGCAGCCTCGAGACGCTGCTCGTCGGGCTGATCTTTGCCATAGGCGCAGTCGGCGTGCTGCTGAGTGCCGTCGTCCAGGGTCTGGGCGCCTTCCTCGTGGCTCAGGGCATGACCGAAGCGAATGCCGATGCGTTGTCGGCGGCCATCGTCGGCGTGGTTGTTGCCTTGCTTGCCTGGGTGATGATTTCGCGCGGCCTCTCGGCGCTCAAGGGCAGCAGCATCCAGTTCGATCGGACGGCCGCCTCCCTGCAGCGCGACGCGAACGTGGTGAAGGAGAGACTGCAATGAACGATTCCGCACACACCCACTCCGCTGCCGAACTGCAGCGCGAAATAGAGGCCGATCGCCAGCGAATCGAGGAAAAGCTCCACGAAATTCAGGAGCGCATGTCGCCGGGAGAACTAATGGACGAACTGCTCGAATATGCAAAAACGAGCGGCGGATCCGAATATCTGAGCAATCTCGGCGTGGCGCTCAAGTCAAACCCGATCCCGGTTGCCCTGATGGGGGTAAGCCTCGCCTGGCTGATCGCCGACCCCGCCTCGCGCGCGCCGCGACACGGGGAGGGGAATGACGATGCGGATGATTACCCGCTTGCACCCGTAAGGGGCTCCGTCCGGAGAGTGGGGCCGGTGGAGGCGAGCTTCGGCGAGCGCTACAGTCACTTCACGGATGAAAGCGGCAGCCGCTTCCGCGCCCTGACGGACGATGCCGGCCGGCGGGCCGGCCACTTCGTCGACCCGGCCGGGAAGATCTATCGCGGCTTTACCGACGCGGCAGGCAAGCAGATCGAAGATATCAGGGACGAGACCGGCGCCCTGTTCGACGAAGCGTCCGGCTGGGCGTCCCGGACGTGGAGACAGGTGAGCGCCGCAGCGGGCCGTATGTCCGATTCGGTGACGGGAGCCGGCAGGTCTCTCGCCGGCAGCATGCAGGGTGCCGGCCGGTCACTCGAAGAACAGGGCGCGCAGCTCAACGCCGCCATCTTGAGGCATTTCCGCGACCAGCCGCTTGTCGGCGGAGCGCTCGCCTTTGCCGTCGGTGCGGCAATCGGGGCGGCGCTGCCCCACAGCGAGGCCGAGGACGAGGCACTGGGCGAAATGGCGGAAGATGTGCGGTCCAATCTCGCGGCCAGGGCGAATGCCGGCGTGGCGCAAGCCATGGAGGCCGGGCAGGAAATCCTCGACAAGGCCGGCGATGCGGCGCTGGAAGTGCATGACGCGGCCAAGGATCGCCTGCAGCAGTCGGTCCGGGAGTAACCTCCTCGCAGCGATTAGTCTTTCTAAATCGCGGAGCGTTTCAGGAACACTGAAACGCTCCGTTGTGTGAATCTTCCCGGACCGGAGCCTCCCATACCTACAGATCTGCGCGCTTTTGGCAGCCAGCCGGTTCAGGCCGGTGTGTCGCAAATCGTTTTGCAAATCGATTTGAAAAACGATTTGCAAAACGATTTATCCTCTATTATTCATTGAGGCATGACAACGATTGCCAAGGTAGCGAAACGAGCGGGCGTATCTCTGACAACGGTCTCGCACGTGCTGAATCATGCGGACCGTGTTTCGGCGGAAATGCGTCGAAGGGTGGAAGTCGCGATAGCGGAGCTCGGTTACGTGCCGAACCCCCAGGCGCAGAGTCTGCGCACAGGGCGGACCAATCTCGTCGCAATGCTGATCCCGGATATTCGCAACCCCTTCTATCCGGAACTCGTAAAGGCGGCTCAGTCGGATCTCCAAGCGACGGGGCTGGATCTTCTGATCTTCAACACCGACGTTCCCGGCGGTCACTCGCAGGAGCATAGTCAGCAGTATCTGAGGCATATACGAAACCGCCGGATTGACGGGTTGATCGTGGGCGACTTTGCCCTGCATGACATGCACGACGCATTGATCGGCATAGGCGTTCCCACCGTCTTTATCGGTGACCTGCCGAATGCAGCCGTCGACAGCGTCAAGATCGACGATTTCGGCGGCGGTTATCAAATGGGCGCCTACCTTGCGAAGAAAGGCCACAAGCGCATCGCCCATGTCACCGGTCCGTCTTTCTTTGCCGAGGCCATGGCAAGAGCGGCGGGTTTCGAACAGGGTCTGCGCGATCACGGGGTGGAACCGCTCGCCGAACTGCGGCGCGAAGGCACCTATCTTAGCCCGTCGGGCCAGGAAGCCGTAGAATGGCTGCTGGCGAGCACTGGGGATCACCTGCCTTCAGTCGTCTTTTTCGGCAATTATCTCATGGCGGCGGGGGCTATCGCCGAATTCCATGACCGCGGCGTCCGCATTCCCAACGACGTTGCGATTGCCGTTTTCGGCGACCAGCCCCAGCTCGAATATGTGCGGCCGCGGATCGCGCGTGTCGGCAACACCCCTTCGCTGCTCGCGCATCGAGCAACCGCCATGCTGCTCGAACGGTTGTCGGGCGAGTATTCAGGGTCGCCCCGCTCGGAGGTGATCCCCTGCATCCTTCACGCCTTCGATACGGCGTAAGGCGAAGCCGTCCTCCGGAGAGGAGCCGGGGGCGTTTACCAGCAAAACGGGAGGAATTAATGAGTGACAGAGAGAAGGTTTTTCCGACACTGACCCGCCGCGGCCTGCTGAAGGGCGGTGCGGCTGTTGCCGGTGGTGTCGTCGGCCTCGGCGGATTTCCCTACATCAACCGCCTGGCCGTACGGGCCCAGGAAGCACCGCTGAAATTCTGGCAGTTTTACGCACCCGGCGGTCCGGTAGCGAGCCAGGTCGCGTGGTTCGAGAAGACGGTTGCCGATTGGAACGACAGCCACCCGCAAAAGATCGAACTCGAATTCATTCCGAACTCCGAATACATCAGCGGCCCGAAACTTGCGACTGCGTTTGCCTCCGGCGAGGGACCTGACATCTTTATCATCTCGCCGGGTGACTTCCTGCGCTACTATAATGGCGGCGTCCTCAAGGATCTGACCCCCTTCATCGATGACGAGGCGAAGGCGGACTTCCCCGAAAGCGTCATCGCCAACCGCATGGTGGACGGCAAGATCTTCGGCATCCCGATGGAAGTCGAGCCGATGGCGATGTACTATTCGGTCAAGGCTTTCGAGGAGGCCGGCCTCAACGAGAACGATGTCCCCAAGACATGGGAGGCGTTGCTGGAGGTGGCCAAGAAGCTCACGACTCCGGAGCGCTTCGGAGTGATGTTCGAGACCCAGCCGGGATACTACCAGAACTTCACGTGGTATCCCTTCCTTTGGCAGGGCGGCGGCGAATTCCAGACGGCCGACGGCAAGAGCAGCTTCGATTCGCCGGCAACGGTGCAAGCGCTCAAATTCTGGCAGGACGCGATCAACAGTGGGGCGGCGCCCCGCCAGATCATGGGTGCGGGCGGGCACGACACCATTGCGAACCTCGCATCCGGCTATGTCGCCATGCAGAATGTCGGCATCTGGGGCATTTCACAGCTTCAGAGCAATGCCAAGGACTTCCAGTATGGCGTCTTCCGGCTGCCCACGCCGCCAAACGGCAAATATGTGACCGTCGGCGGCGGATGGGCATTCGTCGCCAATGCAAATGGCCGCAACTCCGACGCGGCGGGCGAATTCTGCGCCTGGGCCCTCGCCTCCATGGATCAGGGCTCTGTCGACCGGGTCGCCAACTGGTGCACCAAGGGCAAATCAGACATGCCGCCGCGCAACAGCGCGCTGAAGAGTGGCGGCGGAGCCTTCTCGACGGGTATGATCGGTAAATTCGCCGAGGAGATCCATCCCGGGACCCGGGCCGAGCCGCGCGTTCCGCCGGAGGTGTACAAGATCATCTCCGACGCGATCCAGCAGACGCAGCTGGGCGGCGCCGATCCGCAAACGACGGCGACGGCCGCCTCTCAGCAGCTCGACGCGTTTCTCGCGAGCTATCAAGGCGCGCCGATCCTTTGATGACGGCCACACCGGCGGCCGCAACGGATGCGGCCGCCTCAGCAAGCTGGACATGATGCCATGACAATCATTGCCGAAACGGCCGCGCGGCGCAGGCACGCCGGGCGAACCCGCCTTTCCGCCAAGCATCGCGAATGGATCGCGGGCTATCTTTTCGTGTTGCCCGATGCGCTGGGGCTATTCATTTTTCTCGGCGTCCCGATGGCGCTGTCCCTCGTGCTCAGCGTCTTCGAGGTCAACGGTTTCGGCGGTTACTCCTTTGTCGGGGCCAGGAATTACCTGCGCATGTGGAACGACCCGCTGTTCTGGAAGGGAGCGAGGGTCACCGCGCTCTACGCGATCATGCTGGTCCCGCTGCTCTACGTGTGCGGGCTGGGCCTTGCCCTTCTCGTCCAGCGCACCGATCGCTTCAACGCGATCATGCGTTCAATGTTCTTTGCACCGCACATGGTCAGCCTCGTCGTGGTCGCGCTGGTTTGGCAATTCATGGTCGTCGACAAGATCGGCGTAGTCAGCAGACTAACCGCCGCTCTCGGCATCGGCAGCATCTCCCTCCTCGGCGATCCCAACTTCGCGCTGATCACCATCGTCCTGGTCAGCGTCTGGTTCCTGATGGGATTCTACATGCTGATCTTCCTCGGCGGCCTGCAAGACATTCCCCGTCAATATTACGAGGCGGCGATGATCGACGGGGCAGGCGCCATCGCCCGCTTCTGGTTCATCACGCTGCCGCTTCTCAAGCCCACGAGCTTTTTCGTGATCATGGTGTCCATGGTCGCGGCCGTCGCAGGCGCGCAGGCCTTCGACATCATCTACGTCATGACCAAGGGCGGGCCTGCGAACGCGACATCGGTATTGATCGTCTATATCTATCAGCAGGCTTTCGGTTTCGGCGCCTTCGGCTACGCGGCTGCCATGGCCTCCATCCTGGTTGTGGCGCTGATGATCGTGACGGCTGTTTTCTTTGCTCTGACGCGGGGAGGACGGTTCCATCATGAGCAGTAAGCGCCCCCAGCCTTTTTTCTCCCGATCGCAGGTGACGCTGGTCCGCGGCCTCTGGATGGTGGTGACCGCCATACTCGCCTTCATGACGCTCTTTCCGCTCCTCTGGATGGTGTCGATCGCCTTCAAGCCGGCCGCCGAGTCGTTTTCTTCGAACCTCATTCCGCAGGCACCGACGCTAGACAATTTCATCTATGTGCTGACCGGCGTTCCGTTCATCCGCTACATGGCCAACAGCTTCCTCGTGTCCGCCACGGTCACGATCGTGGCGCTGTTCTTCCACACCATGGCCGGCTATGCGCTGGCGCGGCTGAGATTTCCCGGCCGAGAGGTGATGTTTCTCTCGATCTTCTCGACGTTCCTGGTCTCGCTGCCGGTGATCATCGTGCCGCTCTTCGTCATCGTCAAAGCCATGGGCATGCTCAACTCCTATGCAGGATTGATCATCCCGGCGATTTTCAACGCCTTCGGCATCTTCCTTCTCAGGCAGTACTATCTGTCGCTGCCCAAGGAGATCGAGGAAGCCGCGCGCATCGACGGCGCGGGTTACTGGCGGATCTACTGGAGCGTCATCCTCCCGCTAAGCCGCCCTATCATGTCGGCACTGGCGATCCTGTTTTTCCTGGCCAACTGGAATTCCTTCCTGTGGCCGCTCACCATCACATCGGACCCCGATCTCTGGGTCGTCCAACTCGGGATTGCGAACTTCAAGAGCCAGTATTCGGCATCCTGGAACTATATGATGGCCGCGTCCACGATCGTCGCCATCCCGACCCTCATCCTTTTCGTGATCTTCCAGAGGCAGATCATGGATTCCCTCAAGACAAGCGGACTCAAGTGAGCTGCGAGCGATTATACAGGAGCAATTCGAATGACCAATGCCGGCCTCTCGCCCCTTCGCGGTCTCGCGAAGCTGCGCAAAGCGAAAACGCGCCGCTTCTCCAGCCATGACCGCACCGGCGGCAACGACGACAGGCTGCACATCGAACCCGGCAAGACGGTGGTGATCGGCGAATATGAAGGTGCCGGCATCATCACCCATATCTGGGCGACGCTCGCATGCGAGAGCGAGGACTTCCTGCGCAAGATCGTGCTCAGGGCCTACTGGGACGGTGAAACGGAGCCGAGCATCGAAGCGCCTGTCGGCGACTTCTTCGGCATGGGCCACGCCCGCACCGCCAATTATGCAAGCCTGCCGATGCAGGCGAGCCCGGAGGACGGCAAGGCCTTCAACTGCTACTTCCCCATGCCCTTCGGCTCGCAAATGAAGTTCACCGTCACCAACGAGGCGGAACACGACCTCCTCTTCTACTACTACATCGATCTCGAGCTTCACGATGTCCTCGAAGAGGACATGGGCCGTTTCCACGCACATTACCGCCAGGCACGGCCGGCGGGTATGAGCGAAGCCGGGCTGACAAACGAACAGTTTCTTTTCGGCGGCGAGAACGTCGATGGTCGGGAGAACTACACGATCCTCGAGGCCGAAGGGCGCGGCCATTACGTCGGCGTACTCTACAGCGTTTATTCGCGGCGCCGTTCCGAGGTTTGGGATTGGTATGGCGAAGGCGACGACATGATCTTCATCGATGGCGAGCAGGGACTGTCGGTACCGGATACGGTGCGCAAGCCCGATCCCCGCATCGGTCCGAAGGCGGCGTTGATCGAACCGCGGCCGGAGTCCGAACCAGGTGCCAACGACGCCTGGCCGCCGACCCTGCACGGCACGGGCACGGAAGACTATTTCAACACCGCCTGGTGCCCCACCCAGGATTACAGCGCGCCCTACCACGGCATCATCGCGGCCGGCGGCCCCAACTGGACCGAACCTGTCACGCTCTACCGGTGGCACATCGAAGATCCCGCCATCTTCCACAAGGCCATTCGGGTGACCATCGAGCGGGGCCATGCCAACCGCCGCGGCGACGATATCTCCTCCGTCGCCTTCTGGTACCAGGCGGAGCCGCATAAGCCCTTCGGCAAGTTCCCCGATGTTGCGGACCGGATACCGGCTTATCGCCGCCCGTTCCACAACATGGAAGCGGCGATGAAAAAAGTGAGAGGCTGAGATGGCCAGCGTTGAAATAAGGAATGTGGTCAAGCGCTTTGGTGCGCTGGAAGTCGTTCATGGTGTCTCGGCAGAGATCGCCGACGGCGAATTCGTCGCGTTGGTCGGACCGTCGGGCTGCGGCAAGTCCACCCTTTTGCGGATGATCGCGGGCCTTGAAGAAATCTCCGACGGAGCGGTCGTGATCGGAGGAGATATCGTCAACGAGGTCGCTCCGAAGGACCGCAACATCTCGATGGTCTTCCAGAACTATGCGCTCTACCCGCACATGACCGTTGCCGAGAACATGGCCTTCGCGCTTCGCTTAGCCCGCCTCCCCAAGGACGAGCAGAAGAGAAAGGTGGGCGAAGCGGCTACCATGCTTGGCCTCGACGGCCTGCTCGAACGGTATCCGGGGCAGCTCTCCGGCGGCCAGCGCCAGCGCGTCGCCATGGGCCGGGCCATCGTCCGCCGTCCTGAAGTCTTCCTGTTCGACGAACCCCTCTCCAATCTCGACGCAAAGCTCCGAGTGCAGATGCGTGCCGAGATCAAAGGTCTGCACCAGCGCCTGCGCACCACCAGCATCTACGTGACGCACGACCAGATCGAAGCCATGACGATGGCCGACCGCATCGTCGTCATGCGCGACGGCAATGTCGAGCAGATCGGGACGCCGCTGGAGATTTTCGACTATCCTCGCAATCTCTTCGTCGCGAGCTTCATCGGCAGTCCCTCGATGAACTTCATCGAGGGCGAGGTCGTTGACGGCACGTTCCGGGCGCCCGGCGACATCGTCATTCCTGCTCCCGATCTGTCTCACAAGGGGCCGGCCGTCGCGGGAATAAGGCCGAACAAGCTGCAGATCGGCGCCAACGGCCCCTCCGCCAAGGTGCTGATCGTGGAACCGACGGGCGACGAAACACATCTTTTGGTGGAGCTTGGCGGAGCGCAACTGGCGATGTTGCTTCGCGAACGCACCAGCCTCGCGCCCGGTGACCGGATCGGTCTCGACCTCGCCTCCGCTGATATTCACTTCTTCGACGCTCATACCACCCTGCGGCTTGGAGCATGTCCAGGAGAAGTGCGAAACGGTTTTCCGTCCGCAAGTGCGTAGAGCCGGCCGCTTGACCTCGCCGCGAGTGGCGCCGGTCAGCCCGGGTACGACGCCGCGGAGGAGCAGGGAACAAATATCCCGAAAGCCGGTTGAGTCGCGAAGCGGAAAGGAGCGACCATGTCCAAGCCGGCAAGTAATTCTGCGCAGGTGCGCGGCGACATCCAGCATGGAAGGACGGGCGACAAGAGGCGCGGCTTCGACCCCGCGGCGGCGCCGCTCGAGACCGATGACGAAGCAGGCGGTATGCCGCCCGGCAGTGAAGCGGTCCGAAACGCCAGGGCCGGGCAGGCCGCGGGGAGGCCGGCCGATACCTCTACCGAGTACAACGACGCGATGCGGCCGCTTGCAGCGGCGGAGACCGCCGCACCGAACAGGCAACGGCTGGGGCTGAGCCTGGCCATCATAGCCATGGCCGTCGTGATAGGCGCCTTGATCTACGCCGGCGGGCTTCTCTCGCCGTAAAAGCGGTTCTTCAAACAAGCGAAGGAGTCTCCAAATGCCTGACCGTCGACGCCCCTCGAAAGATCCTCTATCGGAACTGGCCGCTCGCGAGGAAGCCATGTATTTGCGGCGCTCGTCGACGCGCTTTCTCGAATGTGCGATTCATCTCTGCGTGACGCACATGACGCTTCAGGAAGTCGCCGACCTGCTCGAGAAGGAAGCTGCGCAGCTTCGCCGCTTCGGATGAGGTCCGTGAGCGACGGACCGTCAACGCCAAGGCGACGGTGAATTGCCCCTCTGGCCTGCAGGCCGGAGGTTCGCCGCAGCCACTAGTTCCCGATATCTGCTGAATTTCCGAGGATCCTCAAGGTGGGCTCGTCCAGATACGGACGCTCGCCGCGCCGCAGGAGATAGACTTCCCGCTCGGGATTGGCTTCGATGACGAAGCCGGCGCTTCGCAGCATCGCTTCGACGCCGGCGCGGTTGGGGATGAACCAGTTGGTGGGGTCATCCGCGAAGCGGTGTTCCACGAAGAACAGCTTCGGATAGTCGGGCCGATCGAAGATCTCCCACTCCCGGAAATCGTAATCACCCTTGAGAGTTGCCACGGATTCCGACCCGCGCTGCATACACTGGAAGAGCATCTGGTCGCCGACGACATGCTCGTAGAGGAGGTCGAGTGCCAGCAGCGGATGGCGCAGGTGATAGAGAACGCCCATGAAGATGACCAGATCGAACCTCTCGCGCAGCCGTGCCGCGTCGTAGACTGACATCAGCCTGTACTCGATGTCGACCCCCGCCTGCTCCGCGGCAAACTTCGCCTGCCGCAGATAGTGCGGGTCCGAGTCGATGCCGAGTACACGTCCGGCATTGCGGCGTTTCATCTCCTGCGCGTAGAACCCTGCATTGCAGCCGATGTCGAGGACGCTCCTTCCTTCGAGGTCCTCCGGCACCACATGCCTGAAGGCCTTCCATTTCACCGCGGGATAGTCGCCGAGGAAGTGACCGGGTGCCGTCTCGATGCCTCCGATCCGCATGTTGTGGAACCAGGGACCGAGCGCCGCAATCTCTTGCGCGATGACCGTTCGGTCTTTCGTCTGCTGAACCATGATCACAGATCCTGAGTGACGACGGAAAGTTGCGGCTGGCGCCGGGTGCGGCCGGACCGGCGTTCAGCGCGGCTTTCGGCAAGTGCGCTCTGGAACCAGGCGATCGTATGGGCCAACCCGTCCTCCAGAGGAACTTTCGGCTCCCAGCCGAGAAGCTTCCTGGCGCGCGCGATATCGGGACGGCGACGCTGCGGATCGTCCGCCGGCAGCGGCTCATGGACGATCGTCGAGGCCGTCTCGATCCTGGAGAGGACCAGCTCCGCAAGTTCGATGACGGTGAATTCTCCGGGATTGCCGAGGTTCACCGGCACGGCAGGGTTCTCCTCGCGGTTCATCAGCCGGATCAGTCCGTCCACGAGATCGGATACGTAGCAGAAGGAGCGCGTCTGCTCGCCACTGCCGTAAACGGTGAGCGGCTCGTTTCTCAGCGCCTGGACGATGAAGTTCGACACGATGCGGCCGTCATTGGGGCGCATATGCGGACCGTAGGTATTGAAGATGCGGGCGACCCGCGTGTCGACACTTCCCGCCCTCAGACTGTCGAAGCACAGGGCTTCGGCCGCGCGTTTGCCTTCGTCGTAGCAGGCCCGCGGCCCGGTGCAATTGACGTGGCCCCAGTAGTTCTCCTGCTGCGGATGCTCCTCGGGATCGCCGTAGATCTCGCTTGTGGAGGCCTGCAGCAGCGTGGCCCCGTGCCTTTCGGCAAGCCGGAGGAGGTTTCCCGTCCCGGTCACGCTTGTCATCATCGTGTGAATGGGATCGGCCTGGTAGGAGGGCGGCGAGGCGGGGCAGGCCAGATTGTAGATCTGGTCGAGCGGTTCATCGATGTCGATCTCGTCGCAGACGTCCTGTTCCACCATTGCGAAATAGGGGTCGTCCTGCAGACCGACGAGATTGGCAGGGGAGCCGGTGAGATAGCTGTCGAGGCAGATCACCCGGTTGCCGGAGCCTAGAAGTGCTGTACAGAGGTGCGACCCGACAAAGCCGGCGCCGCCGGCAACCAGGATGATCTTTCCTCGGCTTGCTTTGTTTCTTTTAGCCATCGGCCGTTCTCCTTTCGGGTTAAACCGGAAGCCGCCGCTCGGAACGCCTTGTGGCGAGACCGGTCCTGGCGGCGACGCTTTCGATTGCCTCGACAAAGGTCCGTGCGCGCGCCGCGGAACTGTGCGCGGCGGCGACGCGTCGATAGGCGCAATCGGCAAGTGCTTTGCGTTGTTCTTCGTCGAGCCGGGTCAATGCCGTGACGACATCGCTGCTGTTTCGCGCGATGATCACGGCCTCGCCGGCCGGGAAGAAGCTTTCGATTCCCTCCCACCAGTCGCTGATGAGCGGCGTGCGGCACGCGGCGGCCTCGAAGAGGCGAACGCTCGGGGACCAGCCGGCGGCCACCATGTCGGCCCGTGTTACGTTCAGGGTGAATCGCTGGCGGCTGTAGAATTCGGCATGTTGGCCGGGCGGCAGATGTTCGATGCGCGCGACGTTTTCCGGCCAGTCGATGTCCTCAGGATAGCTCGGTCCGGCCACGACGAAGCGCATGTGCGGCAAGCGCCGCGCCGGCTCGATCAACAGGCGTTCGAGCGCGGGTTGCCTGTCGGGGCTGAAGGTGCCGAGATAGCCGAGGTCCCACTCGGTGGCCGCACCGGTATCGCGATAGGCGTCGAGGTCGACGGCGCAATAGAGGGGCACCGGCCGCCGCGCCGAGAACTCGTCCCGCAGCCGGTCGAGCGTTCTGCCGCCGGAGAAGGAAAAATAAATGTCGAAGTCCGCAACCTGTCTTCGCGCGAGAAACTCCTCGTCGCCGCGCTCGAGCTTGGCGAGCGTCACGGGCGTGTCGATGTCGTAGAAGCACAGGCGTTTCGGTGCGAGATCCGCGACCGCGTCGATGACCTCCACGCCATCAGGCACGTAGGAGCCGATGACGACGGCATCCGCGCCGGCCAGCCTGTGCGCATGCCTGGAGACGAGTTCGTCCGGGTTCGCGTAGAACAGGAGGTCGCAGAAATCCGGCGCGGCCAGATCGCGGTTGCTCGCATACCAGGGCACGTCCCGTTCCAGGAACGTCACCTTGTGCCCGGCAGCGTCGAGCGCGCGAAGCAAAGCGCGATAGGTGGTCGCATGACCGTTGCCCCACGAGGAGGACAGCGAGAGACCGAGAATGACGATGTCGAGCGGTCGCTTCATTCGGCAGCCTCCATGCGGCGCGCCTGCCGCAGGACGCGGTCCACCTCCTCGGCACGGTGCGCATAGGTATGCTCGGCGAGAACGCGGCGGAGCGCCCGCTCGCCGATCTCCCGGGCGCCGGCCGCCGTCAGCTGCTGCATCAGTTCGGCGACGTCGCGGCCGTCTCTGGCGACCAGCACTTCTTCTCCGGGTTTCAGGAAGAGCTCGATGCCCTCCCAGTAGTCGGTGATCAGGCAGGCGCCGGCGCCCGCGGCCTCGAAGACGCGGGTTGCCGGCGAGAAGCCGTTTTCGGCCATGCTGGCGCGTGAAATATTCAGGACGGCATTCGGCGTCGTGTTGAAGGCATTGTGGTCGGCGGTCGGTACGTGCCCGATATAGGCGACATTCGGGGACAGAGACTTATCGTGCCATCCGGATCCGCCGAGCAGGAAACGCCGTTGCCAGAGCTTTTGCGCCGGCTCGAGGAAGAAGGCCTCCACGCGCTCCTCCCGGTCCGGCAGGCGGTTGCCGAGAAAGGCGAGATCGGCGGCAAAGCGCGGATCCGGCGGCACCGGGTGGTGTGTCTCGGGATCGACGGCATTGTAGATCGGAACGCAATCGCGGGCGCCCAGCGCGCGATAGGCTTCGACCACGGGATCGCCGCCGCCATAGGTCAGCACGAGATCCAGGGAGGAAAGCGCGTGGCGAAGCGGGTGGTCGGGCGCGGCCCTGAGATCGGCCAGAGTGGCGGGTGCATCGACATCCCAGAAGATTTTCAGCGCCGCCGGGCCTGCCGCGGCCATCACCTCGGCGAGCAGCAGTTCGTCCTCGAAGCCGACGCCGCTTGCCTTGACGACGATGTCCGCCTTGGCTGCTTCCCGCGCCACTCGCTTCAACGCCTCGACGGTCCCGTTATAGACGACGACCCTGCACCAGGAGGGCGGATCGATATCGCGGTGCTTTTGCCGATCGTAGACATCGGGCTCGTAGAACGTGATTTGATATCCCCGTTCGGCAAGCGCCCGGAGCAGGCCGCGATAGTAGGTGGCCGCGCCGTTCCAGTAGGCCGAAACGAGACTCGATCCGTAAAATGCCAGCCTCATACCTCGACCTCCTCCGAAATGATCTGTCGCGCGCCGGAGCGTGGCCTGTAGGAGGCCACGATGGCGAGAAGCTCGTCGACGCGATGGCTGCATGTGTGGCGCGCCCGGATCGTCTCCAACCCAGAGGCGGTCATCTCCGCGGCGAAGTCCGGTTCGGCGAGCAACTGGCGCAAAAGGCGCGTCATTTCCTTGCCGTCCTTGGCCAGGCAAAAATCCCTGCCCGGCCGGAAAAGCCCTTCGGCATCGGTCCAAGGCGCCGAAATCAGCGGAATGCCGCAGGCAAGCGCCTCGAAGACGCGGATCGTCGGTATGCCCGGAAGGGCCTCGACATAAGGCCGGCGCGGAATGTGCACGGTGACCCGATGCTCGGCGAAAGCCCGCGGAACGGCGGCATTGGCGAGCCAGCCGCCATAGTCGGCTTTCGCGGACCGTAAAGCCCTGAGCGCGGTCTCGGGATATCGCACGCCGCGGACGGTGGTCCTGAGCTTCAGCTTTTTCGCCGGTTCGACCAGGAAGGACATGATCTCGCTGCTGCGCTCGTCGTCGCCCCAATTGCCGATCCAGATGAGTTCGCCCCGCTTTTCCACGTCCGGCATCGGGTGGAACAGCGAGGTATCCGCAGCCTCGTGCCAGGTATGGACATGCCTTCCCCAGCCCGCCTGCAGATAACGCTCCCGCAGCGCCTCACCGAAGGCCAGAACGAAGTCGTATCCGGAAAGGTCGAGCCGGGCGATGTCCCGCTCGGCGCTGACGGCGCGGTGATGGGTATCGTGGAAAGCGAGCGTGAAGCGGCCGCCGTTCAGGCGAATACGGCCGAGCTCGGCCACGAGAGCGGGATCGGTCCACTCATGCACGATAACCATATCGGCCTCGCGGGCCGCCGCTTCATGCTCGAAATCGGTCCCGTAGATCCCGACCCTCAAATCGGGGAAGGTCTTGTGGAAGGCAGCGATCGCTGCGTTACCCTGATCTGCGACGAGATTGCGCCGGCTCCAGGAATCGCCGGGCTCGAGCGCTACGGCCTCGTGGCCGCGCCGGATGAGTTCGCGCATGACGCCGCGTAGAAAATGCGCATTGCCGTGGTTCCAGTCGGACACCAATGAGTGGGTGTAGAAGAGAAATCGCATCCGCTCACTCCGCTGCCGTCAATCGATCGGACCCGCTCATCACGCGCCGGTAGGCGGCGAGCACCGCGTCGCGCTGAGCCTCGACCGTGAAATCGCCTGAGCGCAGCTGCGCCCGCCGCCCGAGGTCGGCCCTGAGCCCTTCATCCTCCGTCAGCCGGTTGACGGCTTCGGCAAAGGCGGCGGGATCACGGGGGTCGGCGAAAGGGCAACGCCCTCCCAGAGCTCGCGATAGGTCTCGATGTCGGCGAGGACCAGTGCAGCGCCTGCACGCGCGGCTTCCAGCGCCACCAGCCCGAAGGGTTCGTAGACCGATGGAGAGACGACGATCGCGGCCTTCGACATCAGCGTCATCGTCCGGTCGTGGCTGAGTTCGCCTTCGTGATCGGCATGCATGATCACCAGGTGCTGCCCGGTAGGGCCGTCGCAGGCGCCGGCCATCACGACCGGCCAGCCTATGTCGGCGGCGGCCCTGTCGAGCACGGCGCCGTTCTTGCCTTCGTCCCACCAGCGACCGGCGGCAAAGACGAAGTTTTCCTTGGTGCTGACGGAGCATGCGTTCCGGCTCGCATTGTAGACGACTGCGAGATCGGGGATTGGGCCGTAAGTGCGCGTCAGGGTCGCGGCATGGCTTCGGCTCGGCGCGAGCACCAGGTCGGCGCGGTCGAATCCCAACCGGTTCAATCGCTTCTGCCAGGCCCAGGCTTCCGGCAAACCAGACCCGCGCACCGCAGCGAACCAGGAGGCGACGCAGGAATGCGACATGGTGACGAGCGGTAGTTCCGCCGTTATCCGAGCCGCCTGGGACGGCAGGTTGAGATGGAGGAGATCGACGGAATGCCGGAGCGCAAGTTCGGACAGGAGGTGCGGCACGCGGTCGAGCTCGCTCTCGTCTTCGACCATCCAGTCGAGCGGCTGAGCCGTCCATTCGAGCCGGCCGATGCTGTTCGCCTCGCGCCGTTGCTCCGGGGAAGGTTGCGGGCCGAGGCCGACGATCAGCGGCTCCACGCCGCAATCGCGCATGGCCGCGGCGAGATCCATCGCATAGCGCCAGACGCCGCCGACGGCATCGACGGTCATCAACACCCGCCGCGGCAGTGGGCCCGGGGCCCTGCGGCGGCCGTCAAATCGAGCGGCGGAAACGGCGGGAAGGCTCATGCGGTGACCCTCCGCGGTTGGCGCCGGATCCTGCTGACCGCACCCCGATCGTCGTGAAGCCAGGCGTAGAGGTCGCGCAAGCCCTCGCGCCAGGGCATTGCGGCCTTCCAGCCAAGCGCATCGGCGATCGCGCGCGTATCGGCGACGAAGTACAATTGGTCGCCCGCGCGCCAATCGCTTTTTGCCCTCGAGAGCGCGCGGCCGGTCAGAAGCTCGATCTCGCTCAGCACGTCCATAATGCTGACGGCATTGGCGGGTCCGCCTCCAAGGTTGAAAGCGCGCCCCTTCAGGCGGTCGATCGATTTCAGGAGCGCTCTATAGGCCGCGACCGCGTCGGTGACATGAAGAATGTCGCGGACCTGCTTGCCGTCGCCATAGATCGAAACAGGCTCGCCGGCGAGGGCGCGAATAAGGAAATGGGCGACCCAGCCCTGGTCTTCGGTGCCGAACTGCCTCGGCCCATAGACGCAGCTCATCCTGAGCACGGCCGTCGGCAAGCCAAAGGAGCGGGCATAATCCAGCACATACTGGTCGGCGACACCCTTCGAGCAGCCGTAGGGCGTACAGAAATCCAGCGGTTGGGCCTCGCCGACGCCATGCTCGCGTGTCGCCTCGTCGGCCGGCATGTAACGGCCCCGCATGTCCTGCATCGCCATGTGCCCGAGGGCGCCATAGACCTTGTTTGTGCTGGCGAAGATGACGGGCGCACGGCGGCCGGCCAGGCGTGCGGCTTCGAGCACGTTGAGCGTGCCGCGGGCATTCGTCTCGAAATCGTCCGTCGGCTGCTCGAGGCTGGTGGTTACCGCCGTCTGGGCCGCAAAGTGAAACACAGCCCTGGCTTCTCTGAAGGCAGGTTCGATCGCGCCGAGGTCGCGGATATCCGCGATCAATGCCTCGACGGCACGGCCGTGGCCGTCCACCAGCCATTCGAGGTTTCGCTCGACGCCGGGACGGCTGAGATTGTCGAGAACGATCACGTGCTCGCCGTCGCGCAGAAAGCTGTCGGCCAGATTGCTGCCGAGAAAGCCGCTGCCGCCAACGACCAGGATCGGCGCCGTCTTGCCGGAAAGAGCGGGCGCCGCCAGATGCCGGTCCGTGCCGACCGTCCGGCCGCTCATAGGACCAGCCCCCGTGCTTCCAGATGGCGTTTCATCTCGGCGCCGCGGTCGATCGCGCCGGCGCTGCGGACCCATTGGGCGAAGTCCGCAAGCGAGTCCTCGAGCCGGTGGGCCGGTTCGAAGCCGAGAAGGTCGCGTGCCTTGGCGATATCGGCAAAGCAATTGCGGATATCGCCTGAGCGGGCCTTGTTCATGATCTCCGGCTCGATCTCCGGTACACCCATCGCTTCGGCAAGCAGCGAGGCGATGTCCGCAATGGCGTAGGCGTTGCCGCTGCCTATATTGATGACGTGGCCGGCGGCGTGCGGCTGTTCGAGCGCCAGCCGGAAGGCACGCGCCACGTCGCGGACATGCACGAAGTCACGTTTCTGCCGGCCGTCCTCGAAGACCATCGGCGATTGCCCGTTGGCAAGGCGGGAGGCGAAGTTGGCAAGCACGCCCGTATAAGGGTTGGAAAGCGCCTGGCCGGCGCCGTAGACGTTGAAGAGCCGCAGCGCCACCGCGTCCGTCCCATAGGCTTCTCCGAATATAAGGACCTGACGCTCCTGCGCATATTTGGTGAGCGCGTAGATGGAAGCGAGGTCGACCGGCTTGTTCTCGTCGGTGGCGATCGGCCTCAGGCGTTCGCCGTCAGGACCGGACGGGTTCCAGGCGCCGGCTTTGATTTCGGCGGGGGATCGCCGGATATGCGCACGACGATCGCCGGCCGTCGTCTCGTACAAGCCTTCGCCGTAAACGCTCATGGAAGAGGCGACGACGATCCGCCGGATCGGCATGCCGATCATCGCCTCGAGCAGGACGGCGGTGCCCAGGTCGTTGACGCCGACATAGCGGGAAATCTCGTACATCGATTGGCCGACGCCGACTTCCGCGGCGAGATGAATGACGTGATCGACGTCCTTCAGCGCGCTTTTCACCGCGTCTGCGTCGCATATGTCGGCGCGCCGCATGTCTACTTCCGGTGGCAGCGTGACCTGCGCATCCGCATGGACCTGATCGTTCAACGCATCGAGGACGCGCAGGTCGTAGTTCCTTGAAAGAAGCTCTTCGACAACATGCCGCCCTATGAAGCCGCAGCCGCCGGTAACAAGTACTTTTGTCATAATGCACCTGATGATGACCAATCAGAGATAGAGACAAACCTCCAACAAACGTGCGTCGCAAATGTTCCTTCTTCTTTGACTTCTTCTTCTTTGATGTTCTTCTTTGATCCCCCGGGGGCGTCGCCCCGTGCCAAGGTACAAACCTCTCTTTCGCGGGAGTGTTCCACGCGAACTGCGGGCATCAGGAACAAAAGCTGCAACATCAAGTTAAGGGCGGGAGGCTCTTGAACATTGCTCGGAGCTTTCTTTGGCCGGGGCAGGGGCGGGTCCGGCGGACCTCGCGACACCCTTTTCGTGCTGCCGGACAGGTCGCCACGAGGGAAGGAGCTGACATGAACATCAGCATATCTCAGCGGACGGACACGATGTCCGCCGCTATCGTCACCGGGCCGGGCGCGGTGCGCATAGAGACGTTGCCGTTGCCGCAACCGGATCGCGGCCAGGTGCGGATAAGGCTCGAAGGCTGCGGCGTCTGCGCCTCAAATCTCGTTCCCTGGGCGGGTCCGGAATGGATGCAGTTTCCGACGGAACCCGGCGCGCTCGGACACGAGGGCTGGGGCATTGTCGAGGCGGTCGGCGAGGGCGTGCAGGGTTTCGCGCCGGGCGATCGCGTGGCGGCACTTTCCTACCATGCCTATGCCACGCACGACATCGCCGATCAGAGCGCGATCGCGCCCTTGCCGGCGTCTCTTGCAGATCAGCCCTTTCCCGGCGAACCGCTCGGCTGTGCCTTCAACATCTTCCGGCGCAGCGCGATCAGTCCGGGAGAGACTGTGGCGATCGTCGGTATCGGCTTTCTCGGGATTCTTCTGACCGAGCTCGCAAGCGCTGCCGGCGCGCGGGTGATAGCGATATCGCGCAGGCCGTCTTCGCTCGCCGCGGCCAAGCAGGCCGGTGCGAGCGAAGTGATTCCCATGGACGATCACTGGCGGATCATCGAAGAGGTGAAGCAACTGACCGACGGGCGTTTCTGCGATTGCGTCATCGAGGCGGTCGGCAAGCAATGGCCGCTCGATCTTGCCGGCGAACTGACGAAGGAGCGCGGCAGGCTCGTCGTCGCAGGCTACCACCAGGACGGCCCCCGACAGGTGAACATGCAGCTCTGGAACTGGCGCGGCCTGGACGTGATCAACGCGCATGAACGCGATCCCGCCGTTTATATGCGCGGCATGAACGAGGCGATCGAAGCGACGGCAGCGGGTGGTTTTTCTCCCTCGCGGCTCTACACCCATCGGTTTCCGCTCGAAGAACTCGGCGCCGCGCTCGACATGACGCGCGACCGGCCGGAAGGTTTCATCAAAGCGCTGGTGATCTGCCATGAGTGACGCAATGCAGCTTTCAACGAGCCCGAAGGCCGTCATTCGCCCCCGCGTCGGCTTTCTCGGCGTCGGAAGAATCGGCTTGCACCGGATGAAGGCGGTGGTCGAAACCGGATCCGTCGAAACCGTCGCGATCTTTGATCCTTCGCCGGAAATGGCGGCGGCGGCCCGCGAGCTGACCCCCGAGGCCTCCGTCGTGAACTCGCTCGAGGCACTGCTCGACCAGGAGCTCGACGGCATCGTGATCGCCTCGCCGAGCGCGCTCCACGCCGCCCAATCGATCGTGGCACTGGAGCAGGGCGTGGCGGTTTTCTGCCAGAAGCCGCTCGGCCGCACGCGCGACGAGACCGCGGCGGTGGTCGAAACCGCCCGGCACGTCGACAGGCTTTTGAGCGTCGATCTCTCCTATCGCTACACCGACGGCATGCGGCAAATTCGCAACCTGATCGCGTCGGGCGAACTCGGCACCGTGTTCGCCGTAGACCTCACCTTTCACAATGCCTACGGGCCGAGCAAGCCGTGGTTCTACGACAAGGCGCTTTCCGGCGGCGGCTGCGTCATAGATCTCGGCGTGCACCTGGTCGACCTCCTTCTCTGGGTCCTCGGGTTCCCGGACGTCGTCCGCGTGGAAAGCCGGCTCTTCGCTAAAGGTCTGCCCATCCGCCGCGACGGCGACGAGGTCGAGGATTACGCCGTCGCTACGGTCGAACTGGCGAACGGCGCTCTCGCCAGGATCGCATGCTCATGGCATTTGCAGGCCGGATGCGATGCGGTGATCAGCGCCGACTTCTATGGCACCGAAGGCGGCGCCAGCCTGAGAAACGTCAACGGATCGTATCTGGACTTCACGGCCGAACGGTATCGCGGCACGCAGCGCGAGGTGCTTGCGGTTCCCCCCGACGCCTGGGGCGGACGCGCGGCGGCCGGCTGGGCCGAGAGGCTGGCCGCAGGCGCGCGCTTCGATCCCGACAACGAATATCTGGTCACAGTGGCGGATGTGCTGGACAGGATTTATGGGCGGTAGGGCGGCGTGCCGTCCGCTGCGGCTCCTATCCTAATCCTCGATCCGGCGCCGAAGGAACCTCGCATAGCGCGCGGCTGCGGCCTCCAGCCGGGGGACTTCCTCGGGGGCGGCCACGGCCTTTGCCGACATCCACAGGCCCAGCTGGAAGGCGAGATAGGAGAGTTCGAAGAGCTCCAGCAGCCCGGCATCTGGAATGCGCGAGCAGCCTTCGGATACGGCCGCGCGCAGCGCCGCCCGCTCCTCCCGGGTGAGGTCGAATTCTATGCTCGCTCCCGCAATGTCCCAGCCGATATCCTGACAGCCGACGAGGTCATGGGCGCTGCTGTGGTCGAACGCATCGGTCTTGAGAATGTGTCGCTCTCCTGCGACCAGCCATTCCCACCGGTGAAGCCGGTTGTCCGTATCGACCGGCACGATCGTCGAATCGTATCGTTCCGCATCGCCGAGGCGGCTCTTCAGCCGCGACGCTGCCGCTCTGCCCAATGCCTCTTCGGTGTTGATCACTGCCATCTCGCAAAGTTTGGCCATGGATGCCCCTTGCGCCGCAGGCGGCGGCAGGCTGTGCGCCCGGAAGGACAGATAGCGGCCGAGATGGGCGATGAAGGCCGGCCGGCGGAATTCCGGCGGCGCCATCGGCTTCGCCGAAACCCATTTCTGAACCAGAAAGCCATGGCATAATCCGGCGACCGGTGGCGTGAAGCCTGCCTCGGCAAGAAGACGCGCCTTGACGAGCTTGCGCTGCCCGGCTTCGCCGAGTCCCGCAAACTTGACGAGCCACGGACCGTCGGCGGTTTGCGCCAGGAATTTCCGGCGTTCGAACCTGCCGTCTGCGGGAGGCCAGCGATCGCCGGGAAGCATCTTGCGCCAAAGGCCGGCTGAGACATCTTCGAGCGGCTTCTCGAGCGGGCCGACCAGATGGGCGACCCAATCGGCGAGGTGGCGCGCAGATTGCGACGGCTTGATCAGGAGATCGTCGACGTCGATGACATGACGCGGCCTTTCCGCCCAGCGCTGGCGATGACGGCCGCAGGATTGCGGCCCAAGTCCTCCCTTGTGGCCGGGGAAGAAGTGAATGCGGTTGGCGCTGACGCCGTGATCCTCCAGCCAATCCGCGACGCATCCGAACGAGCTGCCGGAAAGGCCGGGTCCTTCGTCCACGATCGCGAAATCCGCCGCCGGGTCGCGCAGCAGCCGTTCCGCGAGTTGCGGCGCGACTGCAAGCCGCCTTCGGAACGGATCGCCGATCGGCCGCAGTGTAACCGGAGGCGCGGCACCAATGGAAGCCGCGACAAGTGCCGAGAGCGTGGTGCCGATGCTGCGCAGGCCGATCACCACCGTGTCGGCAGGAAGCCCGGAACCTGCCGCGGCCTCGAGATAGCTCTCCGGGTAAAGAGCATAGAAGGCATAGCCTTCCGGCTCGCGAATGCTGAGGGAAAGCGGTGCCTGGCTGTCCGCCAGCGACCTTGCGACACGGGCCGGCACGACCACCGGGCCGGCGAAGCCCTGGCGCCAGGACCGGGCGACGAGCCCGGCAAGGTCGAGGAGGAGGCACTCGCCGGTCTGGCGCGATGCGGAGATGTCGTCGGCTCCCATCCGCACCAGTTCCAGGTCGGCAAGCCCCTGCACCAGTTCCCCGGCCCTGAGCAGGATGGCGACGAGCTCGGTGTGGCGGGCGATGCCCGGCGGCTGGTGTTGGGCCCTATGCAGGCGCGAGGCGATCTCGGCGCATAGCGTGTCGGCGCGCTCCAGGCGCTTTGCGTCACCGTATACGAGCATGAAGTCTCGCTCACTTTCCTGTCCGCCCCTTCAACGCGCTGCGGCTGAATTCGATCCCCGATGCGCGAGAAACGGGAGAAAGAAGAAGGAACCAATCGGTTGCGCGCGGGTTTGGCAAGCATTGTAGATACTGCGCAGGAGTAGTGGTGAGATGCGATCGAACTCCATTCGGGTCGGGCTGGTCGGTGTCGGCAATTGCGCGTCCTCCCTCGTCCAAGGGCTGACATTCTATCGCGACGCGAAGGAGGACGAGCCGGTTCCGGGGCTGATGCATACCAGTCTCGGCGGATACCACGTCGGTGATATCGAGCTCTCAGCGGCCTTCGACGTCGCCGCTTCGAAGGTCGGGCGCGATGTCGCGGAGGCCATCTACGCCGCTCCCAACAACACGTTCCGCTTTGCGGAAGTTCCCGCCACCGGCGTGCTCGTCGAGCGCGGCAGAACGCTCGACGGCATCGGCCGCTATCTGCGCGAGGAGATCGAGGAATCCGATGCGCCCGCCGCCGACGTCGCGGAGGTCCTGCGCCGGACCGAGACGGACGTGCTCGTCTCCTATCTTCCGGTCGGTTCCGAAGTCGCCACGCGGTGGTATGCGGAGCAGGCGCTTGCCGCTGGCTGCGGTTTCGTCAACTGCATTCCCGTTTTCATCGCCTCGGACAAGTCGTGGCAGCGCAAGTTCGCCGAGCGCGGCCTGCCGCTCATCGGCGACGACATAAAGAGCCAGGTCGGCGCGACCATCGTGCACCGGTTGCTTGCCAACCTCTTTCGCGACCGGGGGGTGCGCATAGATCGGACCTACCAGCTCAATTTCGGCGGCAATACCGACTTTCTCAACATGCTCGAGCGGGAACGGCTCGAATCGAAGAAGATTTCCAAGACCCAATCGGTCGTCAGCCAGATGGATATTCCGCTCGCGGCCGGCGACATCCACGTGGGCCCGAGCGATCACGTCCCTTGGCTTGCCGACCGCAAGTTCGCCTATATTCGCGTCGAGGGCACGACATTCGGCAACGTTCCCCTCAACGTGGAACTGAAGCTCGAAGTCTGGGACTCGCCGAATTCCGCAGGAGTCGTCATCGATGCGGTTCGCTGCGCCAAACTCGCAATCGACCGCGGCATCGCCGGTCCGCTGATTGCCCCTTCGAGCTACTTCATGAAGTCGCCGCCGCAGCAGTTCACCGATGCCGAAGCGCGCAGACGCCTCGAGGAATTCATCGCCGGCGATACCGACGCACTCCTGGGGGCGGCCGAGTGACGACCACTTTCCTTCTGGTACGGCATGCCGCCCATGACAGGGTCGGCTGCTTTCTTGCCGGGCGGACCGGCGACGTGCCGCTCGGCACCGCGGGCCGCGAGCAGGCTCAGCGGCTCGCGGCGCGTCTGGCCGGCGAAGGCATAGGCTCGATCTATGCGAGCCCGCGCAAACGCACGCAGGAAACGGCCGCGGCGATCGCCGCGGCGTCGGAAGTTGCGGAAGTCGTGACCACGGAAGCGCTGGACGAGGTGGATTTCGGCGACTGGTCGGGCAAGACTTTCGACGTCCTCGATACGGACCCCCTCTGGCGGCGATGGAACGCGATGCGAAGCCTCGTGCGTGCCCCCGGCGGGGAGACGATGCTGGACGTGCAATGCCGGGCGGTGGGACTTGTGGCGGCGCTTGCGCAGCGCCACGGCCAGGAGAAGGTCGCCCTGGTCAGCCACGCGGACGTCATCAAAACCCTGGTCTGTCATGTCCTAGGCCTTTCCGCCGACGCCTGGCCGCGCTTCGAAATCACGCCTGCCTCCGTCTCGGTGCTGGTGATGGGCGATTGGGGCGCGAAAATCCTGACATTGAATGAAAACGCGTCGTAGCCGGCCGGCTGCGCCCGCCGGTGCCGCAAATGCGGGGGGCCGGCCGGCGTTTCCCGCAATTCGGAGGTACTCATGATCGAAGCCGCCATGATCTGGAACGAGCCGAACAACAAGTCGCATTGGGATCCGGAGATCGATCCGGACTGGAGCCGCTTTGCCCATATGGCGAAGCTGGCGGCGGCTGCGATCCGGGAGGTCAATCCCGGGCTCACGCGCGTGCTCGGCGGAATTTCGCCGATCGATCCGAACTTCCTCGCTCTGATGAAATCGGAAGGCGTGCTCGACCATGTCGACGCCGTCGCGGCCCATGGTTTCCCGCTCGACTGGAACCTCTGGCAGATCCATGAATGGCCGCAGAAGCTCGATGAACTGAAGAGCGTCACCGAACTGCCGGTCTGGGTAAGCGAGGTCGGCGTCTCCACCTTCGGCGCCGAGGAAGTGCAGCTTTGGGGACTGAAGCGAACCGCCGAACTCCTGAAGGGCCGGGCGGATCGGATTCAATGGTACAGCCTTTACGACCTGCCGCGGGCCTGGCCGGCGACGACGCGGCATCGGGAGGCCGAGGGTTCGTCCTACTACCGGCATTTCTACATGGGTCTTCTGCGCGAGGACGGAACGCCGAAACTGGCGTTCGAGGAGTTTGCCCGCCACACGCCGGAGATCGGGCTCGTACAATGGTTCCATTTCGAGGACCCGCGCCTCGACGATGCCGTCGCCTGGATGAAGCGCCTAGGCGTGACATATCTGCGCACCGGGCTCTCCTGGGCCGACCGCTTCCGGCCGAATGCGCTCGACTGGTTCGATCGCCAGATGGAGGCGCTCGAGGATTTCGACGTCACCGTCACCTATTGCTTCACGCCCGAGCACCGGGGGCTTGCTCCGCACCACACGAGCGCGCCCCTCGTACCGGAGGAGTTTGCCGAATTCTGTGCCGAAATGACGGCGCGCTATGCGCCCGCCCCGTCGTCCTTCGAGCCCTTGCGCCAAGGCGTCGCGATGGCATCGGCGAGCTTGCCGATCCAGCCGCGTGAATAGGTCACGCCCTGGTAGAGAGCGAGCATCGCCGCCGCCCAGCGGAGATAGGCGGCTGGCATGTTCAGGGTTCTGGCAAGCCAGAAGACACGGTGGCTGTTTGCGCTGATCGCGCTGCGCAGCCAGTAAATCAGCATCCGCCGTGCAGGCAAGCCCCTCCACTTCGGCGCAACGCGTTTCCTCGGTCGAATGCCGGAACGCGGCCAGGCCAGCCGGAAGGCCAGCCCCTCCCGTCTTTGCCTGAAACCGGCAGCCTGCGTCTCCACGACGAAGGCACTGTCGACCGCGCTCAGGTCGAGCCTTCCCGCGTCGATCGCCTCGGCCACGAGCGTCTGCAGCAGGGGCGAGCGAACGACGACCACATTCGTTCCGCGGCCGTCGGACGAATAGGGTTCGACCCAGGCGTCGCCGAAGGAGATGTCGGCCGTTTCTGCAACCACGTCATCGCAGAAATTGCAGGCGGAATTCTGGAAGAACCCGGCTCCCCAGTCGCCGTCGACCAGATGCCACCAATCCTTGCTTCTCGTGCTTCCGTCCCTGAGCCGCAGATGGGCCGTGTACCAGTTTGCCGGTCTTGCGGAATCCTTCAGGCGGTAGTCCACGCCCGCTACGGCGTTCATTTCCGTGGCCATCTGCCAGGCGAAACTTTCCACGAAGCGGGTGCTCTTCATGTGTCCGCAGAACAGGCCGAGGGTGAAGGCAAGGCGCTCCTCAAGCACCGGGTCGTTGAGGCAGAGGAGATGGATCGCCTTGATGAAACAGGGTATCCCGACGACTGCGTAGCGGCCGGGATGCCGCTTCATTTCGGCGATGACGCCGGAGAGCTCCACCGGATAATAGCGCGACTTGGCGCCCTTGCGCAGGTCATCCGCGGACCGCGAGACCTGATACCGGAACAGACGTTCGCCGGCGCCCGAACAGGGAACCACATGCGCAACCGCGTCGACCAGGTTCCTCTTGAGAAGCTCCGCGGCGGTCCAACTGGCCATGCCGCCGGAGCTGCCATCCGCTCGAAAGCTGCCCTCGCTGACATGGCCGACATAGGCTGCCTCGAAGCGGCCGATCCGCGGGTCGTAAAATCGCGCCGATCCGAAGCGTGCCTCGGCGATCTGGTCTTCGCTTCGGGCGTGGGGCGAAAAGGGGCACAGCTCGGCGAACCCGTCGGGGCGATGTGTAGCGGCCGGTTTGAGCTGGCCATAGCGGTCGAGACGCATCGCGGCGCTGCCGCCCGATTGCGCCATGCACGTGCCGCAACCGATGCAGAGCCCGGATTTCGCCATCTGCCCCGGCGAGAGCGAGGCGCTGGCCAAGGCGGGTGCGGGTCGCTCAGGCGAGGACATCTGTCAGATAGGTCCGTGATTGCCGGCGGAGTTCGGCGAGCCTTCTCGCGATAGCCGGGCTCGGGGATTGCGCGAGAAGTGTTTCGTAGTCGGCTTGCGGCGTCTCCTGCGATACCACGTGCCGTTCCGCGCCGGCGGTGCGCGCGAGATCGGCGATTTTGTTGGAACGATAGTCGGAAAGGACCGTGACGAATGGCTTGGCGTTGAGGAGGGAGAAGATGCAGCCGTGAAAGAAATTCGTCGCGACGGCCTCGGCACCCCCCATGCAGGCGGCGAACTCGTAGGGCCCGGCATCGAGCCACTGCTCGTCCGCCCATTCGTTGCGATAGCCTATGCTGACGAGAGGCAGCGAGCGCGTCGTCGCCCAATGGCGGATCGTGTGCTGAAACCACGACGGGAACGAATGTCCGTAGACGGCTATGTAGGGGCGTGAAGCCAGAGCATTCGGGCCGAAGGAAATCGTCTCGGGGAACTGCAGGCACGGGTCGAGAACGAGCGTCGCCTCGCGTCCCACATCTTTTTCGATGATCGCCCTCGAATTGTCGTCGCGGACGGAAATTCCATCGAATTTGCGCAGCCTTTCAGCCCAGTATGGTTCGAGGCCATCGGCCGCGGGGTGGTTTCCGAACGTCGCCGCGTAGGAAACGGTTCTCTTGGCGGAGAGACCCTCCCCGTAGAAAAGCGAGCAACCGCCGTACCAGGGGTGCCGCAAGTTCCAAACCTCATCGCTGCCCACGACGACGATATCGCATTCTTCGGCGCCGGCCGGATCGTCCAGTGCGAAGGGGGCACTCATCGGCACCGAAGCCAGGGCGCTCTGAAATTTTCTGATCTTGGAAGCGTAGAGCGGAATGTCGGCGCGCGGGGTCCTCTCCGGCAGAAGCGGCTGCATCGCGCAGCGCCACTCGGCCCGGGTGACGCGGGCGGAATGATGGTCGAGGACAATGGGGTCGGTGCCGAGCGAACGAAGACCGTGGACAAGAGATCGCGCCTGCCAGAACGATCCATAATTGATGCAGCGGTGGAAGGTCAAAACGCCGAGTTTCGCCAACGGCCTCTATCTCCTGATCGTGGAAGCAGATCGCCGGGTTCAACCGGTTTCAATCGAAGATGGTTCCTTTCGCGCCCTCATATTCGCGCGCAAGCTCCTCGATCGCCGCCGATGCCTCCTCGAACGTCCAACCGGCCGCCTCGGCCCGATGGGCGAGCGCCAGCAGATCGTCGGTCAACTCCCCGCCCATCGCCGCCACGATGCTTTCCTGGGATGTCGCCGCCAGGTCCGAAACGGCCGGCCGCAGAGCGGCGATGCAGTCCATCCGGCGACCGGAATAGTCGGAAGCGCGTTGCGGACGGGAAATGGCTTGTGACTCCTCCATCTTGGACTCCTTTTGTTGTCAGTCGTCAAATGACGGGCCCGGCCGATTGTTCCTGCGGCAAATGGGCGTGGTTCTAATCGCCCGACCGGACCTTCTGGTCCTCGAGCCGATTGAGGACCTCTTCCGGCGTGATCTCCTCGGTGAGTTCACGGATGTCCTCTTCACCGTCCACCTTCACGCCCAGCCGGCCGGCTATCTCACGAAGAAGCGCGAGCAGTTGCGTCGCCTCCTGCTCGGCAAGGAGCGAAATCTGCAGATTGAGGTCGGAGCGCTCGTCGTCCTTCTCGGCCATCCGGTTCTGGCTGATCAGAACGAAAGTGGAAATGAAGATCGCCTCCACCGAAGCAACCATGGCGAGGACCGCGAAGGTCGGGTCGAACACCGGTATGCCGGGAACCAGGCCGAGGTTTAGAGCGATCCAGGCGCCGAACGCCAGGACGTGCAAGCCGACAAAAGTCATGGAGCCTGCGAAGTTCGTGATCGCCTGCGCGACCCTGTCGTGCGCCCTCCGTCCGCGCTCGTCTTCCTCGCGCCGCTTCAGAATGGCGTTTATGTTGCGCTCGAGCCTCGGCATGGTTCGAGCGGCGGACGATCTTTCCTCGGTTCTGTTCCTTCTCGATCCCATTCGAACACTCGCGACACCTTGTGGGCCGCCTTGTTGCCGGCGGCTACGGCAAACACGTCAGGCACCGCAAAGTTCCGCGCGAGAAGGACGAGGCGGAAGCTCCCAGGTCAGCGGCCGGGGCCGAGGCTCACCCGGTACGGCCGTGCCACGGGTCAGGCCCCGGGTCGCGTCCCGCGGCAACTTCCGAAAGCCGATCGAGATAGTGGGCCCAACCTTCGGCATGACCGGCACATTGCTCGGCATTGGGCAGGCCCGAATGGGTCAGTCGCACCAGCGTTCCATCCGGCTGCTCGATCAGGTCGATCTCGACCAGGCTCGAGCCCGGCGGCACGACATCGCTGTCGTCCCAGCCGAAGCTGTAAGCCAGGCGGTGCACCGGCACCACCTCGCGAAAGGAGCCGCGGGCGAAGCGGGCCCCGGTAACATTGACGAGATAAAGCCCCTCGGGCTTCGGCTCGACATCAGCCTCCGTTCCCATCCAGCGCAGGATCTTCTCCGGGTCGGTGAGTAGGGCGAACACTGCCGCTGGCGGTGCCGAGACATGCGTTTCGCGGCGGACGACGAGAGCTTCTTGCATCGCACTCCCCTTCGGTTGCCGTCGAGCGCCGGCGAGAAAGAAGGCCGCGCGCCGGATCCGGACGGGAACGATCATATCCCGAGGGGAGCGCCCGCGCCACTGCCTGCGGAGCCGGGGCGATTTTCGGATCAGTGCCGCGAGGCCAGATCGGTTCACACATTTCCTGCAACTGCTCTATGATCAACGCATGGACCTGCCCGCACCCCTCGCATGGCTTCTGGATGAGGCCGGTACCTCGTCCGGCCCCGATCCCTTCCTGGCAGAGCTCGGAACCCGGCTCCGCGCAGACGGCCTTCCGCTGGCCGGCGGTGCCCTGACGCTGGCGGTGCCGCATCCGATCATCGCGCGGCGCACCTGGCTTTGGCGGGCGGAGGACGGCGCGGTCATCGAAGCGCTCGGCTTTGCCGAAGGGCCGGTCGACCACGCCGGTCGCGACTGGCTGGCGGGGTTCGGTCCGGTGCAGGAGGACGTGGTCGGCCAGACGGAAGAGAAGGTGGTGCTGGGCTGGGCCGGGACGAGGCAGTTCGATCCGGCCGAGGTCGCGCGGTTGCGCCAGGCCGCCCGCTTCGCGGCGGCGCCCTTGGCCGTCCTGGCGGAGCGGGCGACGCGCGCGGCGCTGCTCGAGGCCTATCTGGGCCGCCGCAGTGCTGCCCGTGTGCAGGCCGGGGCGCTGAGCCGCGGCACCGGAGAGAGCATCCGTGCGGCGCTGCTCTATGCCGACTTGCGCAACTTCACCGGCCTTTCCGAGGAACATGAGCCGGCCCGCGTGATCGCGGCGCTCAACGACTGGTTCGACCGGCTTGCCGGAGCGATACACGCCTTCGGCGGCGAGGTGCTCAAGTTCATCGGCGACGGGGTGCTGGCGATCTTCCCGGTCAACGCTTTGCCGGCGGAGGCCTGCGACCGGGCCCTGCGCGCGGTCGTTGCCGCCCGCGCGGGCATGGCGCATCTCGAGGCTCTGCGCCACGAACAGGAACTGCCGCCGTTGCGCTTCGGCGCGGCGCTGCATCTTGGCGAGATACTGTGGGGCAATGTCGGATCGATCGACCGGCTGGACTTCACGGCCATCGGTCCGGCCGTCAATCTGGTGAGCCGGCTGGAGGGCCTGTGCCGGCCGCTCGGGCGATCCGTGCTGATTTCGGGCGCACTTGCCGCCGAGACCCGAACCCCGCTGGTGCCGCTGGGCGAACACGCGCTGCGCGGCATCGCGGCGCCCTGCGCCGTCTTTACCCTGCCGGAGACCTGAAAGATTATCGGTAAAACGGCCTGAAATCCGCGAAACATGCGGGCAAGCCCGTTGATCCCATCGTCGCGGAGAAGTATTTCTTTTGTCGACAAGAAGGAGATCGCATGACCAACAAGGATACGGACACCAATTCAGCTCCCGAACGCAAGCGCGGTTCCGGCGTGAAGGTGGTCTATGACCTCTTGCGGGACGAAATCCTCGATCTGGTTCTGCCGCCGGGCTGTCCGATCGACGAGGTGCAGCTTGCCGAACGGTTCAAGATGTCGCGCACGCCGATCCGCGAAGCGCTGGTGCGGCTGGCGGGAGAGGGGCTGATCGCTACGCTGCCCAACAGATCGACGATGGTGTCGAATATCGATTTCCTGAACCTGCACACTTTCTTCGACGCGCTGGTGCTGATGTATCGCGTCACGACGCGCCTGGCGGCCGAACATCACCGCCCGGAGGATCTCGAGGTGATCCGCGCCCGTCAGGCGGAATTCGCCGCAGCGGTCCAGGCGCAGGATGCGCTGGCGATGATCGCCACCAATGCCGCCTTCCATTCGGCCATCGCCGAGGCAGGCCGCAATCCCTATTTCATCGGCCTGTTCAACCGGCTTCTCGACGAAGGCCGGCGGATCCTCCGGCTCTATTATCAGTCCTATGACGACCGGCTGCCGCAGCGCTTCGTCGACGAGCACGAGGACATGATCGCCGTTATCGCCGCACGTGATGTCGAGGCGGCCGATCGGCTGGCCCGCACACATGCCGAGCAGATCGTCCAGCAAATTCAAAAGCTTTTCGCCCGCAACGACCGGCTTGAAATTGCCCTGTGAGCCGAGCACGATTTCTGTCGACAAATAAAATACAAATGGTATTTTCATATCGAAGCACAGGCAATCGCCGCGATGGCGTCCTGTCTCTGCCATCCGTCAGGCCAATAGGAGTTTGAAATGAAGGCCAAGATTTTTTCGGGCGTGATCCCCGCCCTGATGACCCCTTGCAGGGAAGACCGCTCGCCCGACTTCGATGCCCTCGTCCGCAAGGGCAAGGCGTTGATTGCCGACGGCATGTCGGCGGTCGTCTATTGCGGTTCGATGGGCGACTGGCCGCTTCTGACCGATGCGCAGCGCATGGAAGGCGTGGAGCGCCTGGTCAAGGCGGGCGTCCCCGTGATCGTCGGCACCGGTGCCGTCAACACCGCCTCGGCCGTCGCGCATGCGGCGCATGCCCAGAAGGTGGGAGCGCAGGGCCTGATGGTAATCCCGCGGGTGCTGTCGCGCGGTCCCTCGATCGTGGCGCAGAAGGCGCATTTCAAGGCGATCCTGGCTGCCGCCCCGGACCTGCCGTCCGTGATCTACAACAGCCCCTATTACGGGTTCGCCACTCGCGCCGACCTCTTCTTCGCGCTGCGCGCGGAGCATCCGAACCTCGTCGGCTTCAAGGAATTCGGCGGCAATGCCGATATGCGCTACGCGGCCGAGCACATCACCAGCCGTGACGACGGCGTCTCGCTGATGATCGGCGTCGATACGGCCGTCTTCCACGGCTTCGTGAACTGCGGCGCGACCGGCGCCATCACCGGTATCGGCAACGTGCTGCCGAAGGAAGTGATCCACCTCTGCAACCTGTCCCAGGCAGCTGCTGCCGGCGATGTCGACGCACGCCAGCGTGCACAGGAACTGGAGCAGGCGCTTGCCGTGCTTTCCTCCTTCGATGAAGGGCCGGACCTCGTCCTGTATTTCAAGCACATGATGGTGCTGAAGGGAGACAAGGAATACACGCTCCACTTCAACGAGACCGACGCGCTGACCGAAAGCCAGCGCGGCTATGTCGAGGCGCAGTTCAAGCTCTTCAACACCTGGTATGCCGAGTGGAGCAAGCTCCCGGGCGCCGTCGAAAAATACAAGGCCTGATCGGGCCGGAGACGGAGGAGGCTCTCCATCAGGAGGGCCTCTTTCTTTTACCGCGCGGCGGCAGGGGGGCCGAGCGCCGCCCAAAAGAGCAGAACTGCCAGCAGAAGCCATATTGAAACGACGGCCACCAGCCCGGCCCGGCTCACCGGCTGCGCGGTGTGTTTCATTGCGGTGGCGCGCAGATCCGCAAGGACATCGACCGGGATGAGCTTCAGCACGACGATGATGCCGACGGGAACGATGATCAGGTCGTCGAGATAGCCGAGGACCGGGATGAAGTCGGGTATCAGGTCGATCGGCGACAATGCATAGGCCGCGACTGCGCCTGCCGCCAGCTTCGCGTACCAGGGCACACGGCGGTCACGCGCCGCGAGCCACAGGACGACGACGTCTCGCTTGATGCCCCTTGCCCATCGGCGTACCCGTTCCAGCCACGTCATGTCTGAATTCCCCGAAATCCCTCCTGTGCCCGAATCCCTCCTATGCTTGCCACAGGAGGGTGGAAGAGTGCCCGCCGGGGATCACGCCACGGCGTCGAGTCCGAGCGCCAGCAGCCGGTCGAGCTGCTCGATCTCGGCCGCGCTCAGCGTGATGCCCTCGGCCTCCGACTTCGCTCGGGCGGCAAAGCGGCGCTGCGAAGGCAGGCGGGCGCCCTGGCCGACGATCGCTTCGAACAGCAGCTCGGCCCGGGCGAAGGGGTCGCCTGGACGGCCGGCGGCGAAAGCCTCCGGGGAGAAGGCGACGATGAGTTCGCCATGGAAGGGTGCGAGCGTCGTGGTGCCGAGATAGTCGAGCACTTCGGGGCTGGTCAGGTCGCCGATCATGATGCCCGCCAGCAGTTCGATCATCGTGCCGATGGCCGAGCCCTTGTGTCCGCCGAAGGGCAGCATGGCGCCCGCGAGCGCAGCCTCCGGGTCGGTCGTCGGATTGCCTTGCGCATCGATGGCCCAGCCTTCGGGCAGCGCTTTACCCGCCCTGCGGTGCAACTCGATCTCGCCCCGGGCCGCGACCGATGTCGCGAAGTCGAAGACGTAGGGCGGCTTGCCCGCGCGCGGCCAGCCGAAGGCGAAGGGGTTGGTGCCGAGCAACGGCTTGTTGCCGCCGGTCGGCGCGACCGTGGCATAGCTCGGGCACATGACGAGCCCGGCAAGCCCTTCTCCCGTGAGCGCCTCCGCTTCCGGCCAGAGCGCCGAAAAATGCGTGCAGTCGTTGATGGCGAGTGCGGCGATGCCGTGCTTGCGGGCACGCTCGGCAAGCACCGGCAGACCGAGTTCGAAGGCGGGATTGGCGAAACCGCCCCTGGCATTCACCTTGACGATCGCCGAGGCTTCCTGCGCGACGATTTCCGGTTCGGCATCCGGCTTGACCTTGTCGGCCTTGACCGTGCGCAGCGCGCCCTCGATCCGGTAGATGCCGTGCGACTTGCAGGCATCGCGTTCGCCGGCGACGATCACCCGGGCGAGAGCGCCCGCCTGGACCACGTTAAGGCCGCCCTTGCGGAAGATCGCCTCGACGCGCTCCTGAAGCGCGGTGGTCGTCAGGGTGGTTGTCTCGCTCATGTCGTCTCTCTCATGCTGGGCCTGATTCAGGGGCAGGCGGTTGATGTTCTGCATACATAGAGTATACAAACCCCCGGCAAGTGCAATTCGTCTGTTCGCCGGAAGGTAACGGTTCCGCAACGGGCGAGGAGAGTGTATGCGAATTTCCGCCGGCAATCCCGCTTCGTTGCGGGAATCGACGCGTTTTATGATCTTGTGCCGAATCGACCAGGGTCATCGTGATCCAGAGAAAGGAAAGTCAGATGATTTTCACCCCCAAAGGAAAACACCTCGTCGCGGGCGAATGGCTCGATGGGGCAGGCACCTTCGCCTCGGCTCCGGCGCATGGCCCGGCGCATGATTTTGCCGTCGGCACCGTAGAGCTGGTGAACCGGGCCTGCGAGGCGGCCGAGGAAGCCTTCTGGACCTATGGCTATTCCTCGCGCAAGGAGCGCGCCGCCTTCCTGCGCGCCATCGCCGACGAGATCGAGGCCCGGGCGGAGGCGATTACCGAGATCGGCAGCCAGGAAACCGGCCTGCCCGAGGCGCGGCTCAACGGCGAACGCGGCCGCACGACCGGCCAGCTCAGGCTCTTTGCCGATCATATCGAAAAGGGTGATTATCTCGACCGGCGCATCGATGCGGCGCTGCCCGAGCGTCAGCCGGCGCCCCGTCAGGAGATACGGCTGGTTCAGCGCCCCGTCGGTCCGGTCGCCGTCTTCGGCGCCTCGAATTTCCCGCTCGCCTTTTCGACCGCCGGCGGCGATACGGCCGCGGCGCTCGCGGCGGGCTGCCCCGTAGTGGTAAAGGGCCATTCGGCGCATCCCGGCACCGGCGAGATCGTCGCCGAGGCCATCGACGCAGCGATCCGCAAGACGGGTGTTCACCCCGGCGTATTCTCGCTGATCCAGGGCGGCAGCCGCGACGTCGGTCATGCGCTGGTGCAGCATCCCAACATCAAGGCCGTCGGCTTCACCGGGTCGCTTGCCGGCGGACGTGCCCTGTTCGATCTTTGCGCAGCACGCCCCGAACCGATCCCGTTCTTCGGCGAACTCGGCTCGGTCAACCCGATGTTCCTGCTGCCGGAAGCGTTGAAGGCACGGGCGGAAACGCTGGGGCAGGGATGGGCCGGTTCGCTCACCATGGGCGCCGGGCAGTTCTGCACCAATCCCGGCATCGCCGTCGTCACCGAAGGTGCGGATGCCGACCGCTTCACCACCGCCGCCGTCGAGGCGCTTGCCAAGGTGGCACCGCAAACCATGCTGACGGACGGTATCGCCAAGGCTTACCGCGACGGTCAGGCGCGCTTTGCGACGCGCAACGCCGTGAAACCGCTGCTTGCGACCGAGTCATCCGGCCGTGACGCATCGCCCAATCTCTTCGAAACGACGGGCGCGCAATTCCTGGCCGACCATGCGCTCGGCGAAGAGGTATTCGGTCCGCTTGGACTCGTGGTTCGAGTAGGATCGGTGGCCGAAATGGAAGAGCTCGCGCGCGGCTTCCAGGGCCAGCTGACCGCAACCATCCACATGGATGCGGGCGACCTGGAGACGGCGCGCCGTCTGCGTCCGGTGCTCGAGCGCAAGGCGGGCCGGGTGCTGGTCAACGGCTTCCCGACCGGGGTTGAAGTCGTCGATTCGATGGTGCATGGCGGCCCCTATCCGGCCTCGACCAATTTCGGCGCAACCAGCGTCGGGACCATGTCGATTCGACGTTTCCTGCGTCCCGTGGCTTACCAGAACATGCCGGAAGACCTGCTGCCCGAGGACTTCCTCGGCTGATCCAGCCCGTCGACTGCGCAATGAAAGGGGCTTTTCCACAAGGGAAAGCCCCTTTTCATTGCGAAAAGGCGTCCTGTTATATACTTTTTGTATACTAATTGTATTTTTAAATTGATTTGTGGTCTCCGACGCGGAATAGTGCGCGCGCCGTCACACCGATCGGCCAACTCAAGGGAGAGAACAAGAATGAAGACCTCGGTCCTCGCCTTCGGCCTCGTTGCCGCCACCGCTCTGACGAGCCCCGCCCATGCCGACAAGCTGGACGACATCATCGCTTCGGGAACGCTGCGCTGCGCCGTGGTGCTCGACTTCCCGCCGATGGGCTCGCGCGACGAGAACAACGAACCGATCGGCTTCGACGTGGATTACTGCAACGATCTGGCCAAGGCGCTCGGCGTCACCGCCGAGATCGTGGAGACGCCGTTTCCCGAGCGCATCCCGGCGCTGATGTCCGGCCGTGTCGATGTAGGTGTCGCCTCCACCTCCGATACGCTCGAGCGCGCCAAGACCGTCGGGATGACGGTGCCCTACTTTGCCTTCGAAATGGCGGTAACCGCCAACGAGAAGTCCGGCATCAAGTCCTTCGAAGACATGAAGGGCAAGGTGGTGGGCGCCACCGCCGGCACCTATGAGGCAATCGCACTCGAAAACCAGGTCAAGGCCTGGGGCGAGGGCGAGTTCCGCCCCTACCAGACGCAGGCCGACGTCTTCCTGGCGCTGAGCCAGGGCCAGCTCGACGCCACCGTCTCTACCTCGACGGTCGCGCAGTCCAACGTCAAGGGCGGCAAGTTCCCCGGCATTTCCGTGGTCGACAAGGCGCCCTTCGACATCGACTACGTGGCCCTCTTCACCAACCGCGAGGAATACGGCTTCCTCAACTACCTCAACCTGTTCGTCAATCAGCAGGTCCGCACCGGCCGCTATGCCGAACTCTACGAGAAGTGGGTCGGTGGCGAGGCTCCGTCCCTGTCGGTGAACGGCGTTTACCGCTGATCCGAGGATCTGACGGTGCGGGGCAACCCGCGCCGTCGCTGCATTCCGAGGGGTGAGACGGGAATGTTCAACTACACCTTCCACTGGAATCAGGCGCTGAGGGCGCTGCCGCAGATGCTGGATGGCGCGGTGGTCACGCTGCAGGTCGCGGTGCTGTCGATGGTCATCGGCGTCGCCTGCGCGATCGCGCTCACCGTGTTCCGTCTATCCGGCAGCCGTATCCTTGGCGGCATCGCCACGACCTGGGTCGAGGTCGCGCGAAACACGCCGGCGCTGTTCCAGATCTACATGGCCCATTTCGGCCTCGGCAATTTCGGGATCCACCTGAGCCCCTATACGGCGCTTCTGGTCGGGATCGCCTTCAACAATGCGGGCTATCTTGCCGAGAATTTCCGCGGCGCGCTCAAGGCCATTCCGGATACGCAGGCGCGGGCGGGCCGGTCGCTCGGCATGACCTCGCTGCAGGCGTTCCGGCTGATCGTTCTGCCGCAGATGCTGCGCGTGGCCTTCCTGCCCGCGACCAACCAGATGGTCTGGGCCATCCTGATGACGTCGCTGGGCGTCACCGTCGGCATGAACACCGACCTGGCCGGCATCACGCAGGAGCTGAATGCCCGCTCCTTCCGCACATTCGAATTCTTCGCGCTCGCTGCGGTGATCTACTACCTGATTGCCAAGGCGGTCACGCTTGCAGCCCGGGCCTTCGCCTGGCGCATGTTCCGCTACTGAGAGGGGTGAGAGATGTTTGAAACTGCCCTCACCTGGAACGATCTCGCCTTTCTTGCGCAAGGCGCCGGAATGACGCTGGCGGTCACCGCCGTCGCCGTCACCGCCGGCACCGTTCTCGGCATCCTGTTCGGAGTGATCCGGTTCCAGATCGGACCCTATTGGTCGGCACCGCTCACCTTGCTGCTCGACGTGTTCCGCTCGGTACCGCTCCTGATCCAGCTCGTGCTCGGCAATGCCTTCCAGTCGATCGCCAAGCTCGGATGGGGCGCCTTCACCACCTCCGGTGTGGTGCTTTCGCTCTACACGGCGGCGTTCTGCGCGGAGATCGTGCGCGGCGGAATTTCGTCGGTGCCGGTGACGACCCGCCGTGCGGCGCGCTCCCTCGGCATGACCTGGTGGCAGGACATGCGCTACATCGTGGCGCCGCTTGCCACCCGGGTCTCGCTTCCGTCGTGGA
The DNA here is from genome assembly GCF_029201645.2 of Sinorhizobium prairiense. Lineage (NCBI taxonomy): Bacteria > Pseudomonadati > Pseudomonadota > Alphaproteobacteria > Hyphomicrobiales > Rhizobiaceae > Sinorhizobium > Sinorhizobium prairiense. Next base: position 804,885 of record NZ_CP104133.1, read on the forward strand.
TAGGCCTGACGCTCGGCGTGATGAAGGACTCCGCACTGGTGCTCTGGCTCGGCCTGGTCGAGCTCTTGCGTGCCTCGCAGATACTGGTCACGCGTCTGCAGGAGCCGCTCTTCATTCTGCTGATCTGCGGCGCCATCTACTTCCTCCTCAGCTTCCCCGTCGCCCGGCTTGGCGGGTATCTCGAAAAACGGTGGTCCCCCAATGATTGAGATCGAAAACGTCCGCAAATCCTTCAGCTCTCTGGAGGTTCTCAAGGGCATCGACCTGACCGTCGAAAAGGGCGAGGTGGTCACCATCATCGGCGGCTCCGGCTCCGGCAAGTCGACGCTGCTCACCTGCATCAACGGGCTCGAGCCGATCGACTCCGGCCGGATCGTGATCGACGGCACCGATGTCCATGCCAAGGGCACCGATCTCAACAGGCTGCGCCGCAAGGTGGGGATCGTGTTCCAGCAATGGAATGCCTTCCCGCATCTGACCGTGCTGGAAAACGTCATGCTCGCCCCGCGCAAGGTGCTCGGCCTCTCTAAGGACAAGGCCGAGGAGATTGCGGTGAAGCAGTTGACCCACGTCGGTCTCGGCGAGAAGCTCAAGGTCTATCCGAACCGCATGTCGGGCGGCCAGCAGCAGCGCATGGCGATCGCCCGGGCGCTTGCCATGTCGCCGGAATACATGCTGTTCGACGAGGTGACTTCGGCGCTCGATCCGATGCTGGTCGGCGAGGTGCTCGACACGCTGAAGATGCTGGCGGAAGAGGGAATGACGATGATCTGCGTTACCCACGAAATGACCTTTGCCCGCGACGTGTCGGATCGCGTGGCCTTCTTCCATCAGGGGATCATGGCCGAGATCGGCTCGCCCGATCAGATTTTCGCCTCGCCGCAGAACCCCGAGACGCAGAAGTTCCTGGCGAGCGTACGATAAATGGCCGAACCGGACGTCATCGTGATCGGCGCGGGGGTCGTCGGCCTATCGGCTGCGATTGCCGCCGTGGCCAGCGGCCTGTCGGTCACCGTTCTGGACCGCGAGGGGCCGGCGGCCGGCGCTTCCGCCGGCAATGCCGGGGCATTCGCCTTCACCGATATCCTTCCCCTTGCCTCGCCCGGCATCCTGAAAAAGGCGCCGAAATGGCTCCTGGATCCGCTCGGACCGCTAACCGTGCCGCCCGCCTATGCGCTGAAGATCGCGCCATGGATGTTCCGCTTCTGGCGTGCTTGTCAGCCGGCCCGCGTGGCGCATTCGACCGCGGCCCAGACCGCGCTGATGGACCTGTCGAAAGCGGAACTCGAGCCGTTCCTCGGAGCAACCGGCACGGCGCCCATGCTGCGCAAGGAAGGCAACCTCCAGGTCTATGAGGGAGAGGCGGAATTCAAGGCGTCGCTTGCCGGCTGGAAGGCCCGCGCGGATCACGGGATCGAGTTCCGCCATCTCGATGCCGCAGGCATTGCCGAGATCCAGCCGGGCCTGGCGGCGCGCTTCACCCACGCCACCTTCACGCCCGGCTGGTACTCGATCGCCGATCCGAAGCTCTATACGCTTGCCCTTGCCGACCATTTCCGCACGATCGGCGGGGTGATCGAGCGCGCGGAGGTCATTGCGCTGAAGCCCGTCGACGGGGCGGTTGAAGTCCTGAGCGCCGACGGCAGGGTCCGGCGGGCGGCACAGGTGGTTCTCTCGGCAGGCGCTTTCTCGCACCGGGTTGCGCGCACGCTCGGCGAAAGCATTCCGCTCGAAACCGAGCGCGGCTACAATACGACGCTTCCCGCCGACGCGTTCGATCTGCGCACGCAGATCACCTTCGGCGGCCATGGCTTCGTCGTGACACGGCTGTCGACCGGTATCCGGGTCGGCGGTGCGGTCGAACTCGGCGGGCTCGATCTACCGCCGAACTTCCGCCGCTCGGAAGCGATGCTGAAGAAGGCGCAGGCCTTCCTGCCCGGCTTGAAACCGGAAGGCGGGGTGCGGTGGATGGGCTTCCGGCCGTCGCTGCCCGACAGCCTGCCGGCCATCGGCCGCGCCCGCGCGACGCCGCGGGTGATCTTCGCCTTCGGTCACGGCCATCTCGGGCTTACCCAATCGGCGGGGACGGCCAGGATCGTCGCCGATCTCTTGACGGGCCGGACTCCGGCCATCGACATTGCACCCTTTTCGCCGCAAAGATTCTGACAGAGGTTTCGACCATGGCCACCCACACCTTCTCCTGCATCGACGGCCACACCTGCGGAAATCCCGTCCGCCTGGTTTCGGGCGGGGGCCCGCGTCTCGAAGGCGCGAACATGCTGGAAAAGCGCGCGCATTTCCTGAGGGAGTTCGACTGGATCCGAACGGGCCTCATGTTTGAGCCGCGCGGCCACGACATGATGTCGGGTTCGATCCTCTACCCGCCGACCCGGCCCGACTGCGACGTGGCGGTGCTCTTCATTGAGACCTCCGGCTGTCTGCCGATGTGCGGTCACGGCACCATCGGCACCATCACCATGGGCATCGAGAACGGCCTGATCACCCCGCGCGAGCCCGGAAAGCTGTCGATTGATGCCCCCGCGGGCAAGGTCGACATCACCTACCGCCAGGAGGGCCGCTTCGTCGAGGAGGTGCGCCTTACCAACGTGCCGAGCTTCCTTTATGCGGAAGGCCTCACGGCGGAGGTCGAGGGGCTGGGCGAGATCGTGGTCGACGTCGCCTATGGCGGCAATTTCTACGCCATCGTCGAGCCGCAGAAGAACTTCCGCGACATGGCCGACCATACGGCGGGAGAACTGGTCGGCTGGAGCCCCAAGCTCAGGGCCGCACTGAATGCCAAATATGAGTTCGTCCATCCCGAACACCCGGAGATCCGGGGCTTGAGCCACATCCAGTGGACGGGCAGGCCGACGCAGCCGGAGGCCCATGCCCGCAACGCGGTGTTCTACGGCGAGAAGGCCATCGACCGCTCGCCCTGCGGCACCGGCACGTCGGCCCGGATCGCGCAGCTTGCCGCCAAGGGCAAGCTGAATGTCGGCGACGAATTCGTCCACGAGTCGATCATCGGGTCGCTTTTCAAGGGTCGCGTCGAAGCGGCCGCGAAGGTCGCCGACCGCGATGCGATCATCCCGTCGATCGCCGGCTGGGCGCGGATGACCGGCATCAACACCATCTTCATCGATGACCGCGATCCCTTCGCCCACGGCTTCGTCGTAAAATGAGCGGCCTCGATCCCGCCCGCAGCATCCTTCAGGGGTGGGCCGAAGGCCCGGTCATCGCGACCGGGGAGGCGCTGAGTTTCTGGGGCGGGGTCGATCCCGCGACGGGCTGCGTGATCGACGTGCACCACCCGCTGCATGGCGTCCCGCTCACCGGCTGCATCCTGATGATGCCGTCGAGCCGCGGTTCCTGTACGGGCTCGGGTGTGCTGCTCGACCTCGTGCTGACCGGTCGGGGCCCGGCTGCACTCATATTTTCCGAACCGGAAGATGTGCTGACCCTCGGCGCGCTGATCGCTTCCGAGATGTTCGCCAGCCCGCTGCCGGTGCTGCGTCTTGCGCCGGAAGCCTTTGCGGCGCTCGCTCGTGCGAAGACGGCGCGGATCGGTGACAGGACGATTGAAGCCGAGGGGCTGACGATCCCCGTCGTTCCGCCGGCGACGGCCGCGCTCGACCTGACCGATGGCGACCGTGCCATGCTCGACGGAGAGGAAGGCGTCGCGGTTGCGCAGGCCATGCGCATCATTACGGCCATGGCGGCGCAGCAGGGGGCACAGGGCCTCGTGGATGTGACGCAGGGGCATATCGACGGCTGCATCTATGCCAGCCCCGCGAACCTGACCTTTGCCGAGAAGATGGCGGAGATGGGCGCGAAGGTGCGGATCCCGGCGACGATGAACGCCATCTCCGTGGACCATGCCAATTGGCAGAGGCAAGGCGTGCCGCCGTCCTTCGGCGACCCTGCGGCGCGGCTCGCCGACGCCTATGTCCGCATGGGCTGCCGTCCGACCTTCACCTGTTCGCCCTATCTGCTCGACAGCGCGCCTGGGACGGGCGAAGCCGTCGCCTGGGCGGAGTCCAATGCCGTAATCTTCGCCAACAGCGTGCTCGGTGCGCGGACGGCGAAGCACCCGGATTTCCTCGACCTTTGCATCGCGCTTACCGGACGGGCGCCGCTCTCCGGCGTCTATCTCGACGAACACCGCAAGGCACGGCGGATCATAGACGTCGAACTGCCCGCGGGCGCCGACGACGCTTTCTGGCCGCTGATCGGCTATCTCGCCGGGCGGGCGGCGCCAGATCGCATTCCGCTCATCCGCGGGCTTGCTCCGGCGGAGCCTTCGCGCGACGACTTGAAGGCGCTTTGTGCCGCCTTCGGCACTACCTCGGCCGCGCCGATGCTGCATGTGGAGGGCGTGACGCCGGAGGCCGGCGGTGCTGCGGCTGAGGACGCGGATCATGCAACCATCACCCGCGATGAAATGACGGCCGCGTGGTCCGCCCTGAACGAGGGTCCGGATGAAATCGAACTCGTGGCGATAGGCAGCCCGCACGCGTCCCTTGCCGAGTGCCGGGCGCTGGCCGAGGCGCTCGACGGCCGCAAGCGGCATCCGGACGTGGCGGTGATCGTCACGGCCGGCCATGAGGTCATTGCGGCGGCGCGCCGCGAGGGAATTCTCGCGCGGCTTCAGGAGAGCGGCGTGCAGGTGCTGCCGGACCTCTGTTGGTGCTCAATCTCCGAGCCCGTGTTCCCGACGCATACCCGGGCGGTCATGACCAACTCCGGCAAATACGCCCATTACGGTCCCGGTCTTTCCGGGCGCGCAGTGCGCTTCGGCAGTCTTGCCGATTGCGTCGCCGCGGCCTTGACGGGGCGCGTCCCGGTCCGGATGCCGGACTGGCTTCCCTGAAGCGCGGCGGACGTTCGTAACCGCGCTGGTTTTTGAAACGAGGAGTTCGCGATGCGCAGCACCAAGACCATTCATGTCATTTCCGCCCATGCCGAGGGCGAAGTGGGCGACGTGATCGTCGGCGGTGTCGCGCCTCCGCCGGGCGAAACGATCTGGGAACAGAGCCGCTGGATCGCCCGCGATCAGACCCTGCGCAACTTCGTCCTGAACGAGCCGCGCGGCGGCGTCTTCCGCCATGTCAATCTCCTGGTGCCGCCGAAGCATCCGGACGCGGATGCCGCTTTCGTCATCATGGAGCCGGAAGATACGCCGCCCATGTCCGGCTCCAACTCGATCTGCGTCTCCACCGTGCTGCTCGACAGCGGCATCCTGCCGATGAAGGAGCCGGTGACGGAGATCACGCTCGAGGCGCCCGGCGGTCTCGTTCGCGTGCGCGCGGAGTGCCGTGACGGCAAGGCCGAACGCATCTTCGTCGAGAACCTGCCGAGCTTTGCCGAGCGGCTGGACGCGAAGCTGGAGGTCGAGGGGCTCGGGACCCTCACAGTCGACACCGCCTATGGCGGCGACAGCTTCGTAATCGTGGATGCTGCCGCAATGGGCTTCGCCCTGAAGCCGGACGAGGCGCACGACATCGCCCGGCTTGGCGTCAGGATCACCAACGCGGCAAATGCCCAGTTCGGTTTCCATCATCCGGAAAACCCCGACTGGCGGCATTTCTCCTTCTGCCTCTTTGCCGGCCCCGTGGAACGCACGGCGGAAGGCCTGCGGGCGGGTGCTGCGGTTGCGATCCAGCCCGGCAAAGTCGACCGCTCTCCGACCGGCACGGCGCTCTCGGCACGCATGGCCGTGCTGCATGCCCGAGGCCGGATGGGGCTCTCGGACCGGCTGACGGCCGTTTCGCTGATCGGCTCCACCTTCTCCGGCCGCATCATTGGCACCACCGAAGTCGGCGGCCGGCCGGCCGTGCTGCCGGAAATCTCGGGCCGCGCCTGGATTACCGGCACCCATCAGCACATGCTCGACCCGTCGGACCCGTGGCCCGAGGGCTACCGGCTGACCGACACCTGGGGTGCGCGCTGAGCGAATTGGCGCGCGGGTGGAAATCGGCAGCGTTTTGCGTCATTGGAACGAAGATGAACGCATCGCGACAGGAAGGAGAATCGGATGAAAGCACGCATCAAATGGGTCGAAGGCAGGACCTTCGTCGGAGAATCCGGAAGCGGCCACAAGGTCGTGCTCGGCACGGCCGCCGGCCCGGATAGCCCGAAACCGGGGCCGAGCCCCATGGAAATGGTGCTTATCGGCACCGGCGGCTGCTCGGCTTTCGATGTCGTCCACATCCTCGAGAAGGGCCGCGAGGCCGTCGAGGATTGCGTGGTCGAGATGGATGCCGATCGGGCGGATCAGGACCCGCGCGTCTTCACCCGCATCCACATGCATTTCATCGTCAAGGGCCGTGGTCTGGCCGCCAAGAAGGTCGAGCGCGCGGTGGCCCTCTCCATCGAAAAATATTGCTCCGCATCCGCGATGCTCGCAAAGACGGCGACCATCACGCATGATTTCGAGGTCGTCGACACGTCGAACACGGTGGCCTGATCGGGCGCCTCCGCCCCTCATCCGCCGGGAGACGGAACAAGCGGGTCGCTCCTCGCATCTCATCGGTCTTGAACCTTGCCGCGAGTCCCTTCGTCCCGCTTGCGGGGAGAGGCGGGCTTCGGGAATTCCGCTGAGCGCCACATGGTTCAACCGCATCCAGCGCAAAGCAGCCTGAAAATTTTCCACTCCCATGTCGGCGCCTTTGGGCGCCGTTCGTCCTATCGTATGCGCGGCACAGCCGCGAACGGGAGAATGCCCTTGATTTGATCGGCAATCCGGGCGTGGACTGAAAAAGAATGCCGCGCCGGATTGCCCTGAGCGGAGACACGAGAAATGATCGATGCGCATTATCGCTGGGTGATCGTTGCTGCCGGCGGCCTGCTCGGCTGCATTGCAATCGGTGCCATGTTTTCATTGCCGGTTTTCCTTGTGCCCATCTCGCGGGATACCGGATGGTCCGTGACCGGCATATCGAGTGCCATGACGGTGGGTTTCATCGCAATGGCCCTGGCAAGTATGGTCTGGGGGAGCGCTTCGGACCGCTGGGGCCCGCGCCCGGTCGTGCTGGTCGGTTCCGCGCTCCTTGCGGCGAGCCTTGCGCTTTCCAGCCTTGCGCCAACGCTGATCGCATTCCAACTCCTCTTCGGGGTGATCGTCGGAGGTGCCTGCGCGGCGATATTCGCGCCGATGATGGCTTGCGTGACAGGCTGGTTCGATACGCATCGCAGCCTTGCCGTATCTCTTGTATCGGCCGGCATGGGAATGGCGCCCATGACCATGTCGCCGTTGGCCGGGTGGCTGGTTACGATCTACGACTGGCGGACATCGCTGCAGATCATAGCCGCCCTTGCCGCCGTCACGATGATTCCGGCTGCGTTGCTCCTGCGCCGCCCGCCTGTCCTCGAAGGTCGCAATGCCGTCTCTGCAAGTGAGGGGCAGCCGGACATGTCCCTTGGACAGGCGCTGAGGTCGCCGCAATTCGTCATATTGCTGCTGACGAACTTCTTTTGCTGCGCCACTCATTCGGGGCCGATATTTCACACCGTGAGCTACGCCGTGAGCTGCGGGATCCCGATGATGGCCGCTGTTTCCATCTACAGCCTCGAGGGTCTGGCGGGAATGGGCGGCCGTGTCGCCTTCGGTATCCTCGGAGACCGCTACGGCGCCAAGCGCATTCTGGTATCGGGACTGCTGCTGCAGGCCTTCGGTGCGCTCGCCTATTTCTTCGTGCGCGACCTCGGCGCCTTCTACGCGGTGGCTGCCGTGTTCGGCTTCATCTATGCGGGCGTCATGCCGCTTTACGCCGTGATCGCCCGCGAGAATTTCCCGCTGCGCATGATGGGCACCGTCATCGGCGGCACGGCAATGGCCGGCAGTCTCGGCATGGCGATCGGCCCGGTTGCCGGGGGGCTGATCTACGACGTTTTTGCCAGCTACGGCTGGCTCTATATCGGTGCCTGGGGTCTCGGCATCGGTGCTTTCCTGATCGCACTGACCTTCAAGCCCTTCCCCAGGGAACGGCCGGAACTGGCTGCCGCCTGAGGCAATCGCGAGGAAAATCGTGCCACGGTTTTCCTCGTCGCCCTGTCGGAATGAGCCGATCGGCTTCAGGCTTTACTGCGTACCGGGACGGTCAAGCTGCAGCGAAAGCTGCACGCCGCGCTTGAGGGGCGGGAGCGGTATACCGACCTGAATCCGTCCGAAGGTTTTTCTGCGCCACTCCTGTTCGCGTTCCCGCCGGCGTCTTGCCTGGGCGACGGCGGCCATAGCGCGCTCGATCACTTCCTCTGCATGGGTCATGAGGGACTCTCCAGAATGTTCACGTTATGTTCTCATCACGATTCCTGAAAGTCAAGCCTCACCGGGGAAGCACGTCGGTCCGAGGCGGTTCCTTTTCGTCGGGCGGATTCTGCGTGTCGTCCTCGGGCCCCTTATCGGGCTGGGGCTCGTTCGGCGGCGGATCGGGAATGCCGAGTGGCGGAACCGGGTTCGGCGGAATTATTCCCGGCCCGGGGCCGGGACCGACAGGATCGGACGTCATTGAAGGTCTCCCACTCATCGAGGTGCCGGCGCGTCGGCGATCGGCGGTGTGTAGACGACCGTTCCGGTTTCACCTTCCAGCATGGCGCCGCCGATCGCCAGATAGGCGAAGATGGCGCATATCGCGAGCAGTATGAGACCTATCGGAAATGCCGCTGTGGCGCGCCTTTCGGGCATGTTGCGATCTTCATGGGTCAACATGGTGCACTCCCATACGGCTGCCTGCTTCGGTAAATCCGGCGATCAGGATCAAAGCAAGCAGCACTTCAAGTGTTGCAGGCGCCCTTGCGCGCCGGATAAGGCGCGAGGCGCTGTCATCATGGGAGAACGAAACCGGCGTTCACCGGTTCCAAAAGGCGGGCGACGGAAAATGGGCGCGCGTCAGCCTTTCGGCATACCCGCAGAACCGATGCGGGTAAGCATCTGTGCGAGCGCCGGCCCCTGGAGCAACGGGACCGACAGCGGCAGCAGCGCAGCCGCAACCGTGCGGACGAGGTCGGCGTTGGAGCCGGCGGCCGCTCCTTCCGGAAGCCAGAGATTGTTTTCGAAGCCGACGCGGACATGGCCGCCGAGGAGTGCTGCGGCTGTGACGCAGGCCGCTTCGTGGCGTCCGAAGGCACAGACGCTCCAATGGGTGTAGGCGGGCATGTCCGGCGCCAGAAAGGGCAGCAGATCACCGGGGACGGACCTTTGCCCCGGCGTATAACGACCGAGTACGTAAAGCACGGGAATATCGTCGCGGGAAAGCAGACCTCGTCGCCGCATGCCGTCCAATCGCACCGCCTCCTCCGGATCGTAGAGGATGATCTGCGGCGAAACCTTCTCCCGGGCAGCCCACGACAGAAGATCCGCAAAGGCAGCCTCGTGCGTTTCGTCCGGGACCAATTCTCTGAGCGCCAGAGACACGGCCTCGGGCCGGACCGCCTTGACGACTGCGATCTGCTCGGCCGGCGAGTAGATGCCCAGCGCCTCGCTGGTGATCTGAATCACCATGCGATCGCCCACGGCAGCCCGGATCGCTGCGATCGCGGCGCGGTAGGCGTCGGCATCGAGAAGATGGCTTCCGTCGTCCTTGCGCACGTGGACGTGGATCATCGCCGCGCCGGCATCGAGGCAGTCGCGTGCGGTAAGCGCGAGTTCTTTCGGGGTCAGGGGTATGGCGGGATGGTCGGCCTTCGTCCGGCGCCCGCCATTCGGCGCGACCGCGATCGAAATCCCCTGCAAAGCATCGCCAGCGTTCATGTGGGCACCATCGAGCTATGATTTTCGCAAATCATAAAATTGCACACTGAAACATTCGTTGCAATGGTCGCGGGATCGTTGTTAAATGAAGCATGGACAAGGGGCCGCTCAGCGACGCGATCATCACTGCATTCGACGGGCTTTCGTCGCAATTGCGGACGGCGGCCCGCTATATCGTCGACCATCCCCGCGACGTCGCTCTTCTCTCCATGCGCGAGCAGGCGCGCCAGGCGGGGGTGCAGCCCGCGACGATGACCCGCCTTGCCAAGCAGCTCGGTTTCGATGGTTACGATGCCATCCGCGAACGCTATGCCGAGGCGCTGCGGGAGGGTGATGCAGGATTTGCCGGAAAGGCCGGCGAGCAGGCCCGAAGCCAGAAGCTCAGGGGCGACCATGCGCTCGCAGCCGATATGCTGAGCGCCATCGGCACGCAGATTTCGCGGCTGGCAGAACCGGCGGTGCTCGATCGCATCGTTGCAGCGGCAAAGCGGATTGCCGATGCCCGGCGGGTCTATTGCCTCGGGCTGCGCTCGAGCCACGCGGTCGCCTGGCAGTTCCACTATACCCTTTCGCTGGTCGGCGAAAAATCCGTGATGCTGGAGGGCATCGGCGGCACCGGCGCGGATGCCGTCGCCCGTGCCACGAGTGCAGACGTGCTGCTCGTGGCCAGCGTTCTTCCCTATACACGGGCGACGATCGAACTTGCCGAATATGCTCGGGACAACGGCGTACCGGTCGTCGCGGTGACCGACAGCGAAGTGGCGCCGCTTGCGCAGATCGCCGAGACGATCATCGTGGTGCCGACCGAAAGTCCTTCCTTCCTGCACGCCATGTCGCCGGCCTTCGCCGTCGCCGAAGTGCTCGGCGCGCTCATCGCAGGCCGGGGCGGCGAAGCCACGCTCGCGGCTCTGAAACGCTTCGACGGACAGCTCGCGGCGCTGAACACTCATCTCCAATCCCGCAACTCCAAGAGAGCGCCATGACCCATCTTCTCCACCGCGCCATCCATGCGAAACTGCCGGTCGCCGTCCGCGGCGAAGGCATCCGGCTCTTCGATGCCGAGGGCAAGGCTTATATCGACGCCTCCGGGGGAGCCGCCGTCTCCTGCCTCGGTCACGCTCATCCGGATGTGCTCGGCGCCCTCCATGCGCAGCTCGACCGTATGGCCTATGCCCATACCGGCTTCTTCACCACCGAGGCCGCGGAACGGCTTGCCGACCGGCTTGTTGCCGATGCACCTGACGGGCTCGATCACGTCTATCTGGTGAGCGGCGGATCGGAAGCCGTCGAGGCGGCGCTGAAGATGGCTCGGCAATACTTCGTGGAGAAGGGCGAGCCGCAACGCCGCCACATCATCGCCCGGCGTCAAAGCTATCACGGCAATACGCTTGGCGCATTGGCGGCCGGGGGCAACGAGTGGCGGCGCGCTCAATTCCGGCCGTTGCTCGTCGAAACCCACCACATTGATCCATGCTTCGCCTACCGGCTGCAGCAAGCCGGCGAGAGCGATGCGGACTATGCCGCGCGTGCCGCGGCCCAACTCGAGGCCAAGATCCTCGACCTGGGCTCCGATCAGGTGATCGCCTTCGTCGCCGAGACGGTGGTGGGCGCCACGGCCGGTGCGGTGCCGCCCGTCGCGGACTATTTGAAGCGCGTTCGGGCGATCTGCGACAAATACGGAGTGCTGCTGATCCTCGACGAAGTGATGTGCGGCATGGGCCGGACCGGGACTCTGCATGCCTGCGAACAGGACGGCGTCATCCCGGATCTGATGACCATCGCCAAGGGGCTCGGCGGCGGCTATCAGCCCGTCGGCGCGGTTCTGCTGTCCTCCGCAATCTTCCGGGCATTTGCCGAGGGGTCGGGCTTCTTCCAGCACGGCCATACCTATATGGGCCATCCGATGGCCGCGGCGGCCGGCCTTGCCGTGCAGGACGTCATCCGCCGCGACGGGCTGCTCGAGAACGTCGTATCGATGGGCGACTATCTCGAAAGATGCCTGGTCGAGCGGCTCGGCAATCACCATCACGTCGGCGACATTCGCGGCCGCGGCCTCTTCCGTGCCGTCGAGCTTGTCGCAGACAGGACGACGAAGTCGCCTTTCGATCCCGGCCTGAAGCTCAATGCCCGGATCAAGAAGGAAGCCATGGCACGGGGTCTGATGGTCTATCCGATGGGCGGCACGATCGACGGGCAACGCGGCGATCATGTCCTCCTGGCGCCCCCCTTCATCCTTGGACGGGAGGACGTCGATCAGATCGTGGAGCGCCTGGGCGATGCCGTGGATGCGGCCATTGCCTCGCTCACTGAAGCTGCCGGTTAGGGCAAGCGGACCAAAGCTATAATGCGCCCTCTGGTCGGCAGGCCAGAGGGGCACTGCTTTCGCAGACCTCGCAACAGGCCACTGTTCGCTGCATTTTTTCAGCGTGACGCTAAACAGATCCGGATGGTGCAAATTTTCATGGCGACAAAGCATAAAAAGCATTCTATATTTGCACACTGGCGCCGGCGGCAAAACGCTGATGCCCGAATGCAAAACAGGGGAACGCCATCATGAGAAACAGACTTCGCCATTTCTTCGCGGGCTTTTTCGCCGCGGCACTCTCGCTCTCCGGCCCGGCAGCTGCCGAAGACCTGGTCGTAGCCACCGACACGGCCTTCGTGCCTTTCGAGTTCAAGCAGGGCGACAAATATGTCGGTTTCGACATCGATCTCTGGGACGCGATCGCGAGCGAGATCGGGGTTACCTACACGCTGCAGCCGATGGATTTCAACGGCATCATCCCGGCGCTGCAGACGAAGCAGGTCGATGCCGCCCTCGCCGGCATCACCATCAAGGACGAACGCAAGAAGGTGATCGACTTCTCTGATGGCTATTATGACAGCGGATTCATGCTGATGGTGCCCGCCGACAGCGCCATTGCCGGTTCGTCGGACCTCAAGGGTAAGACGCTGGCCGTTAAGACCGGCACGTCGGCCACCGACTATGCGAAGGAGAACTTCACGGAGACCGAGCTTCGCCAGTTCCCGAACATCGACAACGCCTATCTGGAACTGCAGACGGGCCGCGTCGACGCCGCGATGCACGACACGCCGAACGTCCTCTATTACGTGGCGACTGCCGGCGGCGGCAAGGTCAAGGCGGTGGGCGAACAGATGATGGCGCACCAATACGGCATCGGCTTCCCGAAAGGCAGCGAACTCGTCGCCAAGGTCAATGAGGCGCTCGCCAAGTTGAAGGCCGATGGCCGTTACGCCGAAATCTACAAGAAATGGTTCGGCGTCGAGCCGAAGAGCTGAGTCTCTTGCATCGAGGCGGGCCGGATCGATCCAGCACGCCCGCCGGAATGGCGAGAGCACTTCCAGAAAGCCGCGGCGGCTGCCACTGCAGCCGCCCATAATCTCTATCGGTAGCGTCGCCATCGCCGCAGGGGCAGATCGCGATGCAGCGGAGCAATTCAATGGAATTCGATTGGTCTGTGGTCGTGGAGGCCATGCCCGCTCTCCTGGGTGGTGCACGGCTGACCATTCTGATAGCACTGGCGGGCCTCGTCGGCGGCCTGGTCGTCGGTGTCGTCGCCGGCTTCATGCGTGCCTATGGCAACGCTATCCTGAACGCCGTCGCCTTTGCCTATGTCGAGGTGATCAGGGGCACGCCGATCGTCGTGCAGGTGATGTTCATCTACTTCGCCCTGCCGCTGCTCGCGGATTTTCGCGTCAATCCGATGACCGCGGCGGTGACGGCGATCGTTGTCAATGCGGGCGCCTATATTGCCGAGATCGTTCGCGGCTCGCTGCTCTCGGTGAACAAGGGACTGAAGGAAGCGGGGCTGGCGCTCGGCTTACCGGTCTGGAAGGTGCTCGCCTACATTGTCGGCCCGATCGCCTTCCGGCGAATGATCCCGCCGCTTGGCAACCAGTTCATCGTCAGCCTCAAGGACACATCGCTATTCATCGTCATCGGTGTCGGCGAGCTGACCCGCCAGGGGCAGGAAATCATGGCGGCGAATTTCCGCGCAGTCGAGATCTGGTCCGCCGTCGCCGTTCTCTACCTCATCATGACGAGCACGCTGACCCTGATCCTGCGCGTGACGGAAAAGAGGATGCGCATCCTATGAGCATTGTGGAATTCAGGAACGTCACCAAGGCATTCGGCAACGTAACCGTGCTCAAGGAAGTCGACCTCAACATCGAGGCCGGTGAGGTCGTGGTGCTCATCGGCCCTTCGGGCTCAGGCAAGTCGACCCTTCTGCGCTGCATCAATGCACTCGAGGAGATCGATGGGGGCGACCTCGTGGTCGACGGCATCAGCGTGCGCGAAGGGCGCTCCAAGGTGAGACTCATCCGGCAGGAAGCCGGCATGGTGTTTCAGCAATTCAACCTTTTCCCACAGATGACGGCGCTCGCGAACGTCGCTTTCGGGCCGCGGCGCGTGCGTGGCGTCGGCAAGGCCGAGGCGATCGGGCAAGCCCGCGAGCTGCTTGCCAAAGTAGGTTTGGCCGACCGCGGCCATCACTATCCCTCCGAGCTCTCCGGGGGCCAGCAGCAGCGCGTCGCCATCGCCCGCGCGCTGGCCGTCAAGCCGAAACTCATGCTCTTCGACGAGCCGACCTCAGCGCTCGACCCCGAACTGCGCCATGAGGTTCTGCGGGTGATGCAATCGCTTGCGGAGGAGGGCATGACGATGATCGTCGTCACGCATGAGATCGCCTTTGCACGCCAGGTAGGCTCCCGGCTGATCTTCATGGAGGGCGGCAAGATTTCCGTCGACGGCGATCCGACCGAACTTCTCGATAATCCCGAAAATCCGCGTCTTCGTGAGTTTCTCCAGCATGTCCATTGAGGTTTCAAGCAGCCTGCCCCTGGTCGAGATCGACGGATCGCCCTTCGAGGTCGGCGTTGCGCTTGGCCGCCATGGCCGCGACATCGTCCACCGCCATCTGATCAGGACACACGGCTGGGCGAGTGTCATCGCCTTCGCCGGCCATGAACGCATCGTCGCGGCGAGGGCACTGGTCGAAGCACACTTTCCCCGCTATTTCGAGGAACTGCACGGTCTCGCAAAAGGCCTCGAACTGCCCTTTGACGAGGTCTTTGCTTGGAACTGCCGCGGCGATATCCGGGCGATCGCCCCCGACGGATGCACCACCGTCATGCTGCCCGGCCAGAGGCTCACGCTGGCTCATAACGAAGACGGAGATCCGGGCCTTCGTCCGGGCTGCGCCATTGTCCGTATCGCTTCCGCAGGGGGCCGCGCCTTCTTCGGCTTCGTCTATCCCGGTTCGCTTCCGGGGCATACATTCGCGCTCAACGATGCCGGGCTCGCCATGGCCGTCAACAATATCCGCTCGCGCCAGACAGGACCAGGAATGCCGCGCATGGTCCTCTGCCGCGCCGTGCTCGATTGCGGCACGGTCCGCGAGGCACTCGACATGCTGCGCAGTTCGCAGCGCGCCGCCGCCTTCCATATTTCCCTGGCGCAGCCCGGAAATCGGGGCATAGCCAGCGTCGAGTTTACCCATTCGGCCTGTTCGGTCCGGCAGGTCGATGCGCCCGAAGTGCACGCCAACCATCTGATTCACGACGGCACGCGCGAAGAGCGCCAGCGCGTCACCGCCTCCTCCCGTTCCAGACAGGAACGTGGAGAGGAAATTCTGGCCGGCGGCATGACCGGCGTCGAACCTCTTGCGGTCCTTTGGGACCGGCAGCGCACGGCCCTGCCGATCTATCGCGAGCAGCCTGACGATCCGGACGGCGAGAACACGCTGGCGACGGCGGTCTTTCGCGTCGACATGGACAGAATCGCCTGCGAGATCTACGACAGGGCGCATGCCGCACCGCTCTTTCGCTTCGAGGAAAGGCGGTCGCTGCTCGATTGAGGTTCACGATGGCACCGCCCACCGATCCCCCGGCGTCGTACCGTCCAGGCACGATCGAGGAACTGCGCGACCTGACGCTCAGGATCAGGCGCAAGGAAATCGACCTCGCTCTCGGCAGCAAGGCGCTCGACGTGCTGGCACGCCTGGTCGATACGCCCGAACAGACGGCGGTGCGCAGCATATCCGAGCTCGCCGACGGCCAGGGCGTTAACGCCTCGACGCTTACCAGGCTTGCCAAGCGGCTCGGTTATGCCGGCTTCAGCGATTTCCAGAGCGTCTTCCGCCAGGCGATCGCCGATGACGAGCGCTACTTCTACAGCCGCCAGGCTGGCCGTCTGATGTCGGTCACGCGCGGCGAGCGGGAAGAGGTCCATGTCCTCGAACGCATCGGCCAGGAGACGAAGGCGAATATCGACGGCTTTCTGGGTCAGACGGATGCCGAGACGCTGAAGCGGGCGGCGGCGTTGCTCGCGACCGCGCCGCGTGTGCGCGTGCACGGGGTACGCCAGTTCCATGCTTTCGCGAGCTTTATGGTCTACGGCCTCGGAATGTTGCGCAGCGACGTCGCTTTGCTGGACGCACCGCGTCTCGGCGAGGCGGAGGCGCTGTCGCAGCTTTCTCCCGGAGACCTGGTTCTGGTCGCGAGCTGCGCGCCCTATACCCGCAGCGTGGCGGAAGTGGCCGCGGTGGCAGAAAAAGCCGGACTGGAGGTGATCGCAGTAACGGACAGCCGTTCTTCGCCGCTCGTTCCCCCGCCCGGCACGCCTTCTTCATCCCGCACGCCAGCAGTTTCTTCAGCAACAGCATGGGAGCCTATATCGTCTTTTGCGAAGGGCTACTCAATCTCGTGGCTCGCGAATTGGGCGAACGCGCCATCGCTGCCCTTGCCGCGCGGGAGAGGCTGATCGGAGAAATGGGCATCGAAACCGGTTGATTCGGAACGAAGGCCGGCGCTGAAGGCTTCTACGCCACACGCAGGTGGCAACCGCCCAACGTCTCACTCCTTCAGATGCGGTTCGCCGAGCGTATGCATCAGGCGGTTCGCCCAGCCGAAGATTGCGATCGAATGGATCAGGTCGAGGATCTCCAGATCGTCGAGCCCGATCTCGCGCAGGTGGTAGAACTGGTAGACGCCGACATTGTCCGGGTGCGCCGTCAGATCCACGCCGAAATTGAAGAGCGCCTGCTCGAAATCCGGCAGGTCGGCGTCGAGGCCGCTTCTGTAGATTTCGTCCACCACCTCCGGCCGCTTTTCCAGCTGGATGTAGCGGTTGGCATGCACCGAGGCGCAGTAGATGCAGCGGTTGACGAAGGAAGCTGCCAGCGCGCCGATTTCGCGCCCGCCGCGCGAGAGCCCGCCTTCGCTGTACATGATGTCGTTGAAGAGCGGCGTACGTTCGGCGAGCATCTCGGCGTCGTTGGCCAGAACCAGGACATAGTTCGAAACCTTGGTGTTCGAGGGCGTCACTTTCAGAGCGTCGAGCTGCTCCGGCGTCGCCTCGTCGAGCTTCACTGGCTTGACGTAGGGCTGCCAATCGAGCGGCTCCAGGGTGAATTCGTGTACGGCTTCCGACATGTCAGTTGTCCCTCAGCATCTTGAGGCCGGCCACGACCAGCACCTGATAGTTCACGAAGGCGATGAGACCTGCGAGGGTTACGATATCGCGGTCGTCGAGACCGACGGCGTAGAGCGCTTCGATATTCGCGCGCGTCGCTTCCTTCGGCTTGAGCGTCACCAGATCGACATGCGCAAGCATCGTTGCGAGCCGCTTGTCGCCCTCGGGCCTGAAGGACGGATCGGCGATCGATCGAAGGTCGGGTGTCGATCCCTTCTCCTCGAGCTGCGCCTTGTAATGGGCCTGGAGTTCTGCCGCTTTCCAGAGGCCGGCGATGCGCGCCGCGAGAGCCGCCCTCATGGCGTAGGAGAAATTACCTGGTTCGGCGGGGAGAAGCGCCGCGTCATGACTGGTTTGCGTGAAATGCTTGAGCTTTTCGCGCCGCTCGCGCAGCGCCTGAACGGGCGAGGAGGGATCCAGGCCGAGCACGGCGTCGATCACATCTGTTTTCGGGGAAACGGTCATCGTAATCCTTCAGCTTGGGCAATCGTCATCGAGAAATTCAAGCAGTTTTGTGTGCCGGCTGCGGCGCGTCCGCGTCGGTCCATTCGGAGCCGTCGAGTTCGGGCTTCTCATAGGCGAGCAGGGCTTTCCAGTGGTAGTCGATGTCGCGGATGAAGAGCGAGGCGGCGACCCCGCGTGCCAGCCAGAGCGCGCCCTCGCTGATTGCCGGAATGTCGCCGCTCACCTTGCCGATGCTTATCGAGGCACCATAGTTGAAGCAGTGGATGTCCTTGAGCCATGACGCGGTGCCGGGCTCCTTCTCGGTGAAGGCGAAATCGTCATCGAGCCAGGGGAAACGGCCAAGGTCTGAATTCTCTTCTCCGGCCGGCGGCGTGTAGCGGTCCTCCCAGCAGGCGATCCGGTCCTGATAGGGTGCGAGCTCGTCGCGGCTGAGCGGATCGACCGTGAACCCGGTTCCGAGGATGACGAAATCGGTCCGGAAGACGCGGCCCTTCGTGGTGGTGATCAGCACTTCGCCGCCTTCCTCCCGCATCGAGCCGATGGCGCAATCGAAGTGGAAGAAGGCGTTGGGATGGCGGCTGACGCGCAGCGTCGAATTGTGCGGCGCCGGCGTCTGCTGCTTGACGGAATAGTCCATGATCCGCCAGCGCCACTCCGGATCGATTTTGGCAAACCCCGCCGTTACCCCGTAGGAGCCGATGCCCATCAGCTTGTTGACGGTCGGCATCTCCTTGCGGCGCGCGAGCAGGCGGACCTCGCCCGCGCCGGACTCCAGCGCCTCGGCCGCATTGTCGACAGCGGATGCGCCGACACCGATGACGACGACGCGCTTTCCCTTGAGTGCCTCGAAATCGATGTCGTCGGCGGAGTGAGCCCAGGACGCGTGGCGCTTCATGCCTTTGACGAAAGCCGGAACGACCGGCTCGCCAAGGCCTTCGCGGCCCGTGGCCAGAACCAGCTTGCGCGTGACGATGGAAGGCTTTCCGCCGCCGGCGATCTCCAGCTCCAGGAGACCGTCCTCGCGAGGGCGGACGCGGGTGACATGCGTGTCGTTCTCGACGGGAATGGACAAAACCCCGCGGTACCATTTCAGATAGTCCATCCACATCGGGCGGGGAATGCGGAACAGCGTTTCCCACGCCGCTTCACCGAAGCAGGCGGTGTACCAGGCGCGGAAGGTGAGCGAGGCCATGCCGAGCGCCGGGCCCAGCAGGTTCTTCGGCGACCGCAGGGTTTCCATGCGCGCAAAGGTGACCCAGGGGCCCTCCTGGCCCTCGGGGGCACGGTCGAGGATGCGCAGATTGGCGATGCCTGCCCGGGTCAGGGCAAGCCAGGCGACCATGCCGCACATGCCGCCGCCGATGATGACGACATCGCTCACCGGCTGTCCGTCAGCCGTCGTGACCGGCTTCGACCAGTTGGCAGGCGGGTAGTTGAGATAGTCCAGGTCCTGTTTGACCCTCGCATTCAGTTCCGCGAGCCGCCCATGCTGTTCATTCGTCATAATAGCCTTTGCTCCTGAAATCCGCTTTCGGGGCCGCCGCTGCCGGCGGCCCCCTGAAAGACTGCGCCAATCAGGCGCGTCAGTCGGCAAGAACGACCGCGTCGCGCTCGCGCCAGCCGAGCCACACCTCGTCCGTCCCGATGTGCGAAAGCGCTACCGGATCGAGCTGCAAGGCCAGCTCCGCGCCATTTTCGAGTTGCACGGTCAGGGACGTATGGGCGCCCTTGAAGACGCGCTGAACGATGCGCCCCTTCAGGGCAAACCGGTCCTTCGGCTGTTCCGCCACGCAGTAGAGGGCCTCGGGACGAAGCGCGACGGTCACGCCGGTGCCGGCCGCCGGCTTCGTCCCGTTGAGGTCGGCGTGGATGATGCTTCCGTTCCAGTCGATGGCCGCGGTCGTGCCGTCGTCGGAAAGCAGCTTGCCTTCGAGGAAATTGCTCTGGCCGATGAAGTTGGCGACGAAGCGGCTGCGCGGCCGGGAATAGAGCTCGTTCGGGCCGCCCATCTGCTCGATCCTGCCTTTGTTCATCACCACGATGACGTCGGACATGGTCAGCGCCTCCTCCTGATCGTGGGTGACGAAGATGAAGGTCTTGCCGGTGGTCCGCTGGATGGTTTTCAGCTCGATCTGCATCTGCTGGCGCAGCTTCGCATCGAGCGCCGAAAGGGGCTCGTCGAGCAGGAGCACGTTCGGGTCTGGGGCGAGCGCGCGCATCAGCGCGACGCGCTGGCGCTGGCCGCCCGAAAGCTGGTCGGGCATGCGGTCGGCGAAATCCTGGAGCTTGACGAGGGCCAGCAGCTCCATGGTCCGTTTGTGGATCGCGTCCGAAGCCAGTCCTTTCAATTCCAGTCCGAAGGCGATGTTGCGTCCGACGTTGAGGTGCGGAAAGAGCGCATAGTCCTGAAAGACGATGTTGACGTTGCGTCTGTTCGGCGGCAGATGCGAGATCGGCTCGCCTTCGAGATAGATCTCCCCGACGAGGGTTGCTCGAAACCGCCGAGCATCCTGAGCGTCGTAGACTTGCCGCAACCGGAGGGGCCGAGCAGCGTCACGAATTGTCCCGGCTCTACGGCGAGGTCCAGGCCATCGACCGCAGGCAATCCGCCGTAATATTTGTTGACGTTTTTGAAGTGGACCACAGGCTGCATCGTCAGTTCCTTGAACGGCGGGTGAGGTGCTCGGCGTAAACGCCGACAGCGGCTGTCACGACCAGCACGATCGTCGCCATGGCGTTGATCTCCGGCGACATGCCGCCCTGTACCTTCGCGAAGATGAGCATCGGGAGCGTGGGCTTGTAGCCGCCGAGGAAGAAGGTGCGGACGAAGTCGTCGATACTGGTGAGCACGCAGAAGATCATGCCGCCGAGAAGTGCCGGCATCAGGTACGGGATCGTGACCCTGAGGAAGGCCACGAACCGATCGGCGCCGAGATCGCGGGCTGCGTCGACCAGATTGGCCGGCATGGAACGCAGCCGCGTGAGCACCATGATCACCACGAAGGGCACGGCATGGACTGCATGTGACAGGATGATCGCCGCCGTGCCGGTCGGGATGTCGACGGTGCGGATGAATATCCGCATTGAGATTGCGTTGATCAGGCCCGGAACGACCGCCGGCAGGCAGGCGAGTGCGAAGATGATGGCCTTGCCCCAGATACCTTCGGTCGAGACCAGAAGAGCGATCCAGACGCCGATGACGGTCGCCGCGGCAGTGGTCGCCAGCGCAATCCCGACCGAATAGAGCGAGGCTTCGATGAATTGCTTGTCCTGCAACACCTGGGCATACCAGTTGAGCGTCCAGTCCGTGATCGGAAAGGCGACGAAGCTCGCATCCTTGAAGCTCATGGCCGTCATCAGCGCCAGCGGCAGCAGGAGATAGACCGCAAACAGCCAGTAGGCGGCACCGAGGGCGGTTTTCGGGAGATCGGCGAAGTATGGTCGCATCGTGGCCTCCTTACATCAGCCGGACGGAACGGCCGCCGATCACCCGCATGAACAGGCCGACCGTCGACAGCGAAACCGCGAGCAGCAGCATGGCGAAGGCGGCGCCTTCGGGCCATTTGTCGTTCGAGGAGTGGAAGAGCGTCGCGATCACCTCGGGGAAGATGACCGTATTCGGGCCGCCGAGCAGGAGCGGTGCCGCGAAGACCCCGACGGAGGTGAGATAGACGAGGCTGCAGCCGGAGACGATGCCGTCCTTCGACAAGGGCAGGATCACGCGGCGGAAGCGCTGGAACGGGCCGGCACCGAGGTCGGCCGCCGCATGAATGAGCGGTGTCGGTATCTTCTCGATGGCCGAATAGAGCGGCAGCAACATGTAGAGCGCCAGCAGATAGATGACGCCGAAGCTCAGCGAGAACGACGTGTAGAGCATCGGGATCGGCCGGTCGATGAAGCCGAGTTCGCGTAGCGCTACGTTGACCGCGCCGCGATTGGCGAGAAGCATGATGACCGAAAAGGTGCGGATCAGTTCTCCAGCCCAAAAGGGGATGAGCAGGAGCAGCAACGCGCGCATGCGGTTCTTCGGCTGAACGATTTTCGCGACGTAGTAAGCGACCGGATAAACGATCACCAGGGTCGAGATCGTGACGACGGCCGCGAAGATGAGGCTGCGGATGAAGGGCATGAAATAGAGCTGGTCGGAGAAGAACAGCTCGTAATTGGCCAGCGTATAGGCGGGGCCTCCGTCCGGTGCCTGCGGGTAGTCCGTCATGAAGCTGATCCGCCCCATCTGGAAGATCGGGTCGATGTGCAGCGCCGCGATCCAGAAGAGAGGGACGCCGGCAAGCAGCGCCAAGCGGGCACGGCGGCTGTCCGCAAGGCGTCCGATGGTGTGGCGATAAAGACCCGAACCGACGGCCTTGCCGATCCATCCGGCATAACGGGGCACCCGTAAAGAACCGGCGGATCGGGCTTGCATTGTGGTCGTATCTACCATTGTCGTCGTTCCAGGCTCATGAAATGCTCTTTCTCGCGGCCGATCCCAAGGGGACCGGCCGCGTCGGATGGGCCTCGGCGATCGATCAGGCGGCCTTGATCTCGGCGACCGCCTTGTCGACCATCTCGTTTTTCATGTCGCGGTTGACGGAGCTGAAGAACTGGATGCGCTCGGTCTGCTCCTGCGGCAGGGTCATTGCAGCACGCTCCTTGTCGTTCAGCACCTTGTCCACGCCGTCGAATGCGGAGGCGAAGCCCGACTGCCGGCTCATCGCCGCGCCGATCTCCGGAGACGAGAGGATGGCGTCGAGGAAGGTATAGGCCGCATCCGTATTCGGGCCGTTCTTCACCACGTTGAAGGAGTAGAGGAAACCATAGGTCCCCTCCTTCGGAACCGATATTTCGATCGGATGTCCGTCCATGATCAGCTTCGCCGCGGGGCCGGACCAGCTAT
Source organism: Sinorhizobium prairiense (assembly GCF_029201645.2). Lineage (NCBI taxonomy): Bacteria > Pseudomonadati > Pseudomonadota > Alphaproteobacteria > Hyphomicrobiales > Rhizobiaceae > Sinorhizobium > Sinorhizobium prairiense. The sequence continues at coordinate 827,487 of NZ_CP104133.1, forward strand.
GGGCGACATAGATGTCCTCGTTGACGAACATCTGCTGAACTTCGGAGCCGGCGTCGTAGTATTTGCGAACCATGTCCTTGTTCTGGATCAGGTAGTCGCGCGCCTTGTTGGTTGCGGCCTGCGCCTCCTCCGGCTTGCCTTCATAGGTGACGAAGTCGCCGTCATTGCCCTGATAGCGCATGGTAATCTGGAGGAAGTCGGAAATGATGTAGGACGTCAGGCCCTTGTATTCCTGATCGAACATGATGGCCCAGCTGTCGGAGGCCTTGGTATAATCCGTGTTGCGGGCGAGGCCCTCGAAGCCGGCCAAAAGCGGCACCCCGAAGACCGAACCGTCGACGGTAAGCTGCGGTGCGCCCTTGTAGGCGGAGGCGAGCTTGTCCCAGTTCTTCAGCCGGCCGGTGTCGAGCGGCGTGAGCAGCTTGGACCCGATGAATTGCGACAGACGATGGCCGGTGACCGTGACGATATCCGTCGAGGGCGTCTCGCCTTCGGCCGACAGCACGTTGTACTGCTTGCCCTGGTCGTCTGTCAGGCGAATGCGCACTTCAATACCCGTATCCTTCTGAAACTGGTCGATAAAGGATTGCGGAACGAACTTGTCATAGGTGGTGATGTTCACGACCTTGGACTGGGCAAATGCCGGGCGAATGATTGCCGGCGCTGCCAGGACGCCCGTGCCAGCGGCCAGAAGCTTCAGCGTGGAGCGGCGGGTTGCGGTGAAGTCTTTCATGTCATTCTCCTCTTTTGGTTCTCAGTTTCGTTGTTATGAATTGGATACTTCCCGGCATTTGGCAGGGCGGTTTCGCGGGCTAGCGTGCGTCGGTCTGGTCTCCTCCCAAGATCATATCGGCGACGCGATTGACGTTGCGCGGGTCGTGAGCGGTAAATCCCGGGATGTGAGCGGAAGCAATCTGTATGATCGCCTGAATCAGTTCGCGCGAGCTGTCGGATAACGGACGCGCGGCGGCCGAAAAGATCGCCCACGGGAAAGGAATGTCGACGTCGAGCGGACGGACCGCGACATTGGCCAGCTTCAAACCGTAGGCTGTCGCAGGCTCGATGATCGCCACGCCGAGCCCCGTCGATGCGATCTGTACCGCATTGACCGAAACGCTGGTCGCGATGATCCTGGCCGGGCGGATATTCGCTGCCTCCAACGCTATGTCCACGCGGTGGCGCAGGCGGAACGGATTGGCCATCGTGATAATGTTGCGTCCGGCAAGATCTGCGATCGAAATCACCTCGCAGGCGGCAAGAGGATCACCTTCCGCCACGGCGGCAACGCAAGGTCCCTGAAACACCCCGTGCACTTCCAGTCCCGGCTGGTCGGCCGGCAGAGACGTGACGCAGAAATCTGCCGTGCGGGCCAATACCGATTGCACCGCCGCCTCCGCCGGCAGGCTGCGCAGATGGATTTTTCGCGGCAGCAGCTTTTCCGGCAACGCCGCAAGCGCCAAGGGGATGATGCCGCTGGCGAAAGCTGGGATCGCCACGATCTCGATCGGCTGCGGCTCCTTTTCCGCGATCGTCCTTGCCCGCTCCCGCAAATGGCCGATGCCGCTCAGGAAGCGCTCGGCTTCCGCGTGGAAGGCGATCCCCTTTTCGCTCGGTGCGATCTTCGGACCGTTGCGGTCGAAGAGCGCGAAGCCGACGGAGGTTTCGAGGTCCTGGATGAGGCGCGTGACCTGGGACTGGGAGCGATCGAGCAGCCGGGCGGCGGCGGTGATGCTGCCGGTGGACATCACCGCAAGAAAGGCCTCGAGTTCCCGTATCTCCATCACGATCATGCGCCCAGTGCATTATAGCTGTCTCATACTGCATAAAACGTATCTTAAGCGCCAGTGACAAAGGACAATTTTTCGTTTCGGTGCTATCCAGTGAAAAATCTCCGGTTTCCCGCTGGATGCTTCGCGAAGAGCGGTGTTGGGCGACCTTGAAGGGCAAGGCGGCAAAGCACGTCGCTATTTGAGAAAGGAAGACAGAACTACGATGCGTATTGGTATTCTCGGCGCCGGGGCGATCGCCTTCGGCATGGCGGCTTTCCTGGCAAAAGCCGGTCATCACCCCGTTCTGTGGTCTCCTTCGGGGGCGCGCACGCGCAAACTGGCGGAAGGGGAGCCGCTGACGGCGACAGGCGCCGTCGAGTTTTCCGGTCCGGTGGCGGTTGCCCGTGACGCAAGCGAGGCGGTCGCCGACGTCGACGCGGTCATCGTTGCGCTGCCCGCCAATGGTCATCGCGTGGCGTTCGATGCGGCGCTGCCGCACCTGAAGTCCGCCCAGCCCCTGATCGTCAGCTCGCACAGCTCCTTCGGCGCGCTCTATCTTTCGAAGCGGCTGGCCGAACGGGGCGTTTCCCTGCCCATCATCGTCTGGGGCACGACCCTTCTGACCGGCCGCCAGCAGCCGGACGGCGCAAGCGTTTCCGTCAATACCGTCCGCCAGAAAATCGACGTCGCCACCTTGCCGAAGGCTGCCGCAGCCGAGGGGAAGGCGCTGTGCACGGAACTCTTCGGCGACCGCTTCGTCGAGCGCGACGGGCTTCTGGCCATCTCGCTTTCCAACCTCAACCCGCAGAACCACCTGGGCATCGCGCTTCTCAACCTGACCCGCATGGAGAAGGGCGAGAAATGGGGACAGGGCGAGCATGTGACGCCGGCCGTCGGACAATTGATCGAAGCGCTCGACGCGGAGCGGCTGAAGATCGCCGAAACCTTCGGTCTGTCGGTCAGAACCGTACGCGAACATTTCTCCCTGTCTTTCCATGTGCCGATGGGCACGGTCTCGGACATGAACCAGCAGATGCACACCGAAGGACGGGGCGGTTTCGGCCCGGCGACAGCCGACAGCCGGTACATCTACGAGGACGTGCCCTTCGGGCTCGTCCCCACCAGTCTGCTTGGAAGGATCGCCGGCCAGCCCGCTGTTCTGCACGAAGCGGGAACGAGCCTGTTTTCCGCTGCCATGAACCGCAACCTCGCGGCCGATAACGACCTGTTGCCGGAGCTTGCGCTCGACAGTTTCTCGCCCGCCGCTCTCAGAGAGCTTTGCGACCAGGGTTTCACGGCCTGACGCCGAGCAGGGCGTGCGCCTATCTCAGGATCAGAAAAGCCCCGCTGGCCAGCGCGAAGGTAAGCACGCCCAAGCGCAGGCCGCGGCCGCGAATATGGTCGTGCGTCAGCCGCGACAGAGCGCTTCCGAGGAGAACTGCCGGTGCGAGGTAGAGCGCAGCCAGTAGCTGGTCCGCTCCGAGACGGCCTGCAAAGGCGAGTATGACGAGCGACATGATTTCGCCGACGAAGAAGCACACCGCCACGGTTGCTCTGAGTATCGGCCCCTGGGCGTGCTGGTAAAGGAGAGCGAGCGGCGGGCCGCCAATACCGGTCGCCGTTTCGGTCACACCGGTGAACAATCCGACGCCGAGCGCGCTCGGGCGGCCCGGTTCGAAGGGCGGCGCGAAGAGCGCGGCGGCGGCGGCGATGACCGTGAACCAGCCGACGGCCAGATCCAGCTGCTGCGTCGAGAGCGCGGCGAGCAGCCACACGCCGGCAAAGGTGCCGGCGAACCTGCCGAGCGTGATCCATTTCGCGCCGGACCAATCGACCGCCGACCGTTCCCGCCAGGCGACGTGGAAATTGAGCGGCAGCATCAGAAGAAGCAGCGTCACCGGCAGGAGATCGGGCTTCAGGATGCCGACGACGGGCGCCACGATCAGTGCGAAGCCGATGCCGAGCGCACCCTGGATGAAGGACGAGACGAGCGTAACGGCGCTCAGGATCGCAAAAAGGCCGAGGGTCATGCGAAATGCCCCAGCGCCCGATGCTCGGACGACGGCTTGTGGACGCGTTGGATCGGCGCCCTTGCGATGGCCTCGGCCGTGACCTCGCGCACCTCGGCAAGAAGAGCGCGTGCATCCCATCCGACCGGCCAGCCCTGCCAGAGACGGAGTTGCCCGGCGGTGAAGACTGCGTCGATCTGGTCGCGATTGCCGTAGCGCACGAGCTCCCACGTGAGATCGTGGGAGGGGTGAATTCAGGACGATCCAGGTCGACCAGAAGGAAATCGGCGGCAAGTCCCTCGCGGATCGCACCGGTCACTCCGGCGAGACCTGCGGCGTCCGCAGCCTGAGCTGTTGCCCGCTCGACCCAGAGCCAGCCGCCGCCGCAGGAGGAGTCGCCTGTCGCAAGGCCGAAGCCGGCGCGTTGCAGGCCTTCGGCGGCATCCATCAGACGGAAGCCGTCGGCGCGCGTCCCGTCCGTTCCCAGCCCGAAGCGGATGCCGAGTGCGGCCATCTGCAGGGCGGGCGCGATGGCATTGCCCTTCCAGAGGCTGGCGACCGGATTGTAGGCGACGGCCGTGCCGCTGTCGCGCAACAGGTTCAGCTCGTGAGGCGTCACCAGCGTGGAATGGGCGATCAGCACATGCGGGCCGAGGGCGCCCAGATGGGCGAGGTGCTCCAGCGGACGGCGGCCGTTTGCGACCAGCGAGCGCTCGACGGCGACGAGGTGTTCGTTGACATGGGTCTGGAATATCGCTCCCGATTCACGTGCCATCCGGGAAACGTCGGCCAGCATATGGTCGCTGGCCGCCTCCGGAATGGAAATGGCGAGCGAGGCATGAACGAGAGGGTCGCCCTCGAATGCGGCCAGGTGCCTGGCTGCGTTCTTGAGGATCGTCGTGCGTTCGGGGACGACGGCGGCTCCGCCGAGGTCGTTGCAGATCAGGCCTATGACGCTGCGCAGGCCGGTTTGCCGCGCCGCCCGTATCAGCGCATCGACATGGCCGGCTGAACGCGTGCCCGCATCGACGGCGGCGGTAAAGCCACCGCGCAGGCACTCGAGCGCCGCAAGCTTTGCGGAAAGATAGACCATCCGTTCGTCGAGACTGCCTTCGAGCGGCACCCATATCCGGCGAAAGATCTCGGAAGGCTCGCCGAAGACAAGCGATTTGCCGAGCGACTGGGTCAGATGGGTGTGTGTATCGATGAAGCCGGGCATCACCAGATGATGCGGCAGCTCGATCGGTGTCAGATCCGGGTTCCGGCTACCGACAAGCCCTGCGGCGCCGATGTCCGTGAAGCGCCCGTCGCGGACCACTACCCCCATTCCGGATCGAGGCCCGTCCGGCAGGAGAACCTTGCCGGGGTGAAGCAGGAATTCACTGCTGCCCTGTAACTTGTCGCGCAATTCCGTCACTTTTGTATTCCTTTCAGCTTCGACGCTGGCTGCTGCCTTTTCGGCGGCGCCAGAGCATTCCCGCTTTGAACCGCGGAAATGCTCTGATCCTTGTTTTGCCGCTATTCCGGACGGAAAACCGCTGCGCACTTTGCCTGGAATTGCTCCAGAGGCAGGTGTTGAAAAAATGCGTTCACAATCACCGCCGTGATTGTTCCGGCGGCAAGGCCGTTGGCCAGGATCATCTGGCTCCAGTGCGGAAACTGGCTGTAGACGCCCGGGACCAGGATCGGCAGAAGCCCCATGGAAAGCGCCGCCGCGAGCGTGAACATCGGCCCGTGCTCGCGCAGATCGACGCGACGCAGAAGATCGATCCCGATCACGCCGATGATCGAGAACACGATCACCGCCGTTCCACCGACGACGGGGCCGGGCAGGGCATTCGCCAGACGACCGATCGGCGCAAACAGGGCGATGAGGACGAGGATCACGCCGGCCGTTGCGGTGACGTAGCGGGATTTGACGTTGGTTGCCCGGACGATACCCACGTTTTCACCGCTGGTAATGATAAGCGAGGTTCCGAACAGACCGCCGACGAGCGAGGCGACGGCGTCGCCGCGGATGGTCGCGGGCACGATCGCGTGAGCGTCGCCTCGACGCCCGACGATCTCGGCGGTGGCAATGGTCTGCCCGGTCGCTTCGGCCATCGATATGATCGAAAACACGATCAGCGGAAGGGCGGCGAAAAAGTCGAACTTCGGCATTCCGAACGGAAGAAGCTGGGGCACGGCAATCATCGGTCCGTCGAAGATGCCGGAAAGGTCCATATACCCGGCTCCCATGGCGATGGCCGAACCCGCGATGAGGCCGAGCATTACCGATATCCGCTGAAGCGTGCCCGTGAAGACTCTTGCGAAGATTATCGTCAGCACGATCGTCGCAAGGGCAAGCCCGACATTCATCGGATCGGCGAAGCCTTCGCTCCCCTGCTTGCCGGTGATCGTGCCGCCGTAGATGCGCACGAGGTTCACCGATACGAGAAGGAGCATGGTCCCGACCACTATGGGCGGAAAATAGCGAAGCAGCCGGCGGAATACCGGCAGCGCAAGGAAATAGAAGACTGCAGTGAGGATCACCGCGCCGACGGCCGTCTGCACGTCCGTCTGCTGGGCGATGGCCAGAAAGATCGCGATCGGCGCGCCACCCGGCACCATGATGAACGGCAGCCGCGCGCCGAAGCCCGCCGGCCCGAAGCTCTGCAGGATTGTGCCCAGGCCGCAGATCAGAAACGTCGCGCTGATCAGCGAGACGGTCAGCGCATCGGAAAAGCCGAGCGCCTTGCTTACAAGAAACACCGCGGTGATCGGCGAAGCAGCCATCACCAGCACATGCTGAAGACCGAACAGCGCCAGGCTGCGCGGCGGCAGCACTTCGTCCGTCGGGTCGATAGAATCGATTTTGTTCCCGGTCATTTGATCTCCTCCACGCCAGCCTCTCTCCCGCTGGCTATGCAAATCGTTTTGCATAGTGTGTAATAGCACATTCTTTCTCTCTGGCAAATCGATTTGTAAAAGCCGCGCCGCAATGCCATCATCCGGGCCGGTTCATGGACGGGGTGTTTGGATGGCAAGATCGACGATCGTGGAATTGGCGAAGGCGGCGGGCGTATCGCCGACGACGGTTTCCCACGCCTTCAGCGGACGGCGCTATGTCGACCCTGAGACGAAAGCCAGGATTGTGGCGCTGGCGGACAAGATGGGTTACCGGGCCAATCCCCGGGCCCGCAGGCTCAGAACGGGCGGCGCGGGGATCATCGCCCTGGCATCGTCAATGCCCTTTGCGGTGGCTGCAGGCCCTGCGAGGCTGGGCTTCCTGATGGAGATCGCTGCCGCCGCTGCCGTTACGGCTCTTTCGCGGCATCTCGCCCTCTGCCTGGTGCCGCCTTTGGAGCCCGACTCCAACCTCGACGCGCTGGAAGTCGACGGCGCGATAATCGTCGAACCCATGGTCGAAGACCGGTTACTGGATTTCTTCTCTGCCCGCGGCGTACCGGTTGTCTCGATCGGGCGGGCGCCGGGGAGAGACGACATTCCGTCGGTGGATATTCAGAGCACTGCGACAGCCCGGCTGATGCTGGAGCACCTTGGCGCGAACAGCCGCCGGGTCGGCCTGATTACCGGCGAGCAGCGGCGCAATTCCTACATCGAGACCGAGGCCGTCTATGCGGCTTACGCCGCGGAGAGGGGATTTTCACCGGTTGCCTTGCGCATCGACGAAAGTGGCGGGGAATCGGAGGCTGCCGCGGCTGCCGAGAGGCTCCTGCGAAGCAACCCGGATATCGACGCGCTATGCGTGCCTGTCGACGCTTTCGCCAGGGGGGTGCTCGATGCCGCCCGGTTGCTCGACCGCCCCATTCCGCATGGTCTACGACTGGCGACGCGATACGATGGAATGCGGGCAAAACTCGCCACGCCGCAATTGACGGCTGTCAACCTGCATCTGGATCAGGTCGCGGAAGCGGCGATCGACGTGCTGATCGCAGCGATGGAGGGCAAGGAGCCCCAACGGCACGCGATCGCCCCGCCACTGCTGATCGTGAGGGAATCCTCGGCGGCATGACTGTCGCTTATTTGCGCGCGGCGCCCCTCAGACCGGCTCCGCTGCGATCTGCCTTTTTGCGCCCGAACTGCAAGCCGGCAATTCCCGCGGTCACAGCCAGCGCGATACCCACCGGGATGGCGGCTGACGGTTGCTCGGCTTTTCTCAGCACTGCGACGATGTCAAAGCCGACATCGAGGCCGATGCGCTTGGCATAGGAGCCGAAGTCGACATTGCTGATCATCAGACTGTCGCCCGCCGGTGTGACCGTGAGCCCGATCGATTGCAGCCGTTGAAGCGGCTCGCCGGGCTCGCCGAGCGGCACGTTGACGGTTTTGCGAACCTCGTCGCCCATCAGGTCGAAGCCTTGGACCACGAAGTTGATCCGGCCTTTTGCCGGAGCCTCCTCGACGGACCGCAGGAATTCTGAGGCGGGCAGTTCCTCATAGGGTGGCGAAATCTGGTTGAGCCACCAATCGGGACGGAACAGCGTGAAGCAGACGAGCAGCAGGACCGCGCTCTCCCACAGCCGGCTTTTCGTCACGAACCAGTTCATCGTCGCGGCCGAGAAGATGAGGATGGCGGCAAGCGAGACGAAGGCGACCCAAAGTGTATGCGCCCAGGTGTCGACGCCGATCAGCAGTATCGCCGGATTGAATATGAAAACGAAAGGCAGGATCGCGGTGCGCAGCGAATAGAGTGCACCCTGAAAGCCCGTGGCGATCGGGTCTTCCTTGGAAATCGCCGCCGCGGCGAAGGAGGCCAGTCCGACGGGCGGCGTGATGTCGGCCATGATGCCGAAATAGAAGACGAAGAGATGAACGGCAATCAAGGGGATGGCGAGGCCCGCCTGCGAACCGAGCTCGACGACGACCGGCGCCATCAGTGTGGCGACCAGGATGTAATTGGCGGTAGTCGGGATCCCCATGCCGAGCACAAGGCTGATCGCCGCGATCAGAACGAGCATCATGATGACGTTGCCGCCCGAGATGAATTCGACGAGTTCCGTCATCATCAGGCCCAGACCCGTAAGCGTGATCGTTCCGACGACGATGCCGGCCGTCGCCGTTGCGACCGCGATGCCGATCATGTTGCGCGCGCCGAGCGCCAGGCCGTCGACGAGGTCCCAGGCGGCGGCACGGGCCGCGCTTGCGAAATTCTCTTTGCGAAAGATCGCCATCAGCGGTTTGCGGGTGGCGACGATTGCGAGGATCGTCAGCGTGGCCCAGAAGGCGGAGAGCCCCGGCGAAAGCTGCTCGACCATGAGGCACCAGAGCAGAACGACGATGGGAATGAGGAAATCGAGCCCGGTCCGTGTAACGTCCCATGCGCGCGGCAGTTCGAGGATAGGAGCATCCGGATCGTCGAGTTCCAGGTCGGGATAACGGGACGAATACCAGATCGTCGCGAGATAGAGCGCCACGCCCGCAATCGCGAGCAGCAAGGGCGCGCCTGCTCCGAATGCGGCCCGGATGGCGATGATGCCGTAATAGAGCAGGCAGATTGCAAGCACGCTGCCCGCAAGCCCCAGGCCCATGCGCAGCCACTTTTCGCGTGCCGGCGTGGGACGCTGGGGGATCGGCTGCATGTTCAGCTTCACCGCCTCCAGATGCACGATGTAGAGAAGCGCGATGTAGGAAAAGACTGCTGGAAGCAGCGCGTGCTTCACGATCTCCGAATAGGGGATGCCGACATATTCGACCATCAGAAACGCGGCGGCGCCCATGACCGGCGGCATGATCTGGCCGTTGATCGATGCGGTTGCCTCGATCGCGCCGGCCTTCACACCGGAAAGTCCCGTACGTTTCATTAGGGGAATAGTGAATATGCCACCCGACACGACGTTCGAAACCGAGGAGCCGGAGACGACGCCGTTCAGCGCCGAGGAGACGACGGCCACCTTGGCGGGGCCGCCCCGCAGATGCCCGAGCAAGGCGATGGAGATCTGCATCATCCAGTTGCCGGCGCCGGCCTTTTCGAGCAGCGTTCCGAACAGGACGAAGAGGAAAACGAAACTCGTCGATACGCCGAGCGCAATGCCGAAAACGCCCTCCGTGGTCAGCCACTGGTGATTGATGAACTTCACCAGCGAAGCGCCGCGATGCTGGATGACGTCGGGCATGTACTGGCCGGCGAAGGTGTAGAAGATGAACAGGCCGGCGACGCACACCATCGGCAGGCCGAGCGCGCGGCGCGTGGCCTCGAGCAGCAGCAGGATCCCGACCGTACCGGTGACGAGATCGAGCGTCGAGGGCTGGCCGGGCCGTCCGGCAAGCTCGCCATAAAAGAGGAACAGATAGGCGCCCGCGAAGGCGCCGAGCGCCGCAAGCACCCAATCGGCGAGCGGCACCCGGTCGCGCGGCGAACTTTTCAGTGCGGGATAGGCAAGGAAGGTCAGGAACAGCGCGAAACCGAGATGGATGGCGCGGGCTTCGGTATCGTTGAGAATGCCGAAGCCGAAGACGAAGGGCAGGGGAGACGCGTACCAGAGCTGGAACAGCGACCATGCCACAGCGGTGCAGAGCAAGATCTGCCCGGTCAATCCTTTGGCGTTGCGTCCGCCGGTATCCGCTTCGGCGACCAGTTGCTCGAGGTCGACATCGACCTGCCGTTCTTGAAGTTCGCTCGTGACACCCTCCCATGCCGATATTGCCGGCGAGCCGCCTTTGGCCCGCCGGTAGACGTCAGAACGCGAAGCTTACTTCAGCCAGCCCTTTTCCTTGTAATATTTTTCCGCACCCGGATGCAGTGGTGCAGAGAGGCCGTCCTTGATCATCTTGGGGGGCTCGAGATTGGCGAAAGCCGGGTGCAGCGACTTGAACTCGTCGAAATTCTCGAAAACCGCTTTCGTCAGCGCGTAGACGCTCTCTTCCGGAACATTGGCGGAGGTGACCAGTGTCGCCAGAACGCCGAAGGTTTCCGTGTCTTCCGGATTGTTGTTGTAGAGGCCGCCCGGAATGGTCGCCTTGGCGTAATAGGGATTGTCGGCGACCAGCTTGTCGACGACTTCGCCGGTCAGCGGCACCAGCTTCGCCGCGCAGGTCGTCGTCGGATCCTGAATATTGGCGGAGGGATGCCCCACGCCGTAGAAGAAGCCGTCGATCTTGCCGTCGCAAAGCGCCGGGCCATGCTCGTCCGCCTTGAGTTCGGATGCGAGCGAGAAGTCGGCGAGCGTCCAACCCATGGCGCCGAGCAGGCGCTCCATGGAAGCGCGCGTTCCGGAACCGGGATTGCCGACATTGAAGCGCTTGCCCTTGAAGTCCTCGAACTTCGTCACGCCGGCATTCGGATGCGCCAGCACCGTGAACGGCTCCGGATGAATCGAGAAGACCGCCCTGAGGTCGGCATGCGCGCCGCCTTCCTTGAACGCCTCATCGCCCTTGAAAGCGTTGTACTGCACATCGGACTGCGCCATGCCGAAATCGAGCTCGCCCTCCTTGATCGTGTTCACGTTGAACGCCGATCCGCCGGTGGATTCGACCGAACAGCGGATGCCGTGCGTCTTGCGGTCCTTGTTCAAAAGCCGGCAGATGGCGCCGCCCGCGGCATAATAGACGCCGGTGACGCCGCCGGTGCCGATCGTCACGAATTTCTGCTGCGCCGCGGCGCTGCCCGAGAAAAACAATGCTGCCGAGAGCGCGGCGATCTGCGCTCCGCGCACGGTAATCCGTTCATGTTTCATCAATTTCTCCCATAATGCTTCGCGTGCCACTGAGCCGTTCCGAGATTTATGCCTGCAGCGCCACGCGTCCAGTCGGACGCGCAAAGGTCGCAGCGGCAGTTTGTATTACACGCAGAAGGGCACGTCAGCGCATGTTACGATCGTTGCGCTTTGTCAAGCAAGGGGAATACTTGCAAATCGGTCGATCGGGACAACCGGTGATCGGGGCAGCCAATGTCTCGTCGCCATGGCGACCTTCGCGGATGCCGACAATTGCGGAACCAAGCAAGGCGCCGGATGTTTTCCTCCTTCAAACGGGAGCATCGCCATGGTGACGATACGATATGAGATTGTGGAACACGACGGGGGCTGGGCCTACAAGGTAGACGACGTCTTCTCCGAAACCTTCCTTACCCATGACGATGCACTGGCCGCAGCCGAGATCGCGGCGCGCCATCATGAGCTTCCCGGCTCTACCGAAGCCATCGAATTCCAGGATCCCGCCGGACGTTGGCATGAGCAGGTCGCCTCCGGCTTCGATCGCCCGCATACCAGGGTCGTCGATACGCCGGGTGCCTGGCGCGCGGACGAAAGCCCCGCCGCCGAGCCTCGCCGTCCTCTGCAAACGATCCTGGTCCTTGCCGGTCTCGGCCTGGCGATCGGATATCTTCTTCGCAGACATTGAACCAGGTGAACACTGCGGTCCGCAGGGGCGGCAGATAGGTGGCGCCGCGCTGCTGCAAGCGGCGTGAGCGCGGTTGTCTGCTGCGCCCGCGAGGTTCTCTTGACTCTCGTGGTATAACACCTTAACAATCACACCATGAGCACACTCGCCGTCCGCAAGAAGCTTTCCGACGAAGTCCGGTTGAAACTGGAGGAGATGATCCGCGACGAGATCTATCCTTTGGGTGCGACGCTCCCTTCCGAGCGAGACCTGATGGAATTGTTCGGGGTCGGGCGGCCCTCGATCCGGGAAGCGCTTTATGCCCTGGAGCGGATGGGGCTCGTGAAGGTCAGCACGGGCGAGCGTGCCAAAGTCACGCGGCCGACGCCGGACCATTTCCTGTCTTCGCTTGCGGGCGCTGCGCGCATGCTGCTCGGCCAACCCGAGGGTGTGGCCAATTTCGAGCAGGCCCGCCTGTTTCTGGAGGAGGGATGCGCGCGCCATCTTGCGGCCCATGCGACAGCGGAGCAGATCGAGGCGATCGACGCCGCGCTGGCGCGCAACGAGGCTGCGATCGGCAAGGCCCGCGCCTTTGCCGCCACCGATGTCGCCTTTCATCGCACGCTGACCCAGATGGTCTCGAACCCCATTTTCGTCGCGGTCCACGATGCGTTCGTGGATTGGCTGATCGGCCAAAGGCCTCTGCCGACCAGGCCGGAGATTTCCAACCGGGAGAGTTTCGAGGAGCACGTGGTGATCGTGGAGGCCATCCGCGCCGGCGATCCGGAGCGTGCCGGACGGGTCATGCGCGAGCACCTGGAGAGTGCGGCGCGCAAATACAGGCAAACGAGCCCATAGCATCGGGCCGACAGCGGGAGGAGCAATAATGAAAACGGGACTGATTACGATCGTGCTTGCGGGGCTGCTGATGGGGTCGCAAGCCTTGGCTCAAGAGGCGCGCACCTTGCGCCTTGGGATGCAGGGTACGGCCGGCGACCCGCAATTCGAGGGCGTCACGGAGGCCGCGCGCATCATCAAGGAAAAATCGGGCGGCCGGCTGACGCTGGAAATCTTCCCGAATTCTCAGCTCGGGACATTCACCGAGATGATGGAGCAGGTGACGCTCGGCGAACTCGACTTCACGCTGAATCCGTTCGGCGGCATGGACGCCTGGGTTCCGCGGGCCGTGTTGGCGAGCACCGCCTACGTCGTCGGCGACTTCGATCACCTTCAGAAGATCATCGCCTCCGACTGGGGCAAGGGGATCGTCGACGAGATGCGGACCGAGCACAAGTGGCGCATGGTCGACTCCTGGTACTTTGGAACGCGGCACACGACGGCAAAGAAGCCCATCGAAAAGCCTGCCGATTTCGCGGGCATGAAGCTGCGCGTCCCGAATTCCGCGCCGCTTCTTACCTGGGCAAAGGCGATGGGCGCGAGCCCCACGCCGGTCGCATTCGCCGAGGTCTATCTTGCACTCCAGACCAATCAGGTGGACGGCCAGGAAAACCCGCTACCCATCATCGACTCGATGAAGTTCACCGAGGTGCAGTCCCATGTTTCCCTGACCGGGCATCTGGTGCAGGACCAACTCATCCTCATGTCGGAAGACACGTGGAATGCGCTCGAGCCCGCCGACCAGAAGGTCGTTATAGAGGCATTCGAGGCGGGCGGCGCCCTCAACGACAAGCTGGTAAGCGAGAAGGAAGCGAACCTCGTCAGCGATTTTCGCGAGCGCGGCATCACCGTGATCGAGCCCGACAAGGCAGCGTTCCAGGAGGCGATGAAGCCAGTCTATGCCGATCTCGACGCTAAATTCGGTGCCGGCACGGTGAAGACGCTGCTCGATCTCCGTTAACCACCCGCAGGCGCGGCCAGAGCTGGCCGCGCCCTCCATTCCGGGGAGTTCAACAAATGGCCAATCCAAGCCGCTGGCGAAGCTTTGCCCATATCGAAGAGACAATGGCCGCGATCCTGCTGGTCCTCGCCTTCGTCGTGATCGCACTGCAGATCGTCACCCGTTTCGTCCTCCAGGATCCGATGTTCTGGACGGAGGAGGCTGCGCGTTATGCCTTCGTCTGGCTGGTGGCGCTTGGCGCCGCGGAGGGCGTCACCTCACGGACACACATCACCATGGATATTGTGCCGCGGATGCTCCCGGAGCGGGCGCAGCTCTTCCTGCGGATCGTTTTGGATGTCCTGGTGCTCACCGCGCTGCTCGTTCTCGTTTACTACGGTTTCTTCGGGGCCTTGCGCGCCCACAAGGTCATGTCGATCGCGATCGGCGTTCCGGAATCGTGGCTTTACGGCGCCTTGCCCGTATTCGGCCTGCTGGCGGCTGTCCGGATCATGCTTGTCATGGCGCGGGATGTCCGGCTGCTCTTCGGCAGCCGCCGCCCTTCGGCCGAAGCCCCCTTCGAAAGGTATCTATAGATGGCGACGCTTTTCGGGGGATGGTTTGCCCTTCTGATTGCCGGCATGCCGGTCGGATTCACGCTGATCGTGGCTGCGCTTGCCTACATGCTCTGGCAGGGAACGGGCCTGAACTTTGCCGGCCAGCGCATGATCGCCGGCCTCAACAGCTTCCCGCTGCTGGCGGTCCCCTTTTTCATCCTCACCGCACAATTGATGAATCTTTCGGGCGTGACCGAGCGCATCTTCGACTTCGCCAAGGCGCTCGTCGGCCATATCAGGGGCGGGCTCGGCCATGTGAACATCATGGCGAGCGTGCTGTTTTCCGGCATGTCCGGCTCCGCCGTCGCCGATGCCGCCGGCCTTGGCCAGCTTGAGATCAAGGCCATGCGCGACGCCGGCTATGACGAGCAGTTTTCCGGTTCGATCACGGCCGCATCGGCAATCATAGGGCCGCTCATCCCGCCCTCCATTCCCCTCGTCGTTTATGGCGTGATCGCCAATACCTCGATCGGAGGCCTTTTCCTCGGCGGGATCGTACCGGGGCTTCTTTGCGCGGCCTCGCTCATGATCATGGTCTATGCGATCGCCTGGCGCCGGAACTATGCGACCGCCCAGCGCGCCGGCTTTCGCTATGTGTGGTCCACGTTCTGGCGTGCGCTGCTCCCGCTCATCACGCCCTTCATCATCATCGGCGGCATCTTTGCAGGGGTGTTCTCGCCGACCGAGGCTGCGGTGGTCGCGGCCAGCTATGCTCTCTTCCTCGGTGTCGTGGTCTACCGTGAAATCACCTTCGCCAAACTCGTGACCGTACTGCGCGAGACAGTCAGCCATACGGCCGCCGTCGGCCTTCTCATCATGGGCGTGTCACTATTCGGCTATGTGATCGCGCGCGAGCAGGTACCCCAGCACGTCGCCACGTTCTTCCTCACTTATGCGCACGACCCGCTGACATTCCTGATCCTCGTCAATCTCATGCTGCTTGCGCTCGGGACCTTTATCGAGGCCCTGGCAATCCTGCTGCTCATCGTACCGGTGCTGGTCCCGACCGCGCTCCAATTCGGGGTGGATCCCGTCCATTTCGGTGTCATGGTCGTGTTCAACCTGATGATCGGCATATTGACGCCGCCCATGGGCGTTGCGCTCTTCGTCGTCTCCAAGGTTGCCGACATTCCCTTCGGCGTGCTCGCACGCGGCATCCTGCCTCTTCTCGTTCCGCTCATCGTCGTCCTGGTGCTGATCACCGTCTTTCCGGCGCTCGTCACCTTCATCCCCGACCAGATGCTCGGAGCCGCCCGATGAGCCTCCAAGCCAAGCCGCCCGAAGGGATCTGGGGAGCAGTGCTCCTGCCGGTCGGCCGGCGAGGGGAAGTCGAATGGTCCGCTTTGGACGAGCAGCTTTCCGCGCTTCTCGAAAGCGGAATTCAGGGCGTCTACACCAACGGCACCGCGGGCGAATTCCATAGCCAGACGGAGGACGAATTCGACCGGCTGAGCCAGCGGGTCGCCGAGTTTTGCCATTCCGTCGCCCTGCCGTTCCAGATCGGCGTTTCCCATTCGAATGGTCGTGTCGCGCGCGAACGCCTGGCCCGCGTCGCCTCTCTGCGACCCGATGCCGTTCAGATCACCCTGCCGGACTGGTGGGCGCCGAGCTATGAAGAGGCGGAGGTCTTCTTTGCCGGCATGGCGGCAACTGCGCCGGACACTCCGCTGATCGTCTATAACCCGCCTCATGCCAAGCGCCGGCTGAGCCTCGACGAGATCGCAAGGCTAAAGGCCGGTCTCCCGATGCTTATCGGCGCGAAACTGCCGGGCGGCGACGAAGTCTGGTACGAGGAGCTTCGTCGCAAGCTGCCGGATCTCGCCGTCTTCATTCCCGGACATTTCATGGCGAGCGGCTGCCTCGCAGGCGGTCGCGGCTCCTATTCCAATGTCGCCTGCCTGAGTCCCGCCGGCGCCGTCAGGTGGTGGCATCAGCTTCGGGAGGATCCGGCAGCCGCTCTTGACTTCGAGGCCCGCGTCGTCGGCTTCATGAACGAGCACGTCCTGCCGCTTGCCGTGCAATACGGCCTGTCCAACGCCGCACTCGACAAGGCGATAGCTGCCGCCGGCCGCTGGTGCCCGATCGGGCCGGAGCTGCTCTGGCCCTATAGTTCCGCCCCCGGTGAAGCGGTGATCGAGCTTGGCACCGCTGCCCGCCGCCAATTGCCCGAGCTTTTTTCTACGAGCCAGTGAAAGCGATCATAAGATGAAACTCGAAGGGATCTATTCGGCCCTCCTTACCCCGTTTTGCGAAGACGAAAGCATCGACCGGCAGGCCATCGGGGCGCTCCTCGATTTTCAGGTCCGGCTCGGCATCGATGGAGTCTATGTCGGCGGCAGCTCGGGCGAAGCGATGCTGCAGTCGCTCGACGAGCGCGCGGTCTACCTCTCCGACGTTGCCGCCGCCGCGTCCGGCCGCCTGAAGCTGATCGCTCATGTCGGCACGATCGCGACGAGGGATGCGCTCACGCTTTCGCAGCACGCGGCCAAATCGGGCTACCAGGCGATCTCGGCCATTCCCCCTTCTACTACGACTTCTCCCGGCCCGAAGTCATGGCGCATTACCGGGAGCTGGCCGATACTTCGGCCCTGCCTCTCATCGTCTATAACTTCCCCGCCCGCACCAGCGGTTTCACCTTGCCCGAACTGGTCGAGCTTCTCTCCCATCCCAACATCATCGGCATCAAGCATACGTCGAGCGACATGTTCCAGCTCGAACGCATCCGGGATGCGGCACCGGACGCCATCGTCTACAACGGCTATGATGAAATGTGCCTGGCCGGTTTCGCGATGGGTGCACAGGGTGCGATAGGAACCACCTATAACTTCATGGGCGATCTGTTCGTCGCGCTCAGGGCCTGCGTAGCGGCTGGGCGGATCGAGGAGGCCCGGCTGTTGCAGGCCATGGCGAACCGGGTGATCCAGGTGCTGATCAAGGTCGGCGTCATGCCGGGGTCCAAGGCGCTGCTCGGCATTATGGGTCTTCCCGGGGGGCCTCCAGACGCCCCTTCCGGAAGGTCGAAGAGGCGGATCTCGCAGCGCTTCGCGAGGCCGTGGGGCCGGTCCTCGCGTGGCGCGAGAGCGCATCCAGGAAAAGCGTGTAACGGTTTCAGAAACTGCGCAGTTTCAAGGTTGGGGCGTTTCAGTGTTTTTATGAAGCACTGAAACGTCCGACTGCGCCCGACCGACTGCAATGGAATGTCGCCACCCAAAGGCCGCAATCCTGTGCAGTGTATGAGCGACCGTTCGCGTCCTTCTGCGTAGCCATTCCTCCTTACGGCCAATCATCCCGGTTTCTTGTCAGCGGCGAGCTGGAATGCGTACGCGTTGTCCGCAGGATAGGCTCCTCAGGCGATGCGGCGGACACGGAGTTGTGAGTGGACGGGTGGGGTCGGTCCCATAAAGATGCGCGTGAAGACTGTCGAGGCTCGTGATGGAACGTAAACTCGCAGCAATCGTAGCTGGCGACATCGTCGGCTATACCCGCCTGATGTCCGAGGATGAATCCTCGACCTATGCCGCCCTGCGGGCGACGTTCAGCGGACTGATCATACCTTCGGTCGAGAAGCACGGCGGCCGCACCTTCAAGACGACGGGGGACGGTTTTCTCGCGACGTTTCCTAGCGTCAACGAGGCGCTCGATGCCGCGATCGAAATCCAGAACGGATTTTCCGAGCAGCCCTTCGACATGCGCCTCGGCATCAACCTCGGCGACGTCATAGAAGCCGACGGCGACATGTTCGGCGACGGCGTGAACGTCGCGTCGCGGCTCGAAGCCATGGCCGAGCCGGGCGGCATTTTCGTGAGCGAGGCGGTGGTTCGCAGTGCCGACCGGAACCGCAGCAAGCTCTTCTACAGCATAGGCCGGAGGCAGGCGAAGAACATTCCCGAGCCGCTCGCCGTCTATGCGGTGCGGCTCGATGCGGACGAAAAGAACGGTCGCGGCTGGATCGGGCGGATCGCCCGTGGCCGGCGTGCGGCATTGCCCTACGCCATCGGGGCCGCGGCACTCGTCCTCGCCGCTGCCGCAACGCAGGCGCCGGAGGTAAGAGCCGTCGGCGCCGACCTGGCCGGCAGCCTCGCGCGCCTGGCGGGCGGCGAACTCGCCGATGCAAGGCCGACAGTCGCGGTGCTGCCCTTCGACAATATGAGCGGCGACGCCGAGCAGACCTATTTCGCCGACGGGCTTACCGAGGACATAATCGCCAATCTGGCGCGAAACCCCGAGCTTCAGGTGATTGCCCGCAATTCGACCTTCGCCCTGCGCGGTCAGGCAGAAGACATCCGCCTGATCGGCGAGAGGCTTGGTGCCGGCTATGTGGTCGAAGGCAGTGCCCGGCGCGCCGGGGACCAGCTTCGCGTGGTGGCGCAGTTGATCGATGCGCGCAGCGGTGCGCATCTCTGGTCGCGCAGTTACGACCGCCGGGTCGAGGACATATTTGCGGTTCAGACCGACCTGACGGCCGAAATCGTCTCGCATCTGGTTTCCTATGTGCGCGAGTCGGAGGTCTCGAATGCGGCGGAACGGCCGACCGAGAACCTCCAGGCCTACGACCTCGTCCTCCAGGCGCGTGACCGCTACAAACACGGCTCGAAGGATGCGGAGGCGCTGATCGCCGCCCGTGCGCTGCTTCATCGCGCCCTCGAGCTCGACCCCGGTTACGCCGCGGCGCGCGCGAATCTGGGGATGACCTATATCGTCGACTTCGTGCAGAACCTCAGCGGCAGGGCGACCACGACCGATGTGGAAACCGGCCTCAGCGAAGCACGCCAGGCAGTCCGTCTCGATCCGAACCTGGCTGCCGGCTATCAGGTCCTCAGCTTCGGCCTCTCGGCAACCGGCGATTACCCCGGCGCCATGCAGGCGGCACAAAGGGCCGTCGAACTCAATCCGAACGATCCGGACAGCCTGATGGCGCTGGCAAAGGCGCAGGTCCGGTTCGGCAGCTATGACGAGGCGGTGCAAAACGCCGAGCGGGCGCGCCGGCTGCATCCCATGGCGCCGGAATATTATACCTATGTCTACGGGCAGGCCCTCTATGCTGCCGGTCGTCTCGATGAGGCCGACGAGGTCTTGCGGGAATGCCTCATCCGGGCGCCGCAGCAGGCGGATTGCCTGCTGATACGGACGGCGGTTTTGAGCCAGCGGGGAGACGTTGAGGGAGCGCAGCGCACAATGGCGCGCCTGACCGAAGTGGACCCGGAATTTTCGCTCGCAAGCGAGCGCTCCATGCGCCGCTTCGGCGAATCCGCGCTCATGGAGCAATTCCTCTCCCGGCTCGCCGAGGCCAATGCCCCGGATGTTACGAGCGGTTTCCTTCACCCGCACACGCGATCCCGGACCTAGAGCATTTCAATGTTTCATGAAAACACCGAAATGCTCTAACTCTTTGGTCCAACGCACTTCCTGACGGAAAACCGGTACACACTTTTCCTGGGAATGCTCTAGTTGGCGGGCCTCAGCCGCAGAATCCTGCCGGATGCGGCGTCGATCAGCGCGAGTACCGAGCCATCGGAGGCCTGGAGGAGATCGCGAACCCGTGCCTCGAGCGAAAGAACTTCCTCCCCGGTTACCTTCCGGCCGTTCGTCTGCACTCTGACGATACCGCCCGCCGACAGGCCGCCGATCAGGAGGTCGCCCCGCCAGTCTGCAAACAGGTCGCCTGTATAGAACATCATGCCCGAGGGTGAGATCACGGGCGTCCAGCTATGGATGGAGCCAGCGAATTCGGGGCGGCTCGGCGGATCGGGAATTCGTTCGCCCGAATAATGTCTGCCCCAGCTCACCACGGGCCAGCCGTAGTTTTTGCCCGCCTCGGGTATGTTCAACTCGTCTCCCCCATCGGCCCCATCTCTGCCGTCCAAAGCACGTCGGTTTCCGGATGGATGGCGGCGCTCTGAACGTTGCGGTGGCCGTAGGACCAAATCTCGTCGGCGCCCTCGCGGTCGACAAAGGGGTTGTCGTCCGGTATCGAGCCGTCGGGATTGAGGCGGACGATCGCGCCGAGATGGTTGGCCGGATCCTGGGCCTCTTGCATGTCGAAGCGTTCGCCGAGCGTGATGAAAAGTTTGCCGTCCGGCGCGAAGGCCAACCTCGAGCCGAAATGATTCTCGCCTGAAGCCGCCGGCTCCTGCCGGAAGATTACCTTGAAATCCGAAAGTGCGGTGGCGTCGTCGTTCAGACGGCCACGGCCGACCGAGGTAGCCGCGCCGCCTTCGCGTTCCTCGGCAAAGGATAGATAGACAGTCCTGTTCGTGGCGAAATCCGGATCGAGCGCAACATCGAGGAGTCCACCCTGACCTTGGGCGAAGACATCCGGGACCCCTTCGATGGGTTCGCCGACGGCTCCCTCGGCCGACACGAGGCGCAGCCTGCCGGGACGCTCCGTCACCAGCATGTCGCCATCCGGCAGAAGGACAGCGCCCCAGGGATGCTCGAGGCCACCGGCGAAGACTTCGACGCTGACAGGTCCGCTTTTGGTGTCGAGCATACGCGGCGAATCCTGCGCGATCGCCGGATCGTGCCGCGCAGCGGCCATTGCCGCAAATGCCAGGAAAACAGCTGCTCGCAACATAGCCGCCTCCGTTCGTTTCACGAACCGGACTGTTCACTCGGCTCCTAATGGGGAAGCCGGGCCAAGGTTCCCCACGGATACGCAGGCCGCGTTCACATGTTTGCGCCACCGGGAAAGGACAGAGGACCGCGGCCTCTGTGGAGTTCAGAACACGGCAAGATACCGCAGCAGCGACAGGATGCCTATGATGATGACGATGGCCTGGACGATTTGCTTGGTGCGCCCGTCGAGGGGAAGGCGGTTGACGAGATAAAGAACCAGAATGACGACGAGAAAGGTGATCAGGATGCTGATCAGTACCGACATGTTGTCCGCCCCGTTCGTTGAAAAATGCTGTCTTCTATTTCAACTATGGGACGCAGAGCAAAAGGCAAGTGGAGGGCCTTGGCGTTCGCGTAACTCTCTTCACTGAAGAATGATGGGGGGTCTGGATTCGCGCCGTCTCCGCACCGATATTAAGTCATCATCAACAAAGCCACTTTGATTAGAGGGTCAAAGGAAATGTCGGTGCGCTTCTCGGATCTCGCCATTGACGACGACGAAATCTTGATGTTGCGACGTGTTCACGTTTATGCCTGCTCCTCCAGGGAGCTGGCGCCGGAAAGCGAACACGGTGCGGAGTTGGGAAAGATGCTGTTCCACCTTTACCGGCAAGGCGTGAGGAGCGAACTCGCGCTGATGCAGATGTTGACGACGGGTGAAGCCCCGCCGGCACTGGATGATGCGGGTTAGAGCACGCCTCAGGAAAACTGTGTCATCGAGCGTAGGGTCGACCAAGAGCATTTCGATGTTTCATGGAAACACTGGAATGCTCCACCCCTTCGGTCCAACGCACTTGTTTGATTTCCTCATTCCTGTGCTTGTCACAGGAATCCAGCCAGACCAAGTCCTTGGGCTGAAAGAACGCTTCCCGCGCCGCAGACGCGGCGCTGCTCTCATCCCTGTGACAACGAGCACAGGGATGAGGATGAGGAGAGATTGCAGTCCTCCGGAAAGTTTCTACAGCGCCACGCGTCTTATGAGACGCGCAAAGGTCGCTGTAGCACGTTGAGCTGCTGCATGTTTTTGTCCATTGATCGGCTACGATCAAAGGACACCTACAGTGGCGCACGGTCGGTACGCAAGGAATTCAAGCGCATCGCCATGCGTGCCGAGAAAACCGAACAGGCCTTAGCTCGTCCGCAGGGTTTGGGCCATGGCGCGGATGATCATGACGGCCGAGGCGGCGCCGGGATCCATGTGTCCGAGCGAGCGCTCTCCGACCCGGGCCGCGCGGCCCTTCGTTGCGACCATGGAACGCGTCGCGCTGGCGCCGTTTTCGGCGGCTGCGGTGACATCCGCCCAGAATGCCTCGGCGGACTTGCCGGCTGCGGCCGCCTGCGCCGCCGCGTCGGCGGCGGGAAGCCAGACGTCGAGCATCGTCTTGTCGCCGCGCTGCCCCTTGCCGCGCTCGCCTATGCCGGAGGCAACCGCCTGGATGAGAAGGGAGCAGGCCTCGAGGTCCAGTGTGTCGCGTCCTTCCAGGGCCTGGGCCGCACGTCGGAAGGCGGTGGCGTAAAGCGGTCCCGTCGAGGCTCCGACGGCGTTCAGGAAGGCGCTTGCCGCCGCCGTCATGACACCGCTCAGCCCGGCGCTGCCTGCATCCGTCCTCGCAAGTTCGCCGGTCACGGCAGAAAAGCCGATCGCCATGGTGATCCCGTGATCGGCGTCGCCGATCGCGCCGTCAAGTTCGGACAGATGGTCCCTCTCCGCCTCGATGGCATCGGAGATCGTCTCGAACATTTCGATCAAGCGGCGCACCGCGTTTTCCGGCATCATTTTCCTCCCGCGGCCTTTGGGTGGATCCGCAACCACCCGCCAGAGCTTCGCCCAGTTCTAGTTGACCTTCAGAAACGCCGTTTCGCAAGGGTGATGAAGCAGATCGGACAATTCCTGATCAAGATGGAGAATGGTGATCGAAGCGCCCGCCATGTCCAGCGAGGTGCAATAATGTCCGATCCAGTTTGCTTCGATCAGTATGTCCTTTGCCGCCAGTCGCTGCTGAACCCGCCGGAACAGGATATAGAGCTCCATCAGGGGCGTCGCTCCGAAGGAATTGACGAGCACGGCGACGCGCTCGCCGGGTGCTGTCTTCATCTCCTTGAAGATGCGGTCCATGATGCTGTCGGTAATCTCGTCCGCCGATCGGATGCGCTCGCGCGTCACGCCCGGTTCGCCGTGGATGCCCATGCCGACCTCCATGTCGTCCGGGCCTATCTCGAAATTGTGCCGTCGCGTCTGCGGCATCGAGCCGGGTTCGAGCGCGACGCCCACCGTATAGGTGCGCAGGTTCGCCTTGCGCGTGACGGCTTCGCAGGCTTCCAGCGACAGGCCGCGATCGCAGGCCGCGCCCGCGACCTTGAAGATGAAGAAGTTGCCGGCGACGCCGCGCCGGCCTTCGCGGTCCTCGACCGGCGAGGAGGCGACGTCATCCGTCGTCAGGACAGTCCTTACCTTGATGCCCTTTTCTTCGGCAATTTCAGCCGCCATCTCGAAATTCATCACGTCGCCGGCATAGTTGCCGTAGACGAAGAGCACGCCTTCGCCTCCGGACGCGGCCTCGGCGCATTGCACGATCGGATCGGGCGGCGGCGAGGAAAAGATGTTCCCCACGGCAACCGCATCGGCAAGACCCTTGCCGACATAACCGAGGAAGCACGGCTCATGCCCCGTGCCCCCGCCGATGACGAGGCCGACTTTTCCGGGCCTGGGGCCGCTGCGCGCGACGAGCGCCCGGTGCGATCCGTTGATCGGCTGCAGATATTTCTGATGCGCCCTGACGACCCCTTCGAGCATCTCTTCGACGACTTCGTTCGGGTTGTTGAGGAATTTCTTGACGTGGGTGCGATAGGAGCTCGGTGTCTGGACAAGCTTCGGCCGGTGCAAAAGCTTGGCGTCGAGTGCCCTGACGCCGTCGGCCCGCAAGATGCCGTGACCGGTCGCCGCGTCGGTGATGAGCACGTTGACATAGCCGCCGCGTAGCGCCGCGAGCAGGGCCGGCACCTTGTCGAAGCCGCCGGCGACCGCAATGCGCGTGCCTATCTTGCGGAGCAGGTCAAGCGAGATGCCGACCGTACGATCGTCGAGCGGGCCGGCGACCGGACGGCCGCGTTCATCGATGAAACGGCCCGCGACGACGCCGACCGCGCCGGCTGCCAGATAGTCCTGCAGCGAGACCGATTCGAAGAAGCCGCTGGTATGAATGGTGGAATTCGGCCGAAGCGAGGAGATGCCGAAAAGCACCCGGTTTGCCCTTGCCAGAGTCGCGAACTGCTCCTGAACCAGAGGTTCCTCCAGAAGCATATGCAGGAGTTCCGGCGATTTGACCACGGCCGGCGCGGTGATGTTGACGCAGCGGGCCGAAATTGCCCGTGCGACCGCCGAGGCACAAAGCTCCGGCGTATAGGCAAATGAGGCCGTGGTGCCGCCGGTCGCCTGAACCACCGTCATGTCCTGAAGGGAAGCGATACCGGCGTGCTCGCCAACCGAAAGCACGGTGCGGCCCCAGGCGACGGCGAGCGTATCGCCGGATTTCAGGAGTTTTGGAAGCGCCTGCGCCCCGGCCGCTCCGAGGCGGTCGATCAAAGGACGCGCATTGTCGTCGCTCGGGACCACGAGACAGTCGGTCAGGCCGAAATGCCGCTTCAGTTCCTGGGCGATGGTGAGCGATGCCAGTCGCGCCGACTCGATCGAAATGTTGACGATGCCTTTTTCGCGGGCGTCGGCGAGATAGCTGTTTACCGTCGCCCGCGACACACCCATGGCCTCGGCGATCTCGCCCTGCGTCATGCCGTCTTCGTAATAAAGCCAGCAGGCCCAGACATAGGGGTCGTCACCGTAGCGCAAGGGGATCGCGTCCGAAGCATCGATCGTACCGCTTCGATTGGCAGCGCCCTTGCGCGGAGAAGGTGTCTTGATCGTCATGCAGTCCTGTACTTCCCCTGTTTTCGGACCGCGAGGATGGAAGCAACGCCGTGCTTTTGCAATGGGGGCTGGGTGCCGCTGCCCCCTTTGCGCGCAATCGCGAAACCGCGGCGTCAGGCGAGCCGGGCGCGAGCCCCGTGCGACAACTCCCTGAGGATGATCGCACAGGAGGTGGCGCCGGCGTCCAAGACGCCGAGCGAGCGTTCGCCGAGGCGGCTCGCCCGGCCGATCTTGGCGACGAGATCGCGCGTCGAATCGCGGCCGGCCTCCGCGGCCGATACGAGTGCGTCGAGCGCTTCGGCGAAGGGCTTGCCGTCGGCAGTCGCCGCATCGAAGGCGTCCACCGCGGGCACCAAGGTGTCGAGCAGCGTCTTGTCGCCCACCTTGGCGGAGCCGATCGACTGGATGCCTTCGAGCCCCGCATGAAGCATGCGGCTATAGGCGGCGGCGTCGATTGCATCGGCACCCTCGATCTTTTCGGCGAATTCGGTGAACATCACGCCGTAGAGCGGCCCCATCGATCCGCCGATCTCCGTCATCAGCACGGTGCCGAGCGTATCCAGCGCCTCTGCAAGAGAGGCGTCTTTGCCCTTCAGGCGTTCTGCGGCAAGGCCAAAGCCCTTGGCCATGTTCACGCCGTGATCGCCATCGCCGATCTTGCCGTCGATCTCGCTCAGATAGGCGCGGTTTTCGATGATCCGGTCGGCAAGCGTGAGGACGATGTCGCCGGCTTTTGCATTTTCAAACGTCTGCATGTCCATTTCCTCAGAGAACGGCGGTGCAGCGGACCTCGACATCGAGGAGCGCCTTGAGTTCGTCGTCGAGCGCCATGACCGTCAGCGTCGCTCCGACCATTTCGAGCGAGGTGAAGTAGTTGCCGACGAAGGTGCGGTAGATCCTGAGGCCCCGTGCGGTGATCTCGCGCTCGATCGTGTCGTTCAGGATGTAGAGTTCGTTGAGCGGTGTCGCGCCGAGGCCGGAGACGAGCACAGCCACTTCCGTGCCCTCTGGCAGGTCGTGATCGTCCAGCACGATCTTGCACATGTCGACCGCGACCTCTTCGGCGGTCTTCAGCGCTTCGACGCGCACGCCGGGCTCACCGTGATGGCCGATGCCGACTTCCATCGTGCCGGGCTCGATCCGGAAGTTCGGATGCCCGACCGCGGGCAAGGTGCAGGGGCCGAGCCCGACCCCGATCGAGCGGCAATTGTCGATCGCCTTCTGGGCAGCCGCACGGACCTCTTCGAGGCTCGCGCCGGCGGCCGCCTTGGCCCCGCCGATCTTCCACATGAAGATTTCTCCGGCGACGCCGCGCCGCTTCTCGCGCTCTTCGGGCGGCGCGGAGCAGACGTCGTCATTGGCGACGACCGTCGCGACTTCGATCCCTGCCTTGGCCGCGAGCTTCACCGCCATCTTCACGTTCATGTTGTCGCCGGCATAATTGCCGTAGAGGCAGACGACGCCCTTGCCGCCGTTCGCTTCACGCATCGCGTCGTGAAAGCTCTTGGCCGTCGGTGAGGAAAAGAGTTCGCCGACTGCAACCGCGTCCAGCATGTTGCGGCCGGTGTAGCCAATGAAGGCAGGCTCATGGCCGGAGCCGCCGCCGGTCACGACACCCACCTTGCCGGCAACCGGCGCGCCCCTGGCGACGATGACGCGCGGATTTTCTCCGAGGCGAACGATGTCGGCATGCGCCTTGACGAAACCCTTGACGGTATCCTCGACGACTTCGTCCGGATTGTTGATGAAACGCTGCATGGCAGTCCTCTTTTGTCCGTCGCTGGCGATACGGCTCAGCGCAACACTACGTTGAATCTAACATCGTCTGCCGGAGCAGATCGGGGTCTGCCGGCGCGGTTCGCGTGCCAGGCCGGCTGGAAAATCTTGATCGAGAGCTCCTCCCTGATGACCAGCCGGATCAGCCGAACTGCGAATTTCCTACATAATTCAAACATGGCTCGACAAATGTCAACATTCACGTTAGATTGCCGGAAATTCGAGAGGGATGGAAGTGGTCATTTCCAAGATTTCCATTATTTCTCATGGACTTGGTCGTCATCCCCTGCGATCGCCCTCGGCGATCGGCTGGGGCGGCGGGAAGTCGACGGGGTGTGAAGCGCCCCTGAAATGCGGTGTGGGAGAGGCTGAATGAAAAGCATGTTTGCCGACCGGCAATTCAACTTTCTTGTGGCGACCAACGCTCTCGTGGTCGCGCTCGCTGCGGTGTTCGCAGGAGACACCTTTCTCAGCCTCTACAATTTCCAGTCGATGTCCGCTCAGGTACCGGAGCTTGCGCTGCTGGCTCTCGGCGTGATGCTTGCGATGATTGCCGGAGGCGGCGGCATCGATCTGTCCGGCATCGCGCTCGCCAATCTTGCCGGGGTAGGTTCCTACCTGCTGGTGCGCGATTGGGTTTCGGCCGATGAAGCGCCACTCGCTTTTTCGTGGCTGTTCGCGGTGGTGGCGCTGATCATCGGTCTCGCCGGCGGCTTGCTGAACGGTGCCTTGATCGCCTTCGCCGGGCTTACGCCGATCATCGCCACGCTTGGCACGCAGCTATTTTTCACAGGTCTCGCCGTTGCTTTCACCAACGGCTCCGCGATCACCCTCGGCTACATCGAGCCCCTCGACAATTTCGGCAATACCCCGGTACTCGGTGTGCCGATGTGCTTCACGCTCTTCGTCGCCATAGCGGTCCTGATCGGTGTCGTGCTCCGCTTCACGCCTTTCGGTTTCAAGCTCTACCTGATGGGCAGCAATGCCAAGGCCGCCCGTTACGCCGGCATTCCGCAGCGCCGGATGCTTCTTCTGACCTATACCGTCTGCGGAGTGCTTGCTTCCATCGCTGGGATCATCATCGCCGCCCGCACCTCAAGCGTGAAGTGGGACTATGGCAGCTCCTACGTCCTCATCGCCATTCTGATCGTCGTGATGGCGGGTGTACGGCCTGACGGCGGGTATGGACGCACGGTCTGCGTCGTCCTCTCCGCGACGGCGCTTCAGATGCTGTCCAGCCTGTTCAATTTCCTCGATATCTCGAATTTCTTCCGCGACTGCGCCTGGGGACTGCTTCTGATCGTGTTCCTGGCAACGTCGCGCGTCGATCTCCGCGCATATCTTTCGCCGCGACGCTGATCCCGAGGTCCCCAAACGGCGCAATGCCCCCCGCCGTCGATTTCTGGTCGGGCAAACAACAAGTGATGAGGAGACACTCATGTCTGTCTACAAGAAGATTGCCGCCTGCACGGTCGCTTTGGGTGCGCTTTGCGCTGCCCAGCTTGCGGTCGCGCAGGACGCCCCCTCCGTCGTTACCGTCGTCAAGGTGACCGGTGAGAATTGGTTCACGCGCATGGAGGAAGGTGTCGTTGCCTATGGCAAGGACAATCCAGCTGTGTCGACGAGTCAGATCGGACCGGCCAAGGCCGACGCGGCCCAGCAGCTTCGCCTCATCGAAGACCTCGTCGCGAAGAACGTCAGCGCAATCGCCGTCGTGCCGATGGACCCTTCCGCTCTCGAAGGCGTCTTCAAGCGGGCGATGAACCGCGGCATCAAGATCATCACGCACGAAGCCGACAGCCTGAAGAACACGCAGGTCGATATCGAGGCCTTCGATAACAAGGTCTTCGGCGCGCGTTTCAACGAGAAGCTGGCTGAATGCATGGGCAAGTCCGGCAAGTGGACGTCGTTCGTCGGGTCGCTCGGCAGCCTCACGCACGTGCAGTGGGCCGACGGCGGTGCGGAGAACGCCAAGAAATATCCGGACATGGAACTCGTTTCGGAGAAGAACGAATCCTTCAACGACGCCAACAAGGCTTACGAGAAGGCGCGCGAGATCCTGCGCAAGTATCCTGACATCAAGGGCTTCCAGGGTGGTTCGGCCATTGACGTGATCGGGATCGGCCGCGCGGTCGAGGAAGCCGGCCTCGTCGGCAAGGTTTGCGTCGTCGGCCTCGGTCTGCCGAAGGACACGGCCAAGTATCTCGAATCGGGTGCCGTCCAGAGCATCTCCTTCTGGGACCCGAAGGATGCCGGCTACGTCATGAACAAGGTCGCCCAGCTCGTGATCGAGGGCAAGGAAATCACGGACGGCATGGATCTCGGGGTGCCGGGTTACAACAAAGTGTCGGTGAAGAAGGGCCCCGGCGACGGCATCATCGTTGTCGGCGAAGCCTGGGTCGACGTCGATAAGTCCAACTACAGCCAGTATCCGTTCTGATCGCGCATCGAAGGGATACGCGGCTGCAGCCGCATCCGCCGGCAGGGATGGCCCTGCCGGCGAACTGACCGCAACTCCGGACCATGCCAATGCAGTCGACTATCATTGCCGAGAAGAAGATGCCCTCCGCAGAGACGCGGAGCGATACGACGCCTTTTCTGGAAGTTCGCGACCTGGAGAAGCGCTTTGGCGGCGTTCGCGCCCTGAAGGGGGTGAGCTTCACGATCGAGCGCGGACGTACCTACCATCTCATGGGCGAGAACGGATGCGGCAAGAGCACGCTCATCAAGATCATCTCCGGCGCCCAGCCGGCAGATGGAGGTGAGCTTGCGATCAACGGTAAAAAGGTCGAGGGCCTGACGCCGATCGGCGCCCTGGCAGCCGGCATCGAGACGGTTTATCAGGACCTGTCGCTTCTTCCCAATCTGAGCGTCGAGGAGAATGTCGCGCTGACGCAGCAGCTGGTTGCCTCCAACGGCAGCCTCGCGCGGCGTCTCGACCTTAAGGGTCTGCGGGAGACGGCCGTCCGTGCATTGAAGGACGTCGGTCTGCCGACGGAGCCCGCCTTCCTGGCGACACCCGTCGAAGAACTCCCCATCGCAACGCGCCAGCTCATTGCCATTGCCCGCGCGATCGCTTCCGATGCCGGCCTGGTCATCATGGATGAGCCGACGACCGCTTTGACGCGGCGCGAAGTGGACAACCTCATTCGCGTCGTGCACGGCCTGCACGCCAAGGGCGTGTCTGTCCTTTTCGTCACGCACAAGCTCGACGAATGCAAGGCGATCGGCGGGCAGGCGATCATCATGCGGGACGGCCTGAAGGTTGCCGAATGCGACGTCGCCACTCAGTCGAAGACCGAACTCGGCTTCTGGATGACGGGCAAGAAACTCGACGACACGCGTTATCGCGTCGATTCGCATGGTGACGAGACGCTGCTCTCGGTGGAGCGGCTCGGGGCCGCCGGCTTCGACGATGTCAGCTTCACGGTCTCCAAGGGCGAGATATTCGGGATTACGGGACTTCTCGATTCCGGGCGA
Source organism: Sinorhizobium prairiense (assembly GCF_029201645.2). Taxonomy (NCBI): domain Bacteria; kingdom Pseudomonadati; phylum Pseudomonadota; class Alphaproteobacteria; order Hyphomicrobiales; family Rhizobiaceae; genus Sinorhizobium; species Sinorhizobium prairiense. The sequence continues at coordinate 857,831 of NZ_CP104133.1, forward strand.
AACGAGCTTGCGCTTTCGCTGGCCGGCGTGGAACCGGCGCGGCGGGGCTCGGTACAGCTCGCAGGCAGACGGGCCGATCTGTCGTCGCCCGCCTCTGCGATCGAGGCCGGCATCGGCTATGTTCCGGAGGACCGCCTGTCTGAAGGGCTTTTCCTTGGGAAATCCATCCGCGAGAATATCGTCATGGCGGTCCTCGATCGACTGCGGGGCGCTTTCGGCCTGCTCGACAGCCGCCGGGCGAAGGCTCTGGCACAGAAAACGGTCGACGATCTGCAGGTTGCGACTCCGGATATCGACAACCCCGTCATGTCCCTTTCAGGCGGCAACCAGCAGAGGGTTCTGATCGGCCGCTGGCTGACGATCGAGCCGAGCCTGCTCATCCTGCATGGCCCAACCGTCGGCGTCGACGTCGGATCGAAGGACACGATATTCCGCGTCATTCAGCGCCTTGCAGGAGACGGCATGAGCGTCGTCATCATCAGCGATGATCTGCCCGAGCTTCTGCAGAACTGCGACCGCGTGATGGTGATGCGCAAAGGTCGGGTCGCCGATATCTTTCCGGCCGAAGGGCTTGAGGAAGACGCAATCTACAAGTCGATGATGGCCGAAGACGGCCAGGGAGTTCAATAACATGGCCGATGTCGCAGCGACCCCCGTCAGCGGGACCGAGGGAGTGCCCGCCGCAGTCCGGACCATGCGCTGGTTTATCCGCCACCCTCCGGCCGTTACCTTCCTCCTCGTCGTGATCGTCTGCATCGTCGTGGGCACGATCAACCCGGACTTCTGGCAGGTTTCCAACCTGTTCGACATGGCACGCTCCACCGTCGTGCGCGGCCTCTTCGCGCTTGGCGTTCTCGTCGTGCTGGCATCCGGCGGGCTCGACGTCTCGTTCACGGCCATTGCTGCGCTGGTGATGTACGTCATCACCATGCTGGTCACGAATTATGCGCCGGATCTGTCCATCTGGCCGATCCTTGGCATCGCAGCCGCCGGCGGCGCGATCCTCGGCATCTGCAACGGCTTGCTGGTCCACGCATTGAAGGCGCCCTCACTGATCCTGACGATCGGCACGCAATATGCGATCCGCGGGTTTCTGCTGACCTTCATCGGAACGGCACTGTTCATGAACATCCCCGAATCCATGGACGCTTTCGGAAAGCTCGCGCTTTTACGGCACGAGGGGGCGAATGGTGCAGTCTCGACTTTGCCCGCCTATTTCCTCGTACTGGTCGTCGCTGCACTCGCCACCTGGTATATCCTCAAGCGGACCCTTATAGGCCGGGCTATCTATGCGGTTGGCGGAAACGCCAGTATCGCTTCGCGTCTCGGATACAACCTGCGCACTGTCCACGTGTTCGTCTTTGCCTATGCCGGTCTGCTCGCCGGGATCGCGGGTATCATGCACGTGTCGAGCAATCGTCTCGCCAACCCTTTCGATCTGGCGGGGTCGGAGCTGGACGTCATTGCCGCGGTCGTCCTTGGTGGCGCGCGCATCACCGGAGGCTCGGGTACGGTGCTCGGAACACTTCTCGGGGTACTGCTGATCACGCTCGTCAACAATGTGCTGATCCTCGTCGGCATCCCGAGCACGTTTCAACTTGCAATCATCGGGCTCTTCATTGTCGCCGCCGGTGCCATGTTCTCCATCAGACCGAAAAGCTGAGCGCTGACGGATGTGAAGACGTGCTGCGATCCGCAGTGTTACTGAAGGCCATCGGCGAGCCATGCTTCGACGCCGCGGGCCGCAGCACGGCCCATGGCGAGGCACGCGGTGAGGAGATAGCCGCCGGTCGGCGCCTCCCAGTCGAGCATTTCTCCGGCGGCGAAGAGGCCGGGGAGCGCCTTCAGCATGTAGCGGTCATCGATGGCGTTCAGGCGGATCCCGCCGGCCGATGAGATCGCTTCGGCGATCGGCCGTGTTGCGAGCACCGGAACGGGCAAGGCCTTGATCACGGCAGCGAGTTGCTCCGGCGCGGCTCGTGCCGCCTCCGTCGAGAGTTCGCGCAGCAATGCCGCCTTGACAACGTCGAGCCCCGCGCCCTTGCGCAGGCGGTTGGAGAAGCTCGCCTTGCGGTCTTGTCGCGCGAGATCCCGCGCGAGCCTGTCGGCCGTGCGGCCGGGTGTGAGGTCAAGGAGGAGCGCCGCCTTGCCGTCCCGGTCCAGCCGGTCGCGCAGGCTTGCCGCATGGGCGTAGACGAGGCTGCCTTCGATGCCGTGGCGGCTCACCACGAATTCGCCCGGGATCGTCCCCGCATCGGATGTTGCGGTAACGCCTTTCAGCGGTTGGCCGGCAAAACGCTCGCGGAAAACCTGCGTCCAGGCGACGTCGAAACCGCAATTAGCAGGGCGGAAATCGCTGATCGGCACGCCTCTTGCCCGCAGCAACGGCACCCAGGCGGCGTCGGAGCCGAGCCGTGGCCAGCTTGCGCCGCCAAGCGCCAGGAGAGCCGCGTCGCAACGAACGACCGTCATTTCTTCCGGCGTATCGAATACGTAGCCGTTCTCCGTGAAACCCGACCAGCGATGGCGTGTTAGAAGCCGGACGCCCTGGGCCTCCAGCCGGCGGAGCCAGCTGCGCAACAGCGGCGAGGCCTTCATAGCCTTCGGAAACACGCGGCCGGAAGAGCCGACGAAGGTCTCCGCGTCAAGTCCGGCTGCCCAGGCGCGCACGTCATGCGGGGTAAAGGCATCAAGGGCCGGGCGCAGGCTTGCCGAAGCATCGCCGAAGCGCGCTGCGAAGTCCCGGTACGCTTCGGAATGGGTTATGTTCAGGCCGGATTTTCCCGCGAGCAGGAATTTGCGCGCCGCGGTCGGCATAGCCTCGTAGACGGTCACCGCATGGCCCGAGCGGGACAAGACTTCCGCGGCCATCAGACCGGCGGGACCGCCGCCGATAATTGCGATTTCTTTTCTTTCCATCTGTGGACCACCCAGGATCTCCTCAGGCTCTCTTGGCCTGCGGCGGGCCAGGGCGCAAGCAGATTGAGGCGATTTGCGTGCCAAGCGGCTGGCGGGATGGGGAAAGGGTGCGCGGTTTTCGCGAACCAAATGGGGAAGGCGGCGCGGGCCGCCTTCCCCATCCGAGAGCGTCAGAGCGTTGCGCCGACCTTGCGAAGTTCGGCGAGAACCGGTGCCTTCGGCAGCCAGATCTTGTCGTATTCGGCGATGATCCGTCCGGCATCGGCGACGGTGACATCCTTGATCGGAATGCCTGCGCCGGCGAATTTTTCGAGGAGGGCCGGCTCGTTGGCGACGGTCGCGTCGATCTGCTCGTCGAGCGCTGCCTTGGTAAGGCGGGCGATGATCTCCCGGTCGGCCTCGGGAAGGGTCTGCCAGACGCGACCGGAGGCCAGCGCGACGCAGGGCATGAAGATGGCGTTCATCTTCAGGATGGTCTTGGACACCTTGTCGAAGCGCTGGTTCCAGGAGAAGTCGAGGTCCGCCTCCAGACCGTCCACCTGGCCGTTCGACATTGCGTCGAAAACGGCCGGTGTCGGGATCGGCGTCGGCGCTGCGCCGAGCAGCTGGTAGAAATCGCGGTAGGCGGGCGTCGTATTGATGCGCAGCTTCATGCCGTTGATGTCGTCGAGCCCGGCGATCTCCTTAGCCGAGAAGACGACGCGCATGGTGGTGATGCCCCAGGCAAGGCCGACCGTTCCGGTCTCGGCCGGAAGGACGTCGAGGAGCTTCATGGCGACCGGCTCGCGCACGAGCTTGGCGACCTTGGCAGTCGAATCGACGACCCAGGGCGCGTTGATCGCGGCAACGGCGGGAATGCGCGAGCCGAGTTCGGCGGTCATGATCCAGCCGAGATCGAGCGCGCCGCTCTGCATCTGCTGCAGCATCGCGGCCTCGTTGCCGAGCTGGCCGGCCGGAAAGACCGAGATCGACAGGCGACCGTTCGTCTCTGCCTTGAGGGCTTCGCCCACCTTGAGTGCGGCATTGTTCCAGGGATGTCCCGGCGGCGTGACGATGCCGAGGCGCAAGGTGCGCGTTTCCTGCGCGCGCACGAGCGACGGCGTGGCGAGCGAGAGGGCTGCGCCGGCGGCAACGCCGCCAAGGAAGGTTCTGCGGGAAAATGTCATGGAAGATCCTCTGGCTGGTTCGTTGTGGTTATCGGGCGAAGAAGGTCGAGAGCGAGGGAATGAGCGACAAGAGCACGAGCATGAGACAGGAGACGAAGAAGAAGGGCAGCGTCACCAGGAACATCTTGCCGGGCTTTGCGCCGGTCACCGCGGCCGCCACGAAGAAGCAGAGCCCGACGGGAGGCGAGAGGAAGCCGAGCACGAGGTTGACGACCACGACGACGCCGAAATGGATCGGGTCGATGCCGTAGACCTCGGTCGCGATCGGCAGGAGGATGGGCACGGTCATGATGAGTCCGGGGGCGCCGTCGATCACCGTGCCGATGACGAGCAGGATGACGTTGACGAGCAACATGAAGGTGACCGGATCCGAGGCGACGGTCTGGACCCAGCCGGCGACCTGCTGCGGCACCATGCCGTAGACAAGTACCCAGGAGAAGACCGCGGCGGCCGCGACGAGGAAGAGGACCACGGCCGAATAGATCCCGGCGCGCAGCATCATTCGAGGAAGATCGGAGAATTTGAGCTCGCCGATCCAGAAGCGGCCGACGAGCACCGCTGCAACGGCGCCGACGGCTGCGGCCTCCGTCGCGTTGGCGAGGCCGGAGAGGATCGAGCCGACGATGACGAAGGGGATGAGAAGCGTAGGCAGCGCATCCAGGACGATACGGGTGCGCTCCTTGAGCTTCATGCGCTCGCCGCGCGGATAGTTGTAGACGCAACCCATCGCCGCGATGACGAGGCAGAAGGCTACAGTCAGCAGAATTCCGGGCACAATTCCTGCGGCCAGCATATCGCTTACCGGAACCTGCGCGAGCACGCTGTAGACGACGAACATGATCGACGGGGGGATGATGGGACCGAGCATGCCCGAATAGGCGGTGAGCCCGGCGGCGAAGGTCTTGTCATAGCCCTTCTTCTCCATCTCCGGCACCATCATCTGCGCCATGACGGCAACCTGCGCCGTGGCCGATCCGAGTATCGAGGCGACGAACATGTTGGCGAGCAGGTTGACATAGGCAAGCCCACCGCGCATCGCGCCGACGAAAGCCATCGTCATGTCGATGATGCGCCGGGTGATGCCGCCGCCGTTCATGATCTCGCCGATCAGCACGAAGAGCGGAATGGAGATCAGCCCGTAATTGTCGACGCCGCCGACGAGCTGCGTCGGAAAGCTCTGGAAGAGCAGGGGATTTCCGGAGGCGAAGATATAGACGATGCTGCCGAGGCAGAGGCAGACGCCGATCGGAACGCCGACGAGCATGAAGAGGAGGAAGGCGGCGGTGGTGACCATCAGTTCACTCCCTCGGCGCTCGAAAGTTCGCGCCGCTCACGCTGAGGCGACAGACCCAGGTCTTCGACGAGATTGGCGGCGCAATGGACGGTCATGGTCACGGCGAAGAGCGGAATGACGAGGCTGATCGCCCAGATCGGCCAATTCAGCGTCTGGCTGCGCTCGGTATAGAGAAAGTTGAAGCTCTCGGCCGCGAAGGCCTTAGCGTCGAAGCCGGCGCGGATGATGCCGACGGGGTCCATCCACATCCAGCAGAATGTCGCAAGCGCAAGGGCGAACAGGAGGACGAGCAGTGTCGAGGCAGCGCGCATCCAGCGCGCCGCCGCGGGCGGCAGGTAATCCGTCAGCAGCGTCACGGCGAAATCAAGTCTGAGACGCGTCAGCGCCGAGCCTCCGAGGAAGGCGAGCCAGACCATGGCGTATACGGCCGATTCATCGACCCAATAGAGCGGATGTCCGCTGTAGCGGGTGACGACGTTCAGGAGGATGAGCGCGAGAAGCACGCACATCAATCCGGCAACAGCGCGCTTTTCGAAGGCGAGCATGGCTTCGGAGAGAGAGACGATGGCGCGCGCATAAAGCGGCGGCGCGACTGACTGGTTCATGACTGTTCCCTGGGTTCCGTATAAAGTAAATTTTATACATTCTTCGAGTCAATATCATTTTTGGCGGTATTCCTGTAGCGAGCGTCCATGGTGTCACATCTCAAACATCGCACCCTCTCCGGGGCATTAATCGAGGAAATCCGGCAGGCGATTCTCTCCGGGCGCTATCCGGCCGGCAGTCAGCTGCGCCAGGATGCGTTGGCCGAAACCTACGGCGTCAGCCGCATTCCGGTGCGCGAGGTCCTGTTTCAGCTCGAAGCCGAAGGGCTGGTCAGGATCGTCCCGCAGAGGGGGGCGATCGTCTCCGAACTGTCGCTCGCCGAGATAAACGACGTTTTCGAGCTGCGGGCGCTTCTGGAACCGCGGCTCTTCCGCAAAGCGGCGCCGCTTCTCGATGGCGACGATTTCGCACGGGTGGAGGAGGTTCAAAACCGATTCCTCAGAGCGACGGCCGCAGGAGAAATCGACTCCTATGGCCAGCTCAATGCCGAGCTGCACCTGGCCCTCTACCGGCGCGCCGAGATGCCCCGGACACAGCAGATCGTCGCGTCCCTGCTGCAGACGAGCGACCGCTACACGCGCGTCCAGCTCTCAAGCGTCGCAGCGATGACCCGAGCGATGGAAGAGCATGCCGAGCTGATCCGCCTCTGCCGTGCGGGCGCTTTCGAGGAGGCGGCCGGCTTCCTGGTCTTCCACCTCAAGGCCGTGCATGAGGACCTGCTGTTCCGGTTGAAGGGACGCGAGTAGAGCCCCGCCAGAGAAGGATGGTCAAGCCTCCGGCGCCCGACCGGTCGACTCGCGCAGGATCAGCTCGACCGGCCAGAGCTCATGAATCTCCGTGGCGGGCCGTCCGGTGAGCAGCTGCAGGGTGAGGTCGGCCGAGCGCGCGCCGGCGGCGCGCAGGGACGACCGGCTCGTCGAAAGGGACGGGACCATGTTGTCGGCCGTGAGATAGGGGAAGACATCGTCATGGGCGATGACGGAGATGTGCTGCCCGACCACAAGGCCGACCGAACGCACGGCGCGATAGACGCCGAGCGCCGTCATCATCGAGCCGGCGACGAAGGCCGTCGGGCGGGGGGACTGCTCGAGGAAGGAACGGGCCGCGCGAAAACCGATCTCGTCGGTGAACTGGCCATGCGTGACGAGGCGCGGATCGAAGGGCAGCCCGCGCTGTTCAAGCGCCTCGCGATAGCCCTTGTCGCGGTGGTGCGTGAAAGTGAGACCGTCGCGGCCGTTGATGAGTGCGATCCGTCTATGGCCGAGGTCTAGGAGGTGCGAGGTGGCGCGGCGGATCGCGCCTTCGTTGTCGATATCGAGCCAGGCGTGCGGCACGTCGGTCTCGGAGCGGCCATGGACCAGAAAGGGAATGCCGAGCTTGTGGAGCAGCAGAATGCGCTCGTCGTTCGGCCTCGGTGAATGGATGATCACGGCGTCGACCCGTCCGCTCGTCGCCAGCCGGCTATAGAGCTGGAGCTCGGCTTTCATATCATGGTCGGCAACCGGGCTCACGAGAATGTCTATATCCTCGCTGTCCAGCCGTTCGGCCATGCCGCTCATGAATTCGGAAAACTGGAATTCGTTGCGGCCCATAACGACGCCGATCGCGCCTGCGCGGCCCGTAACGAGGCGCACGGCGTTGATGTTCGGCCGGTAACCGAGGCGCACAGCCTCCTCGGCAACGCGCTTGCGGGTCTTCTCGCTGACTTCCGGATAGCCGCTCAGAGCACGGCTTACCGTCGTTGGAGAGAGCCCCAACTGTTGGGCGAATTCCTTAAGCTTCACTGTTCTTCCCTGCGCCCCTTCTGCGTATTGTCCGGGGATCGCTTCCGAAGCAAGTCACGCAGCAAATCGAAAAGCTGCATTCGCTCATTTTTGCGCATCGCTTCGATGCTCGGCCCTGCAGACATTCGCGGCCGGACTATACCCGGTTTGCCGGCAGTCACAATCGGTGCCTTTACGTCGCGGACATGATCCAAATCGTTTTAAATTCCTGTGGATGAAGTATTCTTGCAAACTGGTTGAGCGCCGAGCCGGGTTGTGGCGATGCGGCGTTGCGCGTTGGGTTAACGTTCTGATTATACGCCAAAAAATCCGAAATGGCCATGGCATTTATTTCCGCTTCGACCTCGGCTTGACAGCAGATTGTCCTTCTGACAGCTTCTGCGCACCCAAACCGTTTTCGAATTGCTGAGGAGCCTGCGGAATCGGGGGGAGTTTTGGAGGGACCAATGAACGTGAAGCCATTTGTAAGGACGCTGATTTCCTGCGCGGCGATCGTCGGCGCAATCGACCTTGCTGCGGCCGCTGAACTGTCTATGGCGGCCAATTCGACCGGCAAGAATCTGAGCTTTCTGCGGGACCAGATCGCCAAGTTCGAGAAGGAAACCGGTCACAAGGTCAACCTCGTGACCATGCCGGCTTCGAGCAGCGAGCAATTCAGCCAGTATCGACTCTGGCTTGCGGCCGGCAACAAGGATGTCGACGTCTACCAGACGGACGTCATCTGGGCTCCGCAGCTCGCCGAGCAGTTCGTCGACCTGACAGAGGCGACGAAGGATGTGGTCGGCAAGCACTTCCCCTCGATCATCCAGTCGCAGACGGTCAACGGCAAGCTCGTCGCTCTGCCCTTCTATACCGACGCGCCGGCGCTTTATTACCGCAAGGACCTGCTCGACAAATACGGCAAGACGCCACCCAAGACCTGGGACGAACTGGCGGCGACGGCGAAGGAGATTCAGGACAAGGAGCGTGCCGCCGGCAGTGCCGATATCTGGGGCTTCGTCTTTCAGGGCAATGCCTATGAGGGGCTCACCTGCAACGCGCTCGAGTGGATCAAGTCGTCCGGCGGCGGTCAGATCGTCGAGCCCGACGGCACGATCTCCGTCAACAACGAAAAGGCGGCGGCGGCCGTCGAGAAAGTCAAGGAATGGATCGGCACGATCGCGCCCAAGGGCGTGCTTGCCTATCAGGAAGAGGAATCACGCGGCGTCTGGCAGACCGGCAACGCAGTCTTCATGCGTAACTGGCCCTATGCCTACGCGCTCGGCAACGGCGACGACAGCGCCGTAAAGGGCAAATTCGAGGTGGCCCCGCTTCCGGCCGCCACGGACGGCGATCAGCCGTCCTCGACACTCGGCGGATGGAACCTCGCGGTCTCGAAATATTCCGACGAGCAGGAGGCGGCGATCGCCTTCGTCAAGTTCCTGGGCTCGGCCGAAACCCAGAAGGTGCGCGCCATCGAGCTTTCGAACCTGCCGACGATCGCGGCGCTTTACGACGATCCGGAAGTCGCGGCCGCCCAGCCGTTCATGCCGCATTGGAAGCCGATCTTCCAGAGCGCCGTGCCGCGCCCCTCGGCCGTGGCAAAGGTGAAGTACAACGAAGTGTCATCCAAATTCTGGAGCGCCGTGCACAACACGCTTTCGGGTAACGGAACGGCGGCGGAGAATCTCGAACTTCTCGAAGTCGAACTGACGGAACTCAAGGGCGACGCCTGGTAAATCGCGAGACCCGGACGGCAGCTCTGCCGTCCGGGTCAAGATCAAACGGCACGGGCGGGACCCGCGCCAACCGGTAGGCTCACGTCATGACTGATCTCTCCCTCGCGGATCGGCCGGCTGCGCTTGCGCATGGCGGCAGGATAGGCTCGGACCTGCAGGCGCAACGGGTCCGTTCGGCCTGGCTCTTTCTCGCGCCAACCTTCCTCGTCCTGGCGCTCGTTGCCGGCTGGCCGCTCATCAGAACCATCTATTTCAGTTTCACCAACGCGTCGCTGACCAATCTGTCGGGCGCCGAATTCGTCGGCTTCGCAAATTATCTCTCATGGGTCACCCTGAAGAGCGGGCGGACGATTTACAGGGGCCTGCTTGCGGATCCCGCCTGGTGGAATGCGGTCTGGAACACGCTCAAATTCACGGTTCTTTCGGTCAGCATCGAAACGGCGCTGGGCCTTGTCGTCGCTTTGGTGCTCAACGCCCGGTTTCCCGGTCGCGGCCTCGTCCGTGCCGCGATCCTGATCCCATGGGCGATCCCGACCATCGTCTCCGCGAAAATGTGGGCCTGGATGCTCAACGACCAGTTCGGCATCCTCAACGACATGCTGCTCGGCCTCGGTCTGATCGGCGAGAAGATCGCCTGGACCGCCAGCCCCGACACAGCCATGATCGCCGTACTGATCGTGGACGTGTGGAAGACGACGCCCTTCATGGCGCTCCTGATCCTCGCCGGCCTGCAAATGGTGCCGGGCGATATTTATGAGGCGGCCAGAATCGACGGAGTCCATCCGGTACGTATCTTCTGGCGGGTCACCCTGCCGTTGATCCGGTCGGCGCTGATGGTCGCGGTCATCTTCCGCATGCTCGACGCGTTGCGCATTTTCGACCTCATCTATGTGCTGACGCCCAACAACGCGCAGACCAAGACCATGTCGGTCATGGCGCGCGAAAACCTTTTCGATTTCGACAAGTTCGCCTATGGGGCGGCCGCCTCGACCATGCTGTTCCTGATCATCGCGACGATTACGATCCTCTACATGTGGCTCGGCCGCCTGAATTTGAGCGGAGGAGAACGCTGATGGTCGTCGCGATCGCAAAGCGGGCCGCGTTCTACGCGCTGGTTGCCGTCATCATCCTCGTCGCAGTCTTTCCCTTCTATTACGCGATCCTGACGAGCCTGAAGTCCGGCACGGCGCTGTTTCGTATCGACTACTGGCCGACGGATATTTCGCTCGCCAATTATGCCGACATCTTTTCGCACGGAACCTTCGTGCGCAATCTCGGCAACTCACTCCTCGTCGCCACGCTGGTGGTTGCCATATCGCTGCTTCTTGCCGTGACCGCAGCCTATGCGCTTGCCCGGGTACGCTTCCGCGGCCGCGGTCTGCTTCTCCTGACGATCCTGTCGGTCTCGATGTTCCCGCAGATCGCCGTTCTTGCAGGTCTCTTCGAGCTCATCCGCTTCGTCGGGATCTTCAACACGCCGCTCGCGCTCATCTTTTCCTACATGATCTTCACGCTGCCGTTTACGGTCTGGGTCCTGACCACCTTCATGCGAGACCTGCCGATCGAGATCGAAGAGGCGGCGATCGTCGACGGCGCCTCGCCGTGGGTGGTGATCACCCGCGTCTTCATGCCGCTGATGTGGCCGGCGCTGGTGACGACCGGGTTGCTGGCCTTCATTGCGGCATGGAACGAGTTCCTCTTCGCGCTGACATTCACGTCGTCGAACACGCAGCGCACCGTGCCGGTCGCGATCGCCCTGCTTTCGGGCGGCAGCCAGTTCGAGATTCCCTGGGGCAACATCATGGCGGCATCCGTGATCGTCACCGTGCCTCTCGTGGTCCTCGTGCTGATCTTCCAGCGGCGGATCATTTCCGGCCTGACGGCCGGTGGCGTCAAAGGATAGGAGAACAAGATGGCAGAGCTTCAATTGCGCGATATCCGCAAATCCTTCGGCGCCTTCGATGTGATCAAGGGCGTCAGCATGGAAATCAGGTCGGGCGAGTTCATGGTCTTCGTCGGCCCTTCCGGATGCGGCAAGTCGACCCTCCTGAGACTGATCGCCGGGCTCGAGGAAATCACCTCCGGAACCCTTGCCTTCGACGGCCAGATCGTCAATCGGCTGACGCCTTCGCGCCGCGGCATCGCCATGGTCTTTCAGTCCTATGCGCTCTATCCGCATATGACGGTCTACGAAAACATGGCCTTCGGGATGCAGCTCGCAGGCAAGGACAAGCAGCAGTGCCGCAAGCGGGTCGAGGCGGCGGCGGAAATGCTGCAGCTCACGCCCTATCTCGAACGCCTGCCGCGCCAGCTTTCGGGCGGGCAGCGCCAGCGCGTCGCGATCGGCCGTGCGATCGTTCGCGATCCCAAGGTCTTTCTGTTCGACGAGCCGCTTTCGAACCTCGACGCGGCGTTGCGTGTGGCCACCCGGCTCGAAATCGCCAAGCTTCACCGCAGCATGCACAAGACGACGATGATCTATGTGACACATGATCAGGTCGAGGCGATGACGCTCGCCGACAGGATATGTGTCCTGAGGGACGGTCTCGTCGAACAGATCGGCACGCCGCTGGAGCTTTACGAGACGCCGAATTCGGTGTTCGTCGCCGGCTTCATCGGTTCGCCGAAGATGAATTTTCTTTCCGGCGCCTTCGCAGAGCCATACAAGGCGGACACGATAGGCATCCGCGCGGAACACCTGGAGATCGAGGAACAGGGAGGTGAGTGGAGTGGGACCGTCATCCATTCGGAGATGCTCGGTTCCGACAGCTATATTTATCTCGACATCGGGACCGGCGAGCCGGTGATCGTCCGCGAAAGCGGCATCGCCAAGCATCAGCCCGGGCAAACGATCAGGATCTCGCCGGCCGCCGGCCAGGTTCACCGCTTCGATGCGGGCGGCCGGGCCCTCGGGCGGACGGAAATGCGGGGTGCGGCCTAGAACGCAGCCACCCGATTTCGCTCGGAAAGTTTCGAAACCAAGGCTGATCCGAAGGATTTCGGATCATTCCAAAGCCTCAAACGTTAGGGCAGAAAAGGGCGGGGACCTGTGTGGTTTTCCCGGCCCGGCTCCGCGCCCACACTTCAAGTCACGGACGGTCGGCATCCGGCAGCGGGTGCCCCAAATCACGAGGAGAATGACCTTGTCTATCAATGCCATCGTGTGGGGTGAAAACATCCACGAGCAGACGAATGCGGTGGTTCGGGAGATTTACCCGGACGGCATGCACAACACGATCGCAGCCGCACTCAATTCCGACCCGGGGATCGATGCGACGACGGCGACGCTGCAGGAGCCGGAACACGGACTCAGCGAGGCGCGGCTCGCCGCCGCCGACGTGCTCCTGTGGTGGGGCCACAAGGATCATGGCGCCGTCGACGACGCCATCGTGGAGCGCGTCGCCAAACGCGTTTGGGAAGGCATGGGTCTGATCGTTCTCCATTCCGGCCACTTCTCCAAGGTGTTCAAGCGGCTGATGGGCACGCCCTGCGCGCTCAAGTGGCGCGAGGCTGGAGAGCGCGAACGCGTCTGGGTCGTCAATCCGCGCCACCCGATCGCCGAAGGGCTCGGCGAGAACTTCGTCATCGAGAACGAGGAGATGTATGGCGAGCAATTCTCAGTGCCGGAGCCGCTGGAAACGGTGTTCATCTCCTGGTTTGCCGGCGGCGAGGTCTTCCGATCGGGCCTCACCTGGCGGCGCGGCGCGGGCAATATCTTTTATTTCCGCCCCGGGCACGAGACTTACCCGACCTATCACGACGCGACCGTACACAAGGTACTGCGGAACGCGGTGAAATGGGCGTACAACCCGCAGGGCACCTATAAGGCCATCCATGATGCGCCGAACGTCCCGGTGGAGAAGGCGCTGGAGCCGATCGTCGAGCGCGGCCCGAGACTGCACCGGGCCGGCGAAGCCGGCTATCGATGAAGGGGGCCGCCATGCGTTTGCTAATTCTCGGAACCGGCGGCATGGCCAACAGCCATGCGAAAGCCTTTGCTGAGATCGAAGGCGTCGAAATGGTCGGCGCCGTCGACGTGGACCCGTCCCGTGCCAAGGCCTTTGCCGTCACGCACGGTATCGAAAACACCTTCACCTCTCTCGACGAGGCGATCGCCTGGGGAGAGTTCGACGCGGCCACCAACGTGACGCCCGACAAGGCGCATCACCCGACGACCCTGGCGCTCATTGCCGCCGGCAAGCATGTGCTGTGCGAAAAACCGTTGGCAGAAAACTATGAGAAGGCCGCCGAGATGGCTGCCGCAGCCGAGCGGGCCGGCCTCGTGACCATGGTCAATCTGACCTATCGCAACGTCGCTCCGCTGCAGAAGGCGCGTGAACTCGTGATTGCCGGCGAAATCGGCCGGGTGCGGCATCTGGAGGCTTCCTATCTCCAGAGCTGGCTGGTGTCGCGGGCCTGGGGCGATTGGGCAAGCGAGTCGAAATGGCTATGGCGGCTGTCGACGAAACACGGATCCAATGGCGTGCTTGGCGATGTCGGCATCCACATTCTCGACTTCGCCGGCTACGGTGCCAACAGCTCGGTCGAGCGGGTATTCGCGCGCCTGAAAGCCTTCGACAAGGCGCCGGACAACCGTATCGGCGAGTACGACCTCGACGCCAATGACAGCTTCGCCATGACGGCGGAGTTCGAAAACGGTGCGATGGCCGTGATTCATGCCAGCCGCTGGGCGACAGGCCATCTCAACGAACTGAGGCTCAGGCTGCACGGCGACAGGGGAGCCTTGGAAGTAATCCATACGCCTGATGGTTCGAGCCTGCGCGGCTGCATGGGGCCCGATGTCGAAAAGGCCGTTTGGCGCACCGTCGATGCCGGCACCGTGCCCACCAACTACCAGCGTTTCGTCGAGGCTGTGAAGGCCGGCCGAACCGTCGAGCCGGGTTTCCGCCATGCCGCGGACCTGCAGCGAGTGCTCGATCTCGCCATCGAGACGGAGCGCTCACGCCGCGAACTCGGCGTACCGGACATCGACGCGGTGGTGCAGGAACGCGCTGTGGGGTGATAAGCGGCAGGACCGCTGGACCCCGCGCGCCGCGTTCAACCGATGCGGCGCGCTTTAAATCCACTTGAATCGTTCATGACCCTGGTCGATCCGACGCTGGAGTCATCGTCATCTAGGCGTGTGAATGGTGACGATAGTCCCAGACCGCCCAGGCTGCGATTGCGGCGACGAGCACGCCGAGAATGACATGGGTCCACATCGCGTTCACATTTCCCATGAAGCCGAGCAGCCAGGGAGAAACGATCAACCACAGGCCGATTATCATATTGGCCCATTCCTCCCATTCGGCGAAGGCCGAAAGGGTTGCGACCGCAAGGGCGCCGAGCACGATACCGGCGATCCAGGCGTTCCACGTCGGCGCGGCTTCAGCCGCAAAGCCGATGACCCAGGGAGAGAGGAACAGGCACGCTGCCAAGACCAGATTTGCCCAATCCTGGCTTCTTCTTCCTGCCATCAGAGTGTTGGGCATGACAACCTCCACATATGAAGTTTGGCAAAGCGTCACCACTCGCGTGCAGCTTACGTTGCAACTCCGTTCGCCTCCGATCGCACGGTTTTGTAACGCTTTGAATTGCTGCCGTAATTTTACTCGCAAACCGCGGGTGTTTCAAGGAATCCATCAAGACGCGGAGTTTTGACGCCCGCTAGGGCTTCCATAGAGCATGACCAGCTCATGGAAACTGCAGTGACCGCCTGCTGCGCCTTCGTGCGTCCTTTCGGATGTTGTAGAAAATCAAAACGGCGGCGCAACGTCCGTCGCGTTGCCCCTTGGTCCAACTTCTCTCGCCAGATGCTTCGGCCGATAATCATGCGGGCTCCAGAGTGCGCGGATCCCGCATGGCTTCGAACGTACAAGTTTAATCAAGGAGTGAAGCATGGGCCTTCCAGATGCTGAAAAGCGCAAAAATGCGCAAGAATCGATCTCTATAGATCGTCGGAGCCTCCTGCTGGGCGGTACGATCCTTGCAGCTGCTGCTGCGGCAAACGGGGCCGTGGCCGTGGGCAGCGCGAAGGCTCAGGAGCAACCGGCGGCGAACACCGGCAAGCCGCCGAACGTCCTCGTCATCTTCGGCGACGACATCGGCATTCCGCAAATCAGCGCCTACACCATGGGCCTAATGGGTTATCGCACGCCGAACATCGATCGTATCGCCGCCGAGGGCGCGATCTTCACCGATGTTTACGGGCAGCAGAGCTGTACCGCAGGGCGCGCCTCCTTCATTCTCGGCCAGGAACCGTTCCGCACGGCGCTGCTGACGATCGGGATGCCCGGCGACCCGCACGGCATTCAAGACTGGATGCCGACCATCGCCGACGTCATGAAGTCCAATGGATACGCAACCGGCCAGTTCGGCAAGAATCACCTGGGGGACCGCGACGAGCACCTGCCGACGAACCACGGCTTCGACGAGTTCTTCGGCAACCTCTACCACCTGAATGCCGAAGAGGAGCCGGAAGGCTACTTCTACCCGAAGGACGAGGAGTTCCGGAAGAATTTCGGGCCACGCGGAGTCATCAAATCGAGCGCGGACGGTAAGATCGAAGACACCGGAGCGCTCAACACCAAGCGCATGGAGACCGTCGACGAGGAGTTCCTCGCGGCCGCGAAGGATTTCATCGATCGCCAGGCAAAGGCCGACAAGCCGTTCTTCTGCTGGTTCAACTCGACGCGCATGCACGTGTTCACCCATCTGAAGCCGGAATCCTTGGGCAAGACGGGCAAGGGCATCCACGCAGACGGCATGGTGGAGCATGACGGCCATGTCGGCCAGCTTCTGCAGCAGCTCGACGACCTCGGCATAACCGAAAACACGATTGTGCTCTACACCACCGACAACGGCGCCGAGCTCGCTTTGTGGCCGGATCGCGCGATGACCATGTTCCATGGGGAAAAGGGCACAACCTGGGAAGGTGGTTTCCGCATTCCCATGATGGTGCGTTGGCCGGGCGTGGTGAAACCGGGCACGCAGATCAACGATCCAGTGACCCTGATGGACTGGATGCCGACCTTCGCGGCCGCCGCCGGTATCCCCGACGTCAAGGAGCAGATGAAGACGGGCTTCCAGTCTGGCGACAAGAACTTCAAGGTCCATCTCGACGGCTACGACCTCACCGCGCTCCTGGAGGGCGAGTCCAAGAAACCGCCCCGCGAAGCGGTCTACTATTTCGACCAGGGCGGCAACCTGAATGCGATCCGGTGGAACGATTGGAAACTCAGCTTCGCAATCAACAGTGAAGGCAACATCGCCACGGCCACCCGTGAGACGCCGAGCTGGGCCAATATTACCAATCTGAGAATGGATCCCTATGAGCGAGGTGCGAAAGAAGGGGGAGGGGCCATGGATTTCATCGCCCGAAACATGTGGCTCCTGGTGCCGATCCAGGGCAAGATCAAGGAGTTCTTCGAGGACTTCGACCAGTATCCCTACCAGCCGGGCAGCACTCTGAATGCCAGCGGGATCAGCTATACGTGGCTGAAACAGCAGGCCGCGCTCAATCGGCTCGGAGAGTTGGAAAGCCTGGCGCCGCGTTGATGCACGTCTTCTGAGCCCGCGGCTATCTCCAGTAAGGTGGGCAATGCAGACGAGTAACGAGGATCGCATATTCCAGCCATATTGCGATCTTCGGGAAAGGCGGGGGAAGCCTCCGCCTTTCCTTTTCGGACTTCCTGGCAATGTTCTAACCTTTTGGTCCACGCACTTCCGGACGGAAAACCGTGACACACTTTTCCTGGAGGTGCTCTATTGCTCTTCGGGCGAGGTCGCCACAGCGAGGACTCCGGGGACCGTACGAAGCCCGTTTATCGTTCGAACTGAAACAAAACATCGTTGATGATCTGGTTGTCCGCCATTCCCATGATGTCATAGCCGCGGCTACCGTCCGAAAAGAAGGTGCGCGCCTCGTAGCGGACGTCTGCAACGGGTGCGTCATGCGCGGTGAAGGCCGGAAGTTTGTGTTCCGACACCCCATAGACGAAATCGCGATGGCCTTCGGCCGGAACCGTCAGGGTCAGTGCTCCCGTTTCGGCATCCCGATCGACCGAAGCCGGCCGAGACCGGCGCGTCAGTTCCCTGGCCACTGCATCCAGTGCCGGGAGCACGGAGGCGTGCAGGAATTCCTCCACCGTCCGCTTATCCGGCGTGCTCAAGGTCATCGCCAGGCGCCGCTGCCAAGGCACACCGGACGCGGGATAGGCTCTTGGACCGACTGAGCCGGGTGATTGTGTGCGGGGCGAGATCGGCCCACATCCCGACGAATAGCGACCAAACCAGAATGAGCATCACGAAGCTGAACGGCAGTGCTGTGGAGATCGTAGCGGATTGGAGTGCCGTCAGCCCGCCGGTGGAGAGCAGAACGGCCGCCACGATACCGCTGAGCGAACACCAGAAAATCCGCTGAAGAGCAGGTGTCGCCGTTTCTCGCCGGACGCAATCGTGTCGATCACCAGCGAGCCGGAGTCGCTGGAGGTCACGAAGAATATGCTGACGAGCAGAACCGCGAGCGTCGAGGTTACCGCGGGCCACGGCAGATATTCGAAGAACTGGAAAAAGGCGACCGAAAGGTCCGCCTTCACGTCACGCGTCAGTTCGCCGTTGGCGATCGTCGTGTCCACGTAGATCGCCGTGTTTCCGAAGACCGTCATCCAGAGGAAAGTGAACATGGCGGGTACGAAGAGGACGGCGGTGACGAACTCTCTCACGGTACGCCCGCGGGAAATGCGCGCGATGAACATGCCGACGAAGGGTGACCAGGAAATCCACCAGGCCCAATAGAACAGGGTCCAGCTGTCGATCCACGGGCGCGGCTCGTAGGCATAGATGTTGAAGGTTCGCAAAACCAGGCTATCGAGGTAGAGACCGATGTTCTGGACGAAGTCGTGCATGAGCGTGCCCGTCGGTCCGACCACGACCGTCACCGGCGGCGATTTCGACAAGCTCGCAGTGCTGGTCGGGCTGGACCCGGCCAAGACAAGGTCGAGCGAAGGGGTGATGGAGACCTATGCCGACATACAGGAGGGTGTGAAGGAGAAGGTCGTCGTCGAGGATGTGGAGGGCCGCAAGGTCCTCGAGATCGGCGACGAGCTGTGGCCGTTTCCCTTCCCGATCTCGAAGGGGGACGACGGCAAATGGGCTTGCGACACCTTTGTCGGACTGGAGGAGATCGCCAACCGGCGGGTCGGTGACAACGAACTGGCGACGTTAGCCACCATGCGCGCCTATGTCGGAGCGCAGGAGGAGTATGCCCTCGGCGACCACGATGGCGACGGCGTCCTGGAATACGCGCAGAAACTGATCAGCGACGAGGGTACGCAGAACGGGCTCTATTGGCCTGCAGAGAAGTTCGAAGGGGAGGAGAGCCCTGCAGCCGCGGCTCTGGCAGAGGGCGATGCCTTGGAACGGGCGAAGGCCGGCCAGGGCTATCAAGGTTATCGCTACCGAATCCTGACCAGTCAGGGCGACAACATCGCGGGCGGCAAGTTCGACTATGTCATCAACGGCAACATGATCGCCGGCTTCGCCCTGGTGGCCTGGCCGGTGAGATACGGCGTCTCGGGGTGAAGACTTTCGTGGTCAACCGCAATGGCATCGTCTACGAGGCGGATCTCGGGGAAGAAACCGAGAAGACTGCCGCCGACATCCGCACATTCAACCCGGGCGACGCTTGGGCGATCGCCGAAGACTGAGGGCGCGAACCCCGGTGCGCCGGGCTTGCCGGAACGGCGCCGCAGCAGCCGTGTGATGCGAAGGGGTGCGATGCGTCGGCAACAGCAAGGAATTTTATGCCGCCTGCAGCCCTTCCATCGAAAGGCGAATGCGGACAATATCGCGGGCTTGGTCCAAGATGCCCTGCATGAATTGGGCTGCTAGCCGTCGGCGGAAGATCCAGGAACCGGTTTCAGTGAGAATGCCAATGACGTCGTCTTTGCACACCGCGGCCGAGGTTCAACCCGCGGCGGAAATGGTCTGGATTTCCGGTGCGACCTTCATGATGGGGTCGAACGACCATTATCCCGAGGAAGCGCCCGTGCACCCGGTGACGGTCGACGGGTTCTGGATGGACGAGACGCCGGTCACGAACCGTCAGTTCCTGGAGTTCGTCAATGCGACCGGACATGTGACCTTCGCAGAAAAGCGGCCGCGCGCAGAAGACTATCCCGGCGCCCCGCCGTCCAATCTGAGAGCAGGCTCGCTCGTCTTCACGCCGCCGAAACGCCCGCTGAGGGGAAGCGACATATCGCAATGGTGGATATTCACCCTCGGCGCCAACTGGCGGCACCCGCTCGGGCGCAAGAGCAGCATCGGAGCGATTCTGGACCACCCGGTCGTCCATGTCTCCTATGAGGATGCAAAGGCCTATGCCGCATGGGCCGGCAAGGAGTTGCCCACCGAGGCCGAATGGGAACTCGCGGCGCGCGGCGGTCTCGATCAGGCCGAGTTTGCCTGGGGGGACGAATTCGCCCCGGGCGGAAATCACATGGCCAATACCTGGCAGGGCAGCTTCCCGGTGGAGAATTCGCTGGAGGACGGCTTCGCGCGGACGTCGCCGGTGAGGTTCTACCCGGCGAACGGCTGCGGGCTCTACGACATGATCGGCAATGTCTGGGAGTGGACCACGGACTACTGGTCCATGCGCCACCCGGAGGCGGCTGCGAAGCCGTGCTGCATTCCGAGGAATCCGCGCAATGGGGATGTGGAGGCCAGCATCGATCCCGCGGCAAGAGTGAAGGTTCCGCGCCGCGTCCTCAAGGGGGATCGCATCTCTGCGCGCCCAACTATTGCCGGCGGTATCGTCCCGCAGCCCGGCACGCTCAGGAGACGGACACGACGACCAACCATGTCGGTTTTCGTTGTGTCAGGCGCGTGCGCTGAGATGGGTGACCGGGCATCCGTGCTGGCGGGGATCCGTGCTGGCGGGGATGCGCAGTTTGAATGGGATCGTTACACGGGTTTCAATCTTGCCGTGTAAGGGTCTAGGTTGCAGGTCGAATGTGAGGGCGGCGCGACGGCGCCCGGAGGTTGTGAGGCGTTGTTTTGTTGAGTGTAGGTTCGTGCGGAGGGCGGCTCCGCGTTGCGAAAGCCGGGGGCGCGGCTCTGTCGGGGTTTGTCGCGCTCGCCCTTCTGGCCGGCTGCGGAGGTCACCCGAAAGGCGTGATGACTCCGGTGGCTCTGGCGCAGCCATCTACGACGTCTCAGGTCGACATGCTGGTCGCCACGACCCGTGAGCCCTCGGGAGACCCCGCGACCCTGTTTTCGGGTGAGCGCAGCCCGACGCTTTCGATGACCGACGTGGCGGTCTCGATCCCGCCGGACTCGCGCCGCAAGCCGGGCACGGTGCAGTGGCCGCGCAAGCTGCCGCCCAGTCCGGAGACGGATTTCGCCGTGACGCGGGTGCGCGAACTGGCATCGGATGACGAGGCGCGCAGCTGGTTCCAGATGCACAATGAGGGCGGCCACGTGCTTCTCTTCGTTCACGGCTTCAACAATCGCTACGAAGATGCGGTCTTCCGGCTGGCGCAGATCGTGCACGATTCCGGTGCGCAGGCGACGCCGATCCTGTTTACCTGGCCGTCGCGGGCACGGGTATTCGACTATAATTACGACAAGGAGAGCACCAACTACTCCCGCACGGCGCTGGAAGATACGTTGCGCACGCTTGCGAATTCTCCGCATGTCAAGGACGTCACCATCCTCGCACATTCCATGGGAACCTGGCTGACGATGGAAGCGCTGCGCCAGATGGGAATTCGTGACGGAAAGATCGCGCCGAAGATCGAGAACGTGATCCTCGCTTCGCCCGATATCGACCTCGACGTCTTCGCCAAGCAATGGGTCGACATGGGCAAGGCGCGGCCGAAGTTCACGGTCTTCGTTTCACAGGACGACCGCGCGCTGGCGGTCTCGCGGCTGATTTCCGGGGACGTGTCGCGGCTCGGCGCGATCGATCCGACTGCCGAACCCTACCGTACCCAACTGGAACATGCCGGGATCACCGCAATTGACCTGACCAAGGTCGAGACGGAGGACGGCCTGCATCACGGCAAGTTCGCCGAAAGTCCGGAAATCGTGCAGTTGATCGGGCAGCGGATCATCAAGGGCCAGACGCTGACCGATTCCGAAATCACGCTGGGCGACGGAATCACCGCCGTCGTCGCCGGCACCGCCAAGAATGTCGGGAACGTTGCGGCCGCCACGATTTCCGCGCCCGTCAATATCATCGAACAGAGCGGGACGCGCCGCAAGAAGGTCAACCTGGAGGAGACGCTGACAAGCGCCGAGACAAGCGAAAACCCGACCCAGTGACTTAGAATGTCTCCCGGCCAATTATGGCATGATTTTTGTGCGGACTGCCTGGTTTCAGAGAGTTGTGGCGTTTTAGTATTTCACTGAATCGCTTGAGGATTGAAAGACTTTGTCGAGCCGCGGCCGATCGTGACGGCGGGCGATATCGGAGGATGTGATGACTCGTTTCATAGCGACTCTGGCTTCCATCGGAGCCTGCCTGCTTGCCGGCGCTGCCACGGCGGCGGACATCTATTCTCCGGTGGCACCGGAAACCCAGCAGGTCACCACGGAGAGCGGCTGGACGTTTTCCTTCGCGCCCTACTTCTGGGCGGCGGGGCTTTCGGGGGATATCGAGCAGTTCGGCT
Organism: Sinorhizobium prairiense; assembly: GCF_029201645.2. Classification (NCBI taxonomy): domain Bacteria; kingdom Pseudomonadati; phylum Pseudomonadota; class Alphaproteobacteria; order Hyphomicrobiales; family Rhizobiaceae; genus Sinorhizobium; species Sinorhizobium prairiense. The sequence continues at coordinate 879,989 of NZ_CP104133.1, forward strand.
TGCCTGCGGTCGACGTCGACGCGAGTTTCAGTGATGTCTTCGACCACCTGGATTTCGCTGCGATGGCGATCGCCGAAGCGCGCAACGGACCCTACAGCATCTTCGGGGACGCGATGTACATCAAGCTTTCCGGCCAGGGCGGCACGCCGAGGGGCATTCTCGCCGACGATGTCGAGCTTTCGACGGAGACCTTCGCCGGCACACTCGGCGCTGGCTACGCGATCTATGAGGACAGCGCTGCACGGCTCGATATCGTCGGCGGCTTGCGTGTTTGGTCCGTCAAGAGCGAGCTCTCCTTCCAAGGGGGCGTTCTCGACGGTGTGTCGAGGACCGACGATGCGACCTGGGTGGACGGGATCGCCGGCTTTCGCGGGACCTATTCGTTTACGCCCGAGATCTACATGACTGGGTGGGGCCTAGTCGGCGCCGGTGGCGCGGATCTCGACTGGGATGTCGCCGCGGCTATCGGTTACCGCTTCAGCGATACCGTTTCGGCGCTTGCCGGTTACCGCGCGCTGGGTGTCGACTACAGCAATGACGGATTCGTCTTCGACGTCGTAGAGCAGGGGCCGATCCTCGGGCTCGTGGTGCGCTTTTAGAGCACATCCAGGAAAAGTGTGTAACGGTTTTCTGTCCGGAAGTGCGTTGGATCAAATGCTCTAGAGCGTTCCGGCGCTTTGCTGGAACACTGAAACCGGGCCAGTCAGCCCTTTCCGGTCCTCAGACCTTCGAGCAGTGCCCGAAAGCCTTCAACGGCCTTTTTCGACGTTTCCTGCGGGTCGTCTGAATTGGCGATCCATAGCGCTGCATGGCTGCTCGCTCCGTTGATAAGACGGGCTGCAGCTTCCGTGTCGACGTCGATGACCGCCCCCTCGGCCTTGAGGCGAGCCAGGCTTCCCGCCAGCGCCGCTATGCAGCCTTCGTTCATAGGCCATTGCGATATATCGCCAAGCACCGCCGGTCCATCACGGAACATGATGCGCTGAATTTCCGGTTCGAGAGCCATGCGGATATAGGCGACGCACTCGTCCACGAACCCCTGCCAGCGCGTCGGTGCTTCCGAAGAGACCTTGTTCAGGCGCGCCGTCATCTCGGCGTCGATCTCCCGGATCACCGCCTGCAGCAGCCCCTTTTTGTCACCGAAATGATGGTAGAGCGCACCGCGGGTCAAACCGGCCTCGGCGGTGAAATCGTCCATCGACGAGTCCGCATAGCCGATGGTGCCGAAGGAATGCCTGGCGGCCGCGATCAGTTTCGCGCGGGTCTCGGCGATCATTTCCTTTCGCGGTCTGTTCATGTCGTCTCCCGTTTCGCATACGTCTCGTATTTTATTTGACATACGGCGCGTATGCAACTAACTAGATGACATACGCGGCGTATGTCATCTAGCACCATCTTCCAAGGAGCGTCTCATGTCCAATCCCTATGGGAAAATTTTCAGGGCGCCGGGAGCCAAGGGCTTTTCGGCAGCAGGCTTCTTCGCACGACTGCCGATTGCGATGGCACCGATCGGTATCGTCGCAATGCTGTCGCAGACCCACGGCGAATACTGGCTGGCAGGCGCGGTTTCGGCTACCTTCGCCCTCACCAATGCGCTCGTCGCGCCCCAGATATCGCGCCTGGTCGACCGCCTCGGCCAGACCGCCGTAGTCGTCCCGACGACGATCGTGTCAGTCGCCGCATTCCTGGCGCTGATCATCGCAGCCAACCGGGACTGGCCCGCATGGACTTTGTTCGCATCTGCCTTCTTCGCCGCCATGATGCCCAGCATACCCGCCTTGGTCCGCGCCCGCTGGACCGAGATCTTCCGCAATCAACCCGAGCTGAACACAGCCTTCGCCTTCGAATCGTCGGCAGACGAGCTTGTCTATATCTCCGGCGCCTCGCTGTCGGTCGGCCTCGCCGTCGCTCTGTTCCCGGAAGCCGGCATGCTGACGAGCACGCTATTCCTCGCGCTCGGGACGGCGGCTTTCATCCTGCAGCGCTCGACCGAGCCGAAGGTGCGCCGATTGGAGGCCGGCGTCTCGCAGGCCTCGGCAATCCGTCAGCGTCCCGTGCAGATCATCACGCTTGCCCTGATTTTCGTCGGTTCGATTTTCGCCACGGCGGAAGTCAGTGCCGTCGCGATCACCAAGGAACTCGGAGAGCCGCAGGCTGCCAGTCTCGTCATCGGCGTCTATGCGGTCGGTTCCTTCCTGGTGGGCCTGGCGCTCGGTGCCCTGAACCCCGCCATGCCCCTGCACAGGCAGCTCCTGATCGCCGTGAGCGTCATCGCCATAACGTCGGTGCCTCTTCTCTTCGCGGACACCGTGCCGCTCCTCGCCTTGGCGGTATTCGCCAGCGGCATCGCGATTTCGCCCACCTTCATCACGGCATTCGGGCTGATCGAGCGGCGCGTACCCGAGTCGATGCTGACGGAGGGCGTTACCTGGGTGATGACCGGCATCGGCATAGGCATGGCCTTGGGCGCGTTCGTCTCCGGCTGGGTCGTCGACAATTTCGGCGCGCAGAACGGTTTCTGGGTGTCAGTGGCCGCCGGGGTGGCGACCGTGGTGACGATAGCGGCCGGCCAGCGCAGCCTTGCGGGCGGCGGAGCGCTCCCGGCAGCGGTTCCGCAGCCGGCAGAGTAGAGCACCGCCTTCTGGCCGGAACAAAGAGGCGGGCCGCCGGTTCATCCGTCGGCCTGTCACGATCGGCTTGTCACGATTTCGGGAGAGACGGATGGCACGAGTATCACTCATAGCCGCCAGCGGATTATGCGCGGGCCTCGCCGCCCTTGCGGCGCTGGCGGTCGCGGCCGAGCGCCGGAACAGGAGCCCGTGGCGGCCGATCAACGCGACGAGCCACTGGATACACGGCCCGCGCTCGGGGTCGGTATTGCGTCCCGATCTCGCCCACACCGGCACCGGCTTTACAACGCACATGCTCGCCTCGTTCTGGTGGGCGCTCCCGTTCTCGGCAATGATCGGGCGCAGCGCGCGGCCTTCGCCCTCTCGGGTCGTCGCCGCAGCGGCAGGCACTACCGCTCTTGCAGCCCTCGTCGATTACGGTCTGGTCCCCAAGCGCCTCACGCCCGGCTGGGAGCTCGCTTTGCCGAAATCGGACCTGATGATGGCCTATGTCGCCATGGGTTTCGGCCTTGTCCTGGGAACATACCTGCATGCCGCAGTTGCCGGCACGGTCCTGCCTTTCGACGACCAGGAACAACGCCCGTCCTGACAGGTTAGGGCCGCATATCCGCAAGACGCTGGCGCTAAACACGCCACGGCACAGTGAGGAGGTCTCGAATGAGCAGCCGACCACCACCCGTCCCGTCGGACAACCGCAGCCACAAGGGAGCCGGAGAGTCTGGAAACGTATCCGCCGGGGCGAAGAAGCCCGACTTCGCAGAAAATCCGGAGAAGAAGGGGCAGCAGGGCAACACCAAGGTCAATACGACCCATCAGGGCTATCAGCAGGACAGATGAGGCAGAGCGCATGTCCACCTCCAAGAAGACACCGGCAAGCATCCGCCAGGGCGGTCCCGGCGCCTCCCACGAAAATGCGAAAGCTCCGCTCGAAATAGAGAAGCCGCCGGCCGATTCCGAGCGCCGGACGCGCAGCAAGGTTTCCGGAGGCGGAGGCGAGCACGACCGCCACCACAGCCACGATTCGCGCCGCAAGGGCGGACACTGATCCGGCAACACCCGGCTGCGCGTAATCCTATGACCGCAGGATGAACAAATCCGTCGCATGGACGTTCTGCTTGACCCGCAACGGGTGGAGGAGTTCGCCATGCGACGCGGTCTGCGCCATCACCCTACGATCGACCTGATCGTGTTCATCGCCGCCCTCGGCCTGGTTTCCGCCATCATGATCGCGTCCCTGTTCTTCGGTTAGCCCGCGCGCGCGGACGCGCAGGCGGTTCCGCTTCGCGAATCACCCGATGCATCGCGCCGCCTCGAAGCGGAGCCTGGGCCGGTTGCGGCGCCACCGGAGCGGGCGTAATGCGTCGCAGACCGAAAGACCAATAATCATCAACGATTTCCGTATCATGGGGAGTGATGCCGATCAGCCTGTGCGTGTCGTGGCGGCGCCAATGCGCAACTCTTATTTGCCTATAAGGAATGTTTCGTCGCCAACTTTCAAGGTTCGAGCCGGCCGAGTTCCCGCCTGCTGCTGGCGCTGGGTGCCGCCTTGGGGCGGCACGGCAGCCGACACGCTTTTAGGCATCCAGACCCACCAGCTTGGTAACGGCCAGGGCCATGCGATGCTCCTTCCCACAGGAACCGCATCCTGCGTGGCGATATCTTCAACCGCGATCGCGCAATGAACATCGGCGGTGCCTTCCAGGCGGCGGCGCTGCGGAGGAGGCATCTTCCGCAGCGCTCGGCGGCGCCCCTGGGGAGGGGAGAGAGCGAGGGACGCCGCCCGGGGTCGGCTTCGACGGAGGGACGAGAGCCCATCCGCTCTTCTGAACGTGTCGCCTCGAGGAAGCGACGGCGCCTAACAGGCTGCGGTGCGGGTGCTTCCGAGAAATGGAGCTTTCCGCAAATTCTTCGGCGTAACTTGGGCGCGGGAAGATACCGGCCGCGCTGGCGGCCGGCATGAGCGCTCAGGCGTTGAGCGACTTTGCAAAGGGCAGGACGCGGATCCGCTTGCCGAGCGCCTTGAAGGCCGCGTTGGCAACCGCAGGCCCGATCGGCGGAACGCCGGGTTCGCCGATCCCCGACGGCGGGTTGGCAGAGGCGAGGATATGGACCTCGACCTTCGGCATCGCGTCGATCCTGAGCGGTGTGTACATATCGTAATTGCCCTGATCGACCTGGCCTTCCGTGAGCGTGATTTCCTCGCCCAGGATGGCGCTCAGCCCGAAGCCGATCCCGCCCTCGACCTGAGCACGGACCTGATCCGGATTGATCGCCAGGCCGCAGTCGACGGCCGCAACGACGCGCTCGACCTTGATGCCCTCGCCTTCGATGGAAACTTCGGCAATCTGAGCCACCACCGAACCGAAGCTCTCGGCGACCGCGACCCCGCGGAAGCGGCCTTCGGGCAGAGGCTTCTGCCATTCGGCTTTTTCCGCCGCCAGCTTGAGAACGGTCGCGTGGCGCGAGCCGGGTTCGAGCATCGACAGGCGGAACTCCAGGGGATCCTGCCCGGCAGCCTCGGCGACCTCGTCCAGGAAGGCTTCGGCTGCGAATGCCGTGTGCGTCGAACCGACGGAGCGCCACCAGAGGACCGGAACGCGAACGTCGGTGGTCGTAAGCCCGACGGTCTGGTTCTGGATGGCATAGGGCAGGTTGTTTGCTCCTTCGACGGATGTCGGGTCGACCCCGTTCTGGACCATCCCGTCCCAGGCTGTTTTCGCCACGATCGACTGACCGACGATGTGATCGCTCCAGGCAACGAGTTTCCCGCTTGCGTCGATGCCGGCCTTCAGGCGATGCACATAGGCCGGCCGATACCGCCCGGCGCGCGTATCGTCTTCCCGGGTCCATTGCACTTTGACCGGTGCACGAAAACCGAGAGCCTTCGCCACATGGACGGCTTCGGCCACGACGTCGCCGTCGAATACCGCACGCCGGCCGAAGCTGCCGCCGGTCTTCATGACGTTGAGCCGGACCTTTTCGACCGGTACGCCGGCAATTTCGCTGGCGAGTTTCTGGTAGACGTCGGGGAGCTGATGCCCGCCCCATACCTCGATCGTGCCGTCTTCGTTCCTGCGTGCGACCGCATTCAGGGGTTCCAGGGCGGCATGCGCGAGATAGGGGAACTCGAACGTCGCTTCGATGACCTTTGCGGCCGATGCGAATGCGGCGTCGGCATCCCCGTCCTTGCGCGCGAATGCGGCCGGTGTCTTGCCGGCGAGGTCGCGATAGGTGGACATGAGCTCGGGCGTGCCCCGTTTTTCGGCGTCCGTTTCGTCCCACTCGACGGTGACCGCTTCCCGGCCCTTGATCGCGGCCCACATATGTTCGCCGACCACCGCCACGCCGCGCGGCGTTTCCACCACGTCGACCACACCCTTGATGGCGCGGGCGGCCGTAGCGTCGAAGGACTTGACCTTGGCGCCGAAGAGGGGCGGGTGGATCATCACCGCCGTCAGCATGCCCGGCAGCTTCACGTCGATCGTGTATTGCTCGGTTCCGTTTGCCTTCCGGGCGCTGTCGAAGCGCTTCAGCTTGGCGTTGCCGATGAGCTTCCAGTCGCCCGGTTCCTTGAGCTTTACGTCGGTCGGCACCGGCATCGTGGCCGCTTTTGGCGCAAATGCGCCGAAACCGCCGCTCTTGCCGGAGGGATGGGCAAGGGTGCCGTTCTCGACGGTTATCTCAGCCGCGTCGACGCCCCACTCGGCCGCGGCTGCAGCAACCAGCATCGCCCGGGCTGCGGCACCTGCCTTGCGGTAACGTTCCCAGGAGGTAGACATGGAGGTCGAGCCTCCCGTGCCCTGCATGGTCCCGCCAAAGGCGATATTGCCATAGGCCGGTATATTGCCGGCCGCGCCCTTGACATCGATCGTGGACCAGTCGGCGTCGAGTTCTTCCGCCACCAGCGTGGCGACGCCGTTATAGGAACCCTGACCCATTTCGAACTGGGACGAGAGCACGGTCACCTTTCCGTCTGCTCCGATCATCAGGTAGGGAGAAAATGCGTGTGAGCCGCTCTCCGTTTCCGCCTCGCCCGCAAATGCCGGGGAGGCGGCGAGAACCCGGTATCCGACGGCAATGCCGGTCCCGGCCGCGAGCGCGCCGAGCAGGAATTGTCGCCGCGACGTTTCCATCCGGGCGGCAGGACGGGCGATCGATTGCATCAGTTTCGATATCATGTCAGGCCTCCAGACGCTTCGCGGCTTCGTGAATGCCCGCGCGGATACGATGGTAGGTGGCGCACCGACAGAGATTGCCGGACATGGCGGCGTCGATGTCGGCATCCGTCGGTTTGGGATTGTTGGCCAGAAGGTCCGTAGCGGACATGATCTGGCCGGACTGACAGTAGCCGCATTGCGGAACGTCGAGATCGGCCCAGACCGCCTGCACCGTCTCGGCAACCTTTCCGTTCAGGCCCTCGATCGTCGTCACCTCGGCTCCTTCGATGTCGCCGATGAAGGTTTGACAGGACCGAGTGGGCGAGCCGTCGACATAGACCGTGCAGGCGCCGCATTGCGCCATGCCGCAGCCGAATTTCGTGCCCGTCAACCCGACAAGGTCCCGGATTGCCCACAGAAGCGGCATATCCGCCTCGGCCTCGATCTTGTGGTCGACGCCGTTGATCTTAACAGTCACCATGGTGTTCTCCTCGCGTTTCGGCGCGTGAAGCGGATGCCGCTGCCACATGCCGGACTGACGCTGGCGCGGATGTGGAAAGGTCTTCCGCCCACATTCCGCTCAAGCTCTTGGAATTACTCACGCTCACGAGTCAGGCAACCTGACCTAAGACCATGAACGAGACCTGGAGCTTAGAAGACCATTCGCCGGGCTGGTAGATTCAATCCTGCCGAATTATTGCCCATTCCTGCCAGGTTGACGGGATCGTGATCATCGCACCGGGTGGGACAGCAATCATCCCGCGGAGTTCCGCCTGGTCGAATCGTTGGAATTCAGAATCGCCCTGATGTCGCGCAGCGGCGGATGGCCGAATGCCCGGCGGTACTCCCGGTTGAACTGGGTCGGGCTCTCGTAGCCGACCTGCAGCGCCGCCGTTGCCGCATCGAGCGACTTGGAGAGCATCAGTTCCCGTGCGTGATGGAGTCGCAGATGCTTCTGGAACTGCAGGGGGCTCATCGCGGTCATGGCTCGGAAGTGGTGGTGCAGCGTGGAGACGCCCATATTGGCGATCTCGGCCAGTTCTTCCACGCGAAGCGGTTTGGTGTAGTTTTCCTTCAACCATAGGACCGCCTTGGCGACGCGGTTGCTGTTCGTGCCCGCGAGCGCGAAGCGCCGGAGCCGCGCGCCCTGCTCGCCGGTGAGAAGCCGATAGAGGATCTCGTTCTGGATATGGCCGGCCAGGAACGGAATGTCGGCCGGCGAGCCTGCAAGCGAAATCAGCCGGAACAGGGCATCGAAGAGCTCGCGCGTCGCGGTGCCGACAGCCACACCAAGGTCGCGCTCGGGAATGTCGGTCGGGTGTATGTCGTGATCGGCAATGATGCGCCGCACTTTTTCCATGTCCAGACGCAAGGCCGCTGCGACATAGGGCTCCCCTTCGCTTGCCGCGCAGATCTGCGCAGTTACGGGAAGGCCGATGGCGGTGAGGAAGAAGCAGCCTTCATCGTAGACGAGCGTCTCGTTGCCGACGCGGACATTCTTGCTTCCCTTGATGATGAAAGAGAGGCTTGGCTCGTAAACGCTCGAAAAGGGGCCCGCCGGCTCGACGATGCGATAGAGCGAGAGGCCCGGAACGGGATGCGCGAAGGAAAGCCCGTCCCAGGGCAGTTTCGACAGCCTGTCGAGAATCTGCGCGCGAAGGGCTGCGGTCTCTTCGCGCAAGTCCCTTTGCGGGAACATGATCGTGCTCATTCCTGCTCCTGCCTCTGATCCTGTCCGATCATGGGGATCGAAACCCGGTGAGATTATCACATTATTCCGAATTCGACAGAATTGGGCAAGAGTGGCCGATCTCCACTTACTCTGCCGCAAGCGGCGCCGGGTAGCGCTCCTGTTCGTCCGAATCGTCCTGCGCGTCGGCAGGCTCCGGGTCCGTTTTGCGCGATTTCGGCTCCTTGCCGAAGAAGAGCGCATAACCGGCCGGCAGAACCAGGATCGTCAGAACGGTGGCAACCAGTATCCCGCCCATCATCGCATAGGCGAGCGGTCCCCAGAAGACGCCGCGGGAGATCGGGATCAATGCCAGCACCGCGGTGAGCGCCGTCAGCATGATCGGTCGGAAGCGGCGCACCGCAGCGCCGATGATCGCCTCGGAACGTTCCATCCCGGCCGCGATGTCCTGGTCGATCTGGTCCACCAGAATGATCGAGTTGCGGATGATGATGCCGAGCAGCGCGATGACCCCCAGGATGGCGACGAAGCCGAAGGGTGCTCCGCTGATGAGCAGGGCCGCCGCCGCACCGATGATCCCGAGCGGACCGGTTGCGAGCACCAGCATCGCCTTGCCGAAATGCTGGAGCTGCACCATCAGGAGGATGACGATCACCACCAGCATGATCGGCGCCTTGGCGGCGATCGAGGCCTGGCTCTCGGCGCTGTCTTCGGCGCCGCCCTGGATCTCCACCTTGTAGCCGGGCGCAAGACCCTCCCTCAGTCCCTTGAGCTCGTCGAAGAGCTGCATCGCCACGTCGTTCGGCTGCACGCCGTCAGGCAGCGTTCCGCGCACGGTGATCGTGGGCAGCCGGTCGCGCCGCCACTCGATACCCTGTTCCATGACGGGAACGACCTTGGCGATCTGCGAGACCGGGACGAAGCCGCCGAAATCGGTGGGCACATAGACCGACTGGACGGCAGAGAGCAGGTGGCGATTGCCGCCGGGTTCCCGCGCCACGATGGAGACCGTTTCCTCGCCGTCGCGGAAGCTGTCGAGCGGGACGCCGGACATTGCCGCCTGCAACATCTGGCGGATGCGCTGCGACGTGATGCCGAGGGCGCGGGCGCGGTCCTGGTCGATCACCAGCTTCATCGCCGGCACAGGTTCGAGCCAGTCGTCATGAATGGCGCCGAGCAGCGGGTTTTCCTGAAATTTCGTCTTCACCTGGTCGGCGATCCGACGGACTTCCTCGCGGTCGGGGCCCATCACCCGCATCTGCACGGGCCATCCGGTCGGCGGTCCCAGGAACAACCGGTCGACCTTGGTGCGGATGGAGGGGAAATCCTCGGCCAGTATCGTGCGCAGCTTGACGATCAGCCGCTCGCGGGCCGCCTCATCCTTTGCCATGACGAGGAGCTGCGCGAAGTTCGGATTGCGAAGCTGCTGGTCGAGCGGCAGGAAGAAGCGCGGCGCGCCTTCGCCGATATAGGTGGCGATGAAGCGCTTGTCCTCATCGTCCATCATCCGCTCCTCGAGCGCCTTCGCCTGCTTTTCGACCTCCTTGATGCTCGTTCCCTCCGGCAGCCAGAGATCGACCAGAATTTCCGGGCGCGAGGACTGCGGGAAGAAATTCTTCGGAATGAACTGAAATGCCCAAAGGCTCGTCACGAAGATGGCAAGCGTCGTCAGGAGCACGACGACGCGATGGCGCACTGCCCAGCCGACGGTCGCCCTCAGGCGGCGATAGAAGCGCGTATCGAAGACGTCGTGATGGGTGCCGGCGTGGTGGCGCTGCTTCAGGATCATATAGCCGAGCCAGGGCGTGAAATAGACAGCCACGAACCAGGAGACCACCAGGGCGATGCCGACGACGTAGAAGAGCGAGCGGACATATTCGCCGGCGGTCGATTCCGCGAAGCCGACGGGGATAAAGCCGGCGGTGGTGATCAGAGTGCCGGTCAGCATGGGAAAAGCGGTCGAGGAATAGGCGAAGCTTGCCGCGTCGATCTTTTCCAGCCCCTCTTCGAGTTTTCGCTCCATCATTTCGACCACGATCATCGCGTCGTCGACAAGCAGGCCGAGAGCGATGATCAGCGCCCCGAGCGAGATGCGCTGAAGGTCGATGCCCAGCTCGTACATGATCGCAAAGGTGGCCGCGAGTACGAGCGGAATGGCAATCGCGATCACGAGACCGGAGCGCCAGCCGATCGACAGGAAGGAGACGATGAGGACGATGATCAGCGCTTCGATGAGCGCGTGGCTGAACTCGGTTATCGCTTCGGTGACGACTTCCGGCTGATTGGAGACTTGATCGACCGACACGCCGTAGGGCAGGGCGGACTCAAAGCGATGGTAGGTCGCTTCCACTGCCTTGCCTACGTCCGTGACGTTGAAGCCCTTTGCCATGACGACGCCGATCTGGACGCTGTCGTGGCCGTTGAATCGGAATTTCCGTGCATAGGGATCTTCCAGCCCGGAGGTCACGGTCGCGATGTCGCCGAGCCGGATGGTCCGGTTTCCCGCCCTCAGCCGCAGTTCACGGATGTCCTCGACCTTGGTGACGTCTCCTTCGACGGAGATGCGCACCGAGCGCGTACCGGTGTCGACAGAGCCGGCATGATCGACATTGTTCTGACCGGCGATCGCATTGCGCAGGTCGTTGAACGTCAGGCCGCGCTCTGCGAGAACCTTGGAGGAGAGGTCTATATAGATTTTCTCGGGCTGGTCTCCGAGGATCACGACCTTCTCGACGCCTGGTGTCGTCAGCAGCATGTCGCGCCCTTCGATCGCGAAGCGCTTCAGTTCGGGATAGCTGAAGCCGTCGCCGCTGATCGAATGCAGGGTGATAAAGGTGTCGCCGAACTCATCGTTGAAATAGGGGCCGAGCACGCCCTCGGGCAGCTCGTTGCCGATGTCGCCCACCTTCTTGCGCACCTGGTAGAAGGCGTCGGCGACCTCGTCTGCGTCGGTGTCGCCCTCGATCTGGACCGTGATGATGGCGCTGCCGGCGCGCGTATAGGAACGGACGAAATCGAGATGCGGCGTTTCCTGCAGCTTGCGCTCGATCTTGTTGACGACCTGATCTTCCATTTCCTGGATGGAAGCTCCCGGCCATACGGCTTGCACCACCATGACGCGGAACGTGAATTCCGGATCCTCGCGTTGCCCCATGCGCAGGAGCCCAAGCCCGCCGGTGATGATGATCAGCGCCAGTAGGAAGCGCGCGATGCTCGGATGCCCGATCGCCCAGCGCGAAAGATTGAACGGTTTCTTGTCCTCGGTGGAGGCGTGCATGGCCGTCGTCCCGTTCTACTGGTGGAGGTTGAAGCACTTCCAGGAAAAATGGGAACCGGTTTTCCGTGTTAAGTGCATAGTTTCAAAGTGTCAGAGCGCTTCTTTGCTGCGAGCTCTAACGGAGAATTTCGGGCGTTTCGGCCCGGGCGGACTGCTGCTCGGCCGATTGCTGTTCGCCCGCCTGAAGTCTCACCTTCAGATCCTCGGCCATGAACTGTGTGCCTGCGGCAACGACGAGGTCGCCGGCGCCGAGGCCTTCGGCGACCCGCACACCGTTATCGGCGAAATCGGCGAGCTTGATCGGGCGCGCATGGACGGTCGAGAAGTCACGGTCAACGATCCAGACGATATTCTGGCCGTCCTTCTTCGACAGCGCGCTCAGGGGGATGGAAACGAACGGCGCCGAGCTTTCCGCAGCCGCCTCGACCGTCGCCGTCATGCCGAGAAGCACGCGCTTGTCGTTCGGCAGGCTGACGCGTACGGAAAAGGTGCGCGAGCGCGGATCGGCACTGCCGGAGACTTCGCGCACATGTCCGTCGAGCACAAGCATGTCGTTCGACCAGAAGCGCACCCCGACCGGTTTGCCGGGCTTGAATTCGGCAATATCCGTTTCCGGCACTGCGATTTCGACTTCCTTCTCGCCGTCGACCGCGACGGTCACGACGGGCGTTCCGGTGCCGACGACCTGGCCGATATCGGCGTTGACGATCGTGACGATGCCGTTCTGGTCGGCCTTGAGGTCCGTATAGTTTACCTGGTTCTTCGCCTGGCTCAGCGACGAAGCCGCGGCGTCTCGCGTCGAGACCGCCTGATCGTAAAGAAGGGTCGCCTGATCGAGTTGAGCCTGGGAGGAAAACGATTTGCTGAAGAGCTGTTCGGCCCGGAGTTTCGCAAGCGCTGTCGTCCGGACCTGCTTTTCGGTGGCAAGCAGGTCTGCCTCTGCGCTCGTGACCGCAAGCTGATAGTCGGTGGCGTCGATACGGGCGAGAATGTCACCCGGCTTGACCCGGTCGCCGATATTGACGAGCCGTTCGGTGATCTTGCCGCCGACGCGGAAACCGAGATTCATCTCCGTGCGCGCTCTGACCGAGCCGGAATAGTGAAGCTCCCGCGGCTCGCCGGCCGGAGCAATCTCCACGACCTTGACCGGGCGTATGGTCTCCTTCGTCTCGACTTTCTCATCCGAGCAGCCGGAGAGAACGGCAGCGAGCAGAATCACGGTGAGGAGACGGGCGGCGAACGGTCGGTTGAGGGCGCTTCCTGAAAACATCGCTCTTACTCTCCTTGGCCGCTCTGCGGCGGCGCGGCGTTTTTGTGCATGGCTTCGCCCCGAAACCGCTCACATGTTGGAGCGGCAAGCTTATTTTTTCAGCGCCCGGATCGCGAACTCGATGAGCTCCTCGGGTGTCGCGCGGTTTTCCTTGGCGAGACACTGGGCGACGATCTGCGGATGGCAAAGGGTGACGAGACTGGCGCCGAAGCATCTGGCGGCGATAGCTGGGTCCTGTTCGGCGAACTCTCCGGCTTCGATCCCCTCGCGGATAATAGCTGCGAGGAGCTCGTCCAGACGGCCGATATGTTTCTCGATCACGTGCCAGTCGCGCTCGATCGCCACGACGACCATTTCATGGACTTTCTGTTCGTCGAGCATTGTCTCGACCGTGAGCTTGTGCTGCCCCAGCCCGTAGCGCCTCAGCCGCTCGGAAGCGCTGAGCGGCAGACGCGCGATTTCCAGCGCCTGCTGGTAGCTTGCCCCGAGCATGCGCGAGCAAAGCGCCTGATGAATTTCCGTCTTCGACGCGAAGAAACGGTAGATGTTGGCCGGCGACATATCCAGCTCGCGCGCGATATCGGCGACGTTTGTCTTGGCATAGCCGTAGTGGCGGAACAGCCGCTCCGCCGCTTCAAGAATACGCGTCACGTTTTCCTGGCGGGCTGCTTCGGCGGCGTTGTCTGCGAGATCGCTCATCCTGTCTCCTGCTGATGAGTGACGAATTTCGAATTTCGTCAGTGATAATCCGAACACCGTTACTTGTCAACTGCAGACTGCTTTGCGATCACCGCCGCTGATATGCTCATTGACTCATTATACCAGTTCGGCTATTCGGAACGTCGAGATAGCTGAGGAGTTGCGAATGACATCGATTGCCCTGTTCGGCGCCGGCGGGAAGATGGGCTGCCGCCTGGCCAAGAACCTCAAAGGCTCGCGTTTCGACGTGCGCCATGTCGAGGTGAGCGAGGCGGGCAAGGCGCGGCTGGCCGACGAACTCGGGCTTCAGGCCGTCGCTGCCGATGAGGCGCTGGACGGTGCCGAGGTGGTCATTCTGGCGGTGCCGGATACGGCGATCGGCAAGGTTGCTTCCGCGATTGTGGATAGACTGAAGCCCGGAACGATGGTCATCGTCCTCGATGCGGCGGCACCCTATGCCGGTCATCTGCCGGAGCGCGGCGATCTTACCTATTTCGTTACCCATCCCTGCCACCCGCCGATCTTCAACGACGAGACGGACCCGGCGGCCAAGCGCGACTTCTTCGGCGGAGTCGCCGCCAAGCAGCACATCGTCTCCGCGCTGATGCAGGGGCCGGAAGAGGCCTATGCGCTCGGCGAGGAGATCGCAAAGGTCATCTGGGCGCCGGTAATGCGCTCGCACCGGGTGACGGTCGAACAGATTGCGCTGCTGGAGCCGGGCCTCTCCGAAACGGTCTGCGCCTCGCTGCTGGTCGTGATGCGCGAGGCGATGGAGGAGTGCGTCAAGCGTGGCGTCCCGAAAGAGGCCGCGCGCGACTTCCTGCTCGGCCACATGAACGTGCTCGGCGCCGTGATCTTCGACGAGACGCCCGGCGTTTTCTCCGACGCCTGCAACAAGGCCATCGAATTCGGCAAGCCGATGCTCATGCGCGAGGACTGGAAACGCGTCTTCGAGCCGCAGGAGATCGCCGACAGTATCCGCCGCATCACCTGATCGCGCGAACGGAATACCGGAGCCTGTGAGGACAGCTCCGACGTTTTTTCAACCTGGGAGGAAAAGCAGATGAAACTGACACGCAGAATGACCATCGCCGCTTTCGCGGCGGTATTGGCGGCGAGCTCCGCCATTCCGGCCTATGCGGCCGATCTCATCGCCATCATCACGCCGTCGCACGACAACCCCTTCTTCAAGGCCGAAGCAGTGGGTGCCGAGGCCAAGGCGAAGGAACTCGGCTACGAAACGCTGGTCCTCGTGCATGACGACGATGCGAACAAGCAATCGCAGCTGATCGACACCGCGATCGGCCGCGGCGCCAAGGCGATCATTCTCGACAATGCCGGCTCTGAAGCGTCCATCGCGGCCGTCCAGAAGGCGAAGGATGCGGGCGTGCCGTCCTTCCTGATCGATCGTGAGATCAATGCGACCGGGGTCGCCGTCTCGCAGATCGTCTCCAACAACTATCAGGGCGCGCAGCTCGGTGCCGAGGAATTCGTGAAGCTGATGGGCGAGTCCGGCAATTATGTCGAGTTGCTCGGCCGCGAAGCCGATCTCAACGCCGGCATCCGTTCGAAGGGCTACCACGACGTCATCGACGAATATCCGGAGATGAAGATGGTCGCGCAGCAGTCGGCGAACTGGAGCCAGACCGAGGGCTACAGCAAGATGGAGACGATCCTTCAGGCCAATCCCGACATCAAGGGCGTTATCTCCGGCAACGACACGATGGCCATGGGCGCGATCGCCGCATTGCAGGCGGCCGGCCGCAAGGACGTGATCGTCGTCGGCTTCGACGGCTCGAACGACGTTCGCGAACTCGATCAAGTCCGGCGGCATCAAGGCCACCGTCCTGCAGCCGGCCTACGCCCAGGCGCAGATGGCGGTGCAGCAGGCTCACGAATACATCACCACCGGCAAGGCGCCGGCGGAAGAAAAACAGCTCATGGACTGCGTGCTGATCAACAGCGAAAACGCCGACCAGCTCGAGACCTTCGCGCTGGCGGATTGATCGGCTCCAGGGAGTTGCAGCGGGAGCGGGCGAAAACCGTCCGCACCCGCTAAGCCTTCGAATCTGCGCACCGTGCTTACCGAAAACCGGTTCCGCTTTTCGGGCCGATGCGCTGGGCACGCGGCCGATACGCTGCGCGCCTGTCCTGTCATGGAGTGAATTTCGATGCCGAAGTTTAAGGTCGCGGCCGCATTTGTGGTTGCGGGCGTGATGGCACTCTCGGGCTGCAAGATCATCAAGACGCCGACTGCCGAAGAGGCCGCCGAGGCTGCCTCCGGCGGCTTCAATCCCAATCGCATGGTCGCCGAGATCTGGGACGCCGAAGTGCTTCCCTATCTCGACAGAAAGGCCGGTCCGTTCGTCGAAGTGACAGCTCTCGCCGAGAGCGATCCGCAGGCGGCGGGTGCCAAATACGGCCACAAGGAAAAGCAGGGAAGTGCCCCCTGGACTTTTGCGGCGCGTCTCTCCGGCACCATCGTCAAGGCCGAGACGAAGTCGCGTTCGGCCTATGTGGAAGTCGATGCGAACGGCGACGGCAAGGCCGACGCACGCGTGCAGATCGGCCCGGCGATCCGCGGCACGGCGATCCGCGACAGCCTCGACTTCGTCAACTTCAACGAATTCAAGAACCAGATCGAGTGGGCGCAGTTCGGCAAGGCCTTCAACACCCATGTCAACGGACTGGTGCTGGAAAAGCTGTCCCGCGACGGACTTGTCGGCAAGAAATTCGACGCTGTCGGCGCTTATCCGCTGCCCGCCAAGGGCCAATTGCCGCTGTTCGTTCCGGCTCAGCTGACGGTGGGTGGATGATCATGCACCCAGCAGACGTCGACAATTGCGTCCTGCGCCTCGAAGACGTGACGAAGGTCTATTCGGGCATCGTTGCGGTGCGCCATGCGAACCTTTCGCTCCGGCCCGGCGCCGTGAACGTGCTCGTCGGCGAAAACGGTGCCGGCAAGTCAACCCTGATGCGGATCATCGCCGGCGTCGAGAAGCCCTCGCTCGGCCGCATCCTGCTCGACGGCCAGGAGGTGGAATTCCATTCGCCCGCCGACGCGCAGCGCCACGGCATCGGCATGGTCTTTCAGGAACTCAACCTGTTCGGCAACCTCTCGGTTGCCGAGAACATCTTCGCGACCCGTGAGCTGACCCGGGGCATTCGCGGCATCGATCATCGCGCGCAGGTCGAGAGGGCCACCGGGTTCCTCGACAGGCTCGATGCCGGGATCGATGCCGAGACGCTCGTCGAAGACCTGCCGATCGGGCAGCAACAGCTGGTGGAGATCGCCAAGGCGATCTCGCTCGATACGCGCATCCTTATTCTCGACGAGCCGACGTCGGCCCTTTCGGCGGCGGAGGTGGATGTCCTTTTCAAGGTCATCCGCGAGCTGAAGGCGCAAGGGGTAGCGATCGTCTACATTTCTCACCGGCTCGAAGAGCTGATGCGGATCGGCGACTACATCACCGTGCTCAGGGATGGACAGATCACCGGCCACGCCATGGTCAAGGACATCGACACCAGATGGATCGTCCGGTCGATGATCGGCTCGGACGCGAAGGACTTCGCCAAATCGGTCGACCACCGCCTCGGGGAGGAGGCGTTCCGCGCCGAGGAGATCTGCCTGCCGCGCCGGACCGGCGGGCTCGCGGTCGACCATGTCTCGATCTCGGTCCGTGCGGGCGAGGTGTTGGGTATCTACGGGCTGATGGGGGCCGGCCGCAGCGAGTTCTTCGAATGCGTCATGGGTCAGCACCCGCATTCCTCGGGGCGGATCTTCGTCGGCGGGACGGAGGTCGACGCCAGCGACACGTCGGGCAGGATCGCTGCAGGATTGGCGCTCATTCCGGAAGATCGCCAGCGCGAGGGTCTCGTCCAGGCGCTTTCCATCGCCAGCAATCTGACGCTTGCGAGCCTCGACCGCTTCGTGCGCTTCGGCTTCCATATTGTCGGCGCGCGGGAGCAGGCCTCGATCGTGGCGGCCATCCGCGATCTTTCCATCAAGGCACCCAACCCAGACTTCGAGGTGACCTCGATGTCCGGCGGTAACCAGCAGAAGGTCGTCATCGGCAAGGCCCTGATGACCAAACCGAAGGTGCTGCTGATGGACGAACCCAGCCGTGGCATAGATGTCGGCGCCAAAGCGGACGTCTTCCGCACCATGCGCCGGCTTGCCGGCGAGGGGCTCGCCATCCTCTTTTCCACCTCCGACCTCGAAGAGGTCATGGCGCTCTCCGACCGCATCGCCGTCATGAGCAACGGACGGCTGGTCACGGTCATCGACCGCGCGGACGCGACGGAAGAGATGATCGTGAAGGCTTCGGCCGAGGGTCATAAAACGACAAGGGAACACGCCTGATGACGACGGCAACGACAACCACCAACGCAACCGACGCGACGAGCGGCTCGGTGCTGCTCACATTGATGAAGCTCAGGACGTTCATCGCCCTCTTTGCGGTTATCGCCTTCTTCTCGATCTTCGCACCGAACTTTCTTTCGACCGCCAATCTGATCCTGATGTCGAAGCATGTGGCGCTCAACGCCTTCCTGGCCATGGGCATGACCTTCGTCATCATCACCGGCGGCATCGATCTTTCCGTCGGTTCGATCGTCGGGCTCTGCGGCATGGTGGCCGGCGGGCTCATCCTCAACGGCATCGATCTGCAGTTCGGCTACACGGTCTATTTCAACGTCGTCGAGGTCTGCCTCATCACGCTCGCCGTCGGGATCGTCATCGGCGCGGTCAACGGGCTCCTGATCACCAAGCTCAACGTCGCACCCTTCATCGCCACGCTCGGCACGCTTTATGTCGCGCGTGGCTTTGCCCTGCTTTCATCGGGCGGCCAGACATTCCCCAACCTCGTCGGCAAGCCGGAACTCGCGACGACGGGCTTTGCCTTCCTCGGTTCCGGCCGGCTTCTCGGTCTGCCGGTTTCGATCTGGATCCTCATCGTCGTGGCGCTCGCGGCCGCGTACGTGGCCAGATACACGCCGATCGGCCGGCATATCTTCGCCGTCGGCGGCAACGAGCGTGCCGCCCGCATGTCCGGCATCCGGGTCGACCGGGTGAAGATGTTCGTCTATATGTTCTCCGGCTTCTGCGCGGCGATCGTCGGACTGGTCATATCGTCGGAACTCATGGCCTCGCACCCGGCGACGGGCAATTCCTTCGAGCTCAATGCCATTGCCGCAGCGGTTCTCGGAGGCACGTCGATGTCCGGCGGCCGCGGGACGATTGGCGGCACCATCATCGGCGCCTTCGTTATCGGCATTCTTTCCGACGGTCTCGTGATGATGGGCATCTCGTCCTTCTGGCAGATGGTCATCAAGGGGATCGTGATCATCGTCGCCGTCGTGGTGGATCAGGCGCAACGCCGGCTGCAGCAACAGGTCACGCTGATGCAGCTTGCGAAAAAGGGGTGACGGGGCATGACAGATCTCAAAGGCGCGCTGATCGGCTGCGGGTTCTTCGCAGTCAACCAGATGCACGGCTGGCGTGACGCCGAAGGGGCACGCATCGTTGCGATCTGCGATCGCGACCCCGAGAGGCTGAAGGCGGTTGGCGACGCGTTCGACATTCAGCGGCGCTACACCTCGGCCGAGAACCTTTTTGCCGATGGCGGCTTCGATTTCGTCGACATCGCGACGACCGTGGGAAGTCACCGGGCGCTGGTGGAAATGGCCGCACGACACGGGGTCGCGACGATCTGTCAAAAGCCGATCGCGCCCACCATGGAGGACGCCAAGGCAATGGTCTCGGCTTGCGCGAAATCAGGCGTGGCGTTCATGGTTCACGAGAATTTCCGCTGGCAGTCGCCGATACGGGCGGTAAAGGCGGCGATCGACAGCGGCGCGATCGGCGAGGTGTTCTGGGGTCGGATAAGCTTCCGATCGGGTTACGACGTCTTCTCCGGCCAGCCCTATCTCGCCACGGGCAAGCGCTTCATCATCGAGGATCTCGGCATTCATGCGCTCGACGTCGCGCGCTACATCTTCGGCGATGCGACGGCGGTGACCGCGCGCACGCGCCGAGTCAATCCCGCGATTGCCGGCGAGGACGTCGCGACGATGCTCCTGGACCATGACGGGGGATCACATCGATCGTCGACTGCAGCTACGCGACCAGGCTGCCGATCGAGCCCTTTCCCGAGACCCTCGTGGAGGTGGACGGGAGCAAGGGCACCTTGCGGCTAACGCAGGGCTATCACCTTGCCGTTCACGCGAAGGGGGCTACCAAGCTGACGAATGTGGAACCGCCCGTCCTTTCCTGGGCGTCGCCTCCCTGGCACAACATTCAGGAGAGCGTCGCGCTGATCCAGCAGCATTGGATCGAAGCCTTGCGGGCCGGACGCGAGCCGGATACGTCCGGCCGCGACAATCTCGAGACCTTCGCCCTGGTCGAGGCCTCCTATCTGAGCGCGGCGGAAGCGCGAACCGTCTCACTCGCGGAGGTTCTCGGATGACGGTCTCCCGTGCCTTTCTCCTCTTCGGCACCGACGAGAAGGAGCCGGAGGCGCGCAGGATCGAGGCGGGCCGCTTGAGCGCCGATTTCGTTAGCGGCAATCTGCGCACGATCCGCTTTGCCGGCAAGGAGGTACTCAGGGCCATCTCCTTTCTCGTCCGAGACCGGGATTGGGGTACCTGCGAGGCGGAAATCGGCGACCTGACATTTGAGGAGGGCCGGGCCGGGACAGTCGTTCGGTACTCCGCCAGGTTCCGGTCGCCGGACGGGGCTCTTCTCGATTGCAGCGCGACCATCGACCTGAAGCCCGACCGCCTCGTCTTCGGCGCGCGCTTCACGCCGGATCGCGATTTCGAAACGGCGCGCGCCGGCTTCGCCGTCCTGCATCCGATCGTCGGCCTTGCCGGGCGGCCGGTCGAGGTGGAGCATGGAGACGGCACGGTCGAACGGTCGGTCTTCCCGGACCTCATCGAGCCCTGGCAGCCGTTCATGGACATCGCGGCAATTACTCACGAAGTGTCGCCCGACATCAAGGCCGAGTGCCGCTTCGCCGGCGACGTGTTCGAGATGGAGGACCAGCGAAACTGGACCGACGGCTCCTACAAGACCTACGTGCGCCCGCTGGAACTGCCCTGGCCCTATCTGCTGAAGGCGGGTGAGACGGTGCACCAGGGCGTGACGCTTTCGATTCTCGCGGCTGAGGACACCGTCGAGCCGGAAGAGCGCAGGCAAGGCAAAATTCGCCTTTCGCTCAGGCGCGATGCGGGAAGGTTGCCGGAGATCGGCATCGGCCTGCGGCCGGACGCTGCAACCGAAGAGCTGGACAATGCGGGGCTTCTGAAGCAGCTCGGCGCACGGCATCTCGTCTGCCATTTCGATCCGGATGCCGGTCACGGTCTGGCTGACCTTCGGCACTTCCGAGGCGTGGCCGACGCGTCGGGCTGCGCGGTGACGCTCGAATGTTTCGTTCCATGCAAGCGACCCCTCGATGCGGAACTCGGCGAGATCGCGCAGCTTGTGCGCCAGAGCGGCCTCGACCTCGCAAGCCTGGCCGTCTCTCCCTCGGTCGACCGGCAGTCGACGCCGCCCGGTAGCGTCTGGCCGGAATGCCCGCCGCTCGAAGACATCTATGCGGCCGCTCGGAAGGCATTTCCGGGCGCGCCGCTCGGCGGCGGCATGTTCAGCTATTTCACCGAGCTCAACCGTAAGCGGGTGCCCGCCGAAGGACTTTCCTACGTCACCCACTGCACCAGCCCGATCGTCCATGCGGCCGACGACACGAGTGTGATGCAGACCTTCGAGGCGTTGCGGGATGTAACCCGGTCCGTCCGCGCGATCTATGGCGCGAAGCCCTATCGCATAGGTCCCTCCACGATTGCCATGCGCCAGAACCCCTATGGCAGCGCGACGAAGGACAATCCGTTCGGCAAGCGGATCGCCATGGCGGCGCGGGACCCCCGACATAACGCGCTCTTCGGCGCTGTCTGGACGCTTGCCTATGCCGCGACGGTTGCCGATGCGGAGCCCGAGCTATTGACGCTTTCGACGCTTACGGGACCATTCGGGCTGATCGCCGGGGCCGGGGAGCCCGTCGAAGCCGGTCGGACGAGACCGCTGTCTCATGTGCTGACTTGGCTCGCGCAGCTGTCGGACGGCATGCGGATCGCGGTCGAAACATCCGCGCCCGAATGCGTTGCCGGCCTTGGTGCGGTGTTGAATGGAACGACCACCTTGTTGCTTGCCAATCTTACACCCGATCTGCAACGGGTGATGCTTCCCGAGGCCGGCGCGCTTAGCCTTACGCTTCTCGATGAGAGCTGGTTGCGCGATGGCGCGGAGGAACCGGAGGCGAAAGCGCACCAAAGCGACAGCCTCGACCTGCCCGCTTATGCGGCTGCCCGCATCGATATGCAGTGATTCACGTCGGTCCGATGAAGGCTTGAGCGCGAAAGCGCGAGAGCGACGACTTCTGAAGACTCCTTCCACGCGCCCTCCTGTGGTATCCTCTCGGCTTGCGCTTCCTCCTGGGGGTAAGAAAATGGAAGCTCTTGCAGCCCTGGCGCGAAACTGCATCGTCACGCTATTGTGCGGTTGCGCGCTCTTCGCACCTTCGCTTGCTGCCGAGGAGGCCGATGACGTCGCGACCGGGACGCGGCTTGCCGAATTATTGCGAGCCGCCCGAAACGTTCTTTCGAATTACCAGTCGCTCATCAATGACCCGGCAATCGGAGACAAGAAACTCGACGGTGAGCGGTTCACGGCCGAAGCGATCGCCCTTTATGGCGAGCGCACCGGCCATCCGTTGATCTCGGATGATCTCGGCGATCGCGACCGCAAGCTTCTCCAGGCGCAGATCGAGGCGATGCGGGAAGTCGTGAATGAAGAGCAGGACGACATAAACCGCCCCGGGATCGGGTTCAAGGGTTTCGTCCCGGCCATTTTCGCGCGTCTGATGAACGAGAAATTTGCCGTCAAGGCGGGCAATGAGGCGCTGGTCCGCGTGACGGCGCCGGAGGTTCTGGTGCGCAACCGCAAGTCGCTTCCCGATGCCTGGGAGGCCCGGGTCATCAACGAGGTCTTCTCGGATCCGCAGAGGCCGAAGGGTGAACTCTATACGGAAGTGACGCAGGTGAACGGCCGCCCGGCGTTCCGGATGCTGCTGCCGGAATATTACACGGAGTCCTGTCTTTCCTGTCACGGTTCGCCGAAGGGTGAAATCGACGTCACCGGCTATCCGAAGGAAGGCGGCAAGGCCGGCGATCTGGGCGGTGCCATCAGCATCGTCTTGTTCAAATGAGCGCGCTTGGGCATGAGCTCCGGTCGACACAGGCCGCCCGGCCCGCGAAAAGGCTCGACAGCCGGATCACCGATCTGCCGATCTCTGCCCGCGTGGCCGCGCTCACAGCGGCCGGCCTGATCAGCCTTGTCCTTTCATCCCTGTTTCTCACGCAGGCGCTTTATCGCAGTGCCGAGCGCATGGCCGAAACCAGGGAGCTCTTCGATCGGGCGGCATCGGCCGCATCGGCCCATGTGGCATTCGGCGATCTCAGATATTGGCTGACCGATCTCTCCGTCAGTCTGCTGATGAACTCACAGCGCAACGCCGACGAGGCCCGCGAACGGTTGCAGGAACAGTTGGCGGGCCTTGCAAAGCACGCGCCCGAGGCGGTGGAGGCAATTCGTACGGAAGTCGACGCTTATGTCGAAACGGCTCTGCAGGCAGCCGACAGTTACACCCAGGACAACCGCATCGTCGGCAACGCCTTGCTGGCAAAGGCGCGCACCCACAGCGGCAAGGTCGATGCGGATCTCAACAGGCTCGTGGAACAGGTAAAGGCCGAGGCGGAAGCTGCCCGCAACGAGGTCGTCGTGCAAACCGAGAAGACAGCCACGACCGCGGCCATCCTGGTGGGCGGCGTGGTGTTGATCGGTTCGCTGCTGACGCTCCTCGTCCTGCGCTCTATCGTCGGCCCGCTGCGGCGCCTCAATCGCGTCATCGGCGACCTGACGGAGGGACGTTACGACGTCGATATCCCCGAAGAGGGCGGCGACGAACTGGGAGCGATGGCAAGGACGCTTTCGCTCTTCCGGGAAAGCGCCATCGAAAAGAAAAAACTCGAAGACGAAGCGGAGCGGCAGCGGCGGACGATCGCAGCCGCGCTCGAGGTGATTTCGGATGGCTTCGTCCTCTATGACTCCGAAGACAGGATCCTGGTCGCCAACAGCAAATATTGCGAAATCTTCCCGAGCCACAAGCCGAACACGCTCC
This sequence comes from Sinorhizobium prairiense, assembly GCF_029201645.2. Classification (NCBI taxonomy): domain Bacteria; kingdom Pseudomonadati; phylum Pseudomonadota; class Alphaproteobacteria; order Hyphomicrobiales; family Rhizobiaceae; genus Sinorhizobium; species Sinorhizobium prairiense. Next base: position 903,947 of record NZ_CP104133.1, read on the forward strand.
GCGGCAGGAGCTTCCGCGAAATCGTGGAGCAGAACCTCGAGATGGGCCAGGTGGATCTCGAAGGCAAGTCGCCGCAGGAGTGGGTCGACGAGCGCGTAAGGCTGCATCGGGACCCTGCCGGCCTCGTCGACGAGAAGCGGTTCGGCGACAAGTGGGTCCGCATCAGCAAACGCAAGATTCCGGACGGCGGAACGGTCGCCGTCTACACCGACATCACCGAGCTCAAGCAGCGGCAGGTCGAACTCGAGCGCGCGAAGAGCCACGCCGAGTTGGCAAACGAGGCCAAGAGCCAGTTCCTCGCCTCCATGAGCCACGAGTTGCGCACGCCCCTCAATGCGATCATCGGCTACAGCGAGATGCTGATAGAGGAGGCACGCGATCACGAGGATGAGGAGCTCGTTCCGGACCTCGACAAGATAGCGTCCGCGGGTCGCCATCTTCTTTCGCTCATCAACGACATTCTCGACCTGTCGAAGATCGAGGCGAACAAGATGGAGGTTTTCCTCGAGACCTTCAGCGTTGCCGATTTGCTCCGTGACGTTGCGGCGACGGTCGCGCCGTTGATGGCCAGGAACGGAAACGAGTTCACGCACGACTTCGAAGCCGATCTCGGCGAGATGCATTCCGACCAGACCAAGCTGCGCCAGAACCTTTTCAACCTGCTCAGCAATGCGGCCAAGTTCACGAATGGCGGGCGAGTGACCCTGAGGGTCCGGCGGGAGCAAAGATCGGACCGCGACTGGCTTGTGTTCCAGGTCTCCGACACCGGCATCGGCATGTCACCGGAGCAGCAGGAACGGCTTTTCAATGCCTTCACCCAGGCCGATGCCTCCACCACCCGAAACTACGGCGGCACGGGCCTGGGCTTGAGCATCACGCGCAGCTTCTGCCGCATGATCGGCGGCGTCGTTACCGTCGAAAGCGAATTCGGCAAGGGTTCCATGTTCACCATGGAGGTGCCGGCGCAGTGCGAGAGAGAGGCCGACGGGCCGTCGGCCGCACCCGTACCACAGGTCGGGTCGGGCCGCACCGCACTCATCATCGACGACGAGCCGGCTGCCCGCAGTCTTATCGCAAAGGCACTGGCGGAAGCGGGCCTCGCTTCGATCGAGGCATCGAACGGACAGGAAGGATTGGCTGCCGCACGCAAGCATCGGCCAGACGCGATCATCCTCGATATCATCATGCCGCATCAGGACGGCTGGTCGGTCCTGCGCGCTCTGAAGAACGATCCCGAATTATGTACGATCCCGGTGATCCTGGCGACGATCCTGGCGGACCGCGAGCTGGGTCTTTCGCTCGGCGCGGTCGAATATCTGACGAAGCCGATCGATACCGACAAGCTGGTCCGGACGATCGAGACATTCGGGAGCGGCAAGCACGACGTTCTGGTCGTCGACGACGACCAGGCCTCCCGCGAGTTTCTCAGGCGCATTCTGGTCAAGAGAAAGTGGACCGTACACGAAGCGGGCGACGGCATCCGCGGACTGGAAATGATGAAGCGGATTCTGCCGCGTCTCGTCCTGCTCGACCTTCTGATGCCGGAAATGGATGGGTTCCAGACGCTCAGCGAAATGCAGAGGATTCCGGAGCTGCAGAACATTCCGGTGGTGGTGGTCACGTCGAAGGACCTCTCCGCAAACGAGCTGAAATGGTTGCGCGACCGCGCCGTCGCTGTCGTGAACAAAGGCGCAAACAGCCGCTCCCAACTGGTCGCGGCACTCGAACGTCAGATCGGAACGGGCGCTTCGGTCGGCAAAGCCCTCGCGGACGGCTGAACATATGCAGGAGGAGAGCCGCAAATGACGAGAATCCTTCTGGTGGAAGACAATGAAATGAACCGCGACATGCTTTCCCGGCGGCTGTCTCGCCGGGGCTTCGACGTGCTGATTGCTGAAAACGGAAAGGCCGGCGTCGAACTTGCCGCATCCGAAAAGCCGGACCTGATCCTCATGGATATGAGCCTGCCGGTGATGGATGGCTGGGAAGCGACACGACGGATCAAGGCCAATCCGCTGACATCCGGAATACCGGTCATCGCCCTGACGGCGCATGCAATGGCGAGCGACCGGGAGATGGCGCTTGAAGCCGGCTGCGACGATTACGACAGCAAGCCGGTCGACTTGCCCCAACTCGTTCGCAAGATCGAGCGGCTGCTCGCGGTATAGGTGGGAAAATGACCACCGGCAACGACTTCCAGCACCAGGCGATCGCCGCTCACGTGGCCCAGCGATTGGCCGGCCCGGCGCGGGCAATCCTGGGTTTCCAGGAACTGCTGATCGAGCAGGCGCGGGATCTCGGTTTGATCCACATTAAGAGCGATCTCGACCGGATCGGTGCTGCAGCAAGGCAACTGAACGGCTTTATCGATCGCCTTCTCGAGGGCACTGCCTGCGCTCTGGAGGAAGGAGAAGCGGAGGCGGAGGCAAGACTCCGCCACGACCTGCGCACGCCGCTCAACGCCATCATAGGCTATTCCGAAATGATCCTCGAAGAGGCAGGCGATGCGCCGGAGCATGCGCTGAAGGAAGACCTCCATGTAATACTGTCGGCGGCGGCAGAGCTCCTGAGGCAGGTCGACGCCATCGCCAGTCTTTCGCGCGGGGAAACGGTCGAGATGCTTCAACCGGGGGAACGCGCCGAAATCGACGCGGCAGGGCTCGAGCGACTTCTGTTCAAGGCACAAGAGATTGCATGGCCGGAGCAGGGGGGCAGGATCCTCGTCGTCGACGACGTGGCCAGCAATCGTGATCTCCTGTCCCGGCGGCTGCGGCGCGAAGGTCACCGCGTGGTCACCGCCGAATCCGGACTGTCCGCGCTGGCGAAATTGGCCGAGGGCGAGTTCGACCTCATCCTGCTCGACATTCTGATGCCGGACATGAACGGCATCGAGATGCTGTCGCGATTGAAGTCCGAGGAGCGATGGAAGCACGTACCGGTCATCATGATCTCGGGTTTGAGTGATGTCACGGCGGTAGCCCGCTGCATCGAGGCCGGCGCCGACGATTATCTGACGAAGCCTTTCAATCCGATACTTCTGCGCGCGCGGATCAACTCCACGCTCGAGAAGAAGCGCTGGCTCGACCGGGAGCATCGCTACCTCCAGGAGATAAAAGCGGAAAAGCTGCGGGCGGATTCCCTCATTCGCGCGATCCTGCCCGACCAGATCGTTGCGCGGCTGCAGGATGGCGAAGAGATCATCGCCGACCGCTTCGAAGAGGTCTCCATTCTATTTGCCGACATCGTCGGCTTTTCGCCCATTGCAGCAAGATCGACTGCTTCCGATCTGGTCAGGCGCCTGGACGGAATGTTCAGGAGGTTCGATCTGCTTACGGAGCAGCACCATGTCGAGAAGATCAAGACTATAGGAGACGCCTATATGGCCGCCTGCGGGATTCCGGAGCCTGCGCCGGATCATGCCGACCGGGTCGTGGCCCTCGGAAAGTCCATGCTTCGATCCTTGCAGGACACGGAAGCCGGGCCCGACCGTTTTCGGGTTCGGATCGGAATCCATACGGGGCCGGTCGTCGCCGGACTGATCGGGCGGCTCCGGTTCGTCTACGACGTTTGGGGAGAGACGGTGAACATAGCGAGCCGGCTCGAATCCCAGGGGGTGGCCGATTGCATACAGATCTCCGAGGCCACGAGGCGCGCGCTGCGCAGTCAATGGACGCTCGAGCGCCGTTGCGCTCTGGAGCTGCGAGGCATAGGCGCAGTCGAGAGCTACCTCGTTCGATGACGCCTCCGGTTCCCCGGGGAGGTTCTTTCCGGCATCCCGGCTCTTCACCCTGCGGGCAGCCTTTATTCCGCCCGTTTCTTCATTCTCTGTTAAGGAATACATTCCTCTGAGGAGATGGTGCTCATGGCCCTCGGCGCATCCCAACGTTTGCATGACGGCGTTGCGGCCGTGGAAACCATGACGCGTTTTGCACTTGCGGTGCTGGCGCTTGCCTCGGGCGTCTATACCTATCTCGGCGTCCGCAGCATTCTCGACGGCTCCCCGACGTCGGTCTTCTTCGCGGCGATCATCTACTCGGCCTCGGTTTCCGTCGGCATCTACGCCTTCTGGTCCTATATGGCCCGCTTCTATCCGCATGTGACCAACCATACGGGCCGGGCCGCCATGCTGGGCGTGATGGCTCTGGGTGCGGCGATGATCATCGCCATGTCGAGCTGGCTCAATGCGGCGGCACTGGCAGGTTCCGCCGCGCTCGAACAGCATCTCGCGGAAACGGTGGAGGATTACACCGCCGACCTGGACCAGGCGCATCAGAACGCGCTTGCGGCCCAGAGCCTGCTGCCCGATATCCAGCGCGCATCCGAACGATTCGCCCAGCTTGCCGCTTCGGAGCGGCAATCGGGCGCGCTCACCGGCACGACGGGGTCCGGAAGCGTGGTGCAGCTTCTGTCGCAAATGTCGGCGCAGATGAAGGATCTGGAAAACGGTATCAACGCCTCCCGCGAACAGGTGACGATACTCTTCAACCAGGGCCAGAAGCGGCTCGAGACGATGCGGACGCTGGTTTCCGCGCCGGGTGCGGTCGCACCACGCGCCGATCAGTTCTCCTCGGAAGTGGTGGCGCTCACAGGCGTCATAACGTCGCTCGGGCAGACTTCGATCGCGCCTTCGATCCGCCGCGCCGCAGACGACCTGTCGCTCGGCTTCATCGCACCCGTGGCCGACGGCGGCGATGCCGATCTCGTCAATCGCCAGGACCGGGTGATGGAGACTGTACGAGCCTCGGTGGCAGCGCAATCCAAGGTTCTCTCCGAAGCGGCTGACGAAATACTGGCGCGTGCGCCGGTGGCGGAGCGGCGTTTCGTTCCGCTTTCATCCGCTGAGGCGGTGCTGCGCTATGCGACCGATTTCATTCCCGCCTGGGCGGGCGCCATTTCCATCGACCTGCTGCCGGGCGTGCTGGTCTTCATTCTGGCCGCAGTTCACAGCGCCATCCGCAAGCAGGAGGAGAAGCTGCCCTTTGCCGAGCGCATCACGGCGGCCGAGCTCCTGCAGGCCTTGGAAGTGCAGCGCGCCGTGACGGCGAATGGCGGGCAACTCGGCGACATAGTCGCTCAGGCGGAAGCGGAGGAGCCGAACAACATCACCAGCCTCGACCCGAGGACGCGTGCAAAGGATCGGTCGCATGAGGATCGATGAAGCGATCAAGGCGCTGGTCCGGATCGACGACGGTGTGCTGATGCGCGGCGCCTTCTTCGCGATGCTGGCGGCCGCGGGGGTCTTCCTGCTGATCGACCTGCGCGAAATCTCCGCGATGAATGCCGGACTGCCCGGTTTCGATCCGATGCTCGAGGATCGGCCGGTCCTGCCTCCGGCATTGACCGAGGCTGCGCCCAACGGCCCGCCAGTCCAACCGGGAAGCTCCGACGAAGTGCTGCGCCAGCCGATGAGGTTCGATCTCCGATCCGGGGGCGTCCTGCTCGCCGAGGGCACGATCGACCTCGGCGCCGGTTCGCGCTTCGCCGAGGAGATCGAAGCGCGCGGCGAATATGTGAGGATCGTGGCCCTCAACTCGCCCGGTGGTTCGGTGGACGATGCGCTCGCGATGTCGAAACTGATCCGCGAGAAGAAGCTCGATACCAAGGTGGCATCGAAGGCGCTCTGCGCGTCATCCTGCCCGATCGTTTTTGCCGGGGGTGTCGCGCGTGTGGCGGAAAAGGACGCACTGATCGGCGTGCATCAGGTTTTCAGCCGCGGCGAGGAACGGCCGACACCGGCCCAAGCCATGTCCTTCGCACAATCCACCACGGCCAGAGTCGCCCGCCATCTCGATACGATGGGAGTAGGCCCCGGCCTCTGGATCAACGCTCTCGAAACACCGCCGGACCGGCTCTATTACCTGACTGAAAAGGAGATGGTTGATTTTCATCTGACCACGGAGCCGGTCGCGACAGCCAAGACGAAGGGTTAGGTGCAGCGGTTTTCGGGCGGAGATGTGTAATATTTAAAGGCGTTTCACGTCTTCATTGAAACACTGAAAGCCTCACGTCTCGTACATCTCAGTCACCCTCATCGGGTATGTTGAGCAGATGACCGCAGGCCTTGCAGTGGACGGCGTCGGTGTCGTGCCTCTGCAAGCCGCATTGAGGGCAGGGGAAACTAACCTTGTAGGGCCTGACAACGGCCTGCGCGAGCCTTACGAACAGCGATATGCCGACGATCATCGTGATGACCGAGGTGAGCTTGCCGAGCGTGCCCGGCAGGGTGATGTCGCCGAAGCCCGTCGTGGTGATCGTAGCCACCGTGAAATAGAGTGCGTCGACGAAACCTTCGCCGCCTTCCCGGTGATAGAAGAACGTCGTGTAAACGAAGCCGGTGACGACGAAGAGGAATACGAGAAAGTTCAGGCAGGCACGGAAGACATCCTGCAGATGCGACCACCCGGCGCGGCGAAGACCTTCGAGCAGGAGCGGACTCTTGCCGATCGCCCAGATGCGCATCACCCTGAGGAAGGCGAAGTTGAACAGCAGGTCGGGGAAGAGAAGCGTGCCGAGAATGACCACATCGATCCAGGTCATCGGCCGCCGGAGGAAACGCTCGATCGAAGGCGCGGCCAACGCTCTCGCGATGAGCTCGCAACCGATCCATGCGGCGATGATGTAGTCGATGATGAGGTAGGACGGACCCGCTCTCAGATAGGGGCCGAGGATAAAAAAGGCGAGGATGCTGAGGTCGATGATGGCAAGCAGCGCTTGCCAGCGCAACGCCCACGGGTCCCGCCCGCGTTCCAATCGCTGAAGCGCCAGCCTTGTCGAATTCAACTTCGAATGCGCCCGCGGCTGGTCAGTCATATCCATGGAGCTGAAATAGGGGACGCCGAATCCCGGGTCAAGGAGCATGCCTTGGCTGTTCGGGACGTGGCGAGCTCAAAGTTGCAGCCGTGCCGTTCAGGCAGCAGTCCCAATTCAGCATGGGCGCGAGTGTCAGACGCCCGCAAGCTTCCTCAGGTCGTCGACTGCGCCGGGCGCGGCGGCAAGGACGATCGAGCCGCGGGTCAAACTTTCTCCCTCAGTGGGGAAGGGCAGGTGCCAGCCGCCCGCTTCCTGGACGAGACAGTAGCCGGCGAGACAATCCCATGCGTGCATATAGGGCTCGTAATAGCCCACCAGACGGCCGGCGGCGACATAGGCAAGCATGAGTGCGCCGGAACCGTTGCGCATGAAGGTGCCGCCGGCCTCCAGCAGGTTTTCGACCATCTGTCCGACGAAGGCCGGCTTGACATAGTTGTTGGCGCCGAGCCCGGTCACGTGGTTGCGAATGGTGCGCGAACCATCGAGCGCGAGCGCCTTGCCGTTGAGACGCGCGCCGAGGCCGAGTGCCGCCGCGTAGAGTTCACCGTGACATGGTGCGGCGATGACCCCCACCACCGGTATGCCGGCATGAACGAGAGCGATGGAGACGCACCAGTTGGGCATGCCGTTGACGAAGGGGCTCGTCCCGTCGATCGGATCGACCGCCCATGTGAAGCCTGAGCGGCCGGGAACGAGACCGTATTCTTCGCCGAGCACGCCGTCGTCCGGGTAGGCCTCCGCGATCCGATCGCGGATGAGATTTTCGACTTCGCGGTCAGCGATGGAAACCAGATCCTGCGGGTCGCGCTTCGTTTCGATGATCAGCGTTTCGCGGCGCGCGAAAAAATCGAGCGCCATGGCGCCGGCCTCGCGCCCGATGGTTTCGGCCAGTGCCAGGCGGGCTTCGAGCCCGGGACGACGTGAGATGTCATTACGGAATCCTTGGTTGCAAATTGCCGGGGCTAACCGTTGATGAGGGCAATGCCGCGCTCCTTGAAGGCGATTGCCACATTCGTTTGGGGCGCAAGTGCCCGCTCCACCGCCGGGTCGACCACGAAGAGCGTCCCGGCGGCCGTCTTGACCTCGTACTCCACGTGATCGCCGAGATACGCCGTATGGGTGATCTCGCCTGAAAAACTGCCGGCTGCGGACGGCTCAAGCGTGATCGCGTTCGGGCGCACCGCAAGCTTCGCCGGTCCGGGGCGCATTCCGCGGCCGCTCACGCGATGCGTCAGCCGTTCCACACGGATCGTGGCCTCGTGACCGTCGACGTCGATCACGTCGCAGGCAACGACATTGGCTTCGCCCATGAAGTCGGCGATGAAGGCGGAGGTCGGCGTTTCGTAGAGTTCGCGCGGGGCGCCCTCCTGGGCTATGCTCCCGTCCTTCATCACGATGATGCGGTCGGAGACGGCAAGGGCTTCGTCCTGATCGTGCGTGACATAGACCGCGGTGAAACCGAGCCGCTGCTGCAGTTCGCGGATTTCGGTCCGGACGCGGCGCCTCAGCCTTGCATCGAGATTTGACAGCGGCTCGTCGAGGAGAAGAACCTGGGGCTCCAGCACCAGTGCACGGGCGACCGCGACGCGCTGCTGCTGCCCGCCGGAGAGCTCGGCCGGCAGGCGCTGGCCCATGCCGGGCAGGCCGACCAGGGCCAGTCCTTCCTCGGCTCTTTCGCGCGCTTCCTTGCGCTTCATGCCTGACGACTCCAGGCCGTAGGCCACGTTGTCGAGGGCGTTCATGTGTGGGAAGAGAGCATAGGACTGGAAGACCATCGAGACGTCGCGCTCGTTTGCGGGCAGCATCGTCACGTCCTTGCCGCCGATCAGGATGCGGCCGGATGTCGGATGTTCGAGACCGGCCAGCATTCGAAGCGTCGTCGTCTTGCCGCAGCCGGAGGGTCCGAGCAAGGTGACGAGCGTGCCTGGTTCGATGGTCAGCGACAGGTCGGGAATGGCGGTGAAGGCACCGAACTTCTTGCATATGTTCCGGAAGACGACGGAACCGGGAGCCACGACGGTCATGCGGTTTTCTCCTGGGGAAGGGGTGCGGGCGCGCGGGCAACGGCCTGGATGCGGTTTTCGCGCCGAAGCCTGCGTTCGCCGACGACAAGCTGGAAGCCGGCGATGACCGATATCATCACCACGATCAGCATGGAGGAATAGGCGATCGCCACGCCGTATTCGCCGTTTTCGACCAGCCCGACGATATAGGCCGTCGCCATGTTGTACTCGGCGCTGACCAGAAAGATGACGGCGCTGATCGAAGTGATCGCGCGCACGAAGGAGTAGACGAGGGCGGCCGTGATCGCCGGCCGCAAAAGCGGCAGAATGACCTTGCGGATGGTGCGGAAGCTATTGGCCCGGAGCGTCAGAGATGCCTCGTCGAGGCTTCGGTCGAGCTGGCTCATCGCCGCCACCCCGCCGCGCACGCCGACGGGCATGTTGCGGAAGACGAAACAGGCAACGAGGATCAGAGCGCTGCCGGTCATTTCGAGCGGCGGCAGGTTGAAGGCCATGATGTAGCTGATGCCGATGACAGTCCCCGGAATGGCGAAGCTCATCATCAGGGCGAACTCGAAGAGTTCGCGGCCGGCGAACCTCTGGCGCACGATCAGATAGGCGGTCAGGAGCCCGACGGCTGCCGTGAGCGGTGCCGATATCAGGGCAATCTCCATCGTCGTCCAGAAGGAGTTCCACGCAACGCCCGTCCAGGCGATGCTGCCGTCGCGGAACTCGACGGAGAATGCCTTGACGTAGTGGGTGAGCGTCAGCGAGTTGTCCAGCCCCCAGGTCTTCACGAAGCCGCCGACGAGGATCATGCCGTAAACGACGAGCGTGAAGAGCGCCCAGGGGATGACCAGGGCATGGACCGCGATTGAAACAGTGCGCGGCAGGGCGGCGTGACTGCCGCTGTCGCCCTTTCCTGTAACCGTCGCGAAGCTCTTTCCCGAAAGCCAGAAGCGCTGCGCCAAAAAGGCCGTCAGCGTGAAACACAGGAGAATGATGGCGAGCACGGCGGCGCGGGAGGGATCGTTCTGCGAGCCGACGACGGCGAAGAAAATTTCCGTCGAAAGAACGCCATGGCTGCCGCCCAGCACCAGCGGATTTCCGAAATCGGCCATGCTTTCGATGAAGCCGATGAGGAATGCATTGGCAAGCCCCGGCTTCATCAGCGGCAGCGAGATGCGCCAGAAAGTGCGCCAGCGGTCCGCCCTCAGCGTCTGCGACGCCTCCTCCATTGACGGGCTGACGCCTTCGACGACTCCGATCAGCACAAGGAAGGAGATGGGCGTAAAGGAAAGGACCTGCGCAATCCAGATGCCGGTGAGGCCATAGAGCCAGCGGCCGGGCTCGACGCCGATCAGCGTGGACAGGGCTTCGGTGATGACGCCGGAACGACCGAAGAGCAGGGTGAGCGCGAGGCCGACCACGAAGGGCGGCGTGATGATCGGCAGCACCGTCAACAGCCGGAGGCTCCGTTTGTAACGGAAGCCGGTACGGGTCGCGACGAGGGCGAAGGCAAGGCCGAGGATGGTCGAGCCGCCCGCGGTCATCACCGCCAGCCAGAAAGTCCGCCAGGCGATCCCGCAGCGCCCGCGGCCGACGACGCAGTCGAGACTCCAGATCGACGGATCCACGATATTGCGGGTGAAGCCTTCCGGATTGAAGGAGCCGTCGAAATCCTGGAAGGCGCCGACCAGCATGCTCCCGACAGGATAGAAGACGAAGACGGCGACGAGAAAGACAAGCATCGAGATGGCCGAGACGACGAAGGCGTCGCCCTTCATCACGCCGCGTTCGGCCAGCCCGAAGGCGAAAAGGAGGACGAAGACGAGCGCCGCGAGCACCGCCCCCGCGCCCATCGAGGGCTGGCCGTCCGCAAGCGCGCCGAACAGCGCTTCGCTGATCGTCCAGTTCCAGCCGGAAAAGCCGATGGCGAGGCCCTGAAGGGCCAGAACGGCGATGCCGCCTGCGCCAGTCCAGGCAAGGAAGCTTCCTCGCCGCGCGGGATCGCCGATGAGGCGAGCAGCGGCGGCGACCATCATGGCCAGCGCCGGAAGTATCAGCCACCATTTACCGAAGGAAGCGATCTGAAGGAGACCCGGCGCTGCGGCCGGTTCTTCCGGAAAGGCGGAAAGCCAGCCGAAGCCGAAGAAACCGCCGTCGATCCTGTACCAGGGAAGGAGGACGAAGGCGGCAAGCCCGAGAGCCAGCGCGATATCCAGTCTGCGGTTGTGGGTTTTCATGGATGGGCTGTCCGTGCCGCCGTGTCACGATGAGTTGTTCCGAATACAAGCGACATCGCTGCCGTTAGAAAAGAACGCGATGCGAGCGGAACAGCTCATCTGGCCGAGATTGCCGGAGTCGAGCCGACGGTTTCCCGACGGCTCGAATCCGTTTGAAAGGCGCGTTGCGCGATCAGTTCGCGGCTGCGCCGATCTCCCGGTCCCAGCGCTCCAGGAGCTCTTTGCGTTTGGCCGGATCGCCGTAGGTCTTGAAGTCGTAATCGATCAGCTTGATGTCCTCGAACTTAGGCGCCTCTTCCGGCACCTTGGCCGTCTTGTTGGAAGGAAGCTGGAACGATTTTGCCTCCTTCATACTAGACTGCACGTCGGCGGAGAGCGCCCAGTCATACCACTTTTTGGCGCTCTCGAGGTTCTTTGCGCCCTTGATGATCGACATCGAGCCGATTTCATAGCCGGTGCCTTCGCAGGGCGCCACGGACTTCACCGGGAAGCCTTCCACCGTCTGCGCCACCGCATCGTGCATGAACACGATGCCGATTGCCGTTTCCCCCCGCGCCGCGGCCTTCACCGGTGCGGACCCGGACTTCGTGTATTGCGACACGTTTGCGTTCAGCTTCTTCAGATAGTCGAAAGCCTCGTCCTCGCCCATGATCTGAACGAGCGTTGCGAGCGCGGTATAGGCGGTGCCGGAAGAATTGGGATTGGCAATCTGGACTTCACCCTTGAAGGACGGATCGAGCAGGTCCGCCCAGCACTTCGGCTCCTTCAGGTTCTTCTGCTTGAAGATCTCCGTGTTGTAGCCCCAGCCAAGCGCGCCGGCATAGACGCCGACCGTGCGGTAGTCGGCACTCTCGGCCTGCTTGACGGCCCATTCGTGCAATTCGCCGAGCATCGGCGACTTGTATTCGAGCGTCAGTCCCTCGGAGGCGGCCTGCAGATGCGGGTCGCCGGTGCCCGCCCACCAGATGTCCGTCTTGGGGTTGCGCGCCTCGGCCCGGATCTTCGCATAGGTTTCGCCGGAAGACAGACGAACCATGTTGACGGAGATGCCGGTCTTCTTTTCGAAGGCGCCCTTCATCTGCTCGCAGATCACCACGTCGGCCGAGCAGATCAGATTGAGATTTCCGTCGGCCTGCGCGGAAAAGGCAAAGAACGTCGCACCCGCGGCGAGCGCTGCCGCGGCCAGTTTAACCAAACCCATCGGTTTCCTCCCAGATTGTGCCGGCGCCTCCGTGCCGGACGCCTTTTGCAAGCGCGTGCAAATGCTGCACGAGGATACAGGGAGTGTCAATAAATTTGTTCGATGTTGCCCAATATGACGGCGTTGCACGCAATTGCAAAATAGTGCAATTCTGCGTGCAGGAGCGAGGAGAGGTCGTGAATGCCGCCGAAGCCGTTTGTCAGCGCCCAGGAAGTCGCAGAGCGGGCGGGCGTCTCACGCTCAGCCGTCTCCCGTACGTTTACGCCGGGCGCGAGCGTCTCGCCCGAAACCCGGCGAAGGGTGGTGGAGGCGGCGGAAGCGCTCGGCTATCACGTCAACCATCTCGCGCGCGGACTGATGCGCAACGAGAGTGGCATCGTCTGCCTTATCGTATCCGAGATGAGCACGCCCTACCGCGCCAACCTGATCCGGGCGATGACGCAGCAATTGCAGAACGCCGGCAAGGTCGCCATGCTGATCAACACGGACCGCTCGGACGGCAGTGTCGATCTCGCGTTGCGGCAGGCAATCCGGTACCGCGCAGATGCATCGATCATCCTGTCCGGAATGCCCGACCGGTCGATTACCCAGCTCTGCCTCAAGAACGGCCAGCGCCTCGTCCTCATCAACCGCGACGACGACCAGCAGGGCCCTCTTCGTATCAATCTCGATGACGCGGAGGCGGCGGGGCGGGTCGTCACCGCTTTCGTGCGCGCCGGTTGCCGGCGTCTTGCCTTCGCGAATTCGCAAGCCGGCACCCCGAGCCTGATGGCGCGCGAACACGGCTTCGTGGCGGCGGCAAAAGCATCGGGCCTCCCGGTTCTGGTCGAGCGTCACGGGCCGACAAATTACGAAAGCGGCCGCGTTCTGGCGCAGCGGCTGCTGACACTCGGCGAGCGTCCCGATGCGGTCTTCTGTGCCACGGATCTCCTTGCATGCGGCTTCATGGATGCCGCGCGCCACCAGTTCCGTGTCTCTATCCCCGATCAGCTCTGTGTCGCGGGTTTCGACGACATTGAACAGGCCGCCTGGTCCTCCTATGACCTGACCACTTTCGCGCAACCCGTGGACAGGATAGCCCAGGAGGCGGTTGCTTGGCTCGTCAACGAGAGGCAGGAGCCGGTCGACCAATCGGTTCGCTTCCGGCCTGACCTCATTTGGCGCTCATCCGTCCGGGGAGGGTAACTCCGGTTCGACTCAGCACAGATGGTATTCACGAGCCGATTTAATGCGAATACCCCCAATTTGTTACTGGTTATAGTAATACGTTTGTGTAATATCCCACTTGCACCGACACATCTTCTTGCATCGCTATGGCTTGTAATGGGCTGTGCTGGAGACCGTATTGCCGTGTCCGTGCTCTCTTATTGAGCTGGTGGGAAATGAATGGGGCCCTGGCCGATAACGGTCAGGGCCTTTCGCTCGGGTAAGCCCTGATTCCGCCAGGACGTCGAGCTTCGAACCCATCCGGATTGCCGGCGTGCTGTGCCCCAGCCCCCGGCGAGGCCAGTCGCTGAAGCGCCAGGCCTCTGACCGTCTTCCCCCGTCCGAGACGGCTGACGAAGGACTAGCACGCATAATGCTTCGGCTCCACTGACCCATCAGGGCTATCGCCGGTGAATATCGGGGATATCCGGAGCACTTCCAGGAAAAGTGCGCAGCGGTTTTCCGTCCGGAAGTGCGAAGCTTAAAGGGGTTAGCGCACTTCCAGCAAAAGTGCGCAGCGGTTTTCCGTCCGGAAGTGCGAAGCTTCAAGGATTAGCGCACTTCCAGGAAAAGTGCGCAGCGGTTTTCCGTCCGGAAGTATGCGGCTTCAAGGAGCTAGACGGAAGCTTTCAGAAATGCGCGCGAAAAGCCCGGTTCCGTTACTTCGATCGTCCCCTCGGGGATCTTCAGCAATCTTTCGACAGCCATCCCGTAGGTGCGCATCCAGCCATCCAGCGTCCGCGCCGCGCCGTCCAGGTCGCCGGCTTCGGTCTGCTGCAGCGCCCGATGCATCGTCTTGGCGACGCCAAGCCGCAAATACAACAGCATCGGCGCGAGGGCTTCAGGATCGGGTGCGTCGAGGCTCCCCTCCTTGTGACCGCGCCTCAGAAGTTCGGTAAGAAAGGGGAGTGTCACAGCGCTGACCGCGACGTCGATGCGATGATAGAGGACGACGTTCTCCGGCTTGAAAAGTGCGTTGAATGTATTCTTCAATTGCGGCGCCATGTCCACTTTCAGGCGGCGCGAACCCGCGAAAAGGGCATTCAGCTGGCCGACCGCGTCGAGGGAGGGATCCTCGAATACCGTTTGCAGTTCCTTCAGGCTTTGGCGGGCCATGCGCGCGGCGACCGCCTCCAGCAGTGCCTCCTTCGAAACGAAGTAGTGATAGAACGCCCCCTTGGAAACATTCGCTTCCCGGATCACGTCGTTAACGGTCGTGTTTTCGTATCCCTGCTCGAAGAACAGGCGTTCAGCGCAGCCGATGATCTCATTCGTTCTGACGTCAGGCGATTTCTTGATTCGTGGCATAGACTTGTCCTGAACCGGAGAACTACGTTCTACACGTGTTACCAGGATGCGCGAAGTCCTGTGTGCGATTATAGACCGACGGTCGGTCTAATGCTATCCTGACAGTCTATACGGGTGAGTTTCAGGAGTGGTTCGTGCAGCTTATGCGGCAGATGAGGCGCTACGCGGCGGGTATTGCGATAGCCGCCGCAGTCGGTGCCGTTGCCTTCTGGTATGCGACCCGGGCGGTGCCCGTTTCGGTCGTGACGCCGAAGCGCGGTGATGCGGCGGAGATCGTCTATGCCAGCGGCGTCGTGGAGCCGCGCGTTTGGGCAAAGGTCACTTCGACAGTGCGCGAGCGGATCGTCGAGCAGTGCAACTGCGAGGGCGAACGAGTGGAAAAGGGTGCCGCGCTCGCGCGCCTGGACGATACGGAGGCGCGGGCGATTTCTGAGCGAGCTGCAGGCGCGCCTGTCGCTTGCCCAGGAAGAATACCGCCGCAAGCTCGCCTTGGCCGAAAGAAATACGATAAGCGAGCAGACTGTGGACAGGGCCCGCACCGACGTCGCTCAATTGGAGGCATTGATCGCGGGGCAGGAGGCGCGCCTTGCGGCCTATGTGCTGCGCGCGCCCAGCGACGGGCGGGTGCTTCGGCAGGATGGAGAGATCGGCGAGGTGGCCGAGCCGGGGACCGTGCTCTTCTGGGTCGGAGAGCCGCGACCGCTGATCGTGGAGGCGGAGGTGAACGAAGAGGACATTCCGCGGGTCGAAGTGGGCCAGAATGCCTACCTTCGGTCGGATGCGTTTCCAGAGCGCGCGCTCGAGGCGGTTGTCGACAGCATCACGCCGAAGGGCGATCCCGTTACGAAAACTTACCGCGTTCGCCTTCGGCTGCCGGAGGACACGCCGCTCAGAATCGGCATGTCCACAGACGTGAACATCGTGGTCCGCGTGTCGCGCAACGCCCTGGTCATTCCCGCGGCAGCGGTCAGCGGGACTAGAGTTCGCGGTGGTTGAAGGCGGGACGGCGAAACTGCGCAAGATCAAGACCGGCATCCGCGGCGCGAACGGTGTAGAGGTCCTTTCCGGCCTGGAGGAAACCGCACGCATAATCTCGCCCTTGCCCCCCGATCTAACGGACGGGACCCGGGTGGATGTGGTTGAAACAACGACGAATTGAACGCCATGCGCCTGATCCTCGACATCGCCCTAACGCATGTCGCCGGCCGGGGCCGCCAGACCCTCGTCGCGGTCGTCGGTGTCGCTGTCGGCGTCGGCTTCTCGATCGCCATGGCGGCGCTGATGCAGGGCGGGCAGGACGACTTCGTTCGCCAGCTCGTCGACACGATGCCGCATGTCGATGTGACCGATGAGCAGCGCTCGGCGCGGCGGCAGCCGCCGGAAGACCTCTTCGAAGCCGTCGCCATATCCGGGCTGAGGCCGCGGGACGACCGGCGCGGCATCATCAATCCGACCAAGGCGGTCTCCTGGCTGGAAGAATGGATGCCCGGCAGGCTTGCCGCGGTTCTGAACGTTCAAGGCGTGATCCGCTACTCGGGCCGCGAAGTCGGCGCCGTGGTGATCGGGATCGAGCCGGTGAAGGAGGTGAGGGTCTCGCCCATCGTAGAGGACTTCGAGTCCGGCAGCTTCGGCGCGCTTGCGGCCGGCGGCAACAACGTCGTGATAGGCGATACCATGGCGTCGAGGCTGGGTGCCGGGCTCGGCGATACAATTACCGCCGTGTCTTCGGAAGGCCTTGCCCGCAACTTCAAGATCGTCGGCCTGTTTCATACCGGCACCACGGCGCGTGACGAAGGCGAAGCCTATGTGCTGCTGAAGAACGCCCAGATCCTGTCCAACAGGCCGAATGCAATCAACGAGATCCGCATCAAGCTCGACGACCCGAACGCCGCGCCCACCGTGGCGCGTCGCGTGGAGGCCGAACTCGGCTACAAGGCGGTCGCGTGGCAGGAGGCGAACGAGTCCATTCTCGAAGCGCTCGTCGTGCGCAACGTCATCATGTACACGGTCGTCGCCGCGATCATGCTGGTAGCGGGTTTCGGCATCTTCAACATCGTTTCCACCATCACGCACGAGAAGGCGCGCGACATCGCCATCATGAAGTCGCTGGGCTTTTCGCAAGCCGACATGCGCCGTCTGTTCGTGATCGAGGGGCTGGCGATCGGCATAGCGGGTTCCCTTCTCGGCTGGGCGCTCGGTTTTGCGATCACCTACGCCCTTTCCCGGGTACGGTTCGAAATTGCCGCGACCGGCCAGGAAATGACCAGGCTGCCGATCGCGTGGAGCATTCTTCACTATGCCGTAGCGACAGCCTTCGCCCTGTCCTCGGCAGCGGTCGCCGGTTATCTGCCTGCCCGCCGGGCAGCACGCGTCAATCCGGTGGACATCATAAGGGGTGCGACATGAGCCCGCTGATCGAGGCGCGCGGCCTCACGCGTATATTGCATGAGACCGTTCCGGTAACGCTGGTGAAGGACATCGACCTCATCATCGACGAGGGCGAGTTCGTGGCCGTTACCGGCCCCTCGGGATCGGGAAAGTCGTCGCTGCTCTATCTGCTGGGGCTGCTCGACCAGCCGACGCAAGGCATGCTCCGCGTCCGCGGACGCGATACGGAGCCCATGAGTGAGAAGGAGCGGGCGGAGACCCGCCTCGCCACAATGGGGTTCGTCTTCCAGTTCCATTTCCTCCTGCCGGAATTTACCGCGCGTGAGAACGTCGAAATCCCGATGCGCAAGCTTGCCCGCCTCGGCCGCGACGCGATGCGGGCCCGGGCGACCGAATTGCTGTCCTCGCTCGGCCTCGCCGATCATCTCGACAAGCGGCCGGATCAGCTCTCGGGCGGCCAGCGCCAGCGCGTGGCGGTCGCACGGGCGCTTGCCAACGATCCGCCGCTGATCCTGGCCGACGAGCCGACCGGAAGCCTCGACAGCAGGAGTTCGGAGCAGGTATTCGCAATTCTCGACGGACTTGTCCGCGAGCGCGGCAAGACGGTCGTCGCGGTGACGCACGACCTGGGCATGGCTGCCCGCATGGATCGTCGCATCCACCTCGTGGATGGCGAGGTCAGCAAGGAAGAATAGATGCGCGAGTTTCGCCGAACGGCGCGGAGCCGGCCGGCGAATGCTCAGCGCTGCTCGTCCATTTCGGCGAGCTTGCGCACCCGGCGCCGGAAATCCTCGTCGGTGGAGAATTCGGCGGCGAGGTAGGCTGCAACGAGATCCCTTGCCAACCATGCGCCGACGATCTGGGCGCCGATGCACATGACGTTGACGTCGTCATGCTCCACCGACTGATGGGCGGAATGCACGTCATGGCAGACCGCGGCGCGGATGCCCTTCACCTTGTTGGCCGCGATCGAGGCGCCGACGCCGGTGCCGCAGACCATCAGCCCGCGATCCGCCTTGCCCTCGATGATCGAGGAAGTGACCGTCTTTGCGATGTCGGGGAAGTCTACCGGGTTCGCATCGTACGAGCCTGCGTCATACACCTCGTGGCCGAGCGAGGTGACGTGGTCGATGATCGTGGCCTTGAGGTGAAAGCCAGCATGGTCGGAACCGATGACGATACGCATATTGGTGTCTCCTGGAGAAAAGATTACTGGGCGATCAGGCGGGGCAGCCACAGCGTGAAGTCCTTCGCTAAAGTGAGGATGACAAGCGTGGAAACCAGCGGAATGTAAAAGGGCACAAGCGCTCGCAGGAGCTGCCGGATGGACACCTTGGCGATGTCCGACACGAGGAACAGCGACAAACCCATCGGCGGCGTCAGCAGTCCGAGCATCAGGTTGAAGATCGTCACGATGCCGAGTTGAACGGGGTCGACACCGGCCATCACGAGTGGCGGGGCGATGATGGGAACGAGAAGCAGCGTTGCGGTCGTCGAGTCGAGGAACATGCCGGCGACGAAGAAGATCAGGTTTGCGATGATCAGCAGCATCAGCGGGTCCTTCGACCAGCCGAGCAGCGTCGCCGCAAAGGTCTGAGGCACCTGCTCGACCGCCAGAATCCAGCCGAAAAGCGCGGCCGAGGCGACGATGATGAGGATCGCGCTGGAGCTGCGGGCCGTCAGAACCGCCGAATGCCACAGATGCGCCAGCGTCAGTTCACGGTACAGGACGCCGCTGATGAAGATGACATAGACGGCCGTTATCGCGGCCGCCTCGGTCGGTGTGAAGGCGCCGGCCGTCATGCCGCCGACCATGAGCGCCGGAGCAAGAATGGCCGGTAGCGCCGGCACCAGCGTGCCGACCAGCTCGCCTGCCGTCGGCCAGCGCTCCGCGCGCGCATGGCCGTGTCGGATGGCCACGACCAGCACCGTGAGCATCAGCAGGGCGGTACACAGCACGGCGGGCATGATGCCGGCTACGAGGAGCTGGACGATCGAGACGCTCGTGACCGAGCCGTAGACGATGAGCGGGATGGAAGGCGGGAAAATCGGCCCGAGCGTCGCGGAAGCGGCAGTTACCGCGCCGGCGAAGGATGGATCGAAGCCGCGCTTCTTCATGGCGTCGATCTCGATGCGCCCCAGACCCCCGATGTCAGCCAGCGCCGCCCCGGACATTCCGGAAAAGATCAGGCTTCCGAAGACGTTGACCTGCGCCAGGCCACCCGGCATTCGCCCGACGAGCGTATAGGCGAAGCGGAAGATGCGATCGGTGATGCCGGAAAGGTTCATGAGGTTGCCGACGAAGATGAAGAGAGGCACGGCCACCAGCGGAAACGAATCCAGCGCGTAGGTGATACGCTGGGCAAGCAGCCCGAACGGCAAGCCCTCGACAAGTACGTAGAGAATTGACGGCAGCAGGATGGCGTAGACCACCGGGAAGCCAAGCATGAACAGACCGAGGAAGGCCGCAACGACCAGAAAACCCATGAACCAACCTTTCAGACTGCGACGTTCTTATCCGCCTGCGGCGGCTTGCGCAGATGCAGAAGATGGACGAGCGCCGCACCCGCGAAACCGAAGAGCGTGGCACCCAGAAATATCCAGAACGGGATGCCGAGGGTCGGCGTGGCGTTGGTCAGGTTCCGGGTGATGTTCATGGCCGTGACCCAGCCGATGAACCCCGTTACGCCGATCGCACAGGCCGAGATCGCGACATTCACGATCGCGCGCGCCCTCCTCGACATTGCCGCCTTGAACTCGCCCATGACGATATTTTCGCCGTGCCCGACCACGAGTGGATAGGCGAGGAACACCAGGCAGATGAGCAGGAAGCGGGTCAGTTCCTCCGCACCGATGAAAGGCAGGCCGAAGACGCTGCGCATGACGACCTGAGCCGTCGGAACGATGACCAGTCCCGCCATCACGGCAACCACGACAATCGTCAGGACACGTTCGGGCAGATGCATCTTCTCCCCTCCCATTCTGGCTGAAAAATACGGGCGCTGCAGGGACAAGGGACATTGGCTTGCCCCTGCAGCTGCTCGGTCTATTTCACCGCTTCGATCTGCTCGATGAGCGGTGCGAAATTCGGGAAGTCCTGCCGGATCTGGGCGCCGACCTTTTCACGGAATGCCGCGACGTCCAGCCCTTCGGCCTCTGTGATGACGGTCATGCCGCGGCCCTTGAGTTCCTTCACCAGATCGGCCTCGGATTCGGTCGCCATCTTCAGCGATTTCTGAGCCTCCTCGTCGAGGACTTTCGTCAGAGCCGTCCGCTGCTCTTCGCTCAATCCCTGCCAGACGTCCTCATTGATGAAGACGGCGAGCACGGCGCGCATGTGACCCGTCATCGACAGATGCGATTGCACCTCGTTGAGATTGTTGGAGGCGATCATGGTGAGCGGATTTTCCTGGCCGACGACCACGCCCGTCATCAGCGCTGTCGGGAGTTCGGCAACCTCGACCGGGGTGGGAATGGCGCCGAAGCCCTTGACCATGGAAACCCATAGCTCCAGCGGGACCGCTCGGAAAGGCTTGCCGGCAAGGTCCGCCGGCGTCTTTACCGGGAAGTTGGAGGAGATGTGGCGGTCGCCGCGATAGATGCGCCCGATGATCCGCACGCCCTGTGCGATGAGCTTTTCGTTGATCGCCTGGAGGGCGGGCGACGACTGCGGGTCCGTCGCAGCGAGCGCATGGGCGCCGTCGCGGTAGATGAAAGGCGCGTTGAAGACGGCGACCTCAGGCACCAGTCGTGCGAGGGAAGCGAAATCATGATGGCCCATGGAGATCGAACCCATGCGCACGCCGTCCACCATTTCCGCAACCCCGCCGAGCTGGCTGGCGGGATAGACAGTGACGGTGATTTCGCCGCCGGTCGCGGCCGCAATGCCCTCCGCCGCCTGTGCCGCATAGACCGTTTGGATGTCCCCTTCTGCGCCGACATGCGCATAGCGCAATTCGGTTGCGGAAGCGGCTCCGGCAAACAATGCGGCTCCCAGCACGGCGCCGGCCATCCGGCCATGTTTCAGAAAGTTCAGCATGCTCTCCTCCTCCCTGGATAAAACTAGCTGTCTGCTTCTTTTTCCTCTTCTTGCGGCGCGCCCTTCCTGGTGAAGGCAGCTATGTAGCTTTTGCGCCGAAGCTCGTCGCCGATGGCGAAATGTTCGCGCAGCATCCTGTCGGCCTTGTCCGGATCGCGCGCGAGAATGGACAGAAAGACCTCCCGATGGGCCTCCACGAGATAGTCGGTGATGCCGGGCGCGTCGCTTGTCTCGGCGCGCCGCTGGACATGGCTGCGCTTCAGAAGGTCGGATATCGAGCGGTAAACCGTGACGAGCGCGGGACTGCGGCTGGCCTCGACGATCGCCATGTGAAAGGCGAAGTCCGCAGCGCCCCCGTCTTCGGCGTCGTGAAGTGTGTCCATCAGCCGTGTCAGCAGGCCGCCGATGCGTGAGAGGTCGCTATCCGTCGCGCGGATGCAGGCAAGACGGATAGCCTGGCATTCGATCGCGACACGAGCCTGCATGATGTCGTCGAGCATATCGGGCTGCTGGGCGAGGCAGAACGTCAGGAAATCGCCGAAGACGCCCACGTCGGCCTTGCGCACGAAGGCGCCCTTGCCATGGCGGATATCGAGGAAGCCCAGATTGGCGAGCGACCGCAAAGCCTCCCTCAGCACCGGCCGCGATACGCCGAGAGCGAGGCAAAGCTCCCTCTCGCCCAACAGCCTGTCGCCCGCCTTGAGCGCACCGGACAACAGCTGCTCCCGGAAGAAGGAGAGCACCTTTTCCGTTCCCGCAAGTTCGTCGGCGCCTTCGGATAGCACAGGGTTCATGGAAATGGTCCCAACTGGTATTACCAGTAAGCACCACATGCGCCTGCCGGTCAAGTCGCGCTGCTTGAATTCTCGGAAATTTGTTGAGAATGGCCCGCCTGCCCGCCCGACCAGGCCGCGAGGTCGCAAGAATCTCAAATGCGGCGAAGGACTCCGTTGCAGCAGCAACGCGTGCAGCGGGCTTGACCTGTCGCTTGAACTGCTCAATCCGGGGAGCAGACCGCAGTGGCGAGGATTTCCAGGCGGATGCCGGGTGAAAGGAGCTCCGTGACGACTGTCGCCCGCACGGGAAAGGGAGGCGCGAAGAATTCGCGGTATATCTTGTTCATGCCCGGGGCATCGGCTCGGTCGACCAGATAGACCTGTATCTGCACGACAGCGGCAAGCGTGCTTCCGGCGGCTTCAAGCGCCTGCCGGAGGTTGGAGAATACCTGTCGCGCCTGGTACTCGATGTCCCCGGTGACGAGTTCGCCGGTCGCCGGGTTCTTTGCTATGTGAGCCGATCTCACGATCCGGCCCGCCTTCACGGTACCGCTCAAGGGAGCGCGGGATGCGGCAATTCCGGTTTCGACTTTCTCGAACATTCGTGTTTCTCACGCCTTGCTGAATTCGGGCCGTGCGCTGCGATCAAGCACCCTCGAGCACCGCATGGGCAAGGACCTCGATGCGCAGGCCCGGGGTGATGAGCTCCTTGACGACCACGGTCGCGCGCACCGGATAGGGCTCCCTGAAGAACTCGGTATAGACCCTGTTCATGCCGGGAGCGTCGGCTCTTTCAGTGAGGAACACCTGCATCTGCACGACATTTGCGACGGAGCCGCCGGCGGCCTTGATCGCGATTTCCAGATTCTGCAGCGTGCGGCGCGCCTGCGTTTCGATGTCGCCAAAGACCGGCTCGCCGGTGACCGGGTCCTCCGAGATGTGCACCGACCAGAAAAGATCGCCGGCGCGAACCGCTTCGCTGACCGGAACATCCGACGGATCGGCGCCGGTATCGATGACTTCAAACATGCTCTTCTCGCTCGTTTCGTCTGTCGGATAGGTTCACTGCGGGACTTGGTCGAAACGGGTGACGAACTTCGCATTCAGATAGCCGTCGAAAGTCTCCAAGCCTCCCTCGCTGCCGTAGCCGCTGTCGTTGATTCCTCCGAAGGGGGTCTCCGGCAGCGCCAGGCCGAAATGGTTGATGCTCACCATTCCAGCTGCAAGGGCGCGTGCGGCATGCCGTGCGCGGCTGCTCGAGCCGGTGAACACATAGGACGCAAGACCGAAGGGCAGGCTGTTGGCGCGACGGATCACCTCGTCGAACTCGCCGAAGGGCGTAACGACGGCGATCGGTCCGAAGGGCTCCTCCTTCATCAGGCGCAGTTCGTCGGTGCCGCCGGCGACCACGGTTGGCGCGTAGAAAAATCCCGCATTCCCAACGCGCTCGCCGCCGGTGACGATCTCGGCACCCTGCTCGCGCGCGTCCTGAACGAAACCCTCCATGGCAGCGACGCGTCGGGCGTGGCAGAGCGGTCCCATCTGTACGCTCTCCTCGAAACCGTTGCCGACCCTTGTCGAAGCGATCTTCTCGGCAAAGCGTGCCAGGAAACGGTCGTGCCCTTTCGCCTGCACGTAAAACCGTGTCGGAGAGATGCAGACCTGGCCCGCATTACGCACCTTCTGGCCGGCAAGCGCGTCGGCTGCCGCATCGATGTCGGCGTCGTCGAAGACGATCACCGGCGCATGACCCCCGAGCTCCATCGTGGATCGCTTCATGTACCTGCCCGCAAGGCTCGCGAGATGCTTCCCGACCTCGACCGAACCCGTGAAGGAGATCTTTCTGACTTCCGGCGCCGCCAGCAGCGTCTCCGACAGGTGGGCCGGGTCGCCCCAGAGAATGTTGAGACAGCCGTCCGGCAGTCCGGCCTCCTGCATCAGCCGGCCGATCGCGACCGTGGAGGAGGGGATTCTCCAGGTCCCTTGAGGATCACGGTGCAGCCGCTTGCAAGCGCCGCCACCACCTTGCGCAGCGCCTGGCTGAAGGGGAAATTCCAAGGGGTGAAGGCGATACAGACCCCCACCGGTTCGCGAAGGACCATCTGCTGTACGCGCGGATCGCGCGCGGGAATGACCCGTCCGTAGATGCGGCGCGCTTCCTCTGCGTGCCAATCGGCATGGTCGGCGGCGAAACGGACTTCGCCGATCGCCTCGCCGAGCGGCTTGCCCTGGTCGCGCGTCATGTTGCGGGCGATCTCGTCGGCATGCTTGCGGGCGAGGTCCGCGAAGCGGCGCAGGATCTGGCCCCGCTCGAGCGGGGAGCGATCCTTCCAGCTCTCGAATGCGCGCTGCGAGGAGGCGACGGCTTCGGCAATCTCGCCATCGGTCGCCAAAGGCAGCTGAGCAATCGTCTGGCCCGTGGCGGGATCCACCACGTCGGTGCTCCGCTCCGTCTCGTAGATCCAGCGGCCATCGATCAGCATGCCGAGGCGCTCATAGGGGACTGCAGTGGTTTCCGGATTCATGATCTTCCCTCAGGCGACATGTCCCTCGGCGCGTGCCCAGGCCAGCGTATCGTCAAGCGCCAGCCCCATGCGCGTCATCAGGTCGTAGATCTGCTCGTCATCGATGATCATCGCGGGGCAGAGGCTCACCATGTCGCCGAGGCCGCGTGTCAGGACGCCGCGGGCGGTCGCGAACTTGCCGGCCTGGTTTGCCACCTGCAGGGCGGGCGCAAAATTCTCCTTGGTCGCTTTGTCCTTGACGAATTCGAGACCGGCAACGAGACCGACGCCGCGCGCTTCTCCGATCAGCGGGTGCTCGCCGAGCTTACGCACACGTTCCTGGAAGGCGGGGGCGACGGAGCGCACATGGCCGACGATGTCGATTTCCTCGTAGATCGTCAGCGCTTCCAGCGCCACGGCGGCTGCAACCGGATGGCCGCCATAGGTGAAACCGTGCGAGAAGGTGCCGATCTTCCGGCTCTGGTCCACCAGTGCGTCCGCGATCGTCTC
The DNA here is from genome assembly GCF_029201645.2 of Sinorhizobium prairiense. Lineage (NCBI taxonomy): Bacteria > Pseudomonadati > Pseudomonadota > Alphaproteobacteria > Hyphomicrobiales > Rhizobiaceae > Sinorhizobium > Sinorhizobium prairiense. The sequence goes on from NZ_CP104133.1 coordinate 928,938, forward strand.
GTTGATCATCAGGGCGGAGATCGGCATATAGGCCGCCGACAGCTGCTTGGCGCAGCTGATCATGTCCGGCTTGAGCCCGTAGGTTTCCGAGCCGAACATGTTGCCCGTGCGGCCAAAGCCGCAGATCACCTCGTCGGCGACGAGCAGGATATCGTATTTGCGGAGGACCGCCTGGACCTTTTCGAAATAGCCTTTCGGCGGGGTGATGACGCCGCCCGAGACCATGACGGGCTCGGCGAAGAAGGCGGCGATCGTTTCCGGACCCTCTTCGAGGATCATCGCTTCGAGGTTGTCGGCCATGCGCGTGGCGAAGTCTTCCTCCGTCTCCCCGATCTCGGCGAAGCGCCAGTAGTGCGGGCAATCGGTATGGAGAATGTTGGCGATCGGCAGGTCGAAATCGCGGTGATTGAACGGCAGACCGGTGAGGCTCGCGGTTGCTACGGTGACGCCGTGATAGGCCTTGCGGCGCGAGATGATCTTCTTCTTCCCGGGACGCCCGAGAGCGTTGTTGTAGTACCAGATGAGCTTGATCGCCGTGTCGTTCGCTTCCGACCCGGAGCCGGCGAAGAACACCTTCGACATCGGGACCGGCGCGATCGCCACGAGCTTCTCCGCCAGCCTGATGCCCGGCTCCGTCGATTTGTGCGCGAAGGAGTGATAGAAGGGCATCGTCTTGAGCTGTCGCGTCGCGGCCTCCACGAGGCGCTGCTCGCTGAAGCCGAGACCGGCGCAGAACAGGCCCGCCAATCCCTCGATGTAGCGTTTTCCTTCGTCGTCGACGACATAGATGCCGTCGCCGCCGGTGATCACGTGCGGCCCGGTTTCCTGATGCACGGCCAGGTTCGTGTAGGGGTGGACGAGGCTCTGCTTGTCGAGAGCGTGGAGGGAATTCGGACGGTCGTTCATGTGCGGCTCCATCGGCAACCGGAGTTCGGATCAGGCGATGACGTGGACATCCTCGGCGCGCCAGGTCACGTGGCATTCGGAAATGCCCTCGATCCTGCGCGCATCGGCGCCGGGGACCCGCATGCGGATTGGCTGCGTGCCGAGCTTCCCGATGACGAGCAGGTTGTCGCCGTAGTTGATCGTGCTGTCGATCTTCAGCGGCTGGCGTCCGCCCTGTGAGGTTTCGGCGATGCGGATCATTTCAGGTCTGAGCAGCAGATCGGCCCGCCGGTTGCGCTCCGCTTGCCTGCTCCGCGCCTCGACAATGCCGACCGGCGTGTCGAATCTTCCGTCGCCGAGCGACGAGCCCTCGATGAGGTTGCTGTCACCGATGAAGGATGCGACGAAGCGGGTCTTCGGCGCGCGGTAGATCTCGTTCGGCGTGCCGACCTGTTCGATCCGGCCCTGATTGAAGACGGCGATCCGGTCTGACATGGTCATGGCCTCCGACTGGTCGTGGGTGACGTAGACCATGGTGACGCCGAGGTCCTTGTGGATGCGCTTCAATTCCACCTGCATATGTTCGCGCAGTGCCTTGTCGAGCGCGCCGAGCGGCTCGTCGAGCAGAATGATGTCCGGTTCGAAGACAAGAGCACGGGCAAGCGCCACGCGCTGCTGTTGGCCGCCGGAAAGCTCGGAGGGCTCTCGCGTTTCGAAACCCTGAAGCCCGACCTTGGCCAGTGCCTCGCGGGAACGGCGCTCCTTGTCTTGCTTGGCGACGCCGCGCATGCGCAGGGGGAAGCCCACATTGTCGGCGACCGTCATGTGCGGGAAGAGCGCATAGTTCTGGAACACCATGCCGATATTGCGCCTGTGCGGCGGCAGGTTGTCGATTGCGCGCTCGCCGAGCCGGATCTCGCCGCTGGTCGGACGCTGGAAACCGGCGATCATCATCAGCGTCGTCGTCTTGCCGGAGCCGGACGGGCCGAGGAAGGAGACGAACTCGCCGGCCTTGATGTCGAGCGAAACGTCGTCGGCAGCCATATGCCTGCCGTCATAGGACTTTGTAACGTTGCGAAGGGTGAGGGAACGGGCATTCATGGCTTTGCTCCAAAATCAGGATGCTGCGGCGGCCGGCTCGACGGCGCCGTTGCCGTCCGTCTGGTCCAGCACGCGGGTGCGGCGGCGCACGAGTTGCGGCGCAAGCCAGATGCAGACGCCGGCGAGAACGAGCAGGAACAGGAAGGACGAGGCGGCCGAAATTGTCGGATCCGCCTCCTGGCGGACGGCGTTGAACATCTGGCGCGGCAAGGTCGCCTTGTCGCGGCCGGAGATGAAGAGGGCGATGACGGCCTCATCGAAGGATGCGATGAAGGCGAAGAGCCCGGCGACGGTGAAGGCCGGCCGCAGGATCGGAAAGGTGATAAGCCGGAAGGTCGTGAGCGGCGAAGCCCCCAGATTCATCGCGGCGCGTTCCACCGAGCGGTCGAAGCCCTTGAGCGCCGCCGTCAGGATCAGCGTCGACATCGGCAGGGCGATGCAGCTATGGGCGAGGATCACGCCGAGATAGCTCTGAACCAGCCGGAGCTGCCCGAAATAGATGTAGTAGCCGAGCGCCATGACGATGGTGGGCACGATCATCGGCAGCATGATCAGAAGGTTGAAGACCGTGCGCCCGATGAACACGTGCCGCACCAGGGCGAAAGAGGCCGGAACGGCGACGAGCATCGTCACGCAGACCGTGCCGAGGCCGATCAGCAGGCTGTTGGTCAGCGGCTGCGTCCAGTTCGGGTCGGAGAAGAAGTTGACGTAGTTCTGAAGCGTATAGCCGGGCGGCGGGAAGGCGAGCGATGCCGCCGAGCTGAAGGACATCGGAATGACGATGAACATCGGCGCCGCGACGAAGGCGGCGATCAGAATTGCCAGAGAACGTACCCAGAGGCTCATCGGTCACCTCCTGCCCAAAGGCGGTCGAGACCGAAGAAGCGGTTGTAGAGCGCATAGACCGCGAGCGTCAGCGCCAACAGCACGATCGAAATCGCCGAGCCGAGGCCGAAGTCGAGGGTCTGCTCGATCTGGTCTCCGATGATGCCGGCGATCATCTGGTCGCGTGGGCTCCCGAGCAGGACGGGCATGACGTAGAAGCCGAGGCAGGTGATGAAGACGAGGGTGCAGCCGTTGACGATGCCGGGCGCGCTCAGCGGCAGATAGACGGAGACGAAGGCGCGAAGCGGGTGCGCGCCGAGGTTTTCCGCAGCGCGGACATAGAGCGGGTCGATCCGTTTCATCACGGCGAAGAGCGACATGGTCATGAAGGGAATAAGGGCGTGGGTCATGGCGAGCGTTGCGCTGAAGGTGGTGAACAGGATCTTCGGCGCGGGTCCCAACCGAACCATGAGAGGAGCGCCGTCACCGGCCCCTGATTGCCGAGGATGACCATCCAGGCATAGGTGCGCACCAGATAGCTGGTCCAGAACGAGAGGGCGACGACCGTCAACAGGAAAGTCGCAAAGCGCTTCGAGCCGTTCGCCGCGGCATAGGCGAGCGGATAGGCGAAGAGAAGGCTCAGCAGCGTTACCAGGAGCGCCGTCTTGAACGTGTTGTAGAGGACCGAGGCGAACAGACTGGAATTCAGCAGCCGGCCGAAATTCTGCAATCCGATCACGGGCTGCGACACGCTCATCCAGACCACATAGCCAAGCGGAACGAGAAAGAAGAGCGCAAGGAAGATCACCGCCGGAGCCATCAGCGGCATGGGCCCTTCCACGAGGATCGGGGACGTCCGGAGTTTCATGACATTGCTCCTTTACCCTCGGATAGGGTCTCCGTCGCGGACGGCGGGTACCGGCGCAGGCATCGCCGGCACCCTATCCGATGCATTGCATTTTCCGGCCGCACTTACCGGGACCGGAAGCGCAGCTTAGATGCCGACCCAGCTTTCGAAGCGGGTGGACAGCTCGTCGAGTTGGGGCAGCAGCTTCGCCCCGTCCAGCATGACGGCCCGGGCCAGATGCTCCGGATGGGTCGGCATTCTGGCCGCGACCTCGGTGGGAATGAAATCGAAGGATTTCGGGTTCATCGGGCCGTTCTGGTCGGCGATGCAGAACTTCGCGAGCCCCTCCGCGTTCTGGCCGATATGGCTGATCAGCTTGAAGCCGTTTTCGGCGCGCGGGCTGTCCTTGGCGACGATCCAGCAGGCCTTGTCGACGACGGCCTGGTCCCAGACGATCTCGATCGGATCCTTCGATGCCTCCTTGGCGCCGAAGGCGTCGCTGTCCCAGAGGCCTGCCATGTCCACCTCGCCGTCGGTCAGTATCTGTCGCGCCTGTGGCCCGGCGGTCCACCAGACGCGGACGTGGTCCTTGATCCGGTCGAGCGAGGCGAAAGCGCGGTCGAGGTCATAGGGAAAGAGCTGGTCGGCCGGAACGCCGTCGGCTAGCAGCGCGATCGCCAGGACGCGGGCGGCGTGACGCTGCAGACTGCGGTTGCCCGGAAACTTCTCGGCATTGAAGAAGTCGGACCAGCTCTTCAACCCTTCCGGGAATTTCGCGGCATTGTAGGCCATCTGCGTGGCAAAGCCATGCGTCGACAGCCCGTTTTGGTAGATGGCGCCCTCCCAAAGCTTGGAGGTGTCGACGTGACCTTCCAGCGCCTCGAGGAGGCCAGCGCCATTGGCGCGCGCGACATCGGCGACGCCGAGCGTGGTCACGTCGAATTCGTAGACGCCCGTGGTCTTCTGCGCAGCGAGCTTGGCGAAGGATATCGGCGAGACGGTCCGGATCTCTATTCCCGTATCCGCCGTGAAGGGTTCGAACAGGAACTTTTTGACCGATGCCTCCCAGTCGCCGCCCCAGGTGTTTACGTAGAGGACGTTTTCCTCCGCGCTGGCGCGCCGGATGTAGGGGGAGGCCAGCATTGCGGCCCCGAAAAGACCGGCGCCGAGAACGGTACGTCGCGACAGCGGCGTGGCTGATGCTTTCTTGAACATTTCCATTCGTGGTTCTCCTTGATGTCGAATGGTCGTCTGTCTGCTATTCCCGTGGCCGCTCGCCCAAAGCGGCGGCTCTTCTTGTTCTTTGAATCGGTTTTTGGATCCGGTCAGTCCGGGCGGAAGACCTCCGCGTAGAGGCGGAGCCAGTTGCCGCGGAGGATCTTGTTCGCCTCCTCCTGATTGAAACCGGCGCGCAGCAGGGCCGGGGCGACGTCCTGCAGGTTCTGCGGCTTGAGCAGCCATTCCGGTTTCGCCACGGCTCCGGGCCGCTGAGGCGAGCCGGCACCGTACTGGACCGAGCGGGTCCAGCGGCCCTTGCGCATCCAGTCGTAGTCGCGTGGGGTGTGGTTATGCGAAATGTCGGTGCCGATGCCGACATGGTCGATGCCGGCGATGTCGACGGTGCGGGCAACCATCTCGCACCAGCCGTCGACGGTGGCGCAGGCAGCGTCGGGCGTGATGTTGCGATAGGCGACGCAGCCGATGACGCCGCCGCGCTCGGAAAGGGCTTTGATCACCTTGTCGGACTTATTGCGCTTATGCGCGAAGAGCGAAGCGGCATTGGCATGGGTGATCGCCACGGGCTTCTCCGACCACTCGATCGTGTCGAGGGTGGTCCGGTCGCCGACATGGGAAAGATCGACCAGCATGCCGACGCGGTTCATTTCCCGCACGACATCGCGGCCGAAGCGGGCAAGCCCGCTGTCGTTTTCCTCGTAGCAGGAGCCGCCGAGCTCGTTCTGGTTATTGTAGGTCAGTTGCACGACGCGCACGCCGAGTTCGGCGAAAAACTCGACGAATGCGATGCGGTCCTCGAAGAGGTTGGAATTCTGGTAGCCGAGCACCACCGCCAGCTTTCCCTCCCTTTCGGCGCGCTCGATATCGGCGGCCGTTCTGGCGATAAGGATGAGGTCGGCGTTGTCACGCTCCAGGTCTCGCCAGCGGGCAAGCGAGTCGAGAGACTCCATCGTCCCTTCCCAGAAACCGAGCGTCGGCGTCACCGCGCTGTAGCCGCCCTGCCTCAGCGCCTCGAAGGACTCGCGGTTGAAATGACCGCATTGAAGTGCATCGATGATCATGGTCGTTCCATCTCAGTTATTGATTGCCGTCGTGCCGTGGTCCGCGGCGCCGGCGATGAGCAGGGACAGGTCCGTCTCGTCCTCGTCCTGCCGACCGATGACCTTGCCGTCGGCCTCGACGATGATCGGCCCGGCGTGGCGGCGCGACAGGTAGGAATCGGGCGCGAGCGCTTCGGCGGACCGGTGGAACAGCTGCCACCAGAGAGCCGCATCGACGGTCAGCCCGTCGCGCCTGATTCTTCGAGAACCGTGGCATCCATTGCCTTCGGGGCGGGCGAGACGACGATCTCGGCAGAGCCGGCGGTCTCGTCGATCGCGACCTCGGCCTGCAGTCCAAAACGCTGCGCAAGAGCCTCGACGATCCTCAGTTCGCCGATCTCGGTGGCGTTACGGACCTCGACCGCCCCCGAGCCCTGCGTGCGCAGACGCTCCGCTGCGAGATCGAGCACCGCATCGGCGGCGATCCATGTGTGCTGCCCGCCGCAGTCGACAATGAGGCGCTCGGCGTCCGCTGTTAGGCTCAGCGCATGCGGATTTGCCGATCGCACCGCCTCGAGGTTGTGAGCCAGCCGGGCGAAGCCGCCGAGGCCGAGCGCTGCGGAATAAAGTGCGCAATCCCTTAGCGAGGGTACGAGACCCGCATCGAGCCGCGTGACCTGTATCAGCCGCTCGAAGACCATTCGCAGTTCGCGAAGGCTTACGGTGAGGGTCGAAGGAAGGTTGGACTGGCGGGAACTCATAGGCACGGCTCCGAAGGGTAGAACCACAGGTCGTCGGCGCTGCCGGCAGCAATGTCCTCCGGAACGGGCGCGCCGTGGAACAGAACGCCGCGCAGGTTGCGGTCGAGAAAATCGCGGGTCTTGTCGATGCCGTGGATGCCGACATTGAGAAGGCGGGTGATATGGGCGGGGGTGAAGGCCCCGCTCATGATGTCGGCATGCGGCGAGTGGAGGCCGGTGCCGGCAAGCGCCTGCACGCGCGTGGCGATCGCCCGGTGTTCGGGATGCGCAAGCAGGAAGCGGGCCGTGCTGAGGGTCAGATCGGCGGCAGCGAGGTCGCGGTCGAGGGCAACCACGAGCCGTGGCAGGTCGAGGCCGAGATTGACGACATTCTCGCCGACTTCCGCAGCGGGGCCGCGGCGCGGCTCCTCGGCGGAAACCGATTTGTACCAGACGTATCGCTTTCCGGGCTCGATATCGAGATCGAGTCCGAAAGCCCAGGCGTAGTCATTTCTCAGGATCTCGCGCAGCCGGGCGACCGGCATTTCCGGCCGGCCCGTCAGCTCTTCATCGATGACCAGACCTTCCACAAGCTGGTCGGCCTCTTCGCCAACGAGCTCTATGAGGAGGGAATGGAGGGTTTCCATGGCTTCCGCATGGACGCGGCACTCGAGGGATGCAGCAAGCTCGGCAAAGGGCTCGCTTTCGAAGCGGCTGCCGCTCTGCCAGCGGGTAAGCAAATTCGCAACGGCGTCGCGGATCACGCCGAGTTCCCGCGCCACGACCTCGGAGCGCGTGACGTTCTCGTACTGCACGCGGTCCTCGGACCGGAAGGTGATCGCTTTATCGACAAGGCTCAGCAGCTTGGCGATCTCCGAGCCTGCTTCGTCCGGCGTGAGCGCCTTGGCGCGCGCGATCGCCTCCTCGCGGATGAAGAGCCAGCGCTCGATCAGGCGCGGGTGGTTGTTGACGAAGAGCATCAGGCCAAGCGCCGAGCCGTTGCCGACCCCGAGGAAGCGGCGGAGCTCGATCGCCATCTGCGGGGCTGCAGGGGCTTCAAGCCGGACGAGATGGGCAAGGAGATCCTGGGCAAAGACGCGCATCATATAGGCGCAGAGCATCTGGGCGGCGAGCGACCAGCGGAGCGGGTGATCGCCCCCATAGGCGAGGAAGGACTTGGTCCCGAAGGTACCGTTGCCGTCGAGGCCGGTATTGCGCATCAGATAGCAGGTCTGAGCGAGCTCGGCGACGTTGGGCTGGCGGCCGGCCTGGAGCGCAGCCTTCGCGCCTTCGAAGAACCGGCCGCTGCGGTTGGAGCGGCACCAGATCAGCGTTCCTGGCGTGGCGCGGCCCTCATAGAGCTTCGGAAGCTCGGTTCGGGTCGTTTCGAAATCCCGCTCGCTCATGTCGCCTTCGACCAGAGCGCCCATCATATCCCAGGCCCGGCCGATGATGCGGCCCGTACGGCCGTGCGGCGAGGGCTCGAATGAATAGACGGGAAAGCTGAAGCGCCAGCCGCCGATGTCGATGCGGTATTCGGCGACGCCGTTGCCCTTGGCGTCGATGTCGAAGCGCTTGCACAGGATCTGCCAGCGCTGACCGACGGCGCGGCTCATCAGCGCGCGCGATGCGCTGATGCGCGACGGCTGGATGGCGGCGAGCCTTTCCGGCTTCATGATGTCGGCCGGCGAACGCATCAGCCGCGCGATGCGGTGAGCCTCCGACTCCGGCGCGGGTTTCTTCAGGGCGCTCATTTCATTGTTCTCCTCGCAGGCGCGCGGCGCTTGCCGCCGCGGCTGCGACGACGATCCGGGCGCACTTGTCAGTGTCGAAACCTGTGAACGGGCCGGAAAGCGCGAGCGCGCCGATGCATTCGTTCTGCGCATCGATGATCGGGGCGGCGACGGCCGATACGGTCCGTGGCCCTTCGACCTCCGAAATGGCGTAGCCGCACCGGCGCACCTCGGCGACGATCTGGTCATCCGGCAGTTCGACGCCCTGCGCCCGTAGCCGGTCGACTATTTCCGGACGCGAGAACGATACGAGCACCCGGCCGAAGGCGGTGCGATCGAGACGGAGCTGCGTTCCGATCCGAAGGTCCGCGCGAAGAACGCCTCGCGACTCCACCCGCCGAACGATGACCGCGGATTTTCCGTCGAGAACGGCGAGCGAGGCGGTCTCACCACTCTGAGTGACCATCTCTTCCAGAACGCCTGCAAAGCGCGCGCCGAGATTGGATTGTTCGAGCGCCATTGCCGCATGCCCGACGATGCGAAGCGTCAAACGATACCGGCCGTCGGGCGTCTGCTCGATCCATCCGGCTTCCACGAGGGTAACGAGGCGCTGATGGGCCGCACCCCGCGCTTCGCCAAGTTGGCGCGCGATATCGACGAGGCGCAGCGGCTCCGGTGCAGCGGCGATGCACTCGAACGCTGCGAGGGTCTTGAGCACCGATGATAAGGGTCGAACCGACATTTTAAAAAATTCCACAGAGCCTATTGTCTTCTAATAGAAGACAGCGTATATATATGTTGGACATAGATTCGCCCTCTGTCAACTTCGTTCTGCGCGATCGACGTGGATTTTTTCCGCGCCGAGTCGGCGCTCGCTTCCTGAAAAGAAAAACCGAAGGACTTCAGCGGCTTGCAGCGTCAGGCTTGCATCGCCACCGACGAAGCCATGTCGCGCCCGTGCTCGATTGCCGGGCCGCGAACTCAATGCGCCACATTTTCAGGAATTGCAGGCGAGAGGCTTTTAGAACACTTCCACGATTGTACGTGTGAGCCGAACGGTTCGAACGTCGGCCCCGATACGGACGCACCACCCGGCCTCCGGGGCCGCGGTTTTCATCGGGCCTTGCCGCGGCCTACCGAGCGAGAGAAACGACGACGTTGCCGACCGGTTTCCCGCTCTCGACCGCCTCGTGGGCTGCGGCGATGTCGTCCAGCGCGAATGTTTCGGCGATATGATGTCTGAGAAGCCCGGATGCCAGCTGCCCTTGCAGCGCGCCGACGGTCTGCTCGCGCACTTCCGGCGACATCTCATAGACGATGAAGAACCGCGCCGCAGCGCCGGCGAGGATCATCGGAAAGAACTCGAATGAGATTTCCGGCTTGCTGGAGCCGTATATTACGCAAAGCCCGTCCCGCGCTATGATGCCTGGCAGCATCTCGACATTCGTGGCGGCGTCCACCTCTATGACTCGGTCGACGCCGCGCCCGTTGGTGATGCCCCCTATCCGGTCGACGACATCTTCCGTTTTATAGTTGATCGTGTGGTCGGCTCCCAGCCGCGTGCAGATTTCGGCCTTTCCCGACGAACTGACGGTCGTGACGATGCGCGCCGCGCCATAAAGCCTGGCGAACTGAACGGCGTAAGCGCCGACTGCGCCCGCACCGCCGGTGACCAGCACGGTTTTTCCAAATACGGCTCCGTCCGTGGTCACCGCGCGAAGTGCCGTCAGCGCTGGAATGCCGAGGCAGGCGCCCTCCTCGAAAGATACGTTATCGGGCAGGTGAACCGCCTGATCCTGCGGAAGGACCACATATTCGGCAGCCGTACCGTTCGAACGCCGCCAGGCGGCATTCCAGGTCCATACCCGCTCGCCGATGCGCTCGCCTGCGACGCCCGTTCCCACGGCGTCGATAAAGCCCGCGCCATCACTGTGCGGGATCATTCTCCCGGCAATGAGGGGCCGTCCCGCCCTGGCCTTCACGTCGGACGGATTGACGCCGGACGCATGTATGCGGACGCGGACCTCTCCGGGGCCGGGGATAGGCTCGGGAAGGCTGCCAACCTCCAGGACATCGCGGGCGGCGCCATTCTTCTCGTACCATGCAGCTCTCATTGTCGTTGCCTTTCCGTCAGGCGTCGAGGACGACGAAACGGTCGCGACCGTCACGCTTTGCCGCGTAGAGAGCCCTGTCGCAGCTGTTCAGCAGCTCCGCTCGTTGCTGCCCGTTCGACGGGGCGAGGGCGCCGCCGATGCTGATGCGTGCGAGGACCGCCTTGCCGTCTACCTGGAAGGGTTCGCGAAAGGCTGCGACCAGCCGCTGCGAAACCGCTGCGAGCGCCGGCGCATTGGGCGGATTTGGAATGAAAACGGCGAATTCGTCGCCGCCCATGCGGATCGCGATGTCGCCTGCTCTGATGACCGAGCGAATCCGGTTGGCGGCCTCGTACAGAACCTCGTCGCCGGCGTGATGGCCAAGCTCGTCGTTGATCGCCTTGAATCCATCCATGTCGAGATAAAGAGCCCCGAAGGTCTGACCCGCCGCAATCGCGTGGTGGAGAGCCCCGTCGACGATAGACGAGAGGGCCGAGCGGTTGAACAGGCCCGTCAACGGATCGGTGATGGCCGCATTCTGTAATTGGTTATGGGCGAGGCCCATGACGAGATTCGCCTTCTGCAGGCTCAAAAGCGCACTGGCGACCGCCGCAAATCGGCGCAGGTTCTGCGCCTGCTCGTCGGAAAGATCCCTGGGCCGGCCATCGAGGATGCAGAAGCTGCCGACGGGCAGGTTCTCGAGATAGACGGGCGCGCCGGCGTAAAACCGGAAGTGCGGGCTTCCGACCACATACGGTCTCGTTTTCAGTTCACGGTCTTCCGCCAGATCCGGGATAATGAGGAGTTCGTCCGCGAAGACGACCCGCGTGCATATGGACATCTCGCGCGAGCATTCGCCGATCCTCAAGCCCGCCTGACCGGCGATCCGCTGCCAGTCTTCGTCGATGATGTTTATGGCGGCGTAGGAAACGTCGAAGATGCCCTTGGCAAGCTCGGCCAGGGTTGCGAGTTCGGGCGTGGGAGCGCTGCCGATTGAATTGAGCGAACGGACTGCGAGCAACCTTTGACGCTCGTTCGTGGGGATTCGTACGGCTTGTCCCATTTCTGTCTCCGTCGTTCGTGAAAGAAGGCGATCCGGGCGACCCGTCCCTTGTTAGGGGAAGCCCGGCGGCGTTCCGACCTATCGCAAAAAAACGTCGGCGCGCTATCCTTAAACCTTAGAGTAATGCGGGCACTCTCCGTCACTCGCCGAAGTTTTGCGCAGTTCACCACGGAAACATGCAAATTTGAGGGTTGCTCAGCAAAGAATACCATTCAATCGTGACGGGATGCGGCGAGGCGGACTTGAGTTCGGGCGCGGCGTCGCGAGAAGAGTTGCAGCAGCGTATCAGCCGAACCGGCTGACCCCAGTGAGTAATTTGACATGATCCTCAATCATCGGCTCACACGTATTACCGTCGGCATCCTCCTCCTGGCGCTTGCAATTGCCGTCCTGCTGCCCGGGTTGACTGGCTACAGCAGCCTGGATGGGACGGTAAACGCACGCCTTGCCGTGATAAATGCGCCGATCGACGGCGAGATCGAGAAACCGGCGCCTCGGATCGGAACGCCGGTGGCAGAGGGTGAAACGCTCGCGACGATCCGTAACCAGCGTGTCAACAGAGCGATCCTGGCGTCGCTGCGCACCGATCATCGAACCGCCGTCGAGCGCGTTGCGGCGCTGCGGCGGGAGCGGGATGAACTCGCGCGATTGCGGGATGATCTTGCCGGGCGGCTCGACATCTTCAGGAACGCGACCATCGCCAGCCTGGAGCGCGAGGTTCAGATCCTGCAGAAGAGGGTCGAAGTGTCGCGCGCGCAGGACGTCGTGGCGAGGGTCGACCTCGTCCGGCGGCAGGACCTCGAGGCCAAGGGGATATTCACCCGCAAGATGGTGGAGGCGGCGGAAGCCGCCGGTGCGGCCGCCGGCGGCGAACTCGAGATCAGCAATTTGACCGTGGAATTGCTGCAGCAACGCCTCAAAGCCGTGCGTCAGGGCATATTCATCGTCGGCGACGGCCAGAACGACGTGCCTTATTCCAGGCAGCGCCAGGACGAGGTGATCGTCCGCATCCACGATCTCAATACGCGGATCGCGGAGAACGAGGCACGGGCAAAACAGACGGACCAGCAGATAGCCGAGGAGGAGAGGCGGGTTCTCAGTCTCGAAGCCGCGACGATTCCGTCGCCCTTCGATGGCGTCGTGTGGAGCCGCAACGTGGTCAGCGGTTCCAATGTCGTTCTGAACAACGAGATGATGCGCATCCTCGACTGCCGCGAGCTGTTCGTCGACATTCTGGTTCCTGAAGTCGATTATGACGAGATCTATCCCGGCCGCGAGGCGGAGGTCCGGCTCTTCGGTCGCGGAGATGTCTTCCAAGGCCGCGTGCAGGCAGTCAAGGGATCGTCCGCGGTCGCGGAAAAGGACACGCTGGCCGCCAACGAGCCGGAGACAGAGGAGCGAAATGCCCGCATCCGCGTCACGCTCGCTCCGTCGGCACTCAACACCGATTTCGCGAATTTCTGTCAGGTCGGGCGAACGGCCCAGGTCCGTTTCTCCAAGCGCAGCCTTCACCTGGCCCAGTGGGTTCAAAGCTTGTGGTTCAGTCTCTTCTAGCGCTGGCGCCGACCTTACTCGTCATCGCCTTTTTTCTCCTCGGGCCTTTCAACTGGCCGCGCCACAGGAGCTGGTCGCGCGCGGTCACCTGCGCGGTCGTCGCTGCCTTCGCGCTGCGTTACCTGATCTGGCGGTTCACCGAAACCGTTCTGCCCTATCCGAACGACGGTGCCAATTTCTATTGGGTCTGGTTCGTCTTCATCGTCGAGTTCCTCGCCTTTGCGGAGGTGGTGCTCTTCCTCATCCTGATGAGCCGCTACGTCGACCGCAGTGCCGAGGGGGATCGGCTGGAGCGGCAGTTTTTTGAGCGGGATGAACGGGAACTTCCCACGGTCGACGTCTTCATACCAACCTATAATGAGCCGCTCGACGTACTGGAACGGACGATCGTCGGGGCGCTTGCGCTCGATCATCCCAAGGACAAGCTGAAGGTTTATGTGCTCGATGACGGCCGGCGCGACTGGCTCAGGACGTTCTGCGAGGGGCGCGGGGCGATCCATGTCACGCGCAGCGACAACGCGCATGCCAAGGCCGGCAACATGAACAACGGATTGCGCGTCAGCTCAGGCGATTTCATCGCCGTCTTCGATGCCGATTTCGTGCCCTATCGCAGTTTCCTCCGGCGCACCTTGCCTTTCTTCATGGACGACACGATCGGCATCGTGCAGACGCCGCAGCACTTCTTCAACGTCGATCCGATCCAGTCCAATCTCGGACTGGAGAACCTATGGCCCGATGAGCAACGCTTGTTTTTCGACGAGATCGCCCCCAGCCGCGACGGCTGGGACGTCAGCTTCTGCTGCGGCTCCTGTTCGATCGCAAGGCGCAAGGCCGTAGACGCCATCGGCGGATTTCCGACCGAGTCGATCACCGAGGACCTGCTAACGACGTTGTCGATGCTCAACAGGGGTTTCAAGACGCGCTATCTCAACGAGCGCCTTTCGATGGGTCTGGCGGCCGAGAATCTCACCGGCTATTTCGTCCAGCGCGAGCGCTGGTGCCAAGGCGGTATCCAGACGCTCTACCTGCACAACGGCCCCTTGCGCGGGCCGGGTCTCTCGCTCTTTCAGCGCGTCATGTTCCTGCCCATGTCGTGGCTGGTGCAATATCTGGTCCGCTTCATCGTGCTTCTCATTCCCATAATCTATCTGTGGTTCGGCGCCCTGCCGCTCTATTTCACGGATGTCGCCGACTATGTCTCGAACCAGGTGCCCCTGCTCGCGGCCTATTTCCTGCTGATGTTCTGGCTCACGCCGACGCGCTACCTTCCGGTGGTTTCCACCGCCGTCGGCACCTTCTCGACCTTCCGCATGCTGCCGACCGTCCTTTCGAGCCTGGTCAGGCCCTTCGGCAAGCCATTCAAGGTGACGCCGAAGGGCAGCAGCAACGAGGAGAACGTTTTCGACGCCTATACTTTCACCTGGATCGCCGCGTTCATCGTGGTTACCGCGCTGGGCCTCCTGATCAACATCGTTCCGGAGACGGCGCGGGTAGAGGGTTCGTTCTCGGCGATTGCTGCGCTTTGGTCGGGCATCAACATCGTGGTGCTGATCATCGCCTCGCTTATCTGCTTCGAGAAGCCGCGGCGCCTGCTGCAGGCGTTCAAGCTCGACGAGCCGGTGGATGTGGATGGCGTCGAAGGACGCCTCGTGAGCCTATCGCTCGACAAGGCGGTGGTGGCGGTTTCGACGGAAACGCGGTTCAAATCGACCAAGGTCAGGTTGAACATCGAAGGCTTCGCGCCGCTCGAAGCGGATCTGAAGCAGGTAACGCAGCGGCGCGGGGACATCACCCGCACCGGCGACAAGCAGCGTTACTACCTTCATCTTCACTACGACCTGCGTGGATTCGAGCGGGACAAGATGATCATCAAGCTCTACACCGGGCGCTACTCCCGGGACGTTCCGGATATCGACAAGATCGCGGTTTCGGTGAATTTGCTGTTGCGCGCTTTCGGTCGCACGCGAACCGCCTGATCAGCGGTTCTGCAGCCGGGCGAGAAGCTTTCGGTCCTACCTGCCCTTCGGGGCATAGAGCGTGCGGGAGCGCTCGAGGTGTCTGATCATCGCCTGCTCGGCTTCGTCCGGATTTCCGCGGCGGATACAATCGATGATTTCCTCGTGTTCCGTGAGGGTCACGTTCTCCCGGCCGGTCCAGATCAGCATTTCCGTATGATACTCTTTGAGCCAGCCGAGCATCGCCTCGCTGACGGCGGTATATATCGGATTGCCGGAAATCTGGGCAATGCGGGTGTGGAACGCCATGTCCGCGGCAATGAAGGCATCGGGATCTTCGAGTGCCGCCTGCTGCCGCTTCAAGGTCTCCTCCAGCGCCGCGATATCGCCGGCTTCGGCCCTGCTTGCCGCCTCCCGCGCCATGCCGCGTTCGAAGAAGATGCGCGCGCTCTTCAGGTGTTCCAGCGAATCCGAGGAGGCCGCAAGCATGATCTTGGCCGCGGCATCCACCTGCCGAAGCAGCGACCGCGCCGTCGGCTGCAGCACCTTGGCCCGCTCGCCATGCGAAATCTCGATCAGCCCCATATTGGCAAGCGCCTGCAGAGCCTCGCGAATGGCCGGGCGTCCCACCTGGAAGCGCTCCATCAGCATCCGCTCGGAGGGCATTTCGTCTCCCGGTTGCAGCTCGCCGGTTTCGATCAACGCCTTCAGCCGGGCAAACACCTCGTCGGAAAGTTTCCTGCGGATGATGGGCTCGGATTGCATGACCATGTGAACTCCAGCAGCTTGCGGATCATTCTCTATAGGCAGGTTTCTTCCGGCAGGCGAGATTTCTCTTGCCTAACTCAGATACTCATTATACCAGTTGCGCGAGAGAAGCTACTGAATCCAATGCAAAGAGCGCTGCCGTGATACGCATCACCTACCGCATCGAGACCCCGGGGATGTCGAAGTCCTGGCGAGAAAGATCGCAAGCGACCAGTCGACCGGAACGTTCGTGCCGGTGCCGGGCGAAAGCGAAGAGCTGAAGGCGCGGGCGGCCGCGCGCGTAGTGGCTATCCGCCACCTCGAACCCGCCGATCGAGCCTCATGGCCGGACGAGGCGGGAGGTGCCACGCGCTTCAACCGGGCCGATGCGGAGATTGCCTTCCCGCTCGATGCGGTGGGAACGGATCTTTCCGCCTTGATGACCATTGCGATCGGCGGCGTCTATTCCATCAAGGGAATGACCGGCATCCGCATCGTGGATATGAAGCTGCCGCCGGAGTTCGCGGCGGCGCATCCGGGGCCGCAGTTCGGTGTTGCCGGCAGCCGGCGCCTGACCGGTGTCGAAGGCCGTCCGATCATCGGGACGATCGTCAAGCCGGCGCTGGGTTTGCGGCCGAGGAAACGGCGATGCTCGTCGGCGACCTGCTTTCCTCCGGGGTGGATTTCATCAAGGATGACGAGAAGCTGATGAGCCCGGCCTATTCGCCGCTGAGCGCGCGCATTGCAGCCATCATGCCGCGAATCCTCGACCACGAGCAGAAGACCGGCAAGAAGGTGATGTATGCCTTCGGCATATCCCATACCGATCCGGATGAGATGATGCGAAACCACGATCTGGTGGTCGCGGCCGGCGGCAATGCGGCGGTCGTCAACATCAATTCCGTCGGAATGGGCGGCGTCGCTTTCCTGCGCAAGCGCTCCGGCCTCGTTCTCCACGCCCATCGCAACGGCTGGGACATTCTCACGCGTCATGTCGGCCTGGGAATGGAGTTTTCGGTCTGGCAGCAATTCTGGCGCCTCCTCGGGGTGGACCAGTTCCAGATCAACGGCATCCGCATCAAATACTGGGAACCTGACGAGAGCTTCGTGAGGTCCTTCGAGGCCGTGAGCACGCCGCTCTTTTCCAAGGAGGATTGTCCGCTGCCGGTCGTAGCGTCGGGTCAATGGGGCGGACAGGCGCCCGAGACCTATGCACGGACCGGGCGTACGACCGATCTGCTCTATCTCTGCGGCGGCGGCATAGTCAGCCATCCGGGCGGACCCGGCGCCGGCGTCAGGGCCGTATGCCAGGCCTGGGAGGCGGCAGTCGCCGGGATCCCGTTGGCAGATTATGCCAGGGATCACCCCGAATTGGCGCAATCGCTCGAGAAATTCGCCGACGGCAAGGGCGCCTGACTTCCGCGCGACCGGAGACCCCAATGCACATTCCCTTGCTCAGCTACTACGGCGACGATCTGACCGGCTCGACCGACGTGATGGAGGCACTCTCCTCGCACGGGGTCGAAACCGCGTTGTTTCTCAAGGTGCCTGAGCCTTCGCTCTTCGAGCGCTTCGGCCATTGCCGGGCCTTTGGGCTCGCGGGCACCAGCCGCAGCCAGACGCCGGGCTGGATGGCGGAAAACCTTGCTCCGGCCTTTCTGTGGCTGAAGGCGCTGAAGGCGGAGATCGCCCATTACAAGGTTTGCTCGACCTTCGATTCGAGCCCCAATGTCGGCAACATAGGCAAGGCGATCGAGATCGGGCGGGATGTCTTCGGCGCAGCGCCGGTACCGCTGGTCATCGGCGCACCGCAGATCCGCCGTTACACCGCCTTCGGCAATCTGTTCGCCGCCTTTCGCGGCGAAACCTACCGCATAGACCGCCATCCGGTGATGAGCAGGCATCCGGTAACCCCGATGAACGAGGCGGATATCCGCCTTCACCTTTCGCGTCAGACATCGCTCAGCGCGGCTCTTGTGGACCTCGTGCAACTCGCATCGCCGGACGTGGACGCGTTCGCCGACAGGGCTTTCGCGGATCACCAACTCGTCCTTCTCGATGTCGCGGATGAGGGGAGCCAGGCCGTCGTCGGGCGCCAGCTCTGGCGGACGCGAGCGGCGGAAGGGCAATTCGTCTGCGGCTCGTCCGGCATCGAATATGCGCTCGTTCGCGAATGGCGTCGCCTTGGCCTGCTCGGCGAAGCGCCGGCATTCGCGCCGCCCGGACCGGTCGACCGGATCGCGGTGGTTTCGGGCAGCGTCTCTCCGACCACGGAGCGGCAAATCCGTCATGCGATGGAGAACGGTTTCGAGGGGATAGGGCTCGATGCAGTCGCACTCGCGGCGACGGATGCCGGCTCGGCATTCGAGGATGCCGTTGCGCGGGGGCTTGCCTGTCTGGAGAAGGGCCGGAGTATCATTCTCTATACCGCACTCGGCCCCTCTGCCGATCGGGGCGAAGCCATTCCTCTGGAGGATGGCTCGCGTCACCGGATCGGCGAACGGCTCGGATCGCTGCTGAGAGAACTGGTGACGCGGGCCGGGCTCCGCCGCGCTGTGATCGCCGGGGGCGATACGTCGAGCCACGCCCTTGGCCAGCTTTCTGTCAACGCGCTTACATTGCGGCTGCCGCTTCCGCAGTCGCCGGGATCGCCTCTCTGCACCGCGCATAGCGCCGATCCGAGGGTGGACGGCATGGAGGTCGCTCTGAAGGGCGGCCAGGTCGGGTTCGACGACTATTTTTCGATGATCCGGGATGGACGGGGCTAAGGCTCTTCCGAGGAAAAGTGCGTCGTTCCGAAAGCGCTCTCATAGCAGCTTGTCGAGCGTTATCGGCAGATCGCGAATGCGTTTTCCCGTCGCGTGAAAGATGGCATTCGCAATTGCCGCAGCTGCGCCCGTTATGCCGATTTCGCCGACCCCGTGTGCGCCAAGCGGCGTATGTTCGTCGGGAATGTCGTTGTAGATGACCTCGATATGCGGCACGTCGAGATGCACCGGAACATGATATTCGGCGAGTGACGGATTCATGATCCGCCCGCGGCGCGTGTCGAGCAAGGTTTCCTCCGCGAGAGCCATGCCGATCCCCATGACGATCCCGCCGCGAAGCTGGCTGACGGCCGTTTTCGGATTGAGGATCCGGCCGCAATCGAAGGAGCCGAGCCAGCGCGAGATCCGCACTTCGCCAGTTTCCCGGTTGACGCGAGCTTCGCAGAATTGCGCGCCGTAGGAGGCCATGGAGTACTTCATCACCTCGAACGGCATTCCCGACGTCTCTTGCACTTCAATGAAATCACGGCCGGCGCGCTTCAGGATCGAGGCATAGGTCTCGCCCTTGCTTCCCTCGCCGGACAGGAAAAGCCCGCCGTCGCGTGCCTCTATCTCTACGTTTGCACCTGCCAACGGCGAGCCGTTACCGGCGAGCTTGATGAGTTCGCGATGGATCTTTTCGACGGCCACCTGCACCGCCGCGGCGATGCTGCCGGTCTGGCTCGAGCCGCCGGCGATGATCGGCGAGTCCGGCAGGGCGGAGTCTCCATAGCGGAATGAAACCATCTCCAGCGGCAGGCCGAGACGGTCGGCTGCGTGCTGAATCTGCACCGTCGCGGTTCCCATGCCCATTTCGTTCGCCGCCGCTTGCACGAGTGCGCTGCCATCGGCGGAAATGCGAAGGCGAACTGCGGCGGGAAAGCGGAAGACCGGGTAATAGGCCGTCGCCACGCCTTGTCCGATCAGCCAATTTCCATCGCGCTGCGAACACGGCTCGGCCGGCCGCCGGCTCCAGCCGAACCTTTCCGCGCCGCGCCGATAGGCCTCGACGAGATGACGGCTCGAAAATTCCGTGCCTTTCGTGGGATCCTTTTCGGGCTCGTTCAAGCGGCGAAGTTCGACCGGATCGATCTTCATCGCGTAGGCGAGTTCGTCTATGGCCGATTCCAGAGCGAAAGTGCCGATCGATTCCCCCGGCGCGCGCATCCATGTGTTGGCGACGGTATCGAGATCGACGACCTTCTGACCGACGGACATTGTCTGCGAGGCGTAGAGATGCCGCGGAGTCAATGAAAATTGTTCGGGATACTTGGCGTGGGTCGTCGTCGCCGTCACCCCGGTGTGAATGATCGCCGCGAATTTTCCATCCTCATCGGCGCCGAGCGCGACGCGCTGTTCCGAAGGCGTGCGGCCGCCGATGAGGCGGAAAACGTCTTCGCGAGCGAGCGCCATTTTGACGGGGCGATTGGCGACTTTGGCCGCCGCCGCACAGAGCGCGGTGTGATTCCACAAGGCGGCCTTGCCGCCGAAGCCCCCGCCGACGAATGGCGCGATGACGCGCACGTCGTCCCCCTTGAGGCCAAACATGCCGGCGAGTGCGTGCTTGCAGCCGTTTACGAATTGGGTCGAATCGAAAACCGTCAACCGGCCGTCTTCGTCCCAGGCGGCGATCGTCGCATGCGGCTCTATGGCGTTGTGGTTGTAGTGCGGTGTCCGGTAGAGATTGTCGACCTTGAATGCCGCCGCCGCGAAAGCCTTCTCAGGGTCGCCGATCTCGAGTTCGGGATCTTCGCCCAGGACGGCGGACGGCACGGTCGCTTCCGCCTTGAGGTCCGCGAACGAAACCCGCGCTGCTTTCTCATCATAGTCGACGCGCACGAGCGAAGCCGCATGCTCCGCCTGTTCGAGCGTTTCGGCAACGACAACCGCGACGGGCTGCCCATTCCAACTGATCTCGTCGTCCTGCAGAACAGCGAGATCACTGGCCGCGAACCCCTTGTCCATGTGCCTTACGTCCATGAGTGGCGGTCGTTTCATCTTCGGGGCGTTTTCGGCGGTGACGATCGTTATGACGCCTGGACTCCTCTCGGCATCGGAGGCGTCGATTCCGACAATCCGCCCCTTGGCGATCGTGCTGCAGACCGGAACGGCATAAGCCAGATTTTCGATCTCGAATTCCGCGGCGAAGCGCGCTTCACCCTTCACCTTCCGTTGCCCGTCAACGCGGCTGACGGGCGTGCCGAGGTAACCGTGTTTGTGGATGAGCGGGTCCGGCGCCTTGTCGGGCATGAACTGGACGACGGTTTCCATAAGCTTCTGCAGGACGCTCATCTTACCCTCCGGCCAATTCGCCCAACACGCCGACGATCGTGCGCTTCGCCAATTCGACCTTGAAGGCGTTATGGGCGAGGCCTCTTGCCGGCGCGAGTTCGGCTTCCGCCGCCTGTCTGAAGCTCTCGGCACCAGCGTTCGCTCCCGCCAGGACGCGCTCGGCTTCGGTAGCCCGCCACGGCTTGTGCGCCACGCCCCCGAGCGCCAGGCGGACGTTCCTGACCTTGCCGCTGTCGATCTCCAGAGCTGCGGCCACGCTGACCAGGGCAAAAGCATAGCTCGCGCGGTCCCGGACCTTCCGGTAGAGCGAGCGCCTGGCGAAGCCGAGCGGCGGGATCTCGATGCCGGTGATAAGTTCGCCGGGCTGCAGGTCGGTCTCGATATGGGGGGTATGCTCCGGCAAACGGTGGAAGTCCTCGAAGGCAATCGTGCGCGCGCCGCTGGGCCCGACGACGTTCACCTTCGCATCGAGAGCCGCCAGGGCGACGCACATATCGGACGGATGCGTGGCGATGCAGCTGTCCGAGGCTCCGAGGATCGCGTGCATCCGATTGAAGCCCCCGATCGCATCGCATCCCGCTCCCGGTGCACGCTTGTTGCAGCGCGCCGCGTGGTCGTAGAAATAGAGGCAACGCGTTCGCTGCATGAGGTTGCCCGCAACGGTCGCCATGTTGCGGATCTGGCCCGATGCTCCGAACACGATCGCCTGGGCCAGAAACGGATAGCGGTCCCGCACGACCGGATGACCGGCGACCGCCGTGTTCCGCACCGTCGCACCGATAGCAAGGCTGCCATCCGGCCGCTCCTCGATCCGGTCCAGAGGCAGCCCGGTCACATCCACCAGCGCGTCCGGCTGTTCGATGTTCTCGCGCATCAGGTCCACAAGGTTGGTGCCGCCGCCGAGCAACTTCGCATTCGGGGTCTTGGAGAGGAGCTGCACGGCGGTTTCCAGATCAGTCGCTCTCGCATAGGCGAAGCTCTTCATTTCGCCACCTCGCGGTCAAATGCGCCGTGGATCGCCTCGCAGATGCCGACATAAGCCCCGCAACGACAGAGGTTTCCGCTCATGCGTTCCTTGATCTCGGCGTCCGAGAATTCGATCGTAGCCGCGGCCATGTCCCCGGTCACGGCGCTCGGCAAGCCGCTTTGAAATTCTTGGAACATTCCGATCGCCGAACAGATCTGCCCGGGGTGCAATAACCGCATTGGAAACCGTCATGCTCTATGAATGCGGCCTGAAGCGGGTGAAGCTCGCCATTGGCAATGCCTTCGATCGTGGTGATCTCCCGGCCTTCAAGCTGAAGCGCCAGCGACAGGCAGGACAGGACGCGCTGACCGTCCACCAAAACCGTGCAGGCGCCGCAGGCGCCCTGGTTGCATCCCTTCTTGGGGCCGGTAACGCTCAAATGCTCGCGCAGAACGTCCAGCAGAGAGGTGCGTGGGTCGATCGACAGGGAATGGTCGACGCCGTTGATCTTCAGCAGGATCAGCGCTGAGCCGGCAGGCGGGATGGGTGCCGCCTTAGGCGTTCGGTGGGGCGATGGCATGAGCACACCCTCTCGATTTGCATCAGCCGCGGCATCTCGCGCCGGAGCGGGGCAGGTCAGTCGCGCGAGGCGGCAGGGGTTGCCAGAACCCGGCAATCGGATGAATGTTCCGAAGATTGTTCGCATGCGGCGCGACCGCGGCGGCCGGGCAGGGACAGCGATTGGCGAGATGATCTATTTCACGGGCGACACGCATTACGACGATCCGCGTGTGCTTCGCATCGACCGCCGCCCGTTTTCCAATATGGCCGAACATGATGCCGCCCTGATCGCCAATTGGAACGAAACCGTCTCGCCGCAGGACGACGTCTGGCACCTTGGCGACTTCGCGGCAAAGAGAACCGGGCTTGCCGAAGATCTGCTGTCCCATCTGAACGGCCGCAAGCACCTCATCGTAGGCAACAACGACCCGATCGACACGACCGGGGCGAGCGGCTGGCACAGCGTGCAGCATTACGCGGAGCTGATGGTCGATGGGCGGCTGCTCGTCCTTTGCCATTATCCGTTCCGGACATGGAACCAGATGGGAAAGAAGTCGATCAATCTGCACGGGCACTCCCATGGCAGGCTGAAGCCGATCCCGCGGCAGTTCGATGTGGGCGTGGATGCGAGAGGCCTGCGTCCGGTCCGGCTGGTTGATATTTTCCCCAGGCCGGGCGGTAAACTCCCGCTTGGCGCTTCGGGGAACGTGCGAGCCTTCCGAATGTTCTCCAATATCGGTGGCAGGCTTGCGTCCCGAATGCGAGGTGCTTCAATGCAAGGAGACCTATTCGGAAACCCGCCCGGCAATCTGCCCGAGGGCTTCCGCTACCAGGCGGGTATCGTTCCGCAGAAGCTCCAGGAGGTACTTTTGAAGGCGCTGCCGGCGCTTCCCTTCAAGCCTTTCGACTTTCACGGCTACGAGGGCAGGCGGCGTGTGGTTTCATTCGGCTGGAAGTACGACTTCGACACCGAGGCGGTCCGGAAGATCGATGCCATTCCCCCGCTGCTTCTGCCGCTCAGGCAGCTGGCGGCCGACTTTTCCGGACTGCCGGCGGAGGGACTCCAGCAGGCACTGGTCACCGAATATGATGTCGGGGCCCCGATCGGCTGGCACAGGGACAAGGCGGTGTTCGGCGATGTCGTCGGGATATCGCTGCTGGCTTCCTGCACATTCAGGTTGCGCCGAAAGCGGATCGGCAAATGGGAGCGGGCTTCCGTCATTCTCGAGCCGGGCTCGGCATATCTCCTCTCCGGCAGTGCGAGATCCGAATGGGAGCATTCCATCCCGCCGGTAGAGCGCCTGCGCTATTCGATCACCTTCCGGGAGCTGCGCTCAGGGATTACCGCCGGCGGCCGTGCGTGACTCTGTCGATATCAGCCGATCAACGTGCCCCAGGACGGGTCCCATTCGACGTCCTCCACGAGCTCGACATAGATCGGGGCCGACGCTTCGCTGTGGCTTGCCGCCAACCTGAAGGCCGACTCGGCCTCCATTTCTTCTCCGGGAAAGATGACGTCATCCTCGGCGGGGTCGGTGACCTTTCGCACATATCCCCGCACGGCGTCGCCGGAGTGGTAGAGTTTCACGACCATGGCGCCCGGCACGGGTCTTTCCGGAAGCCGCTGATAGACGGACATCGGGACCTCCCTCAGTCGCGGCAAAAGCTAATTCCGGCCATCGTTCGGCCTTGCCTTGTCGCCCCTCTTCTTCACCGTCGTCGCTGTCTTGGCATCCGGCTCCTGTCCGTAATAGGTGCCACCCAAATGGCCCCCGGCGCTCGTCTTCTCGGCCTGTTTTCGTGCGTCCTTCTGGGCTTGCTCGACATTGGTCTTGCTCATCTTGGGAACTCCTCTGATTGCGGCTGTGTAACCACAGGCGAGCGCTTCTGTTCCGGGGCAGCGTTTACGTCGGGCAAACGTCAAAGCCGCTTGGAACCCATCGGCAATTGCGGCGTTTCCCCCAATCGGCGGAGATTCCCGATGCGAGCTTTGAGGGTGGCGATCGGCATCGCGGCGGTCATCTTTGTGGCTGTTGCTGGTTTCCTTTTATTTGCGTGGCGTTCGGAGTTACCCGAAGACACCGCGGCAGCGGAGGCGCGCTTTGCTTCGGAGCTAGTTGCCAAGGGCGCGCAACTGGCGGCGCTCGGCAATTGCATCGCCTGCCACACCGTGCCTGGGAGACCGGCATTTGCCGGCGGCCTTGCATTGCCCACCCCCTTCGGCACGATCTACTCAACCAACATCACCCCTGATCGCGAAACGGGCATCGGCGGCTGGAGCGAGGCGGCCTTCGAGCGCGCCATGAGGGAAGGTGTCGACCGGGAGGGAAGTCACCTCTATCCGGCGTTCCCCTATGAGCACTTCACGCGTGTTTCGGCAGACGACAATCGCGCCCTCTACGCATTCCTCATGACGCGTGTCGCGGTGAAAGCCGAGGCGCCGGAAAACGACCTTCCGCTTCCCCTGCAGTTCCGGCCCCTGCTTGCCGGCTGGAAGCTGCTTTTCCTCGACGGCGGCGAGCGGGAGCCGGATCCCGGCCAGAGCGAGGCCTGGAACCGCGGGCGTTATCTTGTCGAGGGCCTCGGCCACTGTGGGGCCTGCCATACGCCGCGCAACCCATTTGGCGCCGAAGACCGCGACCGGCATTTCGGCGGCGGCGAAGCGGAAGGCTGGCAGGCCTATGCGATCAACACGGAGTCGAAGGCGCCGATCCCCTGGGACGAGCAAAGCCTCGCCTTCTATCTTCGCAACGGCTGGCACGAATTCCATGGCGTTTCGCGCGGGCCCATGGCCGAGGTGACGGGCAATCTCGCTTTCCTGCCGGACAGCGATATCGCGGCGATCGCCACCTATTTAATGTCGATCATGGGCGCCCCAACGCCGGAACGCGAGCAGAGGGCGGCACAGTTGCGCGAGGCTTTTGGAGGGCAGCGCCCGGAGCAGGCGGCGGACAGCCAGCGTTCACCGGCCAGTGGGGCAGGCGGCCAGCCCGGCGAAGCAATTTATCTTGCCGCCTGTGCAAGCTGTCACGAGAGCGAGCGGCGTCAGCCCTTCGGGGGGCTGAATTTCCAACTCAGCACCGCCGTCAATGCGCCGAACCCGCAAAACATCGTCAACGTGGTGCTGTTCGGCCTTCCGCCGGCCGATGGCGAAGCGAGCGCAGTGATGCCGGCTTTCCGCCATCTGCTCAACGATCAGCAGGTGGCCGATCTCCTTGCCTACATGCGCGAGCGGTTCTCGCAGGAGCCACCCTGGGCCGGGCTCGTCGAGCAGACGGCCAGAACCCGTTCCGGGACCTACAAGGTGGCAATCCGGCCCTCTGACGGCATTGAAAGGGCGCCGCACCATGTCGGCGCCGAGGAGGATTGAAGATGGTATCGCTGACAGTCAACGGCAGCCCGCATCAGATCGAGGCAGATCCGGCGACGCCGCTGCTTTACGTCCTGCGTGACGAGCTGGCGCTCAACGGGGCCAAATACGGCTGCGGACTTGGGCAGTGCGGCTCCTGCACCGTCGTCGTCGATGGCGAGGCGGTGCTTTCCTGCATGGTGCCTATCATGCTGCTGGACGGGCGGGAGATCACCACCATCGAGGGCTTGGGAACGATCGACGCGCCGGGGCCGCTGCAGGAGGCGTTCATCGAGCTGCAGGCGGCGCAATGCGGCTATTGCATCCCGGGCATGATGATGAGCGCGCATGCGCTCTTGCGCCGCAACGCGCAGCCGAGCGAAGAGGACATCCGCGAGGCGCTTGCGACCAATCTTTGTCGTTGCGGCACCCATATGCGGATTCTCGCGGCGATCCGGCGCGCCGGCGAACTGATGCAGGCCGCCTCGCTGCGTGCCACTGATCAGGGGAGGGCCGGCTGATGGGCCTGCTTCAGGAAGAAATCACCCGCCGCAGCGTCATCGCAGGCGCCGGCGGGCTCGTCGTCGGTTTCTCGCTCGGCCATGCATTTGCCCAGGAGCTTCCGCCGGCAATGCCGCCGGCTGCGCCGGTGTCCCTGCCGGGCAGCCTTGACGACGAGCGTTTCCTCGATTCATGGATACGCATCGATCCCGACAATTCGGTCACGGTCTTCACCGGCAAGGCGGAACTCGGGCAGGGCATTCGAACGGCCCTGTTGCAGGTTGCCGCCGAGGAGCTCGAAGTCGACCCCGCGGAGATCCGGCTGATAACGGCCGACACCGGCCGAACCCCGAATGAAGGGTTCACGGCCGGCAGCCAGTCGATGCAAAACAGCGGTACCGCCATCAGGAACGCTGCAGCGCAGGTGCGGGCCCTGCTTCTGGCCGAAGCTGCCAGGCGCTTCGGCATGGCGGCGACGGAACTCAGGGCGGAAAACAAGGCGGTGCTGGCAAAAGACGGACGGCGGGCGACCTACGGCGAACTCGTTTCCGGACAGATGCTGCACGTGGAAGCCCAGCCGCAATCGGCATTGAAGCCGCCTGGCACTTTCCGCGTGATCGGCAAAACACTGCCGCGCGTCGACATCCCGGGCAAGGTGACGGGCGAGGCGGCCTATGTTCATGATCTTCGCCTGGAGGGCATGCTGCATGCGCGCGTCGTGCGCCCGCCGAGCCCGGCTGCCAGACTATCGGAGGTGGATGCGAGCGCCGCCGAGGCGCTGCCGGGAGTCGTGTCGGTCGTGCGCGACGGCAATTTCCTGGCGGTGGTGGCCTCGAAAGAGTTCCAGGCGGTGAACGCCATGCGGGCGCTGGCGGCGGCCGCGCGGTGGCAGGAAAGCGAGACGCTCCCCGACCAGACCGACCTGCCGGCGGAATTGCAAAGACTCGAGAGCGAGGTGGGGACGGTCGCCGAGGCCGGCTTGCTTTCGTCGGATGGCAAGATCTTCGAGGCGACGTTTAGCCGGCCCTATCAGATCCACGGCTCGATCGGCCCGTCTTGCGCCGTCGCGCGGATGAACGCGGACGGGGCGTTGGAGGTCTGGTCCCACACGCAGGGTGTCTTTCCCGATCGGGCGGCGATCGCCGAGATGCTGGCCATGCCGGAAGACAAGGTCCACGTCGTCCATATGGAAGGATCGGGCTGTTACGGCCACAATGGCGCCGATGACGCGGCTGCGGATGCGGCCCTCATCGCCAGCAAACTGCCGGGCAAGCCGATCCGGGTCCAGTGGATGCGGGAGCAGGAGCACAGCTGGGAGCCCTATGGTCCTGCAATGCTCATGAAGATCAGTGCAGCACTGGACGACCAGGGCAGGATCGCCAGCTGGGCCTATGACCTTTGGAGCAATACCCACTCCACCCGTCCGGGCGGAGCCGGTGCGCTCCTGGCGGCGCGCCACAAGGCCGAAGCCTTCCAGCCGAAGGCTGCCAAGCTCAATATCAGCCCGTCCGGCAACGGCGACCGAAATGCCAATCCGCTCTATGTGATCCCGAACAAGCGCGTGCTCTGGCATTTCCTGGCCGAAATGCCGCTTCGCGTGTCTGCGCTTCGCGCGCTTGGGGCCTATGCCAACATCTTCGCGATCGAAAGCACGATCGATGAGCTGGCGCTGATCGCCGAAGCGGATCCGGTCCAATTCCGGCTTCGCCACATGGAGGACCCGCGAGCCCGTGCCGTGATCGAGCTGGCGGCGCAGCGCTTCGGCTGGGACAAGGCGCAAATGCCCCGCAACCGCGGACGCGGCTTCGGCTTCGCCCGCTACAAGAACCTTGCCGCCTATCTGGCGGTGGCCATGGAGGTGGATGTCGAACCCGAAACGGGCCGTGTTCATGTGGTCCGCGCCGTTTCGGCCATCGACAGCGGCGAGATCGTCAATCCGGACGGCATCCGCAATCAGACCGAAGGCGGAATTTTGCAGGCGATCAGCTGGACGCTCTACGAGGCCGTCGCCTTTGACCGGACCAGGATCACCAGCACCGATTGGTCCAGCTATCCGATCCTGCGTTTCGCCAGTGTACCGGAAAGCGTGGAGGTCCACATCGTCGAGCGTCCCGGGGAACCTTTCCTCGGCACCGGGGAGGCGGCCCAGGGCCCGGCCGCCGCAGCCGTCGCCAACGCGATCAGGGATGCGACCGGCAAGCGCCTTTACGATCTGCCTTTTACCAGGGATCGAATTCGAAGCGCCGTCGGGCGCGCGTGATCCAACGGCAGGTCCTCACGACAGCCGGTATTGCTGGAAGACCTGCAGGAAGAGTTCGCGCTCCGTCGTGATGTCGAGCTTTTCATAGATGTGCGCCCGGTGGTTCTTGACTGTGCCCGGGGCGATCCCGAGCTTGGACGCGATGGTCGCGTTAGGGTGTCCCTGCAGAATGAGGGCGACGAGTTCGCGCTCCCGTGCCGTCAGATCCGGCCACAGGATCAACGAGGCCTGGACGGCACTCACCGGTGCTTCCCCCATGGCTTCGGGCGTGCTGGTTCGCCTCAGATCGGGGTCGCGCGTGCGGGTATCGGTTGCGTGCAGTGCTTCGAAAACCGGAAAACGGCTGCGCAGAGCCGCGACCTCGCCATCGCTGAACATCGATGTGGAGCGGTCGAGAAAAATACCTAGGCACCAGTCGTCTCCGTCTTCCAGCAGGATGCCGACCTCGTCGCAGATTTCGGATTGCGCCAGGAACTCCGCTATGTAGCGGCCGCGCTTGGGGGCGTCGTCCGCCAGGCTCTTGAGAGGCACGATCCCTGCGCGCCTGTTCAGGCGCCAATAGGCATAGAAGGGATCGAATACATAATAGGTATCGAGATAACGAGCCACCATCTCGTCGGAGTATCCGCGGTGCTTGACGAATTCGGGCTTGCGGGTGGCGGAATAACGGGTGACCGTGATCAGATTCTGCGGCACCACGGCTCCGATCATGTCGATCAGCCGGTCGACATGCCTGTCGGTACCGGTGGCGCCGATCGCTTGCGCCAAGATCTTCCAGAACCCATCGCCGCTCATAAGTTCGTCTAGCACTGTTCCCCCGCCGGTCATTGTGCCTTTTGGCACATTTCCCGGCCGAAAATTCCCACCTAGGTTTCCTCCATCAGCAAAGCCATGGAGGTAAGACCTTGGAAAACCCAATCGTGATCGGCATCGACGCGGGCGGCACGATGACCGACACCATCCTTGTCGATCAAAACGGGCACTTCAAGATCGGCAAGGCCGCGACCACGCCGAAAAACGAGGCCGAAGGCTTCATTTCGTCCGCTGTCGATGCGGCGGACGCCTGGGGTATCTCCCTCGACAGTCTTTTTTCCGGTCTCGACGTGGTGCTCTATTCCGGTACCGGCATGCTCAACACCTTGCTCTCCCGCACCGGTCGTAAACTTGGCCTGATCACCACCAAAGGCATGGAGGACATGGTGCTGATGGGCCGCGGCCTGCAGGCCTGGGCGGATTATTCCTATGCCGACCGGCTCCATGCGGTCACCCACGCCCACCCCGATCCGCTGGTGCCGCGCCGCCGCACCCATGGCGTTACCGAACGCATCGACCATTTCGGCGATATCGTGCTGCCGCTTTACGAGCACGAGGTAACGGCCGCGGCCCGTGCGCTGATCCGCGACAAGGTCGACGCGATCTGCATCATGACGATCTTCAGCCACGTCAATCCGGTGCATGAGAAGCGCATCGCCGAGATCTGCCGCGAGGAGGTTGCCGCCGCCGGTGTCGAGATCAATGTCTATACCAGCCACGAGGTGCGCCCGGTGATCCGGGAACAGTCGCGGCTGAACTCGGTGCTGATCGAAGCCTATGCGACGTCGCGCGGCCGCCAGCAGCTCAAGGGAATCGAGGAGGCCTCGCACAAATACGGCTTCAAATACGGCGTGCAGACGCTGCTCTCTTTCGGAGGCTTGACGTCGATCAACCATCCGCGCCTCCACGAGACGATGATTTCCGGGCCGATCGGCGGCATTCTCGGGGCAGCCTATGTCGGCAAGCTCATAGGCAATGACTCGCTGATCTGCTCGGACATGGGGGGAACCTCCTTCGACATGGGCGTCATCTCGCGCGGCCAGACCCGCATCGAGAACGAGCCGCTGATGGACCGCTTCAAGCTCAATGTGCCGACACTCCATCTCGACACGATAGGGGCGGGTGCCGGCATGATCCTCAAGGTCGACCCGCTGACCAGGAAGGTGTCGCTCGGACCTGAAAGCGCCGGCGCAGATCCCGGTCCGATCTGCTTCGCGAAGGGCGGCACGGAGCCGACCATCGCAGATTGCGATGCGATCCTCGGCCGGTTGAACCCGTATTACTTCCTCGGGGGCAAGGTGGTGCTCGAGGTCGAGAAGGCACGCGCGGCCTTCAAGGAAAAATGCGCGGACGTGCTCGGGGTCGGTGTAGAGGAAGCGGCTGAAGGCATGATCGAGATGCTGGAGCAGGACGCCAATAACGCGCTGCGACGCGTTATCTCGGGCCAGGGCATCCATCCTTCCGAGTTCACGCTTCTTTCCTACGGCGGCTCGGGCCCGCTGCATCTTGCCGGCTGCTCGAGGGGCATCGGCTTCAAGGACATCATCACGTTCCAGTTCGCCGCCGCTTTCTCCGCCTTCGGCTGTACGACGGCCGATTATATGCGCCGGCATTCGGTGTCGACCCAGATCGATATCGGCGCCCGCGCCTCGGACGACAGGCTCGCTGCAGCCGGCGCGCAGGTCACCCGGGTGTGGCAAGACCTCGAAAAGGCCGCCGTCGACGAGATGCTGACCGACGGCCATGCGCGGGAAAAGATCAGGACCGTCCCCTTCTTCATGGCCCGTTACACCGGCCAGCTGGAGGACGTCGAAGTGATTGCGCCGCTTGCGTCCATCAACGGCCCCGACGACATGCGCGCGGTGCTGGCGCAGTTCGAAGAGGTCTATGCCAAGGCCAATCACCGCGTTTCGAAATACGGCGAGGCGGGCTTCTCCCTGATGGAACTCGGCGTCATCGCCACTGCCGAAAAGATCAAGCCGGTGCTTGTCAGGCGGCCTCTCGGGAGCGCCGATCCGCAATCCGCCCACAAGGGCGTGCGCGAAGCCTATATCGGCGGCCGCTGGCACAGGGCAGATCTCTACGAGATGGATCTGCTTGAGCCCGGCCACGAGGTGATCGGCCCCGCAATCATCGAGCACCCGGCAACGACGCTGGTGGTGCATCCGAACGATCGCGTCTTTATCGATGAATGGACGCTGCTTCATTACAACCATGCCTGAGCTGAAGGATGACAGACATGCTGGACAAAACGGCAAATCCCCTGCAGCGGCGGCTGCTCGAATCCGAACGGCTGATGGAGGAGACCGGCTGCTATGACGGCATCACCGAACTTCGGCTGCGCAGGCAGGATCCGCTGAAATTCGAGACCCTGCACACGAAGCTGCGCGCCTATTGCGTCTCGGCCAGGGAAATGGCCCGTCGCATCTCCGCCTCGCCGGGAGTGCGGGAAGTCGGCGAAATGGTGGTGGCGATCTACACGCCGGAGGGCGACGCGATCGCGCTTTCGAACGGCATCATGGTGCATGTGCACACGATGAGCCGCTTCATCAAGTGGATGATCAGAAACGGCTACGAGCAGAATCCATGCATCCGCGACGGCGACATCTTCGCCAATAACGACGCCTTCATCGGGACGGTGCAGGTGCCCGACGTCATGGACGTGGTGCCGATCTTCCACGAGGGCACGCTGGTCGGCTGGGCGGGCGCCGTCTGCCATGAACTCGAGGCGGGTGGCATCACGCCCGGCGGCGATGTGTGTCTTGCGCAGGAACGCTTCACCGAGGGGCTTTTCGTCTGTGCCGAAAAGATCGGCGAGAATGACGAGATCCGCCGGGATTACGTAATCCGTTGCGAGCGCAATCTGCGCATGCCTATCTACTGGGTGCTGGACGAAAAAGCCAAGGTCGCCGCCTGCATCGACATGCGCGAGAGCGTAAAGCAGCTCATCGACGAGGTCGGCCTCGAATATTGGCAGCGGCTTTCCAAGGAATTCATCGAAGAGGGCAGAAGAGCACAGCTTGCCCGCACACGGCAGTTGACCGTGCCCGGCATCTATCGCGGCCACACCTTCTACGGTCACGTGACCGAGGGCAAGCCGGGTTTTCAGCCGCTCGCCGACCCGAACTGGCTCTACAATATCCCGATCGAGATGGAGATCACCAGCGAGGGCAAGATCAGGCTCGACTTCGACGGCACGCAGCCCTGGGGCTATCACTCGATGAACTGCACCCCGGCCGGCATGGACGGCGGCATGTTCGTGACGCTCACCCAGCACATGAACTTCGAGGGGCTCGTCAATGACGGCGCCTGGATGGCGACCGAGATCAATATTCCCCACGGCACCTGGACCAACCCGGACAACGAGATGGCGGCGACAGCCACCTCCTGGGCCTTGCTGCTCCCGGCTTACGGCGTGTTCCAGCGGCTGCTCTCACGCGGTTTCATCGCCCGGGGCTTTGTCGAAGAAGCTTTTGTCGGTCAGGTGAATTCCCCGATGATCGAGATGGGAGGCACCAGCCAATACGGCACGGGCTTCGGCATGGCCCATTTCGAATGCGCAGCCGCGGGCTCCGGAGCGCTGGCGATCAAAGACGGGCTCGACACCGCCTATGTCGGCTGGAACCCCGAATCCGACATGGGCAATATCGAGATCTGGGAACAGAACATGCCGATGGTCTATATCGGCCGCTCGATCGTGCCGAATTCCGGCGGTGCTGGAAAGTACCGCGGCGGCTGCGCCTTCATCTCGACCTGGCTCATCAACAAGACCGATCACCTGCGCCTCGTGACGTCGGAGCATTCCTCGCGCGTGTTCGACAATGGCGGCCTGTGCGGCGGCTATCCGGCACCGACCTGCGAGAAACATCACGCGGTCAGGAACTCCGATATTCACGAGCGCGCCGAACGCCGGGAGCCGCTCGCGCATGCGCCGGGCACCGACCCGCTGGTCTCGGATTTCGAGCGCACCTACAAAGGCGAGCAGGTCTGGGAGGAGGGTCCCTACATCACCCGGCCCCACAAGGCCGGCGACATTTTCAGCCATGCCTATAATGGCGGCGGCGGCTTCGGCGACGTGTTGGAACGCGACCCGATCAAGACGGCATGGGACGTGGAAAACGGCTTCCTGACGCGCGAAGCCGCCGAGAAGGTATTCGGCATCATCCTCAAGGAGGATGCCGAAGGTTATCCGCAGGCCGACATCGACGCGACCGTCGCCCGCCGCGCGGAACTGCGCAAGAAGCGGCTGAAGCAAGCCATTCCGGTATCGGAATGGATCGCCAGGGAGCAACGGCGAGTGGAGGCTTCGGACTTCGCGCCGGAAGTCGCCAAAATGTACCGGAGCGCGATGAAGCTCTCGCCGCGCTTTTCCAGAGATTTCAAGGAATTCTGGGGCCTTGCCTCCGATTTCGTTATCGCCGGGGAGAATTGAGCCATGACCGAATATTCGAAGGAAGTCATCAACGACCTCGTCAACGGCACGCTCCCCTGGGCGCAGACGCGGCGGATCATGAGCGGCTATAAGGACGACGACCGCTTCTTCAAATATCTGGCCGTGCTGCAGGACCGCGTTGTCTGGAGCGATCCGATCCTGCTCCCGGTCGGCGACCGGCTCTTCATCTGCGACAGCGCCGACGGTCGGGTCACCCGCTGCGAATGCGGCCACTCCTTCGGGGACTACCGCAGGAACTGGAAGCTGAACGCGGTGATCAACGTGCGCGACACCGAGGAGAGCTTGCGGGAAATCTACCCGAACAGCGATATCCCGGATCCGAAATGGATGGAGATCCGCGAGTTCTTCTGCCCCGAATGTGCGCATCTGCACGAAGTCGAAGCGGCGGCCCCCGGCTATCCGATCGTCCATGATTTCGAGCCGGACTTGGAAGGCTTCTATCGCGAATGGCTCGGCAAGCCTTTGAAGGATCTGTCATGACGGGCAGGCTCAAAGGCCGCAGCGCGGTCATCACCGGCGGATTGACGGGGCAGGGGCTGGCCATTGCGGAGGCGCTCGCTGCCGAGGGCGCCAACGTCGCCGTCGGCTCCTTCGTCCGCGAGGCGGCCGAGCGGCAGAGCGATGCCGCGGCCTATCCCGATCCGCAGGAGATCGTCGAGGTCCGGAAGCGGCTTGCCGTTGGCGGCACGGCTGTTTACGCCGGCCATCTGGACGTTCGCGACAGCGAGGGGATCGAGCTATTCGTGTCGGCGGCGGAAGCCGCATGCGGCCCGGCCGACATTCTCGTCAATGCCGCAGGGACGACCGCCGAGCAGCCGGTGTCGGGCCATTCCGACGAATTATGGTTGAAGATCATCGACACCAATCTGAACGGCGCATTCCGAATGACGCGCCGGCTGCTGCCCGGGATGATCGGGCGCAAATGGGGCCGCATCATCAATATAGGTTCGACGGCTGCCACGGTCGGCTGGAAGGACAACCCGGCCTATTGCGCCTCGAAGGCGGGGCTCCTCGGCCTCACCCGCT
Source organism: Sinorhizobium prairiense (assembly GCF_029201645.2). Classification (NCBI taxonomy): domain Bacteria; kingdom Pseudomonadati; phylum Pseudomonadota; class Alphaproteobacteria; order Hyphomicrobiales; family Rhizobiaceae; genus Sinorhizobium; species Sinorhizobium prairiense. Next base: position 963,786 of record NZ_CP104133.1, read on the forward strand.
GCGTAGCCCTCGAAGGGGCGCCGCATGGCGTGACCTGCGTGATGATCAGCCCGACCTGGGTTGAAACGGAACTGATGCGCCGCAACGTTCAGCAGGTCGTCGAAAGGGAGGGCAGGGGGCGGACGATAGAGGAGGCGATGTCGGATATCGCCGCCCAGAACCCGCAGAACCGCATCATTCAGCCCGACGAGATAGCGGCCCTGGCCGCCTTTCTCTGCGGCGAGGGCGCCAGGGGCATCACCATGGAGAACATACAGATCACGGGCGGCGCACTTTGGTGAGCCGCCTTTCTGGTCTTTTGACGTGAGTTTCGCAGTGCATACAGAACCTAAGAAGAGGGAACATGACAATGCTGAAACAGATCACTGCAATGACCGCCGGGCTGCTCATGACGATCGGCGTCGCCGCTGCCGCTGAGCCGGAGAGCTGCAAGACCGTCCGTTTCTCCGATGTCGGCTGGACCGACATCACGTCGACGACGGCTGTCGCCTCGACCATTCTCGAAGCGCTCGGCTACGCGCCGCAGAGCAAGCTCCTATCTATCCCCGTCACCTATGCGAGCATGAAGAACAAGGACATCGACGTCTATCTCGGGGATTGGCAGCCGAGCATGGAAGCCGACCGCAAGCCGTTCCTGGAGGACAAGTCGATCGAAGTGATCGGTCCGAACCTCACCGGCGCGAAATATACGTTCGCCGTACCGAAATACGTCGCCGATGCAGGCGTCAAGGACATTTCCGACCTCCAGAAGTTCTCCGACAGATTCGGCCGCAAGATCTACGGGATCGAGCCCGGCAACAACGGCAACCGCATGATCCTCGACATGATCGAAAAGGGCGACTTCGGGCTGACCGGCTGGGAGCTCGTGGAGTCATCCGAGCAGGGCATGCTCGCCGAGGTCGAAAGAGCGACAAAGGACGACCAGTGGATCGTCTTTCTCGGATGGGCTCCGCATCCGATGAACTCGCGCTACCAGATCGATTACCTTTCGGGCGCGGACGCCTATTTCGGGCCGAACTACGGCGGTGCCGATATCTATACCAACATCCGGGCGGGTTATGCGCAGGAATGCCCGAATGTCGCGAAATTCGTGACGAACCTGCGCTTCACCCTGGAGATGGAAAACGAGATCATGAACGGGATATTGAACGACGGCAAAGACCCGAAGGAAGCCGCTGCCGATTGGCTGAAGGCTCATCCCGAGGCAGTCGCTCCGTGGCTTGAAGGGGTGACGACGTTTAACGGAGCACCGGCAAAGGAAGCGGTTGAAAGCGCGTTGAAAAGCTAGGCTCCAGTGAGGAACTCACGACCTGTTCGTCGCGGGCGGTGCGTCCGGACCAGGCGACAGGAGAGGACCCGATCACTTTGCCGGCGGCCACGGTCGAAAACACATTTTCCAATCGGCGGGAGAACCGCGAGGGCTCCGGTTCAGATCTGGTCAACCCGCCCTCGATACTACCAGTCGAGTATCGGCCGCGTGATCATGAGCCAGAAGATTGCGACGACGGCGCCGAAGGCCGGGAAGCCGAAGGCGAACCATAGGCGGAAAAGTTGATGATAGCGCTTCGGCAGCGGCTCGCCGGACTTGCGTGCCGTTTCGGCGAGCCGGCGCATTTCCATCTGCATCCACACCACCGGCAGCCAGAATGCACCTGTGATCACGTAGAGGAGAAGCGAGAGCAGGATCCATCCTTCCGTGAGCGAATAGCCGACGTTCCAGGCAAGGGCGATCCCCGTGACGGGCTGCAACACCACGGCGGTGGCGGTGAAAAGAAAATCGGCGACGACGACCATGCGGGCCACGGCCGCGACCGTTTCCGTGCGGCCGGTCCGATGCGCCAGAAGCATGAAGAACGCGATCCCGGCGCCTGTGCCGAGGAGGACGGAGGCGCCGATGAGGTGCAGGAACTTGAGAACGAAGTACAGCATCAACGCTCCTCCAGGATTGCGAGGGCAGCGAGATGCAGTACCAGGATGGGCCAGATCTTCAGAAGCGGCCCAAGCGGCTCGTTCCACAATTCCGGGAGCAGGACCGTTCCGGCGATGGCGTAGAAAAGCGACAGGCCGACCGCGCCATAAAGGCCGATGCGGCTGGTGCGGCGAAACGCAATTGCCATGCCGATCAGGATATCGGCGAGGGCTCCGGCGATGACGCTCGGCCCGGCAAGAACGCCGGCGCCTCCCCGTTCCATCAGATCAACGCCGATCTCGTACCCCGATGTGAGCGAGATGACGCCCGTCGTGATCCAGAAGAGCGGCAGGACGACGAAGATGACGGGCTTGAGCAGATAGAGCTTGGCGAACCAGCGCTCCTGGACGGAGACCGGCGTTCTCGCCAGTGCGTCTGCGAGCGCCACCGGTTCTATCCCGGTCGTCTCGGCCCACGCCCGGACGTCGCCGACGGCGCCGCGCACGATCTCCTTCTGCGCGGTGCTCCGGGTCGGCGGTCGCCAGCCCAGTGCCCCGGCGATATCGCTGAGCTTGTAGGTGAGGTTCGCGAGCGGCGTTGGCATGTTCACGACGCGAGCGGCGGGCCATCCGAACCAGCGCCTGTAGGCGCCTACCACGTCTTTGAACGAGAGGGCCTCGGGTCCCGCGACCTCGAGGATAAGCCGCGAAGGAGCATTCCGGTCGACGAATATCTCGACCGTGCGCACTACGTCTTCAAGGCGCACGACCTGAAGCAAGCCGGTATTCGGCATGACCGGCAGCCAGGGCAGAGCGGCGAGGCCCCTGAAAAGAGCGCTGGCGCCGTAGGCTCCAGGGCCGAGCACAACGGATGGGCGCAGGATGATCCAGTCGAGATCGCATGCCATCAGCGCTTCGTCGCCCTGAAGCTTGGTGCGTGAAAAGGGCGACGGCTGGGCCCTGTCGACCCCCATTGCCGAAAAGTGGATGACGCGGCGCACCCCCGCCTGCTCGCAGGCTTTAAAGAGGGAGGCGGGACCGCGGGCATGGACTGCCGTCGTATCCTCTCCCGGACCGTCCTGGAGCGTTCCCGCGCAGTTTACCACGGCGTCGATACCTGAGAGATGCGGCAGCCAGTCCTCAGGGCCGACGGACCGAAGGTCGAGTTCAAGGGCCCTGCCGGCCGTGCGGGGGCTTGGTGCCGAGCCGGGCCGGACCACGCGGACGATCTCGCTTCCGCGGCCATGGAGCCCCGCGCACACGGCGGAGCCGATCAGGCCGGAGGCGCCGACCACAAGCACTCTCGTCATTCGTCCTCACAATCTTCCCGGGCGGGCCGCTATTCGCACTCGGCTATGTCCGACGCCAAACAATTGCGGCAAGGAAGATGTTCCTTTTGACTTGACCTGCGCTTTTTATGCGGCACTCTCCCGGTGGAAGAGTCTTAAGACCCTCTCCGCGAGGGCTCTCGACAATGGCCAGCTCTGCTCTATTTGGATCGAGGCGGTGCTGGATGCGAAAAGGTGGCTGTAGCACTTTGATTTACTGCATGTTTTTGTCTTGGAATCATCGGGATTCAAGGGAAGACGCAGTGGAGAGGAAGACGAGTGGTTCGCTTGACATCGGGAGTGTCTGCGAGCGTCTCGGGTGTGGTTGAGTACAAGGGAGGAGAATATTATGCGGTTGATTTCCATTTCCACGACCATTGCCTTCGGTTTCGCTTTTCAGGCGCAGGCCGCCACGGAACTGCAGTGGTGGCACGCAATGACGGGTGCGAACAACGAAATGATCGAGGAACTCACCAAGGAGTTCAACGAGAGCCAGAGCACCTACAAGGTGGTGCCTGTGTTCAAGGGCACCTATCCCGAGACGCTGAATGCCGGGATCGCGGCTTTCCGGTCGAAGCAGCCGCCGGCGATCATTCAGGTGTTCGATGCCGGCAGCGGCACGATGATGGCCGCCGAGGGTGCGATCGTGCCGGCAGCGGAGATCCTCCAGAAGGGCGGCTTCACCTTCGACAAGTCGCAATATCTGCCCGGGATCGTCGCTTATTATTCGAAGCCGGACGGAACCATGCTGTCCTTTCCGTACAACTCCTCCTCGCCAATCCTTTATTACAACAAGGACGCTTTTCAGAAGGCGGGCCTGAACGTCGACAACCCGCCGAAGACCTGGCCGGAAGTCTTCGAAGCGGCGAAGAAGATCAAGACGAGCGGTGCGGCGCCTTGCGGAATGACGTCGACCTGGTTGACGTGGATCCAGACGGAGAACTTCGCGGCCTGGAACAACGTGCCCTACGGAACCAATGAAAACGGCCTCGGCGGCACCGACGTGAAGCTGCAGATCAATGCGCCGCTTTACGTGGAGCATTTCCAGGCCATTGCGGATCTCGCCAAGGAGGGCGCCTTCCGCTATGGCGGGCGCACCTCGGAGGCCAAGCAACTCTTCACCTCAGGTGAATGTGCCATCCTGACGGAGTCTTCGGGCGGTCTCGGCGACATCGCCAAGAGCGGCGTGAACTACGGTATCGGTCAACTCCCCTATTACGAGGGTCACGGTCCGCAGAACACGATCCCCGGCGGAGCGAGCCTCTGGGTATTCGCCGGCAAGTCCGACGAGGAATACAAGGGCGTAGCGGAGTTCTTCAACTTCCTTTCTCAGACCGAGATTCAGGCCAAGCTGCACCAGGTCTCGGGCTATATGCCGGTCACGATGGCCGCCTACGAGGAAACGAAGAAGTCGGGCTTCTACGAGAAGAACCCCGGGCGCGAAACGCCGCTCCTGCAGATGATGGGCAAGGCGCCGACCGAAAACTCGAAGGGCGTCCGGCTGGTCAACCTGCCCCAGGTTCGGGACATCCTCAACGAGGAGTTCGAAGCGATGCTGTCCGGGCAACAGGATGCCAAGACGGCCCTCGACAAGGCGGTCGAGCGCGGCGACGCCGCAATCGCAGCAGCAATCAGCAATTGATCGAAGCAGGTGCCCGGCGCCGTCGTTCGACGGCGTCGTGCTTTCTGCGGTCATGCCACCCTGACGTGATCTCGGGCCGATCCGGCCCCAGATCATCGTGATCCAGGAGATTGCTCGTGCAGCGTGTCGTCTTTCCGAATAAAATCCTCCCTTATCTGCTCGTCGCTCCGCAGATCGTGTTGACGATCGTCTTCTTCTTCTGGCCGGCAAGCCAGGCGCTCTACCAATCGGTGATCCGTGAAGACCCGTTCGGCCTCAAAAGCGGCTTCGTCGGATTTGCAAACTTCAGCGCCGTGCTTTCGGAGGCGAATTATCTCAACTCGCTGAAGGTCACGGTGATCTTCAGCATTCTCACCGCGCTGCTGGCGATGGGCGTCGCCCTGCTTCTCGCCACGGCCGCCGACCGTGTCGTGCGCGGCAAGACCTTCTATCGCACCCTGCTGATCTGGCCCTATGCCGTGGCACCGGCCGTCGCGGGCATGCTGTGGCTCTTCATGTTCAATCCGGCAATGGGCACCTTCGCCTACATGCTGAGGCGCAACGGCATTCATTGGGATCCGTTGCTGAACGGCAATCACGCCATGATCCTGATCGTCGTTGCCGCGGCCTGGAAACAGATCAGCTACAATTTTCTCTTCTTCGTCGCCGGGCTCCAGGCCATACCCAAGTCGCTCATCGAAGCGGCGGCGATCGACGGAGCGCGCGGCACCCGGCGTTTCTGGACGATCATCTTCCCGCTGCTGGCGCCGACGACCTTTTTCCTGCTGGTGGTCAACACCGTCTACGCCTTCTTCGATACGTTCGGCATCATCCACTCGGTGACGGGCGGCGGGCCGGCGAGGGCGACGGAAACGCTGGTCTACAAGGTCTATAACGACGGCTTCGTCAATCTGAACCTCGGCTCGTCCGCGGCCCAGTCCGTGATCCTCATGGCGATCGTCATAGGCCTTACCGCCTTTCAGTTCCGGTTCGTCGAAAGGCGTGTCCACTATGGTTGAAATCGCCAATGATTGAAAAACGCCCCATATCCAACCTGATCGGGCACCTGATGCTGATCATCGGCATCATCATCGTGGTCTTCCCGATCTATTACACCTTCGTCGCCTCGAGCATGAGTTCGGTCGAGATCATCCGGCCGCCGATGCCGCTCGTTCCCGGCACGCGGCTTGCCGAGAATTATGGCGAAGCGCTTTCCGGTGGCGTCGAACGCGTGGTCGGCGTCAGCCTTGAACGCTTGCTGTTCAACACATTCGTGGTGGCGATCGCGATCGCCGTCGGCAAGATCGTCATTTCCTTCCTCTCGGCCTTCGCCATCGTATTCTTCCGCTTCCCGCTGCGCATGGCCTTCTTCTGGATGATCTTCATCACGCTGATGCTCCCGGTGGAAGTGCGGATCCTGCCGACCTACAAGGTGATCGTCGATCTCGGGCTGATCGACACCTATGCGGGGCTGACGCTTCCCCTGATGGCCTCGGCGACGGCCACCTTTCTTTTCCGGCAGTTCTTTCTCACCATACCGGGCGAGCTCGTTGAAGCGGCCCGCATCGACAATGCCGGGCCGTTCCGCTTCATGCGGGATATTCTGCTGCCGCTTTCAAAGACGAATATCGCGGCACTTTTCGTGATCCTCTTCATCTACGGCTGGACGCAATATCTCTGGCCGCTGCTGGTCACGAATGACAGCCGGATGAACACGATCATCATCGCCCTGAGAAAGATGGTCGATTTCACGGATGCGTCGACCCCGTGGAACTACGTCATGGTGACCGCCATCCTCGCGATCATCCCGCCTGTCGCTGTGGTCGTCCTGATGCAGCGCTGGTTCGTCAAGGGCCTCGTCGAAACGGAGAAGTAATGGCAACGATCACTCTCAAGGATGTCCACAAGACCTATCACGGCGACATCGCCGCGATCCGCGGCGTTTCGCTTGCGATTGCCGACGGCGAATTCATCGTGCTCGTCGGCCCTTCCGGCTGCGGAAAATCGACACTGCTGAGGATGATCGCGGGGCTCGAGAGCATCACGTCAGGCGAGATCTCCATCGGCGACCGCGTCGTCAACGGGCTGGAGCCATCCGAGCGCGACATTGCGATGGTCTTTCAGAACTACGCGCTCTATCCGCATATGACGGTGCGTCAGAATCTCAGCTATGGCCTGAAGAACCGCAACACGCCGAAGGAAGAAATCGAACGCCGGATAGCCAAGGCGGCGAAGTCCTTGGAGATAGAGCCCTTCCTGGATCGAAAGCCCCGTCAGCTTTCAGGCGGGCAGCGCCAGCGCGTGGCCATGGGGCGCGCCATCGTCCGGGAGCCTGCGGCCTTCCTGTTCGACGAGCCGCTCTCGAACCTCGACGCCAAACTCAGGGTCCAGATGCGTGTCGAAATCAAGCGCCTTCAACGGGCGCTAGGCACGACCAGCGTCTACGTCACCCACGATCAGCTTGAAGCGATGACGCTCGCCGACCGCCTGGTGGTTTTGAATGGGGGCAGGATCGAGCAGGTCGGTACGCCGATCGAGCTGTACGAGAAGCCGGCGACGGCTTTCGTCGCAACTTTCATCGGCTCGCCGTCGATGAACCTTCTCGATGTCGATACCGGCAATGCTGCCTGGTCCGCTCCGGCGGCGCTCGTCGGGAAGCCGGGGCTTGCGACAATTGGGATCCGACCTGAGGACATTACCCTCGCCGGTGCCACGGACGCCGGCGACCGCTTCAGAGCCCGCGTGCGCGTCGGCGCCGTGGAACTCGTCGGCGCGGAAAGCTATGTGCACGGTACCCTGGCGAACGGCGAGCCGCTCGTCTTCAGGGTCGCCGGCCGTTCCCGCATAGCCATTGACGAGGAGGTCGAAGTCGCCGCGGCGCCGGAAAGCCTGCATTGGTTCGACGCCGCCGGGCGGCGTTCATAGCGCGAAAGGGGTAAGGGCGCGCCCCGCTCGCCAGGTTTTTTGCAATCCCTTGTCGGCACGACCTTTCCTCCGACGTCCTTGTGGGTAGCCATGTCGACGATGGCGAAAAATCAGGAGACCCGAGATGTTGAAATTATATGGATTAGGTCCGACGCGCTCGCTTCGCGCGCTTTGGGCGCTTCAGGAACTGGATGCGGAGTTCGAGTTCGTGCGCGTCAACATTCTGGCCGGCGAGAACCTTCACCCGGATTTCCTGCGCCTCAACCCGGCGGGCAAGCTTCCGGTGCTGGTCGACGGCGACTTCGTCCTCACGGAATCCGCCGCGATCGTCATGTATCTGGCGGAAAAGTATGGTGACAAAGGGCTTATGCCAGCGGACCTGAAGGAAAGGGCGCAGGCATATCGATGGTCTCTGTTCGCGGTTACCGAACTCGAACAGCCGCTATGGCGGATAGCCAAGCACACATTTCTTTATCCCGAAGACAAGCGCCTGCCTGAAGATATCGCTCTCGCCAGAGAGGAGTTCGCGGCCATGGCAGCAGTGCTTGACCGGCACATGGACGGGCGCGCGTTCATCGTCGGCGACAACATAACCGTGGCCGACTGCGTCACAGCCTATGTCCTGGACTGGGGCAACGAAAACGGGCTGATCGACAGCTTTCCAAATCTAAAAGCATATCTGGAACGGATGTATGCGCGTCCCAGGGCGCCGCAGCGCATTGCGGAGGCCGTTGCGAGCCTCCAGAACTAGAACGGGATCAGGAATGATCCAGAGCGCTGATCCCCTCTGCCCTGCCGGCCACCGGCAGGGCAGAGGCGGGCGTACTTGGTCGGCTCTGCCGCTCCGCGCCGTTGTGCCCTTAATCAGGCACGACGACGAGCTTGCCGACGAAGTTCTTCGCCATGAAGTCCGTCTGTGCCCGATGGAATTCCGATAGCGGATAGACGCCGCCGACGAGCGGCCGGATCTTTCTCTCCTCGATATAACCGACGAGGCGGCGGAAATCGGCGCGGCTGCCCTGGCTCGATCCGTGCAGCTCCAACTGCTTCAGATACATCGTCCTGAGATCGAGCTGCACGACCGGCCCGGCGATTGCGCCGGCGGTGGTGTAGCGGCCTTCCGGGCGCAGGATCTTCAGGAGGTCGTTGAAGAGGGGACCGCCGACGAGATCGGCGACCACATCGATCGGCCGGCCGCCGCTTGCCGCCTCCACCGCTTCGGCGAGGTCGCCTTGACCGCGGGTGACGACGGCCTGCGCGCCGATGTCGAGCATCGCCGCTTCCTTGCCCGGACCGGCAACGGCGATCGGAACGGCGCCACGCGCGCGGGCGAGCTGGACGATCGCGGAGCCGACGCCACCCGAGGCGCCGGTCACGAGCACGGTTTCGCCGGCGGCAAGCCGCGCCCGTTCCAGCATTCGCTCGCCGGTGAGATAGGCGCAGCAGAAGGTGGCGAGCTCGACATCGGTCAGGTCGGTCGCGACCACATGGGCGTTTTCGGCCGGAAGCGCCATATATTCGGCATAGCCGCCATCGCGGCCATGACCCATGTAATCGATGTCGGCAAGACTGTCGTCGTCGCGGTTGTAGATCGAGAAATCGACCATGACGCGTTCGCCGATGCGCGCCCGGTCGACGCCTTCGCCGACGGCAACGATATGGCCGACCGTGTCCGTACCCTGAATGCGCGGGAAGGTCAGGGTGTTGCCGTGGCGGCGCCAGGTCGAGACGGCGGACGGATCGTCCTCCGTCCCATAGGCGCCTTCGCGCACCCAGACGTCGGTATTGTTCATGCCGCAGGCAGTGACCTTGATCAGCACCTCGCCCGCAGCCGGAGCCGGGACGGGTACGTCCCGGCTGTAGACCAGCTTCTCCAAGCCGCCGTGCCCCGTCAGGAGCACCGCGGTCATGGTCTTCGGAACAGAATGCATCATACGCATTTTCCTCAGCGGCCGAGTACGGACTGGATGGCTTCGGCTGCCGCCTTGACGACGATGTCGGCTTCGTCTCGCGTCAGGCAGAGCGGCGGCGCGAAGCCGAGAATGTCGCCCTGCGGCATGGCGCGGCCGATGACGCCGCGTTCGAGGAGCGCTGCCGCGACCTGCGGTCCGACCTTGCGGCCCGGATCGAAGAAGGCGCGATCATCGCGGTCCTCGACGAACTCGATCGCCGCCATCAGGCCGTCGCCGCGCACTTCGCCGACATGGCGATGATCGCCCACGGCCTTTTCCAGTTCGGTCCGGAAATAGGCACCCGTCGAACCGGCATTCTCAACGATGCCGAGTTCGTCGATCAGTTCCAGGTTCGCGATGCCGGCGGCAGCGCAGATCGGATGGGCCGAATAGGTCCAGCCATGGCCGATGGCGCCGAGCTCGTCCGAGCCCTTCACCAGCACCTGCCAGAGCTTGTCGGAGACGATCGTGCCGGAAAGCGGCGCATAGGCGGAGGTCAGCCCCTTGGCGATGGTGATCAGGTCCGGCTTGATGCCGTAATGGTCGGAACCGAACATGGTGCCGAGACGGCCGAAGCCGGTGACCACCTCGTCGGCCACTAGCAGGATATCGTATTTCTGGAGGACGGCCTGGATCTTCTCCCAATAGCCCTTCGGCGGCGGCACGATGCCACCGGTGCCGAGGATCGGCTCGCCGATGAAGGCGGCAACGGTGTCGGGACCTTCGGCGAGGATCATCTCTTCCAGCTTGTCTGCGCAATACTGCGAGAATTGCTCTTCGCCCATCGAGCGATCGGGACGGCGGAAGTAGTAGGGCGCTTCCGTGTGCAGGATCGGCGCCCGCGGCAGGTCGAAGGCGTTGTGGAAGAGATGAAGGCCGGTCAGTGAGCCGGTCATCACGCCCGAGCCGTGATAGCCGCGCCAACGCGAAATGATCTTCTTCTTCTCCGGGCGGCCGAGAATGTTGTTGTAGTACCAGATCAGCTTGATGTTGGTCTCGTTGGCGTCGGAGCCCGAAAGTCCGAAATAGACGCGGCTCATGCCTTCCGGCGCCCGGTCGATGATCATCTTGGAAAGCCGGATCGACGCTTCGGTGCCGTGGCCCACATAGGAATGGTAGTAGGCGAGGTTCTTAGCCTGTTCGGCAATCGCGTCGGCGATCTTCTGGCGGCCGTAGCCGACATTGACGCAATAGAGGCCGGCAAAGGCATCGAGGCTGCGCTTGCCGGATATATCGGTGATGTAGACGCCTTCGCCGCCGCCAATCACGCGGGTCGGGGTTTCGCCGCGCGCATGCATCCCCATATGGGTCGAGGGATGGAAGAAGTGGTCGCGGTCCCAGGCGGTGAGTTCGTTGCTTCTTTCGAGCATGGTCTTTCCTTTCATGAAATCCGGAGCATTTCGGCCGAACCGCGAAAACGCCCTATCCTGTTGTTTTTACCCAATTCCGGACGCAAAATCGCTACGCAGTTTTGCTGGAAACAGCCCAGGTCAGGCAGCGGTGTCGATGCAGAGATATTTGAGCTCGGTGAAGGCCTCCATGCCATGGCGGGAGCCTTCCCGGCCGAGGCCCGATTGTTTCCAGCCGCCGAAGGGGATCGGGCCGCCGGTGATCTTCACCCGATTGATTGCCACCATACCGTATTCGAGGGCGCGGGCGAGCCGCATCTGGCGGGCGCCGTTTTCGGTTACGACATAGGCAACGAGCCCGTATTCCGTGTCGTTCGCCCGCGCGACCACTTCGTCTTCGCTGTCGAAGGCGGTTACGGCCGCCACGGGGCCGAAGGTCTCATCGCGCATGATGAGCGCGTCGTCGGGCACATCCGTTAGAAGGGTGGGCTGGAAAAAGAGCGGCCCGGCGGCGTGGCGCTTGCCGCCGACGGCAAGCCTGGCGCCCAGCTTCACTGCGTCCGCGACCTGTTCCTCGACCTTGGCGACGGCGCGTTCGTGCATCAGCGGACCGATATCCGTGTTTGGCTCCATCCCGGAGCCGACTTTCAGGCCGGAAATTCGTGCGGCAAAAGCTTCCTGGAATGCCTTGAGAACAGGCCGCTCGACGTAAATCCGATTGGCGGCAAGGCAATCTTGTCCAGATGTCGCGAACTTCGCGGCGATCGCAATATCGGCGGCTTTTTCGACATTCGCGTCCGCAAAGACGATCAGGGGGCGTGCCCGCCGAGCTCCATTACCAGCCGCTTCATCGTCGGCGCACATTGGGAGGCGATCAGGCGGCCGATCTCGGTAGAGCCGGTGAAGCTCATGGCGCGTACCCGTGCGTCTTCGCACATTCGTCCGACGATCGTTGCGGCTTTGCCGGTGACGACATTGAATACGCCTGCGGGAAGACCGGCGCGCTCGCCGAGCTCGGCCAGGGCGAGCGCCGAAAGAGGGGTTTCGGAGGAAGGATGCGCCACCACGGTGCAGCCTGCGGCAAGGGCGGCGGCCGCCTTCCGGGTGATCATCGCGGAAGGGAAGTTCCAGGGCGTGACGATGCCGACGACGCCGAGTGCTTCGCGACGCACGATCATTTCGGCCCCGGCAAGATGGCTCGTCACGCTTTCGGCATTGAGGCGTTTGCCTTCCTCGGCATACCACTCGATGAAGGATGCCGCGTAATCGATCTCGCCGCGCGAACTCGGCAAGCGGCTTGCCCTGTTCAAGGGTCATCAACAAGGCGAGGTCATCGCGGGCTTCGAGCATCAGGTCGTGCCATTTGCGCAGGATGGCGGCGCGCGCCTGCGGCAGCATGTTGCGCCAGGACCTGAATGCCTTTTCCGCCGCGTCGATCGCCTCGGAGGTTTGGGCAGCGTCGAGCGAGGCGACGAAGGCGAGGGCGGCGCCGCTGGCCGGGTCGCTCACCTCCAGGCATGTGCCGTCCCGGCCGGCAACCCAGCGGCCGCCGACATAGGCCAGCTCCCGCAGCAATTGCCGGTCGTTCAGGTTTTTCAACGCGTCGTGAAAGGCTGTGCGCGCAAAGACGGCGGTCATATCGGTTCTCCTCGACTGTTGCGGGAAGAGTGCCATGCTTGTCGAGATAGATTGTCCAATCGGCGGTGGCGGAGGAGAGAGTTTGACCAAAGTGCGGGCAATGGGGAGAGAGATTGTCTATGCGGCGTGGCGGTGGGGTGGCTACACCCGCTGCCGACTATTCCTGCCCTGCCGGCGCGTGCGGTAGCAGCGAGCCGAACGGCAGCACCGTTTCTTCCTTTACCGTCTTCGTGACGATGTAGGTGAAATAGCGGTCGATGCCGAGTTCGCGTTCGAGCAGGCCGTCGACCAGCCGTTGATAGGCATCGATGTCCGCGGTCATGACCTTGAGGATATAGTCGACCCCGCCGCCGACCGACCAGCAGGCGACGATCTCGGGGATCGCGGCGATGGCGCGCTCGAACCGGTCGAAATCGGCCTGGCGGTGATTGCCGAGCGTCACCTCCATCATGACGCTGGCGACCGGCGCCACCCGGCGCAGCGCAACGCGGGCGTGATAGCCGGTGACGATGCCGGCTTTCTCCAGCTTTCTGAGCCGCATCCAGCAGGGCGTCGGCGACAGGCCGGCCTTCTCGGCCAGCGCCAGCTTGGTGATACGCCCGTCGGCCTGGATCGCTTCGAGGATCCGCAGATCGATCGCATCGAGCTTCATAAAGAGGTCCTTCCGTCGGTGTTGGTCACGTCAAAGCCGGGAAATGACATTGGGTGCTCACTTTTACATTGTCAATTGAGCTGATTTTGATCACTGTTCAAATCATGACAAATTGGACGCCCGACACGACACTTCTGCGCCGCCCCGCCTATCTCTCTCTGGCGGACCAGTTCGCCCGCGCCATCCAGGAGGGGAGGCTCCAGAACGGCACGCGGCTGCCGACGCATCGCAAGCTCGCCGACGATCTGAAGCTCTCGGTGCAGACGGTGAGTCGCGCCTATGACGAGCTCATACGGCGCGGCTTGATCTCCGGCGAGGTCGGACGCGGCAGCTTCGTACAGACGCGGCCGCGCGAGCCGGAGCCGCCCTATCTGCCGGAACGCCTTGGCGAATTGATCGATCTTTCGATCTTGAAGCCCGTCTGCGAGCAGTACCATCTGGAAAAGATGCGGCAGGGTTTTGCCTGGCTTGCCGAGAACCTGCCGCCGAGTTCCGCGCTTTCCTTCCGCCCGAACATGGTGTTCCCGCGTCACCGCAATGTCGCGGCCGAATGGCTCTTGCGCTGCGGGCTCGATGTTTCGCCGCTCAACATCAACCTGACGAACGGCGCCACCTCGGCCATGACGGTGGCGCTGATGAGTGTGGCACCGCCCGGTTCGACGGTCGCGACGGAGGCCGTCAGCCATCATACGCTCGTGCCGCTTTCGACCTATCTCGGCATCCACCTTCAGGGTCTCGCGATAGACCGCGACGGCATGATCCCGGATGCGCTGGACGAAGCCTGCCGCAAGGGCGTGATCCGCGCGGTCTTTCTGCAGCCCTCGGTCATCAACCCGACCGCGACCCTGATGAGCGCCGAGCGGCGGGCAGCGCTGGCGGAGGTGGCGCGCCGGCATGACATCGCCATCATAGAGAACGACATTCTCGGACCCTTGGTGGAAGAACGCCTGCCCCCGGTCGCCGCACTGGCGCCCGAGCGCACGCTCTATGTGACGAGCTTCACCAAGATCACCGTGCCGGGACTCAGGATCGGCTATCTGGTGGCGCCTGACCGCTACGTGGCCGCCGTCGCCAACCGGCATCTGGTTTCCAACTGGATGGCGACCCCCGCGATTGCAGAGATCGCAACGCAATGGGTGAGCGACGGAACGGCGATCGAGCTGGTGAACTGGCAGCGCCGGGCGCTCGCCGCTCGCCATGCGATCGCCAAGGAAGTTCTGGCAAGCCTTGCCCATCACACCCATCCGCAGAGCCTGCATGTCTGGCTGACGCTGCCCGAGGGGCACCAGGAGGATGCCTTCGTTTCCCAGGCGCGCTTGCGCGGCGTGGCGATCGCGCCGGGCGCGTCCTTCCGAACGGCTGACAGCGGCTGGCGTCCGGCGGTCAGGATATCGCTCGGCTCGACGACCGAGCTGGAGCTGAGGTCCGGGCTCGGCATCGTCGCCTCTCTGGCGCTCGGTGAGCCCGAGGCGCTGCTCCTCGTCATTTGAGGCGAATGCTCAGCTTTTGAGCATGTTTCAAATAATTGTCATGATATTATTATTCAGATTGACATGATTTTGGAACCGGATCATCGTTAGGACATTAACGCATGGCGCCCAGAAGTATGCAGCGGTCTGGAGCGACGTCATGCGCTTCAGTCTCAAAGGGAGAGGCGTGAATGTCCCAGCCGATCATTCGCATCGACAACATCGTCAAGCGATACGGTTCCCTCACCGTGCTCGACGGCCTGTCGATGGAGGTGATGCCGGGCGAGAAGCTGGCTCTCATCGGGCCGTCCGGTTCGGGTAAGACGACCATCCTCCGCATTCTGATGACGCTCGAGACCATCAGCGACGGCTTCATCCAGGTCGACGGCGAGCATCTCTATCACATGAAGAAGGCCGGCAACCTCGTCCCTGCCGACGAGCGGCATCTTCATAAGATGCGCGAGAAGATCGGCATGGTCTTCCAGCACTTCAACCTGTTTCCTCATAAATGCGTTCTCGACAACGTTACGCTGGCGCCGATGCTGACCAAGGGCATGGCGCGCGCTGCGGCGGAAAAGCGCGCGATGGAACTGCTCGACATGGTGGGCTTGGCCGATAAGGCCAAGAGCATGCCGGCACAGCTTTCCGGCGGGCAGAAGCAGCGTGTTGCGATCGCCCGGGCGTTGGCGCTCTCACCCAAGATCATGCTTTTCGACGAGGTCACCTCCGCGCTCGATCCCGAGCTCGTGGAGGAAGTCCTGAACGTCATGCGCAAGCTCGCATCCGAGACGGACATGACCATGCTGCTCGTCACCCACGAGATGGGCTTTGCTCATGATTTCGCAGACCGGGTGCTTTTCTTCGACCGCGGCAAGATCGTGGAGGAGGGAAAACCCGAGGACATTTTCCGGCATCCCAAGCAGGAGCGCACACAGACTTTCCTGCGCAAGATCATTGCGGCAGGGCACCGCGTCTAAGCCTTACGGCCGACATTGCCTCAAGGAAAACATCGAGAGAACAGAGGAGTTGGGAACGATGAAACTGAGAGATATCATGCTAATGGCGGCAGGCGCCACCGCGTTGATGGCAGTTGCTGCGGCGACGCCAGCCGCCGCGGACGAGAACAAGCTCGAGGAGTTGAAAGAGCAGGGCTTCGCGCGCATCGCCATCGCCAACGAGCCGCCCTTTACCGCCGTCGGAGCCGACGGCAAGGTCTCCGGTGCAGCACCGGATGTCGCCCGCGAGATCTTCAAGCGGCTCGGCGTTGCCGACGTCGTCGCCTCCATTTCCGAATACGGCGCGATGATCCCGGGCCTGCAGGCCGGGCGCCATGACGCAATCACCGCCGGTCTGTTCATGAAGCCGGAACGCTGCGCCGCCGTCGCCTATTCGCAGCCGATCCTCTGCGACGCCGAGGCCTTCGCGCTGAAAAAAGGCAACCCGCTCGGACTTAAGAGCTACAAGGACATCGCCGACAATCCGGACGCCAAGATCGGCGCACCGGGGGGCGGTACCGAGGAGAAGCTGGCGCTCGAAGCCGGCGTGCCGCGCGACCGCGTCATCGTGGTTCCGGATGGCCAGAGCGGATTGAAGATGTTGCAGGACGGCCGCATCGACGTCTACTCGCTGCCGGTCCTTTCGATAAACGATCTCGTCTCCAAGGCGAACGACCCGAACGTCGAGGTGCTGGCCCCCGTCGAGGGTGCGCCGGTCTATTGCGACGGCGCCGCCTTCAGAAAGGGCGACGAGGCGCTCCGCGACGCCTTCGATGTCGAGCTCGCCAAGCTGAAGGAGTCGGGCGAATTCGCGAAGATCATCGAGCCCTATGGCTTCTCGGCCAAGGCTGCGATGTCGACCACCCGCGAAAAGCTCTGCGCCGCGAAATAAGCCCCGGGCTGGGGCTTCCCGCCGCCTTCCGTTCGCACAATGCGGAGGAAGGCGGTGTGGGCGGCGACGACCAAGCCGAAACTCTGACTGGAACAACGAAACGATGATCGACTGGTCCGGCTATATCGGATTGATCCTGCAGGGCGCCTGGGTGACCGTGCAACTGACCCTCATGGGTTCCGCGCTCGCCGTCGTGGTTGCCTTCGCTGCCGGCCTCGGGCGCCTCAGCCGGTTCATGGCCGTGCGCGCGCTTGCCACGACTTATATCGAATTCTTCCGCGGCACTTCCATTTTCGTGCAGCTCTTCTGGGTCTATTTCGTATTGCCGTTCGCCGGCATAACGCTGACGCCGCTGCAGGCGGGCGTCCTCGCGCTCGGCCTCAATGTCGGCGCCTATGGAGCGGAGGTCGTGCGGGGCGCGGTAAAGGCGATCGGCCGCGAGCAGCGCGAGGCCTGCATCGCGCTCAACCTCACGCGGTTCCAGGCGATGCGCCACATCGTCCTGCCCCAGGCGCTGCCCCTGATGCTGCCGACCTTCGGCAATAACGCCATCGAGCTCCTGAAGGGAACGGCGGTCGTGTCGCTGATCTCGCTCAGCGACATGACGTTTCAGGCCCAGGTGGTCCGCGCCCAGACCGGCAGCACGCTGATCCCGTTCGCGACCATCCTGCTGCTTTATTTCGTCATGGCCTGGCTGATCTCGCTCGGCATGCGGTGGCTCGAGAGGCGCGTTTCGCGCGGCCTCGACGGTGTGAGGGTCTGACCATGGAATGGGACTGGGAATTCGTCCGCCAGATCATGCCGACCCTCATCGAGGGGCTGAAGATCACGATCCTCGCGACGGCGCTCGGCTCGGTGGTCGCAGCGGTGATCGGCCTTGTCTTCGCCATCCTGCGGATGACCGCACCGGCTCCGATAGCGCGTGTCACGAGCTTTGCCGTCGAGTTCATCCGCGGAACGCCGCTGCTCGTGCAACTCTACTTCATCTTCTATGTGCTTCCGGACATCGGAATCCGCCTGCCTGCGCTGGTCGCCGGCGTCATCGGTCTCGGCATCCACTACGGCACCTATGCCGCCGAGGTCTATCGTGCCGGCATCGAGAACGTGCCGCGCGGACAATGGGAAGCGGCCAAGGCGGCGAACCTCACGACCCGGCAAACCTGGATACACGTGATCCTGCCGCAGGCGATCCCGCCGATGATACCGGCGCTCGCCAATTACCTGATTGCCATGTTCAAGGAGACACCCCTGCTTTCGGCAATCACGGTGCTCGAACTGATGAACCAGGCAAAGAGCATCGCCAACAGCAATTATCGCTACATCGAGCCGATGACGCTGGTCGGCGTGTTCTTCCTGATCATGAGCCTGATCTCGGTCTTCTTCCTGCGCTGGCTCGAAGAGCGCTATTCCCGGGTGGAGGAGCGCTGATGAGAACCCCTGTCGCCCTCTCGCTTGCGGCGCGCAGGCCGCGTCTCGACGAGCGGCCGCTCGACAAGCGGATCGGCCTCGTCATCCTCGCCACCGACCATACGACGGAAGTCGATTTCCAGCGCATGGTCGCGTCGGACCGGATCGGGGTCTATGTCACCCGTATCCCCTATGCCAATCCGGTGACGCCGGAGAATCTGCGGGCGATGCAGCCGTCGCTCACAGAAGCGGCAGCCTTGATCCTGCCGGACGAGACCCTGGACGTCGTCATGTATTCCTGCACCTCGGCCTCCGTGGTCATCGGCGACAGGGAGGTGGCTGCGGCGATCAAGGCCGCAAAGCCGGAGGCGGCCGTCGTGACGCCGACGGCCGCTTCGGTCCAAGGCTTGCGTGCATTGGGTGCAAACAGGATTTCGGTGCTCACCCCTTACACGATCGAGACCAGCCGGCCCATGGCCGACTATTTCGCCGAGCGCGGCTTCGCAATCGACAGGTTTACCTGCCTGGGTCTCACCGACGACCGTGAGATGGCGCGGATCAGCCCGAAGGAGATCGTGGCCTTCGCAAAGGACGCGGCAGCGCCGGAATCGGATGCGCTCTTCATTTCCTGTACTGCCGTTCGCGCGGCAGGCGTCATCGCCGAAATCGAGCAGGCGATCGGCAAGCCGGTCGTCAGCAGCAATTACGCCACCGCCTGGGCTTGCCTCCGCCTTTGCGGCGATCGGGAAGCACGCCCGCAACTCGGACGGCTGATGGAGCTGCCACTCGAGGGGAAAGGCCGTGAGCGCTTCTCTCCCGTGACGATCGACGACATCGAGGTGGCGGCACGACGCATTTCCGGCCGTGTACTTACGACGCCGCTGGCAATGTCGGGCTCGTTGAGCGAGCTCTGCGGCGTGCCTGTCGGCTTGAAGCTCGAGCACCACCAGACGACCGGAAGCTTCAAGCTGCGCGGCGCGACCAATGCGGTGCTTTCGCTTTCTGCCGGCGACCGAGCGCTCGGCGTGATCGCGGCCTCGACCGGCAATCATGGCCGGGCACTTGCCCATGCGGCAAAGGCGGAAGGCTCGGTCGCCACGATCTGCATGTCGCACCTGGTGCCCGTGAACAAGGTCTCCGAAATCAGACGCCTCGGCGCCAATGTGCGGATTGTCGGCAATTCCCAGGACGAGGCGCAGGAAGAAGTCGAACGGCTCGTTGCGGAAAATGGTCTCGTAATGGTGCCGCCCTTCGACCATCCGGCGATCGTCGCAGGGCAGGGGACGCTCGGACTCGAGGTCGTGGCGCAGATGCCCGACGTTGCCATGGTGCTTGTACCCGTCTCGGGTGGTGGGCTGGCGGCCGGGGTGGCGGCAGCCGTCAAGGCGCGAAGACCGGCGACGCGTGTCGTAGGCCTGACGATGGAGCGCGGCGCGGCGATGAAGGCGAGCTTCGCCGCCGGCACACCCGTGCTCGTCGACGAACAGCCGAGCCTTGCGGATTCGCTCGGCGGCGGCATCGGCCTCGACAATCGCGTCACGTTCCGCATGTGCCGGGACCTCCTCGACGACGTCATCCTTCTGACGGAAGCCGAAATCGCCGCCGGCATGCGCCACGCCTATGCCGAGGAGCGCGAGATCGTCGAAGGGGCGGGCGCCGTCGGCATTGCGGCGCTTCTCGCCGGCAAGATCAAGGACGTCGACGGTCCCATCGCGGTCATTCTCTCGGGGCGCAACGTCGACATGGACCTGCACCTGCGCGTGATGAACGGCGAAACGGATCCATTCCGCGAGGAGACGGCATGACACGGATGAAAATACTGACCGAGGCGGAACTGCGGCGCATCGTGCCGCTCGATCGCGAAGCGGTTGCCTGCGTCGAGGATGCGTTTCGCGCTCTCGCCACCAAGGCGGTGGCGATGCCGCCCATCCTGAGGCTCGATATTCCGGAGCATCGCGGCGAGGTGGACGTCAAGACGGCCTATGTGCCGGGGCTCGACGGTTTTGCGATCAAGATCAGCCCGGGCTTCTTCGACAATCCGAAGATCGGCCTGCCGAGCACCAACGGCCTGATGGTGCTTCTGTCCAGCAAAACCGGGCTGGTGCAGGCACTGCTGCTCGACAACGGCTATCTGACCGACGTGCGTACGGCGGCGGCAGGGGCGGTCGCGGCGAAACATCTGTCGCGGGAAGATTCCTCGGTGGCCGCGGTCTTCGGCGCCGGCATGCAGGCAAGGCTTCAGCTCGAAGCGCTCGCGCTCGTGCGCCCGATCCGGGAAGCACGCATCTGGGCCCGCGATGCGGCCAAGGCTGAAACCGCGGCCGCTGCTTTTGCCGGGAAGTTCGGCTTTCCGATCAAAGCCGAAACCGATCCGAGAGCGGCCATCGCAGGTGCCGACATCATCGTCACCACGACGCCGTCGGAGACGCCGGTCCTCAAGGCCGAATGGCTCGAGCCGGGGCAGCACGTCACGGCCATGGGTTCGGACGCCGAACACAAGAACGAACTGGACCCGCATGCGATCGCCCGCGCGACTTACGTCGCCGACAGCCTCAAACAGACACGCAGGCTCGGCGAGCTGCATCACACGATTGCCGCTCATCTCGTGTCGGCGGAGGCCGAGTTCCCTGAACTCGGCCAGGTGATCGCCGGCCTGAAACCCGGACGCACGCGCGCCGACGAGATCACCATTGCCGATCTGACCGGCACCGGCATCCAGGACACGGCCATCGCCACGCTCGCCTTCGCGCGGGCCAACGCGGCGGACGCAGGTACCACATTGGAAAGTTGAGACCGGCACCCTGCAAGAACGGGGCCGGAAGAACGAGGGAAGAGACATGACCCAACCCAACCTCAAATTCTCCCTTGGAGAATATGAAGCGCGGCTTGCGAAGACCCGAAAGGCGATGGAGGCGAAAGGCGTCGACCTCCTGATCGTGAGCGATCCTTCCAACATGGCCTGGCTCACCGGCTATGACGGCTGGTCCTTCTACGTGCATCAGGCGGTCATCGTGCCGCCTACGGGCGAACCGATCTGGTTCGGCCGCGGCCAGGATGCGAATGGCGCGAAGCTGACTGCCTATCTCGATCACAAGAATATCGTCGGCTATCCCGACCACTACGTGCAGTCGACCGAACGCCACCCGATGGACTATCTCTCGGGCATTCTCGCCGATCGCGGCTTTGGTTCGCTCAGCATCGGCGTCGAAATGGACAACTACTGGTTCTCGGCGGCCGCCTTCGCCTCGCTGCAGAGACACCTGCCCAATGCGCGTTTCAGCGACGCCACGGCGCTGGTGAACTGGCAGCGTGCGGTCAAGAGCGAGACCGAGATCAAATACATGCGCAACGCGGCGCGGATCGTCGAAGCCATGCATCAGCGCATCTTCGACAAGATCGAAGTGGGTATGCGCAAGTGCGACCTGGTGGCGGAAATCTACGATGCGGGTACGCGCGGCGTCGACGGCATCGGCGGCGACTATCCGGCGATCGTGCCGCTTCTTCCTTCCGGCGTCGAGGCATCAGCGCCGCATCTCACCTGGGACGACCGGCCGATGAAGCGGGGCGAGGGCACCTTCTTCGAAATCGCCGGCTGCTACAACCGCTATCATGTGCCGCTGTCGCGCACGGTGTTCCTGGGTAAGCCGACCCAGGCCTTTCTGGACGCCGAGAAGGCGACGATCGAGGGCATGGAGGCAGGGCTCGCCGTCGCCAAGCCGGGCAACACCTGCGAGGACATCGCGAACGCCTTCTTCGCCGTGCTGAAGAAATACGGGATCGTCAAGGACAACCGCACGGGCTACCCGATCGGTCTTTCCTATCCGCCGGATTGGGGCGAGCGCACGATGAGCCTGCGTCCGGGCGACAAGACGGAACTGAAGCCGGGGATGACATTCCACTTCATGACGGGGCTCTGGCTCGAGGATATGGGGTTCGAAACCACCGAGAGCATTCTCATCACCGAGAGCGGTGTCGAGTGCCTCGCCTCCGTGCCGCGCAAGCTGATGGTCAAGGACTGAGAGCATGAGGGAGCACCACTTGCGGCCGTCGCCGATCAGCGCGACGGTCGATTTCGAGGCCGATGGCGTCCAGCACGGCTTCCTGCGCCTTCCCTATAGTCGCGATGATTCCGCGTGGGGTTCGGTGATGATTCCGATTACCGTGGTCAAGAACGGGCAGGGCCCGACTGCCCTACTCACGGGCGGCAATCACGGCGATGAATACGAGGGGCCGATCGCGCTCTTCGATCTCGCCCGCAAGCTGGATGCGGCCGACGTCGAGGGAAGGGTGATCATCGTTCCGGCGATGAATTACCCGGCCTTCCAGGCGCAGACGCGGACGTCGCCGATCGACAAGGGCAACATGAACCGCAGCTTCCCGGGGAGGCCGGATGGAACGGTCACCGAGAAAATCGCGGATTACTTCCAGCGTGTCCTACTGCCGCTCGCCGACATCGTGCTCGATTTCCATTCGGGCGGAAAGACGCTCGACTTCTTGCCCTTCTGCGCGGCGCACATCCTGCCCGACAAGGCCCAGGAAGCGAAAGCTTTCGACTTCGTCCGGGCGTTCGGGGCGCCCTATTCCATGAAGATGCTGGAGATCGACGCGGTCGGAATGTACGACACCGCGGCCGAGGAGATGGGCAAGATCTTCATCACGACGGAGCTCGGCGGTGGCGGTTCGGCGACTGCCAGGACCGCTTCAGTTGCAAAGCGCGGCGTCGCGAACGTGCTGAGGCATGCCGGGATACTCAAGGGCGAGATCGAGGCGGGACCCACCAAATGGCTGGACATGCCCAGCGACGATTGTTTCGCTTTCGCGGAGGATGGCGGTCTCGTCGAGTTCCTCATCGACCTTGGCGAAGCGGTCGACCGCGGCGCAGTGATCGCGTGCATCTATCCGATCGGACGCACCGGTGTCGCACCGATCGAGGTTCGAGCCAAGATGGATGGCGTTCTGGTGGCCCGACATAACCCCGGGCTGATCAAGTCGGGCGACTGCTGCGCAGTCCTGGGTGTCGAGGTATAGATCTAGTCCAGCCCGGAGTCGTAGGACTTCTTGCAAGGGACCCGCCTCCGGACTTGCTCCGGACGGCGGGTCTTTGCCTGTCTGCCAAGCGCAGGTGCGGCCTGCACGATAATTGGGCATGACGTGGCGGGCGGCCCAATATTTGGCCATGCCGGCAAAGTGCATGAAACGCGGGCCGGCTAATCTTTTGAATTCTCTCCCGCCTTCCGCGGATTTCGGTTTGGCACGCTGCTTGCATCCAATGTTTTGAGCCCGAGCAAGCCACCGGTGGCGCCCAATGTCGCGCGCCATGAGCAAGGTTGCCGGAGAGGATCGACGCGCCCCTGTGGGTGAGTGCGATGCCTGTTCGCGGCTATTCCCATGATCAACGACGCGTATCGCGCGAGCTATCGCGCAGGGAGATATCATGTCCGCTCTTCACCAGACGCAGTCGACCTATAAGGGCGCATCAGGACGCGCCTTGTGGGTCTCAACGGGTGCATTTACGGTCTGTTTCGCCATATGGACCATTTTTTCGATCATCGGCGTGCGCATAAAGGATGAACTCGGCCTGAGCGAAGCCGAGTTCGGGCTCCTGATCGGCATGCCGATCCTGACCGGTTCGCTCGTCCGCATCGTGCTGGGCATCTGGACCAGCCGCTATGGCGGCCGCCTCGTCTACACGATCACCATGCTGGCGGCCGCACTCGCCACCTTCCTGCTCGCTCATGCCGCGACCTATCCGCAGATGCTCCTTGCAGGGCTCGGCGTCGGACTGGCGGGAGGCTCCTTCGCCGTTGGGGTCGCCTATGTCTCGCCTTTCTTTCCGCCGGAAAAACAGGGCACGGCTCTCGGGATATTCGGTGCCGGCAACGTCGGAGCCGCTGTCACGAAATTTCTGGCGCCATTCGTTCTCGTCGCCTTCGGCTGGCAGGCGGTCGCGCAGGTCTGGGCGGCCGCGCTTTTCGTCACGGCGGTTGTCTTCTGGCTCTCGACGGAAGACGATCCGCAATTCCGCGCCCGCCGCGATGTTGGTGCGCCCAGGAAGAGCTTCTTTAGCGAATTCGAGCCACTCAAGAACGTTCAGGTCTGGCGCTTCTCGCTCTACTACTTCTTTTCCTTCGGTGGTTTCGTGGCGCTCGCGCTCTGGCTGCCGCGCTATCTCGTCGGCGTCTACGGATTCGACATCGAGACCGCCGGCATGATCGCCGCCGCCTATTCCATTCCCGGCAGCATCTTCCGCGCCTATGGCGGCGCTTTGTCGGACAAGCTCGGGGCCCGCAAGATCATGTATGCGATGTTCGCCGTGTCTGCCGTCGCGACGGCCATTCTGTCGATACCCGCAGGTGGGGCCGGCGGTGCGATGCCGATCCTGGTGACCCCGGTGGTCTTCGTCGTCGTGACCTTCGTGCTCGGCTTCGTCATGAGCCTCGGCAAGGCGGCGGTCTACAAGCACATACCCGTCTATTATCCCTCCCATGTGGGCGCCGTCGGCGGCATCGTCGGTATGATGGGCGGGCTCGGTGGCTTCGTCCTGCCGATCGCCTTCGGCTTCCTTAAGGATGTGACCGGCCTTTGGTCCAGCTGCTTCATGCTGCTCTTCGTCATCGTCGCCGTTTCCATGGTCTGGATGAATGTCTCGATCCGGCAGATCAAGCGCGAGGCCGACCAAGGTGTCCCGGCCGGCGCGCTTGCACAATAGCCCGTTCGGATCGACGCTCCGCCGGGCCGTCGTGGTCCGCGGATCCGTGCGTCGCGAGATCCACTTCCCCTGCAGGGATAGCCAATTCCCTGCCGACTGCCCGGCAATCTGCCGGGCATTTTTGTTGGAGACGGTACTTGTCGGGAGGCGGCGGTCACCGTTGACACGAACGCAAGCACGAGTAATGTGTATCGATTGGTATGACCACTTGGCCACTTGGCCGCAGGTCGCCTCAACGGGGATCATGATGTTCTCTGCCGTGGAATCGCGTCGCCTCTATCGCCAGGTGGCGGATCAGATGCGAGCCCTGATCGAACGGGGCGAACTGGCGCACGGGTCGCGGCTTCCGGCGGAGCGCGAACTGGCGCAGATGTTCGGCGTTTCGCGACCAACCATCCGAGAAGCGCTGATAGTGCTCGAAGTGGAAGGCTTCATCGACATCCGCATGGGTTCGGGCATCTATGTGACGGCGCGTCCGGCGCCGGCGGCCGATGCGCCGCCCGAGGATTTCGAAGGCCCTTTCGAACTGCTGCGGGCCAGGGCCGTGGTCGAATGCGCCATCGCCGAGGAAGCGGCGCGGCTGGCACGCCCGGAGCATATTTCCGTTCTCGACGACAATCTTGCCCGGATGGCCGCCACACTCGAGGATCGCCGCCTCGCGCTTGCGATCGATCGCGAGTTTCACGTCATCGTTTCGAGCATTATCGCGAATGCGACTCTGAACCGCTTCGTCGGCAGCATCCACGACATGCGCATGACGCCCTATTTCGAAAAGCTGGCGAGCTATTTCGAAAACACCGAGACCTGGCGGGCTGCGATGGAGGAGCATCGCGTCATCCGCGACGCGATCGCGCTCGGGGATCCCGCCGCCGCGCGCGCAGCCATGCGGGCGCATCTCGACCAGTCTCAGCTTCGCCTGTCCGCGAGCTTCGATGAGGAGCCGTCAGACAGCACGATACCCGCCGCGTGGAGGCGCGTCGGGCGGTAATCCACACAGCGACGATTTCACCTTGGGAGGAAAAAGATGACGATCAGACTGTTGACGCTACTCGGTGCCACCGCGACCATCCTGGCATCGGCCCTATCGGCTCATGCCCAAACGGCGCTCAAATGGGCCCATGTCTACGAAACGTCGGAGCCGTTCCATACCGAGTCCGTCTGGGCGGCGGAAGAGATCGCCAAACGCACCGAGGGGCGTTACAAGATCGACGTGTTCCCGGCGTCGCAGCTCGGCAAGGAAGCGGATATCAATCAGGGCCTGAAGCTCGGCACGGTCGATATCATCATTTCAGGCTCGAGCTTCGCCGCGCGCGATTATGCGCCGATCGGCGTCACCTATTTTCCCTATATCTTCCGCGACCCCGCCCATATGATCGCCTATACCAAGAGCGACGTATTCAAGCGTCTGGCCGCGGGATATGAAGAGGCCTCGGGCAACCACATCACCGCCGTCACCTATTACGGTACGCGCCACACCACATCGAACAGGCCGATTGCCAAATGCGCCGACATGCAGGGCCTGAAGATGCGTGTGCCGGACGTTCCGGCCTATCTCGCCATGCCGCGCGCCTGCGGTGCCAACACCACCCCGATCGCCTTTGCCGAGGTCTATCTCGCGCTCCAGAACGGCACCGTCGAGGCTCAGGAAAATCCGCTGACGACGATCGAGGCGAAGAAGTTCTTCGAAGTGCAGAAACATATCGTTCTGACGGGCCACATCGTCGATCATCTGAACACGGTCGTTTCGAAGAACCTCTGGTCGCAGCTCTCCGATGCCGACAAGCAGATCTTCACCGAGGTGATGCAGGAGGCGGCCGTGCGTGCCACCAAGATCATCGAAGAGCGCGAGAAGGAGCTCGTGGCCACCTTCAAGGAGCGTGGCATCGAAGTGACCGAGGTCGACAGGGCCGACTTCGAGAAGACCGTCAATGAAAAGGTGAAGCTCGAAGACTTCGGCTACAACAAGGAAGACTGGGAGGCCATCCGCGCCATCAAGTGAACCACTCTCGCCGGCTCGCCCTCAATGGCGGGCCGGCGTTTCGTTTTTCCAGACGCCGGATGATGCCATGTCCCAGGAAGTCCATTTGCAAACGACGCCCGAAGAAATCGCCCATGCCTTCGACGAGGCTCCGCCAGCCGCGGATCTCTCCAACTATGCCTTCGAGGATTGGGTGACGCTCGCCGTCTTCTGGCTGATGGCCGGATGCGTGTTCCTGCAGTTCTTCACGCGTTACGTGCTCAACGACTCCTATGCCTGGACGGAGGAGATCGCCACGAACTGCCTGATCGGCGTCGTGTTTCTGGGCTCCGTCATGTGCGTGCGGCTGTCACGCCACATCCAGGTCGACGTGCTCTACCATTATCTGCCGCCGACCGTCGCCCGTACCCTGGCGATCTTCGTAGATCTGGTGCGTATCGTCTTCTTCGCCTATGCCTGCTGGCTGATGTGGCGCTACGTGGCGATCGTCGCCCACGAACGCATGGTCACCGTCGACCTGCCGCGCAACATCGTCTTCTATAGCGTGATGGCCGGTTTCGTGCTGATGCTGATCCGCTCCATCCAGGTCTTCGTGGCCAATCAGCGCCGCGGCTATTCGGTTCTCGAAAAGCCCGAAGAATTCCACAAGGTCGAGGACTGATCCCCATGCTCCTGCTCGTCGGTTCCTTTCTCGTCCTCATGCTGGTCGGCGTTCCCGTCGCCATTTCCATGGCTGCGGCGTCGGTTCTCTATCTGGTTTCCTACAATGTCGCGCCCGACATCATCGCGGCGCAGCGGATGATTGCGGGCGTCGAAAGCTTTCCGCTGCTTGCGGTGCCCTTTTTCATCCTGGCCGGCAACCTCATGAACTCCGCCGGCGTCACCGGCCGCATCTATTCCTTCGCGGTCGCCCTCGTCGGCTGGATGAAGGGCGGGCTGGCACAGGTCAACATCGTCGGCTCGGTGATTTTCTCGGGCATGTCGGGCACCGCGCTTGCGGACGCCGCCGGCATCGGGACGATCGAGATCAAGGCGATGAAGGATCACGGCTATCCGGTCGATGCGGCGGTCGGCGTTACCGCCGCTTCGGCGACGCTTGGCCCGATCTTCCCGCCGTCGCTGCCCTTCGTCATCTACGGCATGATGGCGAACGTCTCCATCGGGGCGCTGTTCATGGCCGGTGTCGTGCCGGGCGTGGTGATGACGGTGCTGATGATGCTGACGGTGGCGATCTTCGCCTATAAACGCGGCTGGGGCTCAGATACGCCTTTCGAAATGAAGCGGCTGCTTGCGGCTTCGCTCGAGGTCGTGGTCGTGCTTGCCGTTCCGCTTCTCATCTATGTTCTGATGGCGGCCGGACTGTCGATGAACCTTGCGGTCGGCATCGCACTCGTGGTGCTGCTGGCCCTCGACTGGTATTTCGACTTTTCCGCCGTCATGGCGCTGATGACGCCCATCATTCTGATCGGCGGCATGACCATGGGGTGGTTCACGCCGACGGAAGCGGCCGTCGCCGCCGTGATCTGGTCGCTGTTCCTGGGTCTGGTACGCTATCGCACGATGACGATGTCGACGCTCGCCCGTGCGACCTTCGACACGATCGAGACGACGGCATCGGTGCTCTTCATCGTCACGGCGGCGTCGATCTTCGCATGGCTCCTGACGGTCAGTCAGGCCGCGCAGATGCTCTCCGGCGCGATCCTGACGATCACCGACAACAAATGGGTTTTCCTCATCCTGGTGAACCTTCTGATGCTCTTCGTCGGCTGTTTTCTCGATACGATCGCGGCAATCACCATATTGGTGCCCATCCTTCTGCCATTGACCGCCCAGTTCGGAATCGATCCCGTGCATTTCGGCCTGATCATGACGCTCAACCTGATGATCGGCCTGCTTCACCCGCCGCTCGGCATGGTGCTTTTCGTACTGTCGCGGGTGGCGAAGCTCTCGGTCGAGCGGACGACGATGGCGATCCTGCCATGGCTTGTGCCGCTGTTCATCGCTCTCATTCTGATCACCTTCGTTCCGGCTGTGGTATTGTGGCTGCCGCAGTCCGTGGGACTGATCCGCTGATGTCGGGAGCACCCATGCACACACGCCTTGCCCGGCTTTACGGCCCACGCGATCTTCGGCTGGAAGTCGCCGACGTTCCTGCGCCGGGAGATGGCGAGGTGCTGTTGAAGATGGCTGCAGGCGGCATTTGCGGCTCGGATCTTCACTATTACCAGGACGGGGATTCGGGCCCGTCCGGGTTCGTGAGCCGATCATACCCGGCCACGAGGCCTCGGGCCGCGTCGCGGCGCTCGGGGCCGGCGTCTCCGGCCTTGCTATCGGTGATCTGGTGGCGGTAAATCCGAGTCAGCCTTGCGGGACCTGCCGCTTTTGCGGCGAAGGCCTCCCGGTCCACTGCCTCGATATGCGCTTCCTGGGCAGTGCAATGCGTCTCCCCCACACGCAGGGCATGTTCCGCGACTGGCTGGTGGTTCCGGCCGTCCAATGTCATCCCGCGGGCTCGCTGGTCAGCCCCGGCGAGGCAGCCTGCGCCGAGCCGCTGGCGGTCTGTCTTCACGCGGTCGCCCAGGCCGGCGAAATCAGGGGAAAGAAGGTACTCGTCACCGGAGCGGGGCCGATCGGCGCGCTCGTGGTGGCGGCGGCGCGCCATGCGGGAGCCGATGAGATCGTCGTGACGGATCTGGCCGAAGCGGCACTCGACAGGGCGAAGGCCATGGGCGCGACCCGCACCGTCAATGTCCGTCGCGATCCGGCTGGGCTTGCCGCCTACGAGGCCGACAAGGGCCAGTTCCACCTGGCCTTCGAGTGCTCGGCCGCCGAACCGGCACTGCGCAGCGCGGTCGCGGCAGTTCGGCCGCGCGGCACGATCGTGCAGGTCGGCGTGACGGGCGAAATCAATCTGCCGCTCCATTCGCTTGTCGGCAAGGAGTTGCGGCTCGTCGGATCGCAGCGGTTCGACCGAGAATTCGCCATTGCCATCGCGCTCATCTCTAATCGCCGGATCGACGTGCGGCCGATCATTTCCCATGCGTTTCCGGTCGACGAGGCGGTTCGGGCCTTCGAGCAGGCCGGCGATCGATCCGCTGCCTGCAAGGTGCAGCTGACATTTCTTTCCTGAGGAGTTCACATGCGACATACATGGCGTTGGTTCGGGCCGGTGGACCGGGTAAGCGTTCAAGATGCAGCGCAAGCCGGTGCGCACGGGATCGTCAGCGCGCTGCACCATATTCCCACCGGCGACGTCTGGCCCGTTGAAGAGATCGGCAAGCGGCAGGAGGAGGTGCGCGCAGGCGGGTTGGAGTGGGAGGTTGTGGAAAGCGTGCCCGTTTCCGAGTCCATCAAGACTCAGACCGGTCCCTGGCGCGAGCACATCGCCAATTGGCAGGAAACGCTGCGCCGTCTTTCATCCGCCGGCATCCACACGGTTTGCTACAATTTCATGCCGGTCCTCGACTGGACCCGCACCGATCTGCGCTGGACCGCGCGCCACGGCGCCAAGGCGATGCGCTTCGACCGCATCGACTTTGCGGCCTTCGACCTCCATCTCCTTGAGCGGCCGGGCGCTTACGAGGACTATGACGCGCCGACGGTGGAGGCGGCCGAGCGGCGGTTTCGTGAAATGACCGAGGAGCGGCGGCTCGCCCTCTCCCGCAATATCGGCGCGGGGCTTCCCGGCTCCGCCGACGGTTACAGTCTGCCGCAGCTTCGAGAGCACCTGCGCACCTATGACGGCGTCAGTCGCGAAAAACTGCAGCGTCACCTGGTAGAGTTCCTCGCGGAAGTGACGCCGGTGGCGGAACGGGCGGGCATCAACATCTGTGCCCATCCCGACGATCCGCCCTGGGCGCTGCTCGGCCTGCCGCGCATTCTCTCGAACGCCGAAGATTACGCCTTCATGCTGCGGGAGGTCGACAGCCCGGCCAATGGCGTCACCCTCTGCACGGGTTCTCTCGGCGCCCTTGCCGCCAACGATCTGCCGGCCATGGCCCGCCAGTTCGCGTCCCGAATTCATTTCGTCCACCTGCGCAACGTCCATCGCGAGGAGGAACGGACACCCTGTTCCTTCTACGAGGACGAGCATCTGGAGGGCGACACGGACATGGTGGCCGTCATTGGCGAACTGCTCAAGGAAGAGCAGCGGCGACGCGCCGCCGGACGGTCGGACCACCAGATTCCGATGCGGCCGGATCACGGGCAGGAGATTCTCGACGACCTCTCCCGTGGGGCGCAACCCGGCTATCCGGCGATCGGCCGATTGAAAGGGCTCGCAGAATTGCGCGGCATAGAGCGGGCTCTCTCGCACGCGACCTATGGTCTGCCTGCCGCGATAAGTTGATCCTCGTCCCGTTCTAAGGCCTGTCGAGATGCGGGCACCCGCCGCCACTTGTTTGATTTCCTCATTCCTGTGCTAGTCACGGGAATCCAGCCAGACCAAGTCCTTGGGCTGAAAGAACGTTTCCCGCGCCGCAGACGCGGCGCTGCTGGATCTCTGAGACAAGCACAGAGAGAGATGAGGATGAGGAGATTGCAGTCCTCCGCTGTAGCCCTTTGAGCGACTGCGTGTTTTTGTCCTTTGATCGGCTACGATCAAAGGCCATCATAAACTCAAAATGAATCTCAACAAGCCTTAGCCATCCATTCGCCGGAATCACGCAAATTAACTCTCTGCAGTCGTGCGCCATTGACCGCGACACGTTCCGCGATAATTTTTCTGACAATGGGGTTGGGAACGGCAATTGGCATGCATCGAAGATAGCGAACTGTAGCCTCAGGGGCTTGCTCGGGCGACACGGAACGGAAGGAAAGGCGAGGATGCCGGACGGCGACACGACACTGCCTGCTTCATCTTCCGTCGAGTCCGACTTTTTCGCCGGTTCCGACGAACTTGTCTCGCTTTACGACGCGAGTTTTCAGCTCGTCGAATGCACGCCGCGGCACAGACAAACCTATGCCGTCGATTCTCTCGTCGAGGCGTCCCTTTGGCACATCTATCCGGAACTGCTGGCGCCCGGACCGAAGTCCGCCGTGGAATTCGTCGTCGCAAGCGGATTGCCGCGAACCGTCGAGATCGCCCATGCATCGACCGGGAGCCGACGCACGCTCGTCATTTTCCGCAGTGCGCGCGGCATCGGGGTGGTCGAAGCTGAAAGCAGTTCCACCTACCGCGAAGCGTTCAGCCAGGGCGAGAGCGATCGTGCTCTTCTCCTGCATCAGGCGACCCACGACGTTCTCACCGGGTTGCCCAACCGGCGGCAGTTCAGCGATCAGCTGCGGGGCGCGTTGCCTGTGCCCAACGGCGTCCGATTGGCGCTCATGCAGATCGACCTCGACGATTTCAAGCCGATCAACGACACATTGGGACACGGGGCAGGCGACGCCGTTCTCAAGATGGCGGCGGACCGGATCAGGAGCGTCCTGAGGGATCGGGAATTCGCCTACCGTCTGGCCGGGGACGAGTTCGCGGTCATTCAGTGGAGGGCCGATCAGCCGAGCGAGGCAGAACGCCTGGCAGACGCACTGATCAACGCCTTCAAGGAACCGTTCACGGTCGAGGGCATCAACGTCTTCGTCGGAGCAAGCGTCGGAATTGCCGTCGCGCCGGCGGACGGCAACGAGGTCGAGCAGCTGATGAAAGCTGCCGATATCGCGCTTTATGCTGCGAAGAAAGACGGTCGGGGCCGGTCAAGTACGTTCAGCCGCTCGATGCTCGTCGTGCTGGAACAAAGGGAAATGTTGCGCCGAAGCCTGCGCACCGCCCTTCAGGAGGGGCAGTTCTTCCTTGAATATCAGCCCTTGGTGAAGCCCTCCTCGGCGGTCGTCGGCTTCGAAGCCCTTTTGCGCTGGCGTCACCCGCTGGTCGGCATCATCCCTCCGAGTGTCTTCATTCCGATGGCGGAAGCCGACGGTCTGATGAGCGACATCGGGCGATGGCTGCTGGAGCGGGCGTGCCGGGCTGCCATGGACTGGCCGTCCCACTTCACGATCGCTGTCAATCTCTCTCCCGCCGAATTCCTTCACGAGGGGCTTACGGACCGCGTGGCCCAGACGCTCGACCTGGTCGGCATGCGCGCAGACCGCCTCGAGCTTGAAATCACCGAGTCGGTGCTTCTGGAGCGCACGATCAACAACCTCGATACGCTCAATACCTTGAATGTGTTGGGTGTGCAGATTTCGCTCGATGATTTCGGTACCTTCTATTCGTCGCTGAGCTACCTGAAGAATTTCCCGTTCGACACGATCAAGATCGACCAATATTTCATCAGGGACCTGGAAAGGGACGAGAAGAGCCAGACGATCGTGCGCTCCATCATCGCACTCGCCCACGGTCTCGGCATGGATGTTACCGCCGAAGGAGTGGAGACCGCGGAGCAGGCAGCCTGGCTCAGGAATGAAGGTTGCGATCGCCTGCAGGGATATTTTCTGGGCATGCCGATGCGCGCGGAAGCGATAGCCGACTTTATCCGCAAAACCCCGGCCATCCCTGCGGCAGGTTTTCAACGAAGATGAGGGGGGTCAATGCCGGGAATTATTTCGGGCAGCCATTGAATTTCGCGTCGCTTTTTTGCGTAACGGAGGAAGCCGCATGCACGGAGCCGAGAACCAGCCAAGGGAAGCCGCTTTCGAGCCCTTGCTCCAGTTCGAGATGGAGATGGGCGCCTTTCTTTCCGATTGGAACCATTGCGATCAGCTGTCGACCTTCATGGCGCGAATGATAAGTCACAATCGCACTGATCCCGTTCGCCACTCGAATTTCTTCTCCTCCGCCTTGAACGAACTCCTCGAGGTCTCGTTTCGCAGCGGCTCCCCCGACGGCCGGATCGGGTGTGCGGTTTATCGATGGGGGCCGACGGAGCGGGTGGAGCTTACGTTCCCGTGCCCGCCCGGTCAGAGGCAGTTTTATCGCGAGGCGGTGTCGAAGACCCGCGACGGCGACGCCTATGCGCGCTACCTTGATTCCATCTCCACCGATCTCGCACCGAGTTCGCGAGGCCGTTCTTCTGGACTTGTCGATCAATTTCGATGCCGACGTCCGGCTCGACGAAAGCGATCCGCCATCGATCACGCTTGTCGTGGATCTACCTCTTGAAGGAGTGGTGAGGTGAGTACGACAGCGTTTGCAGTTCCCTTCAAGGTGGAATTCGACCCGAACAGCCAGGAATTCGCTCTTTCCGGGGTGATGCGACCGCGCTCGGCCGACGAGATTGCCGCAAGCATATCGATGCTCAGAGGCGCAATCGAAGAGGTGCGGGGCGTTCTCTACATCAACGTCAAGCGCCTGGTACAGATGAACAACACGGCCTATCACGCCTTCGCGCGCGTCCTTCTCGATGCCTGTCGCACGCGGTCGGACATTCGCTTCGTCGTCGTGACCTCGAGCGTCGTGGGCTGGACCGAGCGCATGTTCGCCCATTTGAACAAGATCGAGCCGCAAGTGACCGTCGAGGTCTACGACTCGAAGTTCTATCCCGGGCAGAGCTTCGTGGAAAATACGAGCTTCATCCCGATCCTGCGCACACAGACGAAAATGACCTGGCGCCACGAGCGTACGATCCTCCCGCGTCACGGCCTGCGCCCGGGTATGACGATGGCGGACATATGTTGCGGCATCGGCGACTTCGCCATGCTGGCCCGAAAGGAGTTCCAGCCGGCACGCATCGTCGCGCTCGACCATTCGAAGGCGAGCCTCGCCTATGCGCGCGACGTGGCGTCCGGTTTCGGCGTCACGGATATCGAATATACCTATGGCGATGCCTCCGAGATGCTGCTGGAGGATAACCAGTTCGATTTCGTCACTTGCCGCCATTCGCTGCAGATATTCAACCAGCCGGACGTGCTCCTGAAGGAACTCTTCCGCATCTGCAAGCCGGGCGGGCGCGTCTATATAACCAACGAAAAAAATTCGCACTGTCTCGGCGAGCCGCGCGCACAGAGCATTCAGTGGACCTACAACGAGGTCGCGAGGTTGTTCAGCCATTTCGAGATGGATGTGGAGCTCGGACCGAAGAGCAAGCGCTATCTTGTCGATGCCGGCTTTGACGATATCATCGTCGAATCGTTCATGGTCACCAATCTCGACGGAGACCCTCAAGACTTCGCCGATATCATCGCCGCCTGGGAGAACGTCTATGCCGGTGAAATGGCCGTAAAGCGCGGCGACCCGCCCGAGTTCATCGAACGTTTCCGGCAGGGTTTCCGGGACCATATTTTTGCGGCTCTCCATCCCAAGGGTTATGCCGGCTGGCCGATCTGGGCGGCCTCGGGGCGCAAGCCGCTATGAGTCTGCCCGGGAAAACACCTCCCGTTTGGGCCTCCGCTCCTTCCGCGCCAAGTTCGTGCTGGTCGTCGGAAGCGCGGTGCTCTTCGATCTGCTCGTCACCGGCGGTCTTGCGCTCTGGAACGTGCAGAGACTTTCCCGCGACGCGGCGGCGGAAGTCGGCCGCGGCCTGGAGGAGGCCAACCAGGACTATATCCGCTCCTATGCGGCAACCACGGCTGCCCGGGTCAACCTGCTGCTCAACCAGGTCCACTCCGATGTGGGCACATTGGCGGGCGTTCTCCAGGAGCAGATCGATCGGCCGGTGAGAAAATCGGAAATCGGGGAGGCGATGGCGCGCGGTGCGCCGGGAACCGTGACGGTCGCCTACGATCAGAAAGGGGGATGGGCTCAGAACCTGCCGGGCCCTCCCTCGGTCGTCAGCGTCTGGGGCTATCTCCTCGACCAGAACCATGTTCCGCTTCCCGACGTGCAGACGGACATCGAGAACAGCGCGGTTCTGGACCTTGTCGCGCCGAGCCTGCTCGCAAACGGTCAGTCGAAGCTGCAGATGTACTATATCGGCCCGAAAGAGCGACCGATATTCAGGACGGCGCCCTACACTGACCAGGCCCAGACCTTCGATAAGCTCTACCCGGGGCACAATTCGGCGGAGTTCTGGTCTTTCTTCTTTCCCGGGCTCTACGAATCCTGGGAACAATGGGCGCATGATCCGAAGTCACGTCCGGTGAATGGCGACGTCACTCAGACGGCGCCCTATACCGACGCGATAACCGGTAAGCTCATCGTGAGTTTCTTCCAGCCGCTGTGGTCGCGCGACCGCAGCCGTGTGCTGGGCGCTGCCGGCACGGATATCACGCTCGACCAGCTGGCCGAGATCGTCGAGAACGTTAAGGTTGCCGAGACCGGTTTCGGCTTTCTGACGATGTCCGACGGCAACGTCGTTGCCATCAATCCGGTTGGAGAAAAGATCATTGGCCTTCGGGCGTCGAACGCGGCCGCCAGCGGAGGTGTGACGGGTCTCGATCGCTCTCTCCGTCGCAGCGCCCAGCCGGAAATTGCACAATTGCCTTTGGGCGAGGATGGCCTGCTCAAGCATATTTTCCTTGAGGAGAACGGCGAGAGGGTACCCTATCTGGTCGTCCTGAAACAGTTGCAGCCGACCAACCTTTGGGCATCCGGCCCGGTCCGCCGTGAAGCGATGCTGCTCGGCATCGCCGTGCCCGAGCGGGAAATCTACGCTTCGCTGTTTGCCGCCCAGGCCGGGATCTCGGAGGCGACCAACAGGATCTTGATTTATCAGGTCCTGGCGCTCCTCGTATCCCTGCTTTTCGTCATTGCCGCCGTATTTGCCATATCCAAGCGGATCACCGGCGGCATAAGCGCGCTCGCCAATGCCGCCAAGCGCATCGAGGCCAAGGACTATTCGGTGCGGGTCGACATTCCGACGCGTGACGAGGTCGGCGACGCCGGCGCCGCCTTCAATCGTATGGCGGAAGAGATCAGCTTCCACACCGAGAACCTCGAACAGCTGGTCGAGGATCGGACGAAAGAGATCGAGGAGGCGAACCTCCAGATATCAGCGCTGAACCAGCAGTTGCGCAGCGAGAACCTGCGTCTCGGCGCTGAACTCGCCGTTGCCCGCCATATCCAGATGATGGTCCTGCCGAAGGCCGGCGAGCTCGAGGAAATCGCCGAACTGGAGATCGCCGCCTATATGCGGCCCGCCGACGAGGTCGGCGGCGACTATTACGACGTTCTGAAGGACGGAAAGCGGCTGAAGATCGGCATCGGCGACGTGACGGGGCATGGTCTCGAGAGCGGCGTGCTGATGCTGATGGTCCAATCCGTAGCCCGCGCCTTGCAGGAAATGGGCGAGATGGAGCCGGCGCAATTCCTCAATCGCGTGAACCGGGCGATCTACAAGAATCTCGTCAGGACCAGGACCAACAAGCATCTCTCCCTGGCATTTCTCGACTATGACGGCGCAAGGCTGACGCTCTCCGGGCAGCACGAGGAGCTGATCGTCATCAGAGATCTGGAAAGGGTGGAGCGGATCGACACTCTGGATCTCGGTCTGCCCATCGGTTTGGAGCCGGATATTTCCGCCTTTGTCGCAACGCGCGAAATCTCCTTCGGTCGCGGCGACATGATCATCCTCCATACCGATGGCGTGACGGAGGCGGAGAGCGGAACCGGCGAACTCTTCGGCATCGAAAGGCTCTGCGAAAGCGCGCGATGCCGCTATGGCAGCAGCGCCGAGGACGTCAAGGCCGGTATCATCGAGGATTTGATGGCACATATCGGCACCCAGAAAATTCATGACGATATCACTCTGGTGGTGATGAGGCACAGGTGAGCGGATGACGAGCTTATATGGACTGGAGGACCTTGCCGTCGGCACGGGCGAGAATTCGACGAAACTACGTCTCTTCGACGGCCCGCTCGATCTCGGCTGGAAGCATTGCGCGATGACGTCCGACTTCGTCGCCGAGTTCGCGGCTCTGCGCTACAAGACGTCCCGCGGCCTCTACAAGGAAGTCCGGCACAATGTCGGCTATCTGACCAATGAGCTGATAGAGAACGCCGTGAAATTCCGTGCAGGCGGCGAGATCGTCGTGGAGGCGGCGATCGCCTCCAACACGTTCCGAACCAAGATTTCCAATCTTGTCGACGAGGGCACGGCCGACAAGTTCCGCCATCTGCTTTCTGAAATAACGATAGGAGATCCGTCCGACCTTCTGATTGAGCGGATAGAGGCGAACGCAACAGGATCCGGCTCCGGTTCCGGCCTTGGACTTTTGACGCTCATGAGCGATTATGGTGCACACTTCGCCTGGATATTCGGATCCGGCGAAGCGGATGGCAAGATCCCGCTGGAAACCTATGCTTCTATCGCCATCCCCGACCTCTCGAATTGACGGACAACGAAAACATGGAAATCAAGGAAGACGAATATCGCGTTTGGTCGGAAGACAAGGACATCTTTTTCGACGGGACGATGCGCTTGCCGAGCACCGAAGCCTACGCCCCGATTTTCTCCCTCGTAATGGATATGCTCGAAGCCGAGCCGGAGCGCATGACCGTGGATCTCACGGGGCTGCAGTTCCTCAATTCCTCCGGAATCAACCTGCTCGCGAAGCTCACCATCGAAGCGCGCAAGCGGCCGAACATCCAGTTTACCGTTCGCGGAAGCTCCGAGTTCCCCTGGCAGACGAAGTCCCTGCCGAACCTCAAGAAACTCCACCCCGGCGTCGATCTGAGGCTAAGCTGAAGGGCGCTCCCAAGTTCGAAGGCGTGCTGAGGGCATCACGGATACTGCACGCCGTTCGTTGCCGTGTAGATGGAATAGAGCGACCGGGTGGCCGTAATGAAGAGGCGGTTCTTCTTGGGACCGCCGAAGGTGAGGTTCGATACCGTCTGCGGCACGAGGATCTTGCCGAGCAGGGTGCCGTCGGTGTCGAAGCAATGCACTCCGTCGGCAGCACTGCACCAAAGATTTCCCGCCACGTCAAAACGGAAGCCGTCCGGATTGCCGTTGTCGATGGAACAGAAATAGCGGCCGTTTGCGAGAACGCCG
The DNA here is from genome assembly GCF_029201645.2 of Sinorhizobium prairiense. Lineage (NCBI taxonomy): Bacteria > Pseudomonadati > Pseudomonadota > Alphaproteobacteria > Hyphomicrobiales > Rhizobiaceae > Sinorhizobium > Sinorhizobium prairiense. The sequence continues at coordinate 1,002,476 of NZ_CP104133.1, forward strand.
CCAGCGGCGACGTCGAATACGCGAATATGGCGAGGAACCTCGTGCTTTGCAGATCCCGAGTCGGCAATAAAGAGCCGCGCCTCGTCCGGTGAGAAGGCGAGCCCGTTCGGCTGGATGAAATCGCTGACGACGGCCCTGATAGAGCCGGATAGAGGGTCGATGCGGTAGACGTTGCGTGTCGGCTGTTCCGGTTCCGCTTTGTGGCCCTCATAGTCAGATATGATGCCGTAGGTTGGATCGGTAAACCAGATCGAGCCGTCGGAGTGCACCACGGCATCGTTCGGCGAATTGAGCCGCTTTCCTTCATAACTGTCGGCGAGCACGGTGATGCGGCCGTCATGTTCCGTGCGGGTCACGCGCCGGCCGCCGTGCTCGCAGGAGATCAGGCGGCCCTGGCGGTCGCGCGTGTTGCCGTTTACGTAGTTCGAGGGGGAGCGGAAGACGGAAGCGCCGCCGTGCGGCGTCCACCGCATCATGCGTTGGTTCGGAATATCGCTCCAGATCAGGCAGTCGAGGTCGGAAAACCAGACCGGTCCTTCCGCCCAGCGGCAGCCGCGATAAAGTTCTTCGAGCGCTGCGCTGCCAACGATCAGCGAACGGAAACGTTCGTCGCGAATGTCGTAGAGCGGATTGTCGGCCAATGCTGTTCCTCCATTTCCCGAGAGCCTTCGGCGTGCGTGCGGGCAAATATCTCCGGCTGTAGGTTTCACTTATAGTGCGACACCGGCCTAAGGGAACCGGCGACACCCCATCGCCTGCATGGATTTCCTCCAGCAAGGCATTGAGGCGATTTCGCCAGCTCGCTGCGTGACGCATTCCGCCAAGCCACGGAACAACTCCTGAGCCCAACGGGTTGTTTGGCGGAAGGGACGCATTTCGCATAACGGGAGAATGCCTGATGAAAAATCTGATCGTCAAAGGTGCGCTTGTTCTGGGTCTCGGGCTCGGCTGCTTTGCTGCTCCAGCAGCAGCGCAGAGCACGACCAAGAACAGCACCGTAACCGGCGCAGCCGGCGGAGCTGCTGCAGGTGCAGTCATAGGAGGCCCTGTCGGGGCTGCCGTTGGTGGCGTTGCAGGAGCGGTCGCGGGTGCGGCGCTCGATCCGCCGCCGCCGAAGGTAATCGAGTATGTCGAGGCGCAGCCGCTTCCGGCAGAGCCGGTCGTCGTTCAACAGGAGATCGTAGTCGGAAAGCCGCTGCCTGAGACGGTGGTGGTCACGCCGATCCCGGACGATACGCGCTATGCCTATGCGGTTGTCAACGAGAAGCGCGTCATCGTCGAGCCGAAGAGCCGCACGGTGGTGCAGGTCGTTCAGTAAATCATGGATCTTAGACGCGTTCGAGCGGGAGAAGCCGCGTAGCCTTTCTTCTCCTGCTGTGTACCTCAAGCTTGCCCGGCGAGTATCCGAAGCCCGCCGGGCATTCCTATGACGAGGCGTTTTGCGTCAACACGCCCCAGGCGGCCATTGCGCCGTCGGCGACGTTTTTCAGCGCTTCATAGCTGCCGCCATCGCGCGCGAGGATCGACATTCCATGTTGTACCGTCGCATAAAAGGTCGCTACGGCCCCGGCATCCACCCCGTCGGGCAACTCGCCTCCGGCAATTGCAGCCTCCAGCCGGTGGCGTAGCTTATCGATGTTTTCCGTGCGGTGACGGGTCAACGCTTCGCAGACCGCTTTGGGAATCGCTGCCTGGTGAAGTCCTCCGAGCGCTATAAGGCAGCCGTTCGGGGTATCCGGCTGAGAATAGGCTTCGGCTGTCGCGAGAAGGAATCTCTTGACCGCTTCCCTTGCCGTCGGCGCTGTCTCCAGCGGCTCCCAGATTTCAGTGCCGACCGTTTGCGCGTAGAGCTCCATTGCCTCCAGGTAGAGCGCTTCCTTGCAGCCGAATGCGGCATAAAGGCTGGGCGCATTGATGCCCATGGCGGCGGTCAGCGCTGTCAGCGACGCGCCCTCGTATCCTTTCTCCCAAAACACCTGCATGGCGCGCATGAGCGCATCGGCACGATCGAAGCTGCGGGGCCGGCCTTTGTCGGACATCGATCAACTCTTTTCTGTAACGATCGATAAATATATCGCTTGACAGGCATTGGCAAGCTCGGGCAACATTTATGTATCGATCATTACAAAATGGAGTTTTCCGATGACATCGATCAGTTTGGGTGGAAAGACCGCTTTCGTTACCGGCGGCAGCAGGGGTATCGGCGCGGCTATCGCCAAGAGGCTTGCTCTGGAGGGGGCGGCGGTTGCGCTGACTTATGTGAATGCGGCCGACCAGGCGCAGGCGGTCGTGTCCGAGATCGAGCAGGCAGGCGGTCGCGCGGTAGCAATCCGCGCCGACAACCGCGACGCCGAAGCCATCGAGCAGGCCATTCGCCAGACAGTGGAAACCTTGGGCGGGCTGGACATACTGGTCAACAGCGCGGGCATCTGGCACTCGGCTCCTCTGGAGGAGACGACTGTCGCCGATTTCGACGAGGTGATGGCCGTCAATTTCCGTGCGCCCTTCGTGGCCATTCGTTCCGCGTCAAGGCATCTCGGTGACGGCGGCAGGATAATCACGATCGGCAGCAACCTGGCCGAACTCGTTCCCTGGCCGGGGATCAGCCTCTATTCGGCCAGCAAGGCTGCTCTGGCCGGCCTGACGAAAGGCCTGGCCCGTGACCTCGGACCGCGCGGGATCACCGTCAACATCGTTCATCCAGGCTCGACCAACACCGATATGAACCCGGCCGATGGCGACCATGCCGAAGCGCAACGGGAACGTATCGCCACCGGCAGCTACGGTGAGCCGCAGGACATTGCCGGACTCGTCGCCTGGCTGGCGGGGCCGCAAGGCAAGTTTGTCACCGGTGCTTCGCTGGTCATAGACGGCGGCGCCAACGCTTGATGCCGGAAACCCCGGCGATCATGACGGTGTCGATAGTCCATGACGCCCGAACATGTGCCACGGGTGCGCTGCTCATCCCTCATCCTTGAACCGACTTGAGCCAGTCGCCGATCGTCGCCCCGCGGTCCCGCTCCGGCGGGGCAACGGGCGTGGCGAGGCGTTCGGCGGCCGCAGCCTTACGGATTTCGCGCGGGCTCGCTCCGAATTCGTGGCTGAAGGCACGTGTGAAATTGGCGGCGAGGTCGAAACCGGCCGCTTCGGCGATCTCCGCGATGGGCCGGTTGTTCGTCGGATCGCTGAGCTCCGCGTGCGCCTGCAGGAGCCGACGTCTGCGGATATAGTTCAGCACGCCGCCGCTCGGCTCGAATAGCTGATAGAGACGGGTTCTGGAAATGCCCAGCTCCCGGCAGATGGCTTCGGGCGTCAGGTCGGCCGAGTGCAGGTTCAGGTGGATATATCGATGCGCCCGCTCCATCACTCCCATTTTCGCCTGGGAGCCTCCCGCATCCGGTCTCACCGCCGCCACGCAGGCGACCACCATGTCGCGTATCGTGCGAACGATGCGCGGCACTTCTTCCACGGTGATGTTGCCGAGGTTTTCTTCCATGCCGTTGATATAGTTCGCGAGCAGGTCGGCGAGGCTGCCGGACAAGACCGAATTGTTTGCACCCTCGAGCTTGCCCGCATCGTCCGCGAGCAGTTCATAGGGCATGAAGAGAAGGATAGATGCGGCATCCGTCATGCGCCCGCGATAGGGATAGCCGAGCGACCGGAAGAAGAACTCCCCCGGCCCCGTCTCGGTGACGCGGCGGTCGGCTTCTGTCCATGACCGGCCGCTGCGAAAGAGACCGACGTTCCAATGATCGATGGGGCTCGAGCGCAACATGGCCTGGGAGCGCTCGTAACTATGTGCCGGCGTCACCTGTTGAACGATCAGCAAATCGCCCAGATGCCAACCGGTCAGTTCGGCCGCAAAGCCGTCCTCTTCGGACACCCCATCGGGCAGGCGCACGTCCACGAGGGGCGCCATATGCGCCCGCCAGGATCTAAATTGCTCATGGGGCGGCAATTCACGGGTCGAGAATCGCGAAGGTACGAGCGCCGGCGACCTTTCGGCTGAACGGTCCTTTCGGGCTGCCGGATCGCGCGGCCATCGGCGCCGCTCCATATGGGCGGGCCAAGCAGGAACTTCGACGGGGTCATCTCCTGATCCGGAGTCCTTCGTCATGCAACCCTCCAGCGAAATGGATTGCCCGTCCGGGTGAGCCCGAAAGAGCGATTTACCCGAGCGGCGAGTCTGTCCCACCCTGACACAACTCGCCCCAGGGTGGAATCGAATCGTCGAGGTACACCTGCCAGTTTCCAGTTTATACCCCGTTATATGTAGAAATGCACGGCGGGATAACAATCGGGATTGGGTGATAACGACAATCCCCATCTGCTGCTTGTATTAAATACCTACAGTTGTTCCAAGCATTGCCCGAAAGTAATTAAGGTAGTTTCGAACGGTAAAGTTTCGATCACCAATTTATTGTGCCTGCTGTGGATGAATTTTAGAAGTTAGCAGATAGTGTGAGGATTATTCCGTGAACTATTTCACAAATGACTTCAGGGGTTCTGTCTTCGGTGCGAATGACGATATAGATTCATTGCGTCGCCGAAGCCTTCAAAAGAGAATACTTGTTACGGGCGGTGCCGGCTTTCTGGGCTCGCATCTTTGTGAGCTGCTTCTCGGCGCCGGGCACGAGGTCATTTGCCTCGACAACTTCTCGACGGGCCTGAGGCGCAATATCGCGCCGCTCAAGCGCTTCGATACCTTCCGCGTCATCGCCCACGACGTCGTGGAGCCGATCGACCTCGAGGTCGACGAGATCTACAACCTCGCATGCCCGGCATCGCCGCCGCATTACCAGGCAGACCCGATCCAGACGACGAAAACCTGCGTGATCGGCTCGCTCAACCTCCTCGATCTGGCCGCGCGTCGTGGCGCGCGCATCTTCCAGGCGTCCACATCGGAAATCTACGGCGACCCGCACGTCCACCCGCAGGTGGAAAGCTATTGGGGCAACGTCAATCCCTTCGGCCCGCGCTCCTGCTATGACGAGGGCAAGCGTTGCGCAGAGACCCTGTTCTTCGACTTCCACAAGTCCCATGGGGTCGAAATCAAGATCGTCCGTATCTTCAACACCTACGGCCCGCGGATGCGTCCGGATGACGGCCGTGTCGTTTCCAATTTTATCGTCCAGGCCCTTAAGGGTGAGGACATCACGATCTACGGCGACGGCTCGCAGACCCGTTCCTTCTGTTTCGTCGACGAGCTGATCGACGGCTTCGTCCGCCTCATGGCATCGCCGCCGTCCCTTACCGGACCGGTCAATCTCGGCAATCCGGCGGAATTCACGATCGGCGAACTCGCCGAAGAGGTGGTCCGATTGACCGGCTCGCGCTCGAAGATCGTCCGTCGGCCTCTGCCTGTCGACGATCCCCGCCAGCGCCGCCCGAACATCTCGCTCGCGACGGGAGAGCTCGGTTGGCGTCCGAAGGTCGATCTGGCCGAGGGTCTTGCGCACACGATCCGCTATTTCGACGACCTTCTCTCCCGGTCGATACGGGAAAGCGCGGAGCTGGTCTGATGGTTGCGCCACGTATCCTCGTCACCGGTGGTGCCGGCTATATCGGCAGTCACACCGCGAAGCTTCTGCGCCTGGAGGGCATGGAGCCCGTCGTCTACGACAATCTGTCGACCGGAAACCGTTCCGCCGTGCGCTGGGGACCATTCATTCAGGGAGATATCCTGGAGGGCCGCCACCTGATCGAGGCCATCGAGGCCTATCAGCCGGACGCCGTCATCCACTTCGCCGCATCCGCCTATGTCGGCGAATCCGTCGCCGATCCTGCGAAATACTACAACAACAATGTCGGCGGCACGCTGTCGCTCCTCGATGCATGCCGCCAGACGGGTGTCGACAAGGTGATCTTCTCATCGAGCTGCGCCACCTATGGCGTACCGGCGTTGCTGCCTATCGATGAAGCGACGCCGCAGGCACCGATCAACCCCTATGGCAAGACGAAACTGATGGCCGAGCACATGCTCGCCGACTATGCGGCCGCCTTTGCGCTGAATTACGTCTCGTTGCGCTATTTCAACGCATGTGGCGCTGATCCTGAGGGCGACCTCGGCGAATGGCACGACCCGGAAACGCACCTCATTCCGCGGGCTCTGATGGCCGCGGCAGGCCGCATTCCGCATCTGGAGATTTTCGGCGAGGACTACGACACCCCGGACGGAACCTGCGTGCGTGACTATATTCACGTGGCCGATCTTGCGAGCGCCCATGTGCTGGCATACCGGCATCTCGCCAAAGGCGGCGGCAACCTCGCGCTCAACGTCGGTTCCGGCCGCGGCTTCTCGATAAAGGAAGTCCTGCGGACGATCGGCGAAATTACCGGGCATAACGTCCCGGTCGTATTTCGCCGGCGTCGTGCCGGAGATCCGCCGGCGCTTTATGCGGATGCCGGGCTTGCCTGCCGGACGCTCGGCTTCCTGCCGCGATATTCCGATCTCGAGACGATCGTGCGAACCGCCGCCCCGTTCTTCGGGCTGGAGGTGCGGTCATGACCGTCCTTTCCGCCAACGAGCCGACGCGCATTTCCGAAGACGGTGAGCCGCGGCTTGTGCCTGTGCTCACGCGCGGACGCCGGATGGAGTTTCTGCTCGGCGCGGGGCTCTGGGTCGCGGCGCTCGTCCATTTCTGGTCCTGGTGGCTGGAGCCGCGCCATCACGTTGACGCTTTGGGCAGTGCCATCGTGACTTCGGTCCTTGCCTGGGTCACCCTGCTGCCGGCCTATTTCATTGCCGTCTTTTATGGCGCGTTGAAACCGAACGGGCCGTTGCGGCTCCCGGCCGCCAGTCGCATTGCCATGGTCGTCACCAAGGCACCGTCGGAACCCTTTTCCGTCGTCGCCGAGACATTGGAGGCGATGCTTGCGCAGGACGTGCCGCACGACACCTGGCTTGCAGACGAGGATCCGTCCGAAGCGACGCTCGACTGGTGCCGCAGCCATGGCGTCCTCGTCTCCACCCGCAAGGGCCGGGCAGATTATCACCGGGCCACATGGCCACGGCGCACCCGCTGCAAGGAAGGCAATCTCGCCTTCTTCTACGATCACTACGGTTATGACCGGTACGATTTCGTGGCCCAGCTCGATGCCGACCACGTCCCCGCACCCGGGTACCTCTTCGAAATGCTGCGCCCATTTGCCGACCCGGAAGTGGGTTACGTCTCCGCGCCGAGCATCTGCGACCGCAATGCTTCAGAAAGCTGGTCGGCGCGCGGCCGCCTCCATGCGGAGGCGAGCATGCACGGTGCTCTCCAGGCCGGATACAATGGCGGGCTCGCGCCGCTCTGCATCGGCTCTCACTACGCGGTGCGCACGGCTGCCCTCAAGGAGATCGGCGGTCTCGGCCCGGAGCTTGCCGAAGACCATTCGACGACATTGATGATGAATGCGGCAGGCTGGCGCGGCATTCACGCGCTCGACGCGATCGCGCATGGCGACGGGCCGCGCACCTTTGCCGACCTGGTGACCCAGGAGTTCCAGTGGTCGCGCAGTCTCGTGATGCTCCTGCTGCAGTATTCGCCGCGTCTCGTCGGCCGGCTGCCGCTGCGACTGAAGTTCCAGTTCCTCTTCTCGCAGCTCTGGTATCCGCTCTTCGCGTGCTTCATGGCGCTGATGTTTGCAATGCCGATCGTCGCCCTTGCGCGCGGCGAGACCTTTGTCGCCGTGACCTATCCGGAGTTTCTGGCCTATTTCGCGCCGCTCTCGATCATCCTCGTCCTGCTGGCCTATCGCTGGCGGGCAACCGGCGCCTTCAGGCCTTACGACGCGAAGATCCTGAGCTGGGAGTGCATGCTCTTCCTGTTTGCGCGCTGGCCCTGGGCGCTTGCCGGTACGCTGGCCGCTCTGCGCGATTGGCTGACCGGGTCCTTCGTGGATTTCCGTGTCACGCCGAAGGGATCATCCGAGGTCGATCCGCTGCCCCTTCGCGTGCTCGCGCCCTACTTTTTCCTGGCGGTCGCGGCCGCCCTACCGGTCCTGCTCGTCGAAGATGCCGCGAAGGCCAAGGGATTCTACCTCTTCGCGATCCTCAATGCGGCAATTTACTGCCTGCTTCTGCTGGTCATCGTCCTGCGGCATTCGAGAGAAAACGCCGTTGGCACCGCCTCCCGTTTCTATCGTCCCGCAATAGCGGCCGGGCTCCTGGCGGTCGTCGCACTGCCCGGCATTGCGACTGCCGAACACGGGAAGGACGGGCTCGAGGCGCTTGCATGGGGCAGTGGGCACCTGCGCATCTTCGAGGAGCGTTATGCGGTGGCCGGAGCCGGGCAGGGCGGTACGGCATTGCGCAAGATCGTCTTCCGGCCACGCTGGATTTCCGCCCCTGCGGAACAGCGGGACGGCAACTCTAAGAGGGGATAGGAACATGAAAGTGAAAGTCCCATTCTTCGGGAGAGAGGGCCGCGGCACCCGACATGCGCTGCCCGGCCGGCGCTTCGCCCTTGGCATGTTGGCCGTCCTTGCCCTCTGCCAATCACCGGCGTCCGCGGAAGTTGCCGTTCCCGAAAAGGCCCGCACCATGACGGGCGTCGAGCTCTACATGATCTTCCAGGACAAGACCTGGAAATGGGAGAGCGGCGCCGGCCGGATGGACCGTGAAGGCCGCGCCTTCCGGGCCTGGGCGCAATCACCCACGGGGGAGAGCTGGGCCGAAGGCCGCTGGAGTGTGAATGACCGCGGCCAACTCTGCCTGACGGCCGTGTGGCACAGCCAGGGTGCCGCCGCCCGCGACAAGACCTGCTTCAGCCACCGTACGCTCGACGGAACCATCTACCAGAAGAGGGAGCCGTCCGGCGACTGGTACGTCTTCAGACATGCCAGGACGCAGGCAGACGACGAGTTCAACCGGCTGGTCAGAGAGGATCTGGTCGCCGCCAAGCTCACAGCCTTCAAGGAGCGTATCGAGGGCCAAGTGAAGGAAACAAAGAATAGCGTTGGCCGGCAAGCCGGGATGAACGCGGTTGGAGGTGTTCGATGAACAGGAAATCCAAGGCCATTACCTTTGCATCTCTCGGTCTGTTGCTGTCGGGTACCGTGCTCGCGGCCAACATGCCGCGGGGCATCCCCGAACCGAACTCGCCGACGATGGCGACACCATCGGACAAGCGGCCCGTCCTGACGGAGAACTCGATCGATTTCGGCGCTTACGATCCCCACGGCGACTTCGGCGCGCCGGGCAGCTCGAAGATCGAGCATCTCTTCCTGCCCTGGGAAGACGTCGATCTGTCGACACTGACGCTTGCCGACGACTATGCCCAAGCCCGCGGCCGTTCGCTCATGATCACAGTCGAACCCTGGTCATGGTCGCCCGAGTGGCGCGTGACCGAAGGGGAGCTCCTGCGTTCGATCCTGAGCGGCGAACGCGACGAGAACATGGCGCAGGTCTGCTCCGCCGCCGCTGCCCTCAAGAGTCCCGTGATCATCCGCTGGGGCCAGGAAATGGACGAAACCGACAACCAGTTCTCCTGGTCCCATTGGGGGGCGACGACTTCAAGGCAGCCTATCGCCGCGTGGTGACTGTTTGCCGCAGCCACCTGAAGCACGCGAAGTTCATGTGGTCGCCCAAAGGCAACGAGGGTCTGGAAGCCTTCTATCCGGGTGACGATGTCGTCGATATCGTCGGGCTTTCGGTATTCGGTTACCAGCCCTACGATCGGGGCACGACCGGGCGCGATCAGACATTCGCGGAGCGGCTGGCGCCCGGATACGGCCGGGTGATGAACTTCGGCAAGCCGATCATGGTCGCCGAGCTCGGCTATGAGGGCGATGGTACATACGCAGCAAGCTGGGCGGCGTCGGTCGCCGAGCGGCACGCCGAATTCCCGCAGCTGACAGCCGTAGTCTATTTCAACGATCGCGAGATCTATGACTGGCCGCAGGGCTACGGCCGCCCCGATTGGCGGGTGGTCCGCGAAACCATTAGCGGGCAGGTGCCCGATGGAGGCATGTGATGAAATCGATATCCCGAGGAATACCTTTGGCAATCGCGCTGGCTGCCAGCATAGCCGGTGCTTCGTTCGCCGAGGCCGCCACTGCGCGCCCGGAGAGGAAGGCAACTCCGCTGACGCACGCGGAACTGCTCCAACTCTACGGCCAGAAATCCTGGATATGGAAAGAGGGAGCGGGCTATTTCTCGGTGCAGGCGCGCCGGTTTACCGCCTGGTCCAAGGAGAACGGCAAACCGTCCTATGGGGTCGGCCGCTGGTTCATCACCGGCCCGGGGAAACTCTGCTTCCGCGCCGAATGGCACGCCAGGGATGGCTCGGCGCCGGCGACGACCTGCTTCAGCCACGCCAAGCGGGGTGGCGTGATCTATCAAAGGCGAGAGCCGGACGGCACCTGGTACGTCTTCAAGAACGCACGGGTGAGGCCAGATGACGAATTCGCCAAGCTTCGACGCGGCAATTACGTGGGCGCGAGCCTGAGCCGCATCGAGGCGAGACTCGGCCGGGTCGAGTAACCCCGGCCGGGAAGGGGTTGCGCGGCTGGCCGATGTCAGCAGTTCAAACCGGCTCCGCAGATGAGCCCGGCGTCGAAAGGCCCGCAACCCCGCCCCACGCTTTTTCGGAAAACGCTCAGCGAAGGAAACAGCGCGAGGTGCTGCCGAAGCCGCTGGGCGTGCAGACATAGGGAGCCCGCCCGAGATAGGCCGAGCGCACGAGTTTGGGCGTTTTTTGCGTGACCGCTTGCTTGCCCGGCGCGGGCTTTCTTTCCGGCAAAGGATAGCCGACTTCCCTGGCGATCGAAGCGGTCGTTTCCTGGCTGACCGTCGAGGAGCAGCCCCAGGTGGTCACGGCGAGCATGACGGCAAGGGTGCTGCGGGCGACGGTTTTGCGGGCTTCGAACAGTCCGGCCAATGCTTTCGACTTTACCTTCACAATCGGAACTCCCCGTTTTTTGCTTGTGAAGGAAGGTTAGCCGAAAGCCTTTAACTCACGGTCGAGGAAAAGCCGACAATTCGCCGGGATTGCGCATCAGGCGCTTAACCATTCGGGCACTCACGGCGGCCCGGAAGCTGCCGCGCGGCTGCTCAATTTTCGGCCTTGTTGCTGAAATGCGCGTTGCCGAGGCCGGTCCCGATCGTTAGGATCCCCCAGCTCGATGCATTCTGCACGAACGGTATCTGAGACAGACCTTGCACGACGGCGTCGTTGTGCATGATCACGAAGGTCTCGTGATCGCCGATCTGCGGAATGGCGTCCTTGAGCGCGGCAGGCAGGTTGAAATGCTCGCTTTCCCAGTTGCCGCCCGGGAGGTTCTGGCCGCCGCGAAGGATCGAGCCGTCTTCGTTGATCAAGCCGGGGCAGGCCACGCCGATGACCGGCGCCGGCGCAAGGTCCGCCTTGTCCGCCTTGGCTATAAGCTTCTCGATCATGCCGATGAGCTCCTCGATGGTCGTGCTCCTGTTGGGCTTGTCATCCGCATGTCGCCAGATATCCGATTTCCAGACCTTTGCCTTGGAGAGGTCGGTTTCATCCTTCAGGTGCAGCTCGACTATGCCCACGCGAATATTGGTGCCGCCGATGTCGATGGCCAGGATCGCCTTGTGGCCCTTCAGCATCCAGGCGGGCATGAGATGCGCGGCGCCGATGAGCCCGGCATCATCCGGATGGTGAACGATGGGGGAGAGTTCGATCTTGATGCCTTCAGCCTTCAGCAGCACCATTGCGCGGGCAATGGCCAATTCGCCCGCTGCGCTTCCCCGGAAGCCTCCGCCGATGACGACGCGCTGCGTATTTTTCCAGTTCTTTTGTTGGAGGAACCGTTCGAGAACGCTGGCGAGCTCGCCGGCGAATTCGTCGACCGCACCCATGATCAGCGCGGCCGCCTCCTTGTCGTCGCCGCGCAGAAGGGCATCGACCTGCTTTTTGGACAGATCCTGGGTCAGGGCCTGGCCCAGCGGATCGTCGCCGCCCTTGCGCACGCGTTTGCGCCAGGCGTCGAGCTTTTCCTGGAAGGCAAATTTGTTGGCCCTGTCGCCAAGGAAGCCGTCGCCGTCACGCAGCTCCAGATTATAATCGTCGACCGTCACCGACGGCAGATTGCTGGCGCCATGAATGAGCGGGACGCCGTTTCGTTTTTCGTTCGCGGATTTGCCCACGCAACCTCCCGAGTGACGCCTGGCCTGGCCTTGCCGAATAGCTGAGTACCTTACAACGTGGCGGGCGGTGCGATGTTCCCGTCCGCGATTTTCGAGACGCGCGTGACGATCTGCGGGAGCGCGCGTCGCTTCGGCAACATTGTTGACGCAGGCATCCATGATTGCGACAACGCATTCATGCAGACACCGATCAATATAGACCCGGACTATCTCACCAGCCGGCTGAAAGCTCTGCTCGACATTGCGAGCCCGACCGGTTTCACCGACGAGGCGGTGCGCTACACGGCGCGCGAACTCGAGCGTCTCGGCCTGGAAGTCAAGCTGACCCGCCGGGGTGCGATCCGCGCTCTTCGGCCGGGGGCCGCCGAGCGCCCGGCCCGCGGGATCGTCTCGCACCTGGACACCCTCGGCGCGCAGGTGAAGGCGCTGAAGGAAAACGGCCGCCTCGAACTGGTATCGATCGGGCACTGGTCCGCACGGTTCGCGGAGGGGGCCCGCGCCTCGATCTTTTCCGGCAAGGGCACCTATCGCGGTTCAATTCTCCCGCTGAAAGCCTCCGGTCACACTTTCAACGAGGAGGTCGACACGCAGCCGACGGGCTGGCGTCATATCGAGCTGCGCGTCGATGCGCTCGCACGCGACCGGAACGACCTGGTGCAGCTCGGAATAGACGTCGGCGACATCGTCGCCATCGATCCGCAGCCCGAATTCCTCGAGAACGGGTTCATCGTTTCGCGGCATCTCGACGACAAGGCGGGGGTCGCCATCATGCTTGCGGCGCTCGAGGCCATGCAGCGCGAGAAGGTGGAAACGCCGGTCGATACCTATTGGCTCTTCACCATCGGCGAGGAAGTGGGTGTGGGCGCGTCAGCGGCAATCGTCCCGGAAATCGCCTCGCTGGTGGCGATAGACAACGGCACGACCGCGCCAGGCCAGAATTCGGACGAGTTCGGCGTGACGCTCGCGATGGCGGACCAGACGGGACCTTTCGACTATCACCTTTCGAAAAAACTTTACGAGCTTTGCGGCGAACATGGCATCCGCGTCCAGAAGGACGTCTTCCGCTACTATCGTTCCGATGCCGCTTCGGCCGTCGAGGCGGGGCACGACGTCCGCACGGCGCTTCTCACCTTCGGTGTCGACGCGTCGCACGGCTACGAGCGTATCCATCTCCATGCGCTGATGTCCGTCGCGAAGCTTGCGGTGTATTATGCGGCAAGCGAGGTCCAGATCGAGCGCGACGCAGAGGAGGTCTCCGGCCTTCGGGGCTTTACCCGGCAGAAGGTACGACAGGCCGAGCAGGATTTGAAGGCGGACGAGCCGGACGTATCCTGAGCGCCATCCACACGGCAACGGCAACCATCATCAGGCTTTCGGTCAGCGAGACGCTCGATCCACCTTGGCTGCCAGGCCTGCCGGTAGCGCGGACAGCAGCTGCCGATTGCCGGATTATTTTGCCTCTGCGACCGGCAAACCTATCGCAAGTCGACAGTTCCAAATTCACCGTGGAACAGGAGTCTCGTCTTCCACGAGAGTGTACGCGACGATCGCATTTGCATGGCCGTGGCCAATTCCGTGTTCGCTCTTCAGCATAGCGACGAGTTCCATGTGCTTCGCTGGATAGTGCATCCGCACGAGCGCTTGCCAATCACTGATCGGACGGCCGTATGTCTTCTCGATCGATGGAAAATAGGAAGCCGGTCCTTTGATCTTGTCGGCGGTCATAGCGTGTCAGCCCCTTTTCGTGCCGCATCGATCGCAGCTACGTCGATTTTCCTCATCGACATCATCGCGTCGAATGCGCGTTTTGCCTGTTCGCCACCAGCCGTAAGCGCGTCCATTAGAGTGCGAGGTGTGATCTGCCAGGATACGCCCCACTTATCCTTGCACCAGCCGCATTCGCTTTCCTGACCGCCATTGCCGACGATGGCGTTCCAATAGCGGTCTGTTTCTTCCTGATCCTCGGTGCTGATCTGGAATGAGAAAGCTTCGCTGTGCTTGAATGTGGGGCCGCCGTTCAATCCGACGCATGCGACACCTGCCACCGTGAACTCGACGACCAACACGTCTCCCTCTTCTCCGTCGGGGTATTTGCCGGGCGCGCGGATGATGGCTCCGATCTTGCTGTCTGGGAAGGTGTCCGCATAGAAGCGGGCGGCTTCCTCGGCGTCCTTGTCGTACCATAGACAAATGGTGTTCTTAGACATCGCGTCGTCCTCCTGGTCGTTGTGCTTCAGATCGAAATCCCGACCTGATGATACGAAGACGCACCAGCCGCCGCCGATCCGACATCATCGTCAAAAAAATCGCTACGCTCTTTTGACCGACCTCGTTTGGCGGGCCGAACGCCTCGGGAAGTCGGGGCGCCGTGTTCGAAAAGGGTGTTCAAAACTATCAAAACTTGATAGTATCGAAGCCGAAAGGGAAGTTCCAATGCCAGCCAGTTACAGCATCGGCCAATACTACGAAGACCTGGTACGCGATCTAGTCGAGAGTGGCCGCTATGCCAGCGCGAGCGAGGTCGTGCGCGACGGTTTGCGCCTTCTTGAGGAACGCGAGGAACAGCGCCAAACACGCCTCCAAGCCCTTCGGGCGGAAATTGCCAAGGGCGCCGAGAGCGGCTCCGGCATTCCTGCCGATGAAGTCTTTGATCGCCTTGAAGTAAAATACCGTGAAAGCCGTTCCTAGTGGCTGTTACATTTGCCCCTGCCGCCGCGCAGGATTTGCAAGAGATCGCAGACTACATTCACATCGACAATCCGGCCGCGGCCTATCGGTTCGTCACCGAGTTGCGCGCCCGTTGCAACGGATTGGCCATTGCTCCGCGTAGTGGAGCACCCCGGCCGGAATTGCGCGTGGGCCTGCGTTCGGTTCCGTTTCGCCGTTACGTTGTGTTTTACACTGCTACCGGCGACGATGTGCGGATAGAACGCATCTTGCACAGTGCCCGCGACATTGGGGGCGTGTTGGGAGAGGGCGCGGACTGGTATTAGTCCTGCCATCCTCCTGGAATTCGCCGGATGCGATTGCTCGACCTGCTGAGCAAGTACGCGGACCTGGTCAATCTCTCGCTACCTCTGCCTTTGCCGGCTCCCCGGGAAGCCCGCGGTCGTCCACCGGAAGGCTTGCGGGACGTTCGGCCCTCCTGGAGGGCCAAAATTCAATCATGATAAATTATTGCAACGTGAAGATTTATCGTTATAAATACATCCTCGCGAACTGAAGCCAAATCGAAAGGATCTTCCCCATGAAGAGGCTGTTTCGGAGCGCCATCGCCTTGGCCGCTCTTGCTTTTGCAGGGGCTGCCGCCGCGCCGGCCGCAGCGCAGACTCCGCCCGACGTTCTCGTCGTCGGCCAGATTGCCGAGCCGCAGTCTCTGGACCCGCATACGGTGACCGCAACCAACGACTTCCGCATCCTGGTCAACGTCTATGACGGCCTCGTCCGTTTCAAGGACGGGACATTGGAGGTTGAGCCGGCGCTTGCGGAAAGCTGGAAAATCTCGGATGACGGCAAGGCTTATACGTTCAAGCTAAGACAGGGCGTGAAGTTCCACGACGGTTCCGATTTCGATGCCGAGGCGGTGAAGTTCAACTTCGACCGCATGCTGAAGAAGGACCATCCATTCTACGACACCGGGCCATTCCCGCTTTCCTTCAACTTCGCCTCCGTCGAAGCGGTCAATGTGCTGGATGAGCATACGGTCGAGTTCAGGCTCAGCGAAGCCTTTGCGCCGTTCCTTTCCAATCTTGCCTATCCCACGGGTCTGATCGTTTCCCCCGCCGCCGTGGAAAATCATGGCAAGGAATATGGCCGCAGCCCGTCGGGGACCGGCCCGTTCAAGTTCGTGGAGTGGCTGTCGAACCAGCGCGTCGTCGTAGAGCGCAATCCGGACTACTGGGATGGCGCCGCGAAGCTTCAGGCCGTCGTCTTCCGTCCCATCACCGACGCCAACACCCGTGTCGCCGAGATGATGGCCGGCGGTATCGACGTGATGGTGGAGGTGCCGCCGGACAATCTCGCTACCTTTGAGCAGGATGCCAATTTCGCCGTGGCCGAGCAGGCGGGGCCGCATGTCTGGTTCGCCATCCTGAACACAAAGGAGGGGCCTTTTGCGGATAAGCGCGTGCGCCAGGCGGCCAATTATGCGGTGAACAAGCAAACGCTGGTGGACGACGTGCTGCAGGGAACGGCGACGGTCGCGGCCGGCCCGATACCGCCGGCCTTCAACTGGGTGGAAAGCTCGGTGGAACCCTATGCCCATGATCCCGAAAAGGCCAAGGCACTGCTCGCGGAAGCCGGCGTCGAAAATCCGCAGGTGACGTTCTACGTTACCGAAGGCGGCTCGGGCATGCTCGATCCGATCACCATGGGTGCAGCGATCCAGGCGGATCTCCAGGCTGTGGGCTTCAAGGTCAAGATTGAGACCTACGAGTGGAACACCTTCCTTGGCCGCGTAAATCCCGGCCTCGAGGGCAAGGCGGACATGGCCGAGATGGCCTGGATGACAAACGATCCGGATACCGTTCCCTATCTGACGTTGCGCACCGATGCCATGCCCGACAAGGGAGGCTTCAACTCCGGCTACTATTCCAATCCGCAGCTGGACGAGCTTCTGGAAAAGGCGCGCAGGTCCACCGACCAGGCCGAACGGGGCAAGCTCTATGGCGAGGTCCAGTCGATCGTGCATGACGATGCGCCGTGGCTTTTCGTCGCCAACTGGAAGCAGAACGCGGTGACCACCGCCGCGGTCAAGGGGTTCAAGCTGCAGCCCTCCTTCCTCCTCGATCTCCATGACGTGACGAAAGAGTAGATCGCGCACCCGGAACGGCCACCGGCATGTTCGTTCTGCCGGTGGCGACCAACACGGACCTCCCGGGAGGGTTATCCATGCAGGCCTATATCCTGAAGCGGCTTGTTGCCGTGGTGCCCGTCCTGTTCGGGCTTTCCATCATCGTCTTTCTCGTCATGGCTCTGATCCCTGGCGACACGGCGACGGCCATTCTCGGCTCCTATGCGACGCCGGAAAACGTCGACCGCATCAATCGTGACCTCGGGCTCGATAAACCGGTGGTGCAGCAATACGCGATCTGGATCGGCAACGTGCTGCAGGGCGACTTCGGCCGGTCCTTCGCGCTGAACCGCCCCGTGCTCGACGAGGTGCTGGAACGGTTTCAGGCGACGCTGGTGCTGACCGGCGTATCGCTGGTCCTGTGCTCGGTGATCGGGCTTTTCGCGGGTGTGATTTCAGCCGTACGCCAGTTCGGCTGGGCCGACCGCATCATCACCTTCTTCGTACTGGCCGGCATCTCCACGCCGTCCTTCTGGCTCGGGCTGCTGCTCATCTACCTCTTCGCCGTTCATTGGCGCATCCTGCCGGCCTCCGGCATGTACGCCGTCTACGGCGGGGGTGACCTCAAGGATCTGCTGCTCCATCTGATCTTGCCGGCGGCCACGCTCGCCGTCGTTGCCGCAGGCGTCATAGCGAGGCTGACGCGTGGAGCGATGCTGGAGGTTCTGAGGCAGGACTATGTGCGCACGGCTCGCGCCAAGGGCCTGTCCGAGCGGCGTGTGATCTACGCCCATGCCTTCCGCGCGGCGCTGGTCAGCGTCGTTCCCGCGATCGGCATCCAGGCGGGCTTCGTGCTGGGCGGCGCCGTCTATGTCGAGACGGTGTTTCAGTGGCCCGGAATCGGCGCGATGCTCGTGAAGGCGATTTCGACGCGCGATATCCTGCTGGTGCAGGGCGGCGTGCTGGTCGTTGCGGCGAGCTACGTGCTGTTCAACCTTCTCGCCGACATCATCCAGTCCATGCTCGATCCGAGGATTCGTACATGAGCGCGCTGGTAGCATCGCCGGCTCCGCCGAGCGGGCCGGCACGGATCACCTCCTGGCACCTGTTGCTCAACAACCGGCTCGCAGCGGCGGGGCTCGTGCTGCTCGGACTGATCCTGTTGCTGATCGTTCTGGTCCCGGTCCTCCCGCTTCCGGACCCGGATGCGACGGCACCTGCCGACCGGTTGAAGCCTGTGCTGACCGCCGGGCATCTTCTCGGCACGGATCAGCTCGGCCGGGACATTCTGAGCCGCCTGCTTTGGGGCACGCGGGTCTCGATCGCGGTCGGTTTCGCCGCCACCCTCATTGCCGCCGGGATTGGATCGGCCATCGGTATCGTCGCCGGTTACGCCGGCGGGCGCACCGACAATGCGATGATGCGCGGCATCGACATGCTTATGGCTTTTCCCTACATCCTGCTGGCGCTCGCGATCGTCGCCGCCCTCGGGCCTGGACTGATGAACGCGCTTTATGCGATCGCTCTCGTAAATATCCCGTTCTTCGCCCGGAACGTGCGCGGCGTGACGCTCGGCTACGCCCATCGCGAATTCGTCGACGCGGCGCGGCTCTCCGGCAAGGGACATCTGTCGATCATTCTCACCGAGGTTCTGCCCAACGTTATGCCCGTCATCGTCATCACCATGTCGACGACGGCAGGCTGGATGATCCTCGAGACGGCCGGGCTCAGCTTCCTCGGCCTCGGCGCGCAGCCGCCGCAGGCCGATCTCGGCTCCATGCTGGGAGAGGGCCGAGCGCAGCTCTTCACGGCTCCGCATGTCTCGATCGTGCCGGGCGTGATGATTTTCCTGATCGTCATCAGCCTGAACGTTTTAGGTGATGGGATCCGCGACGTGTTGGACCCGCGGCTTCGCTCTGGCGCTCTTGCGCGGCCGGGGCCGGTGACCGAAGTTGCCCCCGGCCGCGCCGCGCCGGCAAACACGGCGGAGGGTGCTTCCCTCGCGATCCAGAAGCTGGAAACGGGTTTTCGGCGGGGAAAGGAGATAATCCCCGCAGTTCGAGACGTCTCGCTGCATGTGAAGCCCGGTGAATGCCTCGGGCTCATCGGCGAGAGCGGCTCGGGCAAGAGCGTCACCGCCTTGTCCGTCATGGGGCTCGTGGCCTCGCCGCCGGGTGTGATCCGCAACGGTGCGATCTATCTCGGAGACGACGATGTGCTTTCCATGCCTGAAGCCAGGCTGATCGCGAACCGCGGCAGCCGGGTCGCCTACGTGTTCCAGGACCCGCTCACGACGCTGCATCCGATGTATCCTGTCGGGCGGCAGGTGGAGGAGGCGATCGCAGCGCATCAGCCGGTCAGGGCGGCCGAGCGGCGGGAAAAAGCCGTCGCGCTCCTGGAAAAGGTGGGAATCCCGGACGCTCGCGAGCGGTCGGTGCATTATCCTCACCAGCTTTCCGGCGGTCAGCGTCAGCGAGTTGGCATCGCCATGGCGCTCGCCAACGATCCGGAGATCATCATTGCGGACGAGCCGACGACCGCGCTGGACGTGACCGTTCAGGCCCGCATTCTGGAGCTCCTGCGCGATCTCCAGCGCGAGCGGGGCATGGCGCTGCTGTTCATCACCCACGACTTCGGCATCGTTTCGGAATTCTGCGACCGCGTTGCCGTGATGAAGGATGGCGAAATCGTCGAAACCGGTAAGACGCGGGAGGTTCTCGACAATCCGCAGCATGCCTATACGAAGCGGCTGATCGCCTGCGTGCCCGAGCTCGGAACGGGCGAGCGTTTCCTGGATCGTGTCGGCGAACTTTTTGCCGGCAGCAAGGCGGAGGTGGCGCAATGACGGGTGCTGCCATTCAGGTTCGGGACCTTTCCAAGACCTTCGGCGGAGGCCGCAGCCTTTTCGGCAAGGCGAAGCATGAAACAAGGGCGGTAAAGGCGGTGTCGCTGGATGTCGCGCGGGGCGAGACGCTCGCCGTCGTCGGCGAAAGCGGGTCCGGCAAGAGCACGCTTGCGCGCATGCTCGTCGGCCTCGAGGAGCCGACATCCGGCAGCATGCTGATCGCAGGCAGGGATGCGGCGGCGCTGCGGCGATCCGGCCCGAGGGCCTTCGGCAAGACGATCCAATATGTCTTCCAGGATCCGGTCGCTTCGCTGAACCCGCGCAAGACGATTCACGATATCCTGGAGACGCCGCTGAAGCTTTTGTGCGGCTACGAAGCCCCCCGCCGTCGCGCCCGGATGCAGGAGCTGCTTCACGCGGTGCAGATGCCGGAGGATACGCTCTCGCGCTACCCGCACGAGTTTTCCGGCGGACAGGCACAGCGGATCGCGATCGCCCGGGCGCTGGCGACGGAGGCCGAGATCATCGTGCTCGACGAGCCGGTGAGCGCGCTCGACGTGTCCATCCAGGCGCAGGTCCTGCTTCTGTTGCGCGATTTGAAACAGCGCTTCGGCCTTTCCTATCTGTTCATCAGCCACGATCTGGCGGTGGTCGAGGCGATCTCCGACCGGGTGGCGGTGATGTATTTCGGCGAGGTGGTCGAGACGGCACCGGCCGCCCGCCTTTTTACCGACCCTGAGCACGCCTATACACGACAGCTTGTCGCCAGCGCGCCACGCATCAGGAAAGAGTGACGGTTCATGCCAGTGGTCATCGAAAAGAAAAAGGAAGCCGGTGGAGACGGCCAGCGTCTCTTCGTCCCGGCCGAGCGCACGAAACGCAGACCTGAGGCGATCGCCGACAGGATCAAGGATTACATCCGCCTGGAAGGATTGGGGCCGGGGGACCGGCTTCCGCAGGAGCGCGACCTGATCGACACCTTCAAGGCGGCCAAGGGGACCATACGCGAGGCGATGAAAGCGCTGGAGACGCAGGGCCTCGTCTTCACGCGCAGCGGTCCGGGAGGCGGGGCATTCGTCGCCAAGCCGTCGGCGCGGCACGCCATGGAGCTTCTGTCGACACATTTCTTTTTCGATCAGCCGAGCATTTCCGACATATACGCCATGCGCAAGATGCTGGAGCCGGAGGTGGCGGCGCTCGTTGCCGGCAGGGTGACGCGGGAGGAACTCATCGCCCTCGAAAATACGATCCGCATTTACGATCATCCCCCCGCCGATCTGGACGAGCAGTATCGTCAGCGCGTCGCCGAGCTCGATTTTCATTCGATGCTGGCGCAACTCTGCCCGAATCCGCTTCTCGGCTTCGTCTGCGGCCTCATGCACAATCTGCTGCGCGAACTCCCGGCCGCACGGGCGATCTATGCCGACCCGACGTCGCTTTCGCGCGAAACGGGCTTATCCTTCCAGTATCGGCTCATGGCCGCCCTTAAGGACGGGCGGTCGGAGGATGCGCGCGCGATCGCCGCCGAGCATATGGCTTTCGCCGAAAGCTACATGCTCGAACGTGCAGCCGCGACCAAGTGACGCCCATGGCGGAACTGTCGGCCCGGTGGGGCATTGGGTTTTCATAGCGACGTCAGGGCCGCGGATCGATCCGCGGCCCTGACGTCGCGTCTTGTATCAACAATGGAGGTTTCGACCCGGTTCATGTGTGGAATTTGTGGAGAAGTCAGGTTCGATGGCGGTTCGCCGTCGGTTACGGCAGTCTCGATCATGGCGGACGTCCTTGCCCCTCGCGGGCCGGATGCGTCGGGCGTGGTGGTGCGCGGGAATGTCGGGTTGGGACATCGGCGATTGCGTATCCTCGACCTCTCCGACAAGTCGCAGCAGCCCATGGTCGATCCTGACCTCGGCCTTTCGCTCGTCTTCAACGGCTGCATCTACAATTTCCGCGAATTGAGGTCGGCGCTTGAAGAGAAGGGTTACAGATTCTTTTCGTCAGGTGATACCGAGGTCATCCTGAAGGCATGGCATGCATGGGGCGAGGAATGCGTCTCGCGCTTCCATGGCATGTTCGCCTTCGTCATTCACGAGCGTGACAGCGGACGTGTCGTCATGGCGCGCGACCGTTTCGGCATCAAGCCGCTCTATATCGCCGAAGTCCAAGGCGCCTTGCGCTTCGCTTCCGCCTTGCCCGCGCTCGTCAAGGCGGGTGGCGTCGACACCTCGATCGACGTGGCTGCGCTCCACAATTACATGACCTTCCACGCGGTCGTGCCGCCGCCGCGCACGATCCTGAACGGCGTGCGCAAGCTGCCGCCTGCGACCCTTCGCGTCTATCAGCGCGACGGGAGCTTCAAGGACCGGCGCTATTGGGATCCGCCCTATCGCCGCCAGGCAGGCGACGCAGCCATTAGGCGCGAGGAATGGCAGGAGCAGCTTTTGGACGCGCTGCGCATTGCCGTCAAGCGACGCATGATCGCCGACGTGCCGGTCGGCGTGCTTCTTTCCGGCGGCGTCGATTCCAGCCTGATCGTCGGGCTGCTCGCGGAAGCGGGCCAGCGCGGCCTCATGAGCTTTTCCGTCGGCTTCGAGGAGGCGAACGGCGAAAAGGGCGACGAATTCGTCTATTCGGACCTGATCGCCGGCCACTTCGGTACGGATCATCGCAAGATATTCGTCCCGTCCGCCGATCTGATGGGGGCCTTGCCCGGGACCATCGCCGCAATGTCCGAACCGATGGTCTCCTAT
Source organism: Sinorhizobium prairiense (assembly GCF_029201645.2). Classification (NCBI taxonomy): domain Bacteria; kingdom Pseudomonadati; phylum Pseudomonadota; class Alphaproteobacteria; order Hyphomicrobiales; family Rhizobiaceae; genus Sinorhizobium; species Sinorhizobium prairiense. The sequence goes on from NZ_CP104133.1 coordinate 1,024,972, forward strand.
GACAATGTCGGCTTCTATCTGCTCTCGAAGGAAGTTTCGAAGCACGTCAAGGTCGTACAGTCTGGACAGGGTGCGGACGAGGTCTTCGGCGGTTACCACTGGTACCCGCCGCTGATGAACTCCAACGACGTCGTGGCGGATTACGGCAAGGCCTTCCGCGACCGTTCCCACGCGATCCTGGCCACCCAGTTGTCGGATTCCTGGATTGCCGACCACGACGTGAGCGGCGACCTGCTGAACGAGCATCTCCTGCGCGAGGGCGCCGATACGCCCGTCGATCAGGCGCTCCGCCTCGACAGCAACGTCATGCTCGTCGACGATCCCGTGAAGCGCGTCGACAATATGACCATGGCCTGGGGCCTGGAAGCGCGCGTGCCTTTCCTCGACCACGAGCTGGTGGAACTTGCCGCCCGCATGCCGCCGGAGGAAAAGCTGCGGGACGGCGGCAAGGGCATTCTGAAGGACGTGGCGCGCCGGATCATTCCGAGCGAGGTCATCGACCGCAAGAAGGGCTATTTCCCCGTGCCGCAGCTCAAATATATCGCCGGTCCGTATCTCGACCTGATCCGCGACACCTTGCGCTCTCGGAAGGCGCGTGAGCGGGGCATCTTCAGAGAAGCTTATCTCGACCGCCTGTTCGAAGCGCCGTCGGATCACATCACGCCGCTACGCGGCTCCGAGCTGTGGCAGGTCGGACTGCTTGAAATGTGGCTTGAAGCGCAGGGGGTGTAGCATGAAGAAGACGCGCGAGATCGCATTGCCGCGTCAACGCAGCAAGGGCACCAAGGCAGTCACGCACCGTTTGAACCGGCTGCGGACGCACACCCAGCCGGGGCGCGACGCCGAGGGGTCGAGGGCCTCCGGAGGGGCGAAGCGGGATGTCGTGCTCGACTGCGGTTGGGGCAGGCTCCTGTTCGCCCAGACGTTTTCCGACGACGAGAAGCTGTTGTCCGAGTTGCGCGAGGAGGCTCCCTCGAGCCGGGATATCGCCTTTTACGTACGGGACCCGCACGTGCTTCTGTCACGGGCGCCTCAGGAAATTTTCCTCGACCCGTCGCACACGTACCGGCTCGACCTGTGGACCTACCGTGCAAACACCCGCCGCACGCGAGGCATCACGATCCGCAGGCTCGCGTCGGAAGCTGACGGAGACGGCATCAACCGGGTCTATGCCGCCTGCGGCATGGTCCAGATCCGATCCGATTTCTTCTCTTCCGAGCGGGACGACCGATCGCTGACCTATTTCGTGGCGCAGGACGACGCCACGGGCGAAATCGTCGGCACCGTCACCGGGATCGACCATCAGAGACTGTTCGACGATCCGGACCGCGGCGCTTCGCTGTGGTGTCTCGCGGTGCATCCGCAGGCGCGCCAGCCGGGCATCGGCGAACATCTGGTCCGCAAGCTTGCCGAGCATTTCCAGGCACGCGGCCTTTCCTATGTCGACCTGTCGGTCATGCACGACAATACGCTGGCGATCGGGCTTTATGAGAAGCTGAACTTCCGCCGCATGCCGCTTTTCGCCATCAAGCGAAAGAACGCGATCAACGAGAAGTTTTTCGCGATTCCGCATCAATCCTACGATGCGCTCAATCCCTATGCGCGGCTCATCGTCGACGAGGCGACGCGGCGCGGGATCCATGTCGAGATCACCGACGCGGAAGGCGGGTTCTTCCGCCTCTCCCATGGCGGCCGCTCGATTCATTGCCGCGAGAGCCTTTCGGAACTGACTTCGGGCGTCGCGATGTCGATCTGTGACGACAAGGCGATTACGCGCCGCATGGTCTCCACGGCGGGCCTTGTCGTGCCGGACCAGATGGAAGTGGGGGAGGACCGCGAGGCAGTTCGCGCCTTTCTCGAAAAACACGGCAAGCTGGTGGTCAAGCCGGCGCGCGGCGAGCAGGGCCGGGGCATCTCGGTCGGCATCACGACGATGGAAGCGCTGGAGGAGGCAATCGCATCGGCCCGTCAGGTCTGCGACCGGGTCCTGCTGGAAGCCTTTTTCGAGGGAGAAGACCTCCGTCTCGTGATCATCGACTATACGCTTGTTGCCGCCGCGGTTCGCTTGCCCCCGCGCGTCATCGGCGACGGCCGCAGCAAGATCGCCTCCCTCATCGGGAAACAGTCGCGCCGCCGCGAGGCCGCTACGGGTGGCGAAAGCCGGATTCCGCTCGACGCGGAGACGGATCGCTGCCTTGCGGAACAGGGTCTCGATCTCGAAACGATACTGGCCGAGGGGCGGGAGATTACGGTTCGCAAGGCCGCCAACCTCCATGCGGGCGGGTCGATCCATGACGTGACGGAGATCGTGCATCCCGATCTTGTCGAGGCCGCCTGCAGTGCGGCGCGGGCAATCAACATCCCGGTGGTCGGCATCGACCTGATGGTCCGCGATCCGGCGGAACCGGACTACGTGTTCATCGAGGCCAACGAGCGTCCCGGCCTGGCAAACCACGAGCCGCAGCCGACGGCGGCGAGCTTCATCGAGCTGCTTTTCCCCGGCAGCCGCACGGCGGTGTAGCAGCCCGTCACTCTTGCGGTATCTCGCTGTCCATCAGCGCGTCGAGCGGCCCGGTCAAGGCCGTTCTCGGCGGCACGAGCTGCGGCTCGATCATGTGTATTTGCAAGGGCGCTCTCGGTTCTTCGATCACTTCGAAGGCCTTGGCGATCATTCCCTCGATATTCTGCCGGATCATGATGACGGGGAAGGGGAGAAAGGAGGCGAACGGGTCGTAGTCGTAGCATCCGACGACCAGATCCGTGAAATTCTCGAGCGGATGCTCGGCCATGAAACGCAGCAATCCCTCGAAATTTATCGATGAGTTGACGAAGAAGCCGCGTGGCAGTTTTCCATGCTGTTCGTAGAAAGCTTCGAAGGCCTTTCGCGCGTTGTCGGCGGCATAGCCGGTCGGCCATATGCATTCGTCCGGGTCGGCGCCCAGCAACTCCTCCTTCACGGCGCGGAAGCCGCGTATGCGCTCGCGTGTGGCGTGATCGTCGCGGCCCCCGAACAGGTAGAGATCGTCGGGCTCGAGCGGCCGCTCGGCGGGGAAGTGGCGGATGATCGCCTCGGTCAGCAGGCGGCCGCCTTCGAAATTGTCGCTGATCACCGACGGCACTTTCGTACCGGGAAGATCGATATTGATATGCTTCAGGCCGGCCGCTTCGCAGACCTCGTGCACGCCATCGGGATCCGTCGCGCCGCAGATGAACAATTCGTCGATGGAATAGGAGATCAGCGTTTCGGCCGTCCTGCGCTCCTCCTCCGGATCGCGGCTGGCACTGACGACGATCGGACATTGACCTTTGCTGCGCACATGCGCCTCGAAGGTCTGGGCGAGCGAAGAAAAGTAGCGGTTGTCGTGCACGGGCAGGAGCAGGCCGACGAGGCCGGAGCGGGAGCTGCGCAAGCCCCGTGCTTGCCGGTTGGCAGTGTACTGATGCGTTTCGGCGAGGTTCCGGATGAGCTCCGCGGTGCTTTCCTTGATCCGTCGTTTGCGCCACGTGCCGTTCAGCACCGCGCTGACGGTGGAGGGCGAGCTCCCGGACAGCACCGAAAGATCATAGATGGTCGCCTTTTTCCTGCCGCCGTTCGTCATCTGACCTCCTCCAAACTCCGGAAAACCGATGCGCGCGTTTTCTGGAATTGCTCTAGTGCCGATTTCGGCTTGACGTAAGATTAACTCTGCACGATAGTCATTGCACCATCGATTGTGCAAAAAAGAAATATCGATTGTGCAAATCGTAGGTGCCGTCTGAGGAGGCGGCCGTCGGCGGCGGGACATTCCCTCCCGTCCAAGAGAATCGAGCTGGAGGCCGGCGCATGACGCGCCCGGGAGCGTTCCCTTGGGGGAACATGTGGAGGAGAGACATGATCAGGAAAATTCTTGCCGCCGCCCTGGCGGCGTCGCTTTCGCTTGCGGGTGCCTATACCGCCACTGCGCAGGATACGGGCAAGGTCGGTGTCGTCGTCAAGATCGGCGGCATACCGTGGTTCAACGCCATGGAGGCCGGTATCAAGGAACGCGGCGAAAAGCTCGGTGTCGACGCCTTCATGGTCGGGCCGACCAGTGCCGACCCGGCACTGCAGGTTCGCGCGATCGAAGATCTGATCGCCCAGAACGTCAAAGTCATCGGCGTCGTACCCAACGACGCCAAGGTGTTGGAGCCGGTCCTCACCAAGGCCAGGGAAAAGGGCATTATCGTCATCACGCATGAATCCCCCAGCCAGAAGGGCGCGGATTGGGACTTCGAACTCGCGTCAGCCACCGGCTTCGGTGAGGCGCATGCAAAGCTGCTTGCGGAGAAGATGGGCGGCAAGGGCGAATATGCCGTCTTCGTCGGCTCGCTGACGGTGCCGTTGCACAATGCCTGGGCCGACGCGGCAATTGAATACATCAAGAAGAACCATCCCGAGATGACGCTCGTCGGCGATCGCTACGGCGTCGCAGAGGATGTGGACAAGAGCCGCTCGACGGCTCTCGACCTGATCTCCGCTCATCCGAATCTCAAGGGCTTCCTCGCTTTCGGAAGCCAGGGGCCGATCGGCGCCGGCCGCGCCATCGAGGAGCGCCGCAAGGTCGGCGAGATCTTCGTGCTCGGGCCCTTCTCGCCCGGCCAGGGCCAGAAGCTCATCAAGTCCGATGCGATCTCCGGCGGCTTCATGTGGAATCCCAAGCAGGCAGGCGAAGTCTTCGTGACGCTCGCCGACAAGCTCATGAAGGGCGAGGAGATCAAGGATGGCGAGGAGATCGAAGGTCTCGGCGTGATCCACCCCGATTTCGAAAACCGCAACATCATCGTCGACCAACTCGTGCCGATCAACAAGGAGACGGTCGCCGACCTCGCCGCAATGGGCCTCTGAACGGATAGAAGCGGGGCGGGAGCCAAGCGCATCCCGCCCCGCCAACGGGTTCTCCCGGCTGCTGGGCCGGCTCCGGCCGGCCTGGCAGATCCTCTGGAAACACCATCGATGGGCCTCGATAGCATGCACCAGTCGGCAAGCGCGGCGAGCACGGACAAGCCGCTTCTGTCTCTTCGCAACATCAACATGACTTTCGGCGGCGTCAAGGCACTGAAGAATGTCAGCTTCGACGTGCGCCCGGGCGAGGTCCATTGCCTCGCCGGAGAGAACGGCTGCGGCAAGAGCACACTCATCAAGGTGATCACGGGCGTCTACCGCCCGGCCGAAGGGGCGGTCATCGAATATGAAGGCGAAACCTATTCGCATATGTCGCCGGTTACCGCACAGGATCGCGGCATTCAGGTCATCTGGCAGGACCTTGCGCTTTTCCCTGAAATGAGCGTCGCGGAAAACATCGCCTTCCACGAGGTGCTCGGCGGGCGGCCGCGGCTGGTGGATTACGGCCGCATGCGCAGGATCGCGGTCGATGCGCTGGCCCGGCTGGGCATCACCCTCGACGTGGACCTGCCGCTCAAGGAATATGCAATCGCCCAGCGTCAGATCGTGGCGATTGCCCGGGCGCTGGTCGGGGAGGCGAAACTCGTCTTCATGGACGAGCCGACGGCATCGCTGACGCAATCGGAAACGGACCATCTGCTCGAAATCGTCCGCAGCCTGTCCGCCTCCGGCGTTGCGGTCGTCTTCGTCAGCCACCGGCTTGCCGAGGTTTTGGAGATTTCAAGCCGGATCACGGTGTTGCGCGACGGCGCGCTGGTCGGGGTCTATCCCGCTGCCGGCATGACGCAGTCGAAAATCACCGAACTCATGACCGGCAAGACCTTCGATCAGCACGTCCGCGCGCGCCCGAAGGAGGGCCAGCCGGCCATTCTGGAGGTTCGCGGCCTCACCAGGCCGGGCGACTTCGAAGACATTTCGCTGACCGTTCGCCGCGGCGAAACGGTCGGCATAACCGGTCTGCTCGGGGCAGGGAGGACCGAGCTGGCGCTCGCCCTCTTCGGCATGCTCAAGCCCGCATCCGGGACGATCAGTATCGATGGCGGGGAGGTCCGCTTCGGCTCGAACCGCGAGGCGATCAGGGCCGGCGTCGCTTATCTGTCGGAGGACCGGTTGTCACTCGGGCTCATCCAGCCGCAGGCAATCGCCGACAATCTGGTTATCGCCTCGCTGCACAAGATTCTCTCCGGGGGGCTTCTTTCCGACGATCGCAAACGAAGTCTCGTCTCCCGCTGGATCGCCGATCTCGGCGTCAAGATCGGCCATCAGGCCGACGCGATATCGACGCTTTCCGGCGGCAACCAGCAGCGCGTGGCGATCGCCAAATGGCTTGCCACCGATCCCAAACTGCTGATCCTCGATTCGCCCACAGTCGGCGTCGACGTCGGGGCACGGGCCGGGATCTTCGACATCGTCGCCAAGCTCGCCGAGAGCGGGCTTGCGATTATCCTGATCTCGGACGAGGTGCCGGAAGTCTATTTCAACGCCGACCGTGTCCTGCACATGGCCCAGGGCCGCATCGTCGGAACCTATGATCCGCGCCAGTCGCGGCTGGAAGACATCGAGGCGGCCGTCTATGCGTAGCTTGATCCGCACTCACGCGACGGAATTTTCGCTGCTGGCGGTGATCGTCGTCATCAGTGCCGTGCTCTCCTTCGCAACGGCGAATTTCTTCTCGCTCGGCAACGCCTTCGATCTCCTGAACATCAGCGCCGTCAACATCATCTTCGCCGTCGGCCTCCTGGTGGTGCTGATCGCCGGCGGCATCGACATCTCCTTCGCCGTGGCCGCTTCCGTCGTCCAATACGGCACGGCGATCGCGCTCGGCTGGATCGGCGGCGGCGGCTGGATCTCCGGGCTTCTCATCGCCGGTTCGCTGGGCGTGCTGCTCGGCTGCTTCAATGCCTTTCTGATCCACCGCTTCCGGATCATTTCGATCGTCGCCACGATCTCTACCTTCAATATCTATTTCGGATTGCTGATGTTCTTCACCCGCGGCGTGTCGATCTACGACCTGCCTGACTGGCTGACGGACCGCGTGATCCTCTTCGAACGTGAAATGCCCGACGGTACCTGGATCGAGATCACGCTTCCGGTTCTCGTCATGGTCGTCTGCGTCATTGCGACCTGGACGCTGATCACGCGGACGACGACGGGCCGCCAGCTTTACGCCTTCGGCGACAATCCGGAAGGCGCCCGCCGTTTCGGCATCAATATCGGTGCCATGCAATTCATTGCCTTCGGCTGGCTTGGCCTCATGGCCGGCATAGGCGGCCTCATCCAGGCGCACTATGCTCAGGAAGTCGTGCCGAACGCGCTTTATGGCCGCGAACTCGACGTGCTCGCCGCGGTCGTGCTCGGCGGCGCGCGCCTCGGCGGCGGCAAGGGCACCGTCCTCGGCTGCGTGCTCGGCGTGCTTCTGATCTCGATCACTCAGAACGGACTGAACCTGATGGGCGTGTCGCCCTTCGCCTTCAAGATGATTATCGGCGCGATCATTCTGATCGCCATCACGCTTTCCAACACCCGGATAGAGCGCCTGCTGCCTTTTGTCGGTCAGAAGGGAACGGGCCGATGACCACAGTCTTCGAAAGGATCAAGGCCGCCATGGGGCCGGAAATGGCTGGTCCGGGGCTCGCCTTCGTCGCGGTCGTCCTCGTCTTCGGGATCGCCTCGCCGCAATTTCTCAGCGCCGCGACCTTCGGCTCCGTCGCCTTCCAGCTGCCGGAACTCGGGCTCCTGACGCTTGCCATGCTGCTGCCGATCCTGACCGGCGGCCTCAATCTCGCAATTACCTTCACCGCCAATCTGGCCGGACTGACCCTTGCCTGGGTCCTCAAGGCGAACGGAGGGGCCGACGCGGGCTTCGGAATCTTCCTCGTCGGCTCCCTCCTCGCCGTGATGGTCGGTGCGGCAAGCGGAGTCATCATGGGCCTGGTGATCGCGTTCACACGCGCCCATCCGATCCTCGTCTCCCTGTCGATGATGATCTTCCTGCGCGGGCTTGGCGAGTTCCTGACGCGCGGGGGCGACATCTCCGGATTTCCGCCCTTCGTCGGCGTGATCGGCCACGGCTCCGTCGCCGGCATTCCCGTCCCGCTGATCGTTTTCGTCGTCTGCGTGCTCGCCTGGCATCTGCTTCTCGGTCGCACAAAGCTCGGCTTCAACACCTATATGATCGGCTCGAATCTCGAGGCGACGCGCTATTCAGGCATCAACACGCGCAAGGCGATCGTGCTTGTCTACACGCTTTCCGGGGTCATGTGCGCGATCGCCGGCATCATCATGTTGGCGCGCTTCAATTCGGTGCGCATCGGTCATGGCGAGTCCTATCTGCTGATCACGGTGCTCGCGTGCTTCCTCGGCGGCGTCAATCCGTTCGGGGGCTTCGGCCGGGTGATCCCCGTCTTCGTCGCGCTGGTGGTGCTGCAGCTTCTTTCGTCCGGGCTCAATCTCGTCGGAGCCAACCAGCATCTCGCGACCGCCGTCTGGGGCATCCTTCTCGTCGGCGTGATGATTCTGCGTTGGGTCGTTTCCAAAATTCAGGATTTCAATTATCAGAAGAGGATCATGACGATGCAGGGTTTTGGCGTACATACGAGCATGTGGACGATGAACTGGGACCGTCCCGGCGCCGAACGGGCGGTAGCCGCCGCGGTCAAATACAAGGTCGATTTCATCGAGATCCCCATGCTCAATCCGCCTGCCGTCGACACGGAGCACACGCGCGCCCTGCTCGAGAAGAACCGGCTGCGCGCGGTCTGCTCGCTCGGCCTGCCGGAGCCGGCGTGGGCCTCGGTGCGGCCCGAGGCGGCGATCGACCATCTGAAGATCGCAATCGACAAGACTGCCGATCTCGGCGGCGAGGCGCTGTCGGGCGTCATCTATGGCGGCATCGGCGAGCGCACCGGCGTGCCGCCGACTGTTCAGGAGTATGACAACATCGCCCGCGTGCTGCAGGCCGCGGCCAAGCACGCCAAGTCGCGCGGCATCGAGCTTGGCGTCGAAGCCGTCAATCGCTACGAGAACCACCTGATCAATACCGGCTGGCAGGCGGTCAAGATGATCGAGCGGGTCGGAGCCGACAACGTCTTCGTGCACCTCGATACCTATCACATGAACATCGAGGAAAAGGGCGTCGGCAAAGGCATTCTCGATGCCCGCGAGTACCTGAAATACATCCATCTTTCCGAAAGCGACCGCGGCACGCCGGGCTACGGCACCTGCGGCTGGGACGAGATTTTCTCGACGCTTGCGGCGATCGGCTTCAAGGGTGGTCTTGCCATGGAAAGCTTCATCAATATGCCGCCGGAAGTGGCTTATGGCCTTGCCGTCTGGCGTCCGGTCGCAAAGGACGAGGAGGAAGTGATGGGCAACGGTCTGCCGTTCCTGCGCAACAAGGCCACGCAATACGGCTTGATCTGAACGAGGTTGGCGCGAGCACGGCCGGGGAGAAGAGACGGTGGATGCGATGAACAGTCGAGACAGCGGCGCGGCTCCGGTCGCGGTTCTCGACATCGGCAAGACCAACGTCAAGCTGAGCGCGGTCGGGGCCGACGGGACGGTGGCGGAGACGATCAGCGTTCCCAATCCCGTCCTCCCCGGGTCTCCCTGGCGCCACCATGACCTCACGAAGCTGGGCGAATGGGTTTTCGCGACGTTGGCGGCTCTGTCGCGGCGCCATGAACTTGCCGCCGTCGTCGCGGCCGGGCACGGCTCGGGCGGCGTTCTGACCGGTCCCGACCCGGGGGCGGCGATGGTGCGGCGCTTCCTATGGTCGATTACGAGCAGCCGTTGCCGCCGGATATCCGCGACGGCTATATCCCGCTTGCCGGTACGTTTCTCGACCGCGGCAGCGCGACCATGCATGGCGCGACCCATCAGGCCCGCCAGCTCTATTGGATGGAGGAGCGCGAACCGGAAGCTTTCGGGAAAGCGCGCTGGTATCTCGGCCTGCCGCAATATTGGGCCTGGCGGCTTTCCGGCGTCGCCGCGTCTGAAGCGAGCTTTCTCGGGGCACAGTCGCATCTCTGGAATGTCGCCGAAAGGCGCTTCTCGCCGATCGTCGATGCCCGCGGCTGGGAGCGGCTGATGCCGCCCTTTGCCAATGCCTGGCAGACGCTTGGGCCGATCCGGCCCGAACTCGTCCGCAGGTTCGGACTTCCGGCAGAAATGCGCGTCCTCACCGGCGGCCACGACAGCAGCCTCAATCATTATCGCTATCACGCCGCGGGACTTCGAGATTTCACGGTGATCTCGACGGGTACCTGGATCGTCGGCTTTTCACGAACGACACCGATCAAGCGCCTCGACGAGCACCGGGGCATGACGCTTAACAGCGACGTTTTCGGAAACTGCCTCGGCGGGATTCTGACGATGGGCGGGCGGGAATTCTCCCAAATCGCCGGTTCCAATCCGCCGACGGACGATGCCCCCATCGAGGTCCTCTGGCGTCTGGTTGCGCAGCGGACCATCGCGGTGCCCTCCTTCGGCGACGACGATGGTCTTTTCCCCGGCAGCGCCGGAAGCGGGCGCATCCTTGGACCTGTGGCCGAGACGGCAATGGAGCGCAAGGCCCTGGCGCTCCTCTATTGTGCGCTGCTGACGGTGGAGTGCATCGAGGCACTTTCCGCGGATCGCCTCATCGTGCTCGACGGCAGCTTCCTGCGCGATCCTCTTTATGCGGGCGTGGTTGCGGCATTGCTTCCCGAGCGCCAGGTGCGCTTCAATCTCGACGCCTATGGTGTTGCCGCCGGTGCGGCGCTGCTTGCCGGTCACGAGACGCGTAAGGGGCCGGCGCCGCTTGCCCTCAGCGAGCCCGTCGATCTTGCGCGGCTCAATCCCGAACTTTCCCGCTATGCCGCCGATTGGCGCGCGATCGCCCGCGCAATGCCGGGCAACAGAGATAAATTCCGGAACACGAAAGGAAATCTTCATGGCTGAGACGGACAAGCTGGCACTCCGGCGGGAAATGGTGGACATCTGCCGACGGATGAATTCGAGCGGCATCAACCAGGGCACGGCCGGCAATCTTTCCGTCCGCACCGATGACGGCTTCCTCATCACGCCGTCCTCCATGCCCTATGACACGATGCAGCCGGACGATCTGGTGGAAATGGGATTCGACGGCACCTATGTGGGCCACCGCCCCTCATCGGAGTGGCGCTTCCATCGCGACATTCTGCGCGTGCGCACCGATATCGACGTGGTCCTGCATTGCCATTCGATCTACGCGACGACGCTCGCCTGCCATCACAAGACCATTCCGAGCTTTCACTACATGACGGGGATTGCCGGCGGCACCACGATCCGCTGCGCCGAATATGCGACCTTCGGAACGCAGGCGCTCTCCGACAACGCGCTTATTGCCCTCAAGGACCGTTTGGCCTGCCTGCTCGGGCAGCACGGTCAGATATCGCTCGGCAAAACGCTGGAACAGGCATTGTGGCTTGCAATCGAGGTGGAGACGCTATCGCGGATCTATGTTCAGGCCCTGACGCTCGGGGAGCCGCCCGTACTGCCGGACGACGAAATGGAGCGGGTGATCGCCCAGATGCGGCGTATGAGTTATGGCCAGGCGCCGGACCCGGAGGGAGTGAACGACGTGGCGCGCCCGCGCGTGTCGTGAAGCCAGGCAGAGGGGGTGGCCACTCTTCGTGGGTGATCTCCCTCGCCCTTCCGCCGCGGATCGCCTTCGCCGCCCAATTGCGTTCGAATAGCACCTCGGCAAAGCGGGTTGTCAGCCTTGGTACTCGAACTGTTCGTCGGTATTCGGCCGCCCTCCGGGAGTGAGGTCCAAGAGGGTCCACATCGGCTCGACAGTGCCCAAATGCCGTGGATCCTGCCCCGGCTCGGCCGGCCAGAACAACAGTTCAGAGGCCCAGCTCAGCCTGATCAGCCCGTCCGCGCCTTTGTGAAACACGGTAAGGATCGGCAATTGCTGGCCCTCCGCGTCCTCGCCGTTGTAGTCGCGTTTGAAGCTATTGTTCGCGGCAGAAAGGAGCTTCAGCCTGCGCCAGCCCCGATGAGCGGCAAAGGCGGCAACCTGCTCTATAGGCGCCTTTGCAACAGCCGCGATGTTTACGCCCATACCCTCTACGTGCGGCACCGCTCCCTCCCAGTTGTCGAGTAGGGCAGTGCAAGACGGGCACGGACCGTCTTCGATCGGCAGCTCTGCCATCGGCCCGCTGCTCGGTTTGGGCCGCTTATCGCTGCGATGGCGAGGGAACATATAATGGTAGAGGATCAAGACATCGGTGCCGGGCCGAAACAGCTCTGAGAGTCGCACCTTCGCCGATGTCCCCTTTCCGTCCATGTGGTCGAATTCATAGTCCTCGGGAACGACCCCGCCAGGGGGAGTGCTCGGATCTCTGCGGCCACGGATTCCATTTCGCGCCTGAGTGCTGCTTCGCGCTGCAGTAGCTTGTCGCGAGCGGTGCGATAACTTGAACTTTCGTTCGGAAACGTTATGCCCATGGGGCCACTCCATTGAAGCGATGAGCCGGAGTGTAACACAGCCCAGGGAGTCCCGCTCAGCCGGCTGGTCGGTCGCCGAAAGGCCGTCGGCCGCGAGACTGCCGTCAGGACCGTTCAACACCTCTGGCTCACAATTTGCTCAGCTCGTCCTTCTAAGGTCGCGTAGGGATCCAGGAACAGCTCCGCTTGTTTCGCGCAGGCTCTAAAATGACGATAACCACTCCTCGGTGTTCATAACCTTTACTTGAACTGAGAAGCGCTTGCTGAGAAGTTCCAGCGATGCATCGTGCGTTTGATCGGTCGCGCTACATACCGCATCCTTCAGCAGGATAATATTATAGCCGAGATCGATAGCCCCAAGCGTCGCGGCCAGCACGCAGATGTCCGTCTCGCCTCCTGTTAGGACCAGTGTGCCGATATCCTGATGAAGCAAGGCGCTATGCAGGCGACCATCCGTCCAGGGCGAATAGGTCCTTTTGTCAAAAATGCGCGCTGGCGGCACGAATCTTTCAGGTCCGGAACCAGATCCACCAGAACCGGATCAAGTTGGGTGGTCGTCATCATCGGCCATTTCTCGTAGTACGCCCTCCACATGCCTGGCAGTTCCTCAGGAGCGGACGGCGGCACGAAACGCGTGAATATCGTGCGCTCCGGAAACCGGCCTGCAACCTCAACAACCTGGTCGAATACCTTCGGCATCCAGGTAACCTGCCAAGGAGTATCCTCGGCGAACATGCGCTGCATATCTATGCACAGATGCGTCCATTTTTCCGGATTCATTTGCTACGCATCGTCCTTCTTCTGAGAGCGACATGACGGTAAGAACTCCAACAGAGGAGTGGAGTTCCAGCTCTCACGGACTGGCCAGGTGCGCGAAACGCTCGGATTGGCTGCGGTGACGCTGCAAACGTTATGAAACGCCAGTTCTGCGGCCCTACGACACCCTTGATTTGCTGGAGAATGAATGGCCGAACCACGGAGAGCGCAAGTGGTGGACGAGCTTATACCTATCGGCTCCTTGTTTTTCCTCAGTAAGCGTGTCGCCAGCCCACGAGGGTGTCAGAAGATGCGAGTGATCGCCGGAGTTACGCAATGCTTCAAGCTTGCTGATCAACAGGTTCAGCCCTGTGAATTCGTGCCGAACTGCGACCTGAGCGTGTGACGCTAACCGACACGTCGCATTTGCGCGAGTAGTTTCTTGCGGAAGACTTCTGCGGGCGTTCGGTAGCCTAAACACTTCCGCGGCGTCGAGCTCTGGCTGCCAAGGCTGCTTGGTTACCAGGGCTGATGGGAGTGATCATGAAGCCGATCTACGTTCTGAACGGGCCTAACCTCAACCGCCTTGGCAAGCGAGAGCCTGAAATCTACGGGACGACGACACTGGCCGAAGTCGAGGCCTGGTGCCGGGAGGCGGCGGGAGATCGGCCGGTAGAGTTTCGTCAGACCAATAGCGAAGAACAGTGATCGACTGGGTTCATGAAGCAATCGACGAGGGCGAGGGGATCATTATCAATCCTGCCGCCTTCACGTTCACCTCGGTCGCACTCCTAGACGCCCTCAAGATGTTCAAGGGGCCGATTATAGAATTTCACATCAGCAACGTTCATCGCCGCGAGCCAATTTATCACCGCTCCTATGTCTCGATGACGGCGACCACCGTCATGGCGGGGCTGGAGGCGGAGGGATACCCGCTGGCTGTGAAGGCGCTGGAGATGCTGATCCTGAAACAGATTTGATAGCGCACCCACGACTCAATTTAACTGTTCTCGTGATGGCAGCAGAGCGCCTTCGCCAGTTAACATCGCGGGTAGCGCGTCTAAGGAGCTGGCCCTGCGCGGCGCGCGAACCAGCCGGATGTGCGCTGAAAGTCGATCGCAATCACAGTCGGCGGACATTGCGCGAAAAAAGCCCATCGTTTCCTTACGGCGCAACTTCTTGCGCAGGATCGGTTGCAGCAGCGTTGACGCCATGCAATTGAAAGACATGTTTTGACGTATCCATGCCAATACGAATAATCTGCTCCACGGACGGCTCCCTTTGCTTGAGTTCACAACGACTCACTCTGGCACATTCGATGCCGTTCAGGGCCGTCCACCCCAACAGAAGCAAGCACTCGGCGAGGGATTAAGCTCACCAGGGATTGGCGCAAAGCCCGTTTCAGAAGATCGCATAACGTATCGGCCGGAACCTGTCTGTGGACTGGGAACAGAGCTTGGAGCGGACCGTTGTTACCATTAACGCAATTTTGGTAACAACTCCCGGGTGACATTGTAGCGAATTTCTGCTATTACCATCTATGCGAACATGGTAACAACGCAATGCAGAACATCTCGCACACCTACCAGACGCTCTACAGCGAGCTCTCGCAGCGATCTCTTGATGGCTCGTTCGCAGGCGAGTTCAATGTAGAAGGCCGGTTTATCACTGCTGAGGTGAAAGGGCGTCGATACTGGTACTTCGATCTACCGGATGGGGCGGGCGGCAAGAAGCGAACATACGTCGGCCCTGTCGAGGATCCTGAGATCACAAGACGGGTCGAAACTTTCAAAGATTTAAAGGCAGGCATCCGTGAGCGCCGAAAATTGGTGTCAACTCTCGTGCGCGAAGCGTATCTACCCCGCCCGGAAAGGCAAACGGGGGACATTGTGCAGGCGTTGGCTGAGGCCGGTTTTTTCCGGTTGCGTGGCGTCCTGATCGGTACCGTCGCCTACCAGTGTTATCCGGCAGTATTAGGCGTTCGCCTGCCGGGGACGGCAATGCTTACGGCCGATGCGGATTTCGCTCAGTTCTATTCGATTTCGGTGGCTGTGGACGATCAAGTGCCGCCCATGCTCGAGACGCTGAAGAAGGTCGATCCGACATTCAGGGAGATCCCTCACCAAGCCGACGGTCGCTTCACAACGCAGTACGCGTCTCGGAAGGGCTACAAGGTCGAATTCCTTACTCCAAATCGTGGTTCTGACGAATATGGCGGGCGACCGACACCCATGCCCGCACTCGGCGGAGCTGCGGCTCAGCCGCTCCGATTCCTCGACTATCTGATTTACCATCCGATCCGAGCCGTTCTGCTGCACGGTCCCGGCGTGCTGGTGAATGTCCCCGCTCCGCAGCGGTACGCCATTCATAAACTCATCGTCGCCAGCCGTCGCCTGACGGACGGTGACGGCATGGCGAAGAGTCGCAAGGACCGAGCACAGGCTGCCACCATAATGGAAGCCATGATCGAAACGCGACAGACGGAGGACTTGGCCGACGCCTTCATGGAAGCGTACGACCGTGGTCCAGCCTGGAAAGAGGCAATTCGCAAGAGCATAGACCAGCTCGAGAATGATGTTCGTCATCGTATTCGATCAGGGCTTACCGAGGGTATCCACAAGTTGGAGGAGAATCCCAACAACTACGATCTCCGGGAGAGAACTACGGCTTCACCCAAGTGAGACGCTGGTTGAACAGAGATCTTTCTCAACCAGGGAGCCTCCAAAGGTAAGCCTTCTGTGCTGAGAAGTGCGATAGTCAGTAAGAGGGGCGTAGCTCCTAGCCGAGCCGCTGGAGTGAAGAGGGTGAGGATATCTGAGTTCGATCAACAACGGCAGGCTGCTATTGCGGTGGTGCGCTGCTCGACGTTTTCGCATGCGAAGCTATCTACCTCCTGAGCAGCGGGAAGCCGTCTCGTAGTTGCCGCTCTGGTCCCTGATCTCTGATCGGAGGGAGGATCGATATGCCGTTCCGTCCTGCGAAAGCACTTGCCGCGGCGACCATGCTCCTTGGCTTGCCGGCGTTTGCTGAGGACACTGTGCGAGTATCGGGTTGGGGCGGGTCCGAGGTCGCCATCGTCAACGGCTTATTAACCAACGTTCTTGCCGACGAGCTCGAAACAGCCGGCATCACGGTAACGTACGAACCCGTTGATGGCGACTTTTCGCAATTCATTATCAACGGCCTTTCGGCGGGCACCGCTCCAGACCTCTTCTACGTCGATATCTTCTGGGCGCGCTCCATTTTTAGCGTCGGGCAAGCAGCACCGGTAACGGAGGACGTTTTCGGTTTTGCAGCCAATCTCCTCGAAGCCTTCACCTATGATGGGAAGCTTTACGCGATCCCGAAGGACTTCAACACGCTGGCGGTACATTTCAACAAGGACATCTTCGATGATGCGGGGGTTGCATATCCAAGCGACGACGATACCTGGACGACGCTGCAGGAGAAACTCGTAGCGGTGCACAAGGCTCTTCCGGAGGTCGATGGCCTCTGCATCGTTCCGGAATATGCCCGCTTCGGCGCCTTTGCAGTGTCGACGGGCTGGCGCCCTTTCGACAGTCGGGGAAAAACTATGCTCGATGAGCGTTTTCAGCGGGCTTTCGCTTTTTACACCGGCCTCGTGAAGTCTGGGGCCGCCGTTATGGCCGCCGACGCAGGTCAAAGCTGGAGCGGCGGTTGCTTGGCGTCCGAGCGGGCTGCCACAGCGATCGAGGGCGCCTGGATCATCAGCGCCCTGCGCGATAGTGCTCCAAACATGAGCCTCGGCACTGCCCGGATGCCGAAAGACCCTGAAAGCGGCAAACGAGGAAATATCGTCTTTACCGTCGGTTGGACCGTCAATGCGGCCTCGAAAGTCCGTAAGGCTGCTGCAAAGGTCGCCGAGCTCCTGACCACAGAGGAGGCCCAGCAATGGGTTTTGGAGCAAGGGCTGGGCCTCCCGAGCAGGACCGCTCTGGCTCACAACCCCTGGTTACGGGGCGGCCAGTCCGAACAGATGACAAGCCGAGTGGTTTTTGAAGGCCTCTCGGACGATCACGTCACGCCATATTTCTTTGGAAACGTCGGAGGAAGTTGGATGCAGCCAATCAATGCTGCGCTCAATGCTGTCATCCTCGGGGAGGCGGATGCCGACACCGCTTTGGCATCGGCACAAAGCGTCTTCGATCGGATGCTCGCAAAGTAAGGCCGAGTTCTCGGATGCGCAACGTGAAGCAGGGCACCTGCGGGAGGGGATGCATGTCGCGAGCAGGTTCGGAAGAGAGGAGCGGCTGGCTCTTCGTATTGCCCTTTACAATCTCGATGGCGCTGTTTTTCGTCTACGCGATCGTCCGGACAGCCTGCTACAGCTTTACCGATTTCGACTTGTTCAAGGGACCGGGCTTCGTCGGGCTGTCCAATTACACTGCACTCGTCTCCGATGAACTTTTCCTTATCGCCCTGCGCAACACGATCGGCTTCTCGCTCATCGTCACAACAGTCCAGAGCATGCTTGCGCTTGCCCTGGCGGTTCTCGTGAAACACGCCGTCCGGGCGAGGGGACTCATTCAAACGGTGTTTTACCTGCCGTCGATCATGTCCAGTACGGCCATGACGCTTATCTTTCTCTGGCTCTTTCAGAGAGATGGCTTCATGACCGCGACAGTCAGCGTCGTCCTTGCCTACCGCGGGCACATTCTGTTGTTCTTCATGGGCTTGGTTGCGTTGCAGGGCGCACTCGTTCTCAACGCGCGGCGCAGGTATGAAGGGATCTCGATCCTCGATCCCTTCTTTCTGCTCGCGGCCGCCTTTGGCGCATTAACGCTTGTCGTTACCTGTGCTTTCGCGGGATTGCTGCCTGTTTTCGATAACGATCTGCTTATCACCTGGTTAAATACCCAGCAGCATTTCCTTTTCATGCCGGTCACGCTGTGGTCCGTGGCGTTGATGAATGTCTTCACGACAGTCCGACGCTGATGCTGCTGTTCCTGGCGGGGCTACAGTCAATCCCAAACGCTTTGTACGACGCATCCGAGATCGACGGGGCCAATGCTTTTCAGCGATTTCGCCACATAACCGTGCCGGCGCTCAGACCGGTGACCTTCGCCGTCGTTACGATGGGCGTCATCGGCACCCTGCAGATGTTCGACCAGGTCGCTATTCTGGGGGATGCAGCGCCCCTCGCAAGCCGCGTCACGCTTGCCTACTACATTTATGAGAACGCCTTTCCGGCTGGCGCCTCGTCCAGGATTGGCGTGGCGAGTGCCGCTGCGCTCGTCCTTGGCATTCTCACAATCGCAGTCGTCTACGTGCAAAAATCGGTCGGTGTGAAGGAAAGGGCCGACTGATGGCGAGGATGACCGCCGTGACTGCTTTGCCCCCGCGCCGCCGTCTGCCGGTTGTCGCACTTCGCCGGCGGCAGCTTGCGGCACGCGCCTGGTTGTATATGACCTTTCTTGCCGTCGCGACCATAATGGGGGGATGTTCGTTCTTGCCTTCATGGCGAGCCTAAAGGTCGATCCACTCGAAAGACCATTCCGCATCTATTTCGATCAAATAAATCCGGCCGCATGGATTGCCGCGGCGCGTTTGGGACATGAGGGCGCGGGCGACGCTTTGTGGGGAGGGTTTTCTTATGGAGCCAAAGTCGAGTTCAGTGTCACCTACGCGGCGGTCGCCGACATCGTCGAACCGAAGGCCGAGATTCCCCGTCGGCGCCCGGGATCGGGCATCGCCGCTGCGCTCATGCGGGACTATGCGGCGGATTACGCGTCGATTGCCCTGAAAAGTTCCAGTTCGGCAACGATGGAGGTTCATGACGAAAGCGGCATTCGGCGAGTGTGGCAAACTCGAACATTCGTCTATGAGATCGCCTACCGTACCGACCGCCGGAACGGGCCGCGGATCGAACGCACGCCGCTCAATCTGACCGCTCCGCCTTCTCAAACGCTTATCGACAGTCCGATTTCGCCATCGCGATCCGAGCGTCGTGGACGTCTGCTGAGTTGGGACAACATCACACCAGGCGCTCTCGGGTTGATCTTCAACAACTACCGGCGCGTTATAAACGAGACGGCTGACCTGCAGACAGGGAAGAGCCTGTTCGGAAGCTGGCTGGTCAATAGTCTTGCCATCGCTACCGGGCGCCTGGTCCTGACGCTCGTCGTCGCCAGCCTTGCGGGGTATGCGCTCGCGCGGCTCAAGTTCAGGGGCAGCCGGCTACTGTTCGCAGCACTGATCTTCTCAATGACGATTCCGGCGCAAGTGACCTTCGTCTCGAACTATTTGATTTTCCGGGACCTGTCGCTTCCAAATACCCCCTGGAGCGTAATCGTTGTTTTCGTCGCCTCGGCCAATGGCCTGTTAATGAAGCAGTTTTTCGAGGGGTTCCCAAGAGAGATAGAGGAAGCTGCCATCGTCGATGGCGCTAACCGTTTTCAGGTCTTGTGGAAGATCGTTCTGCCAAACGCCAAGCCGGCTTTGTTGGTCAACGCGATTCTCGCCTTTCAAGGCGCTTGGAACGACTTCTTTTGGCCCCTTGTCCTTATCACCAGCCCACCTGAAGCGCTGACGGTCCAAGTCGGGCTCCTCAGCCTACGTCGTTCGTTTGGGGGTGTGCAGGGCGATTGGGGCCTGGTTCTGGCAGGTGCGTTCCTCTCGGTCGTGCCGGTCCTCATCCTTTTCGTGCTCTTCCAGCGGCACATTGTCCCCACTCAGTTTACTAAGGGCGTCACATAAACTCCCGGTTTGGTGGCTACCCGGAGAGATCGTCCAGGCCGGATAGTCTGACACAGCGCAGTCTCAGACGGCGGCAAGCATAGGCGGGCAGGAACCGCATTGCGACTTAGATAGGCTCCGACAATCCGGCTTGTCAGCTCCAGCTTCCGCTCCGCATTGCTCGAACCCGATTCGCTCAATATCGTCTCCTTTGCTTGCTGTCGTTCAGTCCGGTTCGGTCAAAGTGCAGGTATTTCGGCCGGAACGAAGGCGGCAGACGGTTATTTCCGGAAGGGGCGCCGCAAGCGAAACTACCAGCCGCCGGAGGCGTTCTTCATCCCGTGAGTTTAACATCAGGAGAACAGCCAATGGCGGACGACAGCACCACGACAATCCGGGCCACGTTCGAAACACGCGAAGCAGCCGATCTGGCAGTCGAGCATCTGGTCCAGCAGCACGGGATTTCGAGGCCCGATATCTTCGTTCAGTCGGCAAGCGACCGGAACACTGCGGGTGCGAGGCCCTCGGGCGGGGATGCCTCTCATGACGGGGGCGCCCGTCGAGACGCGCCGCTCGCAGGCGAGATCGAGGTCTCGGCCGATATCGCGTCCAGCCAGGTCACCGCCGTCCGGCGCAGTCTTGGAGATGCCGGCGCCATCCGTGTGTCGAGCCGCTGAGCATGGCCAACAATCTTGCAAAATACAGCGCCATACGGGATTTCAAGAAGACTAGCGAACCGTGCGGCGAGACGCATGTCAGATCAAGGCGGACAGGGTGATCTCTGAAGCGTGGCTGCCAGGCGATGTGATATGGAACGAAAGGACACATCCGAACCACGCCCGCGTGAGGGTGCAACGACCGAGTTGCCGCGCGACCGGATAACGGTCGCGCGGTTTCGGGAGGCGTTCCCGCGCGCTAGGTGGAGCGATCGCCTCAATGCCTGGTTCGTACCGGGCCGTACCGCCGAGAAGCGGATCGGCCGATGGCTGGCCGAGATGGAGGCTGAAGAAGATAGATTCGCCGACGAGAAGGGTCGGGACGTCTTTGCCTTCGAGCCGATCGAAAGCCGCTACCTTGAGGCGGCACCGGCAACCCTCCAGATCCGGACGCCCTATTCACGGACTGTGGTCAACGAAATCCGCGAAATTCCTTACGCGCGTTGGGACGCCGATCGCCGCCTCTGGACGGTGCCCTGACCGCTCATTTGAAGAACTCCGGCAACGCTGGCCGGCAATCGAGGCGGCCGCCGAGCGCAATGAGCCGGAAGCAAGGCGGGCGCGGCGCGAGGCGATCGAGGGGACCGAGCAGGACGAAGCACGCAGAGCCAGGACAAGGGAGCGGCGGCGGAAGCGCTACCCGGCTCCCAGCAATGACGCCCCGCCCTTGGACCGCGCGATCGGCACGCATGTCGGCGTCGTGTTCTTTATCGGCACTGACGGAGAACTGGCGGACCCCACCACGGTCAGCGCATTCTACTTTCCCGCAGTGGATGGCGAGGAGTATGTCTGGGCGTCGTGGCGGCCGGGCTCGCTGGACGAACTAGTGGCAACTTGGCCGTCGCGGACGCCACCGGAACAGCACGAACTGAATCGCGGCTGGTGGATGCCGACGCTCGAGGAGTTACGAGACGCGCGCCGCAACGCCAGATCCAGACGGCGGGTCAAAAAGCGCCAGCATAAGGACAACTGATCCGCTGAAAGACCAGCGGAGAGCGCTTGAGGCGTTCCAAAGCCTGCCGCCGATCGAGCCGCGCGAACTCGTCGGCCTATGAAAAGGGCGTAGCATTCCGGCCGACCATTCGTTCGACGGTGTGATGGAAAATTTCGGCTGGTTCGGCAAGCGCTTCAACTCGGACATGCGCGCGGACGCCTTGCTGTTTCGCTCAGGCGAGCGCCGCCTGATCGCCATCGATACAAGGTGGATACCGCTTGGCCTGCCGCTGCGTTTCCACCAAGTCGGCAGGACGCGGGTCGCGGGAAACCTGTTTTCATATCTTGAGCGCCGTCTTCGGGCACTTCAAGTGTCCGTTGTTAGACCAGGCGATACCTTGTAGGTTGGAACGACACCCGGGAGATTGGAAACATGGCGCTCAAGCGGATGGACAACGTCGGAATCGTCGTCGAAGATCTCGAAGGGACGATTGAGTTCTTTCGCGAGCTCGGCCTCGAGCTCGAAGGGCAGGCCACGATCGAAGGAGAATGGGCGGGACGTGTTACTGGGCTGGGCGATCAGCATGTCGAAATTGCCATGATGCGCACCCCTGATGGACACAGCCGGCTAGAGCTCTCCCGCTTCCTCAGGCCATCGGTCGTCGCGGATCACCGGAACGCCCCGGTCAACGCTCTCGGCTACCTCCGCGTCATGTTCACCGTCGACGACATAAACGAGACGCTGGACAGGCTTCGCAGCCGCGGCGCGCAGCTCGTAGGCGAAGTCGTCGACTATGAAGACGTCTATCGGCTCTGCTACATCCGTGGGCCCGAAGGGCTTCTCATCGGACTCGCCCAAGAACTCGGCTGAGCAACATGTCAGAAGTATGGTGCAGCGCTTTGCCAAGGCGGCGCCGAGATTGCCGCCGGCGCCGGTAACGTCTTGGACAATCACCTGCTGGCCGAGATCCTCTTTGCTTGAGTTCACAACGACTCACTCTGGCACATTTCGATGCCGTGCGGGGGCCGTCCACCCCAACAGAAGCGAGCACTCGGCGAGGGATCGAACTTACAAGGTATTGACGCAAAGCCCGTTACAGAAGATCGCTTACTCGCTGGGGCTTGAGCGGCGAAAGATTGCAAGCAGTCCTTTATTCATCGGCCTGAGGTGCCTGGGCGCCTAGCCCTTATACTCTCGATGTGCGGCAGCGGTGGGCACTGGCGAAACAGAGCATGGTTGTGGCAGGCAGACGGCCACTCTGGCGTCTTTGACTACGCCCTGAAGTCATGTCTCGGGTTTGAATTAGATCTGCTTTTTCACACCAATCTTCCCTCAGAAGTGCTCAAGAGCCTGCCCTACTGGCACGGTAAGGAAGTATATTTTTGCATATGCTCTCCATGCGTGGGCTTGATCAAAGAAAAATCAAATCTCCGGCGCGCACCGTCGCGTCTACCGGGTCTGAACACCCACGGATGCGCGGTTCGTGCGCTGCTGAGGGGGGCGCCAACGCTGGTTCCTGTTACTTCCGGAACTGCCGCAGAGGCTCAGACCGGGTACCAGTAACAAATGGATGGCTCGTGCGGGCTGAACGACGATGGCACGCGGGCTGGACGAGCCTTTGCCACCACATCTGGAACAACAAGGCGGTGGCTCCGTCGCAACAGCCGCATTGGTGAGTGTCCACCGACAGGCCGACACTCAGACCAAGAGGGAAGCACCATGTCTAAGACCTCCTTCAACACCAATCCGTCGCCCTTTTTGACCACGGCACTAGGCACAGCCTTCTCGAGCTGCGTGGCACAGGTGGCCCAGGCAATCCACCGTCGCCGACAAAGCGGTCGTGCACGCGGGTGCGCTCTGCAGGAAATGCCGGATTACATCCTCAAGGACATCGGCGTGACGCGTTTCGAAATTGAATACCTCGTCAAATCTGGACGAGCCTGCAAACGCCGCAAAAGCGAGTGAAGCGGCCGAATGCCACCGTCTCTCACATCGAAACTATTGAGAATGACCATGAACACACACCTTCTCTCCAGCGCTCTGTCCCACAGCGATCCTCTTCGTCGCCGCTCCGGCCCTTGCCGATGACGCGAAGTACCGCCTGGCGAAGAACACTGAACTGAACCGCCAGCTTCCGAGGGACGGGTATCGACGCTGGCGGCATAGTCCAGCAGCCCAGCACGATGAGCACAATGCCTCGCACGAAACCATTGAAGCAGGATCAATCCGGGCCCGCGCCGCCACGTCGCCGGTCAGTTCCAGCGCCTTTTGGAGTTGGACGGCCCACGCTCACGTTCGAGGGTCGATTTCCAGGATGCATCATCCGCCCCGAGACCCGTCACCTGGGGTGGATGAGGACGCCGCGTGCGGTTTCGTCATGAGTTTCGAAATCGTGATCTAGTCTTAGATTAGTGGCGGAGGATCGCCTCCGCCGCCTTTTCCGCAATCATGATGACAGGTGAATTGGTGTTGCCAGAGACGATGGCCGGCATGATCGACGCGTCGACGACGCGCAAGCCAGTAATCCCGTGGACTTTCAGCGAAGAATCCACCACTGCCATTGGGTCGCTGCCCATCTTGCAGGTTCCCACCGGGTGGAAGATCGTCGTCGCGATGTCGCCTGCCCGGCGGACAAGTTCATCCTCGCTTTGGAACCCCGCGCCGGGCAGTATTTCCGTCGGCTTGAATCTTGCAATGGCCTTCGTCGCCATGAGATTGCGAGCGTGGCGGATCGCTCGTGCCGCAAGCAGCCGGTCGCCGGCAGTGGACAGATAGTTCGGCCGGATGTCCGGCGCGGCGGATGATTGCGTTGTCGTGACATGCACGCTCCCCCGGCTTTCCGGCCTCAGATTGCAGACCGAGACCGTGACGGCCGGGTAGCTGTGGAGCGGCTCTCCCAATCGGTCGGTGCTCAGCGGCTGGACATGGTATTCGAGGTCGGGGGTTGCGACGGAGGGGCTGCTTTTCGCGAATATGCCGAGTTGGCTCGGTGCCATCGACAGCGGGCCGGACCGCCTCAGCATGTATTCGAAGCCCATTCTCATGCGGGAAAAAATGCTGTGATAGAGCTGGTTCAGCGTCTTCGCGCCTTCGATCCGGAATACGGTGCGGATCTGAAGATGATCCTGCAGGTTCTCGCCAACCCCGGGGAGGTGGTGGACGACCTGCGCGCCGGCTGCCGAGACGACGTCCGGCCGGCCCACCCCGGATAGTTCGAGGATTTTCGGCGAGTTGATCGCGCCCGCAGAGAGGATGACCTCGCGCGTGGCGCGCGCCACGTGGATGCGGCCGTCCGACCGGAAGCGCACGCCCTTCGTCCGGCGGCCGTCGAAGATCAGACGCTCGGTCTCGGCGCCCGTCAGCACCCGAAGGTTCGGCCGCTTCATGGCGGGGCGCAGGAACGCCTTGGTCGTGTTCCAGCGCAGGCCGCCGCGCTGGTTCACCTCGAAATAGCCGGATCCCTCGTTATCGCCCGTGTTGAAATCCTCGGTCTTCGGAATGCCGAGCTCTTCGGCGGCATCGCGAAAGGCATCAAGGATCGGCCAGGACAGACGCTGCCGTTCGACTCGCCATTCCCCGCCGGCGCCATGCAACGGCGACTTGCCGCGGAAGTTGTCCTCCGACTTCAGGAAATAGGGCAGAACATCGTCCCAGCCCCAGCCGGTATTGCCGGCCTGACGCCAGCCGTCGTAGTCGGCCGCCTGCCCACGCATATAGATCATGCCGTTGATGGAAGAGCAG
Organism: Sinorhizobium prairiense; assembly: GCF_029201645.2. NCBI lineage: Bacteria > Pseudomonadati > Pseudomonadota > Alphaproteobacteria > Hyphomicrobiales > Rhizobiaceae > Sinorhizobium > Sinorhizobium prairiense. The sequence continues at coordinate 1,050,209 of NZ_CP104133.1, forward strand.
CCGCCGAGCAGCTTGCCGCGAGGATAGGGGAGGCTGCGGCCGTTGAGACCGGGTTCCGCGGCCGTCCTCATCATCCAGTCGGTGCGCGGATTGCCCATGCAGTAGAGATAGCCGATCGGCACATGCACCCAGTGATAACGGTCGCTGCCGCCGGCTTCGAGCAGCAGGACCCGGTTTTTCGGGTCGGCGGAAAGCCGGTTGGCAAGGACGCAGCCCGCGGAGCCGGCGCCGATGACGATGAAATCGTAACTGCCCGCATCGGCGATCGTCTCGTTCATATCCGCGTTCACGCCGCAACTCCCGCCGTGATGGCCTGCATTGCCGAAAGCCGGCGCCAGATCGGGGTCATGGCGTCCGCGATGTCCCTGTAAAGCGCGTATCGCCGGGCATAATGGGCCTCCAGCGCCCTGTTCGGACGATAGTGCCGCTCGGTTCTCACCATCGCGGCCGCACCCTCGGCGAAGTCGGAGAAAATGCCGACACCGGTGCCGGCGGCGATTGCCGCCCCCAGGGCGCCCGTCTCACGCGAGCGGGCCACGGAGACCGGGACGCCGAGGACGTCGGCGAATATCTGCGGCCATATGAGACTGCGCGAACCGCCGCCGGAAAGGATCGCCTCGTCGAAGGCCGCACCTGCTTTGCGCATCGTCTCTATGTGCTGGCGGTGACCGAATGCCACGCCTTCGAGTACTGCGCGCACGAGGTGGCCTTTCGTGTGCCAGCCGGCGATCCCGTAGAACCCGGCGCGCGCGCTGCCGTCCTGCTGGGCGCCGTAGAGATAGGGGTGGTAGATGGGGTCGTCGGAGGCCGGATCGCTTGAGGAGGCTAGCTCGCAGCAGAGGTCGAAGGGCGAACGCCCATCGGAGCGCACCTCGGAAAAGAACTCCCGCACCAGCCATTCGAGGTTTGCGGCGGAGGTCGCGCTGGACTCGATCGCCATATAGCGGTCGCGGTCGAAGGTGGAGGACATGAACACCGGTCCCTCCAGCTCCGGGCTTTCGATGATCACCTGATTGATGCTCCAGGTCCCGGCGATGATGGAAGCTGCCCCGGTGCGGGTGACCCCCGAGCCGATCGCCGAGGCGACCACGTCGAAGAGCCCGCCGACCACCGGCGTTCCGGCGGCAAGCCCCGTCTCGGCTGCGGCCGCTTCGGTGATGCGACCGGCGACGTCGGCGCTTTCCACCAGCGGCGGCAGGAGGTCGATCGTTTCGGAGAGCCCGTAAGCTGCCATGAGTTCCCGGTCGTAGTGCCGGCCGGCGACGTTGAGCAAACCGCAGCCGGTCATGTCCGAGACGTCGCTGACGCGCGCGCCCGTCAGCCGGTTGACGATGAAATCCTTGCAGAGAAAGACCGTGCCGATGCTGGCGAAGACCTCCGGCCGGTGTCGTTTCAGCCAGGCGAGAAGCGTGGGGGTCTGCGAAGGCCAGGGCCGTTGCTGGCCGATCGGATAGGTCCGGTCGCCGACACCTTGCGAGGTCCACTCTTCGACAAGCGCCGCCGCACGGGTGTCGAGCGACTGTATGCCGAGAAGCGGACGCCCCTCGAGGTCGAGCGCGTAGAGCCCGTTGCCATGGCCGGCGCAGCCGATGGCGGCGATTTCGCCGGCGTCGATCCCAGCCTCATCGACGCATGTGCGGATGACCCGGCGGGCATTCTCCCATAGCTCGTCCAGGCTGCGCTCGACATGGCCTGGGAACGGCATCCGGCTGTGCCCTTCCGCCGCGGCCGAAGCGATTTCCTTGCCCTGCCGGTCGAAGATCACCGCCTTGATGACGGTGTTGCCGGCGTCGAGGCCCAAAAGATAGTCTCCCATGCTGAACCCCTCCCAAGGTCCGATATCAGATCAACCTTGACGATACAGCGCGAAAGCCTCTTCGCCGCTCGCATTGTCGTGAACGATCGCCATCAGTCCGCGCACCACGGCATTCGGATTGGAGTGCTGATAGACATTGCGCCCGTAGACCATGCCCATCGCGCCCTGCTTCATCAAGGCCGCCGACTTGTCGAAGACGGATCTCAGATCCTCCTTGCCGCCGCCGCGAACGAGAACCGGGCAACGCGCCGCTTCGACCACCCGGTGGAATTCGTCCGCATCGGTGGTCGGGTCCGCCTTGACGATATCGGCGCCCATCTCCCGGGCAAGCCGTGTCAGCGTGACGATCTTGTCGGCATCGCCGTCCACCATGTAGCCGCCATGCTCGGTAACCGGCTGCATGACGAGCGGCTCTATCATCAGTGGCATGCCGTATTTGTCGCAATCGGCCCGGACGCGGGCGATGTTCTGCACGCATTGGCGGAAAAGATCCGGTTCGTCCGGCAGCATGAACAGGTTGACGACGACGCAGGCCGCATCCATGGCCAGCGCCCCGATCAGCGGCTCGGCCTCGTTTTGCAGCACCGCCCACATGTCGCGGTGGCGGACGCGGTTATAGGGATTGCCCATGTCGATGCGCATGACGAGCGCCGGCTTGTCCTTTCCGGGCAGATCCTGCAGCAGATCGGCCTGGCCGTAGTTCATCTGGATCGCGTCGGGCGCCGCCGCGGTGAGTGTCTTCACCACGGACTCCATGTTCTCGAGTCCGCTCAGGAAGGATGGCTCGTTGCAGACGCCGTGATCGATCGCCACGTCGAGGCAGCGTCCGCCGTCGAAAAGGCGGTTCATCCGCACCTTGCTATTGATTCTCATGCTTTTCTCCTTCGTCGTAGGTTGCGCGGCAGCCTGGGTCGGAGCCACCGCAAAAGATTGCGGTATCAACCCGCCGCGACGGCCTTCGCCAATGGGGGCGGCATTCGGGCTGCAAGGGCTTTCTCGTCGACCCCGTGCCGGTCTCGCAGGAGCGCCAGGCACCGGTTCCGCTCACTCAGGCGGCGCGCCTCGGACCATCCCTTCTCCTCGGCCAGCAGTTCGAGCGCGGCGTCGAGAATGGCGAGCGAGAGCGTGCCCGAAATGGCGAGCGTCGTGCGGCGCAAGAGCAGATCGTCCAGATGCTCGACCGCCTCGTTGCGAATCAGGAACAGAAGTTCCCGCATCGTATGAGCGGCGCCCGGGATCACGGCATCGCTTCCCTGGCCTAGGAAAGCCGCCAGCGCCTCCGCCTCCGTTCCGTAGCGGGAGAACAATTCGGCGGCGTGCGGCGGTGGCAGGCCGCAGCGAGCGGCCAGGGCGGCAATCCAGCTTTCGCGATCGACCGGAAATCCCCGCCCTCCGCCGATGGCGCGGTCAGCCGTCGAGACGCGGCGTGAAAGGCCGAGGCGTTCCAGCGCCGTATCGGCTGCAAGTTCGCCGAAGGAGCGAAAGGTCGTCCACTTGCCGCCGATCATGCACAGTACCGGCGTGCCGGCGCTCTCGATCGTGGTGCAGAAATGGTCGCGCGGGATGCGGCCGGTGAAACTGTCGCTGCTGGCGGGCAGCGGTCGCACGCCGGAGAACTGGAAGACGATTTCCTCCTGCCCGATCTCGATACCAGGCAAGACGAAGGCCAGCGACTGCAGGATGTAATCGCGCTCCTCTTTCTCGCACTTGACCGTCCCGGGGTCGTCGACCCGGATGTCGGTCGAACCGACCAGCACCTTGCCGAAATAGGGAAAGAGGATGCAGATGCGGCCGTCCTCGTTCTCGTAATAGATCATGTGATCGCCGAGCGCGTCGCGCAGATCCATATTGTCGATGATGAGATGCGATCCCTTCGTGCCGCCCATCAGCGGGGTGGAGGGGTGATCCGGCGGCAAGAGCGCGCCATTGGTGATGTCGATCCAACCGCCGGTCGCGTTGACGATCAGACTCGGCTCGATTTCGACGCCGACCCCATCGATGCCGTCGGCGATGACGTATTTGCCGGCCTCGTTTCGGCGAAGCTCGGCATAGTTCAGCGCCGCCGCTTCGCTCGAGGCGGACAGTCCGTCCCGCAACAGCTCCATGCCGATCCGCTCGGGGTGGCTCACCCAGGCATCGTAATAGGTGGCGGAACTGCGTATCTTCGGGTTGAGCGCCGGCCATTTCGCCAGCGTCGCGCGACGGCCGCGGAACCGGTGGCGCGGCATCAGTGCCCGCTTGCGCGTCAGCAAGTCGTAGATCGAAAGTCCGGCCTTAATCGCGATAGCCCCGCGGCGGCTCGGCCGACGGCTCAAGCCGAGAAAGCGAACGATCCCATTGGCGAGGCCGGAGAAGATGTCGAAGACGGGAACCGTCGTCGCAAGTGGCGCCACGAGGTGCGGCGCGTTCCTGAGAAGCCGGTCGCGCTCCACGAGCGACTCCTTCACCAGCGTGAACTCGCCGTTTTCGAGGTAGCGCAGGCCGCCATGCACCATGCGCGACAGCGCAGCACTCGCGCCCGAGCAGTAATCGTGCTTCTCGACGAGCAGGACGCGTAGCCCCTGCAGCGCGAGCTCGCGAAAGACGCTGAGCCCGTTGATGCCGCCGCCGAGGACGCAGACGTCCACCTTCGGGCTCCGGCGGAGCCCGTCCAAAATCTCTGTCCTTGTCATGGGGCGGTCCGTTACCTGTCCATATTCGCCAGCTCAGCCGCTATTGTCGCCTCGACCGTCGAGAGGTCCTCCGCGCTGAGCCGGATCGTGCCGGCTCTTGCATTGTCGAGCGCCTGGGCGGGATTGCGCGCGCCGCAAAGCGCGAAGGTGATGCCGGGCTGCGCCAGGGTCCAGGCGATGACGATCTGGGCGATCGATGCCTCGTGCTCCTGCGCGATCGGCCTTATCGCTTCGGCGAAGCGCGTGACCTTCTCCCGGTTTGCGACGGAGAAACGCGGATTGCCCCTGCGCTGGTCGTCGCCGGAAAAGACGCGTTCCGGCCCGATCGAGGCGGAGAGAAGGCCCAGAGCGAGAGACGAATAGCTGAGCGTCGCCACGCCGTTTGCCGTCGTGACCGGCAGGAGCTGCGCTTCGATCTCCCGGTCGAGCATGCTGAACCGTTCCTGGATCGCATCGAGACCGCCGATCTTCACATAGATCTCGAGTTCTTCCAGGTTGACATTGCTGGCGCCGATCGCCCGGATCTTGCCGGCGGCGCGCAGGTCCTCGAGCGCCCGCATGGTTTCCTCGATCGGCGTCGTCGGGTCTTGCCAATGGGTGATGTAGAGGTCGATATAGTCCGTGCCGAGCCGGCTGAGGCTTTGTTCCACTTCGTGGAAGATCGATTCCCGGCCGAGATGGCGATGGACGGGCCTGCCGTCCTGATCGAAGAAGTGATTGCCCTGCCGTGTGTGCCAGACGAGGCCGCACTTCGTTGCGATCACCGCCTTGTCGCGGCGCCCGGAAAGCGCCTTGCCGACGATCTCTTCCGCCCGCCCGAGCCCATAGGCGGGTGCCGTGTCGATCAGCGTCACGCCTGCATCCAGGGAGGCATGGATGGCGGCGACCGATTCCCGTTCGTCCGTGCCGCCCCACATCCAGCCGCCGATTGCCCAGGTGCCGAGGCCGACCGCTGAGGCTGCGACCCCGGAGCGGCCGATCTCCCGCATGATTTGTTGTCCATTCATGAACGCTCTCCGCCTTCCTTGGCCAGTTCGAGAATGCGCGCTCCCGTCGCCTGATCCGTGACGAGCGTGTCCAGATGATTGCCGCGCATGACGCTTAAGATCGGCCCCGCCTTGCTGGGCCCGCTTGCGACACCGATTTTCGTCGGGATCGAAGCAAATTCGGAGAGCGTCAGCGAAACCAGACGCCGATTGAGCCCGTAGCCGCAGACGCGCCCGCAATCGTCGAGCAGATGCGCCAGCAGTTCGCAGGAGGCGCCGGATTGCTCGATCGCCTCGCGATCGGTGCTGGAGGAGGGGTGCAGGTCGTAATAGCTGGAGTCGTCCGAAAGGATAGAGCCGATGCCGACCACGGCAATCTTCGCGTCGCGCGCCCGCTTGAAGACGTCGGCAACCGAGCGCATGCCGAGCAGCATTTTCCGTTCCGCTTCGCTGTCGGCGAAGAGCGGCGCGTGTATCTGGAAGGAATGCCCGCCGAGCCGGTCTGCCATCAGGGTGGCGACGTGGTTGACGTCGGTATAGTGCTTGCCTTGAACGCAACCGGTCGCGGGAACGACCTCGATATCGAAGCGGCGCGACGGCTGCAGGCCGGCAACCACGGCGCTCACCCCTTGCCGCCGGTGATGCAGATCGTGTCTCCGTCGGCGATCTGTTCGAGCATGAGCCGTGCCGCGGCTTCGCCGACCGATTGCAGGGCGATCTGGGGATTGTCCGAAACCGTCGGCACGACGACCGCGCGGCGGATGCCTCCGAGCGCCAGCAGTTGTTCTTCGATTTCCACCAATGGCTCGACCGGCGACTTGATCTTGATCTCGACGAGGCCAAGCTGGCGCCCACGCTTGATGAGGCGGTTGACGGTCGCATGCGAGATGCCGAGCTGATCGGCGATCTGCGCTTGTGTCAAACCCTCCAGAAAGTGCAGCACCAGGGCTTGATGCATCTGCCTGGCGATGACGATTTCTTCGCGCGGGGCGGATTGTGATTTCGGTTTGGCGTTCGCCATGTCAGAGAGCCTTCCGCTTGTGCAGCAAGTGATCGATCGAAACGGCGGCGAGCAGTATGCAGCCCTTGATCATGTCCTGCCAGTACACCGAAACGTCGAGCAGGATCAGCGAGCTGGTGACGACGGAGAGCAGGGCGATGCCGAGGATGGCACCGAGGATCGTGCCCGAGCCGCCGTTCAGCGAGGCGCCGCCGATCACCGCCGCGGCGATGATGTTGAGCTCCATGCCCACCCCGAAGGTCGGCGTCGCCGCGCCGAAGCGTGACATGTAGATCGTCCCCGCCACGCCGGAAAGCGTCGCGCAAAGCACCGTCACCCAGAATTTGACCTCCTTCGTCTTGATGCCGGAGTAGAGCGCGGCCTTCTCGTTGCTGCCGGTGTAGAAGACCTTGCGGAAGGCGGTTGCCCGGCGCAGCAGGAAATCGAAGGCGGCGACGACGGCGATGAAGATCAGGATCACATAGGGAACCCCGAAGAGGGTACCCTGGCCGACCGCCTTGAATGCCGGCGGCAAGGTGAAGAGCGAAAGCGGCGTGCCCTTGGTGATGACGAGGCAGAGACCGCGAACGATCACCATGGCCGCAAGCGACGTGATGAAGTGGTTGAGCCCGACCACGGTGACGAAGAAGCCCATGATGCAGCCGATGGCGGCACTGGCGGCAATTCCGACGAGCGATGCCGTCCAGGGATCGACGCCGATCAGGAAGAGCGAGCCGGAGAGCACCATCGAGAAGCAGACGACGGAGCCGACCGAAAGATCGATGCCGCCGACGATCAGCAGGATCGTCATGCCGACGACGACGATGCCCTCGACCGAGAAGGACATAAGCATCGCCCGGAAATTGCCAAGCGTCAGGAAATGCGGCGAGGCGAAGCTCATGATCACCGAGAGCGAAAGGATGATCGCAATCAGTCCGGCCTCGCGCATCGTGCCGATCCGCTTCCATGCCGGCCTGCGCGTTTTTCCTGCGACCGCCAATGTATCGACTGCCATAGTCCTGTCTCCCGCTTCTTCAGGCAGCATGCCCGGATGCCTTCAAGTTGGTTTCGCTTGCCGACCCGATGCCGGATGCCAGCCGCATGATCGCCTCCTCGGTCATTTCGTCGCCCGATACCTCGCCTGCGATCCGTCCCTCGCGCACCACCAGGACGCGGTCGCAGAGGCCGATCAGCTCCGGCAGTTCGGACGAGATGACCAGAATGCCGATGCCGGCATGGGCAAGCTCGCGCAGCAGGCGGTGGATTTCCGATTTGGCGCCGACATCGATGCCGCGCGTCGGCTCGTCCATCAGGATCACCTTTGGATCGACGGCCAGCTGCTTGGCGATCGCCACCTTCTGCTGGTTGCCGCCCGACAGCGAGGAGACCGGCATGTCGACGCCGCCCATCCGGACGCCAAGCCTGCGGGTCAGGTCCTCGGCGAGCACTCTTTCCTTGCGGGAGTCGAGCAGGCCAAGTGAGGTCAATGCCTTCAGATCGAGTGCGGCAATGTTCTGAGCGATCGAGAGATCGAGGAAAACGCCCGATCCCTTCCGGTCCTCCGATAGATAGACGACGCCGGCTTTCGCCGCGTCGGAATAGCGCCGCAGACGAAGCACCTGGTCATGCAGCCGGATTTCGCCTTGCGTCACCGGTCGCAGTGCGCAGATGCCCTCGGCAATTTCCGTCCGTCCGGAGCCGATCAGGCCACCGACGCCGAGAATTTCGCCGTGGCGGAGCTCGAAGCTGACGTCGCGGAAGCGTGCGTCATCGCCGAGATCGCGGACTGAAAGAATCGGCTCGCCCAGGCGTTCGGAGGGAAGCGGCTTGTCCGGATAAAGCTGGCTGATCTCGCGGCCGACCATCAGTCGGACGACATCGTCAGGAGTGACGTCCGCGATCTTTTCCGTCGCGACATAGCGCCCGTCGCGGAAGACGGTCACCCGGTCGCAGAGATCGAACACCTCTGCCATGCGGTGGCTGATATAGATGATCGAGATGCCGCGCGCCTTGAGATCGCGGATGATGCCGAAGAGCACCTGCGCTTCGCTCTCTGTCAGCGCCGCCGTCGGCTCGTCAAAGATAAGCACGCGGCAATCGAGCGTCAGCGCCTTGGCGATCTCGACGAGTTGCTGACTGGAGATCGGCAGGTCGCCGACCTTCTGGCTGACGTCGATCGGGGCCAGACGATTCATCACGGCCTGCGCGTCGCGCTCCAGCTGAGCGTAGTTCATCAAAGCCGAGCGTCGGCGGTTCGTCGCCGCCATGAACATGTTTTCGGCGATGGTCGCGTCGGGGCAAAGCGCGATCTCCTGATGCACCAGGCCGATGCCGAGCGACTGTGCGACCGCGGGCGAGGCAATCTTCACGGGTGCGCCTTCGATGAGGACTTCCCCGTCCGACGGGTGCAGCACGCCGGCAATGACGTTCATCAGTGTCGACTTGCCGGCGCCGTTCTCGCCGCAAAGTGCGTGAACTTCGCCTCGTTCGAGCCGAAAGTCTACGCCTGTCAACGCCTTCACGGCGCCGAAATGCTTGCTGACATTGCGGATCTCCAGCACGGTCTCTGACGTCATCGCGATTTTCCCCTCCCGCCTCATCGGCCGCCCGGAGCAAGTATCCGGGCGGCCGCCCATGCGATCCTATTCCTCGATGCCCTTGGTACCGCGGCGTTTCAGGTACTTGTCCCAGTAGAAATCGTCGGCGTTATCGGCCGTGACGATCGAGAGGCCGTTGTCGACGACGGGGATGCTCATCGGATTGAAGCCGGATCGCTTGGCGTCGTTCATCGGGTCGATGAGCTCCGGGTGCTTGGCGAGCCAGAGCAGCAGGAAGCCCATATAGCCCTGCATGCCCTGGTTGGGGTTGATCGAGCCGAAGACCTCGCCCGCCTTGATCATGTCGAGAATATTGGCGTTGACGTCGGCGCACATGACGAGGACTTTGCCACCCGTTTCCTTGTTCGCCTGCGCCGCGCCGATCGCCGAATTTGCCTCGGGCATGAACACGGCGCCGAGATTGGGGTTGGCCTGGATGAGGCTCGTGAGCCCCTGATAGGCTTTGTTAGGGTCCTGGTTGGAAGCGGCCCGCCCGACGAGCTTCATGTCGGGCCATTTCTCCTCCATGCGGGCGATAAAGGCTGCGATGCGCTTGTCGTGATTGTCCTGGCCGGGATTTTCGAGCACCGCATATTCACCCTTGCCCCCGAGCTTTTCGGCGATCTTGTCGGCGGCGTAGATGCCTTCGCGTGTGTTGTCGGAGGTGATGTAGGAAACGCGCTTCGACAGGGGAGAATCCGCGGCGAAGGTCACGACCGCCGTGCCCTGGTCGGTCGCCCGGTTGATAGGCTCGATAAACGGATCCGAGTTCATCGGGTGAACCAGAATGCCGGCCGGGTTCTGCGCCAAGGCTTGATCGAAGCTGGCGATCTGCTTGTTGACGTCATATTCCGGCGTTCCGGTGTATTCCGTCTCGCAGCCGAACTGCTGGCCGGCCTGCTTGAACATCTCGTAGACCGGGAACCAGTATTCGACGCCGGACACCATCACGTTCATGACGTATTTTTCGCCCGGCTTGCAGCGGAACGGGTTGTCCGTCGCGGCGGCGGCCGTGCCGGCAAGAAGCGTGGTTGCGAGGACCGCCATCGCGGTCGTGCTGAGAAAATTGCGCAAGAGTCCTCCTCGAGGCCGAAGCCCCTCCCAAAAAGCGCGTCGGCGCGCCAAAGGCGGCCGCTGTGTTCGTGAAATCCGTTCTTCCTCCTCGAAGTCCGGTAGAGGCAGGTAACGCTAGGAAGGGATGCGTGTCAATATATTTCGCAATATGAAATATATTTCACATATGGATACGCCCGCGGCGAAACGCGTAAAGCCAGCCCAAGGGTTTGGGCTGGCATGATTTCTGTGACAGGCAGAGGAATAAGGATTGAGAACGAGGGACCTGCGTCCGTCGTGCCGGAAATCACCCTCGCGGCCTGCCGGCGACAGAGCGCATATTGTCGAGGAGGACAGCAATCAGCAGGATAAGACCACGCACCACATACTGGTAGAAGGCCTGGATGTTGAGCAGGTTCATGACATTCTCGGCAATACCCATGATCAGAACGCCGACGACGACCCCCGTCATGGTCGCCCGGCCGCCGGCAAGCGAGACGCCGCCGAGAACGCAGGCGGAAATCACCGAGAGTTCGAGCCCGGTGGCCGCATTCGGCTGCCCCGAAGTGATGCGCGAGGCGAGCAGGACCCCTGCTACCGCACATACCAGTCCCTGCAGGGCGAAGATCCAGATGCGCATCCGCGCAACATCGACGCCGGCCAGCCGCGAGGCTTCCGGGTTGCCGCCGATCGCAAGGGTGTTCTTGCCGAAGACGGTCCGGTTGAGCAGGAAACCGAACACGATGAAAAAGAGGGCCATCACCCAGATCGGCGTGGGTACCGTCAGGAACTTCGACAGAGAGAGCTGGTAGAATGCCGGATCGTTGATCCCGACGGCACGGCCGTCCGATGCAATCAAGGCAAAGCCGCGTACGATCTGCATCGTCGCCAGCGTCGTTATGAGCGCATTGATGCGGAAACGGGCGATCACGATGCCGTTCGCGAGACCAACGATCCCACCGCAGGCAAGAGCCGCCAGAAGGCCGAGCACGATCGAGCCCGTCGCGTTCGACGCCATTACGGCAACCATTCCCGAGAAGGCTACGGTAGAGCCGACCGAAAGATCGAAGTCGCGTGAGGCCAGGCAGAACATCATGGTGCAGGCGACGACGCCGATGGTCACCACCGATTGCAGCAAGCCGACCATGTTGCGCTCGGTGAGGAAGTTCGGAACCGTCAGAGACACCACTACGAAGGCGGCGGCAAAGATCACCAGCAGGCCCTGTTCGCCGAGAAGAATTTTTTTCAAGGAAGTCGTCATGGTCAGCTTACCTGTTCGGGAAGAGTGGCCGTCGTGGCTGAGGCATCCGGAAGTGCTGCTGCGAGTATCCGGTGTTCGTCGAAATCGCTCCGGTCGATTTCGGCCGCGATCCGACCCTCGCACATCACGAGAATGCGGTCCGCAATCCCCATGACTTCGGGCAGTTCGCTCGAAATGACGACGATCGCCATGCCTTGAGCCGCAAGCTCGTAAAGAATCTCGTATATTTCCGATTTCGCGCCGACATCGATGCCGCGGGTCGGCTCGTCGATCAGAAGCACCTTGACGCCTTCTTCCGACAGCCAGCGGCCGAGGATCACCTTCTGCTGGTTTCCGCCGGAAAGGTTGACGATGTCCTGGTGGCGCGAGGGCGGGCGCACCCGCAGCTTGGCGATGAAACGCTCGGCAAGGTCCGCCTCCTTACGCTTGTCGACAATTCCGAAGGGCGAGAAATGACGGCGGGAGGAGATCGCCATGTTCTCCTCGATCGAGCGCCCGTGCACGATGCCATCGGACTTCCTGTCTTCCGGGCACAGAACGACGCCGGCACGGATCGACAGCCGCGGGCTGTTCGCCGGTACGGCGGCGCCGTCCACCAGGACCTTGCCCTGCCGCCGGCGATCGGCGCCATAGACCAGACGGGCCATTTCGCTGCGGCCCGCGCCGATCAGGCCGAAGAAGCCGAGAATCTCGCCGGCGCGGACGGCAAAGCTGATCGGTTGGGGCAGGGTGATGCCGGAAACGCCTTCGACCGAAAGCCTCGCAGCTCCGAGCGGCCGGGCGCGCCAACCCCAGATGTTCGAAATTTCGCGCCCGACCATCTCGGCGATGATCTGCTCGCGGCCGACTTTCGAGATGTCCGGATGATGGGCTGCGAGCCGGCCATCTCTCAGCACGGTCAGGCTGTCGCACAGGCGGAAGATCTCGTCCAGCCGATGCGAGACATAGAGGATGACCGTGCCGTTCGACCGCAATCTTTCGATCAGGGCGAAGAGGATTTCGCTTTCTCGCGAGGAGAGCGAAGAGGTGGGCTCGTCCAAGGCAATCACGCGAGCGTCGGTCATCACCGCTTTGGCTATCTCGACCATCTGCCGCTCGCCGATCGACAGGGATGCAACCTTCGCCTCGGGATCGACGTCGATACCGATTTCTTTAAGCCTGTCGGAGACGACGCGAACCAGTTGTCGACGGTCGATGACGCCGGCATTGCCGGGGAAGCGGCCGAGCCAAAGGTTTTCGGCGACCGTCAGCTCCGGTACGAGCTGCAGTTCCTGATGGATGACGATGACGCCCGCGTTGAAGGCATCGCGTACGGAACGATAGTGCTGCGGCTCGCCGTCGATGCGGATCTCGCCGGTGTCGGCCGCCTGGTCTCCGGAGAGCACCCGTATCAAGGTGGACTTCCCGGCTCCGTTTTCTCCCATCAGCCCGTGGACCGCGCCCTTGCGTACAGAGAAGGAGACCTCCGACAGCGCCTGAACGCCGGGATAGCCTTTTGAAATCGATTGGAATTCCAGAAAGTCCTGCATTGCAGCGCTCCGGGAAGGACGCCCGGCGCTTGGCGACACCGGGCTCGTTTCAGTCGGGGCAGGGCTCACTCGATGCCGAGTTCCTTGCGGACGGCCTCATAGTTGTCGCGCAGCGCGAGCTGGCCGGCGGTCAGGATCAGCTTTTCCGGTTCCTTGCCGTTGGCGATCCACTCGTACATGTTGAGGGCCGTCTCGTAGCCGTGGCGTTTTGGCGAGATGATGACGGTGCCGTAGAAGCCCGTCGCGGAAGGCTTCTTGAACTCGTTGATCGCGGAGTCCGCGCCGCCGATGCCGATGCCGATCATGCTGTCTGCGGGGATGCCGACCGTCTCTGTGGCACGCACTGCACCAAGCACGGCTTCGTCGTTAAGGCCGACGGCGATCCACTTCTTGATGCCCGCATTCTTGTTGAGAACGACTGTCGCGGCATTGAGAGCGGCTTCGGTGTCGGTCTTTGCCTGCGGCGCGTCGAAGATGTTGGCTTCGGGGAAGCCGTTCGCCTTCAGAACGGAGAGCGCGCCTTCCACCCGGTCCACGGCGGTCGGGAGCTGGTCGTAGGAAACGCGGATCGCGCCGACTTCCTTCATGTCCCAGCCGCGCTTCTTGATCTCCGCGACGATCGCCTCGCCCACGGTCTCGCCGATCTTGGTGGCGGAGATGCCCATATGCGGAACGTCCTCGATCGGGCTGCCGTCGGCGTTGACCAGCCGATCGTCGACCGTCATCAACTTGAGGTCGTTGGCTGCCGCCTTGGCGACGATGCCGGGGCCGAGCTTCACATCCGGCGTGCAGACGATGAAGCCCTGCGCGCCTTGGGCGCCGAGATTGTCGATGGCCGACTGGACCTTTTCGCCATCCTGGGCGCCGATCTTGACGAGCGTGAAGCCCTTTTCCTTGGCCGCTTCGTCGGCGAATTTCCATTCGTCCTGGAACCACGGCTCCTCCGGCTGCTTCACGATGAAGCCGATCTTCACGTCGGCGGCGAAGGCGGATGTTGCAGCAAGAATCGCGACGGTGCCGGCCAAAGCGACGGCTTTGATAAAGCGCATGATTTCTCTCCCTGTTCGAACTGCTCCCAGCAGCCGCATTTGTGTATGATGGAAAGATCATACTTGTCAATTGGACATGTATGATGAATGATAATCGCGTGTCTGATAATGCGTGCTGCACGAAGGGTCGTCACTTCGGCTCAATTGCGATAAGCATCGCGCTTCAAGTCCCAGGAAAATAGCGGCCCGCGCATGGAGATTTCGGTGCAAGGACAACAGGATCAATCGATGGAACCGAGCGGCGCGCCTTCCCGCCGGCCCCGAGTTCCAGAAGGATGTGACGCGGGCGATCGCCGCCGAGATCTGCGGCGACGACTATCCGGCAGGCAGTTTCCTGCCGCGGGAGAACGACCTGTGCGAGCGCTACGGCGTCAGCCGCACGGTGATTCGGGAATCGCTGAAGATTCTCGAATCGAAGGGCCTTGTGCGCGGGCGTTCGCGCGTCGGCACCGTCGTCTGCAGCAAGGACGAGTGGAACATTCTCGACCAACAGGTCCTGGAGTGGATCGGCGATCGGATTTTTCAGTTCGATCTTCTGAACTGTATTCTGGAAGCGCGCCGTGCGATCGAGCCGGTTGCGGCGGAGCTGGCTGCTGCGCGCGCGACGGTGCAGGAAATCGCCGCGATCGAGCGCGCCTGGCAGCAGATGAAGGACGCCGAAGGCGACATCGTGAAGTTTACTGCGGCGGACGTCGCCTTCCACGAATCGCTCCTGAAAGCGAGCCACAATCAGGTGTTTCAGCAGCTGGCGAGCATCATTCAGGCCGGCCTCAAATTCTCTCTGCAAGCCTCGAACGAGGCGGCGGACACTTGCGGCGACGCCGTGGAAATCCACAGGCAGTTGGTCGAAGCGCTGCGGATGCGCGACACGGCGGCAGCGCGCAACTGTTCGTACCAGTTGCTGGACCTTGCCGCACGTGATCTTGCCGTCGCCGTCGAGCGGCGTTCGCCGCAAGGCTGACCGCCGACATAGACGCCGTTCGGATCGCCATATTCCTATTCAGATTGGACGCATTTCATGAAAATCACGAAGCTGACCACCTATATCGTTCCGCCGCGCTGGCTGTTTCTCAAGATCGAAACCGATGAGGGTGTCGTGGGGTGGGGGGAGCCCGTGGTCGAGGGGCGCGCTTTGACGGTCGAAGCTGCCGTTCACGAACTTTCGGACTATCTCGTGGGCAAGGACCCCTTCCTGATCGAGGACCATTGGAACGTCCTTTATCGCGGCGGGTTCTACCGCGGCGGCGCCATCCATATGAGTGCGCTTGCCGGCATCGACCAGGCGCTTTGGGACATCAAGGGCAAGGCGCTCGGTCAGCCCGTCCACTCTCTGCTCGGCGGCCAGTGCCGCGACAGGATCAAGGTCTATTCCTGGATCGGCGGCGACCGCCCGAGCGATGTCGCGAACAATGCGCGTGAGGTGGTCGCCCGCGGTTTCAAGGCGATCAAGCTCAACGGCTGCGAGGAGATGCAGATCGTCGACACCAACGAGAAGATCGACAAGGCTGTAGAGACGATAGGGCTGATTCGGGATGCGATCGGCCCTCATATCGGCATTGGCGTCGATTTCCATGGGCGGGTCCACCGTCCGATGGCGAAGGTACTCGCCAAGGAGCTGGAGCAGTTCAAACTGATGTTCATCGAGGAGCCCGTGCTTTCCGAGAACCGCGAAGCCCTGAGGGAAATCGCCAATCATTGCTCGACGCCGATCGCACTCGGCGAAAGGCTCTATTCGCGCTGGGACTTCAAATCGGTTCTCTCGGACGGCTTCGTCGACATTATTCAACCGGATCTTTCCCACGCCGGCGGGATCACCGAATGCCGCAAGATCGCCGCCATGGCCGAGGCCTACGACGTGGCTCTGGCGCCGCACTGCCCTCTGGGGCCGATTGCGCTTGCCGCCTGCCTGCAGGTCGATGCCGTCAGCTATAACGCCTTCATCCAGGAGCAGAGCCTCGGCATCCACTACAACGAGGCGAACGACATCCTCGACTACATCTCCAACAAGGAGGTCTTCGCTTACGAAGACGGCTTCGTTTCCATTCCGCAGGGGCCCGGTCTCGGCATCGAGGTGGACGAGGCCTATGTGATCGAACGCGCGAAGGAGGGGCATCGCTGGCGCAATCCGATCTGGCGCCATTCGGACGGCAGTGTTGCCGAGTGGTGAAGACTATACGCGGATCGAAGGGAGGCAGGGATGAGTGACCGGCTTAAAGGCAAGCGGATCATGGTGACCGGTGCGGCGCAGGGCATCGGCCTTGCGATTGCCGAAGTGTTCCTGTCGGAGGGTGCGGCACTCTTCCTCGTCGACCGAGACGGTCCCCTGCTTGAAATGCAGGCGAAGCGGCTGCAGCGCGAGGGACGGGCGCTCGCCTACGCCGAAGCCGACATCACGGACGCCGATGCGATCGAGGCGGCGGTGTCGGCAGCCGCTTCATCGATCGGTCCGATCAATGCGCTCGTCAACAATGCCGGGGTCAACGTCTTCTCGGAGCCGCTGGAGATGAGCGATGCCGACTGGCAGCGCTGTTTCGACATCAACCTCCGTGGTGCCTGGAACTGCTGCAAGGCGGTGCTGCCTGGCCTGATCGAAGCGGGCGGTGGGGCGATCCTCAACATCGCTTCCACTCATGCCTTCACCATCATTCCGCACACCTTTCCCTACCCCGTCGCAAAGCACGCGCTGCTCGGCATGACGAAGGCGCTCGGCATCGAATATGCCCCAAAGGGCATTCGCGTGAATGCGCTGGCGCCAGGCTATGTGTTGACCCAGAAGGCTTACGACTACTGGAACAGTTTCCCGGACCCGGCGGCAGCCGAGGCGGCAACCATGAAGCTCCACCCGGGCGGCCGCATCGCGACGCCAGAAGAGATCGCCCGCGCCGCCGTCTTCATGATCTCCGACGAGTGCCCTTTCATGAACGCGACCTGCCTGACGGTGGACGGCGGCCTCAGCGTCCTGCATCATCCGGCCTGATGAGCTCAAAGCAAAAGGCTGCTGAAAACATCCACGGCGATCTTCGTGAACGGTGCGGTCGGGAGATCGCCGCGTTTCATTGCGCGGCGGGCAGGCGGCTCCCCGAGATCGCGAGGGCGCCCCGGATCGCCGCGTCAGCCGGCGCGGGCGCAAGCTCCAGGCCAAAGGCCGTGGCCACTCTCTCGTAAACCTCGACAAGATCGTCATCGCCAACCACGGCGATCGTGTTCCCTTCCTTGAACCAGCCGCCGGCCCGCGCCTCCACAAACTCCCATCCGACAATGAGCCCGGAAAGGCGGCTCTTCATTTCGTCCGGCGTGATCGCACCGGCGAGCCAGCCGGTCCTGACGGCAAAGAGCCGCGTCAACAAGCCGCCGGCCCGAGCGCATTCTTCCTGCGCCAGCGCAACGCCTTTCGCGAAAGCCGCGGTGGCATGGTCACGCTCGGCCGTTGCGACTTTCGACAGGAAGGAATGGTTGGCCAGCGTCGTGTAGATTTCACCGGTGACGAAGGTGCGGAAACGCTCGATGCGGCCGTTCCTGATCTCGGCCCATTTTGCATGGGTGCCGGGCAGGACGACGATCATGTCCCGCATCAGGCCGAAGCCGACGAGCTGTGTCTCCTCGCCGCGCATGACGTCTGGGAATGGAAACGCCGTCGGGTCCGTCAGTCCCGGTAGAAAGGTAAGCCGGTCTCCCTCCGGGAGTTCGATGGTGCGGCACGCGGCAGCCAGGTCCGCCGCTGCCGCCGGGGTCGGCACATAGGGCATCTCGATCCATCCGTTGCGGCTCCCGATCATTCCCGCCGCCAAGATGTCGAGCGGACCATATTCGGCGCGCCAGGATGCGAGGGCCTCGCTGACGACGCGTTCGTGCTCCCCTTTCGCAACCGACTGAATTCCCCGGTCGCCTTCTTTCTCATCGATGATTGAGCCGTCCGATTTCACCAGGAAAGCCCGGAAGTTTGTGGTGCCCCAATCGAGCAGGACCGTGACGGGTTCATATGCAGCGTTGGACAAGGTCTTCTCCTTCGGAACTTCGGCGATTGACACGGCATATCACCTTCGCTTATGGTCCACAATATAAATTGTAAGTCTCATTATATGGACCTAGACATGCAGCTGACAGGAATTTTCCCGGTTCTCCCGACGCCTTTCACCGAAAACGGGGTAGATGTTGCTGCGATGCGCCGTCTCGTCCGGTTCGCTTTGGATGCGGGCGTTGCGGGCCTGGTGTTCCCGGGTTTTGCGAGCGAGGTGGAAATGTTGACCGGCGAGGAGCGCCTGGCGCTTCTCGAAGCCGTCTCGGCCGAGGTCGATGGCCGTGTGCCGATCGTAGCCGGCGCCAGTGCGGCGACCGTGGATGAAGTCGTCGCCTATGGTCGGCAGGCACTGGCGCTCGGGATCACGCAGCTCATGATTCAACCCCCGAAGTCCATCGGGGCGGGAGCAGACGCGGTGGCCGCTTTTCTCTCCGCTTCGGCGATGCAAATGCCCGACGCGGAAATCATCCTTCAGAATGCTCCCGCGCCGCGTGGCTCGGACCTTGCGCCCGAGGCGGTCCTCGAGGTCGTCCGCCAGGTTGCGGCTGTTCGATACGTCAAGGAAGAGACGCTTCCCGCGGGGCCGGCCATTACCGCCATTCTTGCGGACGCGCCCGAGCATTTGCTGGGTGTCATCGGCGGCGGAGGCGCTCGCTACATTCTCGACGAGTACGATCGGGGTGCATGTGCGGCAATGCCGGCGCTCGAGATCGCCGACCTGCATGTCGCCCTCGACCGAAATTACCGCGCAGGCCGCGGGGACGAGGCGCGAGCGCTTTACGTGAAGTCGCTGCCTCTGTTGGCGCTGCAGGCCGTGTACCGCATGCGGCTGACCAAGCATGTGCTCGGCTTGCGCGGGGTCATAGAGAACCCCATTGTGCGTGCGCCGACCCCTGATCTCGACGCAATGGCCCTGCGCGACATCGAGAGATGCCTGCAGGAGTGTGGCGTGAAATCCTTCGGGCGGGCAAAGAGAGGGCCGGATGCATGAGCGATCGCGTCAAAAAGATTGAGAGCTTCACGCTCACCTTGCCGCGCGACAAGCCCTATCTCGGCAAGGCGCGCCCGGGCGAGGAGCCGAACGGGCGCGGATACCTGGTCCGCAAGGGCAATCGCACGGTCTATCCGACATACGATCGCAGCGTGCTCGTCCGCATCGAGACCGAAAACGGCGCCGTCGGCTGGGGCGAAACCTATGGATTGGTCGCGCCGCGGGCGACGATGGAGATCATCGACGATCTTCTCGCGGATTTCACCATGGGCCGCGACCCATTCGATGCGGCGGCGATCCATGACGATCTCTATGATCTGATGCGGGTGCGTGGCTATACCGGCGGCTTTTACGTCGATGCGCTCGCTGCGATCGACATCGCGCTGTGGGACTTGGCTGGCAAGCTCGCTGGTCTGCCGGTCTGCAAGCTGCTCGGCGGCCGGAGGCGCGACAGGATCGACGCTTACATTTCCGGGCTGCCCGAGGATACGCGCGTCAAACGCGCAGAACTCGCGGCATCATGGCAGGCCAAGGGCTTCTCATCCTTCAAATTTGCCTCGCCCGTTGCCGATGACGGGGTCGCAAGGGAGATCGAAACCCTGCGCGAAAGGCTCGGTGCCGGGGCGCGTATCGCCTGCGACATGCATTGGGCACAGACTGCCAGCGAAGCGATCGCGCTGATCAGGGCAATGGAGCCGCACGGGCTGTGGTTCGCCGAGGCGCCGGTGCG
Source organism: Sinorhizobium prairiense (assembly GCF_029201645.2). Taxonomy (NCBI): domain Bacteria; kingdom Pseudomonadati; phylum Pseudomonadota; class Alphaproteobacteria; order Hyphomicrobiales; family Rhizobiaceae; genus Sinorhizobium; species Sinorhizobium prairiense. The sequence goes on from NZ_CP104133.1 coordinate 1,069,911, forward strand.
CACCGAGGACGTCGAGGGTCTGGGCCGGGTGGCGGCGAGCGTCCCGACCGCCATTGCGGTCGGTGAGGAATGGCGCACCGTCTACGATATGGTGCCGCGCGTTGCGCGGAACGCGCTCGCAATCGTGCAGCCGGAAATGGGCCACAAGGGCATCACGCAATTCATGCGTATCGGCGAATACGCCCACGCGCACCACATCAAGATCATCCCGCATGCAACCATAGGCTCGGGCATCTTCCTGGCGGCAAGCCTCCAGGCGAGCGCGGCGCTGGCGAATGTCGATTGCCATGAGTTCCAGCATTCGATTTTCGAGCCCAATCGCCGGCTTCTCGAAGGAGATATGGATTGCGCCGAGGGCCAATACATTCTGCCGACAGGGCCGGAACTCGGCGTCGAGCCTTCGAAGGAGGCGCTCGCGCTTCTGAAAAGAAATTGAAATCGAATAGGTGCGGAGGAGTGGAGGAAAACATGAAAATCATCCGGAAATATGCCGTCGCAACGACCGTCGCAGCGATGCTGGCTTGCACGGCCCTGCCGGCCACCGCCAAGGCGGAAGTGCTCAAATTCGTCTCGTGGCAGAAGGACGAGAAGGGCATCGGTGATTGGTGGGGCACGGTGATCAAGGAGTGGGAGGCAAAGCACCCCGGCAATTCGATCGAATGGACCAAGGTGGAACGCAGCGCCTATGCCGACACCATGACGACGCTGTTTGCAGGCGGAACGCCGCCGGACATCGTCCACTTGGCCTCCTTCGAATTTCAGACCTTCGCGAACAATGGCTGGCTGGAGGACCTTGGTCCCTGGGTCGAGAAGGCGGGGCTCAATCTCGATGGATGGAGCGGACAGGACATCTGCAAGTTCCAGGATACGACCGTCTGCATCATGATGCTCTATTACGGCACGATCTTCGGCTATAACGAGGAGATGCTGAAGCAGGCGGGCGTCGCGGTCCCCACCAATTACGAGCAGTTCCTCGAAGCTGCCCGCGCGACCACCAAGGACCTGAACGGCGACGGCATCGTCGACCAGTTCGGAACCGGCCACGAGACCAAAGGTGGCGGCGGGCAGTATATCGCGGAAATGGCGAGCTATCTTTTCGATGCCGGCGCACGTTTCACCAATGCCGAAGGCAAGGTGACCATCGACACCCCCGAAATGGTCGAGGGCCTGACCCGATGGAAAACCGTGGTCAAGGAAAACCTGACCCCGCGCGATCTCTCGGCGGGCGAGGTCCGGAAACTCTTCGCCGATGGAAAGATCGCGCTGAAGGTCGACGGTCCCTGGATCTATTCCATCATGCAGCAGGGAGCGGCAAAGGATAAGCTGAAGCTTGCCAGCGTTCCCTTCGACCCGCCGCTGGGAGGGTCATCCAACATTCTGGCGATGCCGAGCGAGATTTCGGAAGAGAAGAAGCAGCTTGTCTGGGACTTCATCGCAATTGCGACTTCGGACAAATTCCAGACCAGCTTCGCGACGCTTGCCGCCTCGACGCCGCCGAGCCCGCGCGCCGATCTCACCGAAGCCAAGGCGCAGATTCCGCATTTCGATCTGATGGTGAAGTCGCAGAAGGCTGCGGCAGAGCACAAGATCGACCGCATTCCGGTCGGCCTCGAGATCCAGTTCAACGAGTTCTCGAAAATGATCCAGGAGGAGGCGCAGAGAATGATCATAGAAGATCTCGATCCTGCGGCCGTCGCCAAGACGATGCACGAGAAGGCCGAGGCGCTTCAATAGACGTTTGCCGACCTTCGGCACATGAGGGGCACCCGGCGCCCGCAGCGGCGCCTGGTCCCCCCGGCAAAAAACCAAGAGGCAAAAATGAGCGTACGCTTCCTCGATCTGGCACGCCCAAGCCGGCAGCATTGGCTGGGCTACCTGTTGTTGCTGCCGGCGGTCGCGCTAGTGGCCCTGATCATCGTCTATCCGCTGTTCGTGTCGCTGGACTTGTCTTTCCAGAAGATCGGCATGGCGACGCTCAGCGCACCGCGCAAGTCGTTCACATTGGAAAACTACCACAAGCTGTTCACGTCGCCGGAATTCTGGAAATCGTGCTGGGTGACGATCAAGTTGGTCGTGGTCGTCAGTGCAGCCTGTTTCGCCGTCGGTCTGGGCACGGCCTTGCTGGTCAATAACCGTTTCAAGGGGCGGACGCTGGCGCGTCTCTTCGTGGCTCTGCCCTGGGCCGTTCCGGAAGTCATCGCCGTCGTCATTTTCGCCTGGATATTCGATTCTTCCTTCGGTCTGATGAACTGGCTCTTCATCAAGCTCGGCATCACGAGCCAGATGATCAACTGGTTCTCCGAACCGACCGCCGCGTTCTGGGTGGTGGCGATAACGATGATCTGGAAGGGTTACCCCTTCGTCTCCATCATGACGCTTGCCGGTTTGCAGTCCATTCCGGAAGATTTCTACAACGCCGCCAAGGTCGATGGCGCGAACGCGTTCCAGCGCTTCTGGTACATCACCATTCCCGTGCTCATGCCCGTTCTCGGCGTCACGTCGGTGCTCGTCGTCCTTTGGGTCTTCCGGGATTTCTCGATCATAAAAGTGCTGACCGACGGCGGGCCGCTCAAGGCGACGCAAACGCTCTCGATCATGACCTACAATCAGGCTTTCGGCTTCTTCAACATGGGTTACGCCTCCGCGATCGGCATCGTAACGCTCGTGCTGTGCGTCGTCGCCAGCCTGTTGATGCTCGGCCGCAAGTCCCAGGCAATGTATTCAGGAGGTCGAGCTATGCAGCGCACAACCTGTCAAACGCTCACGCTCTATGCCGGCCTTGCCGTCGTCTGCGGCATCCTTCTCTTTCCCATCTATTGGCTGTTCGTCACGGCGCTGTCGACGCTCGCGGAAATCCGCCAGTTGCCGCCGTCCTTCTGGCCGGCAGAACCGCAGTGGAGCACCTTCGCCAAAGTGGCGACCGAGCGACCGATCCTCCTGTGGTTGTGGAATTCGACGCTCGCGGCGCTCGGTTCTGTAGCTCTGTCGATGGTCGTTTCGGTCTTCGCGGGCTACAGCCTGTCGCGCTTCAGCGTGAAGGGCGGGCGATCGCTCGGTCTCTTCATTCTCACGGCGAAGATGCTGCCGGCAACGCTGCTCGTCATTCCGCTTTTCGGAATTTTCCGCTCTATGGGACTGATCGGAAGCCTCTGGTCGCTGGTGCTCGCCCATGCGACGCTGATCATTCCCTTCACGACATGGATGCTGAAGGGCTACTTCGACACGATCCCGCGCGAACTGGAGCAGGCGGCTATGGTCGATGGCTGCTCTCCGCTCGGCGCCCTGTTTCGGGTGGTGCTTCCGGTTGCAACGCCGGGGCTTGCTGCGACCGCCCTTTACGCCTTCGTTCTCTCCTGGGCCGATTATGCCTATGCCCGCACCTTTCTCACCAATGCGCAGGGGAGTTGGACGGCCAATCTCGGCATTACCACGATGAAGGGCGAGTACGTCACCGACTGGAACGAGATTTCGGCGGCGGCCGTGTTCGTCTCGGTGCCGATTATCCTGATCTACCTGTTCCTCGAACGCTATTTGGTCGGCGGGCTGACTGCCGGCGCGGAGAAGTGAAATGGCCGGCATAAGCATTCAGAACGTCTACAAGAACTACGGAGCGCTCAACGTGCTCAAGGAGTTCTCGCTCGAGATCGCGGATGGGGAATTCGTCGTCCTCGTCGGCCCATCGGGCTGCGGCAAATCGACAATGCTCAAGATCCTCGCCGGCCTCGAGCCGGCAAGCGGCGGCAAGATCCTGATCGGCGACAAGGACGTGACCGACCTTGCACCAGGGGACCGCGACATCGCGATGGTCTTCCAGAATTACGCGCTCTACCCGCATCTGACCGTCGGCCAGAATATCGGTTTCGGACTGAAGATGCGCGGCATGCCCAAGGCGGAAATCGACAAGCGCGTTGACGCCGTCGCCAGGATCCTGGCTGTCGACCATCTGCTCGATCGTCGCCCGAAGGCGCTGTCGGGCGGACAGCGCCAGCGCGTCGCGCTCGGCCGGGCAATCGTGCGGGAGCCGCGTGCCTTCCTGATGGACGAACCCCTGTCCAATCTCGACGCAAAGCTGCGTGTTCACACCCGCGCCGAGATCAGCGCGCTGCACAAGCGGATCGGCGTCACGACGGTCTATGTCACGCACGACCAGATCGAGGCGATGACCATGGCCGATCGCGTCGTCATCATGCGCGACGGCGTCATCCAGCAGATCGCAGACCCGGATACGCTGTTCGCCAAGCCGGCCAATCTCTTCGTCGCCGGCTTCATAGGGTCTCCGGGCATGAACTTCATGTCCACCCGCATCGAAGGGGGCAAGCTCACCCTATTCGGCCAGAGCTTCGTGACCCGGAAAGGCGCTCGGGACGGCGAGGTGATCGTCGGCATTCGGCCGGAACATCTGTCGCTCGGCCAGGGCCATGTCGCCTTCGCGGTGCGGCCGACATTGGTCGAGAGCCTCGGCTCAGAAAAATACATCTACTTCGATCCGGGCGAAAACGCATACGGCGAAGCTGCTCGGGACGAAGAACGCGGCAAGGGCCTGATTGCGCGGATCGCGCATTCCGGCCCTGTGCGAGAGGGCGAAGAGCTCACGCTCTCCTTCGACCCGTCAGAAATCCACCTCTTCGATCCGAAGACAGAAAAGGCCATAGATTGACATGAAAGTGCTCGTGACGGGCTCTGCCGGCAGGGTCGGCTCTTTGGTTGCCAGGAAATTGCTCGAGGCCGGACACCAGGTGAGGGGTTTCGACCTGCGCTCGGCATCGATCGATGATGTCGGCTTTGACGAAGTCGTGGGCGCGTTTGACGACCGGGAGGCGGCGATGCGCGCCTGCGAGGGGAGCGACGCCGTACTCCATCTCGGCGCCTTCATGTCCTGGCTGGCGAGCGACCGCGAGCGGTTGTTCCAGGCGAATGTCGAAGGGACGCGCATCGTGGCCGAGGCGGCCGCCGCGGCAAAGGTCGGCCGCTTCGTCTTTGCCAGCTCCGGGGAGGTCTATCCGGAAAACAGCCCCGCATTCCAGCCGATTACAGAGGATCATCCGAAGGAGCCGCTATCTCCATACGGTCTCACTAAGCTTCTCGGCGAGGAACTGGTGACGTTCCAGGGGCGCGTATCGTCGATGGAGACGGTGATCCTGCGCTTCTCGCATACGCAAAATGCCGACGAGCTGCTCGATCCCGACAGCTTCTTTTCCGGACCGCGCTTCTTTCTTCGCCCTAAGATCAAGCAGCAGGAAACCTTCGGCAACAGGACTGCGGCCGACCTTCTGAGGGCGGCGGATCCGGGGCGGCCGGCACTCGTCCTGACACGCAACGAGAACGGCCGGCCATTCAAGATGCACATCACCGACACCCGCGACATGGCCGGGGGCGTTCTGCTCGCGCTGACCCATCCGAAAGCCGCGGGTGGCGTCTTCAATCTGGGAGCGACCGATCCTGTTGACTTCGCCGAGCTCCTGCCCGTAATGGCCGACAGGATCGGGTGGCCGCTCGTGGCGGTCGATCTTCCCGGCTCCGGCGTGTGGTATCACACTTCCAACCAGCGCATTCGTGAAATGCTCGGCTTCGAACCCGAGTGGCCGATCATGCGAATGCTGGACGAGGCGGTAGCGGCATGGACGACAAGGCAGGCTTAGGCGGGCTTGAAGATCGCGGGGCACCGGCGGGTGCAGCCGCGCTCGCCAAGGGGCTCGCTCTCCTCGATCTCATAGCGGAGGCGCCGAAGGCGCTGCGCTTCGCGGACCTGCAGAAAATGAGCGGCGTGCCGAAGCCGACCCTTGCGCGCATGCTGAAGACGCTGATGGTGTTTCGTCTGATCCGGCAGGACGAAGCAACGGGCGCTTACCTGCTCGGACACCGCTTCATCGAGCTTTCGCATCGCGTGTGGGATAAATTCGACCTCGTCAGCGCCGCCGCCCCCGAACTCGAACGCCTTTCCGCCGAGCTCGGGGAAACGGTCGCACTTTGCCGCCTCGACGGTCACCGCGTGGTCTATCTGGAAGAGCGCTCGAGTGGCGGCCTGGGCGTGCTGATCGCAGTCGGCCGGCGCGTGCCGGTCCACTGCACCGCAGCCGGTAAGGCTCTGCTGGCGTTTCAGGAGCCTTCTTTCGCCCGTTCGTTGGCGGGACAGCTCGTTTATGATCGCTTCACGTCTCAGACCATTACAGATCCGCAGGCGCTCGAGGCCGATCTCGTCCTCACGCGCGCGCGGGGCTATGCCGTTTCCTACGAGGAGCATCTCGCCGGGGTTAATTCCGTCGCCGCTCCGATCGCCGGGCGCGACGGAGTGCCGCTCGGGGCACTCGTGGTGCTGGGGCCTGCTTCCCGTCTCGACAGTTCCGCCATCCATCCGGTCGGCCGCGAACTGATGGCTGCGGCGCGCCGGATCACCGGCACGGTCGGTGCCGTCGCCATCAGCTCCGGCCCGCGGCCCCGGACGCGTGCGGGAGGACAGAGCGACGTGCAATGCGTCCTGCCCTGGGGCGCCCAACTCGGCGAAGCTCCGGTCTGGGTGGACAGGGAAAAGCGGCTCTATTGGGTGGATATTCTTCACCCGGCCGTGCACCGGTTCGATCCAGTCACCGGCAAAAACGAGACCTGCAATGCAGCCAAGCTCGTCAGTGCCGTCCTTCCGGACAAGGATGGCCGGCTGATCGTCGCCTCGCAGGACGGCGTCGAACGTTTCGACTTCGAGCGCGGCCTGTTCACCCCTTTTGCCGAGCCGGAACCGGGAGTGCCGGAAAACCGCCTAAATGACGCAAAAGTCGACCCGGATGGCCGGCTTTGGGTCGGATCGATGCGGCTCGATGTGAGCCGGCCGACCGGCAGCCTGTATCGCCTGACGAAGGCCGGTGAAGTCGTCCGCGCCGAGAGCGGTTTCACGGTCGCCAACGGACTGGCCTGGAGTCCCGATGGCTCGACCTTCTACTTCGTCGATACGGTGCCGGGCATCATCTATGCCTATGATTTCGATGCGAGGGAGGGGAGTATCGCCAACCGCCGCGTCTTCGTTACCGTGCCCGAGACGGAGGGGCGCCCGGACGGCCTTGCCGTCGATGCCGATGGCGGCGTCTGGTGTGCGATCTGGGACGGCTGGCGCGTGAACCGCTATCGGCCCGATGGCCGGCTGGACCGGGCCGTCGAACTGCCGGTGCCGCGCCCCACCAGCGTGGCCTTCGGCGGGGACGATCTTGCGACCTTGTTCATCACCAGTGCGCGCACCCGTCTCCCGGCCTCGACGCTGACGGAAGCGCCGCTCTCCGGCGGCATTTTCGCCTGCAATCCTGGTGAGCGCGGCCTGCCCACCTCGCTCTTCGGCGTCTGAGGAACAGTTGTGAACACGTATAAGGACATATTCTCGCTGAAGGGCAGGACAGCTCTGGTGACCGGCTCGAGCCGCGGAATCGGGGCATCGATCGCACAAGCCTTTGCAGCCTATGGCGCGCGCGTGGTTCTGCACGGACAAAAGCCCGGCGCAACGGCCGGGGTCGAACAGGAAATACGCGCTGCCGGCGACGACGCGGTCTCGATCCATGGCGAGCTTTCGCCGCCCGGTGCCGGCCGTCAGTTGATGGCAGCGGCGGAAACGATCGTGGGTCCGCTGGATATTCTGGTCGTCAACGCATCGGTGCAAGTCAATGGGGCGTTCGACGATGTCACGCCGGAAGACTTCGCCGCCCAGGTCGACGTCAATTTGCGGTCCACCGTCGAGATGCTTCAAGCGGTGTTGCCCGGCATGGCCGAACGCGGCTGGGGCCGCGTCGTCAACATCGGCAGCATCAACCAGTTGCGGCCGAAATCCGTCGTTTCGATTTACGCGGCGACCAAGGCGGCACAGCATAATCTGATCCAGAGCCTTGCACGCGATTACGCCGCTCGCGGCGTGCTGCTCAACACCCTTGCGCCGGGCCTCATCGACACGGACCGCAACGCCGCCCGCCGCGACGGCGACCCAGAGGGTTGGGGGAACTACGTCCGGACGCTCAACTGGATGGGGCGTGCAGGCACGCCGGACGAAATGGCAGGCGCTGCGCTCTTCCTCGCCTCCGATGCCTGCAGCTTCATGACGGGCGAAGCCATTGTCATGTCGGGTGGGTATTAACAGCTCGGCGTCCGGATTTCGCTTTCAACATGCCGGCGGGTGTGTCGGAAAAGCAGAGTGTACCAAACGTTACGGACCGGGCGCCATGCATCGAAGATGTTGGCGACGGCTTCCCCGATCCGGAGAACGTCGATGCGCAGTTCATTCGTCGCAATGCCGGTTCTGGTGTTCCCGGGAGCACACCCAGCGCGGTATGGCCGCAAGAGTGTGAGAACAGCTGAGGGGTCGCATCTGCCGGATAGTGCACATCCGGCTCAAAAAGCCTGCCGCCCCCGCGGGAGCTGCAATTCGAATTCGCCTGAAGAGCTATCGACACGGCCAAATTCACTTCAGTGAACCATGAACCGTGAGCTGAACGGCAGGCTTGCGGCTCCAACCGCTTTTGGGGATGAGGTCTTGCCCAGGACTGCGTCGACGGACGGTATTTCCTGCTGGATGTGTGCGCAGAGCGTTTCGCATATTCCGGGCGGGATAAAGGACGAAAGCACCACGGTCTTGAGCTCGATGAATTGAAGCAGCGACTGAACCGCCTTAACGAGGCTTTCCGCGCAAGCACTCTGCCAAGTCTCGAAGGTCGGTCCCATTGTCGGCCAGTTTCGGCTTTGTCTCCAAAGTTTCTCCCGGATCGCAGGATCCGGTGGCAGGGCCCGTTCGAGGGCGAGCACGCCAACATCATAGCTGATCGGCGAATTGCCGTTATAGATCTGATGGTTGAGCACGAGGCGGCTGTGCAGGCGGGCACCGAGATAAAAAAACAGGAAGTCCTGCAACTGCCGAGCGGCGCCGAACAGACTTTCGCCACCGGCCGCAGCGGTAATGTCGTTCTGCACGAAGACGGGAAGCTTGAGTTCCGCTTCCAGGTCGCGGTGAAGCACCGCCTGGTCCGGGCCGGTGTGGAGTGGAGGCGTTGGAAGCGCCAGTCCGATGCCCGCAATGCGTCCCCGCCGACTTTCAGAAAGACTCGCCACGGCATTGCGAATTTCGAGCGCCAAACCTTCCGTCGCGTCGAAGGCGCCGGCTATCCTATGTGGCATGACATGCTGGTGCTGTATGTTGCCGATAAAATCGACGACCACGATATGGGTGTTGCGGTATCCCACACTGACCCCGACGGAATAGGCGCCTTCCGAATTCAGCATGAGGGGCGTCGTCGGCGGCCCGACCCGTCCCTTCTGAGCCTCACCACGCACGACAAGGCCTTCCTGTTCGAGAGAGCGCACGATCACCGAAATCGTCTGCGCCGACAAACCGGTCTTCTCGCCGATCTCGAGGCGCGTTGTCGCCTCGTTCTGCAGGAGAAGCGAGAGGACCAGGCGTTCGTTGTGGCTGCGCACGCTCAAAGAGTTGAGCCCGCTGGCGCGGTCTGCGATGCGAAGCGGATTGGGAGGCGCAAATCGCATATCAGGCAAGGTGGGGATCCTCCCCGGAAAGCGCTGTGGTCACGCGAGCGGAAGCGGTTTCATGCATCGGGCCACCCGATCGCCAGCACTTCCTGCGCCAGTGCCTCGCCGAGTCTTCGATGGGCCTCCTCGTCGATATGGAAGCCATCGGCCGGCGCGCACTGGCAGACCGTTCCGGCATCGAAGAAATGCACCTCGAGCGAATCCGCCATGATTTCGAACTCTAGTGCCAGTTTGCGGGATTTTTCCTGCGCGCCGGAGAAGATCGACTCCCATTCCTTGAGATCCTGCAGCATGGGCGGCGGTGCGACGATCATGATCTCTGGATCGTGGCCGGTGGGACCGGGAGAAAGCTCCCGGATGTCATAGACGAGGCAGCCCACGCCCATGGCGACCTCCGAAGGCGGCATGTTGAAGCGCCTTTTCAGGTCGTTGGTGCCGAGCATGATGATAATAAGGTCAAGCGGTGCGTGGCTTTGCAGGCACGGGCGCAGATAGGTCCGCCCGTTCTTCATCGATCCTTCAATCGGGTCGTCATGCACCGTCGTGCGCCCGCTTAAGCCCTCCTCTATGACCTCCCAGTTCTGGCCGAGGACATTGTGAAGCACCCCGGCCCACCGCTGTTCGCGGCGATAGCGTTCGAGCGGGCCGCGGCCCGGAATCTGCCCGTGAGTGTTCGAGTCCCGAAGCATAGAACGGTCCGCGTCACTGTCTCCTCCACCATGCGCATAGTCGCTTTCTCTGGACCAGATTTCGCATCCGGGTCGGCGCTTTGCAAGGGTGAGCGATTATTCATTCAACATGAATAACTATTGACAGCAGATAATGCCAGTGATTTTGTGTCGGCCGGAGGAGAGTTTCAGGTCGGTACAGGGCTGCAGACGAGCGTCGGACTTCGGTTACGAGCTGGCGATGTCGTGTGCCCTCCGGCCGGTCTTCCCATCATCGGACACCTGCTTTTGGAGGAGAAGCATGAACAGCATCATCAGGAAAATCGGCATATCGGTTCTATTGTCCGGCGTCGTTTTTGCGAACGGCGCACTGGCCCAGGAGGTCCACCTGCTCGACGGCGTGACGACGCCTGCGGAAAACAATCCGGCGGTGGAAGCCGGCAAGTACAAGAAGGACGCGCCCTGGATCATCGGCATGAGCAGTTTCGGCGTCAATGCCAATACCTGGACTGTGCAGGTAGCGCACGAAGCCCAGGCCGCTGCCGACCGTGACAAGCGCATTTCCAAATTTGTCCTGCTCGATGCCGGCTTCGACCAGAAGAAGCAGGTCGCCGACATCGAGGACCTGATTGCCCAGAAAGTCGACGCGATCATCGTGCAGCCGGTCACCTCGACCTCGGCCAATGCCAGCATCGAGAAGGCCGTGCAGGCTGGCATCCCCGTCGTGCTTCATACCGGCCGCATCGAATCCGATGCCTATACGACGGAGATCCAGGGCGGGGCCGAGCATTTTGGCAAGGTCATGGGTGATTTCCTCGTCAAGGAGCTGGGCGGAAAAGGCAATATCTGGGTGCTGCGGGGCCTTGCGGGCCATCCAGAGGACACCAACCGCTATAATGGCCTCGTTCAGTCTCTAGAGGGCACGGAGATCAAGATCACCGCCGAGGAACACGGCGATTGGCAGTATGACAAGGCCAAGAAGGTCTGCGAGACGCTCTACCTCAATGACCCGAATGTTGCCGGCATATGGTCTTCGGGCGCAGACATGACGCGTGCCTGCGTCGACGTTTTCAAACAGTTCGGTGCGGCCATTCCGCCGATTTCCGGCGAGGGCAATAACGGCTTCTTCGGCCAGTGGATCGCCGACAATTTCAAATCGGTCTCCTCCGAATACAGCCCGGCCCAGGGCGCTGCGGGCATCCGCGCTGCCACCGCCCTGCTGGAAGGCAAGGAGCTCAAGAAGCACTATGACTACAACCCGCCGGGTTGGGACCTCGAAAAGGTCAAGAAATACTATCGCGACGATCTGTCCGCCAATGTCTGGTGGCCGTCGGAACTCTCCGAAGAACAGCTGAAGCAGTTCTACGCCAAGCAGTAAACGCAAGCCGAGGCAGGCGGATTGTCTGCCTCGGTCGCGGTTGCGGGGGATCCAATGTCGCACCTCATTGAAATGTCGCGGATATCGAAGGCGTTCGGCGGGAGCGTCGCGCTCAGGGACGTGTCTTTGGCGCTGGCCCCCGGAACCGTGCATGCCCTGATGGGCGAGAACGGCGCCGGCAAGTCGACGCTGATGAAGATTCTTGCCGGCGTATACCAACCGGATGGCGGCGATATTCGACGAAACGGCCGCATGGTCAGCTTCGCCAATCCGCGCGCCGCGCTGGAAGCCGGCATCTCAACAGTGTTCCAGGAATTGTCGTTGCTGCCCAACATGACGATCGCGGAAAACATGTTCCTCGGCCGTGAACCTGCCGGCCGCTTCGGCGGGATCGACCGGCGACGCATGCGCCAGGAGACGAAGGTCGCGCTCGCCCGTCTCGGCCTCGATCTCGATCCGGATACCCTGGTTTCCGAACTCTCCATCGCGCAGCGGCAGTTCGTCGAGATCGCCCATGGCATCGACGCGGACGCAGGCGTCTTCATTCTCGACGAGCCTACGGCGGCGCTTAACGCCGCCGACGTCGAAGTCCTCAACCGGCACATCCGGGCGCTGCGCGATAAAGGCAAGGCCATCGTCTACATCTCGCACCGGATGGACGAGATCTTCGCTATCTGTGACGTCGTGACGGTGTTGAAGGACGGGCAACTGGTCGGCACGCAGCCGCTGTCCGAGATGACGCAGGGCTCGCTGATCGAGATGATGGTCGGCCGCGAACTGGAGGATCTTTTTCCCGAGCGTGACGGAGCGGCGGGTGAGGTGGCGCTCTCGATTTGCGGCCTCCGCCTGGAGCCCGATGCCAAGCCGTTTTCGCTTTCCGTTCGCAAGGGCGAGATCATCGGCCTTGCCGGCCTCGAAGGGCAGGGGCAGCAGAAGATCCTGCGGGCGCTTGTCGGGCAATTCGCGCCGGTCGAGGGCACGCTTACGCGACGTGGCAAAGACAAACGGTTGCCGCTGCCGAAGGAAAGCGGCGTGCGGCGCTGGCAGGCGCTGGGAGGCGCCTTCGTGCCGGAGGACCGTAAGGATGAAGGGCTCTTTCTCGGCCTGGGAGCAGGCCAGAACATCGCCATGGCGTTGCATGCCGGCCGGCCTGCGATAGAGGTCGCAAAGCGCTACGGCGAGGTGATTGCCGCTACGATGAGCAAGCTCAATGTCAAGGCAGCCGGTCCGGCCGCTTCTGTCGCATCGCTCTCCGGCGGCAACCAGCAGAAAGTTTTGCTCGGACGTTATCTTGCGACCGATGCCGACCTGCTCCTCATCGAGGAGCCGACGCGTGGCGTCGATGTCGGCGCCAAGTCTGAAATCTACAAGATCCTGCGTGACTTCGCGAAAGCGGGCGGCGCGGTGCTCGTGCTTTCGCGCGAGACGCTCGAGCTAATTGGCCTCTGCGATCGCCTTTATGTGATCCACGGCAATACCGTCGTGTCGGAAATGCGGGCCGCCGAAGCGACCGAGCACAGCATTCTCGACGCGGCCCTCAGCGCATGACGGAACGCCCGATGACCCTTCTTCCCCCTCCATTCTCGAAAAATTGCCTAGCCGCCGCGCCAATAGGCAAGGCCTGTGGCTGTTCGCGCTCATCATCGCCGTGGCTATGGCCCTCTGGCTCGCCACGACGACCGACCAGTTCGGCCAGTGGAGCAACCTCGCGAACCTTGTCGCCCAAGGCATGCCACTCCTCATCACGGCAGTCGGGCAGATGTTCGTCGTGCTCATCGGCGGGCTGGACCTGTCCATGGGTTCGGTCGTCAGCTTCACCACGGCGATCGTCGCGCTCGACCTGCCGGGCTATGTCACTATTCCCGGCGTCTTTGTCCTTGCCGGACTTATCGGCGCGACGAATGGTTACTGCGTCACGCGGCTGAACGTGCATCCCATCGTGGCGACGCTCTCCATGCAATATGTCGTGCTCGGAATCACGCGCGTTCTCCGGCCGGTCTCGGGCGGTTCCGTGCCGGAGGGCGTGCGCTGGATGGTGGAGGGGGCAATCGCCGGCATTCCGCTGCCGTTCTTTTGGGGCATCGTCACAATTCTGCTTGCCTGGAAGCTGCTCTACGGTTCGCGCTACGGACTGCATCTCTTCGCGATCGGCGGTGGGGTCGCCTCCGGTTCGGCTGATGCGGCGCGCAATTTCGGCATCCCCGCCAATCGCAACATACTGCTGGCCTACGTGATCTGCGCGCTCTTTGCAGCACTTGCCGGCATTTTTCTGGCCGGGCGCATCGTCTCGGGTGATCCGAATGTCGGCCTGCTCATGGAGCTCGATGCCATCACGGCGGTCGCGATTGGAGGCACGCAGCTTTCCGGCGGCGTAGGCAGCCTGCATGGCACCGTCATCGGCGTCGCCGTGCTCGCTCTTCTCTCCAACGGCATGAACCTGCTCAACGTCACACCCTTCGTCCAGACGGCGATCAAGGGGATCCTGCTCATGGCCGTCGTGGCGCTGCAGTCGCGCAAGAAGATGGGACTTTGAACCATGTCGGCTCTCGTCAACTCGACCCTTGTCCGCCGGATCATCAAGGTCCCGCCGTCCTATTACCTGCTTGTGGTTCTGCTGGTGATACTGTTCGTCTCGCGCCCGCAGATGCTCAATGCGAACGTGCTCGGCGTCTTTGTGCGTCAGGTCGTGCCGCTTGGCATCCTTGTCCTCGGGCAGCTTCTGGTAATGCGCGTGAAATCGATCGATCTCTCCGGCGGCGGCGTTATCCTGCTTATCAATTACTGCATTTCCTCCGGCATGTTCGCCGGCGCCTCGTTCGCCTTCTTCGTTCTGCTCGCCATCGGCCTGGGACTTGCCATCGGCTTCTTCAACGGCCTGATGGTCGCCAAGCGCCGCGTTTCGGCTGTCATCGTCACGCTGGCACTCAGCATCGTTCTCGTCGGCCTCGTGCAATATCTCTCGAGTGGTAAGCCGCCGGGCGACGTCCCGACGTTCTTCGGCGAAATGTTCAATACTCGTTTTGCCGGTCTGCCGAGTCCCGTCCTCTTCTGGATCGTGCTCACCGCGCTCATGGCGCTGCTCCTCTCGCAGTCTGTCTTCGGCCGCTTTGTCACCGCCGTCGGCGAGAGCATGCCGGCGGCCCATTTTTCGGGCGTGCCGGTAGAGCGCACGGTGATCCTCGCCCATACAGTCTCCGGCCTGATGGCCGCGATCGCCGCGCTTGTCCAGACGGCGTCCATCGCCGTCGGCAGCGTGCGGGTCGGTCTCGATCTGCCGATCCTTTCGGTCGCCGCCACCATTCTCGGCGGCGTGGTCTTCGGGCGTGGAGAAGGCGGCGTCTGGGGGCCGTTCTTTGGGGTGCTCTGTTTCGCCTTCCTCTTCGTTGTCATGACGATGTTCGGCGTCGGCGAGGCGGGCAAGCTCGTGGCCCAGGGCCTGATCATTCTACTCGCAGCCGTCTTCTACGGCCTGCGCGCCGACAAATAGCAATCAAACGTTCAATGGAGGTCGACATGGCGGACAAGCGCTCAATTTTGTGTTTTGGGACTCGCTGACTTGGGGCTGGATTCCGGTGAAGGAATCCGCGCCGACGCTACGCTATCCCTACGAACAGCGGTGGACCGGTGCTATGGCCGCAAAGCTCGGCGAAAATTACCACGTCATCGAGGAAGGGCTCAGCGCCCGCACCACCAGCCTCGACGATCCAAACGATCCGCGGCTGAACGGTAGCGCCTACCTGCCGATGGCGCTTGCCAGTCATCTGCCGCTCGATCTCGTCATCATCATGCTCGGCACGAACGACACAAAGTCCTATTTCCACCGCACGCCCTACGAGATCGCCAACGGCATGGGCAAGCTCGTCGGCCAGGTGCTGACGTCTGCCGGCGGCATTGGCACGCCCTATCCGGCGCCGCGGGTTCTGGTCGTGGCCCCGCCGCCGCTCTCGCCGATGCCGGATCCATGGTTCGAGGGCATGTTCGGCGGCGGCTATGAAAAGTCGAAGGAGCTCTCAAAGCTCTACAAGGCGCTCGCCGACTTCATGAAAGTCGAGTTCCTGGCGGCCGGAGACTACGTCTCGACCGATGGCGTGGACGGCATTCACTTTTCCGCCGAGACGAACATTGCGCTTGGACACGCGATCGCGGCCAAGGTCGAATCGCTGTACTGAGCGAGGCCGCTCCGGCGCCTCCCGCCGGCGCGGCATTTGTTCTATGTCGAATAATGACGGCGCCAGTTCGGATAATCAGGGCTGGAAAACAGATCGGTCCTGATTGGGCCGCGTAGCTGCGACCATACCCTGCTTCCTACATTCGAATGGAATTTCAATTGCCGCGCGCGCGGCGCCATGATCGTATTCTGCTAATGAACTGCTTAACATCTAGCGGTGATATGATGAGAATTTATGAGTTAATCCTCGCCGACGGGCAGGAATGGGCCCTCCCGAAGGTTCTCGAGGATAATCATGTACTGTCGGACCTTCGCGGACAGTGCCAACACCATTGGGTGCCTATCCGCATGGACCTCCTCACTGAGGGTGATGAGGGTACCTTGCGGGGATATTCTGATTTTCCCTGGGATGGGTCGCATGTCCTCATTCTTCGCTCCGACGCTGCAAACGGCCTGCGCGACATCATGAGTCCATACGGCGAGTTCTTGCCCCTGAAGGGCGGCGATGGATTGGAGCTGTTCAACGCAACGACTGTTCTGGACGCATTGGATGAAGGTCGTTCGGAAATCATACGCTTCGACGACGGCGACATACTGAACATCGAGCGTTATGTGTTTCACCAGGAGGTTATCGGGAATTCCCTCATCTTCAAGCTGCCATACCGCGCATCCAACCTGTATATGCAGGCTGGTTTCATCGAGCAAATCAACGCCATGGAACTTTGCGGGATTGGGTTCGAACTGGTGTGGAGCGACGAGGTCGATCCAGTGCGCAAGGTCATTTTTCCGCCTCGCCAACGGCCGCACAGAAAAAGACAGTGGTGGTGGTCGCGCTGATGCCCAAGAGCAAAATCGCGGCTGTGTTTGTGGGGCCGCCGCCGCATGAATGGCGTCCACAGCCGGCTTCAGAAAACCTTTTGGCCCGTGGAAGGCCTCGGATACGTGAAGGGGTGGATTGGCACTTCGTCGCTTCAAGCTACGGCGCCACACAGATGGCCGTCGAAAAAGCAGTCATTCTTCGTCTGAAATGGCAGAGGCGCCTGGCGGAAACTCCATCTTCAGGATTTGTCTCAGTGTCGCCGCATCCGCCAGAAACGCCGCCGGATCGTCTCCCGCCACGAATTCAAGCATGGCAAAACGCCGGCCCGTCCAGCGCGACGACGGCATGGCGGCCAGCACGGCTCGCCAGTAGTCGGCGGCGGATGCCAGCGGGAAGCGGTTGCGGTCGCAATCCCAGGCGAAGACATGGACATGCGAAATGTGCTCGCCGATGCGAGCGATCTCCGAGAGGGCCTCATCGAGCGGGAGCCCGGGCCGCGGCTGCCAGTAGAGATAGACATTCGGGTGCGCGACCGCCTCGATCAGGCTGAGCGCCGACCCGGTCTCGTCCGTCAGGGTCTGTGGGTGATATTCCAGCGAGACCGTGACGCCATGCCGGGCGGCTTCAGCGGCCATTTCGCGGATCGCATCCGCCGCGGCGCGCCGTTCACGGGCGCTGTAATCCCTCGAATCGCGCTGACGCGTGCCCGGCCAGATGCGGATGTTGGAGGCACCAAGCGCGACCGCCGTTGCCAGTGCGGGCTCGAGGGCGGAAAAGTCGTCTGACGGCGGCGAGACATAGGAGCCGTAGGAGGTCTTGAGGCCCGCGCTTTCGCACAGGCGCCGGACCGTGCGGGCGGTGGCCGTGTCGCCCGGAGGGACATGGGCGTCTGCCGCCCATTCGACGGCGGCGAGCCGCGCCTTCGCTGCGAGCTCGACGATTTCGCCGGCGGGCAGCTTGCGGAAGGTGACCGTGCAGAGAGCCGGTTCGAAAGCGTTCATGCCATGTGCCCCAGATCCCGCTTGTGGACTTCGAACAGGAGCGGGCTGCCTTCGAGGAACCGCGCCACTTCATCGACCGCCATTTCCCCGAGGCGCGTGCGTTCCAAACCGATGGCGCCCGCAATATGCGGCGTCAGAAATACGTTCGGGAGATCGTAAAGCGGTGAGTTTTCCTCCGGAATTTCGGGGTCGGTAACGTCGATCACGGCATTGATCGCGCCCGACTGCAGCTTTTCGACGAGTGCCGCCTCATCCACCAACGCGCCGCGCGCCGTGTTGATCAGCGTCGCGCCGTCCTTCATGCGGGCGAGTTGGCGGTTGTCGATCATGTGCCGGGTTTCGGGCAGCAGCGGCGCATGCAGCGACACGATATCGGACCGGGCCATCAACGTATCGAGATCAACCTTCTCCGCCTTGAGAGCCATGGCTTCGGCGTCGCTGACCAGCGGATCATAGAGCAGCAATCGATAGTCGAGGAGATACAGCAGATCGATCACGCGGCGCCCGATCCGCGACGCCCCGACGATCCCCACGGTACGGCGATGATTTCCGATCGCTTCGCCCTGAAGAATCTGGGTGCGCTCGCGCCCGCGGTCGGCCGCATAGACATCGCGGAAGCGGAACACCTGCTTGCCCGCGAAAATAATCGCTGCGAGGGTAAACTCGGCGACCGGCACGGCATTGGCCTCCGCCGCGTGGCTGACCTTGACCCCAGCATCGAACACGCTCTCGCCGACGAGTCCCTTGATCGTGCCGGCGGCATGGACGATGAGGCGAAGGCGCGGCGCCCGGGCGAGGACGGCCGCATCGATGAACGGCGCGCCCCAGCCGGTCACCAGGACCTCTGCCTCCGCCAGCAATCGCTGCGACCGCTCATCGGCGAACTCCGTCACCGGGCGCTGATCCGGTATTCGGGCGAAGGCGCCGAGCCGCGCGAAAAGCTCCGGCGTCAGAACATGACGCGTCCTTTCCGGCTGCATCGCAAAGACGACGGTCGGGAGGGTCATGGCATCGAACCGGGCGCTTGCATGGCGCTGACGGTCAAGCCTTCCGCCCTGAGGGCGTCGAGCGCCTCCATATCGGGCATCGCCGGCGGGTTGGACCAGTCTTCGGCGACGGCGGAAGTGTTGCGGGCTGCGAGCACGGCGCAGGCGAATATCGTTTCCCCGCTAAGGATTTTGGCCCGCAACTGCGGCACCAGTGTCTTTGCGGCAATCAGATTGGTGTTGGGCGGCGCCTTCTGGACCAGGCCTTCGCGCGGGACGGTCGAGCCGAGATCGCGGATCCCGCTGAAATCTTCCGCGCCGATTGCGTGGGCCGTCCCTTCCGCGGCGGCGAGCGTGTCGGCCTCGAAATCCCGTCGGGGAATGGCGAAGCCGCCTTCAGCAGTCTGCAAGGGCCGGGGCGTCGTGATCCGGTGCACGCGCACGTGCCAGGGCGAAGCGGGAACAAGCCAGGTTTCGACATCGACGTCCGGCCAGGGGGACCATTTGGAAAACAGCACATCGTCCGCAAGCCGCACCACCTCATTGGCCTCGCGCACCCGGTAATGAATGCCGTCGTCGCTGAATGCCAGCATCGAATCGAAGGCGCCGCCGGCAAATGCCCGTTCGTCGCTCTCGACGCTGAAGGCGTATCGCGTCGAATAGGCGAATTTCGCATATTTCTCCGAGCCGAAACGCATCTGGCGGTTTTCCTGGCCGGAGGAAAGCGCCACCACGTCCCCTCCGACCGGCATCATGACCATGCCCGGATGGCGAAGGGCAACCGGTCCGGCCAGTGGCCGCAGCGGTTCTTCCGCGCTCGTCCAGAAGGGATGGTCTTCGCCGACGCCAAGCGGCAGGAAGGCCTTGAAGGCCCAATAGGGCGAACCGGCCGAATTGTAGTTTTCCGACATCAGGAGGTTCGGATAGCCGTAGCCGATGGAGAGAACGCCGTCCCGATCCGCTATCGGCTTGTCTGCCCACCATCTGAGGTGGCGGAGGCAGAGCCCCTTGATCTCGCCCCAGGGCAGCGCCTCGAGGTCGGCAAAGGCCAGTGCTGCCCAGAAGCCGGCGCAGGCGAAGCGATAGGTGAGACTACGGCCGAAGGGGAGGGTCGCTCCATCTTCGGCGAACCAGTGGCGGAAATCCCGGGCGAAGGCGACCGCCCGCTCGCGATATCGTTCCGCATGGTCGTCTTCGACGAGGCGCGCATAGATCAGCCCGTAGAAGTGCATGGCAAAGGCGATGTAGTGGTCGACGCGCCGCACATTGCCGTCGCGATACCAGCCGTCCCCGATATAGAAGCCGTCCAGTTCGGCGAGATAGGCCTTTGTCAGGCTGCGATCGTGCTCGATGCCGAGGCGATCGAGAGCGATGTCGACGAAAACCCGAAAGAACTTCCAGTTGTTGTCGGCGTAGTCGAACTTGCGGGCATGGAGGAGATAAGAGACGAGATTGTCTCTTTCACGCCCGCTCAAGGGATCCCACAGTTTCTCCGGCGCCAGCGCCAGGGCGAAGCCGAGGGCGGCAAGCTCCACCATGCGCTGGTCCCGGCCGTTCACTTGTCCCCAATATTCCGGATGTTCAGGGTCGGTGCCGTTGGCGATCCCTTCCGCATAACGGTCCCAATGCGCGAAACTTCCGCCGCCTGCGGCAAAGGGAGCAAGCCCCCAGAGAGGCCGCGCAAAGCCTTCCAGATCGGCAGCGGCCCGGTCGAAATGAGCCGCGGCGGCGTCGAGACGGACCCGCGCATTTCTTCTGGAGAAACAGGGGACCAGCGGATCGAAGAGATCGAGCAGCGCGCGCTGCATGTCGCCGCGTGTCTCGAGCGGATTTCCGGCAAGCGGGTTGGCGCTGGCGGGATCATAGGTCATGGGGTGTCTTTCGTGGCAATTGTGCCGCCGGGCACCGGGACGACGGCGTGAGTGACATGCCGGGCGGGCACGTCCGGATGGCGGAAGCGAAACTGCATCATAGAGACCGCTTCGCGGCCGAGCGCTGCGCGGTCGACGCGCATCGTCGATAGGCGCGGATTGGCCATGTCGGCGCAGGGCAGATCGTCGAAACCGATGATCGCGAAATCGTCCGGTACGCGCCGGCCGAGTTCGGTCACCGCCTCGAGAACGCCCACTGCGATGAAGTCGTTCATGCAGAAAGCCGCGGTGAAACCCTCGTCCTCGGCAAGAGCGGCGAGCGTTGCCGCGTGGGCTTCGGCGCTGGAGTTGTTCGCGAACGGCAGGCGGATGATACGCGCATCGCCGCCATCCACGGAGGCGACGGCCGCTTCGAAGCCGCGCACGCGCTCGCGGATCGTATGTCGATGCGATCCGGTCAGGTGGAGGATACGCCGGTGGCCGGCGTCCAGGAGCATCCGCGTCGCCGCGAAGGCGCCGAAGAAGTTCGGTGGCGAGACACCGTCGAAGCGCAATTGCGGATCGACGCCGTTGACGAGGACGATGGGGGTCCGGGTTTCCACAAGCCATTCCGCAAGAGTCTCGCAGGGATCTATGCCGACCAGGAAAAGCCCTTGCGCACCGACCGATTGCATATGTCCGCCAACGGCTTGCGGCGTCGCCTTCGCCTCGTTCACGAGGCGGATGTCGAAGGACATGCCCTGCTCGGCCGCCTCGGAGCGCAGGCCATCGACAATGCCCTGGTAAAATGCGCTCAGATTGCCGGTAACGCCGTTGCTTGCGATCAGCGCCAGCGTGCGAGGGCCTGCCGCGGCACCGGCTTTGAGAGGGTAGCCGAGGTCGTTGGCGACCTTGAGGATCTGCACCCGGACATCCTCGCTGATGCCGGGCTCATTCGCGAGGACGCGTGAGACGGTGGAGACGGAAACGCCTGCTTGTGCGGCAATGTCGGCTTGGCGGAGTCTTCTGGAGCGTCTTTCGATCATGGTGCAAACATTGCGCAATTAACGCAAATTTGCAAGACCGAAAAGAAATATTGCGCATGGACGATTTTTGCATAAGCTCTTGCGCTGATCGAAACCTGCAGGCGCCGGAGGAGAGCGCCGGGCAGGGCAGCACAGGGGAGGACTGGCATGCTAATCAACAGACGCGGTTTCATGGTCGGCGCGGCTGGCGCGGCGACGGGTATCGCCCTCGGTTCCCGTTCCGGCTTTGCCGCCGAAAGCGTGCAGTTGCGCGCGATGTGGTGGGGATCGAACGACCGCTCGAAACGGACGTTGGCGGTCGCCAAGCTTTTCGAGGAGAAGAACCCGGATATCAGGATCGTCGGTGAGAGCTTGAGCGGAGACGGGTACTGGACGAAGCTCGCCACGCAGATGGCCGGCCGCGCCATTGCCGATATCTTCCAGCTCGAGCCCAGCACGATTTCCGATTATTCCAAGCGCGGCGCCTGCATGGCGCTCGATCCCTTCATCTCTTCGGCGCTCGACGTCGACGCCTTCGGCAAGGACGTGCTGAAGCTGACCACGGTGGACGGAAAGCTCTGGGGCATCGGCCTCGGTCTCAATTCCTTCGCGCTGTTCTACGACGCCGATGCCTTCGCCAAAGCCGGCATCGCGCCGCCCGGGATCGACACTACCTGGGCGGAGTATGCCGACATCGCCGTCGAGATGACCAAGGCGGCCGGCAAGAAGAATGTCCGGGGCGGGCCCTATGGAGCCCGCTATGCCTATGTTTTCGACGCCTGGCTCCGCCAGCGTGGCAGCAGCCTCTACACCGATACCGGCCTTGGATTCGGCGCCGAGGAGGCGAAGGAGTGGTATGCCTATTGGGAGGAACTGCGCAAGCGCGGCGGCACCGTCGGCGCCGATATCCAGACGCTCGACCAGAACACGATCGACACCAATTGCCTGGCGCTCGGCTACTCGGCGATGGGCATGGCCTATTCCAACCAGATGGTCGGCTACCAGCTCATCATGAAAAGCAAGCTCGGCATCGGCATGCTGCCACGTGCCGAAAAGGGCGGCCCCTCCGGCCATTACTATCGCCCGGCGCTGATCTGGAGCATCGGCGCGTCGACGGAAAACGGGGAAGAGGCAGCCAAATTCATCAACTTCTTCGTCAATGATGTCGAGGCCGGCAAGATCCTCGGAGTCGAGCGCGGCGTACCCATGTCGCCGACGGTTCGCGAGGCCATCCTGCCCTCGCTCAACCCGACGGAGACGGAAACGGTGAAATACATCAATGCCCTCAAGCATCAGGTGGGCGGCTATCCGTCGCCGGCGCCGCTCGGATCGACCGAATTCGACCAGCGCGTGCTGCGCCCGATTGCCGACGAGCTCGCCTTCGAGCGGATATCGATTGAAGACGCGGCGACACGGCTGGTGGAGGAAGGCAAGGCCACGGTCCGCGCCGGCTGATCCAGTCAGCGGAATTCGAGTTGCAGACATTCTTGGCATTTGCATGTGATGTGCATGTGGCAGGCTCAACGATCCGTTCGGCAGACGTGTGATTGAGACCTCGGAAGCTGCCGATGCAGCCGTGCGAATTATGGCCGCTTGGCTTTGTCTGTCCTTCGATCGCTTGGTGCGCCCTGCGCACATCAATCATTCGCTCGATCGTTTACAGCAGCCGCGAAGACGCGTGATTACGACGTGGAGTGCGACCCTTTAATGATGCGCAGGCAGCATAGAGCGACGTCGCCAACATCGAGAGGCTGAAGCCAGGAGTGCGTGAAGGTTGACCACGGCTCCAAGATCGGAACGCTTGAGCCCTGGTCGAGGGCCGAAGTCAAGCTGTGTCGCCATGATCAGTGCCGTCGCAGCTCGTCTGCAAAGGGTAGGCCCGCGTAACCTCAGCTGAAGGTCTTGAGCTTCGCCTCTTCGATCGCTGCTAGGAAAGCGTCTCGTGCCGGCGCGGCAGGGGCGGCGCCGAGCATCGCATCTGTGCAGGCGTTCAAAGCAGCGGCGTATGTAATTCCGTCCATCTTCGGCCAGTTTTCGCTAAGCAGGCGAGCTGCAAACGTGGGCGACCACACGATCTGGACACCATCGAGATTGGGAACCTCGACGATCACGCATTCATCCCATGTTTCGTCCATGTTGATATTCCTGTTCTTTCGGGGCCTAACCGAGTTCCCTCTCAATCGTTCCAGCCGGCTACCACTGCGTGCAAGGCGCCGGCAGCTAAGGAGTCGCACGGGATTTCCGTTGCGCGGCTCGGATCGAGCGAAGCGCAGGTTAGATCGTTTTCGCCTCGCCTGGCAGAGACATTCATTAGCCGCTGGAGTATAATTGCCTCTGGCCTGGGACATGGCACCCCGAGCGTGGCAGTACACGAAAACTGGGTGGTCACATGGACGATCCGACCGTGCACAGACGTCTGACGGCCATCCTTGCCGCAGACGTAGTGACCTATAGCCGCCTCATGGCCCGGGATGAGGCAGGTACTCATGCGGCATGGAAATCGCACCGAAAGGACCTAATCGACCCCAAGATCGCCGAGTATGAGGGGCGTATCGTCAAGCTCACCGGCGATGGATTTCTGGCGGAGTTTCCAAGCGTCGTGAATGCAGTCACCTGCGCTGCCACGGTCCAGCGGTGTATGCTAGAGCGCAATGCGGATGTGCCGCGGCCAAGCCGGATCGAGCTTCGCATGGGCATCAATCTTGGCGACGTGATCGTTGAAAGCGACGACATTTTCGGGGACGGTGTCAACGTGGCTGTGCGCCTCGAAAAAATTGCGGCGCCGGGCGGTATCGCCGTATCTGCGGCCGTGCGAGATAACGTCGGCAACAGGCTGGATCTTCGATTTGAGGACATGGGCGAGCAGGCGCTCAAGAACATCGACCGGCCAGTGCGCGCCTACAGCATTTCTCTGGATTTCCCGGCGGCTCAAAAAACGGTCGGCTCGGATCCAGGCAGCCAAGACTCTTGGGAGATCGAGAAGCCGTCCATCGCGGTGCTGCCCTTCAACAATATAAGCGGCGACCCTGAGCAAGAATATTTCAGCGACGGGATCACGGAGGACATCATCACCGACCTGTCGAAAATCTCCGGCCTGTTCGTTGTCGCCCGCAATACGGCATATACCTACAAGAATAAGCCGGTGAAGGTGCAGCAGGTGAGCCAGGATCTCAGGGTGGGCTATATCCTAGAAGGAAGCGTACGGAGGGTCGGCTCTCGTGTGCGCGTCACCGCGCAACTCGTCGAGGGCAAGGGCGGTGGTCATCTCTGGGCCGATCGCTACGACTGGGATCTCACCGAAATCTTCGCTCTTCAAGACGAGATCACCCATACCATTGTAGACCACTTGAAGGTCAAGCTGCTTCCAGAGGAAAAGAAGGACATCGGTCGAGTGCCCACCGGGAACTTCGAGGCCTATGCGTATTACCTTAGGGGGCGGCAATTTCTGCACTGGCACTCAAAGTCGCATTACGTTCTGGCGAAGCGTATGTTCGCCATGGCGGTCGCACTCGACCCGCTTTATGCACGGGCCTACGCCGGAATTGCTGATTGCGACTCCTTCCTCTTCCTACACTACAACGCTGACGTGTCGATCGACGGCATTTTGGCCACCAGCGCAAAGGCGCTGGATCTTGAGAGCGGTCTCGCAGAAGCGCACGCTTCACTCGGCCTCGCCCTGTCGCTTCGCGAGCGACATTCGGAAGCGATGGCGGAGTTCGATCAGGCCATCGCCCTCGATCCCGATCTGTTTGAGGCCCATTATTTCTATGCCCGCGCTTGCTTCACCCAGGGTAAACTGGACGAAGCGGCAAGGCTTTTCCAGCGCGCCGCAGACATCAAACCTGACGATTATCAGGCCTTACTTGTGCTCATTAACGTTCTCCGCTCGCTCGGGCGCGAGCAGGAAATGAATACCGCGGCGCGGGAAGGCGTCGCGCGCGCCGAACGTGAGCTCATGATGCGCCCGGAAAATCCAAGACCCGCCTATTTGGGGGCTGTGGGGCTTGCGGCACTTGGTGAGCTTGATCGCGCGAAGGAATGGGCGGGACGAGCTTTGGCGATCGATCCCGACGATCGCCTGGCCAAATATAATGTGGCCTGCTTTTACTCGCTCCAGGGCGAACCTGATCGGGCGATCGACTTGCTAGTCGAGCTTCTCCCGGGGGCCACCCATGAAACAAAGAGGTGGGTGAAATTCGACTCGGATCTCGACTTGATCCGTAGTCATCCGCGTTTCCCCGAGGTACTTGAGCTCCTCGGGTGACCGATACTCCGGCGATGATTTTTCGGCAATTTAGGCGAAGAGCAGGTCGAATGAGATCTTGGGGGATGGTTTGAGACGTCCAAGCGCTCCGCGCAAGGGTTCGCGGGCGCATCCGGAACATCCACGAAGCGCTCTGGCCAACCCTCGTCGAAAGACGATTCAACTTTCCGGACCTCCGGTACCGATAGGCCGGAAATGAATTCGTTGCCGGCAAACTGCGACCGGCCGGCAACGTCCGCACGCCGCCGGATACACCAACGACTCCCAGAGGCCCAAGGGCCTGCCGCCCGCAAACCTCGCCAGCCTCGCCACAACGGCAAGCTCCCTTCGCTGAGATGGCTTTTGGCAACCATGCTGATCTCGCGCAGGCGTTCGCGGCAGCGCTTCCCAGCGCGGCAACTGGCGCGACTCTGCAGACGACAACAAACAAGAGATTCGTCCGACTTTCGGCGAATTGATGAAGGCGGCCAGCGATGCGTTCCGTGTCTTCGTCAGAGATGGGATTCGCCACATTCGGCCTGGGCTGGTGGTGAATACAAGCGCACGCACCCGCTTAATGCCCTGGTGGGCGCTACGCTCGGACTCGCCGACGAGCAGATCGACGCCATGTGGGCGGGCGGCGGCGGCCGACCGCTAAAACTCCCGAAGGACAGATACGATGAACACGACGGTGCAGTCTCTGCAGCGGCGCTTGGTTGCGCTCGGCTCTCCTGACGAACGTGCCACCGCTTCCCGGCCCGAGCGTAGAAGAGTTCATCGCGGAGCTGCCGGCATTCGAATGGTCGTGATGCAACGTTCCTCTTCGAGGAACGTTTGCGTACCAGGGGCGCGGCAAAGGAGGATTACGATGCGTCCTGCCGAACGCGTCAAGATCATAGAATGGATCGCGGCGTTCGCCTCAGTCGCTCTTGTCGGGGTGCTGATGGTCACGAGGTTACTCTGACCCCGCGTTCACACTATGCCAGAGAATTTCTGATGCTCGCGAACATAGGCTAGCGTGGCAGCCTCCAAGCTCTTGCACTTCCTCTCGGATTTGAGCAGAGCGTGGTCGTCTTTCTGGGATGAGCATCGAAGCACGTCCCGACGCAGACAAGCGTCCTCGTAGACAGCGCAGAGCTTAAGAAACGCGACATCTTGAGTCATCCAAACATTATCGCGCAACTCAGGCGCCGCTAAAAGCAACCGGGTCATTCCTGTTTTCTGCGCATCCATTGTCACTCCCGCGAACCTAAAAAAGCAGTGATCATCAACGCGGCAGCAGAGAAGTAGTTCCACGACTATAAAAAAACAACTTTTAGTAACAGGTGCTTAGCCACAAAACTTCGGATTCCACGGGAGCGGAATCCCTTCCCCCATTTCCCATAATCGAAGGTGAAATATGGCTCGGGAAACGCTTCCCGTCGCCCTCGAACTCGTGTTCGGGGATGAGAGCGGCTATTCGAATCGCAGCAGGGACCGCGGCGGTCCGACCAAATATGGCGTAACGCATAGAACGCCGGCGGCGCACCGCGGGCTGAAGTCAGTGCCGGCCGACCAGGTGAAGGGGATGAGCCGCGAGAAGGCCGTCGACATCTACCAGCGTTCGTTCTGGCTACAGTGCGGCGGGGATCTCCTTCCGCCCGGGCTGGATTAGGCCATCTTCGACTTCGCCGTGAACTCCGGACCGGCGCGCGCGGTGAAGTCACTGCAGAAGGTCGTCGGCGCCCGCGAGGACGGCCATATCGGCGAGCAGACGCTTGCGGCCGTGCGGAAATTCGAGGGCGGCGTCAGCACGTTCATCCGTGCCTGCGATGAGCGCATGCGCTTCCTCCGGTCGCTCAGCAATCCAAACACCGGCTTCCCGGTCAACGGCCGTGGCGGGACCATTCGTGTCACCGGCAAGGATACGAAACGGCTGTGGAAGGATCAGCCCGGCGTGATCGGCAACTCAGTACCGCCACCTCGGCGCGCGTTTGGCATTGTGAAGCAACTCCGAAGCCTCCGCGAAATCGCCAAAAAGGCTGGTCAAGCGCTTCTCCTCCTCTTGAGGCAAGCGTTGCCGCCGGCAAAAAGCGTGTATGTTCCATACCTTAGTAGTAGTTTGATTAGAAATCTTATCGGCTTCAACGCGCTCTACCATCTAGCTCCTCCCAAAGCCAAGGAGGTTAGCCTATGCTACTTAAGTCTAATAAAGCAAGAAATAACTAAGTAATACTTATTGCCGTATCGTGCTGGCTGCGATTAGTAGCTGACGGGAGAAAGATCCGCAGTGAAGTTGATGCCAGGTGCTTGCGGCGACTTCCCTTTGGCCAAGATGCTGACTTCGGAAACGCCGCCGTCGGGATTTTATGGTGACCTTATCGGCGCCGAAAACCGACGTGATGCCGTTGTGCGTCGTATGGCGGCTTGTGGTTACAGCGGCCGTCAGCCGGTCGCCTTCGGTCGAGTATGATCGGACATAATTTAATAATTCGGCGTCACCACCCCAGATCTTACCGTCGATAACGTGACGCTGGATGTATCCGCCAATCTTACTTCGTCACTTCGGGCCCGACGCAGCACCCCTATGACAGGTTGCCTATAGGAACCGCTGAGCTCATGTTCGGGGATGAGGGCTACCATGCAAGTGCTTGTTGCCGCGTTGCTGTCTTGCGCTCGATTTTTTAGATGATGCCGGGGAATTCGCCATCATGCTGATCGTCGGGCTCGGCCAACGCCGGTATGGGCTTGATAGGCCTTGCTGCTAGAGCTTTGAGGTCCTCGGCTAGGCCTGCGAGCTGCGCTGCAAAGTCCATCAAATTTGAAGCCGCGCAGTGCGCCGCGATATCCGAGAGGCCAGAAGCCGGCTCGTTTCGGCCGGCGCATTTCGGTTCGCTATCGTCCATGTCTCAGTCCCATTTCCATCAATGTGGATCAATGGCGAGGCCCGTCAAGGGCTGCGGCCGGTGACGAGCCTCCCGGCCGCCTGCGAGGGGCTGGAGCGACCAATGTCAGTTTAGGCCGGACGAGCGCCGGCCGCCATTAACCAGTGCGGCTTAGCCCGCTTGAATCTGCACCGATCTCGCCAGACGCGCTCTTCGCCTGGCGCTCGGTCGTGTGGACCTATTCTACGGCCGAACTGGTGAAGGTTCTAGCCGGCGAGCGACCGCAGCCGAGCGTCGAAGAGCTGCCGGCAATCGAGTGGCCGTGATTTGAAATGTTCAGACGATGCCGGAGAATTTCTGATGCTCGCGCACTTAGGCTTTTGCCGCCGCTTCTAGGCTCTTGCACTTCTTTTCGGACTTGAGCAGAGCGTGATCATCTTTCGGCGCAAGGTGGAGAACGGATAGTCCAGTGGACAAATGTGGGACCTTTGACAGCAATGGCTTTCGAACATTCTTCATTGTGTTTTGGCCGGCGCGAGCATAACAGTTCAGATGATGGTTCCGCCCGACTGGAGGGAAGGCGGATGAAAAGGGAATACGGTGAGGACGACCCCTCAGGGGCCAAAACCGTGGCTGCCCCCGCAACTGTGAGCGGCGAGCAAAGTCCAGAGATGCCATTGGCCGTGGATCGGCTGATAAGGCGGACCAAGCTACGACCCGCAAGCCAGGAGACCTGCCATCAGATTTGGGCGATACGCCTCAACAACTGCCATGCCGCACGGTGGGTGCGGAAAGGAGAGCACATGCATATCGAACCAGGCGTCGTGGACGGCGCCAAAATTTTGTTGAGTTATGCCACTGCCGCAGGGGCTTTCGGGCTCACCGCCAAGTTGGCGACTGACAGTATTCGCAACGACGGTGGTGCGGGCACGCTCGCGTTGCGCAGTGTCGTCACAACGGCTTTGGTCTTCTGCTTTTTCGAAGTTCTGCCGCACCATCCTGTAGGCGTCTCGGAAGTCCACCTTATCCTCGGATCAACCCTACTTCTACTGTTTGGTGCAGGCGCCGCCGCGATCGGCCTTGCAGCCGGGCTGCTTCTTCAAGGGCTTTTCTTTGCACCCTTTGATTTGCCGCAATATGGCATGAACGTAACAACATTGCTGGTGCCCCTTTGGGCGGTCAGTCTGTTCGCCGAGCGGATCATTCCGGCCCGGACCGCGTATGTGGACCTGAAATACGGGCAAGCTTTGGCGCTTTCCACGGCCTATCAGAGTGGTATTGTTGCTTGGGTAGCCTTCTGGGCCCTGTATGGCCACGGATTCAGCGTCGAAAACCTCGCCGCCGTCAGCTCCTTCGGTGTTGCCTATATGGGCGTTATCCTGCTGGAGCCTCTGATCGATCTGGGTGTTCTCGCCGGTGCAAAGGCGCTCGACCGCTACAGTCGCGGTCCTATGTTCAATATTAGATTGCATCAGGCGGTCTGAACAAGATCAACGCCATAGGCATCTTTAGGCGCAAGCGGGCTGGACCGCTTGCGCCGTACGTCACGAACTGCGGAGGACTTGGCCGGTAACCACGGTCCGATACGCCTGCTCGCAAAATCGGTCATGCAATTGGGCGCTGTGAACAGCTGAGCTTCGGCCGCAATTCTTCAAGGGTGCTCTGGCTGCTGAACCTGGCCGCCCGCCATTTCCCTTCGGTTCACCCAAATGCGAAAATCACTCGCTGCGCAGCGTGCGCCGAGGATCTGTTCTTCGCTCCGCGAGCCGCAGATACCCTATACCGTCCGGATAGGCCCCGCGGGTGTCGGGTTCCAAGTCAACGCCGGGGCTGTGCCTCATGGCGCGACTTCCATTCCGGCTGATGCTCAGAGCAGAACCAGTGCGGCTCCGCCCGATCGACGGCGAAGCCAAAGCTGCCCCATCTGGCGCAGCCCGGATGCTCGCAGTCGTGGACGTACGGCCCGAGATCGTAGTGAGGCTTCGCGCCCAGTTCGTCACTCAAAGGACGACCTCCTGTGGTCGCCTCCCCAATTTTGGGGAGTTCGAGCATCGGTTGATTGTTCTTCGTTTGTTCTTACATTATCTCATCGCCATGGTCGAGACAATTGGCGATGCATTCAGCCTCGGTTGGCAAGTCAAAGCGCGATGTGCATTCGGTAACCGCGAAGGCATGAAATCCGTTCGCCAGTGCACTTGGACTTATGATCTCGACATGCTGACGCTGGTCGCGACGCGGGGCAGGGACTTTCCGCTGGCGATGCTCGCCAGTCGCCTTCGCTGTCCTCGCTGTGGATCGAGAAGTGTGGCCGTCGTGTTCATTCCGCCTTCGGAGGGCGACACGCGCCGAGGGGCGGCCTAACTGCGTTTGAAGCCTAGTTCGCCCTAGGCTGCAGGTTTGAGCATTTCGCGTATGCTCGCCTTGTTCCTGACGCCCCTTTGATAAACCTCTATCAGCCTGGCTGCCAGATCGGCCGCCTCAGGGCAATCATAGGTCATTCTTCTGGCTTTGATCTCCTCGTCGAACAGGCTCTGCAACAATTCGATATCGCTCGGAGTGAGAAACCTGGGATCGATTGCATGGAACTGAGAGGTCATTAACCGATCTCCTCTCTAGGGGCGCAATAGCGGAAGCTCCTCCGCAGGACGCCCGGGTAAATCCTGCGGCGCAAGAGCATTTTAAACCGAAGAACGGCGATCGCGAGTCGCGAAAATTAACGGCACGGATGAACATAAGCAGTGATCCGATCAACATCTCGTCCGCTATTGGCTGCATGGCTAAAGCAGCTTCAAAGAGGCCTGCGATCGCACACAAGCAAGAATACAACCTTACGTCCAGTAAAATGCTGTCATTACCGTGTCTCGTTGGGGGAGCGGCAAAAGCAACACCGAGTCACCAAGTCCCCAAAGAATTCCCGGACTGACCTCCTAGGTATTCCGCGACGCCTAATGTGTTAGGGCGTCGAGTGAATTAGGCCTCTCTCCTGGGTCAAGAGCGCTGCCGCACTTGTTCCTTAGAGGCGATCACATTCACCACTGCCGGCCGGCGCGCATTGCCCACAAAACGACGTTTCAAAAAAGTAAGCGCGGGGGGCATGCTGCTGAGCTCATCGCTTGTTTGGCGGTTCGGGACGGGACACGATGAAGGCACCGCATGTGAGCATGATCCCCGCAACCACGAGCAAAACGGTTGCCGGTGGTTCGAGCGCAACCCACAAGTAGACGAGCGCCAAGCTCATCAGCAAAATTGCAGATATCTTGGCACGACGTGAGATTGCGCCTTCTTCCCGCCAGTCACGTAACGGCGGCCCTAGCAAGGGATGGTCCATCAGCCATTTCGCGAGGCGCGGCGAGGAGCGTGAAAACAACCATACTGCCAGGAGCAGGAAAGGCGTCGTCGGCAGCAACGGGAGGAAGATTCCGGCGATGCCGAGCCCGACCATCACCCAGGCGAGGCTGAGAAGTGCAAGGCGCATGGAAAGATTCATCTACCTTCGTCCGGTCAGCTACCAAATGCCGGCAACGCGTGTTCCCGCGGAGACGAAAATAAAGCTCCGGATTGGAGGGAGACAGGTGCTTCATTTCTCAACATACAGGAGTGGCGGGGAAAAGCAGCCTCGCTGCTCTAGGCACCGCCGAGCGTCTCCGTATCGTCGAATGCGGTGTCTTTGCCGAGTTCTGATTCATCTTCAGTTAAGGCGAGATAACCGTGACTGCCTAACCAGTCTCGAACGATGAAACGAAGGGCATCTTCCCGGTTAACCGCATATTCAGCCATGAGGAGCTGAATTCCGCGTTCTGATTCTTCTTCGAGGTAAGTCATCGAGCTGCCCCTGTGTTGCCGGTGTCGATCAAACCGAAAATCCAATCACATGACAAGGCTCCCGTTGTGGGCCTTTTTCTTCCACGCGCTCGTGATTCCATGCAATTATCTCAGGGCACTCAGACGGAAGTCTTCTCGACCAGAGGGAAGGCAAACGTTACAGGTCGCCAACCTTGCAGCATGTCCGTGCGATCTCCTCCGGGTCTGCCGCCCTCTCGCTCTCGTCCAGCCGATGCAATTTCCGCGCGGACTGGGCGTGCTTTGAATTCCGTCACAGCTGCGTTTCGATTGTTTTCGGTTGCCTTGGATCAATCGACGTGGCTGCAGCAGGACTTCTTGAAGGACGCCCGGTAACCAGCGTCTTCAATCGCAGCGATGAATACATCGGATCCGATCCCGGATTCGATCGAGGCGGTTTTCGCCTCGAGATTGACGACCACCTTGGCCTGGGCGTCGGCGGCTTTGACGGCCTTCTCGACAGTGGCGGCGCAATGTCCGCAGGTCATGTCTTCTACGATGAGGTGATGCATCGAAAGTCTCCTTTGATCTGACTTGAGTGAATGTGGAGATTCCAACGATGGCAAGGTCAAGGGTGCCCTACAATTCTGTCTGTGCACCCCTGAGGATGGTGGCCAGAACCAGAACCGGCGAGCCAAGGAAAGGAAAATCAATGCAATGCGGCCGATTGCAGGTAACGCTGTGCCCCAAAGCGGCCATTAAACAGGTCCACAGCCGGTCGCGAGCCGCTGCTCCAAAGCGTCAAGGCGGCTTTCCGGTGAACTCGACGGAGCTGAAATTGGACACTCCAACGTCGATTTCCAGCCACAAACTGGACAGTACCATTTGGTGCAACGCGCGCGTTGACGGCGAGAAATCACTTGTAAACATTGAACCAGACGCGGCAGCTGCTCGTCACTTCTGCGTGGATGTATTGGCGAATTTCGAGCTTCCAGCGCCTTGGCGAAGGCGCGGCTTGCAAGTAATAGGGTCACGATGGTCGCGCTTATTCACTCTTTGTGCCCAGTTCGGCACGCCTGCGAGCGGATTGAGGATCGACGGCTGCAGGACATGTGCAGCAACTGGGAACGGAGCAAATGACTACAAGCGTTTTGGCAGCAAGTGGCGGCGTCAAGCAAGTCATCTGCATCAATTGGGGCACAAAATATGGGGCTCCCTTTATTAACAGGCTGTACGCGATGGTTGCTCGCAACATCACGCCGCCTTTTACCTTCACGTGCTTTACCGATAATCGCGCAGGTCTGAACCCCGCAATACTTTGCGAAGATTTACCTCCACTCGACGTGGAGAGTATGCCGACGAACACGAGAGGCATATGGCCCAAGGCGCGGCTCTGGGGGCCGACCTTGGGAAATCTGAAGGGCCCGGTGCTTTTTCTCGATCTGGATCTCGTGATCGTGTCATCGCTGGATGTTTTCTTCGAGATAGGGGAGGCGGATGACATAATACTGTCGAGAAACCAAACCACACCCTTTGAGCGTCTCGGGCAAACTTCCCTCTTCCGCTTTCCCGTTGGGAAACTCGTGCCGCTGCAGAACAAGTTCCGATCCGACCCACAGGGCGTGGCCGACGAGTACCGGTACGAGCAGCGCTTCGTAAGCCGCAAGGCGCCTGGTGGGATAACGTTCTTTCCACGAAAATGGGTTCTCCATTTTCGCCAGGACTGCCGCTGGCCATTTCCGCTCAATTATTTCTTTGCGCCACGCCTGCCACATGATGCACGTGTCGTGATTTTTCCGCGCGGTCTGCACCCGCAGCACGCGATAGATGGCCGATACGGTACAAAGGGTCCCCGCAAGACGGCGTTCAAACACCTAGCGGGAGTCCTCGATGCGAAGCAAAGGAAGAACAAAGGACCGCTACAGTACTTGCGACACTATATCCGTCCGACGCCTTGGGTGGCGGAGCACTGGCGCGAATAATCGTGCGGCCCCACTTAGGGATTCACGGGCGGTTGAGCTGGGAACGGATTGCCGAGGCGATGCGGCGCGTCTCATCCAGTGGTTCGTAGCTGTAGGGTTCGATCCTTCCCTCGAACGGCCGGGTCAGCTGCAGAGTTTCATGCAGGTCCCGGTGATAGCGCTCGAACTTGTCCAGCCGCGGACCCGCGACGGGGGTTAAGTCGAGTGTAAAGACCGGCTTGCCCGTCGCCAGGGCCTCGCAAGGCATCGTGATCGAGTCCTTTGCGATGACGAACGCGTCGGCGGCCGCCATATAGTCGAGGTAGGGGTTCTCGCTTCGCCTGTCCCAAACAGCGATGCTTTCGCTGTTGAGTGTCGACAGGGCCTGCTGCGTGTGGTCTTCAGATCTGCGTGAGACCGACACAACGATGCGCCAGCCCTGTTTCTCCAATTGTTCGATCGCGCCCTTTATGTTTTGGTGGGTTCTGTCGTCGTAAACATACGCGCCATTTGAGCCGCCTACGAAGACGGCAACTATTGGCCGCCCGTCTGGCGACAATCGTCTGCGCGCAGCGTCCCTAAGAGGCGCGAGCCGTGCCCAGGTAACCTGATGCGGTACTCCGACCATCGAATGATAGTTCGGTCGCCGGTCCAATTCCTCGACCCAATCGTGACGAGAGACGAAAACGAGATCATATCCTTCGATGCGCGGGCGTTGGAGATGGACGGTGAGAGGCTTGCCGCCATATGCCGCTTTGATGTCGAGGACCGCCGGTTCAGCGCGAAAACCGCAGGAGATCACGAGCTCGGGACGCGGTTCCCTTTTGCGAAACAGTCTGGGTTCGAATAGTTTTCTCAGGCCGCGAGTTCCGACTGATCAGTTTTACCACCGGTTCGTGATGGAACTCCTTTCCAACGCCGAGGCACTGTGTAAGCGTTCCCGCCTTGCTTTCCGCCACAGCCCACACACAGTTCGTGCTGGGCGTTTTCACCATTCTATCGTCGTTGTCTTGCAAAGCTGAGCTCCGATGTGACGCTTGTTTTCTTTCGCCCGCGCACCGCGCGCCGCTTCGAATCACCGGCCGAGATCGATCCCGTTCTCTTCGACGAATTCGAGCATGCTGCGGTCTTCGACAACGTTCGCTTCGATATACTTGATCGTGGCCGAGACCTTGTTCCGGTATTTCTCTGCAGATCCGTCGAAGGACCAACCTCTTTCCGTCTTTTCCTTCAGCTCCTCCATCGATTTCGCATAATAGTGATTGAGCTGAATGAACTCGGCGGAGTAAAAATCGGCAGCCTTCCGCCCTCGTCGCGATGTCACTTTCCCCGAATCATTCGCCGTGCTGTCGCCGTGGGACCTTGTTTCGAAATGATGCACGCCCACTTTCGTGACTTCGACCGGATCGACGATGCATTTGAAGTTGCTTGCGTCGAGGCTCTGTCGCATGGGGTCGGAGACGCGCATCTTATAGTTGAGGCATACAGGCCCTGCCGGTCGCGAAACATGACCGCTATGGCCGAACATGTGCCAAGGCAACGAGATGTTGGGAAAGTCACCTGCTCCCCGCAAGGCTTCCTCCAGTGTTCGCCCGTTTTTCGGCAGGAGAAACTCATCGACGTCGATGAACGCCATACGCCCGAAGCGGCTGCCAAAATTCAGGATCGCATGGGCGAAAGCGATCGTCTGCCCGTTCAGGAACTCACCGCTTCTTTCGTCCCGCATACGCATCTTCCAGGGCACGACGGTCAGTTCCTCGCGGGCCAACACCCGTTGCAGGATATCGAACGTCCCATCGGTCGAGCCGTCATCGTAGAGGCAGAAATGGCGAACGCCGACGCCTCGGTGAAAACGCACCCATTCCTCGATGTAGCTGGCTTCGTTCTTCACGCAGGCGACGATCGCGATCCCTTGCCGGCCGCCGTCGCCCGGCGGAGGAGTGATCGCAAGTTCTCTCGTAAGATGTCGCTCAGCCTTTATTTTGAACATTTACATCCCTTGGTTTTAAAAACATCGAGCCGGTGGCTTCTACTTCGAATACATCGCCTTTATAGAGGGTGGGAGCCGAACTTGGAATCCAGGCTTGGCAACATCGAGAGGCCGCGGGCTCAAAGCACGCCAGGGTTGGGACGAGCAGGCATGGACTTTCCCGCTTCGGGAGCGACGGAGAATTTGGCGACGCCTGAGCAATGGCGGGCCCTGTTTTCCAGGTTTTCACACGTTGTCCTCGTTGCCAACAGTGACGAGGTAAGCGTGAAGGAACTCCAG
Organism: Sinorhizobium prairiense; assembly: GCF_029201645.2. NCBI lineage: Bacteria > Pseudomonadati > Pseudomonadota > Alphaproteobacteria > Hyphomicrobiales > Rhizobiaceae > Sinorhizobium > Sinorhizobium prairiense. The sequence goes on from NZ_CP104133.1 coordinate 1,106,431, forward strand.
GAGGAATACCCTGGGACGGCCCTCTTCGTGTTCTTCAACAAGGTTTACAAAATCCTCGATAAACAATTTTCCGGCAATTCCCTCCTGATATCGCGCGCTCAGCCACGAGGCGCCAACATTGTATATCGAAACGAGGTCGCCGACGTCGTCAAGCTGCTCGCGTCCCAGAAGTTCCTGGGCATCATGAACATCCGACTGGCGGAGATCGAGAGGCTGAACACAAGCGCGGATTACCTGGACACGCCCACCGGCCACCTGGATCTGGTCGGCTTCTGCGCAGACTTTTACCCGAAGGACAAGGTCGCCACGAGCGGCTTCGCCATGGCCCTGTGGCTCGTAAACCAGTCGCTTCCGGCTGAAATCGTTCTTGCAGGTTTCTCGGCGAAGCGAAGCGACAAGTGGCGGGTTGTGAACGTCCACGACTGGACTTTCGAGCAGGTCTTCCTGCGCCTCTTCGCGCGTGTCGGCAAGCTGACGATGCATGGCTCCAGGCCGGCCAACAGTTACATGACGCTTGCCTCCCGCTTCCCGGAGCTGCCCGCAGCCGAAATCTCCGCGACGATCGCAGAAGTCCTGTCGCTGCGTCTGAGCCAGACCGATGCGCAAGTGGATAAATTGATTTCTCTGACAGGCGCGTTTCGGTCCATTGACGAACTTTTACGTCGGTTGAAGCCGAAGTTTCTGAAGAAAACCAAGGCATAGCAGCATCGAAATTCCTGATACCGGCTTTCGGGTGAGGACGAATGGGATCATGGATCTCCGACGCGCGTAAGCGCATATACCGGACTCTGAAATACCGCATCATGCGGCCGGATCCGCCGGCCGCACCGTTTCGATTCGATAGCCCTGTCGTGGTTGTAGGATCCGCGCCTGTGTCCAATAGGCCGACCGGATTGGACGAGAGCTTCAAGATTATTACCGTGAACGGCTCGCAATCGGTCATCGGCAAGTGGGGCGTCGATGCGCCTGACATCACGATGATGATGTTCAACCAGATCGAAGGAACCACCCCCAACGCGATCGAGGTGAGGCGCGTCCTGAAAGGGCAGCGTACAGGGACGCTCTACGTATTTCTCTGGCGCAAGGACGATCGCGCACGCCTGGAGAAAGGTTTGCGGGCGTTCGACTATAAATACAATCGACTGGAAATCGTCGATCGATACGAGCGAATGGCGTTGCTGGATCGTGTGGCTGACTTGCGGTCCCTTGAGATCGACGCTGATTCCAAGTGCTCGAACGGAATGAACGCGGTTCTTTTTGCCCTCTACAACGGAGCACCCGCGGTCATCATTACGGGAATAAACCCGAACTCGAGCGGTCACGTCTACAACGCAACGGGTTTGACGCGTCTTCACGTTCAGATGGATAAAGTCCTCGTTTCCAAGCTGATTAGTCAGGGCCGCCCGATCTTCACGGCGGATCCCCCCGTTTCGGAAGAATTGGGCATTCCGTTGTGGAGCGGTTCAAACCGCTAGTACTGTGCATACTTGTCCTTGTGGCGTCGTTTTGGTCGCTCAACGCCTGCGTTAGAGAAATCAATGATTTCAAATCGTCCCATTTCACGTTCCTGCATCAAGATCGCCGTTCGCCTCCTCTTGGGTCGTTCCAGGGCGCATGTTCAGGACTGGTTTCCCGGACTAAAGCTCGAACTTGCAACTGCTGATCGCGACGGCGTGATCCAGTATCGAGGCGAGCCGGTAGGACGTCTCACGAGCCCCTTGCGCGCCCTGGAAGAGAGGCCGTCCAATGTGCTTATCGTCGGCTCCGGCCCCTCGGTCGCCCGATGCGATCTGACTCGCGCAGACGCGTCTTCGTGCCTTCTCTTGAACGGCGCGTTGCACCTTTTCCCCAGCGTGATAGCGAAGCCTCTGGCGATAGCAATCGAAGACGAACGGTTCGTATGGAGGCACTTCGATCTCGTGAAACGGATTCCTGCCGGATGCGTCTGTCTGCTGTCCGTGAGCGTCATAAGGGCGATCTGCGAGCTGGATGGCACATGGCTGCGGGACAGGCCGGTCGTATTGATCGATAACGTGCGAAAGCCATACGGGGTGGCGCGTCGCGACACTGCGGAACTGCGCAAGCTGCCGTATGTGCGGCTGAGCCAGGACGGCGACGTCGGTTTTTCCGAAGACCCCTTGGCCGGCATTTTCCAGGCAGGCTCAGTCGCGGTTTCAGCCGCACAGTTTGCCGTCGCCTGGAGGCCCTGCTCGATCGGCTTCGTGGGGATCGATCTCAGTAATGCCGATGAACCGAGGTACTACGAAATGACCGACAAGGCCTATTCGGGAATCGTCGTGGCCCAAAAGCGAATCGTAGACCATCTGGTCATGGCACGCAGCATAGCCGCCGAAAGCGGCATCGAGGTCGTAAACCACTCGCCTGTCTCGGCCCTTGTCGGGATGGGGTTCGGCTACGATGCAAGTTTCGCCCGGTGATGCTCCAACGCCGGTGATGCTCCATCGCCAAGTGGTTCTCTGACGAAAGTGCATCGCCGGCGCATCGGCACGTGAAGCGGCGAAGGGACGGGCAACAGCCCCCGATGACATGGCTTATGGGTGTCGCGCGATTAAGCCGAGCGCTGCGTTACATGAAGAACACGATCACGTGCAGCGAACCATTCCTCGGCGTAGTCATCGTTCTTGTACTCATCGAAGTAAGGTCCGCCATCGGTGAAATGGACGAGCTTTGCATCCGGCGAATATTCGTACTCGTTTACGAGCCAGTTCCAGCTCGCGGGCAGTTCGCCGATCAGGTCGTCGGAATCCAGCCACTTGAACTGATGCAGCTCCAGCCCGGTCGCGGTATTCACGTAATCCAAATCGAGCTTTCGGCACTTGGGATTGTTGAACAGGATCACGCTCGACCAGTTCTTCTTTTCGTACTTCGTTTGGACCTGGCCCAGGAACTTCGTTTCGACTTTCGGGACGTAGTCGTGTTTTACGCACATCGCTGCGTAGCGATCGTCTCTCAGCTCCCACAACTGGGCGATATCAGTCCGCATCAGCATGTCGCAATCAGCGAAAAGAGACCAACCCTCATAGCGGCTTAGATAAGGTACGAGGAAACGCGAAAAGGAAAACTCCGTAGATTGGAGTGGATTCCGCTCGCGCGTAAAAATCCTGTCGACGTTGTTCAAGGATATCGGCGTGAACGTGACCGGGATGGAACTTTTTTCCAAAATGCTTTGGCAAAGAACATGATAGGCGACGACTTCCTTGCTGTCGAAGCCGATGTAAATATGAGCACTTTCCGTCATTAAACCTCCGATAACAGGTAGGCTTCAAGCGTGCTTGGCAAGCCACGAAACGACTCAAACTCACTTATTTTCGTATAAGCAGCTTTCAGGTGTAGCCAAAAAAGGCGGCGCCGTGAAGCCTCGTGTACCGGATAACGTTCTCTCGCCGGCAGCGACCCCTTTCCTGCCGCATCGTCTCGTCCTGATGAAGCGAACGATGTGTTTGGTTGTTCGCTGTCCTCGACCGGGCCTCTGGCAATTCCCTCGAACTTGACCTAGTAGCTTGTCGCTGGTCCGCGGTGTTGCCACCAGTACGGGCAGGGACGGAGGGGAGAGGAATGCGCAGCCTCCTGGTTCGAAGACCGGATTTCTTATATGTTCTGATTGCCGGTTATTGCCTGCTCAGCATCATCCTGAAAATCCTGCGTCCGGACTCGCTCGAGATCGACGAGTCCGAGCAAGCCCTGCTCTCACAATACCTGCTGCTCGGATACGGAGCGCAGCCACCCTTCTACAACTGGGTTCAATATGGAGTGGTGGCCCTATTCGATATCTCCGTCGCGTCGCTGACCATCGTAAAGAACGGTTTCCTCTTCCTCTTCCTTTTGTTTTACGGACTCACTGCCCGTGTACTCTCCGGCAGTCCGCTCGCTCCGGCGGTGGCGGTGCTGGGCGTACTGACGCTGCCACCGGTTTTCCTTCTGTCACAGCGCGACTTATCGCACACCGTCGCCGCGCTTTTTGCGGTGTCGCTGTTTCTCTACGGCTTTTTCCGCGCCCTGAAGAACCCGCCCAACCTTGGCCATTACCTGCTTGTCGGCGTTGCCGTGGGGCTCGGGGCGCTTTCGAAATACAATTTCGTTATCCTCCCCGCGGCGGCACTGCTCGCCATCCTGCCAGAGGCAAAGCTGCGCAAATATCTGTTCGACTGGCGCGTGCTCGCTTCAGTTGCGGTTTGCGCGGTGATCGTGGCACCCCATGCCTATTGGGTCGTCAATAATCTTGGACATGCGACTGGTGTCACTGTCGCTGAAATGAAGGAGGGGGCGGACAGCGCGATGCTGCCGCACGCGATCCAAGGACTTGTTTCGCTCGCAGTTGCAAGCCTCAAGGGCGTCGCGCTGACCCTTGCCGTCTTCGGATTGCTCTTCTACGCGGATCTCAGGAAGATCCTTCTCGCCGAGAGCCTGTGGACGAGGGTCGTCGGCAGAATGATTCTCGCCTGCTTCCTCATCATAGCGATTATCGTCGTTGCAATGGATGCGACCCACATCCGTGCAAAGTGGTTGGCGCTTTTTACTGCGCTTCTCCCACTTTATCTGACGCTGAAGATCGATGCCGCCGGTCTGGACCCTGCCCGTCGTCTGCCTGCACTTCTTTCGATCGCGGGCGTCCTCTCCGTCGGCGTAATCGTCATGCTTTGGGCAAGGGTTTTCGTCGGTCCGATGATCGGCGACTATTCCTTCGCACATACGCCCTTTAACGGGTTCGCCCAGGTTGTGCGCGCTGAGCCCGGCCCGCCGCCGGTCGCCATCGTGGTCGAGGACAGGATCGTGGCGGGTAACCTCAGGATTCAGTTTCCCGACACCCCGATCATCCTGGCGGGACCTTCTCAGGAGGCGGAAAAACGTCTTCTGGCAGGCCGAATTTTGGCGGCCTGGTCGGCCGAAGGTAGGGGACGAGAAGAGATTCCGCCTCGCATTTCGGCTCTACTGCAGCTCATGCCCGCAACAATTGCCGGCTCGAAGCCGACGATCGTCTCGGTTCCTTACAACGCCGGACGCCCGGGCGACGTATACACGTTTGCCTATGTTTGGGCGGACGTCCGCTGACGCCGATCCGGGCCGATCGGGGTGCCCGGCTTGACGGCGAGGTCGCCTTTATCGCGAATGAAAGGCAGGCCGATATGCTCGGAGAGTTCCAACTCGGTCGTGAAGACGTTTCCTCGATCTCTCAACTGCGTCAGAACGAAGGTGTCTTCGGCAATCTGCCTCCGAATCCTCCCCTTGTCGTCGTAGGAATGGCCCATCTTGGTGACTGAGAAGCCGGCAAGCGTCACGGACGGCACTCCCATGAAAAGAGCGTAGCACAGGGCGGCAACTCCGTTCGTCACCTTGCCGACTTCGCCAATATCCGGGGGAAGTCCGCCGCTCACGGCCTCGACGATCGCCTCGCGCTCAGCTTTGGTGGCGCGCATCAGGCTCTTGTATCGCACGTGCGGCATTGCCAGAAGTTTCAGGTACATCACCCAGATAGACTTTGTATGAAGCCATAGAAGCCCCCTCGTCCTTACATAGGGATGCTCTTCCCACGACTTCTTCCGCTTTCGAAATGTCAAATCGGCGGGTGGTAGACCCAGTGCATTGGCCGTCTTGCCAGCGTTGTTCACGTCGACGCGTGCGCAATATCCGATCAGGTCCGGCGGAATCGTGGGGGAGGGCGCGGAACCGAGAATCAGCCACGGCTTATCGATAATGCCGAGTCGCGAGAGCCATCGGCGGTGCTTTTCTCGCAATTTTTGAAGCGCTTCAGGTTCAATCGTCATCGCGAATTCCATTGACCAGGTAGGCAGGCGAGATTCACTTAAGGGACTGACATCTTATGTCTCGCACAAGCCAGCCTACGTGTCCATTCGGGCCGGTTCTTCGCCTAGAAGGGGGTGAGCCGGTGTTGCAATTCTTTCAGTAATCTGTCCCCACGCTTCAGAAAGCGTGGAAATACCCGTGCATCGCACAATTTAGCCATCTTGATTTGATTAAGCGTCGCCTTTAGCACCGGTCGTCGATAATTGCGGGCAGTCAAGAAATGAACGTGGTTGTAAGTGACCCAATACTGGCGTCGATCAGTCGTACGATCGCCACTGCCGCCGACGGGATCAATGCCCTGGCGGCCTGTCTGGAGGATGATGCGGCGTTGCGCCGTAGTTTTGTCGACGCCGTCGAACTCGTCGCCTCCCAGCGGGGGCGAGTTGTTGTCGCGGGTGTTGGCAAGAGCGGGCATATCGGACGCAAGATCGCCGCGACGCTTGCCTCTACCGGAACATCCGCCTATTTCGTGCATCCGACGGAAGCAAGTCACGGCGATCTCGGCATGATCACCGCGCAGGATCTGCTTATCCTGCTTTCATGGTCCGGTGAGACCGTCGAACTCGGGAACGTCCTCACTTACGCCAGGCGCTTCAACGTTCCGGTCATTTCCGTCACGTCGAATGCGGGCAGCACCATCGCTCGCAACTCCACGATCCCGCTCGTCCTGCCGAAAGTGCCGGAGGCATGCCCTCATGGTCTAGCCCCGACCACGTCTGCAATGCTGCAGTTGGCAGTGGGAGATGCTCTCGCAATAGCCTTGCTCGAGCGCAGGGGGTTTTCGGCCGAGGACTTCAAGACCTTTCATCCGGGCGGCAAGCTCGGCTCGCAGTTGCTGCTTGCCCATGAGCTGGCTCATTCGGGCGAGGCTGTGCCACTTTTGCCGATCGGCAGCCCCATGAGCGAAGCGGTCATCCAGATGTCCTCGAAGGGTTTCGGGGTCGTCGGCGTCGTTGGTAGCGACGGTGAGCTTGTCGGTGTCATTACCGACGGCGATTTGCGGCGCCATATGTCACAAGATCTTTTGCTCCTCACGGTCGAAACCGTGATGTCGCATATGCCTCGCGTGATTACGACTGGAATGCTGGCAAGTGCGGCAATGGAAATGATGCAATCGCAAAAGATCACGGTGCTGTTTCTGGTCGATGATTTTGGCCGGCCGTCGGGCATCTTGCACGTCCATGATCTTCTGCGTGCCGGCGTTGCCTAAAGACAAATGGTGACGCCCGGAGAAGGTTGACGAGCCGGACTCCGAGGGAGCACACCGAACGATCTAACGTGGACGTGAAACGCCGCATTGGCTTTGGCAGTCCATCACGGAAATGGGAACGCGCTTGGCAGTAATCCACCGAGACTTCGAGTATCGCCCGGACCTGGACGGTTTGCGAGCTGTGGCGATCCTGCCTGTGCTCCTCTTTCACGCAGGCTTCAATTCGTTCTCCGGCGGATTCGTCGGGGTCGACGTCTTTTTTGTATTGTCCGGCTATTTCATGGCCAGGATCATCCTGGCCGACCTCGAGCGTGGCAGCTTCAGCTTTTGGGCGTTCTACGTTCGGAGGATGAGACGCATTTTCCCGGCATTATTCTCGATGATTGCCGTTTCGGCCGTTGCGGCATGGTTTTTGCTGATGCCGCAGGAGTTTCGGTATTTTGGCGATAGCGTACAAGCTGCTGCCGTATTCACTTCGAACATCCTGTTCCGCAGCGAGAGCGGCTATTTCGATCTCTCGTCAGAAATGAAGCCATTGCTTCATACCTGGTCCCTGTCTGTGGAAGAGCAATTTTACCTGATTTTTCCCATCGCGGTTTTCCTTGCCTTCAAATTTGCACGTAAGCACATTCCCGCAATCGTTTTGACGTTGGCGCTCGTGTCCTTCGGGGCAAGCACTTGGGGGATCGTGCACTCGCCCGAAAAAGCATTCTACTTGCTGCATTTTCGCGTTTGGGAGTTGCTGATCGGGGTCCTTGTTGCCATTGCTCCTGCCTCGAATTATGGGGCCCGCGGCTCGCAGGCATTGGCGGCACTCGGGCTGCTGGCCGTTTCCCTGGCCGTTTTCGTCTATTCTCCCGATACGCCCTTCCCCGGTATTTATGCCGCCGTGCCCTGCCTCGGTACGGCCCTTGTGATCCACGCACACTGTCGAGGCGGAGCGATAGGGCGCTTACTAGGTAATCCCGTTTCGGTCTTCATCGGACGCATCTCATACTCCCTCTACCTCTGGCATTGGCCCGTAATCGTGTTCTTGCGCTATGGCCTTGGCCACGAACTGACAACCGGATGGGCGCTGGCCGCCGTGGCGATGTCCTTCGCGCTCGCATACATTTCATGGAGGTTCGTCGAGCAGCCCGCGCGGTATGGCGTGCTGGCATCCTCGCGCGTCGCAATCGTCGGCGTGAGTAGCGCTGCTATTTCTTCTGCGGTCGCCTTCGGTTTCATTGTCAATGATTTGGAAGGCATTCCCCAAAGGTTGCCAGAAAAGGCCCGAGCGCTTTACCAAGCCACCTATGATGAGAGCCCATTCTCCTCCAAGCGGTGTTTCACCGATTCAAATGGAGAAGGTTTGACACCCGTTCAGATAAGGAGAGGGGAGATCTGCTCGGTCGGTGTCGAGACTGCGGGCGAGCCGCGGTTCCTTGTGTGGGGAGATTCTCATGCCGCTGCGATCGCTCCTGCGATTGACATTGCTGCTCGCCAAATTGGTATATCGGGCATGTTCGTCGGGCGTGGATCGTGCCCGCCCTTGCCAGAGACGGATTTCGGTCCTCCGGCGGCGGTCAAGAGGTGCATCGATCACAATTCCGCTGTGATGTCGCTGATCGAGAAGAGAAAGTACTCCTTCATTTTCATGGTGGGCTATTGGCCCAAGTACGTCCACCGAGAAGAGCTTCCGGGTCAGGGCATCTTCTTTGACCCTCGCGTCGTACCCTCCCGGACCGATTGGTCCAATCCGGTGAGGAAGGGACTCGATGCGACTTTGACCAGGCTCGCTCGGCAGGGATCGAAGGCTGTTCTGGTGATGGATGTGCCGGAGATGGGTTTCGATGTGCCGGAGGCCCTCGCCCGAGCGGCTGTGTCCGGACGCTCGCTCGATATCGCTCCTTCTCTTGAATACACGCACCGACGGCAAGCCTTGGCCCGGCGCGTTTTGGCGGATGCGGCCAGATCGAGCGGAGCTTTGATCGTCGATCCGATGCGCGCAATCTGCGACGCCTCCAGGTGTCATGTCATGCGAGAGGGCACCGTTCTCTATAAGGACGGAGATCACCTGTCGGCGAAAGGTGCGGAAAGTCTCTCGGCACTCTTTGGTCCCGTGTTGAGCAGAATGCGGGAGAGCGTCGAGACTTCGAAACGCTGAGCCGGCAGCGGCGGCACACGTCCGAGGTGAGACAGTTCTCCGTCATCCGATAAACTTTGAATAGTGCGCCGCGTTCGTTCCTATACTTCGTATACTGTAAATCCGAATTGCCACTGACAGTCGCCGCTGTTAATCTCCAGCCAAGGTGCATTCACCGGGGGACGGAAGTTTGCATTTCGAAGATGACGGACTGCGGGTCGCGACCCTTGAGTTTCTGGTGAAAGTCCTTGCAACCAAAAGGCTCAGGGACGATCCCGATGCCGACCTCAAGCAGGACGTTCTCAGCGCACTTGAACGTATACCGCTGCAATTCGTCTCCAGTGAAGTGGAACGGGCCGAGATCAGGGCAAAGATGCATGCCGAGGCAAATGCAATTCTGAACTGGGCGGTGGAGGGGCGGACGACCACGATCTCGCCGATTACGGGTAGGCCGCTATCTGCCTCGCATTACCGCCAATGGCGATAGTTCGGAATGCGCGCCGCTGTCAATGGCCGCCCGCCGCAGCAGCGTCGCGCCGGAGACCGGCTATAACGGCTGCTCAGCCCTAGCGCGTTTCAGGAAATGAACGTATTTCTCCGCGGCCGTTGATCCCGGATGTCTCTAGGACACGCCACTGCTCAGCACCGCGGCTGCCGCGGCATCGAGGTCGGTGTGCGGATGCACAAGCGTTATCAGAGGAGAGTAGCGCCCCAGCCACTGGTTTTTGTGTGTTTGAACGTCGAAGAGGAGAGAAGGAACGTTACAGAGGAGACTGAAGATCGCCATATGATATCGCCCGCCGATGTGCAGGCGGCATTTTGAGATCGTCTCGGCAGCATGTTCTATACTGGCCGTCTCAGCAAAAATGCCGCCACGGCCAATGATCTCGGCCTCATATGGAGAGAAGCGTTCAACTGCATGCGTAAGAACGACGGGCCGAAGCTTCAGCGCCTCGCAGACCTTCAGTGCAGCCTTTAGGATTTTAACGTCTTCTTCGGCGTTGTTTCTGGCGCCGGTGGTTATCAGGCACCCGTCGCGTTCGGCCACAGGTGCTGGCGATATTCGGAGGAATGCGGCTCCACCAGAAATTCGATCCCGTAGGGCTCCGCCGAGATTTCGTCGCGTGCGGCCACATGGCCGAGTTCGCGAAAGAGCCCTTTGAGATAGTCCGATCGCTCGCCTTCGTAGATAGGTATCGTTCCGTTCAATACAGCAAACGGCTTCCTCAGTTTCCTGGCGGTAAGAATAGGCGTGAAGAAAGTTGCAAGCCCGTCTGCCGTCGTCCTGTGATCCAACGATCCCTCTGGCTGAAGGATCACGAAGTCGGCGGCCGCTATATGGTCAACAGCGTCTTCGCCATATGCGGCAGAAAGCCGGGTTTCAATGTCCGAGAGACCATATCCTTCAGCGGATGAGGGCTTCGGGAACTCCTTTCTGAAGGCTGAGAAATTGAAACCGATAGATGTGATCTCGGCGCCCGGGAACGCATCTAGAATTTGTTGCTTGAGCCCCTGGCTTGTCAGCCGGCATCCGATATTGACCCTGAAGTCTGTGTCGTTGAACAGAGCAATCTTGATTTTCGAACCAGACACTTCTTGGTGTCGGCGGGAGCTTGCGAGCTCGTCAACGAAGCCCTCGTAATGCCGCCAAAAGCCGGATCGGTCGCCTGTCGATATCTGCTCCCGGCAAATCGTGCGAGCGTCCGAGTACCTTTTGTCTGCCACGAGGAATCCCACAGCGCGCCTGGCTCTGGAAACGTCTGCCCCGCGTCCTGTAGCTGCCAGTACCAAGTGCCTTGCAGCTCTGTCAGGATCTGAATTCCTCAGCTTTTTGGCGAACCGCCAATGTATGGCGGACTTTATCCCCTCGAACAATTTTCGTGCTTTCGATCAGGTTCAGGATAATGGCTCCTGTATCAGTGCACAAATTTCAGTCTGACATCAAGAAATTGCGAAAGGGCCTCCGAAGCCTCGCTCACATCGTGGCGAAGCCATGCCTGCACGGAAAACTGAGAATGATTGATGGCAGAGCGGGTGGCTTCCGACCGCATCCGCGCTGAAAGTCTGTGAAGTTGCAGAAGGGAGGCGGCTGAAAGGCTGAGCCGTTTGACTCTGCCACGACAGGGTGCCGCCCATGACTGGTCAAGACGGTCACAAGGCACTATAGAGACCCGGACGGCGCCAGTACACGGGCACGCCATGCGTGATTGCAGGGACGGGACTATTTGAGCGTTAAGGATCGAAAAGAGCGCGAGGTCGATACTGAAACGATCGCTGGGGTCCTAAGGCGCGTCATTGCCGAAAACGGCCGCGACCATATCCGCGGCTATGCCTTTGCCATTGCGTGCCTGATGGTTGTGGCCGCAACGACGGCCTTCACCGCTTGGATCAGTGAAACGGTGGTCAACGAAGCTTTCGCCAACAAGCGCGGCGACGTCGTTCTACTCGTCTGTTTCTCGATATTTGCTGCCTTTGTGCTGCGAGGCCTGGCGACTTATGGACAAGCCGTCGCTCTATCGAAAATCGGCAACAATATTGTCGCACGCTATAAGCGCCGGCTTTATACGCATCTGATGGCGTTGAGCATTGGCTTTTTCCAGGAAAAGCGCTCGACGCACCTCACCGCCAAGATCAACCAGAACATCTCCGGCATCCGCGACGTGCTCAATATGACGGTCACCTCGGTCGCCCGCGATGTCCTGACCCTGGTCGGCCTTGTCGGCGTCATGATCAGCAAGGACTGGCTGCTCTCGCTCATCACCTTCATTGGGGCCCCTCCGTTGCTCCTCGGGCTTCGCTACATTTCCAGGCGGCTGCGTCTGGCGACGCGCGAAGCGGTCGAGGCCAACAGCCGCGTCCTAGGCGCGATGCAGGAAACCATTCAGGGCATTTCCATCGTCAAAGCCTTCACGATGGAGGACGAGTTGGGCCGTAAGGTCGAGGGGATCATCAAGGGCGCGGAGAACCGCGCCAACCGCATCGCGCGCTTGAGTGAACGGACGGCGCCGTTGACGGAGACCTTTGCAGGCCTGGCAATCTCGGGCGTGCTTGCCTATGCGGCTTTCCGCACCATCTACAGCAACGTGGCCCCGGGTGCCTTGTTCGCTTTTGTAACGGCGCTTCTCTTGGCATACGACCCGGTGCGGCGCCTCGCTCGCCTGCAGGTGTCGCTGGAGCGCGCTGCCGTCAACGCCCGCATGCTTTACGAAATTCTGGACACGGTTCCGCATCAACGTGACCTACCCGGGGCTACTCAACTCGCCTTCAGTGAAGCCACCGTCGAGTTTCGGGACGTGCGGTTCTCCTATGGCAATGGCGAGGAGGTCCTCAAGGGAGTTAGTTTCCTGGCGGAAGGTGGCAAGACGACCGCGCTCGTTGGCCCGTCCGGAGCCGGCAAATCGACGATCATCAGCCTCATTCCACGCTTCTACGATCCACAATCGGGCGTCATCCTGATCGACGGGCAAGACATAGCCGCTGTTACCAAGCAGTCTCTGCGCAACGGGCTCGCCTATGTCTCACAACAGGCTTACCTCTTCGAAGGCTCGATCCGCGATAACATCCGCTACGGCCGGCCCGAAGCGACGGACGCGGAAGTAGAGGAAGCGGCCCGGCTTGCCTATGCGCATGATTTCATCCTCGCGCAGCCACAGGGGTACGATACACCTGTGGGCGAGCAAGGTATGACGTTATCCGGCGGCCAGCGCCAGCGTCTTTCGATTGCCCGGGCGCTCGTGCGCAACGCGCCCATTCTGCTTCTGGACGAGGCTACCTCGGCTCTTGATACGGAGTCGGAAGCAGCTGTCCAGAAGGCACTCGATCAAGCGATGAGCGGCCGCACCGTCATTGTGATCGCTCACCGGCTTTCCACCGTCGTTAATGCTGACAAGATCGTCGTGATGAAGGAGGGGCTGTTCGTCGAGGAGGGGACGCACGAGGAACTCGCGCGTCGTCCAGACGGCGTCTACGCTCGCCTCCACAACATCCAAGGTGGCTTTTTGGAATTGACTGTTGGAGCCGATGCCACTTAGCTATCGATGTCTCGCCGGCGATCGTGAGGAGGCGCTGACATTGCGTCGATAATCTCTTTGGTCAGCTTGCTACCTCATTGCGCATCCTCCTTTGGAATTACCTTAATCGCCGAACGTTGGACGGCCCCATCGTCGGGGCTTGCTGTAGCCGGGGCCATGCATAGGATGCGAATACGGGAGGCATCGGCTTCAGTTTGCTGCTGTCTTCGCTTTCGATGACGGGCGGTTTCGACTTTTTCCGGCTAAGGAGTGGCCAGGCAGTGATTATATCCCATCGCCACAAGTTCATTTTCATCCACGTGCCGAAAACCGCCGGCAGCACGGTTTCTGCCTATCTCGCTCGCGAATTTGGACCATGGGATCTGCAGCTTGGGTCCTGGAAGGATGCGCTCGCAAATGGAGCCAAAGCCAATCGCCTAGCGCTAATTGCAATGTTCTGCCACCTTTCTCCACTTAAGATCGCCCAAACCTTCATCCGCAACCACAGTGTCGATTCATTGGCCGGTGTCGCTCTCAGCCGGCGTTTTGCAGGCAAGCTCGCGGATCATTCAAGCGCATGCGAAATCGAGGCCTTCGATCCCACTACCTGGAAACAGTATTTCAAGTTCTGCTTCGTGCGAAACCCGTTCGAGAGGGCTGTTTCTCTTTACAATTGGCACTACAGGAAGGCCGATACCCGGCCGAGCTTCTCGCAAATGCTCTGCCTGATCGAAGCCGGTGCAGCCGAGAAGGAGCGTATCAATTGGAAGTCGTGGCAGCTCTACACCAAGAACGACGAAGTCGTTGTCAATTTCGTGGGTCGGCAGGAGCGCCTCTCGGAGGATCTACGCACTGTATGCGACCAAATCGGGCTGCCTTTTGATGAACGATTTTTGACCAGAGCGAAGGCTAACCCAAGGAGGCCGGATATTCGCAGTTATTATAAACCAGGTGATCGGGAACGCGTCGAACGGCTGTTCGGCGCCGAGATCGAACATTTCAAGTATCGCTTTCCCGATTAGCCCTGGACTTGGTCTAACCGTCGGCACCCCGCGGCTCGGTTCCGTTGCAAGAGGTCGCGTTGGATACCGAAGGAACTGCTAAATGCTTCATCGGGCCGTCGGCCTCATCACTGGCCTCCTGTCCGTTGTTTGCCCGTTGTTTTGTGGGTGCGTCGACTGTCGCCTGTTCGACCTTTGAGGGCACTTCCACTGCCGCCTTAAGCCCATTTCTGAGGACCGGGCCGACGAGCTCGCCCGCATGCTGGCTTTGCCGGAAGCGCGCATCGGGCCGCCAATGACAATCGGGGCAGAAGCGAAGACAGCGCAGAGGACGAGGATGGATGACGGGAGCCCTCATCCAAAATATTGACATCCTATGGGATGTCTATAAATTATCTCCCATGAGACTGGTTCTGGATACCAACGTTATCGTGGCAGCGTTCCGCAGCCGCAATGGCGCAAGCAACCTGCTTTTGCGTTTCGCTGATCGGGGTATGGTGACGCCGCTTTGCTCGACGGCGCTGTTTCTGGAATATGAGGCTGTGCTGAGCCGACCCGAAACGCGGCAGGCGACCGGCCACAGCCTTGAGGATGTCGCTTCGGTGATGAGTGCGCTTGCCGCTATTACCGAGGGCGTCGATATTTCGTTTCGGACTCGGCCCATGTTGTCCGATGTCGCGGACGAAATGGTGCTGGAAGCTGCCTTGAACGGACAGGCCGAGGCCATCGTGACGCATAACGTCAAGGATTTCCGTCCGGCGCTTGGGTTGGGCGTGACCGTGATAACACCGGGAGAGATTGTCAGGAGACTGAACACATGACGCGGACCCAACGATATAAATACCCGCTGCAACTGCCGCAGTCGCTCAAGGAGACGGCGGCACGCCTGGCACAGGAAGACGGCGTGTCGCTCAATCAGTGGATCATCTCTGCGGTCGCGCAGAAGATCGGGGCCGTGGAGACGGCCAATGAATTCCTGAAAGCGCGTGCAGGTACGACGAAGCGCGGTGCGCTGACAGGCTTGCTGGACAAGGCGCCCGATGTGCCGCCGCTGAAGGAAGACACCATTTGATGCAATGCAACGGGCCGGAATGCATCTGCAGTGAAAGTCTTTTTGCTTGAATGATTGGGCCGGAACCGAGCCGCCCCCTCAAGGCCAGTCGCTTTGCGGGGGTGCTGCCGCACCCGCCTTGACCGGGCGGCTCCGTCCCGGCGTGGGCTTCTGAAGCAGAAAAGGCGCGGCGTGCGCTGGCAGGCAGTGCCAGCCATGACGCTCCGGCGCCAATGTCGGCAGTCACAGAGCATTGCCGAATGAAGGAGAAGCAGACCATGACCCGTGCGGCCCTTATGCCCGCTATTCATCCGACAGTCAGAGCGAGACGCCGATTGAGGACCAGTTCCGGCTTTGCCGGGAACATGCGGGCAGGGAGCAGTGGGAGATCGTCGGTTTCTACGAGGACGCGGCCATATCGGGTTCCAGCACTATCCTGCGTTCCGGCATCCAGCGGCTTGTGCGGGACGCGCAGCTCTGGACCGGATCAGCCGCGATCAGGCCGATGTCGCCACTCTCTACAAGCATTTGAAGCTTGCGGGTGTCACCATCGTTACCTTGGCTGAGGGGAAATCTCCGAGCTTAATGTCGGTCTGAACGGCACGATGAATGCCTTGTTCCTGAAAGACCTTGCGATGAAGACCCATAGCGATTTGCGGGGCAGGGTGGAGAAGGGGAAGGCAGGCGGCGGGCTTTGCTACGGCTACAAGGTGATGAAGAAGGTCGATGCCAACGGCGAACCGATCCGGGGCGACCGAGAGGTTGTGGCGGAGGAAGCCGACACCATCCGCCGCATCTTCCGCGAATTCGCGTCCGGTAAAAGCCCGAAGGCCATTGCCATCGATCTGAACCGGCAGGGGCATTCCCGGGCCGCTTGGCCGCGCATGGGGTGATAGCAGCATTCGCGACCATGTCTCGCGTGGCACCGGCATCATCAACAACGAGCTTTATGCGGGCGTTCTCGTGTGGAACCGCCTGCGGTTCATCAAGGACCCGTCCACCGGCAAGCGCGTGTCGCGTATCAACCCGGAAAGCCAGTGGATCAGGACCGAGGTTCCGCATCTGCGTATGGTGGACGACGAACTTTGGAGCGCCGCCCGCGCACGGAAAGAACAGATATCGGAATCTTTGGCCCCAATCCCGCCAACACGCTGGAAGGCCGCATGAAGCGCGTGCATCTGGCGAACCGCCCCGGTTCATCTGCTCTCCGGCCTTCTGACCTGCGGATGCTGCGGCGGCAAGGTCGGCACGCCGAACCGCTATGCCTGCCTCAACCATCACCGGCGCGGCACTTGCGACAATGGCAGGTCCATCACCTCGACAAGATCGAGGCCCGCGTGCTGACTGGCCTGAAAGAGCGGCTCGTCTCGTCGGAAGCAGTCGCGGAGGCGGTGCGCGCCTATGCGGAGGAAATGAACCGGCTGAAACCGCGAAAGGCGCGTGCAAGCGACCACGGACCAGAAGGCGCTTGCCAAGATCGAGAAGGCGATCGCGGGTATCATCGCGGCCATCGAGGACGGCATGGACCAGCCATCCATGAAAGCGCTCATGGACGACCTTGAACGGCAGAAGGCGGAGATCGTCGCCCGTCTTACTGAGGCGCCCGTGGACATGCCGGACGTTCATCCGAACCTCACCAACCTTTACCGCGTGTGGAGCGCCTGACCGACGCCCTCAGCGATCCGGACAGCGGCAGGCAGGCGGCGGAAGCCCTTCGTTCCCTGATCGGAGAAATTGTCTTCACGCCAGGAGTCAAGCGAGGCGAGGTTCATGCAACCCTACGCGGCGAGTTGTTTGGCATCCTCGAATTCGTCAAAGGCAAGAAAGGCCAGCGCTGCTTTGAAGGGCGCGCTAGTTCGACCTTAGCAGAGTTCAGCGTCGCGTTCTTTTCGCTGCACAGCCGGTTCAGATGCCGCGTGTGCCCGCCTCGATCCCAAGGAGTGGCATCGCCTCGAAAACGGTGCGCTCTCACGCCGCCCTGGACGAGAGAAGCCGGAAATCGACAGGCTGCGGCGCTTGCATGCGCGCCTCAATACGCGTGAACGGGCATCGCTGAAAATGGCCATGCGCAAGGCGGAGCGGCATTAAGCCGTGGCAGGGCTTGAGATGGAGCGCAAGAGGGAGCAGACGCGTAGCACCGATAATATCGCAAGGCAGGACTTCTACGACGCGCGCGCGATCAGGGCGTCTGGATGAAGCAGGAATTCGCAGGAGGTCGATCTACGGGAGCGCTTCAACAACGCTGCCGGATTGCGCATGGCCGGAGTGACCGGCGAGGGCAAGGATAGCTATGCGCCGGACCTGCGGAACGACGTTTACGACGATGGAGACGGCGATGGCGGGGCCGCCCCGTCACGGCACCGCCCCAAGGGCTATGGTTACAGAAGAGGCGAGTAGACCGGGCTTTGAGGCGATTTTCGACCTGAGACACTATTTTGCGGCGTATCGCGACACAAATGAATGGTTTTCGACCCAAGAAGCTGATAGGGTGGTTTTCGACCCCCTCCTTTTTATAGGGGCATTTTTCGACGACAAAGAGGGGCTTTTCGACTTATGCAGCTAGAGCTGGCCCATGCGTCCCATTTTCAAGAGAGCGCCGTTCCCGACGGGACGCGCCTCGCCGGTTGGGCTGCACTGGCTCAGGCGCTGTCGATCAAAGCTCCCGTTCGGCGGCCCAGCTGCGTCTCGGAGAAGCATATCAAAGGCAGCCAGCGTGAAGAAGACACCTGGCAGGTGTTCGACAAGCGATACTGGCCCGGAGATACCTTTGCCGATCATCTCACATTCGCTTTTCGGCATGAAGTTCTCGATCTTCTGATCCTCAAGCGCGTTTTCGACGCCGCTCCCATGGACGCCGTCGAAGAGCTCGTGCGCGCAGCGCCTACGGGCGTTCCGGCACGGCGCCTCTGGTTCTTCTATGAGAAGTTGACCGGGAGAACGCTCAACCTGCCCGACGCCCAGAACGTCGCGGCCATTGATCTTCTCGATCCCGCAGCCTACGTCACTGCCAAGCCGCGCCTGTCGCGACGCCACCGCGTCCGCGATAACCTGCTGGGCGCTGCGCGCTTCTGTCCGGTTATACGCCGCACCAAAGCGCTGGAGGAGTTCGTCGGCCGGGCCCTCGACGAGAAGGCGCGCGAGATCGTCGGTCGCACCGGCTCCCACCTCGTCGCCAGAGCCGCGAGTTTCATGCTGCTGGCCGACAGCCGCGCGAGCTTCGAGATTGAAGGCGAACGTCCGCCACGCAACCGGCTGGAGCGATGGGGCCGCGCCGTCATGCAGGCGGGGCGCAACAAGCTTGATGTCGACGAGATCGTCCGGCTCCACCAGGTGCTGATCGAGGATACGAGGTTCATAAAGCCCGGGCTACGGCGAGAAGGCGTGTTCCTAGGGGAGCGCGACCACAACTACGATCCGCTGCCGGAATTCATCGGGGCACGGCCTGACGACCTCGCCGACCTCATGGAAGGACTGATCGAGGCGAACGACCGGATGAGTGAGGCGGAAATCGACCCCGTCTTGCAGGCTACAATTACGGCCTTCGGGTTCGTCTATATCCACCCGTTACAGGATGGCAACGGGCGGCTTCACCGTTGCCTGATCCACCATGTTCTTGCCGAACGGAAATTTGCCCCGGCAGGCATGGTTTTCCCGGTTTCGTCGGTCATGCTGGACCGAATCGACAACTACCGGACCACCCTTCAGGCTGACACCGGACCTTTGATGCCGTTCATCGAGTGGCGACCAACGCCGGACAGGAACGTCGAGGTTCTCAACGATACCGCCGATCTCTACCGGTACTTCGACTACACTGCGGCTGCCGAATTCCTCTACGGGTGCGTCCAGCGGACGGTCGAACACGACCTGCCGCGCGAAATCGAGTATCTGCGCCGCCATGATGGGGCGCTGCGCCGGATCATGGACACGGTCGAGATGCCCGACCGGCTCGCAGAGAACCTTATCATGTTCATTCGGCAGAACGGCGGGGTTCTTTCGAAGAGGCGGCGAGAGGGCGAGTTCGAGGCACTTTCTGACGAGGAGGTCGCCCAATTGGAATTTATCGTCCAGGAAGCGTTCGATGGCTTCGACGAAATCGCGGTGTCCGCCGCATGACAGCGCTGCGGCTGTCATTCCCGGTACACTCGCAGAAACAGGCCAGACGCTTGTATTCTGCGACGGACCTCACCGGTAGCGGACCGCACTGACACTACCCAGTCCGAGTTGATGCGCGGAGCCGGGCGTGCAGTAGTCTGCCGAAATCGGATACCTTTCTCTCTCGTTCAGTCAGAAACACCCGCTGGTTCTTCAGGTGATCCGTTTCAATGCGGGGTAGCAGGTTAAGGCGGTCGCAAGCCCCCGCCACCGCTGCCGATGGTCGCTAGCCATCTTCGCTGTCCGCGGTGCGGCTAGATGACGGATAGAAAGGGAGCTTCGTTGCGAGAAGCCAGCAAGAGAGAGCGCGGCAATAGCGAGATCTGCCAGACGCCCCAGGGGCGTCAGGCGATCCTGCCGCTTGTGTTCGAGCGCCGCAGTGCTGGGAGGAAGAGCGGGATTCGGCGGAAGCGTGAGCGAGATCGTGTCCGGGATTGCAGCATTGTTGAACGCCGCCATGAACCATTGCAGATCGAGAACCAAACCAGTCTGATCGTCAATACGTCCACCCGGCAAGTGAACGGATAGAACAGCGTCGCTGACGAACAACCTCGCCCATAGGTCCTCTCCATTCTTCACAACGGGCATTCGGAGGCTGCCCTGAACGGCGCTTTGCTTCGCGACGTCACTCTCGCGCTGCGGCAGGATATCGCGGCGAAAATCATGTTGCCGACTACGTCGACGGCGATAAGGCAAAGAAAGTAAGTGGCATGCAGGATCAGGACGCGCCAAGACGATGGCAGGAAGGGTCGGCTAACGCAGGAGCTTTTTGAACAGGCTCTCCATCGGACTGTCCGCCTCATTACTGGGCAGTGCAGTTCCGTTTGCCGGCTGTTCGGCGGGTGCGTCGGCTGTGGCCGGTTCCTCGTTCGAGGGTATTTCCACAGCCGCCTGGTCCGGTTTGGGCGCGCCGTCGCCGCCAATTATCTCCTCGATCGAGAGCTGCTGTTCTTCCTGTTTGAACGCCTTGTCTTTGAGCACCTTTCCAACGGCGCCGCCGAGCAGGTCCTTCACCGAGCCTCCCGAGCCGCCTCCTTTAATGAGGTCGCCGATCGGCAGCTTGTCGATCGGCAGTCCGAAACCTTTAAGCTTTGCCAATGCGGCATCGGGGTTCTTCAGCAGGTCCGAAAGGTCCGGATAGATGCGCGGTGCGGCGAAGCTGCCTTCGACCACCACGGGGACGCCGATGCCGTCGGTGGAGATCTCGGCGCCCTGGCCCTTGAGAGAAGCGACGAGCCGGGGCTCGAGCCGGAAGTTCAGAGCGCGTTCTGCAAGATCGGCCGCACCGTTTCCGGTCATGCGGACGAGCGGGCCGACAAGCTTGATGTCTTCGGTGCGGGCAACGCCGCCTTCGATGGCGAAGGATGCCGCAAGCTCGGTGAATGTCGTCGCTTTGCTGCCGTCCTGCTTGAAGCCTGACGACATCAGGCTCACAAGATTGTTGTAGACGTCGGCGATGTCGATGCCGCGAATGGCGCCATCGGAAAAGGCCACATCCGCTGTGCCCTGCAGCGACTTCGCAAGCGTCCTGGTCGTGCCGCCCGCACCCGTTACGTCGAACCGGGCTTTCAATGCGCCTTCGAGATATCTGAAGCCGGCCATGTCCGTCAAAAGCGGTGCGGCCGAGGCTCCGGAGATGGAGGCCTGCAGGGTGATCGAGGGTTCGGCCCGGGAGCCGTCGGCCTTGAGGCTCGCGACGATATGGCCGCCATAGAACGGGCTTTCGGGCAGCGACAGGCTTGCGATGCCGTCGGAGACGACGAGACTGGTGGCAACCGGTCCGGCAAAGACCTTGCCGTAGCCGAGCTTCTTGGCATTGAGCTGGACGGTTGCATCGATCGACCGGAGCGAAGAGAGATCCAGCGGAGCGTCGGCAGGTTCAGCCCCTTTCGCCTCTTTTGCCAGCGGAGCGGTGGATTGCGCCCCGGCCAGTCGCGCAAGGTCCAGCTCGTCGAAGTTCAGCGCAGTCGTGATCTTCAGCGGTGCCGCGAATTCGACGGAGCCGCTGCCGGCACCTTCAACGCCGTTGACGGATATGGTCGCCTTTTTGAATGAAACGCTCGTCGTGCCCGCATCGACATGCCCGTTGAACGCCACCGGACCGATGCTCTCGGCGCCGCTTTGCCCAAGGCCGACAAGGAAAGCAGAAAGGTCGGCGGTGGAAAAATCGAGTTTCCCCGCATAGGATCCCGGCAGAGCGGCCTTGCCGTCGAGCGACAGGCTTGCTTCGGGCATTTTCACCTGCAGCCTGAGGGGGACCCCCTCGGCGGCGAGATTGCCGGCGAGAAGTGTATCGGCGGCGGGAAGTTGCATATCGAAATCGACCGGTTCGTTGCGCCATTCCAGGCGGCCGGCCACGCGCAGCGGCTTCGCGAGGCTTTCGATCCGGGCCGTGATCTTCTTCGCTTTCACCTCGCGCATCGTCTCATCGGCAATGCCCGGCATTGTGTAAGCCGCATCGCGAAGGCCGATCGTTCCCGTGAGATCGGCCGTCTTTCTGATGTCTTGCGCATCAAGACCGCGAAAGGCAAAGCCGGCGTCGATCGTCAGGGCTCCGGAAAGCGGGACGGATTGGCCGGCCAGGACGGAAAGCTTGGCGATATCGAGACTTTTGCTGGTGATCCCGCCCCGGAAGACCGGGTCGTCGGCCCTGACGTCGGTCGCGACGTTGGCGACAAGGCTGCCGGCGTCGATCCCGAAATGCCCGAGCTCGGCGACCAGTTGCCCGTCCTTGAGTGCGGCCGAAAAGGAAACGTCCGACGCTGAAATTTCGCCGAGGGTCAAAGCGGCGGCGTTGAGGCTCATATCGGCATCGAAGCCGGCCAGAAATTGCAAATTCGCCGGCTTGGCCGTGTCCGCGGCTGGCGCTCCCGGCTGCGAGGTTTCCGGCGTGGCGTCCATGAATGGCGTCAGGTCGAGCCGGTCGGCTTCGAGATCGACAAGAAAGCGCGCACGCTCCCCGGGGACGAAGAGCGCGTTCAGGCCGAAGGCCTGTCCGCCGGCCTCCACTTCACCGCCTCTTATCTGATAGCTGCCATTGGCGTTCAGGGTGACCTGTCCGCTTGCCTCGAAGTTGGTCAGACCCGGCGCCGGAGCTGGATCCGCTTCCACGGTAAGGGCGACGTCGGCGGGCTGGCGCTCGAGCAGCGACCGCAGGGTCGAGATGGTAAAGCTCGTCTCGTAACTCTGCTCCCCCATGCGGGCGGATGCGGAAAGAGAGAACTCGTCATCGATGTCGGGTGCCGAGAGCGTGAGCTCGACATCGGAAACGACCTCCTCGGGGTTGCCTGCGCTTCGCCGTACGAACGTGCCGGAGGTGATGGAGACCGACTCGATTGCGCTTCGTTCAAGAAAGGCGACGAGGGGAGGAAGCGGGTCGCCGGAAGCGGTTTCATCGCTGGCGTCGGGAGCCGGCGTCGCCTCGCCCGGCGCCTTCTCCTCGAGGACGACGACGGGACGGTCGAGCGCGATCTGCTTGATGTGCAGCCGGTCCGACCAGAACGAGGAAAGAGCCACCGAACCGGCGACTTCTGCAAATTCGGCGGTGACCCCTTCCGCTTCGGCCGAGAGGGTCACGTCTTCCGCGACGACTGCAAGATAGGGGAATGCCGAAAGTTTCACAGGACCGTTGAACGCGATCGAACTGCCGGTCGCCGCCGACAATTGCCGCCCGAGTTCGGCCCGCATCCAGTCGCTGGAAATCAGGTTCGGCAGAATGGCGATTGCAGTGACGGCGAGCGCGGCAACGCCCAGAAGACTAAGAATGAAGCGCCGCATCGCTTTCTCCTGGTTGTAAAAGCTATTGATTCGCTATCGTTTTCCAGAAAGCGCGATTTCGCAAATGTCTTCGCGACGCCGGCGTCAGATATTTTCCGGCGTATAGATGTCGAAAGGCAGGAAAGTCTGGCTGGGGACGCTCGAAGCACCCCGGTCGATCGCGCCGACCATGAGGTCTATCGTTTCCCGGGCCAGAGCCGGAACGGGCGTCGAGACCGCCATCAGCACCGTTTCGTCGGCAAGGGCCGCGCGCGATTCCGGCGTCAGCTCGTTGACGACGGCGAGCAGCTTGCCCCCGAGCTTTTCCTCGCGGATCGCCGAGATGGCGCCCTCCATGCCGCCGCCGCAGACGTAAAAGCCCAGGAGATCCGGATGGCGCTGCAGGAGATCGAGTGTCGCTTCGTGGGTGATCTCGGGCGTGTCGAGGTTCACCATCGTGTCGAGGACCTGGAAATCGGGTGCGTTCTCGCGAAAATAGGAGCGAAACCCGATCTCGCGGAGTTCGTGCCCATGGAAACGGTGGCTGCCGACAAAGGCCGCAACCTTTCCCGGCCGCTTGGCCGCCTTGGCGATTATCCAGGCAGCGGTCCGGCCGACTTTCTGATTGTTCAAACCGATATAGCCTTCGCGCACGCCGGCGGCGAAATCCGACAGGAGGGCGAAGAGGGGGATGCCGCGCTCCTTCAGTTCCTCGATTGCAGCAGTCACCGCCGGGTAGTCGGGCGACACCAGCGCGATCGCCTGATTGCGCGCGGCGATCGTCTTCAGCTTTTCGACGATCGCGCCGGGCGTGGAGCTTGCGACGAAATCCACCTGCGCGTTGGCGCGGACATGGGTCACCGAGAGCGCCGCGTTTTCGATCTCCTTTGCCAGGGTCTTGTAGAACGACTGCTCCGGCTTTTGCAGGAGAAAGCCGAGCCGGTATTGCGGCAGATCCTCGAAGACCCTTTGGCGCAGCAGGCCGACGGCATGATAGCCGATCGCTTTTGCCGCATCGTAGACGCGGCGCGCCGTTTCCTCGCGCACCGGATGGCGACCGTTCAGCACCCGGTCGACCGTTGCGACGCTGACCCCGGAGGCGCGGGCAAGATCCGCGATCGTCGGCCTCTTCGTCATGTCTCCTCCCTGAAATTATTCCCTCATCTTTGAGGCTGCCATGCTGATAGGATTTGAGAGAATATATCATGACTGCATTGAGAACCGTCAGAAGTCAACCTATCCTCGGTTCATCGATTGAAGGCGCCGATTGGGAGTGGCGCCGGTTCAAAGGCTGCAGCCGCATTGCGCTCCCTGTGCGAGGCGCGGCGCTGCAGGGGAGGCGGGAATGACGACAGTTGCGACGAAGCGCGATTACAGCCTGCTCGGCCGCGATGCCGAGGCGGCGGTTGCAAGCGGCCTAGCCGCGGCCGAATGGTATCACACCGACATCCCCCGCAAGCAGATGAAGGAGCTGATGAAGCGGGAGGACGGCCCCGCCATCCGCGACACCGCGATCTGGCTCGGCAGCATGGTTCTTCTCGGCGGCCTCGGCGTCTTTTTTGGGGAAGCTGGTGGGCGCTGCCCTTTTTCCTCGCCTATGGCGTCCTTTACGGCTCCGCTTCCGACAGCCGCTGGCATGAATGCGGCCACGGCACCGCCTTCAAGACGATGTGGATGAACGACGCCGTCTACCAGATCGCCTGTTTCATGATCATGCGCAACCCGGTCACCTGGCGCTGGAGCCATACCCGCCATCACACCGACACTGTCATCGTCGGCCGCGACCCGGAAATCGCCGTCATGCGCCCGCCGGATCTGGTCCGCCTGGTTCTCAATTTCTTCGGCATCATCGACGTCTGGCATGCCATGATCGACATGGTCAGAAACGCGTTCGGCGTGATCAGCGCCGCCGAGAAGACCTTCATTCCGGAAACGGAGCAGCCGAAGGCGATCCGCGTCGCCCGGATCTGGCTTGCCATCTATCTGGCGACCATCGGCCTTTCGCTCTATCTCGGCTCGATCCTGCCTTTGATGCTCGTCGGCCTGCCGCGGCTTTACGGCGCCTGGCATCACGTGCTGACGGGGCTTCTGCAGCATGGCGGCCTTGCCGACAACGTGACCGACCACCGGCTGAACAGCCGCACGGTCTACATGAATCCGGTCAGCCGCTTCGTCTACTGGAACATGAACTATCATGTGGAGCACCACATGTTCCCTATGGTGCCCTATCACGCGCTGCCGAAGCTGCACGCCATGATCAGGCACGACCTGCCGGCGGCCAATCCTTCGATCCCGCACGGCTACCGTGAAATGATCCCCGCATTCCTGCGGCAGTTGCGCAACGAGGACTACTTCCTGAAGCGCGAACTGCCGCCGACGGCAAAGCCCTATCGCGAAGAATTCCACAACGACCGGCTCGTTCCTGCCGCGGAGTGAGGCAGCGCGGGCGACCGCAGCAAACTATCGAATGGAGGAAAGAGATGAGCTCGAACTGGGTCGAGGTCTGTGCGGCCGAAGAGATCGACGAGGAAGACGTCATCCGTTTCGATCACGAGGGACGCACCTTTGCCGTCTATCGCAGCCCGGACGACGAGTATTTTGCGACGGACGGGCTCTGCACGCACGAGCAGATCCATCTCGCCGACGGCCTGGTGATAGGCGATATCATCGAATGTCCGAAGCACAACGGCCGCTTCAACTACAAGACCGGCCAGGCCAGGGGCGCGCCAGTCTGCGTCAACCTCAGGACCTATCCGGTCAAGGTGGAGGCAGGGAGCGTGTTCATCGGGCTTTCCTAGCCTAGGGGATCATGAGCGCTCGGCGGGATGCCCCTCATCCGCCTGCCGGCACCTTCTCTCCGCAGGCGGGGAGAAGGGCCTCGCGGCTCGCCTTGCGCTCAAGTCCCCTCTCCCCGCGCGCGGGGAGAGGGTCAGGGTGAGGGGCATGCGCCGGAGCTCAAGCGCCCCGCAGCCAAGGCCTCGGAAGGAGGAGAGAGCATGACGCATATCGTTATCATCGGCGCCGGCGAATGTGGCGCGCGGGCAGCCTTTGCCGTCCGGGAAAAGGGCTTCGGCGGCGAGATCACGCTGATCGGCGCCGAACCGCATCTTCCCTACGAGCGGCCGCCGCTTTCCAAGGACGGACTCGCGGAAGCCTCCCTGCCGAAATTCATCGCGGATGCTGCGCGCTACGAGGAAGAGCGGATTGCGGTCCTGACCGGCGTAACGGCGGAGAGCATCGACCGGGCGCAGAAGAGCGTCACGCTCTCGGACGGACGATCCCTCATCTATGACCGCCTGCTTCTGGCAACCGGCGCCCGCCCGCGCCGCTTCCCGGGCGTGCCGGAAAATGCCGCGCGCATCCGCATGCTGCGGACGCATGCCGATGCGCTTGCGATCCGCGCCGCTCTGACGCCCGATGCAAGGCTCGCCATCATCGGCGGCGGCTTCATCGGCCTGGAGCTTGCCGCGACCGCGCGAAGGCTTGGCGCCGAGGTCGTGCTCGTCGAAGGCCAGCCGCGCCTTCTCTCGCGCGGCGTGCCGGAGGAGATTGCCGCCGTCGTCGCCGAACGGCACAGGCAAGAAGGCGTGGAGATCATCTGCGGCGCGCAGATTGCGGCAATCGAGGAAGCCGCTGACGGCGCAAGCCTGCTCCTTGCCGACGGAGTCGGCCTGAAGGCCGAGCTTGTCGCCGTCGGCATCGGCGCGGTGCCCAACACCGAACTTGCGGAGGTCGCCGGGCTCGCGATCGAAAACGGCATCGCCGTCGACGAGAGGCTCTGCACGTCGGACCCCGATATTTATGCCGCCGGCGACTGCTGCTCCTTCCCTCTGCCGCATTATGGCGGCCGACGGGTGCGGCTCGAAGCCTGGCGCAATGCCCAGGACCAGGGCGCGCTGGCCGCCGCCAACCTGATCGGCGCGGCAGAAACCATGGCCAGCGTTCCCTGGTTCTGGTCGGATCAGTACGAGTTCACCCTGCAGATCGCGGGGCTTGCCGAGGGTGCGGAGACGACCGTCCGGCGCGACATGGAGGAGGGGGCCTTCATCCTCTTTCATCTGAATGGCGAGGGACGGCTGATCGCCGCGAGCGGCATCGGCCCCGGCAATGCCGTTGCCCGCGATATTCGTCTTGCCGAAATGCTGATCGCCGCCGGGGCAAAGCCGGATCCGCTGGCGCTTGCCTCACCCGAAACCAGGCTCAAGAAGCTGCTGGCGGCCTGAGAGTTGCCGCGCTCCGGCCCTCGAATACAGGAGAACCCGATGAGACACCGCCGCCCGACCGTTGCCGATCTCCTGTCGATGAAAGGAAAGCGTCAGCTCACCATGCTCCGGGTCGTGACGCTGGCGGAGGCGGAAGCCGCGGAGAAGGCCAGGATCGACCTCGTCTCCGTCCCGCCGGCGCTGCTCGGCCCCGAATTTCGCGAGGCGGCCCCTTCCGTCTTCGCCTTTCCCGGCCTCGAATATGGAGACCACGTGACCGCCGAGGATTATATCCGCGCCGCCTTTCAGGCGCTGAAGGTGGGCGGCGATGCCGTCTACTGCGCCGCAGGCCTCTCGACGGTCAAGCGCATGCGCGAGGAGGGCATTCCCGTCTGCGGCCATGTCGGGCTGATCCCTTCCAAGGCCACCTGGACCGGCGGCTTTCGCGCCGTCGGCAAGACGGCGGCAAGTGCGCTCGAGATCTGGCGCCAGACGAAGGTGCTGGAAGAGGCGGGGGCTTTTGCCGCCGAGATCGAGGTGGTGCCGGGCGAAGTCGCCGCCGCGATCAGCGCGCGCACCTCCATGCTGATGCTGTCGATGGGGGCGGGGACGGGCTGCGACGCGCAATATCTCTTTGCCGAGGACGTGCTCGGCGCCCACCGCGGCCATTATCCGCGCCACGCCAAGACCTATCGCAACTTCGCCGCCGAATACGACCGCCTGCAGCAGGAGCGCATCGCCGCCTTCTCCGAATTCGCTTTCGACGTCCGCTCCGGCGCCTATCCGGAAAAAAACCATCTTGTCGGTATTGAGGAGAAGGAGCTTGGCGCTTTCCTTGCCGAATTCGAAGGCGAGCGCTGAGCAGGACGAGCTCACCTCCCAGTGGGGCCGCCTGGCCGCCTCGACCGAAAGGTTCGGGGCGGCCTTTTTTGTCTGGCAAGCGAGACGCCAACGATTTGCCAGCAAGAGCGGTTTGTGGAATATGGCGGCAAGATGCAGGCGCCGCCCCCTACGCCGGCAGCATGCCGCGTGTCCCTTTTCCCCGCCTGGCGGGGGGGTGCCGGCAGGCGGATGAGGGGCGGCGGCCAGGTCATCCATGGCAATACAGTTGAGGTCGGACGTGAATCTCATCCAACAGCACCTGAGAGTGACGGCAGCGCTGATCGTTCGCGAAATGTCGACGCGCTTCGGCTCGAAGCCGGGAGGCTATCTCTGGGCGATCTTCGACCCGGTGGCCCATGTCGCGCTGATGACGCTGATCTTCCAGGCAATCGCGAGAATGCCGGCTCTTGGCCTGAGCTTCCCGCTGTTCTTCGCCAGCGGCTACCTGCCCTTTGCCTTCTATCAGCGCATGTCCGGTTTCATGGCCGGCACGGTGAAGGCCAATAAGGCGCTCTTCTCCTACCCGATCGTCACCCCTTTCGATGCGATCGTCTCGCGCTTCATCCTGCAGCTGATGACCGATACGCTGGTGACGATCCTGATCCTCGTAATGATCCTCGAACTCGGCGGCGTCACCCAGCCGATGAACTTCGCCGGCATGATCGAGGCCGCGGCGGCCGCCGCCCTGCTGGGCCTCGGCATCGGCACGATCAACATCGTCATGTTCGCCCGTTTCCCGCTCTACGAACAGATATTCAGCATCGTCAACCGCCCGCTCTTCATGGTCTCCGGCGTCTTCTTCCTGCCGGAATCGCTACCGAACCCCTTCCGTAATTTTCTCCTCTACAACCCGTTGGTGCATGTCATCATGTGGTTCCGCGCAAGCATCTATCCGGAATACCGAACCGACTTGCTGGACAAGGGCTATGTGATCGAGTTCGCCCTCGTCTGCTTTGTGGCAGGGCTGCTGCTGCTGACGGCCTCGATGCGGGAGATACGGGAGGATAGGCTTTGAGCGGCTCGCGGCGGCCGCATGGCCTTAAGAGCTATGCCGGCAGCTGCTCCGACCGCATTCTGCTAAGCGCTTCCAGTGCCTGTTCGATTTCGATCGGCTGTTTGCTCACCGGGTCGAGATATTTGGCATAGAGAATATAGGCGGCAGCAAAGACTTCGTCGATCGAGAGCTTTCGGCCGCGGCGTGGATTTTCCTGACGGTCATCCGTTAGCCCCCAGCCGGAATAGAATGGACAGCCGACTGTCGTGACTTTGATCCCGCGCAACAGCGCCTCGAAGCCCGAAAGGGACGTGATCGTGTAGACGTGATCGACGGTGTCGAGTGCATCTGCGAGGCTAATGTCCTGGCGGAGTATCAGCGCGATGTCGCGTACGAGTTCCGGATCCGATCTCGCCTCCGCCGTGCCCTTCAAGACTTCTGGATGTGGCTTGTAAATGATTTGGGCCGCGGGGTTCTCCAAGACGGCGAGCTTCACCAGATCGTTGTTCGTCACCTTCTTTGAGCAGCCATAGGCGATCGATGCGTCGCGTTCGACCTGGCCAATGACAAGCACCCGCTTTCTCCTCTTTTCGCCGTAGACGGATGTGATGTCGAGTGATCGGCCCGCGTTGTATTTGCTGAGCCGGCAAGCGAGCAATCTTTCCCGTGTCCTGGTCGCCCTGCTCATCAAGTCGTGATCACTCTTGAAATCGTAGGTCCGCAGAATGTCTTCGAGGTCGGTCGGCACATTTGCGTTGAAGTACATGTTTTGTGCGTCGAACACCAGTGAAAGCGGCGGGACTCGCAAAGCGCCGAGCGCGACCGAACGGAGAAATCCGTCTTCCACATATTGGAACGGGATGCCGTTGCGATCGCAGAACTCCTTGAGCATCGGCGGCCCTTTGTACTGCCATGCCAAAACCTTTGTGCGAGGATCGCGAAGAAGCTTTCGTTTCCAGAATAGCTCGAACTCGAAGGGCCACTGCTTGAGACGAATGAAGCTTAGCTTTTGCTCTGGAAACCAGTCGCACATAAATGTCTTCCAGCGGTTGAAGCCGAAGAGGAACAGAGGAGGTTTCGAGACTTCCGCTTCCAGATTGTCGGATGGATATTTTAAAGTGTTTCCCAAGTACCAGTAACCCTCATTGCCCGGAATTGCTTCGCTTGATCGTATCCGGGTTGCACGTCAGCTAGTCCGCCTTTATTGGAAAGGGTCTGGATGCAAATTGCAACCAGCGCGGCCGCTTCATCTCACGCAGGCGC
The DNA here is from genome assembly GCF_029201645.2 of Sinorhizobium prairiense. Taxonomy (NCBI): domain Bacteria; kingdom Pseudomonadati; phylum Pseudomonadota; class Alphaproteobacteria; order Hyphomicrobiales; family Rhizobiaceae; genus Sinorhizobium; species Sinorhizobium prairiense. The sequence goes on from NZ_CP104133.1 coordinate 1,136,900, forward strand.
CGAGTGACATTCTTATTGTCTGGCGATAGCCTGACGGCCGTCTGCAATCGCGCCAGTGCACTCTCGCGATCTCCGCATGCGAAAAACGCCTCGGCCGCTTCCCGATAGTGTGTGGCGTTGTTCGGAGTCAACTTCGCAGCAAGATCGAATAAGCGGGCGGCCTCCACGTGTTGACCGCGGTGATATGCATTACGCGCCCTCGTAACCGCTTCTCTTGAGTTTCCGGGCTGTGTCTTGCTGACGCCAGATTCGGAGTACTTTTGCGAACGTATCCATTCGCGATACAGATCATAAATAGGGGCGTTGACGTCGACAAAACGCTGATCGTCGGCAGTGTCCAGAATTCGCTGGCCGAGGAGATTCACGCGGTAGTAATCAATACGTTCGGTTATGGTCAACTTTGCATCACTCGTGTGGCGCTTTTCAGAAACGGTGAATTTGCCGAAACTGTAGAAGTCTTCGATGAGATACGAAAGGAACCGGAGGCGGCTGTCTTGGTCGATGTCAAACCCGGCGGTGAGGAGTGCCAGGACTTGATTGGCGGTCGCGGCTTTTCGATTGAGCTTTTCATCCGAATAGAAGGCCTGTGCTGCGTGGATTACGGGTCGATCGAACAGCACTGACAGAACCCCAACACCGGAGTTCATCAGGAGCACATAGTCGCTAATCTCCAACAGGTCTTTGATGTGCATGTCGCCTGCATCAATGGCGCCGGGCACCGTCTCCTGCACGGAGGAAAGCGGATGCTTCTTAAACAGCACGGCCCAGTCGGAAGGAAGCCTTTTGGTCACTTCGCGCACGAGTTCGACAAAATTGTCGAAGGATCCGATATCGCCTGCGAAATAGCGGACAGTCGTGTCTGACCGCGATTGAAACGGCACGAAAAGTATCTTTTTATCCGCAGGTAACCCGAGTTGGCGGAGGGCCGCGCGGCTGCCGAGCCGCTTCCCCTGCTTTTCCAGGGTTGCATCGGACTCTGTTTCAGAGGCGATATATTCTGTCACCCGGCGCAGACGGTCCGCATCGAGTTGAGCCGGCCAGTGTTCGCGACGGTAACGTGTGCTTTCGCAGCAAAAGCCTGTGTCATCGATGAACATCGAATCGGTGAGCGCGCCTCGCTCCACGACATAATAGGGAATCCCCGCAGCGCGGACCTGACTATACACGCGCGATCGTGTCTCATTAGCGTAAGGATTGGTGAAAATGACGCGGTTGATATTGTTGCCGTGGAGGTATTCCACGATGTTTACGTGTTCAAATTCGTCATAGCTTTTGACCTCTACCTCGCCCCAAAGTGGTAGCAGTGCAGGATTGTAGGCGAAAGTACCCCGTCCGAAAATAAGTGATTTTCCCTTCTCCGCGGCAGCAATCGGCGGAAGATGATGTCCCTCGGCCTCGAACTTTTTTATGCTTGCGGCGAACAATCTTTTGTTGCCTCCATGCAAGTCCCTGTTCCGCCAAGAAGGATCCTTTGGGTGTTCTGCGTGAAACACGAAGAGGCCCTTACGTGAGAGAAGGTCCCCATGCAGCTTGAACTGGGCGCGCCAACCCTTGTAGGCAGAGTTGGTACTGTAGCCAGATTCGACGAGCCAAGTGTGGCTCAGGGGCGACATGAAGCAGTTTTTTGCCCTGACCATGCGATAAGCAAATTCAAGGTCTTCTAGACCCCAGCCCTTGAATTGGTCGTTATAGCCGCCGATCGACAGGTAATACATTCTATTGACAATGATTACAGAGCTTGCTGGCAAAACGGTGCGCACCAGTGGCCCGCCGAGAAGAAAATTGTGGACAATCTCGTCCTTGGTAAGTGCGCCGCTTATCGCTTTCTCCGTCGCCTCCGCTGTGAGGTACAGCGCAGGTACGGTGATGAAGCGGTCGGAGTGACGCGTGAGCCCCTGTAATTCAATTTCTCGCACAAGGGCTTGGTAGTAGCCGGGATAACCGAATAGATCGACGTCTTCATGCACGATGAACGTTGATCGGGCATGGGCCGCCCCGAGGTTTCGCGCCGTCGCGGCGCAGAAATTTCTCTTCTCTGTGACCACTCGGAGATAATCAAAGCCGAGCTCCCGGCAGGCGGCACGCAAGCGTTGCGCATCTGTCGGCGAAGATCCTTCGTCTACCACTAAGAACGAAACGCTTTGTGGGATGTCAGTGTCGAGGCGTCGCAGTTTCAGCCTCTCGACCATGTCATAGTGCGACGCCGTTCTAATTGTGACGATGACGGTAAGCAGGGGGTGATCGACAGTCGAATTAACACTGAACGAGGGCTTCTCGTATCTCATCAAGGCACCTTCGTAGATTCAAAAAGCGGCAAACGAGGACGGTCGCTTCTAGAGCAAGGTCGATGACAAGTTGATGACAGCGCATGTTGATGCATCGTGTAACGACAGGCCGACGCCCTTCTAGGCCATGAACCGCCCGCAGTTGCGGGAGGTGCGGTACGAGAGCTATCCGAGTCTTTCCTGGTTGACATAAAACTGTCATAAAACCTACACAAAGCCGATCGGAATGCACGAGTTTGGGCCAGAGAGGGGTTATGACGCTGAGGGACTTCAGACGGTTTCCGTTGAAGAAATTGCGGCGATGGCGGGTGCCAGTTTGCGGCAATCTACTGGTTCGAGCATTCGCGAGGCTTGATCAAAACGGCCTATTGTCTGACCTCTGCGCGGATCCTCAGCTACTGTATGAACGCTGGTGGCCATATAGACTGCTGAGACGCAAGTTTCTTCAGGCACATGCGCCGCTGGTCAGCGTTGTTGTGGCGACCAGAAACAATGAAGCGACCATCGAACGTTCGCTGCGTAGTCTCACTAAGCAAACGCTTAGTCATCTTGAGATAATCGTCGTAGATGATGCGAGTACAGACAATTCGGTACGGATCATCCGCACTTTGGCGCTATCGGATAGACGGATACGCATCATCGAAAATCGCCGACAAATGGGGACTGGAGCAAGCCGAAATCGCGGTCTTCAGGCTGCGACTGGTGATTATGTCACTTTTCAGGATGGCGATGATTTTAGTGCGCCGTCGCGGTTAGAAATGCAGCACGACGCATTTAAGAAGTTCCCGAACAAAATGCTTGTGTTATGCAACTATGTCCGTGTCAACGATCGCGGCGTAAGGCTCGTGATCAACGATCGGAGGGTCATGAAATGCATCATATCGATGATGTTTCCGAGAAAGGAAGTGCTGGAAAAGGTTGGATATTTTCTCGAAAGTAGCCTTAGCGAGGATGCGGATTTCTACGAGAGAATTAAAATCGCCTTCGGCGAAGGGTGTGAATACATTGTATTCCGCACACTATATGAGGCTCTCTTTAGAGAGGAGTCCTCCTTTTTTTCTGAAGTCGAGATTCATGAGGCCACTAACAACGCCATAAAATTCACAAGGAAGCCTCAAGCGAAAGTTTCCTGGCAGGCAATGTGCGCGCGCCATGCAAAGATGAGGCGCGGCGAACTAGAGGTGTACGTTTCACCGCCGCCGATTCCGAATTAAGAGTGGAATCAGTTGAATGCTAAAGGCGGCAAAATGGCAGATCGACCGACTTGGTCGCTTAGTGCGGGATGAGCTACTAAAAAAAAACCTCATCACACACATGCTGTCGCCAACCCGGCAGGATCATGCTTGGGTATCGGCGGCCCGTGAGGCTCTGGCTGAGGCGAAATTCAGCGGCGTTAGCGACTTCCTTAGCATGCTCAGTTCTGGCATCACCAGGGGGCAACCGGGCTTTCTTCGGACATTGATCTCAGTGCAGCGGCGTTCCCATTCACAATTGATGCTCTTAACCGTATCGCGGATGTAGCTGGCGAAACGGTCTACGTTCTCGATGGAAATGGCTCTTGGATTGACAGGACCACTAAGGGATTCAAGGCGGCAATCCAGAAGCCCGGTCGAAGCGGCTATATCGAACTCGCAATTGTCGACCGCCGCGACCGGTTAAAAGGAAGAGTCAGTGTCAATCTATGGCGACAAGTCGCCGACGTCCTCGAATGCACCGCCCCGAAGGCGCCCATTAAGAAAATTCTGGCTGGCTGCGAAAGCCGGTTGAATCCGCGGCGCGTTGATACAGTCATTGAGCCGATCGATGTTGTCTACACTTGGGTGAATGCTGACGACCCCGCTTGGCGTGATTTGATCGCTCCGTACCGCGACAGGATCAAGGTAGACCATGACAGGTTCGTCCAGTACGATGAACTAAAATATTCGATACGCTCACTGTTCACCTTCGCTCCGTGGGTTCGAAAAGTGTATATCTTTACAAACTGCGCACCGCCCGAGTGGTTCCTGCCATCCGATCGGATCCAGTGGGTCAAGCACGAGGAAGTGATACCGAAGGCATATCTCCCGTTGTTTAATTCACACGCAATTGAAACCTTCCTGCATGAGATCCCCGGATTATCGGAACGGTATATTTACTTTAACGACGACGTTTTCCTGTCTGGCGCTGTGCGGCCAACAGACTTTTTCAACGCCTACGGTCAATCAGTGAGCAGAATGGAGACTTCCGGCGTCCTAACCCATCTTGAGCAAAGAGTGGAGGCCGGGACCGCCGAGGAATGGCAGTGCGCGGCGGTCAACAGCGCCAAGCTACTCTTTAAGGAGACCGGTGTTTTCCCGCTGCGACTTCACCGGCATGCGCCTCACGCTTACCAAAGAACGGTGTATGCGGAGTTGGCGAACAAATTCCCTAAAGAACTCGAAGTGACGAGGAGGGCCCGATTCCGTCAAGAGACGGATTACACGTTCACCTCGTTCTTGTTCCATCATTTCGCTTTGTGGCGAGGTAAGGCTGCTCATCTTGACGAAGACTCGATGGTCGTCCGCGCATCAAATTACAAGCGGTTCTTGGCACGCAAGATTTATAGTACGCAGCGGTTTTTCTGCATAAATGATGGAGGTGGGAGCGCTGATGATGCTGATTTCCAAAGATTCAAGAAAAAATTCTTGAACGCGCACTACCCATTCAAATCGCCGGCGGAGATTTAGGCAATCTTCAATAGCGTGAAACAGCTACTCGATAAATTTACTGTCTGTACCAAAAAGCTGTCGGTTGGCACGTGACGCCGGAACAGGCGGCGAACTTGTCGCTCTGGCATACTTTTGAGCCTGCCAGCGTGCGGTCATCCATAAGTAGTCGATGCGGAGCAACACAACATGGTGCAGGACTGGTCAGCCGTCTGTTTTTTCGTAGCGTTCATGCCCTGGGCGTAAAAGATAAATCCTCAATTTCTTTGTATAGCCTCTCCCGGCAAAGGCCGTCCCTGAAAGGAAACGTGTCTCGTCTGCGGGCAGGGAATTGCGTATCCTCTTTTCCTAAAAGCGCAGCTTCAAGGTCGTGTAGAGCGGCTGCTTCCTCGGTCGAGACCGGGCCAAACCCATCACGGTCGAAGTCAAAATAGCCGACTTTATAGATATGACCGGCATAGAAGGAGTTTCGGTCGAATTGATAATAAATAACTGGACTATTCAGGAAAGCTAAGTCAAAGGCCACCGATGAATAGTCGGTAATGAGCGCACTGGTGCGCGCAAAGTAGGGTTGGAGGCTGCCAGTATCCAGCGCGTTCACTGTGGATACCCACGGTGGCGGTTCGAAGGCATCAATATAGTCCGCGAAATTGGGGTGCGGGCAGAACACTATGGACTTGCAGTGTTCTTTTCCCAGCTCGCGCAATTTATCTGAATTGATGAAACTCTTCCATCGAGCCAAGTACTCACTGCACGCGAATTCCGAATTGACTTTTCTCTTCTTTTCAATACCGTCGATATGTGTGAGGTTTTGGCGCCACGTTGGCATGATGAAGATGGTGTCTTTTTTCGCTGAGGTTCCTTCCGACAGGAGGGAGTCGTGGCGAGGGATTCCAATCAGACGAACTTCTCGACTGGTCAACCGGTAGCCGGAGCAGGCGTCCGTAACAGAGCTAAACTCTTTAGGTGTCGACGTGACCAAAACGCGCGGCATCATGTCGTTGAACCATTCAGACTGATCGTGAACGATAACCCCGTGCTGGAGGAAGACGAACTGGTAATTAATTAAGTCGCTGTACTCGGCCCGATGGTAGGGTCGGGCTATGAATCTGTCGCCGTGGGAACTCAACAGAAATTTTGCATTCGCAAGAGCCGCGAAATGATCCTTGGACATGAACTCTACAAGGTGAAAACCGTCGTTATGCAGCCTCTCCCAATCCGGCGATTTGCGGCTAAGGACAAAGACCGGTTTGACCGGCTTCTTTTCGCTTACTAGGTAGCGGTAAAAAGCTTCTGCATTGTCGCCGGCCTTGTCGGCCCGATCCATCAAAACCCAGCAACCGCCAAATTTCTCGATGGATGACGGCGACATAGCATGCAGTCGATTCGCCCGCGCACGCGGGGAGATTTTACTCGGGACCCCGGAGAAAACACGGACATCACATCGTACAAGGTCACGCTCGGTGAGAGGGTCTTACCACCGAGACGGATTGCGGTGCCGATGTGGCGGTGAACGGTGAGTTTGCCACTAGTAAAACGAACCCAGAAAGAGTGCTCGTGATAAAATTCCTCGCCGAATAGTTCAGTTTTGATCGACTTCGAAAAAAGCTTCTCGCATGCGTTGCCGTCGACCGCGACCGCCAGGTCATCAACATTGTTCTCAGAAAAGTAGAGGAGCTTTACCATGCCGGAATGACGGTCTAATTCCTTGATGTAGACGAGAGTTCCGATCCGGAGTTGTCTTCTTGAATAGGTTAAGCGCTCCGACGCGGATCTCTTCATGGAATGACGAAAGAGAGAAATCCTTAATGTTTTCGGGGTCGATATAAGCGAAAGTCTCATGGAGGCTATCCCTGAGACCCCGCCGCTCATCATCTGAAAGCATTGCCATCAAATGAGGTTTCGAAATACCGATTCTGATGTGCCCAGTTGTGTCGTACAGGATTGTGCGCTGAACAAAGCGCGGTATCGAGGGCGCAATCTTGGCCGCATCATGCAGCAGGCCAAGCCAGCCGTAACGTGGCTGATTGGTATAAAATTCACCGCGGCTGTGGGCCGTATCCATCTGCGAAGTCTGGTCTTGGCGTTTCCGATAATAATACTTTGCCAGACTGCTGAACACGACGGTAGTCCCGCTTGAGCGCACTAGATACCGGTTGACGAAGTTTGCGTCTTCGAAACGTGGTTTGATCCTGCTGTCGAACTTCAACTTATGTTCTTGGATCAGTTCACGACGGAAAAAGGCGAGGGCAGCGGAGAGCTGTACATGCTCTCGCATGTCATCGACGGACAGCCACGTTTCGGGCTGCTGGAACCGATACCTCAGTGCATGGGAGTTCTTAATTTCGCCTGTTTGCTCCATATACACATGGAGATTGCAGCAGATCATCGAAAGGCGATAGACCTTTCCTTTTTTGATCATCCGGTTAACGTGGTGCAGGTAATGAACATGCAGAAAGTCATCCGGATCGGGAAATGACACCCACGTTCCGCAGGCGATCGACACGCCTGTGTTTCGAGCCTCTGCGGCTCCCGAATTGACCTGCCTGTGGTACCGGATCAGCCCCGGATGCTGACGGGACCAGTACTCCACCCTCTCCGATGTGTTATCGGTCGACCCATCGTCGACTATAACGATCTCAAGATTCTTAGTGCCGGTGGACTGCGTTACGACCGACTTGAAAAAGTCGTCTATGTACCGACCAACATTGTAACAGGGGACAACCAAGGAAACGGTGTCGATCAGAGTGGGTTTCCGTGACCATGGCACGCGGCGTCCAGTATCTCGGATGCGTTTCTCGAGTGGTGTCACCAACTGGCGATCAAGGAAACTTACAACAGCCTTCATAGATACAATTGACTCATCTGGTTTGGTTGGCTCTGCAAAGCTGGCTTTTGCAACATGCCGAGGTTCGTTGCAAGGCCCAACTGACGATGCGAACTGTCAGCTTGATTGACGGCGAAGGCGAAGCCCATCGTACGTTTTGAGCGGAGGACTACCGCTTACACAAAACGCTATGGAAATACTCAACATTTCGCCGAATCTCGTGGTTCATTAGTGTATCCCTGTTGAGGAATACGACGTTATATTGAGATCTGAATTCGAAATCGCGTGCCACTGGCACTAATCCGAGATCATATAATTCGGATATCACACGAGTAGCTAGCCATTCTCCGTCCCAGTGGCTTCTGTCGGACATCTCAACTATGGCGGCCTGCGATTTCGCCAAGACCGAACGACCTCCTTCGATAACGCCTCTGGTTGCCCCCTCGACATCGATCCAGATTGTGTTTGTCGGCGCCGAAGGGAAAAGCTCGTCGAGCGAGGCAGCGGGAACCGTCACTTCCTCATAGGTCGTTTTATCGTCTGCGCGCTTCAGGAGGCTGCTCTGCCCGGTGAGAGGGGTAACTTCCTTTCCGTCCACTGTTTTCCGAATGTTGAAAGTGATCGTTCCGGAGGTTTCAGAAATTGCCTTGTGTATGTAGTTGACCCTGTCCGCTTCGAACGAACCAACTCTGCTGAAATATTCGTAGTTGTAAGGGTTCGCTTCGAAAGCGAAAATTTCTGTTTCTGGACATAGCGAGCGTATTCGCGTGGAGGCGTAAGCCTGCCGCGCTCCCGCCTCGATAAACGTGCTAGGCTTTATAGCGCGAGTAATCCCGTAGAAAAACTCAGCCAAGGCATCGGCGGACTTTCGTCGCCCCTCCGTTTCCCAAAGCGAGAAGTTCGACGCCGTCGCGAGCATTTGCAGTTCATAAAGCCGGATGATCTCTTCCTTATGCAAGAGTTCAACTCCTTCTGTCTTCCCCATTTCTGACTACCATGATTGCGGCACGCTGCTGTTGTTCGCTGTACGCTTGCCCGGTTCCCTTGGCCCTCTGCCAGGAAGTACGTTAGAGCATCGATCACATATGTCCCCTATGCCGTAGTCGATGGCCAGCTCGCTCATCTCCATTTGCAATGTCGAGAACGGCCCCTCCGCAATTCTCCCCAGACGGTCGGACGAGAGGCACCGTCTAGCCATTGCAACAGCTATCGCTTGATTCATAGCCCCAATAGCCTCGGCTGGTGCCGTACAGCGATCGTGCGAGTGGCGAATTAGACATCGCCCTGGTCGATTCTCATCCTGGCGCGCAGGCGGAAATTTGTGGGAAGAAATTGACTTCTGTGTGGGTCACCCGTGGCTAGCAATGCTAGTCCATCTTTGCAACAGGCAGCTCAGCTTTCGTACAATGTCGATTAGGCTCGATCTCTAACATTATAATAGCTCATCACACCTATCCCCCAGGCAAAGAGCAGTCCAAGCGTCACAAGAAACGCATTCAACAATCGGCTCGGATATTGCGCCATCTGCGAAAGCGTTGGCTCAATGAACAGGGCCAGATAGCGTTGCCGATTGTTTGCATCAATACGGGCCTTCTCGAGTGAGCCCAATGCCACCGTATAGGCGCGCTCGGCGAACTCGCGCTCGGTCTCCAATTCTTCGAACTCGGCGATTCGGCCAGCGACATCCTGGGCGTTTGGATCGTCTGCAGCCGACGGGCCCTTTTCACCTGCGCCCAGTCGCTGGCGTTCGACGGCGAGTTGCTGTTCCAGGCTTTCGATGCGGGTCTTGAGCACGCGGATGCGCGGCGTATCCTCACCCATCTGGCTCTTGGCTGTAGCGAGATCGGCGTTGAGCTTCGTAAGTTCTCCTTCCAGGCCGCCGATCAGCTGAACCGCGAGCTTCGCACCTTCTTCCGGGCTGATTTCCTGCGATTTGTCGCGATAGTCGCGCAGCCCCGCGCGAGCCTTCGAAAGCCGCGCTTCGCCCGCAAGCACCTCGTCCTGCGCGGCGCGCAGAACGTCGTTGCGTGCCGAAAGCGAGAGGCTGTTCACGAGATTGTCGCTCTGGTCGACGATGAACTGGGCAATCTCCTGCGCCTGTTTCGGCTCGAAGGCTTTGACGGTCACCTGCATGATGCCGGAGGCGTGGTCGAAGCTGACCTTCACCATATCGCGCCAATAGGCAAGCTTGTCCTCGATCGGCAGATCGGAGCCGATGCCGTAGAAATAATCGAGCCCGCGGGTGGCGTAGACGTCCTCAAGCTTGAAGCGCCGGTCCGCATCCGCGGCCATGCGCTCGCTCAGGATGTAATCCATGAGGATATAGCTGTCCGAAACAGTGCTGCCGCCGGAAGCTTGCGTGAACATGCCGAGAATGTCGCTCGAAGCGCCGCCCTCGATGCTGCGCACGGCGAAGGAAGCCGTGCTGTGATATTGGTCGGCGGCGATGAAGGCCATGTAGAGCGAGGCGAGTGTCGCGGGCACGGCCACGAGCCCAAGGAAAGATGCGCCGATGATCGCATGGCGCCAGCGCAGCTTCTTGAGCCACTTCGGCTGCCAACCGGCTTTTTTGGGCGGTTCGACCTTGCGTCCCGGCAGCGGGATGACGGGTGCGCTCTCCTTACCGAGAAGTCCCTCGAGGACCGCGATGCCTTTGCTTTTCGCCGTGGCCTTGGCGGTGTTCGGCTTGTCGGCGACCTGCGCGGGGTCAGGCTTGTTCACTGCCGCTTCCTTGCTTGCCGCCATCTAGCTTTCCTTCATATTCTTGTCGTGCGCGCGGATCGCGTCTTCGACATTCTCATAATAGGTCATCTTGCCTTTTTCCAGCACCACGCCGCAATCGCAATAATTGCGGATCGTACCGGTGCTGTGCGAAACCATAATAATGTCGGATTCCTGCAGCTTGGTCTCGAAGACAGCCTGGCACTTTTTCTTAAAATTTGAGTCACCAACAGCGGTGATTTCGTCGACGAGATAATAGTCGAAGTTGACGCCCATGCTCAAGCCGAAGGCGAGGCGCGCCTTCATGCCGGAGGAATAGGTGCCGACCGGCGCCTTGAAGAAGGGGCCGAGCTCGGCGAAATCCTCCACATAGCCGATCAGTCGCTCCGTATCGACGCCGTAGATGCGGGCGACGAAGCGCACGTTCTGTTCTCCTGTCATCGATGGTTGAAAGCTGCCCTGAAATCCGAGCGGCCAGGAGATCTTGCCGCGGCGGATGATTCGGCCCCTATCGAGCTTGATGGCGCCGGCGATCAGGCGCAGCAGCGTCGATTTTCCGGCGCCGTTGCGGCCGAGCAGGCCGACGCTCTTGCCGCGGTTGAGCGTCAGCGATGCATCCTCGATGATCGGCTTCTTGATGCCCTTGGTGCGGGCATATTTCGTAGCCTGCTCGAACCGGATCATTCGTTTCTCAGTGTCTTTCTGGAAAGGGTGAAGACCAGCATTCCGGCAAACAATGTCAGAAATGCGATTCCATAGAGATAGGTCATGTCGAGGCCGACCGCACGATATTCCGGATAAAAGCCCTTGCGGAAGCCCATGATGACGTGGACGAGCGGATTGATGAGCACGAGGTCGCGATAGGGCGCGGGAATGGAATCGGGCAGGAAAAAGACCCCCGAGATCAGGAACAGCGGCCGGTTCACGATGCCGAACACCTGCTCGTAAAGTGGGTACTTGAGGAAGAGCACGCAATTGATCATGGCCACGCCCAGGCCGAAGAGGCAGGCGAGCCCGACCGCTTCCAGGATCGAGGGCCAGTGAATGTTCGTGTCGACCCGCATGGTGGCGACGATCGTACCGAGCACGATGAACGCGACCAGTGAAGTCGTGCCCATCTGCAGGACGAAGCGAGCGACGATGGTGTCGATGGGCGCGACGTTGGGGTAGCTGAGCAGTGCCTTGTTGGCTTTCACCGCGGCGTTCAGGTAGCCCGTCATCGCCTGGTAAAACTGGAAGGCGATATAGCCTGTGGCGAAGAAGAGCGCGAAGCTGGTGCCGAGCGCCGGCGCGCGGGCGATCGCCTGGAAGATGACCGTCATCAGCAGGATGTGAGCCGCCGGATCGAGCAGCGCCCACACATAACCGCCGGGCTTCGAGCCGAAGCGGGTCGCCATTTCGCGAACCAGAAGCGCGCCGACGACACGGAAATGGGTGGTGAGATAGCCCATGTCAGTCACCCGAACGGATAGAGTATGCGGCCGATGATCCGGTATTTCCGCTCGGAAAGGGTGCGGAAGAAGCGGATCGGGTCGGACTTGAAGTCTTCGACATCGCGGTCACTGCCGATCTTGCGGATCGCCGGCGTGACGAAGGCGGTCAGCAGATGACGCCACCCGAGAAGGCCGTAAGGGCCCCAGGCGCGCCATTGCGGTCGGCGCGGGTGAAGGCCCTGCGGCTCGTCGAGCTGTCTCCTGATCGCTGTCACGGTTGCTTCGAATGAGGTTTGCGCTCCAGTCTCTGGGTCGAAGTAGCGAGGATAAAGCAGATAGGCGCCGGCGAAAAGCGCTTCGATGCTCAAGTGCCGGCCGCGGCGCGGGTTCGGCTGACGGTCGTCCGTCAGGCCCCATCCGGAATAGAAGGGACAGCCGGCGGTCGTGACCGGGATGCCGCGAAGGATCGCCTCGAAGCCCGCAAGCGAGGTGATCGTATAGACGTGGTCGACGGTCCGCAGCGCCTCGGCAAGCGGCAGGCTCTCGGTCACGAGCTCGCAAAGATGCGCCACTTCGGCGGGGTCTGACCTTGCCGGGCGGGCGCGGCTCAGCACATCCGGATGCGGCTTGTAGAGGATCTGGGCGTCCACTTGCTCTGATGCCGCGAGCCGCACCAGATCATTGTTGGTCATGCGGCTGAGGCAGCCGTAGCGGATCGAAGCATCGTCTTCCACCTGGCCGACGACCAGCACCCGTTTGCGCGTCTTCTCGCCATAGACCTCCTCGGCCGCGCGCCGGCGCGCGCCGTTATATTTGCTGATGCCGCTTTCGGTGAGAAGCGCGATGCCGGCGCGCGCACGCTCCATCAGCGTCGAATCCGCTTCGAAGTCGTAGGTCTTGAGCAGCACTTCGAGGTCGGAGGCATGCCGGCAATCGAAATAGAGTGCCCTGCCGTCGAGCGCCAGGGACAGGGGAGGCGTGCGGCTGGCGCTTGGCCGGGCCGAGCGAAGGAAACCGTCCTCAATGAAGGTGACGGGAATGTTCCGCGCTTTTGCCAGCGCCTCCACTGGGCCCGGCAGCTCCGGGCCCCAGGCGAGAAATTCGGCGTCCTTCTCGGCCAGGATCCGCGGCTTCCAGACGCGCTCGAATTCGCGCTCCCCGACATTCATCGGGAGGAAACGGAGGTGCCTGCCGGGGAAATATCGCTCGAAAGACTCTCTCTTCCATTCCACGATCTGGATGGCAAAGGTCGTCACCGGCTCCGGTGCGGGAGCGGAGGGAATAGTTGCGAAGTCTTCCCTTTGTCGTCGCGTTACCGCCATCGGCGCCTTGGATCCGAAAAAGCAGACTGCTATCTACACACCCTGCGGTCGATCCGCCAGTCTCAAGCGCTTATTGATTGTCACAAATTATTGGTCTCGGACGGTCGCCCGTTCAAGCTCTCCGAGTCGTTCCGTGCAAATCAACTCGACAAGGCGGAGGAGGTGTTCGGTTCGCTCGAGCAGCCAGCTAAGCGCCTCCTCGCTTATCTCGAAATGCTTCGAATAGCGTGCTTTTACATAGGCCTCGTTTAGAATGTTGTACCAGGTCATGAAGCGGTGCTGTTCACGAGGCCATGCCTCGACGAGCCGGCGATCGTGATCCTCCGCCAGGCCGCGCAGGAATTTGAGGTTGTGCGATGGTGGGCTGTAGTTCGTCAGAGTTAAAAGAAAACAGGAATAGGCAGATTCTGCCGCTTGGTGCAGCAAAAAGGCCGCCCGCTTCTGCCAACCATGCTCAATCGCGTAAGCGGCGAGCTGCTGAAACTCAGTGGTGCTTTGGGTATGCCTTTCAAAATGCTCCTTTGCCACCCTGAGTGCGTCATAAGGAGACAGTTGTCTCGGCTCCGCCAGCGGCTCGTCGTCCAGTTCGTAGAGCACGATCCCATCGCGCCGGATATCAACGAAGAAATATTGGCCTTCGTATAGGGCCGTGTTCACCTCCCGGCGCGAATGAACAATGAGGCTCACCGGCGTCTGAACCTCCGACAGATGCAACAGACGATCCTGCGCATTTGACCAGTAGGTTGCAAAATCCGTCAGCCGCCGATCGTTGACCACGACCAAAAGATCGTAATCGGATTTGTAGCCCTTCGTCGTGTGCGGTTCGTCGACCCAAGTACCGCGGGCGTAAGAGCCATACAGAATGATTTTGAGAACACGACCGCGTTTCTTGAAATCGCTCGTCCCGCCCTTCAGCGCGTCTTCGAATTCCTCGTGAATGACTTCGACGATACGAGCGAGCTCCCGCTGCTTCTTCTCCGGCAGGTGCTCAAGGCTCGATCTCATTGACGACGGTGCGTTTTTCGCTTCGGCCATTCCCTTGAAACCACTGACTGAATCACTGCCATGGTAGATCGCAGTCGGTCTTGTGCATACCCGTAAATTCCTGTTGATCGCGCGATACCCGGCGATCTGCGGCGGCCGTCGCGCGAGAGGCTGAATGTAGCTGCTGGCGGTTTGCGGTGTTAAGCGATGCTGTTCTCGGAGGTCTCCTTACGAGGGAAAGGGGGCCGAAACTGTCAATTCAGCCTCGGGCATTGCGCCGAATGGACGCATCTTTTGGCGCCCCCGAACTGAAGCTCAGAAGCGTGACGATCGCCGGATCGTCATCGCGTCTTGATCAAGTAGGAACGAACCTCGGCCCCTACGGTCATCACAGATGTTGCAAGGTTGTTAGTGCTGCCTAGACGGGGTAGACGTGGACGCGCAACTTGCCGGGCGCAGTCGGTCCCGGCTTCCGCCCGTCGGGCGGCGCTATGCTAAGCCTCCTGCGGCTGCGCTGCTAACCGGTCAAGTTGCGCGCGAACTGGGTTCGACGCTGAAGCGTCTGCGCCTGGTACGCTCATTTCACTTTCCATGGTCTTAGCGGGCCAACTGCTGCATTCCAGGTCATCTCGGTGCTGCGGGGAGGGACACGTTCACTGCTTTCGAAAACTGTTGGAGCTCGGTTTCGTCGTTCCGCGCCAGGCTGTATGAGGCAAGATTGGCGGTGACCTCTCCCAGCGAGCAACACGCAGGTTCTCGATTTCCTGACTGCTGCCACGTCGGTCTGATCGGTGCAACGATTGGGACCCGCACTTCGATGTCGGAGGTGCAGCCAACAAATTGGTTCGGGGGCCATCGCCTCTTGTAGCTTGAAGTATGCGATCGGTGCTTAAGGGAGGACGGAGCAGTCGATCCCTCTTCGGGGAAGGCGAGAACATCGATTGTGCCACTTTTGGCCGGAAAATTGGTGCGGCCATGCTATACCGCTATTTTCAACTTAGCTTGTTCTAGCGACCAGTACTCCATGTCGAAGAGATCTGCCTCGCTGATCGGAGTGAAGCAGCCATACGCTTCCGCGGCGTTGATTGCTCGCGCAGCCTGTTCGCAAAGATCTCCGCCGATTTTGGCTGTCTTGGCATTCGCGCCGAGTGCGAACATGCCTTTCCCAAGCACCAGAACGACGCGTGGATAGACGTCGAGTATCCGTTTCTGCTCGTTGGCGCGGGTCGCGTTTCGCTCAAAGTAGGCCCTGTAGCGGTCCGCATAGGCGGCTAATGCGCTCTCGATTGCGGGTTCATCAGCATCGGCCCCGATGATCATCGGCCAGGGTTTGATGCGGATTACGTGGTCGGGCGTCACTGTGCCGCGCAGACTGATCGCTTCCACATTCGGCTTCGATGTGAGTTCGCGGATCGCTTCGGTCGAACGGTAATCGAGGAAGACACCCTTTGCGAAAGGCGACCCTTCTCGCATCAGTGCTTTTTCCAGCCGCGCAGCAAGCGCCGCGTCTGTCTCGCCGTCATTGGGCTGGGGGCCCGACAACGCCACGCCGGCGCGGGCGAGTTCCTGCTCCGCCAGTGTTACGAATTCGATCATCAGCTCATAAGAAGCACGGGCATCGTTTGCGAAGGTGAAGAGGCCGTGATTTTCCAGCCATAGACCCTCGCAATCCGGATGGTTGCGATAGATCCGGTCGGCGGCGATGGAAAGATCGAAGCCGGGCATCACATAGGGCACATAGGCGAGGCGATCGCCATAGATGCGGCGAACGGTGTCGGGCATGTTCGGTTGGTCGGCGAGCGCCAGGACCGCTGTTGCATGCGTGTGGTCGACGTAGTCGAAGGGCAAGAAGGCGTGCAGCAGCGCTTCGACGGACGGGTTCGGCGCGTCCTTGTCGATCAGGCTGGCACGCAGCAGTAAGACCATGTCCGGGTCTGAGAGTTTCGGGGTATTGCGGGCTTCGAGCAGCGGCGCAAGGCGCACGGCGGGCAGGCCCGCTGCCTCGATCGTGTCGAGGTCCCAGCCGCTGCCCTTAATGTGCATGAGCTCTTCGTTCTCGTTAGACCTTACCTTGACCGACGTGTTGCCGCCGCCGTGCAGCACCAGGTCCGGGTCGCCGCCGATGATGCGGGAAGTATAGATACGAAGGCCGAGTGCCTCGCTCTGTCCCGCGGCGCGTGCCGCCTCCACAAAACGTGCTGCGTCCTCGTCGTTCCAGCGGCTTTCCATGCGAATTGTCCTGTCTATGAATGAAGGTCGGCGGGCAGCCGGAGCCGCCCGCCGTTTGTGCGTGCTTAGAAGTCGAAGTTGCCAATATTTTCCTTGGTGAAAACGGTGCGCTCCGGCAGCAAGATGATGCCGTTGCCATCGGCTTCGTAGTCGTAGCCCTGTACCTTGTTGGCTGAGACCTCGACAGTACCGACGCCAGGGATCTCCAGCTTTTCGCCGACTTTCATGGGACCGTTCTTCAGGACGTGATCGGCAACGAAGACCGAGATCTTGCCTTGCTGCGTGACGTCCCAAAGACCGAAGCGCTGGATCGTGCCGCGCTCGATATAGGGTCGCATGACGTTTGGCGTGGAGAAGCCGACGATAGTGACGCCCTCGGCGCGCTTCAAGTTTTCCGCAGCCTGCGCTGCTGCCGGCAGGGCGTTGGCATCGGGCGCAATGATCGCGTCAAGGTCAGGATAGGTCTGCAGGATGCTTTCGGCCGTCTGCAGCGATTTCTGAGCGTCGTTGTAGCCGTACTGCGTGGTAACGATTTCCCAGCCCGGATGCTCCTTGGCGATCTTCGCCTTGGCGGCTTCCGCCCAGGCGTTCTGGTCGGTCACTGTCGGGCTCGAGTAGAAGAAGGCGACCTTGGCCTTTTCCTTCGTCACGCCCTCGGCCGCCATGTCGACCAGAAGGCCGCCAAGCTGGTCAGGCGTGCCTTGATTGATGTAATAGCTGCGGCAATCCGGGTTGACGTCGCTGTCCCAGGTCATGACGAGCACGCCGCGTTCCATGGCGCGCTTCAGCGCTGGGCACAGGCCATCCGGAGAGACGGAGGAAACGATAAGCGCGTTGTAGCCCTGGTTGACGAAATTGTTGATGAACTGGACCTGCCCGGAAACGCTCGGTTCCGTCGGGCCGTCATAGGTGACCTTCGCGCCGACTTCCTCCCCCGCCTTCACCGCGCCGGCGCCGCCGGAGGTGAAGAAGCCGACACCCACCAGCTTGGGGATGAAGGCGATCTGGTTTTCCGCATGCGCAGCGCCCGAGCCGAGCATGGTGCCGGCCAAAAGCGCCGCGGCGAGGGTGCCGGATTTCATGATGGTCTTGATCATTCTCATTCTCCTCCTGAAGTGACGGCCGCCCGGTTCTGTCTCTGTTGCCGGGCGACTGCGATGAAATCGGCCAGCATCGCGCTTGCGTGGCGCAATGCGACCGCGACAACCAGCAACCCTCCCGAAAGTGCGCTGGAAATCTGGCTGGGGACGCCGGCTGCCTGCAAACCCTGCTGCAGGTAACCGATGACGAAGGTGGCGAGCAGGGTGCCGAGGATGGAGCCCTGACCGCCATAAATGGAGGCGCCGCCGAGTACGGCCGCGGTGACGGCCGGCAGCAGGGTCGCCGAACCGAGGTCGACGCGCGCGGAGCCGAAATAGGCCGACATCACGAGGCCGGCGATGGCCGCCGAGACGCCGGTGATGACATAGGTGATCGTCTGGACGCGGCCGACCGGGATACCGGCAAAACGGGCTGCGCTTTCAGACTGGCCGGACAGGAACACTGTGCGACCGAAGCGAGTGAAATGTAGAAGGACGATGAGCACGAGCGAGAGTGCGAGGAAGAGCGCCAGAGGTGCCGGCAGCCCAAGGAATTCGGCATAGCCGAAGGCGTTGAAGGCCTCCGGAAAGTTACCGATGCCCTCGTAGCCGCCCGCGCCAACGAGACCGGAAGCAACGGTTGCCGTGCCCTGGAAGAGATAGAGGCTGCCGAGCGTGACGACGAGCGGCTGTATCTTCGACAGGTGGATGACTGTGGCATTGAGGAGCCCGCAGGCCGCGCCGGTGACCAGAGCGAGCAAGATGGAAAGCGGAAGCGGCACGCCGTAGAACGTCGCGAC
The DNA here is from genome assembly GCF_029201645.2 of Sinorhizobium prairiense. Taxonomy (NCBI): domain Bacteria; kingdom Pseudomonadati; phylum Pseudomonadota; class Alphaproteobacteria; order Hyphomicrobiales; family Rhizobiaceae; genus Sinorhizobium; species Sinorhizobium prairiense. The sequence goes on from NZ_CP104133.1 coordinate 1,155,264, forward strand.
GCCGAAGATGATAGCGGTAAGGCCGATAACCGAGGCGAAAGAGACGTCGATGCCGCCGGCAATGATGACAAGGGTCAGCGGTAGGGCGACGATGCCGATCTGGATGAAGTCTGACGTGCCGTAGATTAGGTTCGCGAAATTGAGGAAGCGCGGATTGACGAGACCGAAGATGACAAGTTCTGCGACGAGCATGGCGAAGAGGGCGGTCTCCCAGCGGAAGATCAGCTTTTTCATCGGCTTGCCTCCACATTGCGCGCCGTCGTCGTCTCACGGGATTGTGTTGGGCCGCGCTCGTGCAGCCGATAGCGGCGGGCACGGATGCGCCGGTCGATAACCTGGCGGATGCGGCCGTCGAGCAGCAGCACCGAGAGCAGGATCGCGCCTGCAATGAAGTCGTTCCAATAGGCCGGGATCTTCAAGAAAACGAGGGCGCTGTCGATCGAGGTGATAAAGATGACGGCGGTGAAGACGCCAGCGACCGAGCCGGTGCCTCCAAGAAGGCTTACGCCTCCCAGCACATTGACGGCAATGGCCTTCAGTTCGATGCCGTTTCCAGCCTGATTTGGGATGAAGCCGATCTGTGCGGCGAAGACGAGGCCGGCGAGGGCGGCGCAGACGCCCGTCGTGACGAAAGCGGAAAACTGCACCAGCTTAACCGGTACGCCGAGATGGTGGGCAGCCGCGCGGTTGTCGCCGACCGCATAGAAATTGCGGCCGAAGCGCGTCTTGCGCAGTACGATCCAGGCAAGCGCAACGAGTGCCAGCACAACAATCGTGAGGATGGAGAAGCCGAAGCCGAGATTGGCGGCGAGCGCTTTTAGACCCTGCGGCAGGTCCTCGATCCAGCGCCCGCCCGTGAGGACGAGCATGATACCGCGGTAAAGTCCAAGCGTGCCAAGCGTGGCGACGATGGATGGAATGCCGAGATAGGCAACCATCAGCCCGTTGAAGGCCCCAGCGACAGCACCGGTTGCAAGGCAGAAGGCGATGGCGAGCGGCAGGCTCACGCCGGCTGTGAGTGAAAGGCCGAGCACGGCGGCGCTGAGGCCGAGCACCGAACCGCTCGACACATCGATATTGCGCGTCAGGATGACGACCATCGTCCCGAGCGAGATCAGCATCAGGACGAGGCTGTTGGAGACGACCACCGAGGCCGTGGCGCCGGACAGATAGCCGGGCGCGACCGTGCCGATTGCGGCATAGGCGACGGCGAGCACGAGGATGAGAGTTGCGACGCGATTGCGGGCGAAGAGATCAAGCATGGCGACCCTCCGAGGCGCCGAAGGCGAGGCGGGCGATCGCGTCAACCGAGATCTGGTCCGTGAGTTCGCCGCCGGACTGGCCGAAGGCCATGATCTCGACCCGGTCGGCAAGCTGTTCGATTTCGTCGAAGTCGGATGAAATGAGGATGATGGCGACGCCGTCCGCGGCAAGCCGGCGGATGAGGTCGTAGATATCCTTGCGGGCAGCGACGTCCACGCCGCGCGTGGGCTCGTCGAGGATGAGCACCTTGGGCCGGGCGGAAAGGCACTTGGCGAGCAGCACCTTCTGCTGGTTGCCGCCCGAAAGACCGCGGGCCTCCTGGTCGGCGCCGGTGCACTTGATGCCCATGCTCGCGCGGAACCCGTCGAAGACTTTCCGCTCGGCGCCGGGTCGCAGAAAGAAGGGTAGGCGGTGCACGAGGTAGGACGAAACGTTCCATGAGAGCGGTGCTTCAAGGAAAAGGCCGTGCTGCTGGCGGTCTTCAGGCAGGTAGACGAGGCCGAGGTCGATGCATATGCGCGGCGAGCGCTTTTTCAGTTCCGCTCCATCAAAGACGACGCTGCCCGCCGTCTGCGGCCGAAGGCCGAAGAGCGTTTCGGCGAACTCCGTGCGTCCGGCGCCCACGACTCCGGCAAGGCCGAGGATTTCGCCGGCTCGCACGTCAAGGCTGATATCGCGGAAACCTTCGCCGCTGAGATCGCGCACGCTGAGACGCGGCTTGCCGATTTGCGAAACCTTGCGGCCCACACGGTTCTTGTCGGCATCATCCGCGATCTGCACTCGGCTCATCGCGTCGATGATCTCGGCATCGCTGTAGGTGTCGAGCGGCCCGCAGAGCACGATCACACCGTCGCGCAATACGCTGATTGTGCCGCAGATCTCACGAATCTCGCGAAGTTTGTGCGAGATGAAGATGATGCCGACGCCCTGGCTTTGAAGCTTGCGTACGCGCTGAAACAGGGTGCTGGTCTCAAAGGGGGTTAGCGCCGAGGTCGGTTCGTCGAGTATCAGCACGCGGGCGTCTCGCACGAGCCCGCGCAGGATTTCGACAATCTGCCGCTCCGCGATTTCAAGGGCGGCTGCCTGCACGTCGAGGTCGAGCGAGACGGCGAGCTCGGCGACGAGCTGCTCCACGCGCGGGCGTAGCGCGCGGGGAGAGGCGGCCAGGCCGAGGCAGATGTTTTCCAGAACGCTCTGGTTGGGAAGGATATGCGCCTCTTGCGGCACCAGGTACAGCCCGAGTTCCTGCGCGAGCGCCGGCGATGCGTGGGTGAGGGCGCGGCCGTTGATCTCGATGGCGCCGGCATTGGCCGGAATGACGCCCGACATGATTTTCATGAGGCTCGACTTGCCGGCGCCATTGCCGCCGAGAAGCGCATGCACCTCTCCCGCCTGCAAAACGAACGAGACACCCTTCAGCACCGGAACGGGACCGTAAGACTTCCAAATGTCCGTCAGCTTCGCGACCCTCCCGGGCACAGGGCTCCCATTCATTCCGCACCTGTTCATATGTAACCTGTCTAAGTCATGTGATCACATGGGTCGGTGGTCGTCAATATGCCCGCCACATGATGAGCGCATGTAGATGGCCAACGTGCTGAACGGAAATTGTAGATTTTCCGCTGGAATCAATAGATTGGAGCTACGAAGAATTTTTCGCGGCCCTGATGCGTTGACGTATCAAAAGTTTTATTGTTATTCAAATGATCAGAGATCGACCGAGGGAGCCGCTTACATGGCGTCGGACAACGGGGAATGGAGCTATGCCGATACGGACGAGGAAATCCTCACCCGTATCGCCTGGTATTACTACAACGACGGTCTGACGCAGAACGAGATCGGCGAAAAACTCAACATGTCGCGCATCAAGGTGTCGCGTCTTTTGGAGAGCGGCCGGCGCTCCGGCATTATCCAGGTGCGTATAAACTCGCGATATCAGGGGTGCCTGGCGCTCGAGCGGCAGATCAAGGAGCGCTACGGGCTGTTGGAAGCCTACGTGGTGCCGCAGCTTCCCGATCAGGATCCGAGTGATCGGCTGGGTCAGGCGGCCGCGCAGTTTCTCATGCAACGGCTTCAGCCGGGTGACCTTCTCGCGGTCGGTTGGGGCGCGACCGTAAGCAACACCATCCAGCGGCTCGGCCATCTCGCCAACGAGCGCAATATCGGCCTCGTCAGCCTGACCGGCGGCGTCGGCACCTATGTTGACGGAATGCGAACGGCCAACTGGGGCAGCAGCGTTCATCTCGTACCGGCGCCGCTCGTCGTGCGCGACCCGGATGTCGCGCGCAACCTCTCATCCGAACCCGCCGTGGCCAACTTGCTCGAAATGGCGCTCAACGCGAGTTACCAGCTCGTTGGTATCGGCGAACTTTCGGCCATCTCCACTGTCGTGCGTTCCGGCTATGTCAGCCCCGACGAGGTGGAGCCGCTACGCCGCAAGGGCGCCGTCGGCGACATCCTCTGCCAATTCTACAACGAATTCGGAGAGCCACTAGAGTTGCCGCTGCACGATCGAGTGATCGGCGTGAAGCTCGCGGCGCTGTCGCGTGCCGAAAAGGTCGTGGCGGCGGCGGGTGGCATCCATAAGGTACAGGCCATCCATGCAGCGCTTCGCGGAAAGTTCGTCGGCATCCTCATAACCGACGAGACGACCGCGAACGGCCTCATCGAGATCGAGGACTGAGACCATGACCACTTCCTATTTGCTGGCCGTCGATGCTGGCACCGGCAGCGGCCGCGCGGTGATCTTCGACGAAAATGGCGATCAGATCGCCAGCGCCCAACACGAATGGTGGCACCAGGCCGATCCGCGCTTTCCGGGCTCGATGGACTTCGATGTGGAGGGCAACTGGTCGCTGCTGTCGCGCGCCATTCGCCAGGCTATCGCAAAAGCCCGCATTGCACCCGCCGATATCCGTGCAGTCAGTGCCACCAGCATGCGCGAGGCGATCGTCGCCTATGACGCCAGTGGCCGGGAAATCTGGGCCTGCGCCAACGTCGACAGCCGCGCCGTGAGCGAGGTGCGCGACCTGAAGCGCGATTTTGCCGATCTGGAGCGGGCGCTTTATACCGAGAGCGGGCAGACCTTCGCGCTCGGCGCCCTGCCGCGCCTGCTCTGGCTGAAGCGCAACCTCCCGGACATCTATGCCCGCATCCACAGGATCAGCATGCTGTCTGACTGGGTTCTGGCGCGTCTCTCCGGCGTTATCGCGAGCGATCCATCCAACGCCGGGACGACCGGTCTCTACAGCCTGAAGAAACGCAATTGGATGCCCGAGGCGCTGATCAAGGCCGGCATGCGCGACGATATCTTCCCGCAAAGCGTCGAACCGGGCACGGTGATCGGCCGCGTCACCGAAAAAGCGGCTAGGGAGACGGGCATTGCCGCGGGCACGCCCGTGGTCATGGGCGGCGGCGACTGCCAGATCGGAGCAGCGGCAATCGGTGTCGTGAATGAAGGTGACTGCGCCGTGCTTGGGGGCACCTTTTGGCAGCAGGTGGTGAATGTCGGCCCGTCCGTCTCCGATCCGTCCATGGACCTGCGCATCAATCCGCATGTCGTCAACGGTCTCAACCAGGCCGAGGCGATCAGCTTCTTCGTCGGCATCGTTATGCGCTGGTTCCGCGACAGTTTCGGCGCGGAAGAGGTCGCGGCGGTCGGACCCGGCGGCGATGCCTACAGGCTCCTGGAGGAGAAAGCAGCCGGCGTGCCAGTCGGCGCCCACGGCATCATTCCGGTCTTCTCCGACGTCATGCACTATGGCAACTGGTATCACGCCGCGCCGTCGCTTCTGAACCTTTCCATCGACCCGGAAAAATCGGGCAAGGCGGCGATCTTTCGCGCCCTTCAGGAGAACGCGGCGATTGTCGCGGCCCGCAACCTTGCGGCTGTCTTCAAGCTTTCTGGCAAAACGCCGGATAAGATCGTCTTTGCGGCCGGTGCATCGAAATCAGCCCACTGGTCGCAGATCCTCTCGAATGCCACCGGCCTTCCGGTCGTCACGCCCGTGATCAAAGAGGCGACGGCGCTCGGCTGCGCTGCAGCGGCGGCAATCGGCATCGGGCTACGCCGCAACTTCGTGGAGGCGGCGGAAAGTTGGGTGCGCTGGGACCAGCGTTTCGAGCCGAATCTCGAGCATAAGGCTATCTACGACGTGGCGGGCGAGCGCTGGGCACGTGCCTACGCGCTGCAGCGACAGCTCGTAGATGAGGGCGTGACCACGGCCATGTGGAAAGCGCCGGGTCTCTGACTTTTATAGATCCGTCAATCAACACAGCAGGAATTACGACATGCTCATCCAGATGGTTAGCATCAACGTCAAGCAAGGTCACGCCGCAGAGTTTCTGGAGGCGTTCCGCATAAACTACGAAGGCACGCGCCAGGAGCCCGGTAATCTGCGCTTTGATGTCCTGCGCAGTCCGGACGACGACCACAGCTTCGTCATCTATGAAGTCTTCAATTCGCCCGAGGCGCTGGACGCGCACCGCAAAACCGAACACTACCAGGAATGCGTTCGCCGGATCGACCCGATCCTCGCCGGCCCACGGACCAAGACTTTTTATAATGTCGAAATGGCCGATTTTCTCGGCGCAGGCCAGGGCTAGCGGTTGGAACACGGCAGAGCTCGTCAGACGGCTGACACTGCTTCGTCCAGCGGTTGAGCGGAAGCTTAACCAAAGGGCAGGATGTGCCCGACGTTCCACGGACGAGACTGCCTCGAAGGTTTTGCGGGGCGGCTTACTGCCGGTCTACGCGATAGCGCTTGTTCGTTACGCCAGGGAGCAGGTGGCACGAGCTCCGTCAATACTCTGCGCGGGTCCCTCATGATCTTGCCGTCGCACCGGCTCGTCGGTGGCATGCTCGCGACGGTTCTCGACGTCACCAGCAGAAAATGGGTAAAGACCCCTTGTGGAAACGCTTTCAGGGCTCGTCCGCGTCGCTTAGGCTCTTTGCAATCATAGGTGATTTCAGGCTGGTCTGATCGCGCACCTCGACTAGACGGAACACTCGCCGGCCCTGGGGAAAGGTTCACCACCTCCCGCCATAGCAGCATATTGCCGAAATCAGCGCAGGCAGGGCAGCCGATAAGCCGCGTGGCTCACAACCACCAAAGACCGGGTTCGATTCCGGTGCCTGCAACCAAAACGCTCACACGCGACCACCCGATGACCGCCGACTTTGCGGTAGGGTGCCTGGCACCCGTTATTGCCCCGACGGTACCGGGCAGGAAAGATCGCCTTCCTGGCAATTGAGGTACGCCTTGAGTGTCTTCGTTCTATCCGTCGTCAGTGCCGTCTTGCACGCGGCCACGAGCATAGGATAGGCGCTGCCGTCGGCGCTGGCTGATGTCTGGAATGCACACTCGTTGTCGCGGAAGGAAATCCACGACTTTTGGGCGGAAACAAGCAGCTTTTTCGTGCTGGCGTCATCGCCAATGCGTGCCTCGATTTCCTTGAACGTCGAATTCAATTCCTTGTCAGCCGCAGCGAAGGCCTGGTCGCCTTCGGCTGCCACGGCAACAGTTCCAAACGAGCTGATCAGCATCACGGCTGAGATCAATAGGATGCGCATGGCAAACTCCTCGCGTTCAACAGTTGTAGCAGCCAACGATGGTGACTGGGACATGACGTTCGCGCAGGAGTTTAGTCAAATCAAGTGGCCAAATTTATCCTTCTGCCGCCGGAGTAATCGCCAGAGTGGATTGATCCATGCTTCCTGGAAAGCTGGTTCATCTGGGGGCATCTGAGGGATCACCTCCGGTACATCGGGTGGCACCTCTTCTGGGATGAATCCCAGGATGCTCACCACGAGAGCGACGAGGATGGAGATGAGTACGAGGAAGGCGACGCCGGCTTTGTCCATGCATTATTAGCAGTTTCGAATGTGAGCAATTCGAGGCAATGCCTCCCGAGATCGGGAAGGCGGACAGTTGTTCGTGAAGATCGGGGCTCGTGCCTGGTCGTCCCTTCCCCAGAAAGATCAGGACGGTTCCGCATCGCGACTGTGTTAACCGGGATCCAAGGTTCACCCTCTGACGCAGAACTGCTTGCGTCGGTAAAGGCGGGCCTTGCTGCCTATCTGCCAATCAACGGCATTGGTGCGTTCGGCAAGCTACGATTGACCTCTCCTCCGGCCATCCAGGGGTGGGTTTGGCCATGCTCACGATCCTGTTCATGGCTATTTCAGGCAGCGCCCTATTGAACGCAAAGGGCAACCAATGAAGTCGCAGGAGACGGAGCAACTTGCCGGGCGCAGTCGGTCCCGGCTTCCGCCCTTCGGGCGGCGCTATGCTAAGCCTCCTGCGGCTGCGCTGTTAACCGGTCAAGTTGCGCGCGAACTGGCTTCGACGCTGAAGCGTCTGCGCCTGGTACGCTCATTTCACTAGGCCTCGGCCCTGGGGGCCAGCTGCTGCATCCCAGGTCATCACGGTGCTGCGGGGAGGGGGCAGGTTCACTGCTCTCGCAAACCGACTGGAGCTCGGTTTCGTCGTACAGCAACAGGCTCTATGGCGGAGCCCTTCCTCGACGATCATTTTCAGTGAGATCGAGTATCGGGCGTGGGACCGATGAGCGAAAGTTGAGGCATCCCTCGTTTGAGGAGATCAGCGAGAGGGCCGACGATGGACGATGTTTGGCATAGCAGCCTGCTCCCCGGATCGATCTAGGTGAGCTTGCTCTCCACCGCGGCCGAGGAACTCTTTCGCAGGTACTTAGTTTAGACAAGTTGCATAAAAGGGAGGAACACCATCATGAGCGATCCTGTCGCCGTTCATCAAACCCGCGAGACCGTTTACGCTCCTGATCTCTCGGCAAGAACCGTCATCAACGAAATCTCTTGGGGAGCGGTACTTGCGGGCGTCGCGCTCGCGCTTGCGGTCCAATTTCTGCTGAACCTCTTGGGCGTCGGCATCGGCGCCGCCGTGATCGATCCGACAACGAACGACAACCCAAATCCAAGCACCTTTTCGATCGCCGGCGGTCTCTGGTTCGTCGTCTCTGGCATAGTTGCGGCCTTCGTCGGCGGATATATCGCCAGCAGGGTTTCCGGCCGCCCTAGCAAAACGACGGGAAGTTACCATGGGCTGACGAGTTGGGCCGTCACGACATTGATCGTTCTTTATCTCCTTACGACCTCCGTCGGCGCGTTGGTGGGTGGCGCCTTCAGCGGTCTGAGTAGCATCATCGGGGGCGTCGGCAAGACTGCTGCCACAGTCACCTCTGCCGCCGCACCGGCAATCGCCACGTCCGCGGATCCAATGGCCGACATCGAGCGGCAGATAAGAAGTGCGACGGGGGCAACGATCCGGCAGCACTCCGCGACGCAGCAGTCGCCGCTGTGCAGGCAGCGGTCACCGGCGATGAGGCGACCGCGGAAGAAGCACGAAATCGCGCTGCTGATGCCATTGCAAAGGCACAGAACATTCCGGTGGACCAGGCACGCGCGCAGGTTCAACAATACGAAGAGAGTTACAAGGCCTCGATCGAACGCGCCAAACAACAGGCGACCGAAGCCGCCGATACGGCCGCCACCGCAGTTTCTAGCGGGGCTATCTTGGGCTTCTTCTCCCTCGTTGTTGGCGCGGTCGCGGCTTGGTTCGGTGGTGCGTATGGAACGCCGCGTACTCTGGTCACGACTGATGCCACGCGGCGTGCCGGCTAGTAAGTAGCCCCGATCTCCCGCAGCTGCGGGAGATCGGCGGTCGGAAACGCGTTTGCCTCCCCGCGCTGGAATGGGGAGGGCCGGGCGAGTGCTCACCATCAGGGGTCGGCGGCTATCAATGTTCCGCAAGAATTGGCGTAGTCGACTGGAAGAACTTCCGACCGAAGAAAGTCGCGGGTTCGTGATCGCCCCAGCCGACTCGAAAACGAGCGATGGAGCGATGCTCATCTCTTGCTTGGAAGGCATTCTGGTCGCTGCCGTGCCTAACCGGCAGCGGTTAAAGGATAGCCGGCTGGTAGCTCCACTTCTCCTGATTGGTCGGCCTAGCAGTATTTGGCCCGCAAGTGCCGCTTCAGAGATTGGGATTTCCCCGCCTCCAGGAGATGATGAAGTCCTTCAGTAACAGATATCTTGATCAGGACCTGTGGGGCGCTCTTGCAGCATGAGCGCTCACATACGCGGATGTCAGCTCAATTTTCGACGATAGCCGGACGGTGCTATTGTGCCAGACGGGACAATGGCAAGATGATGTTCACTGATAAGCCGGTCGGACGCCAGTCATAGTTGAGGGTACCACCGAATTGACGGATCACAGTCTGCTCCACCAACGTGCTGCCGAAGCCCTTGGAAGCAGGAGGGGAGGATATTTCTCTCTCCCCTCTTCATTCCAAGTGATGCTCAGGTCGTCGCCGTTGATCTGCCAGACAATGTCCACCCTGCCATTGTCGCCGCACAGCGCCCCGTATTTGGCCGCATTGGTCGCCAGCTCATGGAAGACTAGCGCAAGTCCGTTGACCGATTGCTCGCCGCATAAAATGGTAGGGCCTTCAAGAGAGAACCCGCTCTTGCCGGGGATTGCCGCAGGCTCGTGAGGCGCGATGACGATGCTTATTAGGTCCGTAAGATTGGAGGCCGCCCCTTGGACGTCGCTAAAAGATGGCTTCACCAAGGAATGTGCAGCGGCGAGCGCATGCAACCTGCCAGACAACAGCGCGACTAAATCATCCTTGCTGTCCGTGCTTCGGGCGCTAATGCGGATTATGCCGTCTACGATGGCGAAAAGGTTTTTGAGCCTGTGGCTCATCTCTCTGGTGAGCAGTTCCTGCTGTTCAAGCGCCTGCTGGAGTTCCTGTTCGGATCGGGCCACCTTCAGTGCTATACCGATGAAATCGGCAAGCTCCTGCAGCGTGGCTCCGTGACCGCAGTGGAAATACCCGATCCTGTTGGCGACGACCCAAAGGGTCCCGAGTGGCTCCGTCCGTCCCATATATAGGGGAACGAGCAAAACCTCTGGCAGCGACAAGCCCGCTGGTATCCAGTTATAGACGCGTTCCGGATGGATCGCCAGTGTTGGTGCGCTGCGGTCGAGCGTAATGCCACACGGCGAGTAATCGCGGGGAGTAGTCGCCCCGTTGAACGGCGAAAGAATTCCCTTCAGATTATGCCAGCGGAACACCGGGAACGACTCTGTCTGTTCGAGCAGGCTGACACCCGCGGAAATCGCGCCTGTCAGCTCCATGGCGAGTTCGACGAATTTTGGGAGCATTTCTCCAGGCGCATCGTGCATGCGTCCGGCGAGCTGAAGAAGTGCGGCCTTCTCCTGCGCGGCATCGCCGCGTGGCACTGGCCGCTCACTCAGGTCGACCGTGTAAACCGCCGAAACGTCGGGCGTGGGCACCTTCACCGCTTCCATCTTCTCGATTCCCTCTCGGTGCGCAGCCCCTCAAGCGTCATCGGTGTCCTATTTACACGATGGAGGCAAAACAACTGACATGGGCCGGCCTTCAAGACGCACCTGTTTGTGACGGTCATCTGCGTTCGCTTAACTGCCCCAGTAACGCCACTTGGGCACGTGTGGCATTGTGCAGGAGCTCGCGAGACGGTGCAAGCGCTTGCGTGCCAGCATGCGTGCTCGCTATGAGGCGCGGTCGTTGGCAAATTCCGAGCGATAGCGAAGCCAGGCTCAGCTCTTGTTCAGAATCCATAGCGTTCCGCCCCGGTGCGGAAACAGGAAGTTCTGCTCGCCGCGCAGTCCAACCGGCGCTTCCAATTTCGGATCAGTTTGGCAGTCGGGGACCAGAGCGGCACACTGCAGTCTTTGCGCCCCCATGCCATTGCGGGTGCGCGACCGCCGATCGACGACGACCTTGCCGACGCGCAGATGGCGCATTGCCTCGTTGAAAAATATTCACCAAAGGATCGCATAACATATCAACGGGAATTGCTCGTCGAATCTGGCAATGGAGAGGCCGTCCGGTCGGACGGGAGAACAAGCGTCCAAATTTGGCTGGGTCACTCCTCCGGCCTCTGAAACCGCGGCGACCACCCGCGCGAGATCCCCACACTCATGAACTGCTCGGCGATCGCAAGCTGTTCGCGCAGATGCTTGCAGTCGAGCAACGGTGTGACGATCGTTGGCCGCGGATCTTCATCGTGCCATGCGAGCGCTGCCTCGACCTCCAATCCAGATCGGCGCGGTCTGCCTCTTCGAGGTGGGATAGTCCGGTTTCTCCGACCAAGCGACCATAGCGACCCTTCCAGGATTCTGCGTCCGGGACGTTATAGAACACCAGTCTCCTGCGAATTTCGGCGGCACGGCGTTCAGAAGACAGCTTGCCACGTGCTTTCCGCCGCTCCCTTCAACTGCGCCAGAAGTTGAATGGCGGGGTCTCAAGTTCTGCTCACATTAAGGCGAGGGACCTGTCCGAAGTTCAGCGCAAGCTTATTCTGATATGCGGCCTGTTTGGCCTTCGTTAGGATTGGGAGCTGCGGATACATCGATGTGGCTCAAAATATGTTCCGAGATGCTCCGCGCGATTTCCCGCTCGCCCATGATGATGAGGTTCGCTCCCAACCTTGTCAGGTAATCGACCTCAGCGTCGGAATGCGCGCGGGCGATGATCTCGAGTGTCGGATTCACTGTGCGGGCGCGCTCGATGAGGTTGCCACTTTCGAATGGACTTGGAATGGCGCTGATCAACCATTTGGCTGCGCCAACGTTGGCCGCCTCAAGTAATCCGGGCTGAGCGGCATTTCCAATAATGACTTCGGCGCCAAGCGCCCGGAGTTGATCGGCAACCGCTTGCCGCTCCTCAATTATCAGGTAAGGTAACCGTGCTTTTTGCAACGTCTCTGCAACCAGGCTCCCAACCCGCCCATAGCCGACAAGGACAGCATGGTGGGTGAGACGGGTACCCGTGAGCTCGGGTGTGTCTGTCTTGCGGTCTTCTTGTACGGCGCCGACCGACGCGCGTGGCTTCAGCCATGGCGTTAGGCGACCGAATCCGGTGAATAGAAGAGGGTTGATGAGAATGGACAGGATCGCTCCGGCAAGCACCAGGTCCCGTCCTGCCTCCGGAAGAAGCTTGAGTTCAACTCCCAGCGCCGCAAGTATGAAGGAGAACTCGCCGATCTGTGCGAGGCTGAGGCCGAGTGTCAAAGCTACAGGCAGGGAATAGCCGAACATGATGGCGATCGCGGACGCGGCTGTAGCATTGCCAATCACGATGATCAGGAATGTTGCTCCGACGAGCAGCGGCTGCTCGACCAGAATCATGGGGTTGAACAACATGCCTACCGAGACAAAGAAGAGCACGGCAAATGCGTCGCGGAGCGGCAGCGTTTCCTGAGCGGCCCTTTGGCTCAACTGTGATTCGGCGAGGATCATTCCAGCGAAAAATGCGCCAAGAGCGAAGGAGACACCGAACAGTTCAGCTGCTCCGAAAGCAACTCCCAGGGCAATCGCCAGTACCGCCAGACGGAAAAGCTCTCGCGAACCAGTGTGAGCAACATAGTGCAGTACCCAAGGAATGACGCGCCGGCCGAAGATAGCCATCGCCGCAAAAAATGCGGTCAACTTGGTCAACGCAAGTGCAAGCGCGCCCGACATAGTTTGCGGCTCAAGAAACGTGAAGAGGCCGCCATCGCCTGAACTCGGCCGAGTTGTGCTGCCGCCAAGACTGCCAGCGAAGGCCGGCAATAATACGAGGGCGAGGATCATGGCGACGTCTTCGACGACCAGCCAACCGACGGCAATACGCCCTCCGTCGGTTTCGAGTTGTCGCTTTTCCTGGAGGGCCCTTAGAACCACGACCGTGCTTGCAACCGAGAGTGCCAACCCGAACACCACGCCGGCTGCAATTGGCCATCCGATCGCTTGCGCCACGATTAACCCGAGCGTTGTCACCAAAGCCATTTGGCCGAGAGCTCCAGGAAGCGCGATAGTCCGTACGGAAAGTAAGTCGTGGATGGAGAAATGTAGCCCTATGCCAAACATCAGCAGGATAACACCAAGCTCGGCGAGTTGGCGCGCCAGCGATTGGTCTGCAACAAAGCCAGGAGTAAACGGGCCGATCAAAACACCTGCCAAGAGGTAGCCGACCAGCGGCGATAGGTGAAGTCGATTTGCCACCGTGCCTAAAATGAAGGCAAGCCCAAGGCCGGCAACGAGGGTGGCAATAAGTGGTGTGTGAGGCATTTCTCCCAGTCCGGCCGGGTTCCATTAAGAGGCCAAGTGCGGCACGAGCATAGACATAATGGACTATGGCGCGAGTGTCTCGTTATCTTTCGCTCCAAGATGCGAGGGTGCTGTCGCCGGCGTCGCGTACGGTTATATGAGAATTGGCGTGTGGGTTCGGCATGGAGCCATGCTGAATAACCGACAGGAGATCGCCATGTGCTACCTGATAGTCGATTCCACCATCATCCGCGCCCATCAGCACGCCGCCGGCGCAAAAAAGGGGTGAAGATCAGGCCCTTGGCCCCTCGCGCGGCGGCTTGAGCACCAAGATCCACATGGCCGTGCGCGGTCCCGGCTGCCGGGTCCGCTTCACACCCACCGCAGGCCAGAAGGGCGATGCGCCGCAAGGCGACGCCCTGATCGAGGGCCTGCCCGCCGAGGTCGTCATGGCCTACACCGCCTTATCGTCTGCGCAACGCCATCGCCGACAAACGCGCTATGGTGGTGATTCCCAACACCCCGTCCCGTGCGCAAATGTACCCGCTGCACAAGCATTTCTACGCCCAAAGGCATCTGGTCGAAGCTGCCGACGTCCGGATGCTTTTCGCTGGCGCCAAAAGACGGAAGTGGTTGAGATCAATTCGGTGTTCAACCTTTAAGGATATCGTGCCGAGCACATTGGTTTAGAACTGCGTTTGTATTGATGAGCGAATTTCAGAACAAAACTATTAGACTTTTGACGGTCTGCGAAGGCGAGGCTTCGGTGACTGATCCTGCCCAGCGCCGGCGAAACCTTCTTTCGTCGACCCTGGAGCTCTACCGGGCTCTGGGAGGGTCTTTTGAGGAACTCGAGTCAGCCATTATGAAAGAGGAAACAGGCACCCTCCGGCGCCTCGACCGTAGGCGATCTGATGAAGGAATTGGCGGCTATCTGTCACATCTACGACATGGACATCATGCAGGCCGGTCACAACACACTCGACAAGCTGATCTATGAGGAACGGTCTTTTCCAACGACGGAAATGGACCGGAGCATCTAAAGCCGCCGCTGGGCGCGCTCGTCAGCCGCTGCAACAGGTTTCGCCCATCTACGTCTCCGAATCGGATGTCACTGAGATCAACAAGCTTAAGGCGTATGGATGAAGCCCTGACCGTTTCCGGTCAGGGAATTTCGTTGGAACTGTCGTTCTGCAGTATGAAGCAAGGACACGGAAATACGGTCCGCCGCAAAGCCCACTACAAGCACTGGCAATGCTAGAGGGTGTGTCAAGGCATGGTCGATCTTATACGAAGGTATTAGGTGTGCCAGTAACAATTTAGGGGTTTTTGTATTCTTGTTTTACTCTTGTCGAATTGACCGGAGCGCGCTTGTCCGGCGAAAACAGCCCAAGCAAAGGCTTCATCGAACGGCAAACGCTCAGTGCCAAGCGTGCCCACACGATGGTCGACAGGAGGATCCAAGGACAGAAACCCAGAACGGCCAGGACCCGGCCTTCCTCGATGCGCTGGCCACCATGCACTGGCATTGCGCGAGCGGCCGAGGCTGACCGTTATTGTCGCTCGCATGCGACCCGCATCCTCCACCGCGTTAACCGAACTTCAAAGTCATCTTCTTGCGAACAGGCGCAGGGGCATCAGCGGGCGTTGATACGTGTCTCTTTCCAAGCCCCATCGCCCGTGCGAGCTCCGAGCGCTGCAGAGCATAGTTGCGGGCGGTCATCGGGTAGTCGGATGGAAGCTTCCATTTTTCGCGATACTGCTCCGGCGTCAAACCGTATTTAGTCGTTAGATGCCGCTTGAGAGATTTGAATTCCTTCCCGTCCTCCAGACATACGATGAAGTCGTCGGTCACGGACTTCTTGATCGGAACCGCGGGCCGTTGCTCCTCAACTGCGGGCGGGCTCTGCGCTGACGCAGACGTCTCGCCCAGTGCGCTGTAGGTTTGCTGGATAAGGTGGGGGAGTTCGTCGGGGGCAATGATATTGCGGCTCAAATAAGCCGATACGATGCGACTGGTGAGCTCAAGCGTTCGTCCATTTGGGTGCGCTTCTGTCAATGATCTTCTCCGCAGCCTGTTACAAAAGAATCGAGCCAGCAGAGTGCAGATATTTCGGTCGGAACGAAGGCACCTGACCCAGCGCTGCGCTATATATCTCTGCTCTCATCGTTATGAAGGGTTACATGGCCGAAAACAAAACACACTGGCTCCGGAAAGAAAATACAGATCAGACGAAGGCGAGCTTTCCTGAGCTCTTTTTCGATCTCGTTTTCGTTTTTGCCCTGATTCAGCTTTCCGAGAGCCTTTCGGATGATTTCAGTCTTGGCATCGCCGCCGAAGCAGTGCTCTTCATCTTCGCGCTTTGGTGGGTATGGATCCACACGACGTGGGTCATGGATCTTCTGGATACCGAGATCTCACCGGTCCGCCTGCTGCTCTTTACGCTGATGTTCTGCGGCATGGTAATGGCCATCGCGCTGCCGGAAGCCCTCGCGGACATGGGCCTTGTCTTTGCGGTCGCCTATTCGGCCATGCAGGTCAGCCGGTCGCTGTTCGCACTCTATGCGTTCCGAAGAGGCGACCCGGCCTCGTTCATGACCTTCTTCCGGATTACCGTCTGGCTTTTTATATCGAGCGTCTTCTGGATTACGGGAGGTCTGTCCGAACCGAATCTGCGTGTCGTGCTGTGGATCGTGGCACTTGCTCTGGAATACGCAGGTCCGATGGTCAGATACTGGGTGCCGCGTCTCGGAGCTTCGCCGCGCGAAACGCTCGACATCGATGGGGAACACCTCGCTGAACGCAGCGCTCTTTTTGTCATTATCGCGCTCGGCGAGACCATACTGACCATCGGCAAACACACGTTTGAAAACCTGGACACTGAAGGTACGCCTCTGGTGCTATGTCTTTCCTTCCTGACTACCGTTCTCATGTGGTGGATCTATTTTCACGACGGCCAGGAACGCGCTGCTGACAAGGCAGAGGATACGTCTAAACCGCAAACCACCGCGCAGTATCTCTTCACCTACGGTCACCTTCCGATCGTAGGTGGCATCATCTTCACCGCCGTCGCAGAAGACTTCAGCCTGGCGCATCCTTACCAATCCGGAACATACAACAGCGCGCTGGCGCAGCTCGGCGGACCGATCCTGTTCCTTGCAGGGACAATGTGGATGAAAGGGGTGTCTTCGCGCGTCCTGCCTTATTCGCATGCCTTTGGCATCGGCTTGCTGGCAGCCAGTTTCACGCTTGTGCCTTTCATCGCCAACTCCGCGATCCAGGCGCTTTCAGGTGCGATACTGCTCGTGGTAGCCGTCTGGGAGTATGTCGCGCTGAAGCACTTGCGGCGCAGCGCCGCCTGATTGCCACGGCTTCCGTTCCTGCTGAAAACTGGGACGGTAATCTCGCAAGCAATCTATGGCCTCCCATCGACGGCGACGCCGCTGTACGACCATGTCGTTCGCTCGGCGAGCTTTCGCTTGGTCCGATGTGATGGCGCTGCTCAGGACAAATGATGGGAGAGCGGAGGGCGTTGTGACTCAGCGTTCATCTGCAAGATCCGTTGCTCGCCAATTCCGCTGTGGCTCCGGGGGGGCGAAACGACGACGCTGTCACTGCTTCGCTGCTTCCAGGAACGGCTACGATGTAGTGGCGTTCCGTCGGTCATAGCTCATGACCCCTGTCCAAAACCGGTGGGATTCCCAGCTATCCTTGAAATCGCCTGCACAAAGTAATACCTTCCGTGTATCTGGTATTACCGAGGAACGCAGATGACAACGACAGTTACAGCTAAGGGGCAAGTGACCATTCCTAAACGGGTGCGCGATTTATTGGGCATTGTTCCTGGAAGCAAGGTTGACTTTCACCGTGCTGCCGACGGCACCGTCGTACTGACGCGTGCAGACAAAAAGCAGCCAGCGAGCCGCTTTGCGAAGTTGCGGGGTCATGCCGGCAAAGGACTCGATACCGACTCCATTTTGGCCCTCACCCGTGGCGAAGCATGACGTTCATCGACACCAACGTCCTCTTGGACGTTGTCACAAACAACGACAATTGGGCAGATTGGTCGATTGCTCAACTCGAAGCGGCGAGTCTAAACGGGCCCTTGCTGATCAACGATTTAGTCTACGCGGAGCTGTCGGCCAGATACGATCGTGTTGAAGGCCTTGAGGTATTTCTCGAGGAGGCTGGACTGGAGATGACGCCAATTCCTCGAGCCGCGCTTTTCCTCGCAGGAAAGGTGTTCACGCAATATCGCCGGGCAGGAGGATCAAGGACTGGCGTCCTACCCGACTTTTTCATTGGCGCGCATGCTGCAGTTAGCCAGCTTCCGCTTCTGACCCGCAATATCGGACGGTATGGCACCTACTTTCCGACGCTGTCGCTGATCACGCCACACCCATAGCGTCTCTGAATCGGTGTGCCCGTTCCGCACGTCTTAGACAATCAGCCGCGCCGCTCGTCCGTTCTTCCGTTCCGCGGTGTTGTATTAAACTCGCCGTCTGGCTCACCGACTTATGCAGTGACTGCTGCATCGCTTCGGGCAGGGGAATGCGGCGATTTGCCGCCTCGGTCAGATACCCTGATCTCAACCCATGTCATGAAAACAGCGTGGGATCGAGCCCCGCCTGTTTGCAACGAGCTGTCAGGGGAGCTGGTCGCGGGCTCGGCGTTTTGTTCATCCCCGCAGATGGAATTGCGCGTGTCTGGATCAGTGCTCACGCTCAAGCGGACCCGCAATGCTTATGCCCTCGCCGCGGGTGGTTGCCATCCTCTGATCGCCAGTGGCGAGCGGCAGACCTTCCTTTTTTGCGAGCGCCACGTAACTGGCGTCATATCCGGTCAGCGTACAGCGTGCCGCAAGTTCGAGCGCCATCCCGTCCTCATCGATCACGCGTCTTTCGAGCGACAGCCCTCGCGGTGGCATCAACAACAGCAGCGCTTCGCCCACACGAAGCCGTTCCCGCCGTTCGGCCACGAAGAACAGAGCGAGTTTCGAACCAAAACCAATGCCGGCACGAGGCCGATGGTCGAGCGTAGATCGGCCATCAACCGGTCGGCTGCAATATGCTGTTTATTGGGGAGAACCAGGCTGCGGCGATGGATGCGTCGTGGATGAAGGACATCAGTAAAGCCGTCCTTCGTCGCGCCATTCACGGATTTGTTTCTGAGTGGTCACGGGGCGACCGAGACGCTGGGCTTTGATCTCGGCGATCAGCGCATCGATGTCATTTTCCCGGCGGATGCGAGAAAGCCGTGCTAGAGGCGTGTTGCCACGCGAGATGATGACCGCTTCGCCTGCTTTAACCTTGGCCAACAGCTCGGACAAATGCGGTTAGGCCTCTTCGACCTTGACTGTAACCGTCATGATCAATTCTCCCGTGATTGCGTCTCTCGCCGAGCACATGATGGTTTGCGCAGGGGCGGCGGTCAAGAATGACTTCCTCCCTGGATAGACATGTCGCCCTAAAAAATGCTGAGGTGCGAAAATTATGGCTGCTGGACCTCGTTTTTACACGACTTCCTCATTCTGTCAGTCGCGAATTTCATCCAGAGAATACACCGTGCATCCCCTCTCTATCACACCCTTGAACGAAGAATGACTAAGCTTCGTATCGGCAGTCCAAGCGCGAAATTCGACTTCGGCAAAAAAGCAGCGGCTCGATGAATATCGCGTTGTTCCGCTTTAGTTAACAGTGGGTTTCTTCGCGACGAGTCGCCTCGAGCAGCTTGCGTAACTCCGTCGACATCTGTCGCGAAAAGGCCGTACCGACTTCGCCGACATAGACGAGCTCACCCCCCTTGCGTGCTGCCATGCCGGTTCGGTTCAAAGGGGATCGCGCCCATTCGAACCCAAAAAAGAGAGGCATTTGCAGCGAGCAGCGCCGAAAGCCGGTCTGCGACCGTGCGCACGGCTTCCCGGGCGCGTTCGTCGCCATGCAGGACCATCCAGAGATCATGCCCGAGCTCATCGATCACTCGCCCCGCCCGGACGAAGCCTGGATCGCTATCGCCGATGAAACATGGCATCACGCTGATGCCCGCTCCCGCCTTCACTAGATCGAACATCATCCGCGGTGAGTTTACCCAGTTCGTGATGTGCCGGCCCGGCTGTTCGAATGCCCACCGCTTCCACGGCTGGTTGGCGACGTCCGTACCCAGCGAAACCCAGTTGCAATGGCGCCGGTGGTCAAAACCTTGGGCGCAGTAGGGCGCATAGGCGACGGCGACGGAACGCCGGACCGCGACATTGCCCAACTGCGGCCGCTCCGCGGCGAGTCCAATGTCCACGTCGCGGTGTGTCAGGTCGATCGCGGCCTCAGTTGTCTTGAAACAAACGCGAAAAGTATCGTGCGGTGTCCAAAGGTGCCGAAGGCTTGTTGCCGTGAAGCACGACACCGTGTTGTCCGAAAGAAGCCGTACGATTGGCATCGAATGCACCGTCTCTTGCCAATCGACAATGTCCTGCGCTGCCTCCTGCATCGCCCTCACGCGGTCCAGCAATATCTGCCCGTCCGGTGCGAGCTCGTATCCCGTCCGCGCCCTGACGAACAGCGCTCGTCCCGTGGCACGTTCCAGCGCTAGCATCCGTCGCCCAATGGTCGGCGCGCTGATCCCTGTCTTCTCAGCGGCACCCGCAAGCCCGCCTTGCTCGGCGACTTGCAAAAAGAGACGAAGATCTTCCCAGTTTTCGACTTTCATCAGGTTCGACTTTCATCCATGAACGATGGCTTTCGTTCGTGCCTCTACAGTTGCATGGCCTCTCGAACCATCTTCCGGATAACGCCAGATGCCCGGAGAAACGAGATGCTACTTGAATGGACGATCCTATATAGGGAGCTGGTAAGCCAACAGCGCAAAAAACGCTGCGACGCGTTCGCCGATCCACTCGACGGCGCCGAATGGGAAGGATTCGGCTGGCTCGTGAAATGGATCGCGAGGTCTGCGGCGCGCCGTTCGCAAGCCGGTGACCATGGAGGGAAGGGCACGCTCGATGAGACGTGCCGTGCGCAACCGTCCGCGGCGCCCTTGGGCTTGCCTGCGCCTAGCCCGCTCGGCTCTCGCTGCGCACTGGAGTGAGCCCGTCCTCCTGCCACGATCTTACTCGATCGATGCGAACAAGCATCCAAGCAGCAAAAGTCTCCCCGGATCATCTGACATTGGGGACAGTGCAATTATCGCTGCTGTCAGAAGGGTGTCGCACTCGGCGTAGGAGTGAAGAAGTTCTTTTATGATGTCTGGGGCGATGCGGTGATTGTGGCATCGCGGATGGAAACAACAGGCGTGCCCGGCCGCATTCAAGTTTCTCCTGAGATCTATGCGCAGTTGATCGATCAATTCGGGTTCGAATGTCGGGGACTGTCAATGTGAAGGGCAAAGGCAGATTAACGACATGGCTCCTGGCCCGCCCAAAGACCGAGTGTTCAAACGGTTAGCTGATTTTTCGAGAGAGGTTCACCTTCTTTGAACGCCCCCCCTGGGGCGCGAAGTAGAGAAATGTTCCTGTTTGTGCTTTTAAGATGGTGTAACGGGCGGAACCCGCCGCGCCAGGTTTGAAGGCGCGGTGGTCGTCCCTCACAATGATGGTGTGGCGGAGTCAGGAGTGGCCTGCTCCATAGCAGCACGGAGAGACGACCATGAAGCAGTATGCCGGCATCGACGTATCACTGGAATACTCGAGTGTGTGCGTGGTGGATGTGGACGGCCGCATTGTGCGGGAAGCAAAGATCCTCAGCGAACCCGATGCGCTGATCGCCTGGTTCGGCGCGCACGGCGTGACGATGGAGCGAATTGGCCTGGAGGCCGGCCCCTTGTCGCAGTGGCTCCATGCCGGGATGGTCAAAGCAGGTCTTTGCGTCGAGCTGATCGAGACGCGCCACGTGCGGGCAGCCTTCAAGACGATGCCGGTGAAGACCGACAAGAAGGACGCCCGGGGCATTGCGCAGTTGATGCGGCTTGGCTGGTTCAGACCGGTCCACTGCAAATCTCTTGCGGCCCAGGAGGTGCGCGCGCTGCTGACCGCCCGCAAGCTCATTCAGGGCAAGCTTCACGACATCGAGATGAGCCTCCGGGGCATACTGCGCGGCTTCGGCCTGAAGGTCGGGGCGACGACGCGGCGCACTTACGCGGGGCGCATCCGCGAGCTGATTGCCGGCCATCCGACCCTGGAGGCGATCGCGACGGCACTACTGAAGGTGCGCGAGGCGCTTGTGCATGAATTTGCAGGTTTTGAGCGCAAGCTACGCGCCATCGCCCGTGAGGACGACAACGCACGGCGGCTGATGACGACGCTGGGCGTAGGCGTCCTGGTGGCGCTGACGTTTGTCGCGGCCGTCGATGCGCCGGAGCGATTCCGCTCATCCCGCGCGGTGGGGCCGCACTTTGGATTGACGCCGAAGAAGTATCAGTCGGGCGAGACCGATCATAGCGGTCGCATCTCGAAGATCGGCGATGGCAGTGTGCGAACCGCGCTCTACGAGGCGGCCAATGTCATCCTGACCCGGCCGGTCAAAGGTTCGGATCTGAAGGGCTGGGCATTGGCGGTCGCAAAACGTGCCGGCCCCAAAAAGGCGCGCGTGGCGCTGGCCCGCAAGCTGGCGGTGGTGTTGCATTGCATGCTCAAGGACAGAACCAACTTCATTGCTCATAAGGGAGCGCCAGCCCTGGCGGCTTGATCGGAGGAGACGACGAGACAGGCTTTCGGACGGGCACAGCCATCAGCCCTCCGCAGCGAGGTCCCTTCGCCGGGACGATGGATGGGTTAGGCCGCTATGCGATCAGCAGCACGCGGTGACTGCGCTTCTAAGATTGGCCAACCGGTCCTCAGCAGACACCATAGAGCAGCGGCAAAGCTCCGACTGCGGACAGAAGCAAGCACTCGGCGAGGGATTAAGCTCACAAGGGATTGACGCAAAGCCCGTTACAGAAGATCGGATAATGTATCGAGTGGAATAGCATCGTGAGTGAGCCGCTTAAGATGGTATAAGCCCCACAATAGCCGCGGCAACCAACGCCGCTCTCGGCCACCACGCGGTGAGCGGTTGCCGCTCGACTGCTCGGCGTCAGCGGACGTTGTTATGACTGTTCATTCGGTTCCCCAGGGGAAACAGAAGCTTGTTTCAGCTTTACTGGCCGGACCGAATGGTCGAGCTGCAGAAAGCTCGCACTAGCTCGTTTCACGGATCATTGAAACCGTAAGTGGCGGTAGGCGCGGCAGCTGCAGATCAATCCATTTGGATGTTGGCGTCGCGGACGACGGGGGTCCATTTGGCAAGCTCGGCTTTGACGTGGGCGGCGAGCTCCTCGGGCGTCGAACCTACGATCTTGGCGCTGAATTCCTCCATGCGTTTCTGCACCGCCGGATCGGCCATAGCCTTCTTCGCAGCTTCGTTGAGGCGGGCGATCACCGGTTGTGGCGTGTTGGCGGGAGCGAAGAGCGCGTTCCAGGTATAGGTCTCGTAACCGGGAATGCCCGACTCTGCGATGGTCGGAATGTCGGGGAAGGACGATGCGCGTTCTGCCGTCGTGACAGCAAGCGCGCGGAGGGTGCCAGCTTTGATATGACCGGATGACGAGGGGAGATTGTCGAACATGATTGGCACCTGATTGCCGATTACATCGTTCAGTGCCGGGCCGGAGCCCTTGTAGGGAATATGCTGCATCTCGACGCCGGCCATCTTTTTGAAGAGCTCGCCGGAGAGATGAAGCGGTGTTCCGTTGCCGGAGGAGGCGTAGGCGTACGTCTCGGGGTCAGCTTTCAAGAGTGCCAGCAATTCCTGAACCGTCTTGGCCGGCAATTCCGGATTGACCACCAGGACGTTCGGAACCACGACCAGAAGCGAGATCGGTGCGAAATCCTTTTCGGGATCGTAGGGTTTGGTTTTCAGGATGAGCGGGTTCAGCGCATGGGTCGCTACTGTCGCCATCAGGATCGTATAGCCGTCGGGATCGGCGCGGGCAACGTTTGCGGCGCCAAGATTACCGCCAGCGCCAGCAACGTTCTGGACGATCACCTGCTGGCCGAGATCGTCGGACATTTTCTGGGCGATGATCCGCGCAACCACGTCGGTCGAACCTCCGGCAGCAAAGGGAACGACGAGCGTTACCGTCCGATCCGGAAACTCTTGCGCTTGCGCCGCCGAGCCAAGCGCGAGCGCCGAACAGAAAGCAAACCCGGCCGCCATAGCGGCGCGACGGGTCAAGCTTATAAATGCCATGCGGAAATCCTCCCGATCTTATGGACGATGGATGCAGGCTGAGGCCGGCTGTCCTAACAATACGGCGGAGTTCCGGTCACGCAATGGCCGTCGATACGATTGTCTGTGAATGGCGCAAAATATCGCATCCTCACTGTTCTCCGGCCACGACACACGGCCGGCATAGCCACTCGGTTCTCGTGCGGGGGGCAGGCCAGGTGCTTTGCGCCACGCCGCGAGCGCCGCCATTACAGGAAAGGCCGCACCAGCGGCCATGCAACCAATGCGTAGGCGACAATGCTGAGGATGGTCCCTATGAGTCGGCCGACGAGTTCGTATGGATCTCGCTGATGGGCGGTCATCTGGTTCTCCAATAAAACAGTGGTTATCTGCCGTGGTAGCATGCAACCGCTTGTCGGTCACTAATTTGTCACTGCTTCCAGAACACTGGTGTCAGGATGACAAGCACGGTCAGCACCTCAAGTCGGCCCATCATCATCATGAGTGAAAGCAGATAGAGTTCCGGATCTTCCAGCGTCGAGAAGTTTCCGGCTGGGCCAACGATGCTGCCGAGCCCGGGACCGACATTGGAAAGGCAGGTGATGACCGAGGACACGGCGGTGAGAAAGTCGTAGCCCAAGGCAGCCATCGCAAGGCTGCCGAAAATCCAGAGGAGGATATAGGTGACAAAAAACAGGAGGATCGCCCGCAAGGTGTCCAGATCAAGGGAATTTCGGCCGTAGCGGACAGGGTAAACTGCCGCCGGATAAATGAGTTTGCGCAAGCCAGAGTGGATGGCGCTGAAGAGAACGATAAAGCGGTAGGCCTTGATGCCGCCGGCGGTGGATCCGGAACACCCGCCCATGAAGGTCGCGATGAATGCGGCCATCACGACGAATGGTCCCCAAAGCTGGTAGTCCTCGCTCATGTAACCCGCAGTCGAGAGAATCGAGCTGAAGTTGAAGAATGAGTGGGCCAATGCGATGTGAAACTCGACGCCATTCGTCAAACGGTGATAAATCGCCACCGAAAGAGCGAAGACCGTCAGATAGGCGAGAAAAACGAAGATCTGAGGATCACGCAAGGCGTCGAGCCGACCGCGTGCAACGAACACGATGAGGATCGAAAAGGGCAGGCTGCACAAGGTCATGAAGAACGTTGCCGTCCACAGGAGCGGAATGCTGCCGAAATAGGCGAATGATGCATCATGAGTCGAAAAACCGCCGGTGGCAACCGTCGACATGGCGTGATTGATCGCATCGAACCGGTTCATCCCGGTCAGGTTGTAGCCGATTGCACAAAGGAGCGTAATGCCAACGTAGACGGTGAAAAACGCCCGGCTGAAGGTGGCGAGGCGGGCAAAGGGCTTCTCGTTTGTGTCGGAGGATTCCATCTTGAAGAAGGACATTCCCCCGACCCGCAGGTACGGAATAATGAACAATCCCAGGACGACAATTCCGACGCCTCCGAGCCAGCAGATGAGCGACCGCCAGATCAGAATGCCGGGCGGGGCATCGTCCAGCCCGACAATCACCGTCGATCCGGTCGTGGTAATCGCTGACACGGACTCGAAAAGCGCCTGCGCGAAGTCGAGATCGAGCGAGGACAGCCACAGCGGCAAGGCACCGATCAACGCGAAAGCCGACCAGAGAACGTTGACGAGGAGAAAGCCAAATTTCTTCGAGAACGGAGGCGGCCCAGCACGGGTGGCCATGAAAGTCGCAGCAGAAAGGCCGCTGGTAACGAAAGCAGCAGCCGCGAAGACCTGCCAATCCGGATGGCCATAATAGAGGTCCAGCATCGCTGGAATCAGCATCGCGGCCGAAAGGTAGAGGCCAAGAATCGCGGAAATGTGGATGGCGTGCCGGATCAGGGAAGCGTTCAATCTCGTGGCCTCCCGTAGTTGGCGATGGTGATCAGTTGGCTACGATCCAGAGTTCGGCCAATGGATAGCCAAAGTCAAATGGGAGCGCCGATTTGAAATCTTCATTTACACAGAACTTATCTAGCCTCAGCCAGTATGTGGGCAGGGCCAGCTCCTATGATACCGATAGACATAGATTACTCGTTGCTGTGGCTGCGTAGATCAGGTGATGAAGCTGCCATCGCCACGATGTCAGCGCCGAGGGTCTCCATCGGTTATCCCAAGCCAACCCTCGTGCGTTTTTCACGTGCTGAGCGCCCTATATATTGCTGCTTCTCATCCTTACGAGGGTTCCATTGCTCAAAACCACCCGCACTGGCTCCGGAAAGAAAATACGGATCAGACGAAGGCGAGCTTTCCTGAACTCTTTTTCGATCTCGTTTTTGTTTTTGCCCTGATTCAGCTTTCCCAGAGTTTTTCGGAAGATTCGGCCTTGGCATCGTCGCTGAAGCAGTGCTCTTCATCTTGGCAGGCGGCGCCGTTGGAAGCTGGCGCCTGCAGGGTTTGCAGTAAATGAGGAAACCCGCATACGCGACAATCTCGCGATCCGGCTGACGGATTGCCGTATCAGAGCGCGATGCTGTCCGGTCTTATCGGCTGCATGGTGATGTGGTGCGCGTCTTCCATGACGTCGGCATTGTCATCCTTGAGCCCCTGCGGATCGCGTCCTGCCTGTTCGGACATCTGGACGGGATGAACCGGTACGCTCTGCGAAGTGGCGCCTGAGCTACCGACCGAGGATCGTGCCTTTGTCACTGCGATTGGCCGGTTGGTGGACCAGCTGCGCACGCTATGGGGCACTCGGGGGAAATGGGAAAGCTACAATGCGCTGGTCGATGTCGGGGCGGTAGGCTTCCGGCGTTTCGAGGATTCGGCCTGCATGCGCGGCCGCAACCGGACGGGCGAGCCTACATCAATGTCCCCTTTACAGCAGACACTATACCGGCAGGGTCTGCGCAGGTTGATCTGCTGCGCGCACTGATGGGTGGCTATAGGAGCTGATGGATATCTGTGAGTCCTAAGGCTGCAATTTGATATATATAATTCTATATATATCAGCGTTTTGATACGGTTTTGTATATCGAGATTGCGTCGCTCTGAGAACCTCTTATATATTATCCTGTATGTTTCGCATCATGCGATACAGGATAATGATATGGCATATAAAACGGAGCATATAAGGCAGCAGCTGCGCGCTGCGCGCGAAGCGCAGAAAATGAGCCAGCGCGAGCTGAGCGCACGATCGGGCCTGACGCAAAGCCATATTTCTCAGATAGAACGGGGCACCATGGAGCCCGGACTTGGCAGCCTAGTGGATGTGGCGCGCGCGCTCGACCTCGAGATCGTCCTTGTCCCGAAAAAACTGATGCCGGCAATGCGCAATATCCTCGATAGTGCATCGGCATCGAGTGATGTCGTGACATCCGACCAGCGCAAACTGGTGGCGCGCCTTGAGCGGTGGTTTGCGCAGCACAGGGGCGGGTTCGGTAGTGCTTCCGAGGCAGATACATTCAAAGATAGCCTCGCGCTCTTACGGCATCTTCCTCTGTCGGCCGAGGAGATGGACACATTCAACGAGGCGACTGCACGCCGCGACCGGTGGCAGGCTGATCCTCCGTCCCGTCAGGAGCTGAGCAGGATCGCACATGTCGTAAGACACCTACGCAATGCCGCGGTGCACCGCGAGCGTGACGACGCGGTCCCTCGCTCGGCCTATGCGCTGGATGAGGAAGACGATAATGCCTAAGGTCAGGGTACTCGATGTTAGGCTTTATGGGGAACCGGTTGCGACCCTGACGAATCTGCAGGACGGGCGCACCATCTTCGCGTTCAACGATGCTTATATCGAAGACGAAAAGCGGCCGACGCTTAGCCTGTCCCTGAAAGACCCGTTCGGGGCGCTCATCACGAAGTTCAGGCCGTACAACATGGTAGTCCCGCCCTTCTTCTCGAACCTACTGCCGGAAGGACCGCTGCGCAAATACCTCGCTGATCGTGCGGGTGTGAAGCCGTCGCGGGAATTCTTCCTGCTCTGGATGCTCGGCCGCGACCTGCCTGGGGCTGTGACGGTGCATCCCTCCGAAGGGGATGACGCGCCTCCGGATGACGGGCAGGCTATCGTCGAAGCGCGGCCGAACGCGCTGCGCTTTTCGCTGGCGGGTGTGCAGCTAAAGTTCTCGGCCTTTAAGAACGACAAAAAGGGCGGCGGCTTGACCATTCCGGCCGAGGGCACGGGTGGCTCGTGGATCGTGAAGCTGCCGTCTCAGCAATATAGCGGCGTGCCCGAGAATGAGTTCGCGATGATGACCATCGCCCGCATGATGGGTATGGACGTGCCTGAGCTCCAGCTGGTTGATCTCGACGCCGTAAGCGGTCTTCCGCAGGGGGTGGGTGAACTGCACGGGCAGGCGCTGGCGATCAAGCGTTTTGACCGCACGCCGGAGGGAGCGGTGCATATCGAGGACTTTGCGCAAGTCTTCGGCGTCTTTCCCGACCACAAATACGATAGGGGCAATTACCGGGTGATCGGCCGCGTGCTGGGGATCGAAACCAGCACGGCCGACGTGGCGGAGTTCATCCGGCGTCTAGTCTTCAGCACGCTAATCGGCAATGGCGACATGCACCTGAAGAACTGGTCGCTCATCTATCCTGATCGCCGCACCCCTGCACTCTCGCCAGCGTATGACTTGTTGTCGACTATCCCTTACATCGAGGGGGAAGATACGGCGGCGCTCAATTTCTCCCGCACAAAAAAGATGGCAGCGCTGTCGAAGGACGAGCTGGCGCATCTGGCTGCGAAAGCGGAGCTTTCCGAAAAGCTGGTGATCGACACGGCGCGCGAGACGGTTGAACGTTTTAGGGCGGCATGGGATGCGGAAAAGAAAAACCTGCCGATGGCCGCCAAGGTCGCTGACACGATCGATACGCACGCACCGACGGTCGAGCTGTATCGTGAGTTCGCGAAGTAGTGCCTTGCGGCTTGGCATCAACTTACGAGCCTTGCTGTATATTCAAGGCTTTAGCCCATCCAAACAGGATGACCGTTGGTTCGAATCCCATCACGTCAGGATTTTTGTCAACGGTCCATTCAGGTGTCATCGAGTTCTTCTTTGTAGCCGGATCCACGGTCTGAGCTGATAGCAACTACCGGCCCGTCCTCGGTCCTATACAACTCACATCAGGTCGCCGTTCTCAGCGACTGCACCATTCTCCCGCTTTCGGGGCACGGGCTCAGGAGAACGGGGCCAAACTCAAGATCGGCGGCGCCAACGCGGCGTATTGCCTTTTGACTGCTGCGACCTCGCGCATCAGGACTAAATGCACGTTCTATCGACACCGCACCTGGACGCAGCTCAAAATCCAACCTCGATCCGAAGCGCTTCACCATCCGCACGGTCCCGGCGCTTTTGGCAAAGACGACCGCTTGGGAGGATTACTGCGATGGGCGGCGTCCGCTTGAGCAGGCGATCAAGCGGCTCGGCAAGCAGAAGTCGGCCGCATGACATTTGAACGGCGGCGTGTTGGGACCACATAAGAAGTATGAAAAAGCAGACGATACCGATTGAGCAACTCGCACGCCTCCGGCGTATACGGGGCCTGGCCCGGCTTATGGACACGGCGCTCCGAATTCCCGGCACCCGCGTCTCGCTCGGCGCGGACTCCGTGCTCGGCTTGATCCCCGGCATCGGCGATTTCGGCGCTGCGGCGGTCAGCCTCTTCATCGTCAACGAGGCGCGCCGTCTCGGCGTGCCGAACGACAAGCTTCTCAAGATGCTGGTCAATGTAGGATTCGACACGGTCGCGGGAAGCGTCCCGGTGGTCGGCGACGTCTTCGACGTCTATTTCAAGTCCAACCGCCGCAATCTCCAACTGGTGCTCGACCACTTCGGACTCGATCACGCTGATCTTGATCGATCGCGATGATCAACGGCCGCCGGCCGGAACGGCCATATCGAACATCGCGGCATTGTCCTGAACTTCGCGCAGGCCTTCGTAGGAGGCGTGGCGCTTCTCCACGCAGCAAAAGCCTTTTTCTTCGTTCTATGCAGATCGATGCGGACCAAACCTGGAGCTGCTCAGCGCATGGTGGCGAGCGAAACCATTAGCAAGTCGGCAGATGATGTTGGCCATAACCCACTGGGATTCGGACCGTTACTGTTGTTCTGGCACCTCGTCTGGACGGATCACGGGCGTTCTTCCGACTCAGGAGCAGGCTCGACCATTTCGGTGTCGCCGACTGTTGGCGGCTTCAGAACTCCGTCGCAATCATCAAGCTTTTCTGTGAGCGTCCCCCCATTGGCGCCCGCACCCGGAGCGACGCGGCAACGCTCATTCTGCGCGCCAGTTCCGGGGTCGCTGGATAGTGCTGAAGTTGTGAACAGGGCGGCGATTGCAAGTAATGGGGCGGCGACGAAATCTCTGGTCAGTTTGTACCTCATAGGACTCGTCCTTCAGTTTAGGCGCCGCGGAGTTGCAGCCCTTCCGTGGCGATAGGAAGTTGGGATCTCTAGAAAACCCGAGCTCGCCAGCAATAGTTCCGGTGAGTAGCTGCCAAGCGAACGCCAGTCACAGACAGCCCGTAATGGGTGTAGCGGCCTATCGGAGGAACGATCTGGCGATCGCCAATCGCGACGCGTTGCTGACGCCTTCGCTTAAGGTGAGCCTTCGCACCCTGGCCATCGTGCTAAATCACCTTGATCAAGCCCCGGAAGACGAAGAGAGGGCCGCTTATCGGATCGCGCTTCAAGGTCTCCTGTACCATTAGGACAGGCGTATAGCCCGTCGCCAACCAGACCTTCACACCGCTCGGGACGGGATCATCGCCGCTCCAGCACATCAGAAATCCGACCGAGCGCTTCGGGGTCGACGTCACTCTCGACCCGCAGGCGACGGCCTCGGCCAAGCTCGATCGTGACGATACTTGCCCTTTTGCGCGGCCGGGAGACCGGCGGCTCCGCTGGCGACGACGGCGGCGGCTCGACGATCTCTACCGGAATAAGCTGCGGGACGGAGGGCGCGGATATCTGACAGAGTTCCTTGCGCCAGCGAAAAAGCTGGCTCACATGGACACCGGCCGTTCGCGCGATCTCGGAAACGCGCGCCTCCGGCATGAATGCCGCGGCGACGAGCCGTTCCTTCTCCTCGCGAGACGAAAGAACCGTCTCGCTGTGGGCGACGGTCAAAGCTGCGCCTGACGCGGTTCCACTCATGGAAAACGATCAGGCCGACGTCATCGTCATCGGCGCCCGTTACGCACGACCAGGAGGAAGCGCTTCGCCTTTCCGATCGGATCGCCGTTTTTTCGAAGGGCGTGATCGACCAGATCGGTACGGGGCCGGAGCTCTACGCCAATCCCGCCACGCGGTTCGTCGCCGAGTTCATCGGAGACAGCGATTTCCTGCCCTGCAATGTGGTCTCCACGGCGAACGGCCGGGCAGAGGTCGCTATCTGTGACACAATGAGAGTCGCCAACGTTCCCCTGCATGGAACTGCCTCCTCCGGAGGCAAAGCCTCCCTCATGCTGAGACCGGAACGCCTGCTCCTGTCTAAAACGCGATCGGACACCGGGTTGCCCGCCACGGTTAGCGATATCACCTTCCTCGGCAACAACGTGCACGTCGCAACAAAGACCAACAAGGGCAACGATCTGTCTGTCCGCCTTCCGTTCGGTCACGAGGCGATCTCGGGCCTCGCTCGCGGCGATGCCGTTTGGTTGAGGTTCGATGCCGGATCGGCGCACGTCTTCGGTCAATGAAGGTAGCCGACGCGGCATCGGGACGACACAAATCTGGCTCTTCGGGAGCAAGACGCGCACGTTTGCGCGAGGAGGCCTGCGAATGACGATTTCGGAAACCCTGCTCGTCAAACTGAAGGATACCAGCCTTGCCGTTGACAAGGGGCTGGTGGGCGCCGAGTGGCTCGCGAGAAGCGACAGCGGCAAGACATTCGACGTCACCAATCCAGCGACAGGCGAGGCTATCGCGACATTGCCCGACATGGGCCGGGCCGAAACCGCGCATGCCATCGATGCGGCGCACGCAGCGCAAAAGGAATGGGCGAAAAAGACCGGCAAGGAACGCGCCGTGGTGCTGCGCAACCTCTACGACCTGATAGTTGCCAATGCCGACGACCTTGCTACCATTTTGACCATGGAAATGGGCAAGCCGCTCGCGGAGGCGAGGGGCGAAATCCTTTACGGGGCGTCCTACGTCGAATGGTTCGGCGAGGAAGCAAAGCGCGTCTATGGCGACACCATTCCGGGACACCAGCCAGACAAGCGCATCATCGTGATCAAGCAACCGGTCGGGGTCGTTGCCGCGATCACTCCATGGAATTTTCCGAACGCGATGCTCGCCCGCAAGATGTCGCCGGCGCTCGCAGCCGGTTGCGCCATGGTCTCAAAGCCGGCGGCGGAAACGCCGCTTTCGGCGCTGGCGATCGCGGTCTTGGCGGAGCGCGCCGGCCTGCCGGCGGGACTCTTCAACGTCGTCCTGTCGACCGACTCGGCCAGTGTTGGCAAGGAAATGTGTGCGAACGACAAGGTGCGCAAGCTGACCTTCACCGGTTCCACCAATGTCGGCAAAATCCTGATGCGCCAGGGCGCCGACCAAATCATGAAGCTGGGTCTGGAACTCGGCGGCAATGCCCCCTTTATCGTCTTCGATGACGCCGATCTCGACGCGGCGGTCGAAGGGGCCATGATCTCCAAATACCGCAATAACGGCCAGACCTGCGTCTGCGCCAATCGGCTGTTCGTGCAGACCGGGGTCTATGACGCCTTTGCCACGAAGCTCGCGGCCAAGGTGCGGGAAATGAAGATCGGCGACGGGTTTGAGCCGGGAATCGACGCCGGTCCACTGATCTCGGAAAAGGCGCTCGCCAAGGTCGAGGAACATATCGGCGACGCGGTGGCAAAAGGCGCGGAAGTGGTTCTCGGCGGCAATGCCCGAGGCGGTCTGTTTTTCGAGCCAACCGTGCTGACGGGTGTCACTATCGACATGAAGATCGCTCGCGAGGAAACCTTTGGACCTGTTGCGCCGCTCTTCAAATTCGAGACGGAGGAGGAGGTCATTGAAACGGCCAACAATACCGAGTTTGGCCTGGCGTCCTACTTCTACTCGAAGGATATGAGCAAGATCTTCCGCGTAGCGGAGGCGCTGGAATACGGCATGGTCGGCATCAACACCGGCCTGATCTCCACCGAGGTGGCCCCCTTCGGCGGCATCAAGCAGTCCGGCCAGGGCCGCGAAGGCTCCAAGTATGGCATTGAAGACTATGTGGAGATTAAATACCTCTGCCTAAGCATCTGACCGTAGCGCAGGTTTCGCGCTGACCAATGCAACGGGGAAAATCTCGACACGGAGTGTGCGCCAAGGTGGCGGGGGGCTCGTGCGGGCCTACCCCCATGTGGCGGGGATCGACTTCGCCGGCACAGTGCGCGACAGCCTCGATCACCGCCACAAGCGGGGCGACCGCGTAGTGCTGACGGGGTGGCGCGTGGGCGAAACCCATTGGGGTGGTTACAGTCAACGAACCAGGGTCACGGCCGACTGGCTCGTGCCCCTGCCGAACCGGCTTTCAACGCGGGATGCGTTGACCGTTGGAACGGCAGGACTGACCGCCATGCTGGCGATCGGCCGATTGGAAACGCTCGGACTAAACACCGAGGGCGGCGAAGTGCTGGTGACCGGAGCGGCCGGCGGAGTGGCGTCCATTGCCATCGCGCTTCTCGCCCGTTTCGGTTACCAGGCCGTGGCGCTCTCCGGCCGATCGGAACATTCGGAGGCTCTGAAGAAACTTGGTGCCACGGCGATCGTGGCGCGCGAGGAATTTCTCGCTCAGTCGGATAAACCGCTGGAACCGGCGCGTTGGGCAGCCGTGATCGACAATGTCGGCGGCAAAATCCTCGGCAAGATACTCAGGCAGGTGAAATATGGCGGTGCCATCGCCGCCGTTGGCAACGCGGCGGGTATCGATCTCGAGACGAATGTCTTGCCCTTCATCCTGCGCGGGGTAACGTTGAACGGTATTGACAGCGTCATGCAGCCGTATGCTGCGCGGATTGCGGCCTGGGATCGCATAGCCGAAAACTTCGATCTTGCTGCCTATGGCGGACCTGTGGGGGAAGTCGGCCTGCCGAACTGCCCGAAGCGGCAAACCGCATTCTCGCAGGACAGGTGCGGGGCCGGGTCATCGTCCACTGGCGTAAGGCAAAGGCGCACACTGACGGCTCGAGACTTCCTCTCTGCAAGTTCCCATCAAGGCCCGCATATCCGCTGGGCATAAAGGACATCCATGGCTATCACCCGTCTGAAGCGCGGCAAGCCCGATACGCGACGCATCGAAGAGTACACCCAGGTACGCTCAGTCGTCGAAGGCATCCTCAGCGATATCGAGATGCGCGGCGATGGTGCGATACGCGAATTGTCAGCCAAATTCGACAAGTATACGCCGGTGTCGTTCCGCCTATCCGATTCAGCTTTCGGGCGGTCAGCAGCAGCGCGTCGCCATCGCCCGCTCGCTCTGCATGCAGCCGGTCGTGATGCTCTTCGACGAGCCAACCTCGGCGCTCGACCCGGAAATGGTTTCGGAAGTTCTGGAGACGATGACTGGCCTTGCCAAGGACGGCATGACGATGGTCTGCGTGACCCATGAAATGGGCTTTGCCCGCGCCGTCGCCGACCGGGTGGTCTTCATGAACTCAGGCCAGATCGTCGAAGAGGGCAAACCGC
Source organism: Sinorhizobium prairiense (assembly GCF_029201645.2). Classification (NCBI taxonomy): domain Bacteria; kingdom Pseudomonadati; phylum Pseudomonadota; class Alphaproteobacteria; order Hyphomicrobiales; family Rhizobiaceae; genus Sinorhizobium; species Sinorhizobium prairiense. The sequence goes on from NZ_CP104133.1 coordinate 1,189,496, forward strand.
ACGACTTCTTCACTAATCCGCAGCACGAGCGGACCAAGCTGTTCCTCAGCCAGATCCTCAAACACTGAGCGGCCTCAGGCCCGGGCGAAATGAGGTACATCGGCGTGCCGATACGGATCGTCTTGCCGCTATCGCTGAGCGCACTGGTTCCTGAATCGCGGGTGAAGATGCTCACGACGTCGCTGTCTTGATTGGTGCAGAGAAGGTGGCCGCCCTGCAAGGTAATCACGAGATTGCGGGATGTCCGGCCGCTTCAGGAAGCCTGGCCCATTGGAGATAGCGCACCGATTTTGGCATCTAAGCGGAATGGCGATCTGCGTTGAGTGCATCATTTTTCGCACAGCCGCCGTCCTCCAAAATAAGGCTGATAGCTGCAGTCGGATGGCCGGAAGGAACGATAGCTGCGGGAGCAAGCTGAGATATTACAGCTCTGAGGTGAGATTGCCCCAGCCTCCAGCGTTCCTGTGGCAGGTGCCGTCATCGCTTCGCGCATGAAATCCCGCCAGTTATGCGCTGGCAAGGCGCCACCGGTGACGCCCTTCATCGGCGTGTCATCGTCATTGCCGACCCAGACCCCTGCAACGAGTGGCTCCGTAAAGCCGACGAACCAGGCGTCGCGATTGTTTTGGCTGGTACCGGTCTTGCCGGCCGCGAAGACGCCGGGGTTGGCCTCGCGCCCCGTTCCACGTTGGACCACCAGCTGCAGAAGGGCAAGGAGGTCTGGCCGATAGGCGGAAAGATCAACGCTCGGGGTGGAGTGCGAGCCGACCCGAAATGCCTTTGCTTGACCGGCCGCCCGAAATTCAACGATGCCCCAAGGTTCGACGGGCGTCTTGCCCAAATGCACAGACGCGTAGGCGCTTGTCAGGTCAAGCAAGCTGACCTCGGAAGTGCCGAGGGCCAAGGATGGGGTGTCGGAAAGCGGTGCGTCGATTCCGAGTTCGCGCGCAGCGGCGATCACATTGTCGATGCCGACCTCTTGGGCGAGCGCTACGGTCGGCGCATTCAGCGACCGGGCGAAGGCCTCCGCGAGCGTGACCCAGCCGCGATAACGACCGCTGGAATTCTCCGGCGACCAGCCGTGGACGTCGACCGGCGCGTCCAGGACCTGATCAGATAGGGAGAGCCCGGCTTTAAGGGCCGCATAGTAAACGAACAGTTTGAAGGTAGAGCCCGGCTGGCGCTTCGCGGTGACTGCGCGGTTGAATTGGCTCTTTTTATAGTCGCGACCGCCGACCATGGCGACAACCGCCCCATCCGACGTCATCGCGACCAATGCCACCTGGGATGCTCCGACGACTTTTCCCTCGGTGTCTAGGGCGTTCCTAGTGACCTTTTCGGCAATCCTTTGTAGCCGTGGGTCTAGCGTCGTGCGGACCGTCGTCGAGCCTGGCGACGCGCCGGCGATTTCGCCCGCCTTCGGGGAAATCCAGTCCGCGAACCAGCTCCCGGAACGTGGTGTCGGCGTCGTCGGGTGGAGCGTGGCAAAGCCCGCCTTTAGCTGCGCGGCCCGGGGCGCTGTGATCTTGCCATTAGCCACCATGGCATCGAGGACGACCGACGTGCGCTGTCGGGCACCTTCAAAATTATCGATCGGGTTCCACTGGCTCGGCGCCCGCAACAATCCCGCCAGCAGGGCCGATTCCGAAAGGTTGAGTGCAGCAACGTCCTTGTTGAAATAGATGCGTGCGGCCGCCGGCATGCCCGTCGCGCCGGCGCCAAGATAGGCGCTGTTGAGATACCGTGTCAGGATTTCCTGCTTGCCCAGCTTCCACTCCAGCCATAAGGAGATCACGAACTCCTGAATCTTTCGCTTTATCGTGCGATCGCTGTCGAGGTACTGCAGCTTGATGAGCTGCTGGGTGATCGTGCTGCCGCCCTCTACCACCGACCCGGCGTCGAAGTTTCGAATGAGCGCTCTTGCGATGCCTCTGACATCGATCCCGAAGTGGTCCATGAACCGCCGGTCCTCAACGGACAGCACCGCGTCGATCAGGTGTGGAGGGAATTGGCTAAACTCCGCATAGGGCCCTTGAAAGGGGCCTTGTCTTACTAGCGGCCCACCGGTCGCGGTCTCCAACACCACGACAGGCTTTAGCGTCCCGTCCCGAATTTCGCTCCAGGGAACGTCCTTCAGCGCCCACACCAGGACGGTTGCGGCAAGCAAAATACAGCCAACGGCGGTCAGCCGAATGGTCGATTTCCACCGGCTGTCGTTTTGCCACGCCCGCTGCCTTGTCTTTCCAACAATTTTTCCGAACCGGCGGATAGCTCGTCTTGCCTTTGCGGGAGGGTTGGCGAGCGACCGGCCGAGATTCCGAACCAGGGACGAAAGAGTTGGCGTGTCCAAACCCTGGATCTTCATCGTAAAGGAGGAAGCTGCCGCGCGAGCATTGACGCTTGCAGCAGTCGACATTGCCCGCAAATCGTGACCCAGCGCGCGAAGGAGTGCGCGAGCTGCGCGTCTGCTTCGTTTAAAAGGTATCGGCGGGAGCTCCGTCTGTTCAGTTTGGGTTGACGGCCCAGCTTCTTCTCCGCAGTCCGATACCTTTGTCCTTACCTGGGCGCCCTCTGCAGGTGCTTCTGGCTTGCCATGGTTGTCGGAACCCGTGGCACTTCGTAGCGAGAGTTTGGGAGGGCGCAGCATTTGTTAACGTTCAAACTCACTCAGAATCTAAAGCACCGTGTCGGGTTTCCAGTCGTGCGGTAAGAACGCTTGCCCCGGCCTTTAGTTGGGTTTCTGTCTGCACATTTCGTTGAAACCATGTCTGTTGGTTAGTCGCTCGATCCCATATGAATGTGTTCTGTGGACAAAGGTGGCCGGTCCGATCGGCTAGGACCTTTGAGGGACGGTGGTAGGACGAAGGTCCTATGGCCAAACGATCGACGCCAACTAACTGAGTTTCTCTCGTTCTGTTCACGATGAAACGCTGCTCAGTGCAAGCATATCGTGTCCTCAAGAAAACGTAGCGCGGTCCGTGTACGCACTTGGTAGGAGACTTTGATGAAAAGAATAGGTGCAGTACTCGCAGCCGCCGCTACGGCACTGTCGGCGGTGTCGGCGCAGGCCGTGCCTTTGTCTCCCATTTCGGTGGGTGCGTCAGCTTCCCAGCCAGTCGAACTGATCCACCACAAACCAGGACATTACGGTGGGCCGCCGCACAAGCGTGGCTATAACGACTACCGCTACAACGAGAGCCGCTACAATGCGGGCCCACGGTACGGCTACTACAATGGCTACGAGGGATACCGCTACCGTCGCGACGGGTACCGTCGGCACAGTGACGGGTGGTGGTATCCACTGGCCGCATTCGGGACCGGAGTGATAATCGGTGGCGCGATCGCCTCGCCACCTCGCAGGGTTTATTCCAGCGCCCCGTCGGCGCATGTCGAATGGTGCTATGATCGCTATCGCTCGTACCGGGTCTACGACAACTCTTTCCAGCCCTATTACGGGCCACGCCAGGAATGCGTGTCACCATACTACTGATTAGTGCGCCTCTGCGGTTCGGCAACGAGGCAGACCGCTTAAGTGCCTCCCGGCACCCCCGTCGGAACGTCGTGCAGCTCTGGGATATCGGCGAGGTGAGACGAAATTGCGGCTGGCGAAGGGGCAAAGGAACGAAGTGCTGAGAGCGCGATTAGGGTGGAGATTGCACCATTGCAAGTTCACCGCGAGGAGGTGCTTGTTTAACTCTTCCTCCTGTTGCGATCGGGAGCAATGATAATGGCTCAGAGCACGAAACGAAAATTGATGAAGGAGAGTGAGATTCCGGCCTTCGTCGGTGACATCATCGAGAACTCCCATCCGCGTGTGAGAGAGGGAAACTGGCGATGGCCGCAGCCTCAAACCTTCCGCTGGACCCGGCCATTGTGATGCACCGGGATGTCCTTGCCGGCATTTCCCGTCGGCTACCCCGCTTTTTTGTCTGGCCGCTTCGTGCCGGAGGAGCATCGGCGTCTTTGGTGCCGGGTTCGGCGGCTTGATCTGGCAACGGAACGGGTTCGAAATCCATCTCCGGTGGCACTGCCTTCCGCCGGGATGGCGTCTGCTCCATTCCTGACCCGGTCTCAACCAACCGCATCCGGTAAGGTTCCGCGCAACGGGGAGAGCGGATGATGGCCTACCGCATCGCCAACTCCATCCATCCCGATCGGACGGAAGTCTACGCGCTTCTCATCGCTATGGCGCAGATGCGGACGGCATTCGCCAATCTGCCGATGCCGCCAACCGGCCGCCTCAGATCGCCAATGCGCACATCGCCCATGCTTGCGGCACCTGTCACTCAAGGTGGCGTGAAGATCAATCGCCGGCGCGCACTCGTTGCCGATAGCGCTCCCGATCCTCTTCTGTTGCTCCTGTTGAGAGGTCTTCACCCATTTGCAACCGCTGTGCGATCGCAAGCCATGGTCGACTAGGGTTCTCTTGGGTCCAGAGGATCTTTGCTCGCCGTTCTATCTCGCGATCGTCCACTATCGCCTCCATCGGACGTGGTGACTTTAACACGGCGATGTGGCGGGAACGTGCCTGCCTTGATGAAGCCTTCATAAAACCATGGCCAATCCGAAATATTCAGACGAGGTAAAATGCGTTCTCGACGCCCTTGATCGTACTAATCGCCCGGCCGTCGTTGCGGTTATCAGTCAGGCGGAATTCTAAGTGTGGCCGGCTGCTGCGTCGCAGCTCATGGTAAGGCCACCACGGCGCGTAGACGTCGCGGGGAACGCCGGCAATCGCAGGCAGGTAAACTCGCGCTCATTGTCATGGACGGCGCCCCCTATAGGGCAATCGAGGGTGGCAAGCGTGAGCTCTCCGCCGGCTACGCATGCGATCCCACCGGTAGCCGAGTTGGGCGCATGGCGCTACCAGGTTAGCACGTGAAGCGCTTCGCCTCGTGACGGCTTTCAAGGTTCTGCGGGCACGCATCCGCTAGGATCGTTCGAGGATGGGATAAATATCGGCTGGAATACCTCGCCCGAGGTTACCAGTGCATAATCCACGACAGGCCCGGGCACCGCTCATCACAAGGCGATGGCTCGCAAGTCCAATGGCAGAAAGACATTGCAACTGAACTTGGCGTTGAACTCGAACCAATCGTGGCGACGCAATGCGCGCCGGCGACGTCGAAGTTCCCGCAAGCCTTGGAGGATGATGTCTCGTAGCGCAGATCGCCAAGCGCTCCGGCCACAACTGTCACAGCATGGTTGGGATCGCATTTCGAATTTGCGCGTTGTTCCCGTTGAGGCCGCGAGCTCGCAATGCCGACCGCACGAGAGCAAGAGAGCTCCGCGGAAGGACAGGACTGCAATGCGCGAGCACAGGCCCAATTCCGTAATCATCCCTTCCCACAAGTACGACCTAGAGCGACTGCCACATGCCAAACGCCTCGTAGACTTGAGGCCCGGTGAGTGCATGTGGCCCATCAACGACGGCAGCCCGTTCCTGTTTTGTGCAGCCAAGGCTGCCGGGAAATACTGTCAACACCATCAATCCAGAGCATTAGCAGGCCAGCGCATTACGAAGAGATGAGGAGGTAAAGTTGATGCGCAACTCGCGTCGCTCCGGTGACCAGCACATGACCGCCGCAGACGAACGCCTGCCGGAAAGGTGGCATGGAACCATCGAGTGAAGAAGTTGGATAAACCGCTGGAGGAGTTTCGCGCTGCTCTGGTGGAGCTCGACTGGGATTCAGGACCGGTCATAACCCTTAGCCGCGTGGACATTATCGCCCGGTCCGGAGTTCATTCCTCGGGATGCGGTATCCGATGCTGTGCCTGGCGTCGAAGCCGCAATCGAGAAATAGGGAAGCTCTCGGAGCATGAGACGGCCGAGGAGGTATTTGCGGCGCGCCGGGCGCAAAAAAATCATTGAGGAGTGATGAAACTGAAAGGATCGTCAGAAAACCGAGAAGGCCCCCATGAGCAGTGCGGCCCACAGCAAGACCGACAGTTCAGCCGCCAGCAGAAACCCAAAAGCGGTGTCGCTCATATGATCCTCCTTGGGCAACCTCCATTGCCGCAAGGAAACTATAGGGGACGGCTGAAGATTCCGCCACCCTGTAGGGGTAACCTGCACATTTTAAGCGTTCCACTTCGAAATCACGTAAGCAGCCGATAGATCATAACGCCGACAGAACCCCAGAAGCCAACCAGTACCAGCGTCATCATCAAAACGAAGATCTTAATCACGGCAAAACTCCACAACCACTACGTGAAATCAGAACGCGGAACGCAGAACCTACAGCAGCACCGAAAGCTTGGGTATCGGCCTATGGTCCGTGGTTCGTTGGGTTTAAGAGCGCTCACAACCCGTCACGCAGCTTCGAGGAAACCCCATGAATTTTCCGGCACCGCACCGGTCGGGAGAACGCGACAGACTTCTGTCAAGCGACACGAGGAATTGACCCCTTTGCCGACATCAGGAATTGACCCCCTTTACTGGCTGGACGTTTCGTTGGGTTCAAGCGCCGCTCCGGTCTTCTGCAGAAGGCCGGAGCGGCGCTTTTCGCGAAGCCGGTAGCTGTCGCCCCGGATGGTGATGACCGCGGAATGATGAAGCAAGCGGTCCAGGATCGCCGTGGCGACGACGGGGTCCCCGAAGACACCTCCCCATTCGCCGACGGATCTGTTTGAGGTGATCAGGATCGAGCCCTTCTCATAGCGCCGGGACACCAACTGGAAGAACAGGTGGGCGGCATTGGCCTCGAAGGGCAGATAGCCCAATTCATCGATGATCAGCAGTTTCGGCCGCGACAGAAGCGTCAACTGCTTGTCGAGCAAGCCGTCGCTATGGGCCTTGGCCAACGTCGCCACAACGTCGCCGCCGTGATGAACTGCACGTTGTAGTTCTGGCGGATCGCCTCGCGGCCGAGGCTGACGGCAAGATGCGTCTTACCCGTTCCGGGAGGGCCAAGGAGCAAGAGCGTGTCGCCATGCGCAATCCAGCGGCAGGTCGCAAGCTCCCGGATCTGCCCTTGATCCAGCGAAGGCTGGGCATCGAAGTCGAAGCCATCCAGCTCGCGTACGAAGGGGAACTGGGCGATCTTGCTCGACATGGAGATACGGCGCTCATCACGCCGGGCGATCTCCCGCGATACCAGGAAGCCCAGAGCCTCGCGCAGGTTCATCTTCGAGCGAGCCGCCTCGTCGAGCAGCGTGTCGAGCTGGTCGCGGATCGCCGTCAGCTTCAGCCGGTCGAGCGTTGCGATGAGCAGGTCATGGTCCACGTTCGTCATCACCAGCCTCCTCCGACAACGGCTTCATATTCCGCAAGCGGCCGCAGCAGCGCCGCGGGCGCGATCTCGATCGGCGCCAGGCGCACGGGTCCCTCGACACCGGCAATGCCGACAAAATGGGATCGGTCGACAATCCGTTGCCGTCGCCCTCGGTTCAGGGCATGGTCGGCCACAACCTGGCCCGCATGGCGAATGATCACGCGACCGGCCAGCACCACGACCTGGGCACTCTCGCCGATCAGGCGCCAGGGCACCGAATAGCTGTTCGTGTCGAGATCGATGGCGCAGTCGGCCTGAACCTTGCGGACCAGATCCCGCAACTGCCCGAACGCAGCCCTGCCGGAAAGCGGACGTAGCGCCCCGGCCTCCGCAGCAAAGCGTTCCGCCGGCGCAACACCGGTGGTGCCGTGTTCCCGCTGGTCGGCAACCTCGCGCGTCCACCGATCCAAATGCGCCTCGAATGCCGCCCAGGTCTCGAAGCGGCGGCCGGCGATCGCGTTCTTCTTGACATAGCCGACTCCGCGCTCGTCCTTGCCCTTCGTGCGCGCCCGATACGGAGCGCAGGCGCGCGGCCTGAAGCCCCAGTAACGGGCAAAGGCGTGGAGCCGGGCATTGAACCTGACCTCGCGTGTCACCGCATCATGGTGCTCGACCAGCGCCTTCGCATTGTCGATCAGCACTTCCGCGGGAACGCCGCCAAAGCGCAGGAAAGCGCCCTCCATCCCCTCGAACCAGTCCGTCTGCCGCTGCCGCTGCGAAGCCCGGATATGCAGCCGGCGCGAATAGCCGAGCGTGGCGACAAACACATGAATCCGCACCCGCTCGCCGCCGATCCAGACCCGCGTGTCGCCGAAATCGATCTGCATCTGATGGCCAGGCGCCGTCTCATAGCGCACCGTCGCCCGCTTCTGCGCTTTCAGTTCACGCCGCCATTCCCGAACCCGGCGCTCCACCTGCCGTAGGCTGATGGCGATCCCGTGCTCGCTTTCCAGCTCCTGGCGAATGACGTCCGCGTTGCCTTCGTGGCGGAAGAAGCGCTCCCGCAACCACTCATCCAGACCATCCAGCGCCGACGCGCGCGGGCGTCCTTTGTAAGCAATAGTCCCGCCTTCCCGAAGATAACGGCGAACCGTATTGCGGGCGCACTTGAATTCCTTCGCTATCCGTTTGGCTCCCCAGCCACTCTTATGCAGACGCACCATCGACATCACTGCGTCAGGTTCAAGCATCGCATCTCCCCGCATCCCTCTCGGCAATGCAGGATTCATCGAATTCTCAATCGACATCTATTCCTCCTCTCTAACGAGAGGGGTCAGTTCTTTATGTCGCTAGGGGGTCAATTGTGCATGTCGCCCGACAACTTCCGACGGCTACTTTGTAGCGCGCGTGTTCGCACCGTGCGCACCGGCATGCAGCTCTTTGCAGGCCAAGGGGCCGGTAAGTCGAAAATGCGAGCTGTGAAGGTCCCGAAGGATGCCTCACGCAATGCACGCGCGGCGCGTGCATTGCAAGGGCAACTCGAAATCGCCGCGCCAGATCCCGGCTCTATGAGACCGCGCGAGCTCTTGAGCATTGGCGTAAACGCCATTGCTACAACGGGACCTCCCCGGCGCATCGACACCGTGCAAGCGGATGCGCTCGCCGCGGATCTCGATCGTCGCCGTCAATCACGATCGCGCGTCGGATCGGCCGCAAACGCGGAATGCGCGATAACTAGAAGAGCCAAAGTGACGCCAATCGACCGATGCGAGTTCATCCAATTCTCAAAGTTTGAATCCGGTGGAACAGACGCCCACTTTTCGAGTTTTGTCGGAACACGTCCGTGTGAAGGAGGAAGGTTTGTGCCATGTCGCCCTCAATTTCATCTGTCCATATCGTAGCTCCAGATGAGCATATTCTAACTGTCCAGGAGGCATTGGAGCCTCTATACATGAAACTCGAACAGGAGGCGGAGGCCAGGCTGCTGGAGGCGGCTGTGTCTGCAGGTTGGTCGGCCCAAGAAGCGCTCGAAGCAATCGACGAATTAAAACGCCATGAGCTTGAGGCGATAGCCACCCAACACTAGAAGTTTCCCCTGAACAACTCAAAGCAGTAATGCTGCATCACGGTGCTTGTGTGCACGTGTCAATTCCAGGTCAATGCCGCGGCTGTGCTAATGGCGCGGCTTGCAGTCCGGCTGATGCTCAGATCAGAACCAGTTCGGCTCCGCCCGGCCGCGGCCACGCCGACGCTACCCATCTGGTCAGAGCGCAGGATCATCAATCTATCATGATGCGGACATGGTCGTGAGAAAGCCAATGTCATTCACCCGAATGGCTAAAGGATGCGGCCAGTGATCCGGTGCCTCCACTCAGACAGGCTGCGAAAGAAGCGGATCGGATCGGCCCTGAAGGCTTCGACATCGCGCGGTCAACGTCTATTCTGCGGATCACCAGCGTGACGAAGGCGGCCAGCAAGTGGCGCCAGCCGAGGAGGCCGCAAGGGTCCTAAGCGCCCACGCGCGCCATTGCGGCCGCTGTGGACCAAGGCCCTGCGGCTCGTCAAGATGCCTTCTGATCGCGGTTCTTTGATGTCTTATTTCGCGACGGATCCTCCGTGCGCTGTTCGGAAGGCCATAAGTCGGCGGAGGGCGTCAAGCAAATCAGGATAATGAGCTCAGCCTATCGGCACGGCAGTCCCACTTTGCTCGGCTGTGCTCCACATCTTATCGGTTCAATATACAAAGATGTTAGTGTCAGATAATTGCAATTAAGTCTGCGGCGTTCTCTGATGGATGCCCAGCTTCAGCCTCTCAAATACCTCGGGACAGAATTCGAATTGCCTCGCAGTTCCGCGCCCCATGGAGTTCTTCACGATTGTCTCTGTAAGTATGCCGCGCTCAACGAGTGGATCAATCGATTCGGCCACTGCATTGCGCGTCAACCCGGTGATTCTTACGATATTTGAAAGCGTTAGCTTTTCGTGGCTCTGGTGCATCATGTAGAGGACCGTCATCATCCCGAGCTGCTTCAGCCGTGATTGCGGCGTCTCCCCGTCAATCGGCTTGTCGAGGACTTCTTGCAAGGCGTAGGCCGAAAAAAGCTGGCTCTGCCAATGTGCGTTGAGTGCGCTTGTCATCTTCTATACTATCAGATATATGATTGTTAAACGAGTTCGCGAACTAGCAAGGACTGCTGGCATTCGCGCATGTTCGCGTCGATGAAAGGTGGCGGTCATGAACAAGTCTCTCGTACGGGCATTTGTCGCTGCAGTCAGCTTAGCGTCATTCTATCTAGTTTTCGACGGTAAAGCGCGAGCGGAGGACTGGGGATGCCAGGTTATCCTGTGCCTATCCAATCCGGCCGGTGCAACTCAGTATCCTGCGTGCCGGCCGCCGATCCATAAGCTCTGGCACGAGCTTGCAAAAGGACGCTCTTTCCCGACCTGCAGCGGCGTCGGGTTCCGCGTCGCGCGCCGCGGATACGAGCCCTACTACTGCAACAACGGCTATCGCCTGACGACGCGGTATGGAGATCGCGGGCTCGAGGCGAGCTGCACCTCGACCGCGCCCCAGACTGTCCCGCATTCTGAATGCTTTTTCGGCGATGACCGGGTCACCTCGGCAACGTGGCGGCTAAGGGAAGGCCGCACCGAGTGCCGACGCTATGTGACGACGCGGCCGAACCTCCGTCCGCATCCGCCCGCGCATCCTGAGCGGAAATGCGATGTTCTGGTGGATCGTCAGATGCGGAAAAAGCGCGTACTTCTGGAACACCATTCCGATGTTCCGGTGATTTGGCGCAAGGAAGGTTACGTCCTGGCCACCGATGGCGATCCTGCCGGCGCTCGGAGCCTCAAAGCCGGCTATCATCGTCAACGCTGTTGTCTTGCCGGAGCCGGACGGCCCCAACAGCGAGACAAATTCCCCGGCTGCGACGTCGATCGACAGCTCGCGAACTGCAAGGGCTTCGCCGTATCGTTTTTGAAGTCCCGCAAGGGACAGAGATTGACCGATCAAATCCGCCTTTCCTTTCAGCTGTTGGACGCTCTTCGGCGTCTTCCCCGAGATACGGCCGCTTCCGGCCGCAATGAAAAGCCTTCTTCCGACTCGGTACGAGTCAGGACAATGCGCTTATTGCTGAGGTTCTGGTGTCCCGCGGACCGCTTGTCGCCGGTCCGCGTGACGGTGCATGGGAAAGCTGCTAGTAGTCGTTGGTGCGACAAAAACTTTGCAAAACCTTCACACTTCATTTTTGTTGCATCAAAATTTCGCAGTGTCAACCGATTGAGAGAGTGAAATGGCGGACAATTCGATCGAATTGCCAGATCTTGAGAGAGCGCCGGAAAGATTGGGCGATGCCGCTTATCGGGAAATGAAGGAGCGCATCATCCGAGGCGTCTACAGGCCGGGCCATAAGTTGACGGTGCGCGCTGTCGCCCAGGACCTTGAGGTAAGCACAACGCCCGCGCGTGATGCGATCAATCGGCTGACGAGCGAGGGGGCGCTTGTTTACGCCGGGCCGAAGACGGTTGTCGTCCCGGTGCTCGACGCGGCCGCCCTTCGAGAGATAACGCTCACGCGCCTCGCGCTGGAGGGGCTGGCATCGGAGCAGGCCGCGCAACATGGCGCGCCTGCCGACGTCGAGGAACTACAGTCCTTACAAAAACTTATAAGTTCGGCCCTCGACGAAAAGCGCTATACGGACGCGCTGTGGCACAACAAGGAATTCCACTTTACGATCTACCGCCTCTCGGGTCTTCCCCAGCTTGTTTCAATGATTGAAAGCCTTTGGCTGAGGATCGGTCCCTCCTTGCATAATCTCTACCCAGAGTTTGCCGAGGAGAAATATGGCGTTCGCAACCACGAGATTGCCATGGAGGCTCTCTCGGAGCGCGACGCGGCGAGCCTCAGGGCGGCGATGGAGAATGATATCCGCGATGGATATCGCCGGCTGAAGCGGGCCAATCTGGAGAGGGATGCTGGCTGATCGTCCTAAAATTTTGTTGCATGGACTTGACGAGCTGCATTTTTGTTGCAACAAAATTGTGAAGCTCGTGCAAAGCGAGCGGTCGATTTCTCACCTCAGGAAGCCGGGACTATGCTCGTTCAAGCTACAAACAGGCTGCGGCAGGCGTCTGCGCGTCGTCGGTCAAAACATTTATTCAACCGCGCCAAGGCCGTGTTGGCAACATCCCGTCTCTTGTTGGAGCGTGGATGCCGGGTCGCCCTCTTCGGGCAAAAGCTCGTCAATGTTGAAAGCGCCGCCCAAGCTCTTTGTCAGGATTTCGGCTCCGAGCGGGTGTTCGCGCGCGCTGTCGATCTCGGTGAGCCGGCGCAGATAACGTCATTCTTTCGGGAATTGGACGATTGCTGGGGCAGAGCGGACATTCTCGTTTGTAATGCCGGCATATCACCCAAGGGGCTCAACGGGCCGACCCCACTCCAAGAGATCACACTCCAAGAATGGAACACGGTTCTTTCCGTCAACCTGACCGGGACAATGCTTTGCTGCCAGGCAGTGTTGCCCGGCATGAGCGCGCAAGGTTTTGGCCGCGTTGTCCTTGTCGGGTCTATCGCCGGCCGTGCGCTGCCCCGAATTGCGGGCACCGCCTATGTTACCTCGAAAGCCGCACTTGCGGGCTTCGCCCGCTCACTGGTCCCACGGTACGCGGCGGTAGGAATTACGGTGAATGTCGTTGCTCCGGGCAGGATTGCCACCGAGATGGCCGGCCCGCGAGACAGCGCGGTCAATCGCGCAGCAGTTGCCCGCATTCCCGCGGGCCGCATGGGGGAACCTGAAGAAGTAGCGGCCGCCATCGGTTTCCTGACCTCCGACACTGCGGCCTTCATCAATGGCGCGATCATAGACGTGAATGGCGGAGAATACGCGCCGCTTTGAAGTTGGAGACCGGGTGCGGAATGCATGCGGGTGTGCTGATTTACACGGGCAATGCGGAGCTCTTTCTTCTGCTCGAGTACATTCTCGAGACCGAGGGATTTCCCGTCCAGCTTTGCTCCGATACGAGCGAACTGATTGGTACAATCGAGACCAAAAGGCCGCTCGCGGTCCTGGTCGATTGTTCCGATCGGCGCCTGGAGGCGTCTGGTCTTTGCGGCCACATCAAGGCAATCAGCGAACGCCTGCCAGTCGCCGTCTTCACAAATGCATCGAGCACGGATCTCGGCAGTCTTGGGATCGACGTGGTCATATGCAGTCCTTACGATCCGCGACACCTGCTCGCGTTCCTCAAGGGCATTCAAACGAACTTGCCCGACGGCTCCCGCCCTGGCGTCTCACGAGAGCAGATATTTCGGCACGCGGATTTCGAGATGAATGTCACGACGGTTCGCGTTACGCGAAACGGACACACCGTAAGCCTTTCCGCACTACAATTCAGACTGCTTCTGCATCTCATGAAGATGCCCAATGTGGTGCACAGTCGTGACGATCTCATCGCCGCAGGCTGGCCGCCTGAAGCCGAAGTCGAGCCCCGCACCGTCGATATCCATATCGGTCACATCAGGCGCGCGCTGAACCAATATGGGCCCGATGTCATCCGGACCGTACGGTCCATTGGCTATGCGCTCGATAGTAGGCCCACCGCCCCACGCGGAAATTGACCGTTTTCCAATTTCCGCCGGCTAGCGCCTTGCTCGCTCACAGATCGCCGCAAGGCGCACCATCTGAGCAGATGAACCGCTAGATGAAGCGGTTTCTAACCCGTAGGAATACCTCAAACCAGAAGCCGTAATCGCTGTGTCGGTGCTCGGTCCAGGCCTCGAGCGCGCAATAGGCGGCCGCCGTTGCGGCTTCGCTGCCATAGAGGCCGATCGCCGCCTCCACCATTTCCTCCTGTTGGTGCTTCTGCCAGAAGCCATCTTTCCGGGGCTTTCCTCCCCCATGGCCGGATTGCGAAAAATTTTGGACACGCTGAACCTCCTGCTGTCCGGCGCAGGGGATCAATGGATTGCCGGACGTTGGAACTCAGCTTTCGCGAGCCACAGAACCATTTCGGTTCTCATCGTGCCGTCCCTGGCAAATGTGTATATCGTAAGCGAAGACTGTTCCCTCTCCGGACTCAGTCGAGATCATCTCCTGCTTGCTTTCCAAGCCGATCCAAGTGTTCGAAGCAGATCGCTTCCACGTCCGCGATCAGCTGACGGGCTCTTTCAACAAGCTAGACAAGGGCGTCTTCGCTGATTTCATAATGCTTCGAATATCGAGATTTGACGTAAGCCTCATTCAAGATGTTGAACCACGCTACATACTGATGCTGATCGCGGGCCAAACTTCAGAGAACCGCTGGTCTTGTTCCTCGGCGAGGCGGCGCAGATCCCTCATATTGTGAGATGCGGGGCTGCAGCTCGTCGGGACAAGCAAGAGTGCTGAGTACGCATGCTCGATCGCTTGGTGCAGGAGAAAGGCAGCCCCTTTGAAGTCGCGTTCGGGTAGACAGAACTCCGCGGTCTTTAAGAATACCCTGGAATGCGGCATACGGTCCTCGAAATACTCGACGGCTATTCGCAGGGCGTCGGCCGGCCCTCGAGATCTTGGCTCGGCAAGTGGTTCGTCGTCGGGTTCGTAGAGGAGAATTCCGTCGCGGCGGATTTCGACGAAGAAGTACTGTCCATCGTAGAGTGCCGTGTTCACTTCACGTCTTGAATGGACGATGAGGCTTACCGGCGTCTGGATCTCCGGTAGATGCATGAGGCGGTCCTGTGCCTTGTGCCAGTAGGTCCAGAAATCTGCTAGCTTCCTGTTGTTGACGACGATCAGCAGATCGTAGTCCGATTTGTATCCCTTCTTGGTGTGCGGCTCATCGACCCATGTTCCTCGGGCGTAGGACCCGAAGAGAATGATCTTCAGAATGCGGCCAAGCTTCTTGAAGTCGGCCGTTCCCTCCTTGAGGGCGTCCTCGAATTCCTGGTGCAGGACCTGGACGATGCGCGCGAGTTCGCGCTGTTTTCGAAGCGGAAGTTGGTCAATGCTGGTCTTCATCGGTTCTGGCGCGTTCTCTGAAGTCATGATGCATGAATAGCGAACCCGGTTCGCTGCATCTACACAGTGCCCATCTCACGTCTAAATTCAACAAAAATGTTGCAACAAAATATGATATAAACCGCTCAAGTTTTCAAGCTAGTGCGTTATTTTGCACAATATCACTGAAATTATAGGGATTACGCGCGAGTGTCAGGCATACTATTTCCATTTTTTGTGACATCAAAACACGGGAAGAGAGCGGCGATGAGACAGCTTGAAGGCACGAAGGCTCAGCAGACAAAATACTTGGTCCTGATCTGCTCGGGTAATGCGAACTTCTATGTGCTGCTTGCGCACATCCTCGCGTCGGAAGGCTTTCAGACGATGTTGGTGAGCGAAGAAGAGGTAGTGGACCAGGCTGCGCTAAGGCCGGTCACAGCAATCATCCTGGATTCAGCAGAGGATTCAGAGCTCACGGTGAGAACATGTGCCGCCATAAAGGCTAACGACGTAACCTCGCGCATCCCGACTATCGCCGTCGTTTCGTCGGGCAATGAGCGGTACTATCTGGCACTGTTGAAAGCGGGGGTTGACGAAAACTTCGTGCGCCCGGTCTCGCCGGCAAGGCTGCTTGCTTACCTTGGTTCTCTGCCGAACAATCGTGCGAATAATAGGCAGCCGACACATCCCGCTAGCGACGAGGCCGCTGAAACCTTTGGCGCGTTAAGAATCGAACCTGGGCGCCGTCTCGTCAGATATGGTGATGAAGACGTTCAATTCGGTCCCATCGAATTCAACCTGCTGCGATGCCTGCTTGAGGCACCAGGCCGGGTGCGGAGCCGTTTGGAACTGATCGAAGCGGCGTGGCCATCGAATCGCTACGTGCAGCCGCGCACCGTGGATGTGCATGTTAGTCGCTTGCGTCGGGAGCTCGAGCGCCTGACCGGCCGTCCTCTTATTCGCACAATACGGGCCACAGGCTATGCGATCGACATTGATGGCTCCGATTGAGCTCGGATACGTTTTACATTTCTCATGTATCATTCAAGAATGCAGGGAAAGGAGAATTTAACCGTAATTTTACGCGGAATGCGAAATTCAGCTTGAAAATATTTCGCAAATACTTCGTTGAGTTCAGCGCCTAACCAAATAAATCTCCCGTACATTCGCCGCTCAAGTATCGGGAGATTTTCGGATGGAAGAAAAAGCGCCGGGGCAGGGAAACATTGCTGGCAAGGGTGCCGCAAGGAACACTGCCAGCTTAATCCAGTACGCACAAAACCATTTCGATGCCGCGCATTTTCAGGGCTTGATGGCGATTTACGGGCGTCCCTTGGCGGATCGTGCCGTGGCACTAAACCACGACCGTGGACGCCGGGTCGTTGATTTTGTGCGTTGCTCCTATCTCGGCTTGGACAACCATCCGCAGATCGTCGCAGGTGCCGTCGACGCCCTGAAAGATTACGGCGCGCTTCATTGGTCATGCGCAAGGACGCGTCTCAATTTCTCAATCCTCGGTGACTTGGAGGCGGCGCTGTCGGAGTTGTTCGATGCGCGGGTGATTACTTATACCACGGTGCTCGCAGCCAACATGAGCGCGTTGCCGCTGATTGCTTCCGGGCATCTCACGGGTGGCGTTAAGCCGCTGATGGTATTCGATCGCTTCGCCCATGCGACGCTTGCCTTTCACAAGGGAACCATTGCCGCCGAAACGCGCGTCGAGACCATTGCTCACAATGATCTCGACGCGCTCGAGACGCTCTGCCGCGCGAACGAATCCGTCGCCTTCGTTTGCGACGGCGTCTATTCGATGGGCGGAAGCGCCGACATCGAGGACCTAAGGCGCCTGCAGGACCGCTATGGCCTGTTCCTCTATATCGATGACGCACATGGCGTCTCCATTTTCGGCAAGCACGGGGAAGGCTTTGCCAGATCGCAAATGAGCGGACACCTGGGTGATCGAACGATAATTGCGGCTTCGCTCGGAAAGGGCTTCGGCGCCTCAGGAGGCTTGATCATGCTCGGAACGGCGCGGCAAGAGGAACTGTTTCGAAGATTCGCGGTCGCTCATGCGTTTTCGGCGTCGCTGAATGTCGCGGCAATCGGCGCGGCGCGCGCGTCGCAGCAACTGCACCTAACGCAAGAACTCACTGAGCTACAACAGGGACTTCGAAGCAGAATCGCCTTGTTCGACAGCCTCGTTCCCACAGACCAGCAAGGCTCACCCTTGCCGATACGAACGGTCGAGATAGGCGACGAGATGACGGCCATCGAAGCCGCAAGAGCTTTGCTCGACCGCGGTTTCTATACGTCGGCGATCTTCTTTCCCACGGTTGCACGGGGAAGGGCAGGGTTGCGGCTTTGCCCCACGGCCGGACACTCCGAAGACGATATCCGGGCGGTGGGCACCGCGATCCAAGACGTGCTGACGAACAGATAAGAGCGTGCGCTGCACCAAGGCCACGCCAACATTGAATCTTACAAGGAGCGAACATGTCTGAGCACCTCTCGGAGTGCTGTGTCTCCGTCCCCGGTTCAAGGAACCTCGTCGAGACTGTCTCCCAACGGTTTGCCGAATTTTGCGTCTCAATCGTGGACAACGGAATGGAAAAGACCTTCAAGTTCATCGATGGCGAGGCCGTCGTGAGAGCTGTCGGTAGAGGGATTTTGATGCGGGTCGTCGCGACAGACGTGATCTCTTACTATGGAATACGAACGGCATTGGAGGGCAGCATTGTGAAGTTGGCTGCATTGGAGCCCGAGGAATTCGCTTGGTACCCGGCCGGTGAATCACCATTTGCAGCGGTCGGACGTGTACATCCGAGCCAAGATGAAGTGCATGAACGGGAGAAACTCGCCACGGCTGAGGTTCGCCACAAACGACTAACGGCAGGAATGTTGGACACGCAGAGCAATCACCACCATTGAGAACATGACCTACGCGAACTTCCACATGAATAATGCTCGCAGGTCGCCGAATGCCGGCACGCATGCGCAGGCGACAAAGCTCAAGCTGATTTGGAGCCCGTGAATACATTACGAATCGAGCAGAACTCTAGCCAACGTGCTCTACCGATAGCGTGCCCACCGGAAGGGGTTTGATCAACGACTTCGCAGAAACACTCGGGTTCAGCCAGTCAGTCCATACATCGCGCTCAAGGATCACGATCTGTCGATCGTGGTAGGGAGCGATGTCGGGCCCCGGCGCCATCGTCAGCATGGTGAAGGCTTGCCCGACCTCAGGCGTGTTGCGCCAGATGCCGGCGATGCAGAAGATCGGCTCGTCCTTCTTGGTGAACAGCCACTTGTCCTTGCGCTTCTTGCTCGGATCCTTCGGATCGGTGAACTCGTAAAAGCCGTCGGCAAGAATTAGGCAGCGGGAGTTGAACTCCCGTCCCTCTGATCGGAAGTTATACACCGGCCGCTTGTTCGGCCCCGGCCAACTCCAGCGTCGCTGTACGAGCTCGGCCTCATCCGGCACTCCGTCGAT
This sequence comes from Sinorhizobium prairiense, assembly GCF_029201645.2. Lineage (NCBI taxonomy): Bacteria > Pseudomonadati > Pseudomonadota > Alphaproteobacteria > Hyphomicrobiales > Rhizobiaceae > Sinorhizobium > Sinorhizobium prairiense. Next base: position 1,208,182 of record NZ_CP104133.1, read on the forward strand.
GGCCCTGACGATCGGCCCAACATCGGTGATCTTGATGTCCTCACGGGCTTCGAGATTCGGGGTGCCTTCGCCGAAACGGATCTTGATCTTGAGCTCGGCAAAGCCCTCGACGATGGAGGCGACATCCGTCATTAGCCGATAATCATTGCACATGCATCCTCCGTCTCAGGTCCGATTGTCTCGGAATCATGTTTCTGGTAAATGACGCGCGCGAAGGTTGCCAGTCCGACGCCCGCCGCGTCATCATGAGGCGCCATGATGGCGAAGTGGAGATGGTGGGGCGGCCGTGGGGCCTGCGTCCGCGCGACGTTGGCGGGCGCCGTGAACGTCGTCCGATCGGAAGACCCGGACGTTCCCCGCCCGCCGCTGCCTGGTGCCCGCGTCCGAGTTTCGCCACAGGAACTTCAGCTTCTCGCTCACCATTGGTGACTGGTTCTATTTCGCGGGGATTTGGCGGCCGGCGACCCGGCCTGGCCGGAGACATATGCCATCCTGACGATGGAGCCGAATGCCGATCTCGCGCCGTACCACGCCCGCCAGCTGGGTACACACCCGCGATCAACGCGTGGTCTGGCTCGACGGACTTTTCCGCGAAGAGGAAATCCTGCGGCCGCAGCCGGCAGGGACTTTCCAGGTCTTGCGACATCCAACCTCTCCGGTTCAGTCGATGCTGGACGGGTCTGCGTCCCCTTGGGCTTGTTCTGGCCAGACGCCATCTTAGACAGAAACTTGTTTCAGGAAATGCCGCAGAGCCGGTGAGGCCTGTAGCGTGATGCGCATGCGCGGCATTCCGAGCGCCTCTCGATGGCGCCAGCGCGTCTCCAATCCGTTCAGGTATCGCCAGTCCTGTCGTTGCTTCATTCCGGCAGTCAACTGCGCCATGCAGCGGACGTCGTCCCTTTTGCAGCTTGTCAGGACACCTATATTTGAATTAAGTCTTCAAATAAGAAGACACACACTATTTTTGTCCGACAGTCATCCGCATCGCGTTGCCGCTGCACGAGGGAAGAGTAACCACGCATGACAACAGAATCCGAACTGCCGCTTTCCGGCCTGGTGGTCGTCGACATGAGCCAGTTTCTTTCCGGCCCCTATTGTTCGCTGCGGCTGATGGATCTCGGCGCGCGGGTGATCAAGATCGAGCGGCCGGATGGCGGCGATCTTTCCCGCCGGCTTTATCTGAGCGACACCGAGATCGGCGGCGACTCGACCATTTTCCATGCGATCAACCGCGCCAAGGAAAGCCTCGCGATAGACCTCAAGAATGAGGCCGATCTGGCCGCACTGAAGCGGCTTCTCGCGCAGGCCGACGTCGTGATCCAGAACTTCCGGCCGGGCGTCATCGAAAGGCTGGGGCTGGACTATGAGGCGGTCAGGGCCATCAATCCGCGCATCGTTTATGCCTCGATCAGCGGTTATGGCGAGGAGGGCCCCTGGGTGAAGCGTCCCGGCCAGGATCTGCTGGCGCAGGCGCGCTCGGGCGTCATGTGGCTGAACGGCGACGAAGGGCAGGGGCCGGTTCCCTTCGGGCTCGCCATCGGCGACATGCTGGCAGGCGCCGCCGCCGCTCAAGGGATTCTCGCGGCGCTGGTGCGGCGCGGCATTTCCGGCAAGGGAAGCCTCGTCGAAACGAGCCTCCTGGAGGCGCTTGTCGATTTCCAGTTCGAGGTATTGACCACGCATCTCAATGACGGCGGCCGTCTGCCGAAGCGGTCGGCATTCCGGAGCGCCCATGCTTATCTCGCCGCACCCTACGGCGTTTATGCGGCGAGCGACGGCTATCTCGCGATCGCCATGACGCCGATCCCGAAGCTTGCGGACCTGCTTCAGATCGACGAACTCGCCCCCTATCGTGACGACCCGTCCTCGTGGTTCACCGAGCGCGACCGCATCAAGGCGCTGATTGCCGCCCGCGTCGCGCTCAGCACCGTCGACGAATGGCTGGCGGTGCTGGAGCCGGCCGATATCTGGTGCGCGCGCGTGCTCGACTGGAACGAGCTTCTGGAAAGCGAAGGCTTCCAGGTGCTCGACATGCTGCAGACGGTGACGCGCGAAGACGACGTATCGATCACGACCACGCGCTCGCCGCTCAGGATCAACGGCCGCCGCCCGCGCGTCGAGCGCGCCGCTCCGCGCATCGGTGAGCATGGCCGCTCGATCAGGGAGGAGTTCGGACTATGAGCGTCGTCCTCAAGGGAATGACCTGGAACCACCCGCGCGGCTATGATCCGATGGTGGCCTGCTCGCAATCCTGGCGGGAAAAGACGGGCGTCGAGATCCGATGGGAGAAGCGGTCGCTGCAGGATTTCGAGACCTTTCCGGTCGAGACCCTGGCAAGGAACTATGACCTGATCGTCATCGACCATCCGCATGTGGGGCAGATCACCGGCGAGAATTGCCTGCTGCCCCTGGACGTGCCGGGCCGCGAGGCGGAGCGACAGGCGCTCTCGGCGGCAAGCGTCGGTCCGTCCTATCGGAGCTACGCGTGGAACGAACGGCAATGGGCCTTTCCGATCGACGCGGCGACCCAGGTGCAGGCCTGGCGGCCGGACCGGACGGATCGCCTTCAGACCTGGCGGGATATGGTCGCGCTCGCGCGCAGCGGCGGCGTCCTCCTGCCGCTGAGGCCGCCGCATTCGCTGATGAGTTTCTATACGCTCTGCGGCAATCTCGGCCGTCCTTGCCGCAGCGCCGGTAAGGGCGATCTCGTCGACGCCGAAACCGGCGCCATGGCGGTCGAGCTGCTGCAGGAAATCTCGGCACTCATCGACCCCGCATGCTTCGGAATGGACCCGATCGCGGTGCTCGAGGCCATGGCGGCCGAGGCCTCGCCCGCCGCCTGCGCGCCGCTTATCTACGGCTATGTCAGCTATTCCATTGCCGGCTTTCGCCCGGCGCTCGTCCGCTTCGGCGATTTCCCGACCGTCGGTGCCGCCGGGCCGGTCGGCTCGGCGCTCGGCGGGACGGGCATAGCCGTCTCGGCCTTTTCGCAGACGCCGGAAGAGGCGATCGATTTCGCCTACTGGGTTGCGGGCGCCGGCGTGCAGCGCGGCCTCTATGCGGCATCCGGAGGCCAGCCCGGCCATGGGGACGCCTGGCAGGACGATACGGTCAATGCGGCGACCCATGATTTTTACCGCGCGACGCGGGCGACGCTCGAAGGGGCCTGGCTCCGGCCACGCCACGACGGCTACATGACCTTCCAGCAGGCGGGCTCGGACCGCCTGAACGAGGGGCTGCGGAGCAAGGAAAGGCCGAGGCTCGTGGTCGAAGAGCTCAACCGGCTGTTTCTTGCGAGTTTTCGCTGAGGGCGAAATCGCTCGCAACTCTGCCCGCGTAAAGATTGGATTCAATCTTTCTTGGTAATTTCCCGTTAGCAAGTCTCGTCAGTGGGTCCTGACGGCGCGGTTGCCGTCGGCTTTTGTATTGCGTGCGGGTCCTCATGCATCCTTTTTCGGCTGTCTCAGCGATCGTCATAACCTGCCTGGCTCTAACGAGCTGCGGCTTCGGGGGGAGCAGGCCCTCGCGCGAGACGACGAGCTCCGTCGTCCGTCCGGCAAGTCCGGTTCCTTCGGCGGAGGTCAGTGCCGCTGCCGCGCGAGCGGCGCCTCAGCCGGAGGCGCTCGCCTGGGCAGGAACCGTTCCCGAGCCGCAGGCCTTCATGCCGGCGGAAAGGACGGTGGGCATGCCGGTTCCAGTCGAGCGGCCCATTGCAATGCTCGCTCCCGAAAATCCCGCGCGCGAGCCGCGCGGCCGCTCACGCGTCTACAGCCACAGCTTCCGCGATGCCCATCCGATCAATTTCGGTACCCGGTCGCCGCGCAAACTCGCCGTTCACGGCGTCGACGTTTCGCGCTGGCAGGGCGACATCAACTGGGCGAAGCTGCGCACGCAAGGCGCCAACTTCGCCTATATCAAGGCGACCGACGGCGGCGATCATCTCGACCCCATGTTCAAGAAGAACTGGCGCCGGGCCGACGAGGCCGGGCTGAAACGCGGCGCCTACCACTTCTTCTATTGGTGCCGCACGGCCGGCGAGCAGGCGGACTGGTTCATCCGCAACGTGCCCCGGGATCCGAGCGCGCTTCCGCCCGTCATCGATGTCGAGTGGAACGGCGAGTCGAGCTGCAAGCGGCGTCCGTCGCCGGAGCGGGTGCGGGAAAAGATGCAGGTCTTCATGGACAAGCTGGAGCGCCACTACGGCCAGCGCCCGATCATCTATACCGCGCCGGACTTCTACCGCGACAATCTGCAGGGCGCGTTCCCCAATCATCCCTTCTGGCTGCGCTCGGTCGCGGCGCACCCGTCCAAGGTCTATCCCGGGCGCAAATGGATCTTCTGGCAATATTCGGGCTCGGGCCTGTCCCACGGCGTCGACGGGCGGATCGACCTCAACGTCTTCAACGGCAGCGAGGAAGACTGGCACAACTGGGTGGCGGCGCGCTCGAGCTGAGGGAACAGAAGTGACGCCGATCCGCCTGCTGCAGCCCAATGACGCGGCCTTCCCCGCACTTGCGGCCCTCATGGAGGAAATGCAGGCGCATTACCGCGTGGCCTGTCCGCCGCGCGCCGAGATAATCGCGGGGCTTGAAGCCATGCCGCCGGGCGCGGAGATCCTCGTCGCCGAGGAGCATGGTTCGGTGCTCGGTTTCGCCGCCTTCTCGGCGATTTACCCCGGGCCGGGCCTGAAGCCGGGCATCTTTCTGAAGGAACTCTACGTCAGCGGATCACAGCGGGGCCGCGGCCTCGGCCGGGCCTTGATGCAGAAGGTGGCCAGCCTGGCGAAGGAGCGCGGGCTCACGCGCATCGATTGGACCGCGGAGGCGGAAAACACACGGCTCCTCTCCTTCTATGAAGAACTGGGGGCGCACGCAAACCGGACAAGGTCTTCTTCCGGCTCGACGGAGAGGCGCTCGCGCGGCTGTCGGACTGAAGCGGGCGCCGCGGCCCGGGCCGGCCGCCCTCAGTCGCCCATGCCTTCGGCTTCCGCCATCAGCCATGCCTCGAACGTCCGCATGGAAGCACTCGGAGCGATGTCCCGCGGTTTTGCGAACCAGTAGCCATGGTCGCTTCGATATCCGAAGCCGTTCGGATTGACGAGCTTTCCCGCCGCAAGGTCATCGAGGATAAGGCCGCGCGGGATCAAGGCCATTCCCTGTCCGGCAAGTGCCGCCCGGATCACCATCGTATAATAGCCGAAGCGCGTGGTGTGCCGGACCGCGAGGTCGTCCTTGCCATGACCCTTGGCGAAATAATTCCAGTGCAGCGGCGTCTGCGGGTGCTCCAGCATGATGCCGTCGGCGAGATCTTCGATCGTCTCCGGAGTGCCGTTCTTCTCCCAGTAGGAAGGGGCGCTGACGACAAGAACCTCGCGCCCGAAGAGATAGCTGGTTTCCTCGTCCGGCAGGGGTTCGCTCAGGAAACGGAATATCGCATCGGGCGTCTGGGACTGTGTCGGAGAAACGAACGTCGTGAACTGCACCTCGATCTCCGGGTGCTGCTCGGTAAAACGAAGGAAGCGCGGCAGCAGCCACCGGTCCCCGAAAATGGGCGGCACCTGCAATCTCAGCACGCGCGGGCCCGGTTTCAGGCGGGCGACGCGGAGGGCGGCGTCCTCCATCGCCTTCAATGCGGTGCGCGCCTGTTCGATATAGATCGTGCCGACCTCCGTCGGGATCATTCCGCGCGGTGTCCGGACGAAGACGGGGCTGCCGATCAGCTCTTCGAGCGACAGCAATTGCTTGCTGACGGCGCTCTGCGACAGCGACGTGCTTTCGGCGGCGGCGCTCGTCGATCCTCTTTCGGCCACCGCAAGCAGCACCTGAAGCGCAGTCGTCGAAGGCAAGCGCCGCCGTCCCGAAGCCATGAAAATTCCTCCGCCAGATGCAGCCGATGCGCGTCCGCTCCGCCCCGTTCTTTGCGCAGACCCTAAATAAGTGCCCGGAGCAAGGCTAGTCGTTTTTGTCATAGCTTGGTGAAATAACTTCGCTTGCCGGGCTATGCCACCCGTGGGAGCTTCTTCGAAAGAATGACAAATAAAGGGAACGAAGATGACTGAGCCCACTCAGCTTTGGGGTGGACGATTCAAGTCCGGACCGTCCGAAGCGCTTGCCAATCTTTCCCGCGCGCCCCGCTCTTACTTTCGCCTGTACAGGGAAGATATTGCAGGTTCGCGCGCCCATGCTTCGGAGTTGAAGCGGGCCGGCGTGCTGGACGAGAGTGAATTCTCCGCGATACGCGCGGCCCTGGAAGGCATCGAAGCCGATGTCGGTGCCGGCCGCGAAGAACCTATTGCGGCCGACGAGGATCTGCATACCTTTCTCGAACGTCTGTTGATGGCGCGCCTCGGCACTCTTGGCGGCAAGCTTCGCGCCGGGCGGTCGCGCAACGACCAGACGGCCAACAATACGCGCCTCTATCTGCGGCGCATGGCGCGGGAGCTTTCCCGGGGCGTGATCGCCATCGAAGAAGCACTGATGGAGCAGGCATCCCGGCACACGGAGACCGTGATGCCCGGCTTTACCCATCTTCAGCCGGCCCAGCCGGTCGTGCTCGGCCACCACCTCATGGCGCACGCGCAGTCGCTGCTGCGCGACCTGCAGCGTTTTGCCGATTGGGACCGCCGCTTCGATCGCTCGCCTCTGGGTGCGGCCGCGCTGGCCGGATCCGGCATTGCGCGCCGCCCCGATCTCTCCGCCATCGACCTCGGCTATTCGGCCGCTTGCGAGAACTCCATCGATGCCGTCGCCGCGCGCGATCACGTCGCCGAATTCCTCTTCATCTGCTCGCTGGTGGCGGTGGATCTCTCGCGGCTTGCGGAGGAAATCTGCCTCTGGAGCTCCAAGCAGTTCAGCTGGGTGCGGCTGCATGATTCCTATTCCACCGGCTCCTCGATCATGCCGCAGAAAAGAACCCCGACGTCGCCGAGCTGACGCGCGGCATGTCGGGCACGCTGATCGGCAACATCGCCGGCTTCCTCGCGACCATGAAGGCGATGCCGCTCGCCTATAACCGTGATCTCGCCGAGGACAAGCGCAGCCTGTTCGAGACGATCGACGTTCTCGAACTGGTCCTGCCCGCCTTTGCCGGCATGGTGGGAACGCTGGAATTCGACGTGGAGAAGCTGCGCGAGGAGGCGCCGAAGGGCTTCACGCTCGCGACCGAAGTGGCCGACTGGCTGGTGGGCCGGAACGTGCCTTTCGCCGAAGCGCACGAGATCACCGGCGCCGTGGTGCGCTATTGCGAAGAGCGCGGTCACGATCTATCCGGCCTGACGGCTGAGGATCTGCCGGGGATCGATCCGCGGCTTCAGCCGGAGATGCTTGCGGCACTCGCGCTCGAAAAGGCGCTTGCGAGCAGAAACGGCTACGGTGCGACGGCGCCGGAGCGGGTTCGCGAGCAGATCGCCCGCTTCGAAACGGCGCTTGCCGGCTGCCGCGCCTTTGCCGGCGGCCCGACCGGCGGGGCCTTAGCGGGAGCGAAGAACGGCGCAGAGGAGGCGCGACGCCGATGAATGTGGCAAGCCTCGCAACTCCGCCTGCGCATTCCAAATACGAGATCGCCCACCTGAAACTGGTGCCGAAGAGGCATATCGGGCGGATGATTGCGGCGGGCATCGTGCTCCTGCTGTTTGCGGGTCTCGTGCGGGCCTTCAGCGTCGGGCAGATCGAATGGAGCTATGTCCGCGATTTTCTCTTCGCACCCGCAATCCTCGCCGGCCTCTACAACACCCTGCTGATGACGGTTGCCGCCATGGGCCTCGGTATCGTCCTTGGCGTCGTCATCGCCATCATGCGGATTTCAGGCAATCCGGTGCTGTCGTCGATCGCCATCGGCTATATCTGGGTCTTTCGCGGCGCCCCGGCGCTGCTGCAGTTGATGCTGTGGTTCAACCTGGCGCTCATCTTCCCGACGCTCGGCATTCCGGGACTGTTCGAGTTCAGGACGGTCGACGTCATGACGCCCTTCGTCGCCGCCGTACTCGGGCTCGGCATATCCCAGGGCGCCTATACTTCGGAGGTCGTGCGAAGCGGGCTTCTGTCCGTCGACAGCGGCCAGTACGAGGCTGCGCGCACGATCGGCATGACGCAGATGATGATGCTGCGCCGTATCGTTCTGCCGCAGGCGATGCGCGTCATGGTGCCGCCTGTCGGCAACGAGGTGATCGGCATGGTGAAGCTGACGTCGCTCGCCAGCGTCATTCAGTATTCCGAGATACTCCACAACGCGCAGATCATCTATTTCGCCAATACCCGCGTCCTCGAACTGCTGCTGGTCGCGAGCTTCTGGTACCTGCTCGTCGTCTCCGTGCTCTCGATAGGGCAGCACTATATCGAGCGCTATTTCGGCCGCGGTTCGAAGTCGATCCGCTCGTCCATGTGAGGTCGGTCATGAACCAGGATATTCTCGTCAAGGCTATCGACGTCACGAAGAACTACGGCACGTTCCGCGCTCTCGACAAGGTCAGCCTGGACGTCGCCCGCGGGGAGGTGAGCTGCATCATCGGTCCCTCGGGCTCGGGCAAGAGCACGCTTCTGCGCTGCATCAATCTTTTGGAGCGGATGGACGGCGGAGCGATCTGGGTCGAGGACGAACTGATCGGCTACCGCCGCGACGGCAACAATCTCCACGAGATCAGCGATGCGGAGATTTCGCGCCAGCGGCGGCGGATCGGCATGGTCTTTCAGCGCTTCAACCTGTTCCCGCACAAGACCGCCCTGGAAAACATCACAGAGGGCCCGGTGCAGGTGCTCGGCGAGCCGGTAAAGGAAGCGCGCGACAGGGCCTCGGCATTGCTGGAGCGGGTGGGCCTCGCGGACAAGGCGAACCATTACCCTTCCGAGCTTTCCGGGGGCCAGCAGCAGCGCGTCGCGATCGCCCGCGCCATGGGCATGCGGCCGGACCTCATTCTCTTCGACGAACCCACATCGGCGCTCGACCCTGAACTGGTGTCGGAAGTGCTCGATGTGATGCGGGACCTTGCCGCCTCCGGCATGACGATGATCGTCGTCACCCATGAGCTCGGCTTCGCCCGCAACGTGGCGAATACCGTCACCTTCATGGAGACCGGCAAGGTGGTCGAAACAGGCTTGGCATCGGAGGTTCTCAGCACCCCGAAAAGCGCCCGAACGGCGGAGTTCATCAAAGCCGTTCACAGCTGAGGAACAGAAAAACGGCGGCAGACGAAGCCGCCGGCTCGAACCAGGACAAGATGGGGAACCACATGAACAAGCATATCGCAGCGCTCACGGTCGCATGCCTCGCCGCAACCTCCGCCAGTGCCGCCGGCCTGCCCGAGCGGGTGAAGTCGGCCGGCAAGGTCGTCGTCGCCAACCAGCCGAACTATCCGCCGATGGAATATGTCGACCCGGCGACCAACGAGCTTAAGGGTGTCGACATCGACCTCGGCGTTGCGCTCGCCAAAGAGCTCGGCACCACGGTCGAGTGGTCGAATATCGGCTTCGAGCAGATGATCTCGTCGCTTCAGACCGGCCGCGTCGACCTTATCCATAGCGGCATGAGCGATCTTCCGAAGCGCCGGGATACGCTCGATTTCATCGATTACATGAAATCCGGCGCGCAGTTCTACACGTCCTTCGCCCGCAAGGACGAGTTCAAGACGCTCGCCGATTTCTGCGGCAAGACCGTCGGCATGAGCCGTCGCACCTCTTTCCCGGACGAGACGGCGAAATGGAGTGCTGCCAATTGCGAAGCCAAGGGGCTGCCGGCCATCAAGGTCGTCGGTACGGAAGGCTCCGCCGATGCCCGCGCCCAGCTCAAGCAAGGCCGGCTCGACGCCGCCGTCCAGGGTTCCGAAACTCTGCCCTATCTGATGGATCTCGAGAAGGACACCTACGCCGTCGTGGGTGAGCCCTTCACCGTGGTCTATCAGGGCATCGGTTTTGCCAAGAAGGACACGGAACTGCGCGACGCCTATGCCGCAGCGCTGAAGGCCCTGATGGAATCAGGCGAGTACAAGGCGATTTTCGCCAAATACGGCCTCGAGGGCACCTTGCTCGATGGCATTTACGTCAATGGCGAAGCGGTGAAGTAATCCGCCGCGTTGCGGCCCCGCCGAACAGGCCGGGCCGCAAAATGCGCCGTCGCCGACCGATTCTCGACAAACCATGAGCAGTTCCATGCCCCGCGTTGCCGCCGACGCGCCGGTCGACAGGCTGGCATCCTTTCTTGCAGCCCTTAAGTTCGAAGCGCTTCCAGCCGATGTCGTCAAAAAGACCAAAGTCCACATCGCGGACACGATCGGCGCGGCACTGGCTGGCGCCCGCTCGGCGGAAGCCGGCATAGCCCGCAGGGCCGCCGGTGTGCCCGGTAGCGCGCTGATCTGGGGCACCGGCGATCGCGCGGCAGCGCGTGAGGCCGCGCTCATAAACGGGGTCGCGGCCCACGCTTTCGAACTCGACGATTCCGGCGGGTGCGACCATTCGGGCGCCGTCGTCATTCCCGCCGTTCTGGCCGCGATTGCCGAGGCGAAGCGCCCGGTGACGGGCAGGGAGCTCATCGCCAGTGTGGTCGCGGGCTACGAGACCGGCCGGCGCGTCCTCGAAGCGGCGGGCGGATACGACAGCCACAACGGGCTCGGCTGGCATTCCACGGGCACCTGCGGGACGCTTGCGGCTGCGGCGGCCGTGGCCAGGCTTTCCCGTTTCGATGATCGTGCCACGCGCGATGCGATCACGCTCGCCACCAGCTTCTCATCCGGCCTCTGGGCCTTCATCCATGACGGATCGCAGGCGAAGAAGGTCCATGCCGGCCGCGCGGCCGAGGGCGGGCTGCTCGCGGCGCGGTTGGCGGGGAGGGCCTCGCCGGCCCCTCCAGGGTCTTCGACGACGTCTGGGGCGGCTTTTTCCGGTCGTTCAACAAGGATGTCTGCGAGCCGCAGAAGCTATGCGAAAGACTCGGCGACGACTGGAAGGTGAGGCGTGCGGTCCTCAAACCTTACGCCTCCTGCCGGGGCGCCCATTCGGCGATCGATGCGCTGGACGACCTGCTTTCGGAAACGGGCCGTGATGCAGCTGAGATCGAGCGGATCGAGCTGCGGTTGAGCGCCATGCTGATGGGAATGTGCGGCGCCCGGGAGAACGGTGCCATGGCGCCCACGCAGATGAGCCTGCCCTATGCGCTTGCGGCACGCTGCGTGTACCTGACGGCCGGGCTCCAGGCCTATGCCGCCGACCGGCGTGCCGATCCCCGCCTGCGGGCCGTCATGGAGCGCGTGCTGCTCACGGTGGACGATGAGATGCAGCCGCTCGACGAGCCGGTCGTCACGCTTCTCTTCAAGGACGGCGCTCGTCTGGCACGAATGGTGCCCCGCGCGACCGGCTCCGCCGAAAGGCCGATGCGCCCCGCCGCCATCCGCGCCAAGTTCGGAGAGCTCGCCGCGATGAGCATCGAAACGGAGCAGGCGGACGGGCTCTGGCGGATGCTCGCCGAGGTCGAACACGTCGAGGATTGCCGCGCTCTGGAGCCCCTGCTTGCCGGCGACGGCGACAAGCGTCTCGTTTTCTGCTGAGGATTTCGTCATGACCTACGACCTGACGCCCCGTCCGCTCAATCCGGCGCCGCAAACGCCGGCGCTGACCTGGCCGAACGGCGCGAAGAGCGCCGTCTTCATCGGCTTCGACGTGGATGCCGAAACCGCATGGATCGGCAACAATCCTTCGAATGTCGATCGGATGGTGACCACCTCCCATGGCGGCTACGATGCGCGCGTCGGCATTGCCAGGATCGTCGAACTGATGGACGAGCTGGCGATGAAGGCGACGTTCTTCACGCCCGGATGGACGGCGCTTGCCCATCCCGCGGCCTGCGAGAAGATTGTCGCGGCCGGACACGAGATCGGTCACCACGGCTATCTTCACAAGATGCCGGATCGCGATCGGCTGGACGAGACGTTCGAGGAGATCGACCGCGGCTTCGAGGCGCTGCAGCGGGCATTCGGCATCCGTCCCGTCGGTTATCGCGCGCCCTCGGGAGAGAACTTTCCCGAGCTCATCGCCTATCTTGCCAAATCGGGCATCCGCTATTCCAGCTCATTTCGCGACGACATCCTGCCCTACCGGCACGCGTCGGCGGACGGCGTGCCAGGCCCGGTGGAGATTCCGGTCAATTTCGCATTCGACGACTGGAATTTCGGGATGTCCAGCCGCTCGAGCGCGCGACCGCTCTTCGGCCGCGAAGCCGTCCTTTCGCTCTGGATCGACGAATTCGAGGCCACCCATGCCTGGGGCGGCGTCACGACGCTCGTCCTGCACCCGCAAGTGTCCGGCCGTCCGATGCGCTGGCACCTCCTTCGCGACTTCCTGCGTCACGTTCAGGCAAAAGGCGACGTTTGGATCGCAACCGGCAAGGAGATCGCCGACCATTTCGAGACGCTGGAACGGCAACGCGCCGCATCATGACGGCGTCTCCCGCACGCCCTCATTGCGGTGTGACAAGCACAGGGGTGAGGGAGCAAGGGAGAGAATGGTCAGGGCAGGTTCCAGATCCGCCGCGCATTGCCGGAGAGCAGCTTCCTCCGTTCCTCGGGACTGCAGCCTTCGATGAGAGCCTGGGTGGCCGCGACCCAGGTGGAGAGGTTGCCGCCGAGGGTGCAGACCGGCCAGTCGCTGCCCCAGACGACGCGGTCCCATCCGAAGACTCCGATGGTGTGCTCGACATAGGGACGGATGGAGGCGAGCGCCCAATCTTCCTCCGCATAGGCGACCACTCCGGAGATCTTGGCGACGACATTCGGGCGGCGGGCGATCTCGGTCATATGATCGCGCCAGGGATGCTCCGCGTGACCCTTTATGTCGGGAACGCCGCAATGGTCGAGAATGAACTGAACGTCGGGCGCGAGGTCGGCGAGTGCCATGGCTTTCGGAATCTGATGCGGCAGGACGCAGAGATCGAAGGTGAAGCGGGTGCCGGAGAGCCGCTTGATGTTTTGGCGAAAGAGAGATTGCTCGGAGAGATCGTCGGCAACGACGTGCAGCACCCGCCTGAAACCCTTGACGAAGGCGTTTTCCTCCTGCCGCGCGAGATAGGCGGCGAAGCCTTCCTCTTCCGGGCGGCAGGCGGCAATTGCGCCTTTGAGGAGGCTTCCGGGCTCACCCGCACGACGCGCGACCTCGCGCGTTTCGAGTTCGATCTCAGCCGGGTCGACGTCCACTTCCATATGCAGCGAGGCGGCAATGCCCACGCGCTTTGCCTCCGCCGCATAGGTCGAGTAGAGAAAATCGCGATTGAGCGCGGGAACGCCGGCGAGCCACGGATAGTTTAGCGCCGATTTGTCGATCAGATGCAGATGCGTGTCGATGATCAAGGCTGCTCCTCCTCTTCGTTCAAATAGGAAGTCTGTTTTTCCGATGCGGATCAACCCTGCGCGACATCGGCTCCGGCGAGCGCCGAGAGCTGCGATGCGGTCTTGAGCAGGAGCGATATGGTCTCGGTGATATCAGGGGCCGAAGGATTGTTGACCAGGGAGATATAGGGGCAGGTGAGCGCTGCGATGCTGCGTCCGTCGGGCCCAAGGATCGGGGCGGAGAGGTTGTAGACACCGGCGGTCTGGGCACTTGCCATCATCTCGTAGCCGCGCTCGCGGATCTGGTCGAGACGGGCGTAGAATTCCGGGGTGAGGTTGATCTCGTCCCTGCTGCGCACATGTTCGGAGATCATCATTTCCCGTTCCTCCGGCGAACGGAAAGCAAGCAGCACGTGGCCCGATCCGGTGTCGAACAGGCTGATATGCGAGCCCACCCGGATCGAAATGCCCCAATAGTCCGGCGCCTCCTGCTGCGCGATCACGACGGCCGAGCCGCGGTCGAAGACGGCGAGTTGGTTGGCCTGCTTGGACCGCTGGGCGAGCTCGCGCATCAGCGGCGTGGCGAAGGAGGCGAGCCGGCGCACGGGCGCATGCAACTGCGCCAATCCGAAGAGTTTCAGGGTCAGCGAATAGAGATCGCCGTCGATACGGGTCACGTAGCCGCGGCGCACGAGACGGTCGAGCATGCGGTAGAACTCGTTCGGACTGCGGTTCAGCCTCTTCGAAATCTCAGCCTGCGTGAGGCCGCCGTCGACGCTGGCAAGCAGCTCCAGTATGTCCAGGCCCTTGTCGAGTGCCGGCGCGCGATACTTGTCGGACTCTTCATTGTCCATCCGCGTCTCTCCCAGATGAATATTCCTCTCCATATACGCATGAAAAGCGGAAGACGGAAGGGAATGGCCCTTGACCATCCATAAATTTATCGTTTGTATATAAATTAGTTTCTCACGGATGAGGACTCATGCTCCTGGAGAAGGGCGTGTTCAGCGGAGGAAATACAATGAACAGGCTGCTTTCCGGCGTATCGGCCGGAGTGATCATGCTTGCTTGCGCAATGGGGGCGGCAAATGCCGCGGACCTGCCCGGCAAGTTCGAAGGCGTGACCATCGACGCCAAGCTGATCGGTGGACAGCAGTACGAGAAACTCTATGAGCGCATCGGCGAATGGGAGAAGGCGACCGGCGCTAAGGTCAACATCCTGTCGAAGAAGAACCACTTCGAACTGGACAAGGAGATCAAGTCCGATATCGCCACCGGCGGCCTCACCTGGTGCGTCGGTTCGAATCACTCTTCCTTCGCGCCGCAATATCCGGACATCTATGCGGACCTTTTCGGCCTCATCCCTTCCGAGGAAGTGGCCAAATTCGTGCCGGCCGTAATCGACGCCTCGACGCTCGACGGCAAGCTCGTCATGCTGCCGCGGGCGCAGTTCGACGTCTCCGCGCTCTATTTCCAAAAGAGCCTATACCAGGACGAGGCGAAGAAGACCGAATTCAAGGCCAAATACGGCTATGACCTCGCGCCGCCGGACACCTGGGCTCAGGTGAGCGACCAGGCAGAATTCTTCGCCGCTCCGCCGAATTTCTACGGCACCCAGTTTGCCGGCAAGGAGGAAGCGATCAACGGCCGCTTCTACGAAATGCTGGTCGCCGAGGGTGGGGAATATCTCGACAAGGACGGCCGCCCCGCCTTCAATTCGGAAGCGGGCGTGCGCGCGCTCGAATGGTTCGTCAAGCTCTACAAGGACAAAGCGGTACCGCCGGGCACCACCAACTATCTCTGGGACGATCTCGGACAGGGCTTCGCCTCGGGCTCGATCGCGGTCAATCTCGACTGGCCCGGCTGGGCATCCTTCTTCAACGATCCGAAGTCGTCGAAGGTCGCCGGCAATGTCGGCGTCAAGGTTCAGCCGGCCGGCTCCTCCGGCAAGCGCACCGGCTGGTCCGGGCATCACGGCTTCTCGGTGACCGAATCCTGCGCCGACAAGGAAGCAGCCGCCTCGCTCGTCTGGTGGCTGACGAACGAGGACAGCCAGAAGCTCGAATCCGCCGCCGGCCCGCTGCCGACGCGAAGCGCCGTCTGGGACTACAACATCAAGGCCGCTGAAGGCGACGCCTACAAGACCGAGGTCCTGCAGGCGTTCCAGGAAGCGGCCAAGCATGCTTTCCCGGTGCCGCAGACGGCTGAGTGGATCGAGATCTCCAACGCAGTCTATCCGGAGCTGCAGGCAGCGATCCTCGGCGACAAGACGTCGAAGGAAGCGCTCGACGCGGCCGCCGAAAAGGCGACCGGCATCCTCGAAGACGCCGGCAAGCTCTGATCCCGATTGAAAGGCGGCGCCGGACCGTTTCGGCGCCGCCACGCATGTGAACTCTTCCCAGGATCTCCGATGAAGCTCTCGAAACTGTCGGCACCCACGCTTCTGCTGCTTCCGGCCTTCATCGTCCTGGCAGTGTTCATCGTGCTGCCGCTCGTCTTCTCGCTTTATTCGAGTTTCACCCCGTTCCGTCTGACGAAGCCGGACTCGCTTTGGGTCTTCATCGGTTTTCGCAACTATATGAACGTCCTCACCAATGCCGAGTTCTGGGTCGCGTTCGGCCGGACGGTGCTCCTTCTCACCGTCGCGCTCAACGCCGAGATGTTCCTCGGTCTTGGCTTGGCGCTGCTGGTCAACAAGGCGACTTACGGCCAGCGGGCGTTGCGGACCGCGATGATGTTTCCGATGATGTTCTCGCCGGTGCTGGTGGGCTTCCAGTTCAAGTTCCTGTTCAACGACAATATCGGCTTCGTCAACAACGCGCTGCAGTCGCTGGGCCTCACCGACCGTGCCATCCCCTGGCTGATCGACGGCAATCTCGCGCTCTTCTCGATCATCGTCGCAGAGGTCTGGTCTTCGACCGCGGTTTTCGCGATCCTCATTCTCGCCGGGCTGCTTGCCATGCCCAAGGATCCGGTCGAGGCGGCCCATGTCGACGGCTGCACGCCCTGGCAGACCTTCCGCTACGTCACCTGGCCCTATCTGATGCCCTTCGCCTTCATCGCGATGACGATCCGTTCGCTCGATGTCGCGCGCGCCTACGACATCGTCAAGATCATGACGGATGGCGGCCCGGCAAAGCGCACCGAACTTCTCTGGACGCTTATCGGACGCACCGCCTATGGCGACGCCCGCATGGGGATGGCCAACGCAATGGCCTATGTCGCCATCCTGCTGTCGATCGTCTTCACCGTCTATTTCTTCCGCAAGCTCGCCGCGGCGCGCCAGCAGATCAGAGCCGAGTGGTAATGGATACGAACGCGTCTCATCGCCTGCGGCGGCGGTTGCTGAAGGTGGCGCACCTCGTGGGGCTCTTTCTCGCCATGCTGGTCATCTGCCTGCCGGGCCTCTGGATCGTGCTTTCATCGCTGAGGCCGACGGTCGAGATCATGGCCAAGCCGCCGGTCTGGATTCCGGAGACGCTCTCGTTCGACGCCTACCGGGCGATGTTTTCGGGCGCTGGACAGGGGGCGTCCCGGTCTGGGACTATTTCCGCAATTCGCTCATCGTATCGGTCACCTCCACCGTCATCGCCCTGGCGATCGGCCTTTCCGGCGGCTATGCCTTTGCGCGCTACCGGTTCAAGGCGAAGTCGGCCATCTTCCTCGGCTTCATGCTGACGCGCGCAGTACCGGGCATCGCGCTGTCGCTGCCGCTCTTCATGCTCTATGCGCGCACCGGCATCATAGATACGCATTTCTCGCTGATCCTCACCTATGTCGCGCTCAACGTTCCCTTCACGATCTGGCTGATCGACGGATTCTTCCGCCAGGTGCCGAAAGATCTCGCGGAAGCCGCGCAGATCGACGGCTGCACACCTTGGCAGGCCTTCTGGCAGGTGGAGTTTCCGCTTGCCGGCCCGGGCATTGCGTCGGCCGGTATCTTCGCTTTCCTGACGTCCTGGAACGAATATGCGCTCGCTTCGCAGATTACCCGCTCCGTCAATTCCAAGACCTTGCCCGTGGGGCTCCTCGACTACACCGCCGAATTCACCATCGACTGGCGCGGCATGTGCGCGCTTGCGGTCGTCATGATCGTTCCCGCGTTGACCCTCACCTTCATCATTCAGAAGCACCTCGTCTCGGGCCTGACCTTCGGCGCGGTGAAAGGATAATCGTTCATGGCGCCCGTTACGCTCAAGAAACTCGTCAAGCGCTACGGCGCTCTGGAAGTCGTGCACGGCATCGATCTCGAAGTGAAGGATCGCGAATTCATCGCGCTCGTCGGACCTTCGGGCTGCGGCAAGTCGACGACGCTGCGCATGATCGCGGGGCTGGAGGAGGTCAGCGGCGGCGCGATCGAGATCGGCGGGCGCAAGGTCAACGATCTGCCGCCGCGGGCGCGCAACATCTCGATGGTCTTTCAGTCCTATGCACTCTACCCGCATATGACGGTTGCCGAGAATATGGGCTTCTCGCTGAAAATCGCCGGGCGTCCGGCGGAAGAGATCAAGACGCGCGTTGCCGAGGCGGCGGCGATCCTCGATCTCGGCCATCTTCTCGAACGTCGCCCTTCGCAACTGTCGGGCGGCCAGCGCCAGCGCGTCGCCATGGGACGCGCGATCGTGCGGCAGCCGGACGTCTTTCTGTTCGATGAGCCTTTGTCGAATCTCGACGCGAAGCTCAGGACCCAGGTGCGCACCGAGATCAAGAAACTGCACGCCCGCATGCAGGCGACGATGATCTACGTCACCCATGATCAGGTGGAGGCGATGACGCTCTCCGACCGCATCGTCATCATGCGCGACGGGCATATCGAGCAGGTGGGCACGCCGGAGGATGTCTTCCGCCGCCCGGCGACCAAGTTCGTCGCCGGCTTCATCGGCTCGCCGCCGATGAACATGGAGGAGGCGGTCCTGACGGACGGAAAGATCGCCTTTGCAAGCGGAGCGACCCTGCCGCTTCCGCCACGCTTCCGTTCCTCGGTTCGCGAGGGCCAGAAAGTGACCTTCGGGCTTAGGCCGGACGATGTCTATCCTTCGGGGCACGGCCTCCATGCGGGCGATGCGGACGCCGTCCACGAGATCGAGCTTCCGGTCACGATCACGGAACCGCTGGGCAACGAAACCCTGGTTTTCACTCAGTTCAACGGGCGGGATTGGGTCTCGCGGATGCTCAACCCGCGGCCGCTGCGCCCAGGCGAGGCGGTGCGCATGAGCCTCGATCTGTCCCGGGCGCATCTCTTCGACGGCGAGACCGGAAAGGCTTTGGCAGGCTGACATGGCAAGGATCGAGAAAATAGAACTGCGGATGGTGGATCTTCCGCCGAAGGTCAAGCGGACCGACGCCATCCAGAGCTTCGTGAGCCAGGAAACGCCGATCGTCACGATCACGGATGCGGACGGTGCGACCGGCACCGGCTACAGCTACACGATCGGAACAGGCGGATCGTCCGTCATGCGGCTGCTCTCCGATCATCTGGTTCCAATCCTGCTCGGGGAAGACGCGGACTGCATCGAGGCGCTTTGGCACAAGATGGAGTTTGCGACGCATGCGACGACCATCGGCGCCATCACGGCCTTGGCGCTCGCCGCCGTCGATACGGCGCTATGGGATCTGCGTGCGAAGAAGCAGAAGCTGCCGCTCTGGAAACTGGCGGGTGGCGCGAAGGAAAGCTGCCCGCTCTACACCACCGAGGGGGGCTGGCTGCACATCGAAAAGCAGGCCCTCGTCGACGACGCGTTGCAGGCGAAGGCCAGGGGCTTCTCCGGATCGAAGGTCAAGATCGGCAAGCCGAGCGGGGCGGAGGATTACGATCGGCTCTCGGCCATGCGCGCAGCACTTGGCGACGGCTTCGAAATCATGACGGATTGCAATCAGGGCTTCACCGTCGACGAGGCGATCCGCCGCGCCGCCCGGCTCCGCGAACTCGATCTCGCCTGGATCGAGGAACCGCTGCCGGCCGACGATCTCGACGGTCACATCCGCCTGACGCGATCGACGCCGACGCCGATCGCCGTCGGCGAGTCCATCTATTCCATCCGCCATTTTCGCGAATATATGCAAAAGGGCGCCTGCTCGATCGTCCAGGTGGACGTGGCGCGGATCGGCGGCATCACCCCTTGGCTGAAAGTGGCCCACGCGGCGGAGGCCTTCGACATTCCTGTCTGCCCGCATTTCCTGATGGAACTGCATGTGAGCCTCGTTTGCGCGGTGCCCAACGGGAAATATGTGGAATACATTCCGCAGCTCGACGATCTGACGCAAAAGGGAATGGAGATCCGGGAGGGCAGGGCGATCGCGCCTTCCGATCCGGGCATTGGCATCGCCTGGGATTGGGAGGCTGTCCAGGCGCGCTCGGTCGCCGAGTTCACCCGCGAGTTCCGCCGGTAGAAGGGAACGGTCATGCAGAGAATGGGAATGGTGATCGGGCTCGAACCGCCGAAAGTGGCGGAATACAAGCGGCTGCATGCGGCCGTCTGGCCGGAGATTCTCGCGCTGATCAGCGAGTGCAACATCACCAATTACTCGATCTTCCTGAAGG
The DNA here is from genome assembly GCF_029201645.2 of Sinorhizobium prairiense. Lineage (NCBI taxonomy): Bacteria > Pseudomonadati > Pseudomonadota > Alphaproteobacteria > Hyphomicrobiales > Rhizobiaceae > Sinorhizobium > Sinorhizobium prairiense. Next base: position 1,228,026 of record NZ_CP104133.1, read on the forward strand.
AGCCGGAAAATCTTCTCTTCGGCTACTGGGAATATGTCGGGGAGGACTTCGAAGCCGACATGGCGAAAATGGCGGCACATCCGACAAACCAGGAATGGTGGTCGGTGTGCATGCCCTGTCAGAAGCCTCTCGAAAGCCGCAGGCAAGGCGAGTGGTGGGCTATGATGGAGGAAGTCTTCCACCATGACTGAGACGTTCGATCCCTCGTCGCTGCGGCAATGGTGGCCGAAGCCGGCTACGCCACGCCCCATCGTCATCTTCGGTGCGGGCAGCATCGTCGGCGACGCCCATCTTCCGGCCTACAGAAACGCAGGCTTCCCGGTGGCCGGCATCTTCGATCCGGATGCGGAGAAGGCGGCGGCGCTCGCACGGCAATGGGATGTCAGCGCGTTTACGAGCGAAGGGGAGGCTCTTTCGGCGGAGAACGCGATCTTCGATCTCGCGACGCCGCCGGCCGCGCACGCCTCGATTCTCTCGAAACTGCCGAAGGGCTCCTTCGCGCTGATACAGAAGCCGATGGGCAGCGATCTTGCGGCGGCGACCGGGATTCTCGAAATCTGCCGTGAGCGGAACATCAGGGCGGCGGTGAACTTTCAGCTTCGCTTCGCGCCGATGATGCTCGCGCTCAAGGACGCGATCGCCAGGGGCTATCTCGGCGAGGTTGTCGATTTCGACGCCTGGCTGGCGCTTGCGACGCCCTGGGGGCTCTGGCCGTTCCTGAAGGGACTGCCGCGCATCGAGATCGCGATGCATTCCATCCACTACCTGGACCTCGTGCGCAGTCTCCTAGGCGATCCCCAGGGTGTTCACGCCAAGACCATCGGCCATCCGAACCACGAGGTGGCTCAAACCCGCACCGCCGCGATCCTCGATTACGGCGATGCCGTGCGCTGCGTGCTTTCCGTCAACCACGACCACGATTTCGGGCGGAGGTTCCAGGCCTGTGAATTCCGCATCTGCGGGACGAGGGGTGCCGCCTATGTCAAGCTCGGCGTCAATCTCGACTATCCGCGCGGGGAGCCGGACGAGCTGTGGATTCGTCCCTCGGGGGACAGCGAATGGATTTCGGTGCCGCTTGAAGGTTCGTGGTTCCCCGACGCCTTCGCCAACCGGATGGCCAATCTGCAACGCCATGCCTGCGGCGAGGACGATGAACTCATCGGGTCGGTCGAGGACGCATGGCGGACGATGGCCCTGGTGGAGGCCGCCTATCAATCGAGCGCGCGCCCGGCAACGCCGATCGCAGCGCTTCCATCGGAAAAGTGAAATGAGCGAGCAGACGATCTACTACGAGGACTACGAACAGGGCCAAGTGCGGCTGACGAGCGGACGCACGATCACGGAAACGGACTTCGTCGTCCACGCCGGGCATACGGGTGATTTCTTCCCGCACCACATGGACGCGGAGTTCGCCAAAACGCTGCCCGGCGGCCAGCGCATTGCCCACGGCACGATGATCTTCTCGATCGGCGTCGGGCTCACCGCCTCCTTGATCAACCCGGTCGCCTTCTCTTACGGTTACGACCGTCTGCGATTCGTCCGCCCTGTCCATATCGGCGATACGATCCGCACCCGCGTCACCATCGCCGCCAAGGAAGACGATCCGAAGCGCCCGAGGGCCGGCCGGGTCATCGAGCGGTGCGAGGTCATCAACCAGCGCGGCGAGGTCGTTCTTGCCGCGGATCACATTCTGATCGTCGAACGCAAACTTGAGGGAACCATTCAATGACAGCGAGCCTTGCCGGAAAGGTCGTCCTCGTCACAGCTGCGGCGCAGGGCATAGGACGCGCAACCGCACTTGCCTTCGCCAGGGCCGGTGCCAAGGTCCATGCGACCGATATCAATGCGGACGTTGTCGGCAGCCTCGAAGGCGAGGCGGGCATCAGCACCCACAGGCTGGACGTCCTCGACACCGCTGCGGTCGAAGCGCTGGTCGCAGAGATCGGGGCCGTGGACGTGCTCTTCAACTGCGCCGGTTTCGTGCATGCAGGCTCGGTCCTGACGATGAAGGACGAGGACCTCGATTTCGCCTTCGACCTCAACGTCAAGTCGATGATCCGCACCATCCGCGCGGTGCTGCCCGGCATGATCGCCCGCAAGGACGGGTCGATCGTCAATATGGCCTCGGTGGCCTCCAGCATCAAAGGCGTGCCGAACCGCTTCGCCTATGGTGTGACCAAGGCAGCCGTCATCGGACTGACGAAAGCTGTTGCGGCGGATTATGTGGGCGACGGAATTCGCTGCAATGCGATCTGCCCGGGAACGGTCGAAAGCCCGTCGCTCGAAAGCCGCATGCGAGCACAGGGAGACTACGAAACGGCGCGCGCGGCCTTTATCTCCCGCCAGCCGATGGGCCGCCTCGGCACGCCCGAAGAGATCGCCGACCTCGCCGTCTATCTCGCCGGCGCCACCTACACCTCCGGCCAGGCCTACGCCATCGACGGCGGCTGGACCATTTGAACGCTTCATCAGGGAAAAAGCACATGAAATTTCTTCGTTATGGCGAACCGGGCCAGGAAAAGCCGGGTCTCCTCGGTTCCGACGGCATCATCCGCGATATTTCCGGCCACGTTCCCGATCTCGCCGCAGGCGCGCTCGATCCCGGCAAGCTTGAAGAACTCGCGAAGCTCGATGTCGCGGCGCTGCCTGCCGTGTCCGGCAATCCGAGGCTTGGTCCCTGCGTCGCAGGTACGGGCAAGTTCATCTGCATCGGCCTCAACTATTCCGATCATGCTGCCGAGACGGGCGCGACCGTGCCGCCGGAGCCGATCATCTTCATGAAGGCGACCTCCGCCATCGTCGGGCCGAACGACGATCTGATCCTGCCGCGGGGTTCGGAGAAGACCGACTGGGAAGTGGAACTCGGCATCGTCATCGGGAAGACAGCGAAATATGTGAGCGAAGCCGAGGCGCTCGACTACGTCGCCGGCTATTGCACGGTCCACGATGTCTCCGAACGCGCTTTCCAGACGGAACGTCACGGTCAGTGGACGAAGGGCAAGTCCTGCGACACCTTCGGGCCGACCGGACCGTGGCTCGTCACCAAGGACGAGGTGGCGGACCCGCAGGATCTCGCAATGTGGCTGAAGGTCAACGGCGAGACGATGCAGGACGGCTCGACCAAGACGATGGTCTACGGCGCCGCCTATCTCGTCTCTTATCTCTCGCAGTTCATGTCGCTGCGTCCCGGTGATATCATCTCGACGGGCACGCCGCCGGGCGTCGGCATGGGCATGAAGCCGCCGCGCTATCTGAAGGCCGGCGACATCGTCGAACTCGGCATAGAGGGCCTCGGCAGCCAGAAGCAGCGCGTTCGCGCCGACACCTGAGCTACTCGCATGTTTCCTTCGGTCCTATTCGACTGAAGGACACGAACAGGCAGCATCAAAGTGCCACCGTGTTCTCCGCGCGTCCGAAAAGGCGCGCGGCGCTGTAGGTCCATTGGAGCAAACATGACCCGCATCACCGACCTTCGCGTCTTCGACCTTCGTTTTCCGACCTCGGCGAGCCTCGACGGCTCGGACGCCATGAACCCGGATCCGGACTATTCGGCGGCTTACGTCATCCTCGACACGGATCGGCCGGGGCTGGCGGGTCACGGCCTCACCTTCACCATAGGGCGCGGCAACGACATATGCTGCATGGCGATCCAGGCCATGCGGCATCTCGTGGTGGGCCAGGACATCGGCGGCATTTTGAAACATCCCGGCCACTTCTGGCGTCACCTGACGAGCGACAGCCAGCTGCGCTGGATCGGCCCGGAAAAGGGCGCGATCCATCTTGCGACCGGGGCCATCGTCAACGCCGTCTGGGATCTTCTCGCAAAGGATGCCGGCAAACCGGTGTGGCGTCTCGTCGCCGACATGTCGGCGGAAGAGATCGCCGACATCGTCGATTACCGCTACTTGACGGATGTTCTCACCCGCGACGAGGCGGTCGAGATCCTGCGGCGGGCCGAGCCCGGCAAGGCCGAGCGGATCGCCAGGCTCGAGAAGGAGGGCTACCCCTGCTACACCACGTCTGCAGGCTGGCTCGGCTACGACGACGAAAAGCTCCGGCGGCTTGCGCAGGAGGCGGTCGACGCAGGTTTCGACCACATCAAGATGAAGGTCGGGCGTGACCTCGACGACGACATCCGCCGGCTGAGGATTGCCCGCGAAGTGATCGGCCCCGACAGGTACCTGATGATCGATGCGAACCAGGTCTGGGAAGTGGGCGAGGCAATCGAATGGGTGCAAAAGCTCGCCTTTGCCAAGCCCTTCTTCATCGAGGAGCCGACGAGCCCGGACGACGTCGCCGGACACCGCAAGATCCGCGAGGCGATCGGCCCGGTCAAGGTCGCGACCGGCGAGATGTGCCAGAACCGCATCATGTTCAAGCAGTTCATCGCCGAGGGCGCGATCGACATCGTGCAGATCGATTCCTGCCGTATGGGTGGCCTGAACGAGGTGCTGGCGGTGCTGCTGATCGCCGCCAAATACGGACTGCCCGTCTGGCCGCACGCCGGCGGCGTCGGCCTCTGCGAATATGTGCAGCACCTTTCCATGATCGATTACGTTGCCGTTTCCGGCACGAAGGACGGGCGGGTGATCGAATATGTCGACCACCTGCACGAACATTTCCTGGATCCGTGCGTGATCCGCAACGCCGCTTACATGCCGCCCGAGCGGCCCGGCTTCTCGATCGAAATGAAGCAGCAATCGATCGAGGACTACACGTTTGACGGCTGATGTGAGCGCTCCGTCTTTGTCAGGCTCGCATGTGGATTCTCGGGCCAAGCCCGGGCCAGACACGAGGATGGTGACCGCGCCCGGGGATTGACGCCGGAAGAAGCCCGAGGTCACGACCGAAGGGAGGCGAGAATTACTGCGACGCCACCGAAATTCTCTAAGTGTGCCACCCGCCGCCGCTTGTTCGATTTCCTCATTCCTGTGCTCGTCACAGGAATCCAGCCAGACCAAGTCCTTGGGCTGAAAGAACGCCTCCCGCGCCGCAGACGCGGCGCTGCTGGATCCCTGTGACGAGCACAGGGATGAGGCAAAAGGAGAGATTGCAGTCCTCCGATACCTTCCTGAAGCCTGTTGAGATTCGGGCCACCCGCCGCCGCCTGTTTGATTTTCCTCATTCCTGTGCTCGTCACAGGAATCCAGCCAGACCAAGTCCTTGGGCTGAAAGAACCCTTCCCGCGCCGCAGACGCGGCGCTGCTCTCATCCCTGTGACGAGCACAGGGATGAGGCAAAAGGAGAGATTGCCGTCCTCCGATACGCCTCCTACAGCGCCGCGCGTCTTATGAGACGCGCACGCTCGGTACTCAATGAATTCAAGCGCATCGCCCTGCGTGCCGACAAAACCGACCAGAGCTTCAACGCCATTATCCATCTCGCAGCAGCCGTCAACGGGCCTTAGCTCAGATATCATCGCCCGGGTGCTGCACCCCGCCTTTGCGCCCGACGGTAAAGGACCTGATATAGTCGTCGATCCTGCCCGGATCGAAGACGTGGCCGTCCATGAAACGATCGCCGTCGGTTGCTCCTTCGAGCCTGCCGTCCGCGTCGGCCGGCAAGGCATCCTTGCCCAGCGCCTCGCGATAGAGGTCCGGACGATAGGCGGAGCTGGCCGCGCCAATTCCCTGCCTCGACAAGGATGTCTGTCCCCAGCGCACCATCTGACTGTAGGTCCAGAGCGCCTGGCTGGGACGCGGGAAGTTGGCAAAGTCTGCGTGGAAGACGAGATAGTTCTCGACGACGCGGCGGTTTCTTCCCGGGTCAATTGCGAATTCGCCCGCAAGCACCCGGCGGATGATGTCGGCCGGTGCTGCCACGTGACGTTCCTCTGCCAGCACTTCCGCAAGGCGGCCGCGATTGCCCGGCTCGTCCGACCAGCGGGCGGCGCGGTCGAGCGCGACAATCAGGCGCGAGACCGTCTCCCTGTTGGCTTCCGCCCATTCGGGACGCATGCCGATGACCTTTTCCGGTGCGGAGGGCCAGATGTCCTGCTTGGTCGCGACGATGCGGCCGACGCCGCGTTCGGATGCGACCATGTTCCAGGGCGCACCGACGCAAAAGCCGTCGATCGCGCCCGCAGCCAGCGCGTCGGAGGTCATTGGCGGCGGCACCACGACCAGCTTGACGTCGCGGTCGGGATCGATGCCGCCGGCCGCGAGCCAGTAGCGGAACTCGTAGTTATGGGACGAGAAGGGGTAGGTGACGCCGAGCGTCAGCGGCGGCTTGCCGGCTGCCTCCGCGCTGCGGATGACCGCCGCCAGGGCCTTGGCATTCTTCAATGCATCCTCGCCTGCGCCGAGCCCTCCTGCCTCCTGCATGAGCCCGTAGAGCCGCGTCGACAGCGTGATCGCGTTGCCGCCGCGTCCGAGGGAAAAGGGCGCAATCGTCGGCGACGGATTGGAGCCGAGGCCGAGCATGGCGGCAACCGGCATGGGTGAAAGCATGTGGGCCACGTCGAACTGTCGAAAGGCAAGCCTGTCACGTACATTCGCCCAGGAGACGTCCTTGACGAGCTCGAGGGTGACGCCTTCGCGCTGCGCAAAGCCGAATTCGGCGGCGGCGATGAGCACGGCCGCGTCCACGAGGGGATGAATCCTGCGCGGACGGTGCGCGATCCCTCGTGCCGGATGCGACCTGGCGCCGGCATGGCGCCGCCGGCGGCGAGCTTCTTGCCGGTGAATTCACTTTTGTTCGTCAATATGTTCACTCCGGTGTCTCCCGAGGTGCCGCAGCAGAAGAGCGGCCGGTCACCGGATCAGCAATCCGGCGGCGGTCACGACGCTTTGCGCGATCTCCGAAATCTTTTTCTTCTCGTTCATCGCCGTCTGACGCAGCAGCGCGAAGGCTTCCTCTTCGGAAAGACTGCGCATTTTCATGAGAATGCCTTTGGCGCGCTCGACGAGCTTGCGCTCTTCGAGTGCGGATTTGGCCTCCGCCAGTTCACGCTGAAGCCGGCTGAAGGCCTTGAAGCGGCTGACGGCCATGTCGAGGATCGGCTTGACGCGCTCCTTCTTCAATCCGTCGACGATATAGGCCGAGACGCCTGCCTCGACGGCCGCCTCGATAGAGGCCGTGTCGGAGCGGTCCACGAACATCGCGATCGGGCGGCCGACCGTGCGGGTCAGCTGGAAAAGATGTTCCATCATGTCCCGGTTGGGGTTTTCGATGTCTATGACGATCACGTCCGGGCGGAGCGTCTCGATGACCCGGGCGACGCCGTGAACCTCCTCGATCACGGTGACCTTGCCGTGTCCTGCTTCGCGCAATCCTTCCTCGATGATCGAGGCGCGGATGGCGTTCTCGTCAATCACAAGAATGGTGAGGTCGCGATGGGTCATGCCGTATCATGATGCGATGCAGCAATTTCCGCAATATAGATATGCCTAAATATTTTGCGATATACCGGTATGCCTAAATGTTAAGCAGATGGCCGCCGGTCTGGCGTAAATTCAGGCAGGTTCATTTGTGGAAGTCGGCAACGGGTCAAGCGCTCTCGCCCAGAGGCTGGTCGCATGGAACGTCCATTGGCATTTCGCGTGCTGTCGTTCGCCTGTGTGGCTGCGCAGCGTTTCCAGAAGCTCGAGGCCGTCGGCCCGCTTCTGATCCACATAGCCCGCTCGCAGCTTCCCGATCAGTGCATCGCCGTTCGTTATCAGCCGGGCGCGCGCAGCGATCGCACCCCAGCTCCGTTCCTTGTAGAACAAGGAGGAGGCGGCTTCCTCGACGCCAGCGGCATCTTCGACCGACAACGATCGCAGTTCCAGGAGCCGGCGGAGGGTGGCTCTGACATTGACGAGGGGAATGGTCAGCGGCGCGTAGCCGAGTTCCTCGGGAGCGTGGAGCAGTGCTACGTCGGAATCGTCTTCGGCCTCGCCGCTTGCATATTGGCGAAAGATCTCGCCGATGCCGGCCATTCCGAAATCGGCGCATTCGGCCGCGCGCAGAGCACCCATGCTCGCTGCGCCGAAGACGGCCACGCCCTGGGAAAGGGCGAAGAGAATTTCCTTGTGCCAAACGGGGGCGACATGTTCGAAGTTGCCGTCGATCAGGCCGATGGCCGCAGCGCCGTCGTGCACCGCCCGGAGAACATCGCCCTGCCTGGCAGGCGGGCGGACCGTCAGCGTATCGCCGGCCAACCGCACAGCATCCGGAACGGTCGGGCCAACGAATACGACTTTCATTCCGCCTCAGTGGATTTGGAAACGGCGGAGGCAGCCTGTCCGCCGCCAATCGTCTTCATGGACAGCCATGTTCATGGCGATCTTCAGCCATGAAGTGATTCCGCATGGCGGGTTCCGGATTGGGCGGGGGTCTGATCCGACTCGGGCGTCTGCGCCATCGCCGCGACGAGAGAGATGATCTTCTTGCGAAGCACCGGGTCGGTGATCTTCAGGAAGGCCCGGTTGAGTGCGATACCCTCCTTCGAGGCGACGAAGGATGAAATCTCCTGGGATTCGTGAACATCTGCAGCGGGCCTGCCCGATTGGGCGCTGCCCTCGTCCTGCTGGAAGAAAAAGCTCGGATGAACACCGAGTATGTCGGCGATCGCCTGCAACCGGCTGGCGCCGATGCGGTTGGTGCCTTTTTCGTATTTCTGGACTTGCTGAAAGGTGATGCCGAGCCCGTCGGCGAGCTTTTCCTGGCTCAGACCTATCATCAGCCTGCGCATGCGAACACGCGAGCCGACAAAGGCATCGATCGGGTTAGGATCCTTTTTGTTCATCTGGTAGTCTCCTCGCGAGTTCGATTCAGCTTATGGCATATAAGTTTGCTTGAATGAACGCCGCGATGCAATCAGCACGCGTCGCTTTCTGTGGCAAAACGCAAGTTTCCAATGATTGTCGGGTTCGAAACGCCGGTCGGCAGAGAACTTGCCGCACCAAGGGGCAAGTGGCTGCATTCATGTACCGGAACGTTGTCGTCGAATCGGATAGGATTTAAGGGAACATCAGTAATGAGTGGAAGCCTGCGACAATGAGTGTTGAGTCCAAATCAGAAGCAACCCCGCCACGGCGCTTTGCCGGCTCGATCGTCGTCATGGGCGTCTCCGGCAGCGGCAAATCGTCGGTGGGGGAGGCGATCTCCGAAGCTTGCGGATATCCCTTCATCGAAGGCGACGCGCTCCATCCTCCGGAAAACATCAGGAAAATGTCCGAGGGGATTCCGCTCACCGACGACGACCGCTGGCCGTGGCTCGCTGCGATCGGAGAGCAGCTGGCGAGCCGGGAGCCCGTCGTCGTTTCCTGCTCCGCCCTCAAGCGCAGCTACAGGGACAAGCTTCGCGAAAGTACACCCGGCGGCCTGGCCTTCGTCTTCCTCCACGGCAGCGAGTTCCGTGCTTGCGGAGCGGATGCACCACCGCACAGGGCATTTCATGCCGTCCTCTTTGCTGCAGACGCAGCTTGCGACGCTCGAGGATCCGACAGGGGAGGTGAGGACGGTCGCCGTAGACGTCGCCCAACCGCTCGCGGAGATCGTCCGCGAGGCGCTTGCAGGCCTCGCCCGTCTTTAAGGTTGCATTTCGCAATGCCCGCCGCGGTCTTTGCAGATCGTGCTTGGCACGCCGGCTCTTTGGAAGGAAATTAGCCGGCGGCGATGTTATCGTTCGCGACGGTGGACGTGCGGCGACACACCGCAGCGGCTCACCTCTGCTCGGCGATGGGGAGATCGTGGAGCGGGCGTCGGGAGGAGATGGAAATGTTTGAAGCTGGATTGAACTTCGCGCTTGGCGAGGAGATCGATGCGCTGCGCGAGAGCGTGCGCCGCTTCGCAGCGGAGCGAATCGCGCCGCTTGCGGACGATGTGGATCGCAAAAACGCCTTTCCGATGTCGCTCTGGCGGGAGATGGGGGAGATCGGCCTGCTCGGCGTTACCGCCGACGAGGCTCATGGCGGTGCGGGACTCGGCTATCTCGCCCATTGCGTGGCGATGGAAGAGATCAGCCGCGCCTCGGCTTCGGTGGGCCTGAGCTACGGCGCCCACTCCAATCTCTGCGTCAATCAGATCAACCGCAACGGCAAACCGGCACAGAAGAGCAGATATCTGCCGAAGCTCATTTCAGGCGAGCATGTCGGGGCGCTTGCCATGTCCGAGCCCGGCGCCGGCTCCGATGTCGTTTCGATGAAACTCAGGGCCGACAAGCGCGGCGACCGTTACGTCCTGAACGGCAGCAAAATGTGGATCACCAATGGCCCTGACGCCGATGTCCTGGTCGTCTACGCCAAGACCGATCCGGCAGCCGGACCGCGCGGCATCACCGCTTTCCTGGTGGAAAAGGCATTCCCCGGCTTTTCGGCCGGCCAGAAGCTCGACAAGCTCGGCATGCGCGGATCGAACACGTCGGAACTCATCTTCACGGATTGCGAGGTGCCGGAGGAAAACGTGCTCGGCGGCGTAGGCGAGGGCGTCAAGGTGCTGATGTCCGGCCTCGATTACGAGCGGGTCGTGCTTTCTGCCGGACCGCTCGGGATCATGGCCGCTTGCCTCGATGTCGTCGTCCCCTATCTCCATGAGCGCAAGCAGTTCGGGCAACCGATCGGCGAGTTCCAGTTGATGCAGGGAAAGCTTGCCGACATGTATGTGACGATGAATGCCGCGCGGGCCTATGTCTATGCCGTGGCGGCCGCTTGCGACCGTGGTGAGACTGCGCGCAAGGACGCGGCCGGCTGTATTCTCTATGCGGCGGAAAAGGCGACGGCCATGGCGCTGGAGGCGATACAGGCGCTGGGTGGCAACGGCTACACCAACGATTATCCGGCAGGCCGGCTGCTACGCGACGCCAAGCTGTACGAGATCGGTGCGGGCACGAGCGAGATCCGTCGCATGCTGATCGGACGGGAGCTCTTCGCCGAAACGAAATAGGCCGAATAGGTAACGCTTGGGGGGAGCATGACAGTATTGCGTTCGCATATTTCGCCGTCCTCGGAGGAGTTCAAGGCGAACCGCGCGGCCATGACGGAGGCCATCGCGACGGTCGAGGACGCGGTGCGCCTGGCCGCAGCCGGTGGCGGCGAGACGGCGCGCGAGCGCCACGTCAGCCGCGGCAAGCTCCTGCCGCGGGATCGGCTCGCTACTCTCATCGATCCGGGCACGCCTTTTCTGGAGGTCGGAGCGACCGCCGCACATGGAATGTACAACGACGATGCGCCGGGCGCGGGCCTGATCACCGGCATTGGCCGGATTTCCGGCCGCGAGTGCATGATCGTCTGCAACGATCCGACGGTCAAAGGCGGCACCTATTATCCGCTGACGGTCAAGAAGCATTTGCGCGCGCAGGAGATCGCGGCGGAGAACCGGCTCCCCTGCGTCTATCTTGTCGACTCCGGCGGCGCGAACCTGCCGAACCAGGACGAGGTCTTTCCGGACCGGGACCATTTCGGCCGCATCTTCTACAACCAGGCCAACATGTCGGCGGCCGGCATCCCCCAGATCGCGGTGGTCATGGGATCCTGCACGGCGGGGGGCGCCTATGTGCCGGCCATGTCCGACGAAGCGATCATCGTCGAAAAGCAGGGCACCATCTTTCTCGCAGGGCCGCCGCTCGTTCGCGCGGCGACCGGCGAGATAGTCTCGGCCGAAGACCTTGGCGGCGCGGACGTCCACACGCGTCTTTCGGGCGTTGCCGATCACCTTGCGCGCGACGATGGGCATGCGCTGGCCTTGGCGCGCCGGGCGGTTTCGGCCTTGAACCGTGAGAAGCCGTGGCCGGTCGAGCGCATCGAGCCGGAGCCGCCACTCTATGACCCGGAGGAAATCGCCGGCATCGTCCCCGCCGACCTCAAGACGCCCTACGAGATCCGAGAGGTGGTCGCCCGGCTTGTCGACGGTTCCCGTTTCGACGAGTTCAAGGCGCGCTTCGGCACCACGCTCGTTTGCGGTTTCGCCCATGTCCACGGAATTCCCGTCGGCATCGTCGCCAATAATGGCGTGCTCTTCTCGGAATCGGCCGTCAAGGGCGCCCATTTCGTGGAGCTCTGCGCCCAGCGCAGGATTCCGCTGGTCTTTCTGCAGAACATCACCGGCTTCATGGTCGGCCGCAAATACGAGACGGAGGGAATTGCCAAGCACGGCGCCAAGCTGGTGACCGCAGTGGCCACCGTGAAAGTGCCGAAGATCACCATGCTGGTCGGTGGCTCGTTCGGGGCGGGCAATTACGGGATGTGCGGGCGCGCCTTCTCGCCGCGGTTTCTCTGGACGTGGCCGAACAGCCGCATTTCGGTCATGGGCGGCGAACAGGCGGCAGGCGTCCTCTCCTCGGTGCGCGGCGAAGCCTTGAGGCGGTCGGGGAAACCGTGGAGCGAAGAGGAGGAGGCACGCTTTCGCCAGCCGGTGCTCGATCTGTTCGAACGGCAGAGCCATCCGCTCTATGCATCGGCAAGGCTTTGGGATGACGGCGTGATCGATCCGCGCAAGAGCCGCGACGTGCTGGCGCTGTCTCTGTCGGCGGCTTTGAACGCGCCGATCGAGGAGACGCGCTTCGGACTGTTCAGAATGTGACGAGAGGTCCCGAGATGAAACGCGACAACATCAATGCCCTGAATGCACCGCAGCCGCGCGGCGGTTATTCGCAGGCTGTCAGCGTCGAGGATTTCCGGCGGATGCTTTTCGTCAGCGGCCAAATTCCGGTGACGTCGGATGACGTCGTGCCGGAAGGTTTCGAAGCGCAGGCGCGCCAGGTCTGGCTGAACGTCGATGCGCAGCTCAAGGCGGCCGGCATGTCCAAGACCGACATCGTCAAGGTCACGACCTATCTCGCCGACAGGCAGCATGTCGTGGCAAACCGTGAAATCCGCAACGACTATCTCGGCTCGCTGGCGCCGGCGATGACGGTGGTGATCACCGGCATTTTCGATTCGGCCTGGCTCATGGAAGTCGAAGTGGTAGCGGCGCAATAGCACCGGAAAAGAGGCGCATGTTTTCGAAGCTCCTGATTGCCAATCGCGGTGAGATCGCCTGCCGCATCATCCGCACCGCGCGACGGCTCGGCATTCGCACCGTCGCCGTCTATTCCGACGCAGACGGAGACGCGCTGCATGTGGCGCTCGCCGACGAGGCGATCCGGATCGGGGAGCGCCCGCCGCCGAAAGCTATCTGGCGATTGCGCCCATCGTTCAAGCGGCAGGAAGCGTCGGCGCACAAGCCATTCATCCGGGCTATGGTTTTCTCTCGGAGAACGCCGATTTCGCCGAGGCTGTCGAAGAAGCAGGCATGATATTCGTCGGGCCGCCGCCGGCCGCGATCCGCGCCATGGGTCTCAAGGACGCGGCCAAGGCGCTCATGGAACGATCCGGAGTACCGGTCGTGCCCGGCTACCACGGCGATGAGCAGGATGCGTCCTTTCTTGCCGAGAGGGCACGGGAGATCAGATATCCGGTGCTGATCAAGGCGCGGGCGGGCGGCGGCGGCAGAGGCATGCGCCGGGTCGAGCGGCAGGAGGATTTCGGCCCGGCGCTGGAGGCCGCACGACGGGAGGCCGAATCCGCCTTCGGCGACGGTTCGGTGCTTATCGAGCGCTATCTGACGAAGCCGCGTCACATCGAGATGCAGGTCTTCGGCGACCGGCACGGCAATATCGTTCACCTCTTCGAGCGCGACTGCTCGCTGCAACGGCGACATCAGAAAGTGATAGAGGAGGCGCCGGCGCCCGGCATGACGGCCGAGGTCCGCCGGGCGATGGGCAATGCGGCGGTCAGAGCCGCCCAGGCGATCGGCTATGTCGGCGCCGGCACGGTGGAATTCATCGCCGACGTGACCAACGGTCTCTGGCCGGATCACTTCTATTTCATGGAGATGAACACGCGGCTGCAGGTGGAGCATCCGGTCACGGAAGCGATCACCGGCATCGATCTCGTGGAATGGCAGTTGCGGGTCGCCAGCGGCGAGCCGCTGCCGAAGAAACAGGCCGATATTTCCATGAACGGCTGGGCCTTCGAGGCGCGCCTCTATGCGGAGGATCCGGCCCGGGGCTTCCTGCCGGCGACCGGCCGGCTGACGCAATTGAGCTTTCCCGAGGATACTGCGCGGATCGATTCCGGCGTCCGGCAGGGGGATACGATCACGCCCTATTATGATCCGCTGATTGCCAAGGTGATCGTGCATGGCCAGAACCGTTCGGCGGCGCTGGGTCGGTTGCAGGACGCGCTCAAGGAATGCCGGATCGGCGGCACCGTTACGAACCGCGATTTTCTCATCCGCCTGACGGAAGAGCACGATTTCCGCTCCGGCCATCCGGATACGGGGCTGATCGACCGCGAGATCGAGCGCCTGACCGCGCCGGTCGCACCCGGCGACGAGGCGCTGGCGCTCGCGGCGATCATATCGACCGGCGCGCTCGATCCGAACAAGTCGAGCGATCCATGGTCGTCGCTCGGCTCCTGGCAAATCTGGGGCGACGCGCACCGCATGGTGGTGATCGAGCATGCGGACGACCGCGTAACCGTGACCTTGGCTTCGCGCGGCCGCGACCAGTTCGCCGTGCGTGCCGGCGCGAGCACGCTGCCCGTCCTCGTGCTCGACCGCTTCGAGGGTGGTGCCCGGCTCGAGGTGGCCGGACAGAAGCGCCTGATCCGTTTCTCGCGGGATCGCGAGGCGTTGACGCTCTTCCATGGCGGGCGCAACCTGGTGTTCCAACTGCCGGACGGATTGACCGGCGGGCAGAGCAGCGAGATCGCCGACGACGAGCTGGTCGCGCCGATGCCGGGTCTCGTGAAGCTGGTGCGGGTCGGCGCCGGCGACGCGGTGACAAAGGGACAGGCACTCGTCGTGATGGAGGCGATGAAGATGGAACTGACGCTCTCGGCCTCACGCGAGGGCACGATCGCCAATGTGCATGTGGCGGAAGGCGCTCAGGTCAGCGAGGGCACGGTGCTCGTGACGCTGATGGAGGAGGCTGCGCAATGACGTCGCCGGCAAAGGAGCGCGTCACGATTGTCGAGGTGGCGCCGCGCGACGGTCTTCAAAACGAGTTCGCGGCTCGTCGCCACCGAGGACAAGGTCAGGCTCGTCGATCTGCTGTCCGACTGCGGTTACGAGCGCATCGAAGTAACGAGCTTCGTCAGTCCGCGCTGGGTACCGCAATTGGCCGATGCGCCGGCTGTCATGGCTGACATCGTCCGACGTCCGGGCACGCGTTACGCGGCGCTGACGCCCAATATGCGCGGCTTCGAGGCGGCGCTTGCGGCTGGCGCCGACGAGGTCGCGATCTTTGCCTCGGCGTCGGAAGGCTTCTCCGAGAAGAACATCAACTGCTCGATTGCCGAAAGCATCGAGCGTTTTCGGCCGGTCGCCGAAGCAAGCCGGCGCCAAGGCATTCCCCTGCGCGGCTATGTGAGCTGTGTCGTCGAATGTCCCTATGAGGGCGCGATCGCGCCGGCGCAGACCGCCCGCGTCGCGGGGCTGCTTGCCGACCTCGGCTGCTACGAGATCAGCCTCGGCGACACGATCGGGCGCGGCACGCCGGAAGCGATCGATGCCATGCTGACAGCGGCGCTCTGCGAGATCGATGCCAAGAAACTCGCCGGGCATTTCCACGACACGTCCGGCCGGGCGCTGGAGAATATCGCGGTAGCACTGGAGCGCGGTATCCGGGTTTTCGACGCTTCGGCCGGCGGGCTCGGCGGTTGTCCCTATGCGCCGGGAGCGGCCGGCAATGTCGATACGCTTGCGGTGAACGCCTTTCTCGACGCGCGGGGTTTTGCCACCAGCCTCGACTCGGACAAACTCGAGCGCGCCGCTGCTTTTGCACTATCGCTGAGGAGCGCAGCATGACCTTCGATACGATCCGCTGTGCCATCGACCAGCGCGGCGTCGCCCGGGTGACGCTTGCCCGTTCGGCAAAGCACAATGCGCTTTCCGCCACCATGATCGGCGAATTGACGGCCGTCGCAGGCCGGCTCGCAACCGACACATCGATCAGGGCAGTCATTCTTGACGCCGAAGGCAAGAGTTTCTGTGCCGGCGGCGATCTCGAATGGATGCGTCAGCAGTTTTCCGCCGACCGGCCGACGCGGATCGCCGAGGCGACGAAGCTTGCGATGATGTTGAAGGCGCTGAACGATCTGCCGAAGCCGCTGATTGCGCGCGTGCATGGGAACGCCTTCGGCGGTGGCGTCGGGCTGATCAGCGTCTGCGACACGGTGATCGCCGCTTCCGGCGCCCAATTCGGCCTGACCGAGACGCGCCTCGGGCTGATCCCGGCGACGATCAGCCCCTATGTCGTTGCCCGGACAGGCGAGGCGCGGGCGCGGCCGCTGTTCATGTCGGCGCGGATCTTCGGTGCGGAGGAGGCGAAGGTCGCCGGTTTCGTGACGACGGTCGTCGACGGCACCATGCTGGACGGGGCCGTCGATGCCGCGGTGACGGCCTATCTCGTCGCGGCTCCGGGCGCCGCCGGGCGGGCGAAGCGGCTTGCGCGGTCGCTGGGTCTTCCCATCACCGACGCCGTCATCGCCGCGACGATAGAACAGCTTGCCGATAGCTGGGAAACGGACGAAGCACGGGAGGGCGTGTCGGCCTTCTTTGAACGGCGCAATCCCCCCTGGCGGCTATGAGCCGAGATTGCGCTTGAATTGACGGGAAATCGATCCTATTTTTATAGGGACCCGATCAAAACAGGATCGATTTCTCATGATTGCCCTCGATTTCCAGATCCCTGCAGCCCGTTTCGGGGACGATCATTCCCCGTTTCTCTCGGCCCGCCTGGTCGCCGACCGATTGGGCGTCACCCTCGCCGAACTCGCCAAGCTGATCGGTGTCGCCCGCAATACGCTGACGGCGAAATCCGGCGCCCGGAAGGTGGACAGCGCCTTGAGCAAGGTCGTCCGCATCCTGGCCATGGCTTCCGAAATGGCGGGCGACGAAGCCCGCGCCGTCATCTGGTTCAAGCACCAGCCTATTCCCGGCTGGGCCGGCAAGACGGCATTCGACCTGGTCGGTGAAGGCAAGGCCGACAAGGTGCTCGCCTATCTCGAATCGGTACGCGCCGGCGTCTACGCTTAAGACCGGATGAGGAAACACAGTCCGCTCGTATCGCGACCCGATCCGGAACCGACGGCGTCGGTCGAGCCGATAACGCTCTGGCGGGCCTTCGTTCCACGCTGGGCACATATGCCGCTATCCGGCGCGGGTGCTGCTCGCTTCGGTGGCCGCTGGAACCCGATCGGCGTGCCTGCGATCTATGGCGCGCGCGAGCTTTCCACCGCCTGGGCCGAATACAATCAGGGTTTCGTCCAGCATCCGGCGCTGATCGTGCAGCTCGAGTTGCTGGGGGCGAGGCTCGCGGACCTCACGGATGTCAGCCTTCTTGTGGAGCTTGGTGTGGATGAGGCGATCCATCGCTGCGAATGGCGTGATGCGCTCGACAAGGGCGCGGTGCCGGAGACCCACAGGCTCCAGTCGGAGCTTCTGGCGCGCGACTTCCATGGGGTGATCTATCCATCCTTCATGTCGCCCGGCGGCACCTGTGTTGCGCTCTGGCGTTGGAACGGTCCGCAAGAACCGCGTCTCGGCGTCATCGACCCCGATGGCCGGCTGCCGAAATCGCCCGCCTCATGGGTTTGAAGATTCGTGCGACCGCCGTCGCCGCTTGTTTGACTTCCTTATTCCTGTGCTTGTCACAGGAATCCAGCCGGACCAAGTCCTTGGGCTGGAAAGGCTCTTTCCGCGCCGCAGACGCGCGCTGCTGGATCCCTGTGACGAGCACAGGGATGAGGGGAGGAGAGGTTGCAGTCCTCCGATACGTTTCCTACAGCGCCGCGTCTTACGAGACGCGCAAAGGCCGCTGGAGCACTTCGAGCTGCATGTTTCCATTGACCGGGCTGTAGAGATTCGAGCGACCGCCGCCGCTTGTTTGATTTCCTCATTCCTGTGCTCGTCACAGGAATCCAGCCAGGCCAAGTCCTTGGGCTGAAAGAACGCTTCCCGCGCCGCAGACGCGGCGCTGTTGGATCCCTGTGACGACCACAGGGATGAGGTCGGAGAGGGTGCGGTCTCTCGGCGCGTTCATTGCGTCACAGGTGGCCATCCCTCGCATATTCGCAAGCGAATGTCGTAGTAGCCGCACATCCCCGGTCCCTTGTGTGTAGCGAATCAGCGATTGTGTTGGCGCCACGGACGGGAGGCGATCGCCTCCCGTCCGTGGCGGCGGCCGAGAGCCCGTCGTCCCTCGGTGCCGATACCGTGAATAAGCTGGGGCCCGACCGCCTTTCTTTTTGAACCCGAACAGTTGCAAGGGGCAAGCCCCCGCACCGCAAGGAAGGGATGAAAGAGATGGCTGAAAAGGGTCTGGTGGTCGGTATCGATGTCGCCAAAGGGTGGCTGGACGTCGCCGTTCTGGAAACGGGAGAGAGTTTTCGCGTCGACAACGACTCGGCCGGCTGGGCGCTGCTTTTGCAGCGGCTGCGGGGTCGGCGGGTGCGGGCGGTCGGCCTGGAGCCGAGCGGCGGCTACGAGCGCGGGGCGAAACAGGCGCTGCGCAAGGCCGGCCTGCCGGTCCGCAATGTCAACCCGCACAAGCTGCGCCACTTCGCCCGCGCCCTCGGTCGCTTGGCCAAGAACGACCGCCTCGACGCGGTCGTGATCGCTCGCTACTCCGCCGACATGCCGACGCGGGAAATGCGCGTCGATCCGTTGCGCGAACAGCTCGCCGAGCTGGTCAGCGCCCGCCGGCAGCTCACCGAGGACAAGGTCAGCCTTTCCAATCAGCTTGACCAGCTGCGTGACGCGATGGTCCGGCGCCTCTTTGCCCGCCGCCTGCGCAGCATCGAGGCCAACATCCTGTTGATTGACAAGCGGCTTGCCGAACTCGTCGCCAGCGATGTGCAACTGGCGGAGAAGGATCGACTGATCCAATCCTTCAAGGGCGCTGGCCCGGTGCTCAGCCACACGCTGCTGGCGCTGGCTCCGGAGCTCGGCCAGGCGTCAAGGCGCGAAATCGCCGCGCTTGCCGGTCTGGCGCCCTACGACCACGACACCGGCGTGTTCCGAGGTCGGCGCAGCATCTGGGGCGGCCGTTCCGAGGTGCGTGGCATGCTCTACATGGCGGCCCTGACCGCCTGCCGCTGCAATCCCGTCCTTAAAGCCTTTCATCAACGCCTGTGCGACGCTGGAAAGAAGCCGAAGGTCGCGCTCATCGCCGTCGCTCGCAAGATCCTGACTATCCTCAGCGCCATGCTGCGCAGCAACCAGCCATGGAATCCGGCACACAGCTAAAAACACAGTTGCTCATTCCTGTGCCTGTCACAGGAATCCAGCCAGACCAAGTCCTTGGGCTGAAAGAACTTCCCGCGCCGCAGAAGCGGCGCTGCTGGATCCCTGTGACGAGCACAGGGATGGGAACGGAGGAGAGATTGCAGTCCTCTGAACAGTCTCCTACCGCGCCGCGCGTCTTATAAGACGCGCAAAGGTCGCTGGAGCACTTTGAGCTGCATCGCCATGCATGCCGACAAAACCGACAGAGCTTCAACGCCATTATCCATCTCGCAGCAGCCGTCATAAACTCGAAATGAAATTCAACAGGCCTTAGGCTAAGACCTTGCCGGCATTGAGAATACCGTTCGGATCGAAGGCATTCTTGATGCGCCGCATGAGTTCGAGTTCCGCGGAACTGCGGGAGCGATCGAGAAAGTCGCGCTTCAGGAGGCCGATCCCGTGCTCGGCGGAAACCGAGCCGCCATAGGTGCCGACCAGTCCGTAGACGACGGCGTCGATCGCGTGCGCCGTGTCCTCGGTTGCGCCGGGAACGGAGAAGGCGATGTGCAGGTTGCTGTCGCCGACATGGCCGAAGAACGACACGTGCGCCTCGGGGAACTTGGCCCGGAGCGCCGTGCCGCATTCCTCGGCGAAGCTGCCGATCGCGCCGATCGGCAGGCTGACATCGAAGTTGAGAAGCAGGGGCAGCCGATCCAGCGCGTGACCCTCGCGGATACGCCAGAAGGTTTGAGACTCTTTTTGCGATTGCGCCATCAGCGCGTCGCCGATCACACCGTCCTCCAGGGCTCGCCCGAGAAACGTTTCGAACCGTTCGCGCTCCGCTTCATGGCCCTGCAGGTCCTCTTCGACGATGACGGCGAAAGCGGGAGTGGCTTCGAAAAGCCTGAGCTTTTCAGCCTCGCAGTTGAAACGGAAATAGCTCTCCCACATCGCCTCATAGGCGGAGAGGCCGGCGAGTTCCTTCTGTGCCCGCTTGAGCAGAGCGACGACATTCTCATAGCTGTCGAGCGCGCAGAGCGCCGTCAGCCGCCCGGCCGGTAGCGGGCGCAGGCGCAATACCGCCCGCGTGATGATGCCGAGCGTGCCTTCCGAACCGATGAAGAGCTGCCGCAGGTCGTAGCCCGTGTTGTTCTTGATCATCTTGTTCATCGACGAAATCACGGTTCCGTCCGCAAGAACGGCCTCGAGCCCCAGCACATTGTCGCGTGCCACACCGTTGCGGATCACCCGGATGCCGCCGGCATTCGTGGCCAGATTGCCGCCGATCTGGCAGGAGCCGCGGGCTCCCAGATCGATCGGCAACAGGAAACCGGCATCCTCGGCCGCGCGCTGGGCGACTTCGAGGGGTGTTCCGGAGAGAACCGTCATCGTACCTGCGGCAGCATCGATCTCCTCGATGCCGGAAAGTCTCTCCAGCGAAATGGCAACGTCGCCAGCGCACGGATTGGCGCCGCCGGCGAGCCCGGTCAAGCCACCCTGCGGCACCACGGCCTGGCGATGCGCGTTGCAGATCCTCAGCGCGTCGGCGACCTCGCCAACGCTTGCCGGGCGAACGACCGCCAGGGGGAGGATTCGGCCCGTGAGGCTCGCATCGCCGCGGTGACGTTCGGCGATCCGGTCGCCGGTGAGCACGGCATCGCCGAGTGCGCTCGTGAGATCATCGATAACAGACATTGGACGGTTTCTAGCGCAGGATTCATTCGATCGGAACCGATTAATTCGGCAGATCAACGCCCGGCTTCCGGACCGGGCGAATCCGCGCTTTCACAGCCCGGGTTCACCGCCTCACGTGCCGGTGGCCGCGAGCACCGGCGCCTCCGCCTCTATCGGCGGTGCCTCCTTTTGTCCGCCCTTGCGGAATAGCTTCCATCGCGTCGGCCGGAAGGCGATGCGCGTGTGGTCCGTGGAGGCGGCGCGTTCCGGCGGCAGCTCGATCTCGACCGGAGGGTGCGTACGTCCGAGGTCGAGTTCCAGATGCCGGGTGCCCGCCACGCGCCGGCTGGCCGTGACGAGGCCGGCGAGGCAACCGCCGCAGCCGTCGATGAGTTCCACGTCGTGCGGCCGGAAATAGAGGGTTGCGGCGCCGTCCGGTTCGTTCCCGGCACGAAGGCCGATCGGGCGGTCCTCATGCCAGATTTCGCCATTGGCGAGGGTGACGTTGAGGCAGTTGGACTGGCCGATGAAGCCGTAGACGAAGGGCGAGACCGGATGGTCATAGATCTCGTCGGGCGTGCCGACCTGCTCGATCGCGCCCTTGCTCATCACGACGACGCGGTCGGCAAGCTCGAGTGCTTCCTCCTGGTCGTGAGTGACGAAGATCGTGGTGTGGCCGGTGCGATCGTGGATTTCGCGCAGCCACCGCCTCAGCTCCTTGCGCACCTGCGCATCGAGCGCGCCGAAGGGCTCGTCGAGGAGCAGAACGTTGGGTTCGACGGCCATGGCGCGGGCGAGTGCGACGCGTTGGCGCTGCCCGCCCGAAAGCTGGGCAGGGTAGCGTTTCTCCAGCCCGGAGAGTTGCACGAGTTCCAGCAGGTCGAGCGCCCTGCGGCGGATGTCGGCAGCCGCCGGCCGCCGTTTGGCGGGCCGCACCTTCAGACCGAAAGCGACGTTGTCGAGCACCGTCATGTGGCGGAAAAGCGCATAATGCTGGAAAACGAAGCCGATGTTGCGCTCCTGCACGGTCTTCTTCGACGCATCCTCGTCGCCGAAGAAAATCGTGCCTTCGGTCGGGCTTTCGAGCCCGGCGACCAGCCTGAGCAGCGTGGTCTTGCCGGAGCCGGAGGGGCCGAGGAGCGCGATCAGTTCACCCGAGCGGATGTCGAGGGAAACGTCGTCGAGCGCGGGAAAACGGCCGAATTCCTTGCGAATATTCTGAACGCGGACTTCCATGGAGGTCTGGACCTTTCAGTGCCTGCGGCTGGCAGCGATCTCGTCGCTGTAGCGAAGTTCAAGAGCAGTCTTCAAAACGAGCGTTACCAGCGCCAGGAGCGCCAGGAGCGCCGCCACCGCGAAGGCCGCGACGAAATTATATTCATTGTAGAGGATTTCGACCTGCAACGGCATGGTGTTCGTTTGCCCGCGAATATGGCCGGACACGACCGAGACCGCACCGAATTCGCCCATGGCGCGGGCATTGCAGAGAAGCACGCCGTAGAGCAGGCCCCATTTTATATTGGGAAGCGTCACATGCCAGAAGGTCTGCCAGCCGGTGGCGCCGAGCGAAAGTGCCGCCTCCTCGTCGGCCGTTCCCTGTTCCTGCATCAGCGGGATCAATTCACGCGCGACGAAGGGGAAGGTCACGAAGACGGTGGCGAGCACGAGACCCGGAACGGCAAAGAGGATCTGGATGCCGTAGCTTTGCAGGATCGGTCCGAGCGCGCTATGAGAGCTGAATAGCAGCACGAAAACGAGGCCGGAGATCACTGGCGAAACGGAGAAGGGCAGGTCGATCAGCGTCGTCAGGAACGCCTTGCCCTTGAACTCGAATTTCGCGATGGCCCAGGCGGCCGCCACCCCGAAGATGAGATTGAGCGGCACGGCGATCCCCGCGACGAGCAGTGTCAGACGGATCGCGGAAAAGGTCTCGGGATCGCCAAGCGCCGTGAAGAACTCCATCGCTCCTTTGCGGAACGCCTCGATGAACACCGTGGCGAGCGGCAGAAGCAGGAAGAGCGCGACGAAACCGAGCGCAACGGCGGTGAGGACCACGCGCGAAAGCCGCGTTTCCGACGTTGCAGCCGTCACAAGCGTATTGGAAGCGTAGCCGGCATCATGCGCCATAACCATATCTCCGTCTGCTCCACGCCTGGATCACATTGATGACCAGCAGCATCATGAAGGAAAGCAGGAGCATTACCGCGGCGATCGCGGTTGCTGCCGGATAGTTGAATTCCTCGAGGCGGATGACGATCAGAAGCGGCGCGATCTCCGAGACATAGGGAAGGTTGCCGGCGATGAAGATCACCGAACCATATTCGCCGACGCCGCGGGCAAAGGCGAGTGCGAAGCCGGTCAACCCCGCAGGCAGGAGACCGGGCAACAGGACCCGGCTGATCGTCTGGAAGCGGGTGGCGCCGAGGGTCGCAGCCGCCTCTTCGACTTCCTTGTCGATCTCTTCCATGATCGGCTGCACGGTACGCACGACGAAGGGCAAGCCGACGAAGATCAGCGCCACGACGATCCCGGCCGGAGTGAAGGCTATCTTGATGCCGAGCGGAGCGAGCAGCGAGCCGATCCAGCCGTTCGGCGCATAAAGCGTCGTGAGCGCAATGCCGGCGACCGCGGTCGGCAGGGCGAAGGGCAGATCGACCATGGCGTCGATCACGCGCTTGCCGGGGAAGCGATAGCGCACGAGAACCCAGGCGAGGAGCACGCCGAAGACCAGGTTGACAACGGCGGCGATGAAGGCCGTGCCGAAGCTGATCGTCAATGCGTTGACCGTGCGCTCGTCAAGCGCCAGTTCCACGAATTTCGACCATCCGAGGCCGCTCGAGCGCCACAGCAGTCCGGAGAGAGGAATGAGAACGATGATGGTGAGCCATGCCAGCGTGACGCCGAGCGCCAATCCGAAACCCGGAATGACGCTCGGCTGCCGAAACCGCCACCGCGTGTTGCTGCGAGCGGCCATCGATATCATTGCCCCGGCCTGTAGATCTGATCGAAGACCCCGCCATCCCCGAAGAATTTCGGCTGAGCTTCCTTCCAGCCGCCGAAGTCGTCGATCGTGACGAGCTTCAATTCGGCGAAGCGCGCGGTGTCCTTGGGATCCGCCAGTTCAGGCTTGAACGGCCGGTAGTAGTGTTTGGCCGCGATCTTCTGCCCGACATCGCTGTAGAGATAGTCGAGATAGGCCTCGGCGACCTTGCGGGTACCCTTGCTGTCGACGTTGCCATCGACCAGCGCAACGGGGGGCTCCGCCTTGATCGAGATCGACGGCGTGACGATGTCGAAATCGTCGGGGCCCAGCTCTTCCAGTGACAGATAGGCTTCGTTTTCCCAGGCCAGCAACACATCGCCAAGGCCGCGCTGGACGAAGGTGGTCGTCGCGCCGCGCGCGCCGGTGTCGAGAACCGGCACATGCTTGAAGAGCTGCGCCACATATTCCTGCGCCTTCGCATCGTCCCCGTTATTGGCGGCACGTGCCCAGGCCCAGGCGGCCAGGAAGTTCCAGCGAGCGCCGCCCGAAGTCTTCGGGTTGGGCGTAATTACCTGCACATCCTCCCTGACGAGATCGCCCCAATCCTTGATGCCTTTGGGGTTGCCCTTGCGGACGAGGAAGACGATGGTCGAGGTGTAGGGCGCACTGTTGTTATCGAAGCGGGACTTCCAATCGGCGGGAATTTTGCCGCTTTCCTTGGCGATCGCGTCGATATCCGCTTCGAGGGCCAGCGTCACGACGTCGGCCTCCAGCCCGTCGATGACCGAACGGGCCTGCTTGCCGGAACCGCCATGCGATGTCTGGATCGTCACGGTTTCGCCGGTGTCGGCCTGCCATTTTTCGGCAAAGGCCGCGTTGAATTCCTTGTAAAGTTCCCGAGTCGGGTCGTAGGACACGTTCAGGATCGTCGTGTCCGCAGCCGCGAGGCCAATTGAGCCAAGCTGCAGGCTTCCGACGATAAGCGCTAATTTGACTATTCCGGCAAGACTATTCGAGCTCATTTCGACCTCCATCTTTTGCCAGATAAAGCTATCGATTTGGTAGACTACTTCAACGCAAACTTATGACGCCTGGAGGCGGTTTCTTGAAAAGTCCTGTCAATATGCGAGCTGCTGAAAGAATGCCGTGCCCGTTATCGGTCTTGGCTCTCTGCCGCCGATAAAATAGCACGACATTTTAGAAATGCACTAAAATTGTGGACTAATGGTTTTCGGCTCCCCAGCGGGCTCTTAAGGCTCACGGGCGCCGTCGTGACCGGGAGCCCGCTCAAAGGACGCGGCCGCGGGCGACGACCGTCCATGTTCCTTTTGGCATGCCGCTCTCGATGACGTGGACCGCGTCGACCATGTTGGTCACGACGCAGGCATGGTTCGGAACGATGCGGACCTGTTCGCCGACCTTTAGCCCGATCGGACCGTCCGAGACGAGGCGGCCATGCTCCTCGGAGAGCTGATCGATACGTATGTCGTCGCGGCCGAGCACGTGGCCGTAGCCGGTGAGACCCAGCAGGTCGGAGGTCAGGACCTTGCTGCCGGCATCGATGATCGCCCGGTTTTCGCTGGGAACCGAGACCACGGTCGCGAGAACGGTGAGGGCGCAGTCGTCCCATGACGCCACGCCCCGGGCAACCAGCGACCGGTCGTTATAGATATACGTACCCGGCCTGTGCTCGCTCGCTATCGGCGCCTCGGCTGCCTGCATCATACCGGGCGTGCCCCCTGATGTAATGCAGGGAACTTCGAGCCCCTCTGCCTCGATCAGCCGCTTCGCATCGCTCATGAAGGTCTGGACGCGTGCGGCGCCATCGGCCGGCGGATAGGTCATCAATCCGCCGAAGCGCAGTCCCGGTGCCTCGGCTATGCGCCGGGCAAGGCGCGCCGCCTCGGACGGTGTCCCGACGCCGCAACGATCTGCCCCGGTGTTGCATTCGACAAGTACGGTCAAGGGCTTGCCGGCATCGGCGAAGAAAGCTGCGAGCCCGTCGACGACGGTCGCATTGTCCGCGACGACGCTGACCGTCACCTTTTCCCTGAGTCGCGCGAGCCGCGCGAGCTTCTCGGTCCCGAGGAGGTTGTAGGTGATCAGCACATCCTCGATCCGGGCGCTGCCGTCGACCATCGCCTCCGCCTCCGTCACCTTCTGGCAGGTGATGCCGATCGCCCCTGCATCGAGCTGCAGCTCGGCCATCTGCGGAAGCTTGTGGGTCTTTATGTGCGGGCGCACGCGGATGCCGTTCCGGTCGGCATAGGCTTGAAACGCAAGGACATTGCGCCGGGCGATATCGAGATCGACCAGCACGGCGGGGGTTTCGATCGGCAGTGTCATGCGGGCATTTCCTCGATGCGAAGTGGATCGGCGGCGAATGTAGCCGATCCTGCTTGACAAGTAATGGCCCAAGGCATTTGATGGGTCAATCCGTTATTCAGGACGCATGTCCATTATACCGGAATATATGAGTGGGAGCGAAAGGGGAGGTCTTTCAATGATCAGCAAATTCACGGTCGCCGCGAGCGTCATCGCGGCCGTGCTGGCGGCTATGCCGGCGCAAGCACAACAGGCATCGAGCAAGCTCGACGAAATTCTGAGCCGCGGCCATCTGATACTCGGCACCGGCAGCACCAACGCGCCGTGGCATTTCAAGAGCGCCGAAGACAAGCTCCAGGGTTTCGACGTCGACATGGGCCGCATCATCGCCAAGGCGCTCTTCGGGGACCCGGAGAAGATCGAGTTCGTCAACCAGTCGTCCGATGCCCGCATTCCGAACATCACCACCGGCAAGGTCGATATCACCTGCCAATTCATGACGGTTACCGGGGAACGCGCTCAGCAGATCGCCTTCACTATCCCTTACTACCGGGAAGGCGTCGGCCTGATGCTGAAGGCGGACGGCGAGTATGCCGATTATGAAGCGCTGAAAGCTGCCGGCTCTTCGGTGACGATTTCCGTATTGCAGAACGTCTATGCCGAGGACATGGTCCATGCGGCCTTGCCGGAGGCGACGGTCGACCAGTACGAATCCGTCGACCTGATCTATCAGGCGCTCGAATCCGGCCGCGCCGATGCCGCCGCCACCGACCAGTCCTCGCTCGCCTGGTACATGACCCAGAACTCGGGGCGCTATAAGGACGCCGGCTATGGCTGGAACCCGCAGACCTATGCCTGCGGCGTCCGGCGCGGTGATCAGGACTGGCTGAACTTCGTCAACACGGCGCTGCACGAAGCCATGACCGGTGTCGAATTCGATTTCTATGCGAAGTCGTTCAAGACCTGGTTCGGCAAGGACCTCACCCCGCCGCAGATCGGTTTCCCCATCGAGTACAAGTGAGCCCTGCCAATGGCGGCTCCGCCTCTTGGTGGAGCTGCCTTGTTCCACGAAACGGCTGCTTCCATGACATATTCCTTGAACTTCGCGGCCGTGTGGCGCTCGTTCGACCTGCTTCTCGAAGGTCTGGCGCTCAGCCTCGGCCTTGCATTTGTCGCGATCCTCGCGGGTTGCGTGATCGGGTTGATCACGGCCTTTGGGCTCGTTTCCAGAAGGGCATTGCTGCGCAAGCCTGCCGGGCTCTACGTCACCGTGATCCGCAACACGCCGATCCTCGTCCTCGTCCTCTTCAGCTATTTCGCGCTTCCTGAACTCGGAGTCCGTCTCGGCAAGATCGAGAGCTTCGTCGCGACGCTTGCAATCTACTCGGGGGCCTACCTTGCCGAAGTGTTTCGCGGCGGCCTCATCGCCATACCGCCGGGGCAGCGCGAGGCGGGGCTCGCGATCGGGCTTACGGAGATGCAGATACGCACGTCGATCATCATTCCGCTGATGCTGCGCAGCGTCCTGCCGTCGCTTAGCAGTACGATGATCTCGCTCTTCAAGGATACCTCGCTCGCCGCCGCGATCGCGGTTCCGGAACTCACTTTCGAGGCACGCAAGATCAACGTCGAGACCTTCCGCGTCATCGAGACCTGGATCGTTGCGAGTTGCCTCTATGTCGCGACCTGCTCGTTGCTGGCCGCGCTTATGCGCGCCGCCGAGCGGCGTCTTGCAGTGCCGAGGTGACCGTCATGGATTTCTCGTTTCTCGACCAGCTCTGGCTTGCCCGGATACCGCTCCTCAAAGGGCTCGGCGTCTCCGTCTCGATATCGTTTCTCTCGATCGTCGTCGGCACCGTGCTCGGTGTCTTCGTCGGTCTGGCGCTCGTCTACGGGTTTCGTCCCTTCAAATGGGTCGTGCGCGGCTACACCGATTTCATCCGCGGCACGCCGGTGCTCGTCCTGGTGCTCGCGAGCTACTACGTCCTGAGCACGATCGGCATCGATCTCGGACCGTTCCAGGCCGGTGTTCTGGCCCTTGCCGTCTTCTGCAGCTCGCATGTCGGCGAACTGGTGCGCGGCGCGCTGCAATCGATCCCCAAGGGGCAGACCGAAGCCGCCAAGGCGATCGGTTTGACCTTTGCGCAAACCTTCGCCTATGTGCTCGCCCCGCAGGCTTTGCGGCAGGCACTTCCTGCCTGGGTCAACACAGCGGCCGAGATGGTCAAGGCATCGACGCTGCTTTCGATCATCGGCGTGAGCGAGTTGCTGTTGCGGACGCAGGAAGTGATCTCCCGCACCTTCATGAGCCTCGAATTCTATTTCTTCGCAGGCTTTCTCTATTTCGTCATCAATTACGGCATCGAGCGCTTTGGCCGTTACGTCGAGCGCAAGACCGCCGTTCCATCGTGAGGCTCGCAATCCGATGACCAATCTTCTCGAAATCCGCGATCTTCACAAACGCTACGGCACGGTCGAGGTGCTGAAGGGCGTCGATTGCTCGATGCGCCAGGGGGAGGTGATCAGCATCATCGGCTCCAGCGGCTCGGGCAAGACGACGATGCTTCGCTGCATCAACATGCTGGAGGAGTTTCAGGGCGGCACGATCGCCATCGACGGCCAGGAGATCGGCTACGAGACGGCAGGAGGCGCCCGCCGGCGCAAGTCCGAGCGGGAGATCGCCCGTCAGCGCGCACTGACCGGCATGGCCTTTCAGCAGTTCAACCTGTTTCCGCATATGACCGCCGCGGCCAATGTCATGCTCGGGCTTGTCAAAGTGAAAAAGATGAGCCGCGACGAGGCGAGGGTGCTTGCCGAGAGATGGCTCGACCGGGTCGGCCTGCTCTCGCGCAAGGATCATTATCCGGGGCAGCTTTCCGGCGGCCAGCAGCAACGCGTGGCGATCGCCCGTGCCATCGCCATGAATCCGAAGCTCATGCTCTTCGACGAGGTCACTTCGGCGCTCGATCCGGAGCTCGTCAACGAGGTCTTGCAGGTCATCAAGGGTCTCGCCGAGGATGGGATGAGCATGCTGATCGTCACTCACGAGATGCGCTTCGCCTACGAGGTCTCCTCCCGGGTGATCTTCATGAACCAGGGGCGCATCGGCGAGGAGGGGGACCCGCGCGAGATGTTCCTGAAACCGAGGACTGAACGCCTGGCCGAGTTTTTGAAGACCTCGACGTTCAACTGAGCAAGCAATGAATTTGATGAAGAAGTGGAGTGAAGCGTGACGATCAAGCGTTATGGAACGGGCGAAACCGGTGCGGGCAAGCAGCCCCTGCCATTTGCACGCGCCGTGGAGGCGAACGGGTGGCTCTATGTTTCCGGTCAGGTCGCCATGGAGGCGGGCGAGATCGTCGGCGGTGGAATCGTCGCGGAAAGCCGCAAGGCGATCGAGAACATGATCGCAATCCTGGACGAAGCCGGCTATGGGCTCGAAGATGTGGTGCGTGTCGGCGTCTGGCTCGACGACCCCCGTGACTTCTGGACCTTCAACGGCGTCTATGCGGAGTATTTCGGCGCCAACCCGCCGGCCCGCGCCTGCGTCCAGTCGCGCATGATGGTCGACTGCAAGGTCGAAGTTGACTGCGTCGCCTACAAGGCTAATTGAGGTCAATTCTGAAGGACCGGAATAGAAGCGGCAAGGAGGGCGCGGTGGCCGAGGCGGAAGACACGATAAATCGCAGGGCCAGGGGTCTCGACCGGGCTTTCGAAATCCTCGATTTCCTGCGTCTGCAGCGTCAGCCCTTGCGCCCCAACGAGATCGCGCAAGGGATTGGCGCGCCGCGTTCGTCGGTCTATGAGCTCGTCAACCTGCTCGTCCGCCAGGGGGTCATCGAATATCGCGGCGATGACGGCCGCGTCTTTCTCGGGCGCAAGCTCTATTTCCTCGGCGCGGCCTATGCCGAACAGTTCGACCTGATGCGCGAAAGCGAGCATCTTCTGGGGCGGATCGCCGAGGAGACGCGCGAGACGGCGCAGATGTGCCAGCTCGAAGGCGACAAATATGCCGTCGTTCTGATGAACGAGGGGAGCCGCCCGTTCCGAATCTCCACCAATATCGGCGAACCGGTCGCCATTCCGTGGACCGCATCCGGCCGTCTCCTGGTGGATCACATGAGCGACGAGGAAATCCTGGCCTTCATACCGCAGGAGGATTTCGTCCTGCCGGATGGCACGCGCCTCGAGCCCTCCGAATTCATCGCTCAAGTCCGCAAAGCCAAGAAGGAAGGCTATTTCACCTTCAACAGCATCGTCGACAGCTTCACCCATTGCTTCGCCGTCCCGGTCTACGACGCGGAAGCGGTCTGCATCGCGACGCTCTGCCTCGTCGCACCGAAAGAGGATGGTCTACGCAATCGCGAGGCCTATCTCCGCGTGCTGATCGACGGAGCTGGCGAGCTCTCCGAGAAGCTTGGCTATCGCCGCGACCGGGAGGCTTCTGCACGAGCGGCTGCCGGACGGTGACAGCCGCCTCCGCATCTGGTGGTGGTAGATCGCCCTTCTCTCTATTCCATTCTGAGCGAACGGCCGCTTTCCGGATCGAACAGATGCAGAGCCGTCTCGTCGAAGGTGAAGGCATGAGCCGATCCCATTCCGACTGCCGTGCGCGGCGGCAGGCAGGCGGTGATGCGCTGTCTGCCGACTGTGGCCGTGGTCACGAGTTCCGGCCCTGTGAGTTCCACAACCTCGACATGCGCGGTCAATCGCCGAGCCTCTGACCCGGCTGCGAGCCGCAATGCCTCCGGACGAATGCCGACCTTCACGCGCCGTCCTGCCGAGGCGGCCCCGCTAAAGGCTGCCGGCAGGGGAAGCACCTCCTCGCAGCCGTCGAGCTTCAGGCCGTTTGCGGTCACCTCGGCGTCTAGAATGTTCATCGGCGGCGAGCCGACGAAGCCGGCGACATAGAGTGTCGCGGGGCGGTCGTAGACCTCTTCCGGCGTGGCGAGCTGCTCGATGCGGCCGTCGCGCATCACGGCAATGCGGGTTGCGAGCGTCATCGCCTCGATCTGGTCGTGGGTCACATAGACGACCGTCGTCTTCAGCATCTGGTGCAGGCGTTTGAGTTCGGTGCGCATCTCCATCCGGAGCTTGGCGTCGAGGTTCGACAGCGGCTCGTCGAAGAGGAACACCTCGGGGTTGCGCACCAGGGCCCGGCCGATCGCGACGCGCTGACGCTGGCCGCCGGAAAGCTGGCCCGGCTTCCGATCGAGCAGGTTCTCGATCTGCAGCAGCCTTGCGGTGTCGCGCACCGCCTTGTCGCGCTCGGCCGGCGGCACGCGGCGCATTTCGAGGCCGAAACCGATGTTTCGGGCGACGCTCAGGTTCGGATAGAGAGCATAGGACTGAAACACCATCGCGATGTCGCGATCCTTGGGATGAACTCCCAGGACCGAACGCTCGCCGATCAGGATGTCGCCGCCGCTCGGTTCGGCAAGCCCGGCAATGATGTTGAGCAGCGTGGACTTGCCGCAGCCGGAGGAACCGAGCAGCACGAGGAACTCGCCGCTTTCGAGCGCGATGTCGATGCCCTTCAGCGTTTCCACTTCGCCGTAGCGCTTGCGGATGTTGCGGATTTCGAGAGCGCTCATCGCCTGGATTCCTCGAGAAAGGCAGAAAGGGGCTTGCCGTAGCGGCGCGGAAGGGTGGAGATCGCTTCCGAGGCGATCGTAACCCCGGTCTTGAGGCAAGCTTCGAGCGGCATGTCGGCGGCGAGTGCCGCCAGGAAGCCCGCATTGAAGACGTCGCCGGCGCCGATCGTATCGACGACCTGAACCTGCGGCGCCGGCACGGAAAAATTCCGCCGTCCCGATCGATGGCGAGCGCTCCATTGGGGCCGCGCTTGACGACGACGATGGCGTCCGCAGGCATTTCGCCCTTCAGGGTCAGCGCGGCTTCGGCCGGATCGGACAGACCCGTAAGCGTGGTCGTCTCCACCTCGTTGAAGAGGGCGCAATGACAGCGTTTCAGCCAGCCGAGCGTCTTGAGCCGGTTGGTCTCCGTCCAGCCCTCGAGCGGCCACCCGGTGTCGAGACCCACTGCGATGTCGTGGGCGTCCGCCCAGTCGAAAAGCGCGTCGTAGGCAAGGGTGAGCGCGTCCGTCAGGAAGGAACCGGAAAGCAGCGCATAGCCGCCTCGAAGTCGGTTGCCGTCTAGCATCGAGTGCACTTGCGGGAAGCTGAACAGCGGCAGATGGCCGCGCGTCGTGAAGAAGGTGCGTTCGCCATCCGGGTGGGTGATGCCCACCGAAAGCGTCGTGCCGACCGCTTCCACCGGCCAGTCGTGCGAGCGCTTCCCGAACGCCTCCTTCAGCCAGGTGCCGAACTGATCGTTGCCGACATTGGCCGCAATCACATAGTCCACGCCGAGCGAATCCCAGGCAAGAGCGTTGTTGCCGGCGCAGCCGCCGACGCGCAGTTCGTCATGATCGACGATGACCTCGGTGCCGGGCTTCGGCCAGGGTTCGGCCGGGCCGAGTATCAGATCGACGTTGACGTTGCCGATGGCTGCAAGCGGACGCATCGTCATTCGCTCCGGGTGACCTTGGTGGATCGCACCGGCGTCCCGGCGTTTTCGACGCGGGCGTCGGCAAAGGCGATCATCAGGGATTGCGCGACCGGAAGCATGGCGAGGATCGCGGCCATGCCGGCCGCCGGCTTGAAGGGGATTGTCGTGGCACCCGCGGCCGGAGGCTCGCCCGATGCGTCGAAGACGATAACCGGCGAGCCGGCTTCGGCTGCCGAGGTTGCCATGGCTCCGACGAGCTTGGCGGTCGGATCGGCGGCGCGGAAGAGGACGACGCCGACAGAAGGCCCCAGCATTTCCATCGGCCCGTGGCGCAACTGCCCGCCTTCGAGCGAAAAACAGGGCAGACGTGAGAGTTCCGTAAGCCCAAGGGCGATCGCTTCGGCGAGCCCCTGCAGTTTGCGGCCGGAGGTGACGATCGCGCCGACATCGGCGAGCGTCGCGAGCGCGCCGTCGATTGCCGGCGCCTGGGGATCCTTGAGGGCGTGAAGTGCGTCGGCCGGATCGGCGCCGAGGGCGGCGAGGACCGCCAGGTGCAGCGCAAAGGTCACCGTCAGGCTGCGCGTGGCCGCAAAGGCCCGCTCCGTCCCGCCTGATCCCACGAGCGAAGGCACGGCCTTGGCCAGGAATGCGTCCTCTTCGAGCGTCAGCCCGAATGTCTCGCTTGTGCCGCCGTCCGTTTCGCGGAACCAGCGCAGCACTTCCGCGCTTTCGCCCGATTGTGAAGTGACGAGAACGGTCTTGCCTTCGATCGATAGCGGCTCGCCGAGCTGTTCGGAAAGCGGGACGGCGACCGCCTCGATGCCAAGGGCGCGATAGAGCGGTTCGACGGCGCGGCCGACGGCATGCGAACCGCCCATACCGAGAAGTAGGAGTCGGCCCGTCGCTTTCAGCGATGCGGCGATCCGCCGCGCTGTGGCCGTCGCTCTCTCGTAGGAAGCGATCGCGTCGACATGCTGGCGCGCCATCTCCCGGTCGATTGCAATGAGCCCTGCCGGGCGGTCCTTCGATATGCTCATGGTCATCCCTTGACGCCGCCGCTGGTGAGCCCGGAAATCAGGGCTCTTTGCATGATAAGGCCGATCAACACCGGAGGCAGGGCGGCAAGGACCCCGGCGGTTGCGATCAGCCCGTAATCCGAAACACGGCCGCCGGCGAGGTCGGCGATGGCGACCGTGAGGGTCTTGGCGCGCTGGTCGGAAGTGAAGAGCAGCGCGTAGAAGAATTCGTCCCAGGCGAGCAGGAAGGCAAAGAGCGCCGAGGTCGCCATGACAGGGGCGGCAAGCGGCAGCGTCAGGAGCCTCAGGATCTGGTCCAGCCGCGCGCCGTCGATCATCGCCGCGCTCTCGATCTCCCGCGGTATGGAATCGAAGCCCGATTTCAGGAGCCATGTCGTGAAAGGGGCGAGAATGGTGAGGTAGACGAGCGCCAGGCCGAAGACGGAATTGAGCAGGCCGAAATAGGCAAGACCCATATAGAGTGGCACGGCAAGGGCGACCGGCGGCAGCATATAGGTGGCGATTACGGCATAGAGCGACCAGGCGACGGCCGGCGTGCGCGACACGGCCCAGGCGGCCGGAACGGCAACGACCACAGCGGCGAGCGTCGCCATTCCTGCGACCTTGAGGCTGTTCAGGAGCGAGGCGATGAAGGCCGCACCGGCACTGTTCTCGACAGCCGACAAAAGCGTGCGGTACCGCGAGAGGTCGATGTCGCTCGGCCACCAGGCCAGCGGTTTGGCACTGAGGTCCGCGGCAGGCGAAATGCTCATGATCAACAGCCAGGCGACCGGCGCGAGGATGACGACGGCCAGAAGCAGGGCACTCGCATGGATGAAGACGGAAAAGAGGGGGCTTTGGCGTTCCATCACGAAGCTCCGGCGGCCTTTCGAAGGAGCGCCGCATAGGCGGCGGCAAGGATTGTCACGAGCAGGGTGACGATGAGTGCAAGCGACGCGCCGGAGCCGGCGCGCTGGAAGGAAAACGCTTCCTGATAGACGAGGATCGAGAGCGTGCGCGTGCTGTTTGCCGGTCCGCCGCGCGTCATCACCCAGATGATGTCGAAGACCTTGAAGGCCTCGATAGTCCGCAGCACCAGCGCCACCAGCAGCGGGCCGGCGAGATAGGGCATGATGACGAAGCGGAAACGGTTGAACGGACCGGCCCCATCGACGAGCGATGCAGCGGTGATGTCGCGCGGCACGGCCTGGAGCGCAGCGAGTGCGATCAGCGCCACCAGCGGAAAGTTCTTCCAGCAATCCGCGACGATCAGCGCGGCAAGCGCCGTTCCCGGCTCGCCGAGCCAGGAGCGATAGCTGTCGAGGAGGCCGACCTGCGTCAGCGCGGCATTGAGCGCGCCATACTCCGGATTGTAGATGAGCCGCCAGAGGGTCGCGTTGACCACCGTCGGCAGTGCCCACGGCAGGATCATCAATGCACGAAGCGCCGTTCGCCCGCGGAATTGCTGGTTGAGAAGGAGCGCGGCAAGGACGCCGAGCACCATTTCTGCGGCAACCGAAATGACTGCGAACCAGGTCGTGGTGACGAGTGCCCGCTGAAAGTTCGATCCGGTCAGCATTTTGATGTAGTTCGCCGGTCCGATGAAACCGCCCTCGGTGCCGACGAGCTTCGCATCGGTGAAGGAGAGCCGAACGGTGTCGACGAGCGGCCAGCCGATGACAGCGGTCATCACCACGAGGAGCGGCAACATCAGAAGCCAAGCGCGCGTCGAAATCCAGGTGCCGGTCATGAATGGAAACCTCTTCTTCGGTAGCTACCGGCAATACGCAATCAGGACCCTCATTCCTGTGCCTGTCACAGGAAACCAGCCAGCCCAGGTTCCTGGGCTGAAAGCTCCTTCAGCGCCGCAGGCGCGGCGCCGAAGGATCGCTGTGACAAGCACAGGAATGACGAGGAAACGCCGTCGCCGCACCGACCGCGCGCTGGGGCGCCGGCCCGGACGGCGAACGCGTCCGCGACCGATCGAGCCGTCATCAGAGACCGCTGTTCTCGGCGGCACTCTTCAGGGCATCTTCCGCAGAAGACTGGCCGAGCAGTGCTTCCTGGATCGCCTGCTGCAGGGCGGTCGAGAGCTCCTGATATTTCGGCGTCGTCGGGCGCGGATACATGGCGGCAAGTCCACGCTTGGCGGCAGCGATCAGTTCCTCCTGGCCCTTCGTCACTTCGGGGTCCTCATAGGAAGAGGCCCAGATCGGGAGGCTCAGCTTGGCATAATCGTTCTGCGTCTCCTGCGAGGTCATATGGACGATGTATTTCCAGGCTTCTTCGGGGTGCTTGCTGGTCGCGGTGATGCCGAGCCCCATGGAGCCGTTGACCGCCGAAACCTCGCTCTTGCCGGCAGCGCCCGGGGCAGGAACGACGCCCACCTTGCCGGCCACCTTGCTCTCCTTGGGATCGTTGGCGAGATTGTACATGTAGGTCCAGTTGAGCGCGAAGGCGGCTTCGCCGTTCTGGAAGACCTTCCGTACGTCCTCCTCGAGGAATTCCTTCGAGTTCGGGTTGGTGAGCCCCGACGTGTAGCTCGTTACCATGTAGTTCAGCGCATCGAGCCCGCCGCCGGTGGTGAAGGCCGGCTTGCCGCCGTCGAGGAATTTGCCGCCATAGGCGCTGACCAGCGTCGTGTAGTCGCAGATCGCCGCTTCCGCCTGAGACCAGCTCCAGGCGATCGGGCTTTCGAGCAACCCCTTGTCCTTGATCGCCTTGGCTTGCTCGGCAAGTTCCTCCCAGGTCTTCGGCGGTTCCTTGATACCGGCTTTGTCAAGGATTTCCTTGTTGTAGAAGAGATACTTCGTGTCGAGGATCCACGGCATTCCGTAACGTTTGCCGTCATATTCCACGGTCGTCCATGCTCCCGGCAGGACGCCTTTGTTCATCTCGTCCGTGACGCGGTCCGTGACGTCGAGGAGGACGTTGTTGGCCGCGTATTCGGCAGGCCAGATCACGTCGAAGAGGACGACGTCATAGCCGCCGCCGGAACCCTGGGCGAGCACCGTCTTGTCGTGCAGTCCCTCGTAGGGAACGAATTCGAGATTGACCTTGATGTCCGGGTTGGCCTTGGCGAAAGCCTCCGTCATGGCGCGGACATCGGCCTCGCTATAAGCGGCCTGTGCCATGAACAGCGCGTTCAGCGTCGTTTCGGCCTGGGCATGGCCGGTGAAGCCAGCCCCGATGAGCGTCGCGCCGATCAAAGCGTTGCGGGTGGATTTCAACATTGTCGCCTCCAGTAGCTGACCGTTGCAGTCTTCGCGGCGCGCCTGCGCGCGCCGAACAGGAATCCGCCGCTTCTCGCGGCCGACGTCGACAAATCAAACCGGAGCGCTCGCGGGCATTTCGGGCCGCTTTCGTTCCCCCGAGGTTCTTCGACCTCTTAATAAGTCAATTGTCTTGACTTATTTCTTGTTCAATAGTCCAGATGTGTCAAGAGGATTTGTTCATGAACGAGATCCGCCCGATCCGGGCGAAGAGCGGGACCAATCAGGAAGGCGCGAGCGCACACAACCGCCGTGTCATGATCGACGCTCTGCGGCTGAACGGGCGCTTGTCGCGGGCCGATCTGGCGCGTGCGACCGCACTCACCAAGCAGGCCGTTTCCAACATCATCGAGGAGCTCGAGAACGACGGGCTCGTGGCGTCGCTTGCCGCGGTGCGCAAGGGGCGGGGGCAGCCATCGACGCCCTATCGGCTGGTGCCGGAAGGCGCTTTTGCCATCGGTCTTCAGATCGACCGCCACGTGACGCGCACGGTCGCCGTCGACCTGGTCGGCACAGTCCTCGCCCGCAACGAGGTAATCCTGCCAGCCGGCGGTCCTGAGACGGGTGTCGGGGCCATACTGACGTTGATCGACGAAACACGGCAGGAACTTTCGGCCATCGCACCGCAATCCAGGGACCGTCTCGTTGGTCTGGGTGTTGCTATGCCGGGCCCGTTCGGCGTCGACGCCGAGGCCGACGATCCCTGGATGATGGCTGCCTGGCAGAGCTTTCCCTTGCTTGAAAGGCTCTCGGCGGGGACCGGTCTCGACGTGCGCCTCCAGAACGACGCGGCGGCGGCCGCGACCGCGGAAAAGATGGTCGGCGCTGCCCATGGAGTGGACCACGCCCTCTGCGTCTATCTCGGTTACGGGCTTGGAGCGGGGCTGATCCTCAATGGCGAACTCTATCGCGGCTCGCATGGCAATGCCGGCGAGATCGGCATGATCCTGAGCAGGCCGCGTGGCGGCGCCGACGACGGGAGGGCACCGCTGGAGCATCGCATATCGATCGCCTCGCTGTGCAAGATTCTCGAGATCGATCCCGCCGATGGCGATCTCTACGGCCGCATCGACGCCATCGCTTGTTCGAAGGATCGTCGCGTAGCTGCCTGGATCGCAGACGCGGCGTTCGAATTGCGGGCGACGATCCAGTTGCTCGAAACGGTTTTCGATCCGCAGACGATCATTCTGTGCGGCGGCATGCCGTCCGGGCTCGCCCGCCTTCTCATGGACGCTCTCCACCCGCTGCTGCCATCGATCGCCGAGCGGAGGCAACGCAGCGCGCCGCGGCTGCAACTGGGTTTCACGGACCCGTGGGCGGTTGCGATCGGTGCCGCGGCCGAGCCGATCAGTCGGACCTTCGATCCGCGTTTTTCGGCGATCCTGAAGACGCGGGCCGTGGGGTTGCCCTGAGCGCTACCGGGGCCGCGAATCGTCCGCGGAAATGAGGATTGTTATTCTTACTTGAAATATTGCCGATATAGCGCTTAAATGCGCACCAGTCGGCGGGATCACATTTAACTGCTGCACGATTATTTGATTGCGTCTGCAACATTTCGCAGGCGGCTACTTTTTTATTTGCATGCCATTTTTATTATTTAAAATCAGAGGGATTGCGATATGTCTCTTCCCCATCTTCGGCGGCTCGAAGCCGAAGCGATCCATGTCATTCGAGAAGTTGTTGCAACATTCTCAAACCCGGTCGCGCTTTACTCGATCGGCAAGGACTCCTCGGTATTGCTGCACCTGGCGATGAAGGCGTTCTACCCCGCCAAGCCGCCATTTCCGTTTCTGCATGTAGATACCAAATGGAAGTTCCGGGAGATGATCGAGTTTCGCGACCGGATGGCGCGAGAGCTCGGCTTCGATCTCCTCGTTCACGTCAATCAGGACGGGATAGATCAGGGCATAGGCCCCTTTACCCACGGCTCCAACGTGCACACCCATGTCATGAAGACGATGGGGCTCCGGCAGGCGCTCGAGAAATACGGTTTCGACGCGGCGCTCGCGGGCGCGCGGCGCGACGAGGAGAAGTCGCGCGCCAAGGAACGCATCTTCTCGATCCGCAGCGCACAGCACGGCTGGGATCCCCAGCGCCAGCGCCCCGAGATGTGGAAGACCTACAATACGCGGGTCGGGCAAGGCGAGACGATGCGGGTTTTCCCGCTCTCCAACTGGACCGAATTCGATATCTGGCAGTACATCCTGCGCGAAGAAATTCCGATCGTGCCGCTTTATTTCGCGGCCAGGCGCCCGGTTGTCAAACGAGACGGCATGCTGATTATGGTCGACGACGACCGCATGCCCATCCAGCCCGAAGAGGAGGTTACCCGACAGCTGGTGCGTTTCCGCACGCTTGGCTGCTATCCGCTGACCGGGGCGGTCGAGTCCGACGCCGTCACCGTTCCCGAGATATTGCGGGAAATGCTGACGGTGCGCACGTCCGAACGGCAGAGCCGACTGATCGACACGGATGAAGTCGGGGCGATGGAGAAAAAGAAGCGGGAGGGCTACTTCTGATGTCGTATGTTCAATCCATACCGCCGCATGACATTGAAGCGCATCTGGCCGAGCACGACAACAAGTCGATCCTCAGATTCATCACTTGCGGTTCGGTCGACGACGGCAAATCGACCCTGATCGGGCGGCTGCTTTACGATGCGAAGCTTGTCTTCGAGGACCAGCTCGCGAACCTCGGGCGCGTCGGCTCTCCCGGCGCCGCCAACGGCAAGGAAATCGATCTCGCCTTGCTTCTCGACGGGCTTGAGGCCGAGCGCGAGCAGGGCATCACCATCGACGTGGCCTATCGCTATTTTGCCACGTCCAAACGCAAGTTCATCGTCGCCGATACGCCCGGCCACGAGGAATATACGCGCAACATGGTGACCGGAGCTTCGACGGCGGATCTCGCCATCATCCTCATCGACAGCCGGCAGGGCATTCTCCAGCAGACCCGGCGCCACTCCTATATCGCTTCGCTGCTCGGCATCCGCCATGTCGTCCTGGCCGTCAACAAGATCGATCTCGTCGATTTTCAACAACAGGTGTACGAGGAAATCGTCGCGGACTACATGGCTTTCGCCAAAGAGCTCGGTTTTGCCAGCATACGGCCGATCCCGATCTCGGCGCGCGACGGCGACAACGTCATCTCGGCTTCGGCCAATACGCCCTGGTACAGAGGGGCGGCACTGCTCGAATATCTGGAAACGGTAGAACTCGAGCCAACGGACCAGGCAAAGCCTTTCCGTTTCCCGGTTCAAATGGTCATGCGGCCGAACGCGGATTTTCGCGGCTATGCCGGGCAGATCTCCTGCGGGAGGATTTCCGTGGGCGATCCGGTCGTCGTCGCGAAGACGGGGCA
The DNA here is from genome assembly GCF_029201645.2 of Sinorhizobium prairiense. Classification (NCBI taxonomy): domain Bacteria; kingdom Pseudomonadati; phylum Pseudomonadota; class Alphaproteobacteria; order Hyphomicrobiales; family Rhizobiaceae; genus Sinorhizobium; species Sinorhizobium prairiense. The sequence continues at coordinate 1,268,357 of NZ_CP104133.1, forward strand.
GCGCACATCGGTCAAGGCGATCGTGACCTATGACGGGGAGCTTGCGACGGCAGGGGAAGGCGAAGCGGTGACGCTGGTTCTCTCTGACGAGGTGGATGCGTCCCGCGGCAATATGCTCGTCGCCCCGGTGCCCGGCCCTTCGTGGCGGACCAGTTCCAGGCGCATGTGATCTGGTTCGATGCGAACCCGATGATGCCGGGACGAAGCTACATCCTGCGCACGGAGACCGACAGCGTCAGCGCGACGGTCACCACGCTCAAGCACCAGGTCAACATCAACAGCTTCATCCGTGAGGCGGCGAAGTCGCTGCAGATGAATGAAGTCGGTGTCTGCAACATCTCGACACAGGCTCCGATCGCCTTCGACGCTTACAAGGACAACCGGGCGACGGGCAATTTCATCATCGTCGACCGGGTGACGAATGCCACGGTCGGTGCTGGGTTGATCGATTTTCCGCTCCGGCGCGCAGACAACGTCCACTGGCATGCGCTCGAGGTGAACAAGAGCGCGCGCAGCGCCATGAAAAATCAGCTCCCTGCCGTTCTCTGGTTCACCGGGCTTTCCGGCTCCGGAAAATCGACCATCGCGAACGAGCTCGACAGGATCCTCCACGCCCAGGGCAAGCACACCTACCTGCTCGACGGCGACAATGTACGTCACGGCCTCAACCGGGACCTCGGCTTTACCGAGGAGGACCGGGTAGAGAACATCCGCCGCGTGGCGGAGGTGGCCAAGCTCATGGCCGATGCCGGTCTGATCGTTCTCGTCTCCTTCATCTCGCCGTTTCGGGACGAACGGCGTATGGCGCGGGAATTGATGGAGGAGGGCGAGTTCATCGAGATCTTCGTCGACACGCCGCTCGACGAGTGTGCGCGCCGCGATCCGAAGGGGCTCTACGAGAAGGCCCTCGCCGGCCAGATCGCGAACTTCACTGGCGTATCCTCGCCCTATGAGGCCCCGGAAAATCCGGAACTCCATATACGCACCGTCGGCCACGAACCGACCGACCTGGCGCTCGCGATCGAGGAATTCCTTGACCGCAGGATGGAGGAGAAATGACGCCCCTTTGCGAAATGCTGGAGCGCATGGCGCTCGATGCGGGTGCGGCAATTCTCGATGTCTACGACGCCGGTCCCCAAGTCTGCTACAAGGACGATCAATCGCCCGTCACCGAGGCCGACGAGCGGGCCGAAGCGATCATTCTCGAGAGACTTGCGGCGGCGTTTCCGCACATCCCCGTGGTTGCCGAGGAGTCTGTTTCCTCGGGCCGCATTCCGGACATTAGCGGCGGCACGTTCTTTCTCGTCGATCCGCTCGACGGCACGAAGGAATTCATCAATCGCCGCAACGACTTCACCGTCAACATTGCCCTCGTCGAGGGCAATGTGCCGGTTGCCGGCATTGTCTATGCACCCGCGCAGCGCTGTGCCTATGTCGCCGATGGCGGCAGGGCGGAAAAGCTTCTGCTCGATCCCGCATGGGCACTCGAGCACCGGCAGCCGATCCGCGTGCGGATGCGGGGTGCGGAACTGACGGCGGTCGCCAGCCGCTCGCACAACAGTTCCGAGACCGAGGCCTTCCTCACCGGCCATGGCGTGATGAATTACGCTTCCGTAGGCTCGTCGCTGAAATTCTGCCTGCTGGCGGAAGGCAAGGCGGACGTCTATCCGCGGTTCGGCCGCACGATGGAGTGGGATACGGCTGCCGGCGACGCGGTGCTGAAAGCTGCCGGCGGATCGGTCGTTCGCCTGGACGGCTCGCGCCTCCTCTACGGCAAGACGGTGCAGGAGGAGGACAGCGCCTTCGCAAACCCGCACTTCATCGCCTGGGCGGACATGTCGCCTGCATTGGAGGTTCTCTAGAGACGGCCCGTGCGTCCAAGGAGTTATGGACGCTTTGGACAAAAATGGCCTGAGGCGCGTCGCGTTAATTCGATCGAATGCGACGCGCCTTGGCAGCCAAGAGCGCTTTGCACTGCACCGCCAAAGGGATGTCTCATGTGTGGAATTGCCGGTCTGATAGACTATACGCAGCAGGGAGGCTATGAGCTGGCCCGGACGCTGACGCGCATAACGGATGCGCTTGCTCATCGCGGGCCGGATGCCTCCGCTACATGGCTGGATCGCGAGGGGCGCGTCGGTCTTGGTCACCGCCGGCTGTCCATAATCGACCTTTCTCCCGCAGGTGCTCAGCCGATGCATTCCAGCAGCGGCCGATACTCGATCGTGTTCAACGGGGAAATCTACGGGTTCCTGTCCCTGAGGTCCGAGTTGGAGGAACGCGGGTCTCGGTTTCGCGGCCATTCGGATACGGAAGTGCTGCTGGAGGCAATAGAGACCTACGGTGTCGAAAGTGCATTGCGACGCTGCAACGGCATGTTTGCCTTTGCGCTTTACGACAGCGCGGCACGGCAGATCATCTTCGCCCGCGACCGGATCGGGAAGAAGCCGCTCTATATCGGTGTGTCCCGAAGCGCGGTCGCTTTCGGGTCCGAGCTGAAAAGCATCAAGGCGCATCCGGCTTTCCAGTCGGCTGAAGTCGACCGCGATGCGCTGACGCTTTTCTTTCGACATGGCTACGTGCCGACGCCCTATTCGATCTATCGCGGCATCTTCAAGCTTCCGCATGGTTCCTGGCTGAGCCTCTCGGTCGACACCCCGCCTGCCTCGACGTCGGCCGCGCTGGCCGGAGTGAAGAGCTATTGGGATGCTTTCGACGCCGCGGAAAAAGGGTCGGCGCAACGGATCGAAAGCCCGGACGAAGCCCTCGATGAGCTCGACGAGGCGTTGAAGCGCGCGGTGAGCGAGCGTCTGGTATCTGATGTCCCCGTCGGGGCGCTCCTTTCCAGCGGTGTCGACTCCTCCCTGATATCCGCCGTGATGCAGGAAGTTTCGACGTCACCGGTGAAAACCTACACGGTGCGATTCCTGGAGGAACAGTATAACGAGGCCGATCTGGCGTCTGCCATCGCCAAGCAGCTCGGCACCGATCACACCGAGATCACCGCCGAACCGGACACGGCGCTGCGTCTCGTGGACGAATTGCCGGACGTGTATGACGAACCGTTTGCCGACCCGTCGCAGATTCCAACGCTGCTTGTCTCGAAATTGGCGCGGAGAACGGTGACTGTGGCGCTCTCCGGCGATGGCGGGGACGAGTTCTTCGGTGGCTACAAGCGCTATCGGCAAATGATAGCCTTCGATCGTCTTGCGAAAAAGACGCCCGCCCTTGCCCTGCGGGCAGCGAGGCACGCGCCTCAATGGGCACTCGAATTTGCCGCGGCCGCGGGACGACAGGTGCGTCCGTCTTCGCTTCAGGATGAACTGACGGGCAAACGCCTGAGAAGACTAGCCGAGCTTCTGGAAATACAGGATCCGGATGACCGTTATCTGGACTTTCGTTCGCTCTGGTCGGATCCGGCGGAAGTCGTGATCGGGGGCGTCGAGCTGCCGACCGCAATGACCTCCAAACGAAAGCCGGCTTGTCTGGGCGCAGTCGACCGGATGATGTACAGCGACATGGTCGACTATCTGCCTGACGACATCCTCGTGAAGATGGACCGCGCATCGATGTCGGTGGGTTTGGAGATGCGGGCGCCGTTGCTCGATTACCGCTTCATCGAATTGGCTTGGCGCGCACCCCGGTCGCTCTGTTTTTCCGAAGCAAAAGGCAAGCCCGCGTTGCGCAAGCTGCTTTCCCGACGGCTGCCGGAACAATTCATAAGTGTTCCAAAGCGCGGTTTCGGCGTTCCCGTAAACGCCTGGCTGCGTGGGCCGCTGCGCGCCTGGGCGGAAGAGATGCTGTCGCCGGCTCGCCTGGAGCGCGACGGTATCCTGCGTGCCGAGCCGATCGTCAGTCGCTGGAAAGCGCACATTGCCGGCGATCGCGACTGGGGACCGCAGCTGTGGTCGGTGTTGATGTTCAATCTCTGGCATGACCGGTGGCTACGCTCCGGTTGAAATTCACGATGCTTATCGAAGGGCAATGTCCATGCACGGACCAGGGAAGACGCAGACCCGCAAGCCTGCGTTCAGCCGCTTTCGGAACCTCAGCCGGGAGCACATGAATGTGGAGTTCCAGGTCCATACGAGTTGGACCGACGGCCAGGCGACCGCGCTTGAAATCCTGCAAGCGGCCAGTGAACGCGGTCTCGCCGCGCTGGCGTTCACGGAGCATGTGCGCGAGGACACGTCGTGGTTTCCGGAATTCAGGGACGAGATTCTCTCCGTTGCGCGGGGTTTCGGCCATATGAGCGTCTATGTCGGCTGCGAGACGAAGGCCATGGCTGAGGACGGCAGGCTGGATGTATCGCAGGATGTGCTGGATCGATGCGATATCGTTCTCGGCGTCGTTCACCGGCTCCCGGACGGCCGCGGCGGCTATCTGGATTTCAAGCAGCTTTCCTATGAAGAGACGGCCGAGATCGAGTTCCGCCTGTCGATGGGAATGGTCAGGAACGCGCCCATCGACATCCTGGCCCATCCGGGCGGCATGAGCCTGAGGCGGCACGGGCGTTTTCCGGAAACCTATTTCAGGGACCTGATGAGAGCGACCCTCGAACGGCGGATCGCGATCGAGATCAACTCCTCCTACCTCGTCGACATGCCGGCGTTTCTGGCTCTGTGCGAGGAGGTCAATCCGTTCGTTTCGATCGGTTCCGATGCGCACCGGTTGAGCGAACTGGGTCATTGCAGAGATCAGCTAATCGAATTGGGAGCAGGGCGGTCATGAAGGTCTTTATTACAGGGGCGGGCGCCCTGCTCGGGCAAGGCATCATTCGCGCCCTGCGGCGCTCGACGTTGAACGCGACAATAATCGTGGGGGATCCGAGTCCGCTCTCGGCCGGGCTTTACTGGGGGGATGCCGCCTATCTCGTGCCGATGGCCAGGGACCCTTTATATCTGGACCGGCTTGGCGAACTCCTGCATGCGGAACGGCCCGACATCCTCATTCCGGGAACCGACGTGGAACTTCCGATCCTCGCGGCGAACAGGGAAGCGATCGAGAGAACCTACGGAACCAAAGTGATCATCAGCTCGCCGCGGGTGGTATCGATTGCCAACGACAAATGGCTGACCTCCGAGTTCTTTCGGGAACGGGGCCTCGGATATGTTCCGTCCTGTCTGCCGGGCGACGAAGACACGCTGATCGAGGAATGCGGATTTCCGCTCGTCGTCAAGCCGAGAGTTGGCGCCCGTTCGATCGGCTTCAGTGTCGTGCGCAATCGGGAGCAGCTGGCGCGCGCAATCGAGGAGCAGCCAGGGATCGTGATCCAGAAACATGTCGGCTCCGAAACGAGCGAGTACACCGCCGGGACGCTGACTTTCGACGGGAAATGCCATGCGACAATCGTCATGCGCAGGGACCTTCGGGACGGCAACACCTACAGGGCATTTGCCGAACCATTCCCCGCGCTGAACAAGGCCATGGCAGAAGCTGCCGATGCCCTCGGCGCCTATGGGCCGGCGAACTTCCAGTTTCGTCTGGACGACGGTGTTCCCCGCATCTTCGAAATCAATGCGCGGTTCTCCGGAACGACGGCGGTCAGGATCCATGCCGGCTTCAACGAGGTGGAGATGTGCATCCGCCATCTGCTCTTCGACGAGCCGATCGAGCAGCCGCAGATCATGCCGGTGACGATATTGCGGCACTGGTCTGAAACCGTAGTGAGACCCGGCGATCTGGTCACTGCTTCTTCCGCGAAGCTCGACGAAACGGTGTAGGGGAAATGCGGCTGGCGGTTACCGGCGCGACCGGGTTCATAGGTGCCAGGCTGATCGATCGAGCCCTATCGAGAGGTTACGAGGTCACCGCACTTGCGCGCGATCCGGAGCGGGTGGCAGCCGGAACGGGCTCGGGTCTCCGGATCGAGAGATGGTCGGTTGGCGATCCCCTCCCGCCGCTCGGTCGAACCGATGCGGTCCTTCATCTTGCCGCCTACATTCCCGCCGATCTCAGCGATGCGCGTCAGGCCGCCAGATGCTTCGAGATCAACACGACCGGGGCCATCCAGGTCGGCATGGAAGCGGCATCGCAAGGCGTGAACCGTTTTGTCCTGTTCGGATCGGCGCAGGTCTATGCTTCTGGCGCAGGCCCCGCTTCGGAAGCGAGCCCGGCCTTTCCCGTGCACCGCGCGAGCTATTATCTGGCGAGCAAGCTCGCCGCCGAAATCTGCCTGCTCGCCTTCGGCAAATCCAATGCCATGCCGGTGACGGTGCTCCGCCTCGCATCGGTTTACGGCCCCGGCATGCATCACACCGGTATGGTGCCCACCTTCGTGCGGACACTTGGAAACGGGCACTCCCTGGTCATTCAGGACGGGGGCCAATACAGCGTCGACCTCGTCTATGTCGACGACGTCGTGACGTTGGCGCTCGAGGCTGCGGAGAGAGCCGAAGGGGGCGTCTTCAATGCGGGGAGCGGGCGTGCTTCTACTTCACTGGAAGCAGCCCAGATCGTCGCCGATGCCGTCGGAGCAGAACGGCAGCTCATCGCCGTCGAGGGCGGCAGCACGGATGCGGCGCCGCGCGGCTTCAGGGCCCTCGATGTTTCCAAGGCCGCAAAAGAACTGAACTATGCGCCGCTCTCCTTCCGGGAGGGGATCGAAGCATGGAAATCGAGGACCGGCCTGACGGATTTTCGGGACGTGAACGCATGAAACGGAAGGCGCTCGGCGCACGTCCGGGAAGTACATAGTTTCAAACGGATAGAGCGTTCAGTTCAGTATTTCGATGAAACACCGAACGCTCCGGTCGGCGCCTTTCCCGTCGCCAATCAGGCGAAAAGGAAATCACTCCCCGAAAAGTTCGCAGCCGCGAGTACGCTGTTGGGATCATCCACCAGGATGGAGAAGGCATTTCCGGTGGAGTCGTAGCCCACTACCTGCACATCGCCGTCTGTGGTGTCATAGGCGTAGACCGTGCCCGAGGCGCCGGAACTGGAATATTGGCTGACCCCGAGCTTCTCGATGAGGAGAAAGTCCACGCCATCCTCGAAATCCATGATGGTATCCTGACTGCTGAGTGCTGCGGCACCCTTGAAGACGAAACGATCGGATTCGGTTCCGCCCCAGAGAATGTCGCTTCCCAACTCACCGATGAGGACGTCCTGGCCCGCATCGCCACGCAGGGTGTCGTTGCCGTCGCCGCCAAGGATTCGGTCGTCGTCGTGGCCGCCGCTCAACTGATCGTCGCCGCCTTCACCGGTCAGGACGTCGTCGCCGTCATCGCCGAAGACCAGATCGTTTCCGCCGCCCACGGCGATCCGATCATTGCCGCTGCCGCCGTGTGCCTCGTCCGTGCCGCCCTCCGAGTCCAGCACATCATTGCCGTCGCCGCCATCGAGAAAGTTGTTCCCGTCGCCGCCATCGACGATGTCGTCGCCGATGCCGCCGTACACCCAGTCGTTTCCGGACTGGCCCTTCAGCGCGTCGTTGCCCTCTTCGCCGTAGATCCTATCGTTGCCAGCGCCCCCGCCGACGGCCTGTTGCGTCAACTGTCCGGTTGCCGGATCTATGCGATTGTTGAAGCCGTCGTCGCCCGCGCCCGCATAGATGATGTCGTCGCCGTCGCCTGCGTCGATGTATTCTTCGCCCGCGCCACCATAGATCTTGTCGTGTCCCCGACCACCCACGAAATGGTCATGGCCATCGCCGCCGTACAGGATGTCGCTACCGTCGCCGCCGTCGAAGATGTCGTTTCCTAATCCGCCCTTGAACGTGTCGTGCCCAAGGCCGCCGTCGAACCGATCGTTGCCATCGCCGCCCTCGGCATAATCGTCTCCGTGCCCGCCGACGATGTAGTCGTTACCATCGCCGCCGAAAAACATGTCATTGCCATCGCGGCCCTCGAGATAATCATCCCCCGCATAGCCCCAGAGCTCATCGTCGCTCAGAGTGCCGAGGATCGTGTCGGAAAGATTGGTTCCCTTCAGAATCATTTTGATGTCCTCTAGCTGTGGGCCGGAGGGCGGGTAAATTGAGAATAGGGCGCAAAGTGATCCCCCTATAGTCTCTCCGCCACCAGGAATTATTTACTCTTCCAATGTCTTTCTTTCATTCAAGCCGCCAGGAAATCTGAATATCTTGCGGTCACCGCAGCGATCGCATACTCACTTTCGATGCGTTCGCGCGCCGCGCGCGCATAACGCGCATACTCCGCCTCCGGCAGGTCGAGAAAGGCGCGCATCGCACCGGCAAGAGCTTGCGGGTCGCGCGCCGGTACTGCGATACCGGCCTTTCCGGCGATCGCGGCCGCGTCACCGACATCCGTCGTGACGATCGGCTTGCCGAAGCTCATGGCCTCCGCGATGACGTTCGGGAAGCCTTCGGTCCGTGACGAGAGGACCAAGAGATCGATGCTCTGATAGAATGCAGGCATGTCGCCGATCTCCCCGGAGATCGACGGCGTGGGCCGGAAGACCGGCTTGTGCCATCAGCTCGATAACGGCCGGGTTGTCGCCGACGAGGCCATTGCCGGCTGCGGAGAAGACTGCCTGCGGGTGGGTCTTCACTACCTGAGCGGCCGCTTTGAAGAAAGTTCCGTGATCTTTCTGCGGGTGGAAGCGACCCACGATACCGATCCGCCGGGCGGTTCGCGGTTCGGGAGCCGTGAGCTTCGGAAGGTCGAAGCCGTTGGGAATGACGACCGCGTTCCGATTTGCGTAGCCGTAGGCGCGATGCAGTTCGAGCGCGCGGGCGCTGTTGTAGATGATGCCGCTCGGCCGGTGCGACAACAGTTTCGCCGCCGCAATCGCGACGCGGGAACTGCGCGTAAGGGAAGCGGGATCGTCCAGCGACTGGCGCACGTTCCAGAAGACCGGCGCTCCATGCCGAGCCATGCCCGCCGCCAGGGTGCCGGCGACCATAGCGTGGTACATCCAGCAGAGGATCACGTCGGGCTGCTCCTTCCGGATCAGCCGGGCAAGCCGCAGGATCGCGCCGGGAAGCGCCGCGAGCGAAGCGGCACCCAGCGAGACATAGGCGACCCTCGGATTGTCGGCGAGGCGACGGTTGCGCTCGGAAACGCCGATGAGAGAAACCACGACGATGCGCTCGTCCGTCGCTCCGTGCAGCAGCCGTGCCAGCATCGTTTCGGCGCCGGCACTCGCGGTGAAATTGGTGATGACATGCATTATCATCGCGGTGCCCCATCTCTGCCGCGGCGACGTTCTAAGTGGCTGATCTGCAGCACCATGAAAATCCCTCAATCGGCCAGGTGCATGCCGGCAAACAGCATTCTGTTGATCATGTGGACGTCAAACTTGGTTTCCGCGAGTTCTCGCGACCGCTTTCCCATTTTCTCCGCGAGGTCCGGGTCCCGCGCAAAAGCGGCCATGGCGTCTGCAAGCGCTGCGACGTCGCGCGCCTTCACGACCATTCCGTTGGTTCCCGGCTGCACGGTGTCCCGGCAGCCCGGCAGATCCGTCGTGATGACCGGGCGTCCCGTCGCCAGGGCCTCGAGAATGCTCCGCGGAATTCCTTCACGGTAATAGGAAGGCAGGACGAAAACGTTGGACGCCGCGAGATAGGGCCGCACGTCCACTGTCGTGCCGAGGTAGTCGAGTATTCCCTCGCGCACCCAGCCATCGATTTCCTCGCGCGAAATCGCCGTCGGGTTGCTGTCGAAATGGCCGAGCAGCCGAAATCTGGCATGCGGGAAAGAACGGTGCACGATCCGTGCGGCTTCGACATATTCGACGACGCCCTTGTCGCGCAGCAGCCGGGCGACCATCAGGAAAGTTGGCCCACCCCGAGGCGGCTTCGAGAATTCGAAATGGTCGAGATCGACGCCCGATCCGGAGATCATCGTCGGCGAGAGGCCGCCCTGCAACATTCGGTAGCGGCGAATGTCGTCGTCGTCCGCGTCGTTGTAAACGAAGACGACGCGGGCGCCCCGCAGCGCCGAACGGTATAGCCGGACACACAGGTGTCGTATTGCCCGCGCCTTGAGCGAAGCACCGGCGGCTTCCGAGAATATATGGCCGAGCCCCGTGACGAGGAAGCAGCGCTCCTTTATCCCGAGCGTCCTGGCCGCGATCCCGGCGTAGATGATCGGCTTCATGGTATAGGGAAGGACGATGTCCGGTTGCAGGCGGGCGAAGTGGCGCCGCAGCGTCCAGAAGGTCCGCAGGTCCTCCAGCGGGTTGAGCCCGGTGCGCGCCATGGGGATCTGGATGAAGCGCACGCCGATGCGCGCAAGCTCCTGCTCGACACGGGGGTCGTGTTCGGGTGCGAAGGCTATGACATCGTGCCCGGCGGCGACCAATCGCTTCAGCAGCTCGAGCCGAAAGATCACGAGCGAGGCTGTCAGGCTGGCGACGACGGCAACAACGCGCTTCTGCCGCAACGGGCGCGCCACTCCGTCGTGTTTCGCCGAACGGTCCGTAAAGTCCTCGGCTTCGGTTCGAGGAACCTTTTCAACAAGATCCACTGCTCGTCTCCCGGGATCGGCTCCACCGTCCAGCGGTGGTATTCAACGTTCAACTTCCAACTGCGTCGGCCGTACACGCGGGCCGCGCGGGGTGCGCCGACTGGTCTGCTGCAAGATCGGCGCGCGACACGGCTTCCGATCGGCGGACTTTCGCAGGCGGCCGCAATGCCGTCCCGATGCATCCGCACCGATCGTGTACGCCGTCGTCACCTCCCGGGCAGGCGGACCTCCGCGCCGTAGCCGCGTGGTGATTTCGCTGCCTTGGCCCTGATCCGGCTCTTCGGCCGCAACGGCGTGCGTGTGCTCGCCGCCGCCGTTTTGCGATCCGCCTCGTGCTCATATCGCGGCAGCAATTCGCGCATGACCGCCACGACGCTGGCCTCATTGCCACGTTCCGAATAGCGCTGCAGGCGCGCGAACGCGTCCCTCAGCGTGGGCAGCGGAATGGGTTCGGGCACCGCTCCAAGGACGCCCGGCACCGGCGAGCTTATGCGCTTGTCGGTTTCGTCGAAAAGCTCCTCGAAGAGCTTTTCGCCCGGCCGGCAGCCGATGATCTTGATTTCGATCTCCTGGTCCGGCGTGAAGCCGGCAAGCCGGATCATCCGGCGGGCGATATCGATGATCTTGATCGGCTCGCCCATGTCCAGCACGAAGATTTCGCCCTGGCCGAGCTGCTTTTCGAAGCCATAGGCGGAAGCCTGTAGGGTGAGTTCCACCGCTTCGCGGATCGTCATGAAGAACCGCGTCATATTAGCATCGGTCACGGTCAGCGGCCCGCCCCGGGCCAATTGACGCTTGAAGAGCGGGATCAGCGAACCGCTGGAACCCAGCACGTTGCCGAAGCGGACCGTCATGAAGCGCGGGCCGAGACCCGTTTCGATGCCGTTCAGGTCGAGCGCCTGGCAGTAGAGCTCGGCAAGACGCTTCGTCGCGCCCATGACGCTCGTCGAATTGACGACCTTGTCGGTCGACACCTGGACCATAGCGAGCGTGCCGTATTTCTTGGCGGCGTTGGCGACATTCATGGTGCCGACGACATTGGTGAGCACGCCCTCGCAAGGATTCATCTGCACCATGGGCACGTGTTTCAGAGCCGCGGCATGAAAGACGAGTTCAGGCCGGTGCCGCTCGAATATCTCCTCGACCCGCTGGCTGCGGCGGACGCTGCAAAGATAGCTCCACCGCGGGACTTGGGGGAAGCTTTCCGTGAGCGTCATGTCGATTGCGTAGAGGTTGTATTCCGTGTTGTCGATCAGGACGATCTCCGCCGGATCGCAGGCGGCGACCTGGGTCGTCAACTCGCTGCCGATCGAGCCGCCGGCCCCGGTGATGAGTACCCGGCGCCCGCGAACGAGGCGACTGATCGCCTCCCGATCGAGCGCTGCCTGCGGCCGTTCCAGGAGGTCGGTCAGTTCGATCGAGCGCAGTTCGTAGGGGTTGTCGCCCTTGGCCCGCTTCAACTCCGTCATCTGCGACAGGCGCGAAACGGCAATGCCCAGCCTTTCGGCGGATCTCAGCAGGCCGTCGGAAGCCTCCTCTCCAAAGGCCGCAGGGGCCTCGGTGAAGACGATATGACGGGGTTGCTTGCCCTGTTGCTGCAACTCCGCAACCACCCCTTCGAAGTCCTGGATACGGCCGGCGATCGGCACGCCGCGCAGGCTCATGCCGATCTGATCCTCGCTTCTGTCGAGGCATGCGACGGGCGTATAGGTCGCGTTGGGATCGCGTGCGAGAGCGCGAAGATAAAGGTCGGCGGCATCGCTCGCGCCGATAAGCAGCAGCGGAATTCGGTTGTCGTCCTGCGCGTCCTTGCTGCGCCCGGGCCGCCTCAGCGCGAGTTCCTCCGCGCGGAAGCTCAGCCTTGCTGCTGCCAGGAAGGCGATGAGCAGGAGAGACTGCATCGGAACGACGGTGCGCGGGATGTCGGTGAGCCTGGTGGAGAAAAACAGCAGCGTGACGAGCAGCAGGGAGGTCAGCAACACCGCCCGCAAAATGATGAAGAGGTCGGAAATGGAGCCATATTTCCAGTTACGGCTGTAAAGGCCCGAGAGGGGAAAACGAGTGCGCATATAGCGAGGTATTGCGCACCGGACCAGAACAGCACCGAGGCGGTCTCCGGTCGTGCGGAAAGCTCGCCGACGCCGTAGCGCAGCAATAATGCCATCGCGAGCGCGACGCCGACCGATGCCAGGTCGGTGAGATAGAGGGCAGGATATTTTTGAACGCTGCGGACCGCTCCCCTTATCCGCCTGAAGCCGATATCGAGGGCGGCTCCGCAGATCGCCCAGAACATTCTGGCCGGTGCTCTGCTGCCCCCTCTCTTCCCAAAATAGTCGGTAACGTCAGGAAATGATTACGAACTGCCTTCGCGGCGGCGTGTATACGCTGCATGACGGCCCCTTCCAATACTTATAAGCCCTACAGCTCCGCCGAACGACGAACGCACGACCCCCAAAGCTCTTATGGTGGCTAAGAACAGTGCGTCTGTTGTGTGTCTGTTCGACCTGCTCGAAAGGCTAGATAAAATGAATTCAACAAAAATAGGCGTTCGCGATCATTTCAACCGCAACGCAAAATTCCTAGGCATATTCGAATACCGTAATAAAAAAGCACGTCTTTAATGGGTTGTAAACAGTTTTCCAGTATTGGCCCAATTATAGTTTTCTACTGTTCTTATGTATTTTGCCCAGAAGCCTGGAGCGGGTCCGACCCGCCGAGCTTGCCGTGAACCGGAGGCCGCCTGGCCGAGGGCCATTCCCATGCGTGCGCCTCGATGCATTCCCCGTCACCGCAAAGCACGATAAACCCGCGCTCCGTATGCGCCTGAATCTGCCCCGTCAGGCCGATATATTGCCTGGAGTTCTCGACCGGGGTTGCCGCATCGATGCGTATTTTCTGGCCTTTGTAGAATGTAAAGGCGCCCGGATAGGGATCTCCGACCGCGCGGATCAGCCGCAAGATGGATGCGGCCGGGTCATGCCAATCGATCCGGCCATCCTCCGCGGTGCGCTTCGCGCAATAGCTTGCCTCGGCTTCGTTCTGCCCCATCCGGGCCGCGTTTCCCGCTTCGACCTGTGCCGCCGCCTCGACGACCATCTCAGCCAGATTTTCGGTGTGCCTTGTATAAAGACTGCGCGCTGTCTCGTCCGGAGCGACGGGAAATTGCCGCTGTAACAGGATCGGTCCCGAGTTCGATGCCGTCGTCCAGCCAGAAAAGGGTTGAGCCCGTTCGTTCCTCATCCCGGAGGATGGTCCAGGGGATGACGCCGCGGCCCCGAAGACGCGGCAGGGCTGCCGGGTGAAAACCGACGGTGCCCGCGCGCGCCGCATCCCTGAACGGGCGCCGGCAGACCTGCGACCAGCCGATGACGAGCGAAAGTTCCGGGGCGGCCGCCAAAACGGCCTCCAGCGTCGCCTGGGAATTTATGTCTGTCGTATAATGGATCGCGCTTCCGGCCGCCCGCCCGATCTCCCCGAGGTTCACAAAATCGGAATGGCGCCCCGCCGCTTCGGGCGGCAGCGTTATTACGAGCACCGGAGTGCGCTTTGCCCTTATCAGCGCTTCCAAAGCAATCTTGGAACTCTCGACGGCGCCGACGAATACGATACGCATGGTCACACCATAAAATTGAATAGAAATCACTGACTGAGGTCGAGGGGGACTTCAAAGAAATTCAAGATCAATATCGCTCTATCGAACACAATTGCTACGGGGAAGTCCAGAGCCGTTCCGGGAAAAGCACTTTCGTCGTGAAGCGTGCATTCGCAACAGCTTGGAGAGGGGCGGTGTCGGCGAGACACCGAAACGCTGCGAGTTGGTACGGACATAGGCGGTCCTTCGGCCGCCGGACGGGCTCTCATCGGGGGTCCGCAGGCTTTTAAGGGCCGAAGTTCTGACTTCGCCGCGACATTCCTCTTGCAATACGCCTCGTCTCGGCGTATCCGTTTCTGATGTTAGCGCTAACGCTAGCGCTAACGGTAACGTTGACAGGGAGGATTCGACGTTGTTTGCAAAGACCATTTTCGCTGCGGCTGCGCTCGTTGCGGTGTCGGTTTCTGGAGCCACTGCGCAGCAGGCGGCCACTTTCGGAGGGTCCGATGCCCTCGGGTCTCTATACGACCGGCAAAACCGCATGTTTACGGAGTTGGTCAATGAGCGCTCCGGCGGCGCACTGACCGTCAATTTCATTGAAGGCGAGCAACTCGGCAGCGACGTTCAGGTCATCGAGCAGACGATGGCTGGCGCAGTTCAGTTCTATGGTGACGACCTCAGCTGGTATGCCAACTGGGTGAAGGACTATGCCATCCTGGGCTGGGGATTTACCTTTCATAGTCCTGATCACATGCAGCGCTTCTTTGACAGCGATGCCTACAAAGCGATGTCGGACCGTCTGATCAAGGATCAGGGGGTGCGTATCTTGGCGCAGGCGCCGATCCAGTCACGAATGACGTTTTCGAACAAGGCGATCAGCTCGGCGGCCGATTTCGACGGGCTGAAGATGCGCGTCCCCGAAATCAAGACCTATCTGGAGTTGTGGGAGACGCTTGGTGCGCGTCCGACCCGCCTTGCCTGGGGCGAAGTCTTCCTTGGGCTGAAGACCGGGGTCGTCGAGGCGGCCGAGGGGCCCGTTTCTGCGGCTTACGCGGCAAAATTCCATGAGGCGGCGCCCTTTGTCGTTCGCACCGATCACATTCTCACGGCGACGCATATCTTGGTTGGCGAGGCCTTTTATCAATCCTTGTCGCCGGAGCTTCAGCAGGTCGTCACGGATGCGGCGAAGCAGGCCACCCAGTGGGCTCGGGAACAGGCTCAGAAGGAGACGGAGGACATGATTTCGAAGATGGCCGCCGAAGGCGCGCAAGTCAGCGAAATCGAGCTGGGGCCGGTCCGTGAGAAGGCGGTGGCGGCTGTCACGCGAATGGAAGACGCGGGCGCCTGGTCCAAGGGCCTCTGGCAGTCTGTCCAGGATCTCGCTGACTGACGAGTAATAAGGGAGAGCGCGTCGTGCTGACATTTTGCAGAAGGACGCTGCGCGTCGTCGAGAGGATCGAGATGACTGCAGCGATGGTGCTTTTCGCGGTGATCATCCTGTCGATATTCGCGCAGGTGATCAGCCGGTATGGCTTCAGCCGGCCGATCGTTTGGGTGGAGGAGGCGGCGACCTATGCCTTCATCTGGATCGTGTTCCTTGGCGCTTCCATCGGCATGAAACGCCTCTCCCATATCCGTATCGAGGCGCTGTCGCTCGTGCTCAGTGCTCGTGCCCAGTCGGTGCTCCGGATGCTTGGCTATGGGGTGATGCTGTTCGTGGCGGCATATCTCTGCCTGCGCCTTCCTGTCGTGATCGGCATCGAATCGCGCAGCGGCTCGGTTTCCCTGCCGGTGCAGCTGCCGCGCATGTGGTTCTACTCCGTACCCCTCTTCGTCTCGTCGATCTCGATCGTGCTGACGCTCGCCTACTATCTCGTTGCCGAGCTCGTAAGCCTCTGCACGGATAAGCCGATGACCTATATCGATGGCGCTCCCATCGACGACGTCGCAAGAGAAGGAATCTGACAGATGTCCATACTCCTTTTGATGGGCATTTTTCTGGTGCTTCTTGCCCTGGAGGTGCCCGTAGCCTTTGCGATGATCTTCTCTGCCCTGGTCTTCATTTTGACGGGCCCCGGTCTTCCGGACACGATCGTCATCCAGCGCATGACGGGCGGACTCGACAGCTTTCCGTTGCTTGCCATCCCGCTCTTCGTTCTGGCCGGCCACTTGTTCAACCGTGCGGGTATCTCAGAGCGCATCTTTGATTTCGCGTCCGCCTTCGCCGGCCACATGCGCGGCGGCCTGGCTCAGGTCAACATAGCGGCCAGCATCATTTTCGCGGGCATGTCCGGCGTGGCTCAGGCCGATGCGGCCGGTCTCGGTGCCGTCGAAATCAGGCAGATGAGGGAGCGGGGCTATTCCGCAGGCTTTTCCGCTGCCGTCACTGCAGCCTCCTCGATCATCGGTCCGATCATTCCGCCAAGCGTGATCATGGTTATCTATGCGGTCACGGCGCAGGTATCGCTGACCGATCTGTTTCTGGCCGGCATCGTCCCAGGTCTCCTGATGGGCCTGAGCCTGATGATAATGGTCAACATTCTGGTCCGGTTTGGTTTTGAGCAAGCGCCGCGCAGCAGCAGGGCGTCCTTGTCGCACCTCACCGGAACGTTCTGGAAAGCGCTGCCCGCCCTGATCGCGCCGGTGCTTCTGGTCGCCGGCATGCTGACGGGGGTCGCGACGCCAACCGAACTGGGCGCATTGATCGTCGTCTATGCGGCGGTATTGGGCTTCGTGAACAGGGAACTTACCTTTCGTGGGTTGCTCGATACGCTCGCCATGAGCGCGGTCACGACGGGCGTCCTGGTATTCATCATCGCGGCAGCCTTTCCGTTCGGTTGGCTGATCTCGGTACAGAATTTGCCCGGCATCCTCGTGACGTTCATGCGGTCGCTGACGGAAGACCCGGTGATGCTGCTGCTGATCCTGAACATCGCCCTCCTGATCGCCGGGCTGTTCATGGAGACGACTGCGATCATTCTCGTCGCGACCCCGGCGCTGCTGCCGCTTGTGCTCTCCTACGGAATCGATCCCGTTCACTTCGGTGTGGTCATGATCATCAATCTCCTGATTGGTGCGCTTACCCCTCCGTTCGGCGTGATCCTTTTCATTTGCAAGCACATCGCTCAGGTGTCGTTCGGTCAGATGATCCGATCCATCCTTCCTTTCTATATTCCCCTCCTGGTTGTGCTCCTCCTTCTGACCTATTGCCCGCAACTGGTTCTGTGGTTGCCGGGCCTGTTCAGATAGGTTGAGTCCACATCAGGCGTCGAAGGTCAGAGAGTTCCCAAATGGATACGGAAACCGACAAGCCAAAGCGTAGAAAGCGGGAGCGGCGAACGTCGCCAAGCCGGGTGACAATGGCGGAGGTTGCCCGCGAAGCCGGGGTCTCTGCTCAGACCGTGTCTCGGGCGATCAACTATCCGGAGCAGGTCGGGGAGGCGGTTCGCACCCAGGTTCAGGAAGCCATTCGTCGCCTGAACTACGTACCGAACTTCGCTGCCAGCCAGATGGCGACGAACCGTAGCGGAATTATCGCGGTTATCCTGCCGTCGATTTCCGCCTCGATTTTCGCCGATACCGTGCAGGGACTTTCGACGACGCTTTTGCCCGCCGGATATCAGATCCTGCTCGGGCACACCTTTTACGATCCGGAGCAGGAAGAGGCCCTCGTCCGCAGCTTCCTGGGGCGGGGGCCGGAAGGCATGGTCGTCATGGGGACCACGCATACCCCCGCAGCCGACTCTCTGCTCAAGCAGGCGGGGCTTCCGATCGTTGAAACCTGGGAATGGACGGAGGAGCCGATCGACCTGCTGGTCGGATATTCGAATGAAGATGCAGCGATAGAGATGGTGGAGCATCTCTTCGCCAAGGGGTATCGCCGGCTTGTGTTCTCCGGCGTCGTCGAGAGTGGAGACGCGCGTGCGAAAGCCCGTCTGCGCGGGTTCCGGAGTGCCGCCCAGAGACTTGGGCTCGATGCCGATCGCGTGCTTCTGCTGCATGGCCGCAACGTGTCCATGAAGGTGGGGGCCGCCTCCATAGCGGAGATCCGCACCCGCTTCCCGGATGCGGATGCGGTCTTCTATTCTTCCGACGTCTTCGCGGCGGGTGCCGTGCAGGAATGTCTGAGGAGCGGTATTCGCGTGCCGGAGGATATTGCGATCGCCGGTTTCGGCGGTTTCGAGATTGCGGAAATCCTCATCCCAAGTCTGACGACCATAGTGGTCCCGTCAGTACGCATCGGCCAGCAGGCGGCGGATCTCCTGTTGGCGAAACTGAAGAAACAACCAATCGGCGAGCCGCGTGTGAACGTCGGATACAAGCTCGTATGCGGTCAAAGCACCTAGAAGATCATCATGAAACTTAGCGAAAAGAACTACTACGAAGATCTGGAGATCGGATTTGAGTACGAAACGCCGGCCATTACGGTTGGCGAGGCGCATGTCCTCGGCTTTGCGGGCCTCACGGGGGATTTCGCAGATGTACATGTCGACGAAGCCTTTGCTCGGGAGATGGGCTTCAAGGGGCGTCTGGCACATGGAATTCTGGGCCTAGGCCTGATCGACGCGCTGAAGAACCGGTGTCTGGTCGGTTTCCATGTGGTGGCCGCGCTCAACTGGCAGTGGCGGTTCGTCGGCCCCCTTTATATAGGCGATCGGTTGAGGGCGCGCCTCACGATCTCTGAAAAGCGGCTGACGAGCAGGAAGGGCCGCGGAATCATCACGCTTGCGATCAAGGGCGTCAATCAGAACGACGAAACTGTTCAGGAGGGCACGAACCAGATCATGGTGCTCTGCCGGCCGGCCGGCGCTTAAAGGCGACAAACATAAACGGGAAGTGACGAGTCTGGACCCGACGCGAAGGCGAACGGGCAACGGATAATCGCGTCTTCCATAAACATGAACATGCCGGCTGCATCGGCAGTCCGGCGGCAAGACTGAAATGGAGAAACCAATGGGAGTTCTGAGCGGATACAGGGTGTTGGATTGCTCGATTGCGATGGCCGGTCCGTTTGCGGCGCAGCGTCTGGGCGATCTTGGTGCCGATGTCGTAAAGGTTGAACCGGTGACGGGTGAATGGCAGCGCCACGTGTCGGCCGGCGGTGCGCAGGGCAATCGCATTAATGTTTCGTTTCTTTCGCTGAACCGCAACAAGCGTTCCCTTGCCGTGGACCTGAAGTCGCCGCAAGGCAAGGCGTTGCTCATGGACCTGGTGAAGACCTCGGACGTCTTCCTGCAGAATTATCGCCCGGGTGTCGCAAAGCGCTTGGGTGTCGACTACGAAACGCTCTCGCAGATCAATCCGAAGCTCGTCTATGTATCGATGTCCGGCTACGGAGAGGATGGGCCGTATGTCGATCGTCCGGGGCAGGATCTCATTCTGCAGGGCATGTCGGGTGCCATGCTTTCTGCCGGCCGCGAGGGTGAGCCGCCAACGGCTGCCGGCCAGTACCTGGTCGATGCGATTGCTGCCTATAATGCCTTCGAAGGCGTGCTCGCCGCGCTGCTGCATCGCGAGCGGACGGGCGAGGGGCAGCTCGTTCAGGTCAACATGCTCGATGCGATCGCCACGATACAGATGCAGGAGCTTTCCGTCTTCACGATCGGGGGAAGCCTCAGAAACGTTCGGCCGAGCCTCATGCCCACGTTTATATCCGCGCGCCCTACGGTGCTTTCGCCACCAGCGACGGCTATATCATCGTCGCATTCCCGCCGCTCAAGAAACTGGGAGAAGTGATCGGCGAGGAAAGTTTTCTGGCGATGGATGACGAAGCCGATTCCTGGAGCAGGAGGGACGAGATTTTCGCGAAGACGCGTGAGCGTCTCAAGATGAAAACCTCCGCGGAGTGGCTCGCACGCATGCGCGCCGCCGACATTTGGTGCGGCCCCGTCTATGGATATGAGGACCTTATCAACGATCCCCAAGTCAAGCACAACGGCACGTTTATCGAATACGATCATCCGACCGAGGGCCGCATCAAGGCGCCGGGCTTCCCTATCCGCTTCTCCAAGACGCCGAGCCGCGTCGAACGTGGCGCCCCGCTCACAGGACAGCATACCCGGGAGGTCCTGACGGAAGCCGGATATGACGCCGATCGCATCGAGTCGTTGCGAAACGCCGGCGTGATCTTCATCGGAGAGAACTGATGCGGACCTATTCAGGACTGACGTGGGATCACCCGCGCGGCTATAACGGGCTTGCCGCGGCCGCCGTTGCCCGATCCGG
Source organism: Sinorhizobium prairiense (assembly GCF_029201645.2). Lineage (NCBI taxonomy): Bacteria > Pseudomonadati > Pseudomonadota > Alphaproteobacteria > Hyphomicrobiales > Rhizobiaceae > Sinorhizobium > Sinorhizobium prairiense. Next base: position 1,288,604 of record NZ_CP104133.1, read on the forward strand.
CATCGACGCTGTTTCCGTCTCCTGGGAAAAGCAGCCGCTGGAGGGTTTCGAGACTCACCCAATTGCCGACCTGTGCGCCCGTTACGACATCGTGGTAATGGATCATCCACATGTCGGGGAGGCGTACGATGCCGGCTGCCTGCAGCCCCTCGAGGCAATCTTCTCGCCCGAGGTGCTTGCCGAAATCGCAAGGAACTGCATTGGCCCCACCTTCGACAGCTACCGCTTTGCAGGCAAGCATTGGGCTTTGCCTCTCGATGCGGCGACGCAAGTCTCGGCATATCGGCCGGATTTGCTGAGTTGCCCAGCGCCCGTCACATGGGACGAAGTCGTCGCCCTGTCTCGCAGCACGGGCCGCGTCGGTCTCTCCCTGGCCGGACCGCATGCGATCTGCTCGTTCATGTCGATCGCTGCCGCGTTCGGCTTCCCTCCGGCGGCGGACGACCCCGACCTCTTCGTCTCGAAGGAAGTGGGAAGGGAGGCTTATGAGATCCTGGCTGAGCTTGCTGCGCTCAGCCCTGCGCCGTTGCGGGAGATGAACCCGATTGCAATTCTAGGTCACATGGCGAGCCATGACGATGTGCTGCTGTGCCCGCTGATCTATGGCTACGTGAACTATGCCGCACCTGCAGCCGGTTTGCATCGCGTCGCATTCGCCAACGCACCGCGCATGGCGGCCGGCGGACGACCCGGCTCCACTCTCGGCGGAACCGGCATCGGCATATCTGATCGATGCGAGGTGACGCCGGAGCTGAAACGGCATCTGCTTTGGCTTATGGGCGCCGAGGCTCAGGTGGAGTTTTTGCAGGCGCACGATGGCCAGCCATCGCTTAGGCAGGCATGGCACGATGCGGCGGTCAACGCACGGTGGGGCGACTTCTACAAGGACACCGCCGAGACCCTTGAAAAGGCCTATGTCCGGCCACGCCACAGCGGCTATATCGCCTTCCAGGGCGCGGCCTCCGCCTATCTGCGCCAATCATTCGGCAACTCGTTGCAAGCCGGGCAGGTAATCGAGCGGTTGCAGGACCTTTATACCCGCCACCGACCGGTGGCCGGTGGCGAGCGCTAGCACGGGATGAGGAAATCCGTGCGCGGGTTTCGTCCCCTGTCCATTTCAACCGATCAGAAACGATCACATCGGTGATTTCGGGTCATCCGACCTGAAGTCATCGCGATCGAGGAGTTCCGTAGATGACTGATGATGTTCGTTTCGAACGCGACGGCCATGTCGCCGTCATTACCTTGAATTGGCCGCAGAAGCTGAACGCCGTCACACCTGAAATGGCCGATGCGATCGTTTCTGCCGTTGGTGAATGCAACGAAAGCGACAGCATTCGCTGCGTGATCCTGACGGGTGCCGGGGAGCGGGCTTTCTGCGCCGGATCCGATATCCGCGAGCTCGACGGCTACGATACGCCCTGGCAGTTTCGCAACCGGCCGGATTACTGCGACGCGGTCCGGGCACTTTTGAAGCCGACTATCGCCGCGATAAATGGCTACGCCTTTGGCGGCGGCCTGGAAACTGCGATGTCTTGCGACATTCGCATCGCTGCGGAAAACGCACAGTTTGCCGCGCCGGAGATCAAGCTCGGCTGGATAGGGGGCGGCGGTATGGCGGCACATCTGACGCATTCGATCGGCGCTTCGAATGCTGCTCTCATGCTTCTGACGGGGGATCCCGTCAGCGCAGAAAGGGCTCTCGCATGGGGGCTGGTGAGTGAAGTGGTTCCGCAAGGAGAGCTGATGGCACGCGCAAGGACCATCGCAGCGGTCATTGCATCGCGGGCACCCATAGCTGCGGAGACGGCCAAGGCGAATCTGAAGGCCGCGGTCTCGATGCCACTCGAAAAAGCGATTGAATACGAACGGGATCTGCAGACGATCTGCTTCGCGACGGAAGACGCGGCGGAAGGGCGCGCCGCATTCAAGGAAAAGCGCAGCCCGGTTTTCCGGCGCAGATGAACGGTCCGGCGGCATGGGCCGTCAGGACCGAGATCCGAAACGTGCGGTGCGCAGAATGCTCGGCGTGCGGCCCGAACGGCGGCTGAATAAATCGGCACCACCAGCTAACGTTGCAAATTGCTGCGCGCCGGAAATTATGGTAGGTCTTGCGCTGTGCGGAGCGACGCCGGCGCGATATGTCGGTGGCCGCAGCTATTATATCGATTTTTAAAATACTGAAAGTGCCACGCAGTGGCGAATTATTTTGGGCAGACACCTGCCCGCAATGGAACGTTCGTTTCAAGTTCCAGCTATATTTTTGTTAAAGGGAAGGCTTTACGATGCCCTCGCAACCAGTTCGCATTGCTTATATTGCAGGTTATGGACGCAGCGGGTCGACGATCCTCGACATTGCTTTGGGACAGCATGCCGCCTTGGTGGGAGCGGGGGAGATCACCTCGCTCACACAACACGTGTGGCGCAACAACGAATATTGTGCTTGCGGCAAGGCAATTCGCGACTGCTCCTTCTGGAGCTCTGTTCTCCGGGAGTGGTCGAATGGCCAGCATTCCGGACTGATGGAGGAGTATTGCGCCCTCCAGCAAAAGTTCGAAGGGCTTTCGATGGTTACGAAACTGCTGAGTGGCATCGGCCTCGGAAAGCAGTTTTCGCTGTATACGCGCCATACGAAGCGCCTGTTCGGCGCGATGCATTCCTGTTCCGGCCGCCAGATGATCGTCGACTCTTCGAAGTTGCCGGGGAGGGCGATGGCGCTTGCGCAGATCCCTGGAATTGACATGCGGGTCATCCATCTCGTGCGCGACGGACGCGGTGTGGCGTGGTCGTTGCTAAAGGGCTACGAGCGCGACACCACGTCGGGCTTGCAGAAAGAGATCAAGCCGAAGTCGGTATTCAGGACAGCCTTGCGGTGGAGCATGGTCAATCTTGCGGTCGAATATCTATCGCGAAAACTAGGCCCGGAAAGGGTCATTCGTGTCAGATACGAGGATTTTGCATCGGAACCTGTTGCCGTGATGGAGAAAATCGGGGCGTTTCTCGAGCTTGACCTGAGCCGGGTCGGCACATCCTTGCAGAATGGAGAGGCCATGGGGCCGGGACACCAGGTGGCCGGCAATCGGTTACGCATGAACACGTCGATCGCGCTCAACAAGGACGAGACGTGGCGCGCACGGATGCCCGCCCGCCAGCAGATTTCCTTTCAGCGGCTAGGCGGCTGGATGCTCAGACGCTACGGCTATCTCTGAAGGAGATGTCACAGGTCGCCGGCGGTTCCCTGATGCCTGTCCAATGGTCCGGTAGGGCCTTCGATCGACATTCCGGCGCGGCGCGGTTTTGCCGTGCGAGGATTTCAGCCGCGGGTGATTGCAGGCGGAACGAGTTTCAGCTTCGACTTGGTGGTGCGAGAGCATGACGGCAATCTATCGGGCGCATGACGTAAGGGCATTTGGTTTCGCGGTCGCTCGCTGCCTGATGATGGGGGGGCTGCTGTGCGGATCTTGGCTCGGCTATCCGGCGCAGGCGCTCGCCCAGGCGGCATCGATGGAGCCGCTTTCACCCAAGCTTCCGGACGGCAGGCAACGCGCCTTTCCCACAGCCGAGGGCTTCGGCGCCGGCTCGCTCGGGGGACGAGGGGGCAAAGTGCTCTACGTCGTCAACACGAACGAGGCAGGCCCGGGCTCCTTGCGCGCGTGCGTCGAAGCGTCCGGACCGCGCGTTTGCATCTTTCGTACGGGCGGGACCATCGTACTGCGCGAGAGGTCGTTGGAGGTCCAAAATCCATTCCTGACGATTGCCGGAGAAACGGCGCCCGGCGGTGGGATCGCCATTCGGAACGGAGAGACGCAAACGCGCCCTTCGATCGCAATCAGGACAAATGATGTGATCATCAGGCACATTCGTCTCCGGCCCGGTCCGCATGCGGTCGAGGCCTGTTGCTCCGGCGGCCTCGGCATGTACTCCGAGGCGGCCAAAGACATCATGCTCGATCACATCTCCGCCAGTTGGGGATCCGACGAAACGATCGATTCCGAAGATGCGAGCAATTTTACCTGGCAGTGGGGTATTGCAAGCGAACCGCTTCTGCGGGGAGGCCCCGGGAAAAAGAACCGCGCGCGTAATATGTTGTTCACAAAGGGTGGCAACGTCTCCGTACACCACTCTCTCTTTGCTTTCGGCCAGTTCAGGAACCCCCTGATAAAGATGAAAATTCCCGGCGCCGTCGCTGATGTCGTCAACAACGTGTTTTTCTCGCCGAAGTGGCAATATGTCCTGAGCTTCGGCGACGAATGGGCGCGCATTCAAGCCAATGTGGTCGGCAACTACAAGATCGCGGGGAGAAGCTGCGAAACGACCATATGGTTCACCTCTTCGAGGAAAGCGGACGCGGCCACGCGATTTACCTGAAGGACAATTACGACGAGCCCTACCGCACCGACCCCGGACAGGATGAGAGCCTCGTTCTGGCCGAGGAGCAGAGAGGGTTTGTGTCGGCGACAGCATTCGATGCGCCGGCGGTCCGCGCCTTCGCCCCTGAAATTGCTTACGACGACGTCCTGACGAACGCCGGAGCCACGAAGCCGCAGCGCGATGCAGTCGATAGCCGCATTATCGATGCGGTCAAGAACCGCCGCGGACAGTTGCTCCAGAGCCACCCGCAGGATGTCGGCGGTTGGCCGGAACTCGATGCCGGCGTGCCGTACCAGGACAGCGACATGGACGGCATCTCAGACGACTGGGAAGTTGAAAACGGCACCGACCCGAAAGATGCCAGCGACGGGCAGCAAGACACGGACGGCGACGGCTGGACGAACCTCGAGGCATTTCTCCACTTCATGGCGGGAGATACCGCAGGCAGGATAACGGCTGCTCACGAGTGACCGGCGCCGCCGGTTTGCTTCTGCTTCTTCTGCTTCAGGCGCGAACTCTGCGAACACCCGTATTGGCCAGCGCACCTTCTCTCCATCTTGATGGAGAGAAGGATGATCGGCATGGGTTCAAGCGACATTCGACGGACGCGTGATCGAAGCTCTTGCTGCAGGAGCGGGCAGGGGGTTGATTTCTGCCTCCGACCGTTCAGGGGATGCCCCATTGCCGCGAAGGCGATGCCAGCCGCCGGCCGGGATCCGCTTGGACGTTATGACGAAGCCCCCATAATGGTGGCGCCGATGGATTTCGGGATTGACCTGGTTGATGACGGTGCCGATCAAATGCGCATGGTTCATCCGGAGCTGTGCGGCAGATTCCTGCAACTGCTCTTCAGTCGTCTTGCCCCAATTGGCCATGAGGATCACCCCATCGACAAAGGGCGCCAGCCAAGTCGCATCGCCGGAGGCGAGCACCGGCGGAGCATGCAGCACGATGAAATCATATCCGCTCTGCTTGAGGTCCATGATGAGTTCACAGAGCTTGTCTGAGTCGAGTGATCTGAACGGCTCCGTCATGACGTGCGTAGCGTCGATGAACCCAAAGCCGGGCAAGGTCGGAACGGACTGCACGATCTCGCCTATGACGGCCTGATTTCTAAGGTAACGCTCGATCGTCTCCGGCGAACGTTCGAAGCGCCTCAGATAGGGAACGTTGTGACGATTGAAATCAAGATTCACGAAGGCGGTAGGGCGACCGTCCGCTGCTGCGGCCGTGGCGATGCCCCAGGCCGTCGACGCATTCGCGATGTCGTGAACGCAGGAGGTCACCATCACAATGCGGCGCAATTGCTTCGCGTCCGAGTAACGACCGGCCATATAAACCGCCCGCTCCGCTTCCGCGGACGTGAAATTGCTCCAGTCCGGTATGCACGAGGATCGCTTGGCGCCCGGAAAGGTCAGATGCTTCGGTATCCTGGGTACATAGCCGAGATTAGGGACGCGCAGGAGTTGCGCGGCACGTTGTCCGCTGCGGACACGCGTGTCGATTGTTTCCAGCAAGAGCGCGAGTACGCAGGCCAGCAGCGTGGAACCGGCGAATGCCGCCGGAATGATGAGGCCGGGCTTTGGAAACGACGGTGAATTTGGAAGTTCCGCCGTCGACACAATCCGTGCGCTGGGTTTCAGGGACTCGGCTTCGAGGTCCGACAGAATACGCTGCACTTCATCCTCGATCATGCTGCGGATGCCTGCTATCTGCGAATCCGCATCGATCATTTGAGGGTGATTTTTGCCGTACTTGGCGGCAAGTTCGGCTTTGCTCTGCAGCAATCGGGCTTCTTCGTTCCGCAGCGTGATCAAAAGCGGCTGCGTCATGCTCTGCCGGAGGAAGGCCACTGCGCCGCCGGTGTTGAGTGCGCGTTCCTTGTCCGCGACGCGCTCATCCTGTTTGAACTCGAGCGAAGCTTCGACATAGAGGGTGGCAATCGTATTGGCGATCTGCTGGGCAAGTCTCGGATTCTGATTGACCACGACAAGCCGCACGGCAAGGCTCTCGCCGGTCCGGCTCACCTCGAACTGGGACAGCAGCGCGGAGATCGCATGATCCCGCTGGGCTTTCACATCGGGTATGACTCTGTCTGCGGTCGGTGAGCGGCGAATGCCGAGCATATTCCGGATATATTCGAGGGGACCGTTTCCGGCGCCGCTCGCCTTCTCGCCGCCTGGCGCGTAAGGATTGAAGGTAGGGTCTTCGATCAAATTGAGCCGGTCCACGATACGGCCGGCAAACTTTCGCGATTGCAGGACGTCCATCTCGGTTTCCGCCGCCGAGCGGTCGCGGTCGATGGATGTCAAAGCTGCATCGGTGGCAAATGGCCGGACATCTTTGCGCTCCAGAACCACCTCCGAGCTGGCCGTATAGGATTTCAGGGAGCGTGAAAGATGCAACGGCAGCCAGCAACGTGCAGCCGATGATGATTGAAGCGAGAAACCAGATCCGCCGCTTGACCACGGCCCAGAGATCGAAGAGGCCGACCGTGGGGCCGCTCTGCTGAGTGGCGAAATCGACAGTTTCACGGTGATGAGCACGGGCAGATAGGCTGCCATCGGAAACGAATGTCGTCATGGAAACCTTCTATCAAAAATTTTTTGCTTTATTCCGTTAGCTTAATTAAATATTCAATTCGGCGCAATAATTTAGTTGATTGCTAATAAACCGAAGCTGGCCCAGGGCGGCTTGCCTCACGGCAATTTCGTGAACACATATTCATTGCATCCGTGCCGTCCCCAACGGTCTTGATCTGATCCAAGCGGTAGCCCTTCTCGCGGTAGAAATCGAAAATTTGCTTGGGCGTAGAAACCTCGAAGGGATAGCCGCCTAGCCAGTCAAGGTGATCGTACCAAAAGGACATTCCTCTCGGAAGTTTTCGGCCCTGCACGTATTTTAAAATATAGCTTGGCAAGGCAGGGTACAGAAGATGGATGAAAATGATCGGTGGCCTCAATATGGAATATTTGTTATATAGTCTTTTTACATGTGTCCAGTATTTACTCGTAAGTGGCTGATAATTGTAGAGAGCGATAAATAGTTTTCCATTTTTACTTACATTGCCGTCCACATTTTCCAATGCTTGCCACATCGCCCCGGTGTGATGCAGGACGCCCCACGAGTACACAATGTCGAACTGGCCAAGTCGACGGAGATAGTCTGCGTCCAGTACGGATCCCTCTTCGATTAGCCAGTCCGTGCTTTCAGGGAAGTAGCGCTGCTTTAGAGCACGCGTGCAGGCGACTGACTGGGGGTCATAATCGAACGAATGGACACGTGCGCCAAGCTTCCTGGCCGCCAGTGAAAACAAACCGCTGCCGCTGCCTATGTCCAAGAACGTTTTATTGTGCAGATCGTCAACTCTGAGCATCGCCTTCAGGCTGTCAACCGCATGTTGGAGACGATCTTCGTCGAGAACAGTCAGGAAGTTGTACCAGTTGCGTCCGAATTCAAATCGGCGGCCGTTGGTGATTTCGTCAGCTACTTGCGTCATTGTTGCCCCCATTTGGTTTGATGCATAATCTGCATTTGGACTCTGCCGATCGGAGCTGACCGCCGGGCTGTATCCGGAAACGGATCGACCACGGCAAGACCAGTAAACTACGTGCCTGTTCCAGCGATTTGCCGTTAACCCCCCGGGTTTGGTCGCCTCAACCCGCGGGAAGCGTTCGATTTTTTCTCGGAGCTACGGGCGGCACGGTGCGCCGCAGCTCTGCAAGGCCAAGTCCAAACGCTAAAAAGAGTGGTATCGTCCAGTATCTCGCGTACATGTGCGGATTGAAGAGAGCAATTACGAGAAAAACCAGGATCGGCGTGACCACCGCTGCGAGTGCGCGTTTGTCTCCGCCGACCTTCAAGATCGCGAGGCCCAGCAGCATGCCGGCCCCGGAAAACGTCATCCAGCCGATTAGGGCGGGCAATCCGCCCTCGACCCACAGGAGGAGATAGAGATTGTGAACGGGGGCGTCCTGAACGCTTCTCTCACGGAATTGATCGGCACCGATCCCGACGATCGCGATACGCTCTTCGGAAATGAGGTGGAGTGCTTCCCCCATCAGTTCGGCTCGCGAAACGAAGGTGCCCGCTTCGGAGATGTCGCCGGAGGACAGCGCGCCCAGAACGCGGGTCTGAAACGTCTTGGGCAGCATCTCCCTGCTGCCAAAAAGGGCGAACCCGCCGACGACGATGGCCATTCCAAGTGCCAGGCGCAGGACCAGGCGTGGCGTCGAGATCAATGCAATGAAGATGGAGAGGCATAGCGCCGTCGAAAACAGACCGCTGTTGGAACTCGTCAGGACGACCGTGACGATGATGATCGCGAGGGCCGGCACGGCAAGATAGGATTTCGCGCGGCCCGAAGACCAGAAGAACAGCAGGATCGGAAGTGTCAGTGCGTTTATCGACGCAGCCAGGTTCGGATTGCGCAGCACGGTGGCGAGACGCTTCGCACCAGTCACGACGCCCTTGCCGTCTCCAGGAACGTAGCCGACCGTGTAAAACGTGATGATACCATGAATGTCGATGAGGACCACGCTGACCAGGAATATGGCGGCGAACCGATAGGCTTCCCTTGGATCCTCACGGATAAGGATGACCATCAGGATCATATAGGCGAAGAGATACTGCGCCATGACGATCAGTCCCCGCTGGGGACTGCCGTTGAAGAGGCTGCCAAGCATGATGCCGACGAACAACAAGGTGAACGCGAAGATCCATACCGATGTCGTCTGTTCGAGCGGCCTGCTCTTGATCCGACCGGTGATCAGCAGAAGGAAGAGGCTCAGGCAGAAGAAGAAATCACTGAACGTGAAGAAAAGCTCGGAAAACCGTAAAGTCGCATAGGGTGCCAGAAAGATACCCAAGTAGACGACGCCGCGTTCGATCGCCGCCAGGTGGGTGTTCGTTCTGCTGGGCTGGCCACCAAAATGAAGTTGATGTGCCGTTCTCATACTGGCCTCTGACACGATCGCCTCACGCCGGTTTGAGGGAATACCCCGTTCACGGGCCTACACTCGCAGAGCGCCGGATGGCGGTCACACCCATCAGTTCCTCGTAGACCGATGTAATTGCCTGCACGTGGCGCTCGAAACTGAAACGGGCGCGTGCCTCTTTGCGCGCGGTTTCCACGATGTGGTCGCGAAGCGCAGCATTGCTGAACAGTGCGAGGCAGGCCTTGGCGAATTCGTCCGGATCGTCCGCGCGTACGAGCATGCCGGTTTTGCCATCTTCGACCACCTCCGGATTTCCGCCGGAGTCGGCCGCGATCACGGGTGTGGCGAGCAACATCGCTTCGACAAGGGTTCTCCCGAGAGGCTCATTCACGGCAGTCACCAGCAGAGCATCCAAGCCCGCGATCCAGGGCTCTCCCGGGTAACGAAAGCCCATGAAGTGAATGCAATCCGCAATCCCGAGCGCCTCGGCACGCGCTCTTGCGGCGTCGTCCAGGCCGTTGAGCGCATTTCCGAAGAACAGGCCCGCAACCTTGGTCTCAGGCGAAAGCCGTTTCAGGGCCGCAACCGCTTCGACAAACAGGATCGGTCGCTTGCGATCGACCAGAGTCCCGACATAACCGAGCAGCTTCGTGTCAGGCGAGCACCCGATCGCGGCCAGCACGTTGTTGCGGGCTTCCACCCGCTCGAACCCGTCCATTTTTCTAACGTCGAAGGGACTGTGAACGACACTGCATTTGCCCGCGGCCGAGAAAAGCCCGGGGCGGGGCGATGCGAATTTAGATACGGCCACAAGGCGATTGGGAAGCCATGGCGCGACACGGCGCAGGCCGAACGAAGTCGCGTCGCCGCGATGATGCCAGAGATGCTTCGACCCTGCGACGCGCGCAGCGAGACCCCAGATGAGATGTGTGCGTCCATCATTCGTGTGTACGATCGAGGCATTGTTCGCTCGAAGGAACGGAACAAGCGCCGGAAGTGTGCGCATGACATTGACGACTGCGGCGCCGTTGCGCGGAGCCGCCCGCTCCAGGCGGTTCAGAACCGGAGCGGCCACGAAGTCGATACCTTCCCGGCGAAACAACTCTGCGACAGGTCCATCGGTGTGGTGCAGGACGACCAGCGGCACGAAACGCGATTTGGGGAGGTTCCGTATCAGGCCAAGGGAGGACATGTGGCTCCCTCCAACGAGGTCGCCGATGAAAGGAAAGCACACGACCGCCTGATCGCCGCCGTGTGTGCCGGGCGTTTCGGGTTGACGAAAATCAACTGCTGCAGAGTATGTCATTACCTTGGATCCCAAGAAGTGCTGAGGGTTCGACGACCGCGGCCACGCCGGGTGTCATTTCTCCAGGCTTCTGTTTCTCAGCCAGTCCGTCAGATCCCTTCCGACGAGGGCGCCGAGCTTTTCCGTCTCAGGCGCGAAGTAGTCGGTCATCCGCGCGCGCAGGTCGCGGCTGAGCGGTGCGTATTGAAGCTCACCGGCGATCAGCGAGCGCAGTTTCTTGAAGCCGGTATTCTGCCGGAATGGAGCAGCTACGGGTTTCAAGGGACGCAGGAGGCGGCGCAGGGTCGGATTGACGACCGGTTCCGACTTGTCCTTGACCTTTTTTGAAAGCGGCTTCAGCGGCACATCGGTTTCCAGCCCGAGGAAGCCGCGGACGCGGGCGAGTTGGACGCGGGCGTCGACCTTCAGGTCCTCGTAGAGGAGCACCAGAAGCTGCTCCATGGGGAAGCGATCGAGGTAGCGCTGCAACTGCTGAAAATAAAGACCGCCGTTCAGGAAGCGTCCGCCCGTTCCTTGTCGCGGATCGAGGTACTGGGCGATGTCGCGCCCGACCTCGGCGCGGCGATAAAGCATGCAATAATCGGAATAGGCCCGGTCCACCGGATTGCGAAGCTGCGCTATCAGGCGGGCCTGGGGCAGTTTTTCCTTTATTCTCTCCGCCGCTTCCGGCACATCCATGTAGGAGTTGGATTTTTCACCGCGCAGCCGCCGGTGCTCCTGGCCTGCGAAATGTTCCAGATACCATTCGTCGCCGCGCTCGTAATAGCGGCTGAAATAGTGCAGTTCGGGATCGGGCATGAATATGCCCGGGTCCTGCTGCAACGATTGCTGAAGCCACGTCGTCGCGCTCTTCGTCGCTCCGATGATCAGGAAGTCGATATCGCGCATTTCCATCTTTGGCCCTTTCATCGATCGCCTCCAGGGCGATTACACCGAAACGAACGGTTCGCCGCCCCCAACAGGGGCTTTGGTCCTGGGTCAAACAGTGCTTCCGAAATTCGCTAGCGTGAACGGGGTGCAGCTACGGCCGGCCGTCGGTATTTGAATGTATAGGTTGAGGTTCCGTGGCGAAGCAGCAGAATTTGCGCGAAAAATCCGGAAAAGCGACCTCAGTTTTAAGTGTTAATCCCAGCAATATTTGAAATAAATAAAATCTGGCGGCGAATTTCACAGAAAAATAGGCTGGAGGCAAGATGCTTCTTTAACTTTGTGTTTCAATCCTCACGGCGCAGGGGTTCGGCGGTAGCTCAGCATCATGGTGGACAGCCAGATCAAGGCCATGACGATGTGGGCGACGTTCGCCCCCATTGCGCCTATGACCGGAATAAGGGCGAATGCGGTCGCATGAAAGCCGATCGCTGCGATCGTGACGCTGCGCAGTATTTCGTTTTCGCGTCCCATCGCGAGAAGTGCTGAGCGGATGACCGCACCGCAAAGGGTCATGGTCACTGCGACCGACTGCACGACGACGAGGGGACCCGCAGCTGCGAAATCAGGCCCGGCGGCCCAGGTGAGCAGCGGGCCGATCACCAGGTAAAGACTGCCGATCAGCAGCAGGCCGCAACCGAGAAGCAGTCCCTGCATCTGCGCGACCGCGCGATGGAAGGCGCCGAGGGCCTTGGTTGCCCATGCCCGGGCGAGCTCCGGATAGAGGACTGCCTGAACCTGCACGCCGGCCTGCTGCGCGATGCGGCCGATGCGTTTTGCAATGTGATACAGGCCGGCCGAGGTCGGATCGGCAAGATAGCCGACGAGCAGCGTATCGAGCTCATTTGCGCTTGAACGAATGGTGAGCGAGAGGTTCGCCGAGATCGCGAACTTCCACAGACCCGGAAACCGCTTGGTAATGCCGCGAAGCGGAGCGCTCATCAGGCCCGAAAGGACGCCCTGCCGTCGCAGTTCGGCCAGCGAAAAAATCACTAGGACGACGGTGCCGAGGATCTGAGCCGCCATCCAGATCAGCGCGAATTCGAGCAGCCCTGCGCCGGTGGCGACGCCGATGGCGCAAAGAACGACCCTCAGCACGCTCGTAACGACCTGGCCATAGGCGATCGCCATGAAGCGCCCGTAGAGGCGCAGCACGGCGGTCGGCATGCCGGAGACCTGGAACGGCAGGACCGTGCAGTAGAGGATTGCGAGGTTTGCCCCGTCTCCCGAAATGCCGAACCAGGGCGCGGCCACCAAAATTAGCACGACGGCAACCAGCCATCCCGCCAGGGCCGCGGAAATATCGAGCAGAAGGCCGAACTTGAGCAGGGCCCGTATTTCGGTCGCATCGTCGGCGTTCTCCGCGAGCGAATGCGCACCATACTTGATCAGTGGTTGCCAGGACTGGAAGCTTACGATCCGCTCGACTGCGCGTGTGTACGAGAAGCACAGCGCGAGGATACCGTAACCCGCCGGGCCGAGTGCCCTGGCCGTGAGGGCAAAGCCGATAAGGCCGATGACCGAACTCAGAATGTTTCCCGTGAGCAGGTGCGCAATGCTTTGCAGGCGCTCCAGCATCGTTTTCTCTCGACTGAGAACTTGCCGCAAACCACCGAACTTCTTGAGAAATTTCTTTCGGAACGCCACTGGAGCCGCCTGTGATTAGGGATAAAAAATATCTGCAAAATGCTTCGTGCGGAGCCGACAGTCATACGCCGCTCGCGGCGGACCATGCGCCCTCGACTTTTCGTATAGACTTAAATGAATCGCGTCATTGGAAGAACCGGCGAAAACCGTGCAGACAAGCATGCACGCCGTCCGCATTTATTGCTAGAACCGCTATTCCCCCGCTAACGTTCTCCTCTAAAAACGCAATAAGTTTCAGTAAAGGATTGAATTAATATATGATTCTATATTTTGAGGACGATGCATAAAGGATCAAATCCGACATTGAAGCCGCGAATAGCTAAAAACCTTTGACGTGACAGCGCGTCGAAGAATATAGTCGCCCAATATTTTTTGGTAGAGTTTTCTTTATTCCTTTTTTTGGAGGTCGTGAGATGGGGATTTCACCGGCCGTTTGTGGGACGATTTTGCCCCGTTGGAAGCTTGGGGCGTTCCTGCTGCTGATGGTTCTATGGGTGCTTGCGTGCCCGATAATCGGGACAATGTCCGCTCAAGCTGATGAATACCGGCTCAACTCGGGAGATGTCCTGACTTTCGACTTCCTCGACGACGCCGACGTGCCGGTTACCGCGACCATCTCGGGCGCTGGGGCAGCGCAATTTCCGCTTATCGGCGCGGTCGAGATCGTCGGGCTCACGGTACCGGAGGCCCTGGAGCGGCTTCGTGGTGAGTACCGCAGGCGCGACATTCTCGTCGATCCGAAAATCTCCCTCGAAATTTCGACCTTTCGGCCGATTTTCGTCCTCGGAGAAGTCAAAACACCGGGCTCGTTTCCCTTCTACAGCGGGTTGACGGTCGAACAGGCCATCGGTCTGGCGGGAGGCATGCAGGTCGTTGCGGCAAACGCGTCCGACCGGATCATCGCACGCGCACGGTTGCGCGGAGAGATCGAGGGTGCCAGCGCCGAGATCGTCCATGAGGCCGTTTATGCGGCAAGGCTCGTGGCGCAGTTGAAGTCCACCGACAAGATCGACCTTGCCGACGTCCCGGAGGTCGCACGCGACTATGTGACCGGCGTTCCGCTCGATGGTGTCATAGAGCTCGAAGAAAAGATACTGAGGGCGGATCTGGCGGCCAGCAAGTCGCAAACGCAGATCCTGACCGAGGGCATCACCCAGGCGGAGGGTGGGATTGAGATACTGAACCAACTCATCCAGCAGCAAAAGGATGTGGTGGAGAACAGCAAGGAAGACGTGGGCCGTATCGCTACCTTGCGCAAGCGCGGCCTGAACACGGAAAGCGATTTGTCTCGCGCCGAGAATAATGCCTCGGCCGAACAGGCGCAGCTTCTCGAAACCTTCGCTACCCTTGCACGGTCGCGTCAGGAAATGAGTGAGTTGAAGCTGCAGCTGGCAAAGCTGGAAGCAGACCGTGAGAAAGACATCCTCACTCAGCTTCAGGCGCGTGAGATCGCTATCAAAAAGCTGATTTCCGGAAAGCACTCCGCCGAAGAGCAGATACTCCTCATGGCGGCTGTGGCCGAGGACGAGTCCAAGAAAAAACAGATTTCATACACCTATGAGATACGCCGAAATCCAGTTGGCGGTACGCCGGCCAGCATAAAGGCGTCGCCCTTGACTCCGCTTGTTCCGGGCGACGTGCTCACGGTGGCTATTGCCGGAATGTAAGACTTTAATTTCAGTTATTTTTAAAACACGCTTTAAGCGCCCTGCGCCAAGGGAATATTGAGTTGAAAACCTACAGAGAACCTGCGGCCGTCAGCTTTGGCTTGCCTGCCTCCTTGGGATTTTACCGTCTCAAGCGTTTCCTCGATTGCCTGTTTGCCGGAACCGTTTTCGTCCTGTGCCTGCCGCTCATGGCGGTTACGGCAGCGGTCGTTTGGGCTAGCCTCGGCCTGCCGCTATTCTTCACCCAGGCGCGTGCCGGTGCGGGGATGCGCGTCTTCACCGTTGCCAAATTCCGCACGATGACGGATGCGCGGGCGCCGGACGGCACGCTTTTGCCGGATGCGTTGCGGCAGACCGCCGCAACCGCTCTGTTGCGACGGCTGCGTTTCGATGAGCTGCCGCAACTCATTGCCGTGCTTTCCGGCGACATGTCGATGGTAGGTCCGCGCCCGCTTCCCTTGGCGACCGTCGCCGGCTTCGGCGAACTCGGCCGCATGCGCTGCCGCGTCGCCCCGGGCATGACCGGCTGGGCACAGGTAAACGGCAATACGCGACTTTCGGACGAAGAGAAGATCGCTCTCGACCTCTGGTATGTCGCACACGCCGGTCTCTGGCTGGATGCGCGGATCCTCCTGTTGACCGTGAAGACGCTGGTCACCGGCGAGCGGGTCCATGCACGGCACCTGCAAGAGGCCAGGGAGTTTCTCTCGCGTCGTCTTGGCGCGGAGACGCCGAAGGCGTGATGCGGCGGATGAGCACGCGCCGAGGCGACAATATTTTTGATCAGGAGGTTTTATGGGTGGCGGGCAGATATCTTTCGGGCGCACTCTGGTCGTGGCGCCGCATCCCGATGACGAGGTGCTCGGCGCAGGCGGGACTATCGCAAGGCTTGCGGCCGAAGGCGAAGAGGTGTTCGTCGCGGTCGTGACGGAGGGAAAGCCTCCGGCCTTCGATCCGGAGGGAACTGCGCGGATACAGGCGGAAGCGAGGCAAGCGCACCGCGCCTTGGGCGTGACGGAAACCATATGGCTCCGGCTGCCGGCGGCACAGCTTGCGGAAACGGCGCATGCGACCGTCAATGCCGCCTTGCTCGAGCTCGTTCGCCGGCTGTCGCCGCAAACCGTCTTATTGCCCTTCGTGGGCGACATGCACATGGACCATCAGTTGACCTTCACGTCGGCGCTGGTCGCCTGCCGCCCGCATCAGGCGGAATTCCCGAAGCTCGTTCTCGCCTACGAGACCCTGTCCGAGACCAATTGGAACGCGCCCTATCTGTCTCCGGCATTCGTGCCGAACGTCTTCGTCGATATCAGCGAACATCTCGAGGCAAAGCTCAAGGCGATGGAGATGTTTGCTTCGCAGGTACGCCAGCCGCCGCATGAGCGCTCGATTGCGACCCTCAGGGCGCTGGCGACCTTGCGCGGCGCGACCGTGATGCGGCAAGCGGCCGAAGCTTTCGTATTGGTCCGGCACGTCGTTTAGGTTGAGGAACGGCGTCACACGGAATTTCTCACTAACGCCATAAGACCCAATTCAATTCGGAGGGACAGATGGGACGCTGGCCGGTTTACGACGAGGAGCAGATCGAGGATGTCGTGTCGGTCCTCAGATCTGGCGAAGTGAATGCCTGGACGGGACCGCACGTACGCAACTTCGAGGCTGCGTATGAGCGCTTTCTCGGCGTAAAACATGCGGTGGCTCTCGCCAACGGAACGGTGGCGCTGGATCTCGCGCTCTACGCGCTCGGACTTGAGCCGGGCGATGAGGTCATCGTGACGCCGCGCAGCTTCATTGCCTCGGCCTCCACGGTGCCGATGGCGGGTGGAGTTTCGGTTTTCGCCGACGTCGATCGCGACAGCCAGAACATCACGGCGGAAACCATAAGGGCGAAGCTGACGCCGAAGACCAAGGGCGTCATCGTCGTACATCTGGCCGGCTGGCCCTGCGACATGCCCGCCATCATGGCGCTTGCCCGCGAAAAGGGGCTGTGGGTGATAGAGGATTGCGCCCAGGCGCACGGCGCCGAAATCGACGGCCGACCGGTCGGCAGTTTCGGTGACATCGCGGCTTTTTCCTTCTGCCAGGACAAGATCATCACCACTGGAGGCGAGGGCGGGCTCGTGGCGATGAACG
Organism: Sinorhizobium prairiense; assembly: GCF_029201645.2. Lineage (NCBI taxonomy): Bacteria > Pseudomonadati > Pseudomonadota > Alphaproteobacteria > Hyphomicrobiales > Rhizobiaceae > Sinorhizobium > Sinorhizobium prairiense. The sequence continues at coordinate 1,305,592 of NZ_CP104133.1, forward strand.
ATGACGAGCTCTGGAAGAAGGCCTGGAGCCGGAAGGACCACGGCAAATCGTATGACGCCGTCTACAACAAGGAGCACCCTCCGGGTTTCCGCTGGCTGCATGAGTCCATCGGCACCAACTGGCGCATGATGTCGATCCAGGCGGTCATGGGATCGCGTCAGTTGCAGCGCCTGACGGAATGGCGCAGCATAAGAGCGCACAACGCGGCCATTATCGCCAGAGCGGCCGAGGAGATCGAGGCTTTGCGCACGCCTCTGCCGCCCCGTGGGATTCAGCACGCGTGGTACAGGTTCTATACGTTTCTTCGGCCGGAGCGCCTGCGGCCCGACTGGAGCCGGGACCGGATCATTGCCGAAATCAACGGCGCCGGCGTCGCATGCTTCAGCGGCAGTTGCTCGGAAATCTACCTGGAAAAGGCTTTTGTGGACATCGGCATGGCCCCGGCGCAGAGATTGCCCGACGCGCGCGAGCTCGGCGAGACGAGCCTGGCCTTCCTGGTCGATCCCGCGCTCGATACGGCGGCAATGGAGAAGACGGCGCATGTTCTGCGGGAGGTGTTTGCAAGGGCCAGCATCGGAAGGCCAGCCCTCGATGCCGCGCGGCGTTAGAGCAGTTCTATCCGCGAACGGGCGCGCAGGTGCGGGGTCAGACGTTCAATCCCGTGTGGCCGACGAGACGTTTGGCGGCAACCGTCAGGTCGGCCGCGCACAAACGCTCGACCTCTGCGACCTGCGCCTCGTCCAGATAGTCCCTGAACCCACCTGCCTTGCCACGGCGCATGCGCAGGCTTTCCACGTCGTTCCGATCGTAGTCATGAGCCGGAATGCCCTCTACCCGTTCCCTGTCCTGCATGGCCTCGAAACGGCCGGCCTCGACCGCTGCCCGGAGCGCCGCTCGATCGACCGGACAGCGGAGAAATTCCAGCACCGCCTCGGTTCGTCCTTCCGTGTCGGCGGAGAGACCCTCGTAGCTCAGAACGAAGTGGGCGCGGTTGGACAAACCGGCTGCCCAGCCATTGAGATAACCGATCATCTTGGGCATGCCCTGCTCATGGTCCTTTATGAACTCCGTAAGGGTGCCGGCGAAACGGTGTTTGTGCCGGGTCGCATGAAAATAGGCCGACACGATCACGTCGCGCGGGTCTCTTACCATCATGATGACGGGGCGCCTGAGGAACAGGCTGGCGCGATGGTCCAGGTGACTGACAAGGATCGTCGGGATTGCGTCTTTCGCCTCCCGGAAGCGGTAACCCGGCATTCCGCGCACCGGGTCGAGATCGAAATTCGGTACGATCGAGAACATGTTATGAAGGTCTATCGGTTCCGATACGCGCGCGATCGTCGCGAGATAGTGGGAAAGAACGTACCGAAACCAGGTGCGGCCGGATTTTGGATAGGAGATCAGGAAACTGTCGGCTTGAGCGGCATAGGAGGTAAGCCGTACCCGCTTCTCCACCCGACGCCATGCCCGCCTGAGAATACTTGCCATCGTCTGTCCCTCAAATTGAGTTCACCGGCGCGCGGTGCACGCATGGGTAAATGTAGTTTAGGTGCGATGATCGCGCAGAATAGAAGAATATGTGGTTTCAGAAATAATTCTACATCCCATTTCATGATGGGGCGTGGATTGAAAAAAAGAAATTCTTTGCGTGTGCAGTGGTCGCGCGTCTAGTGTGCTATTGATTCTTTGAAACAAATAATTAAGTTTACGATACCGGTCGGCCGGCGGCTGGCAATTTCAGGCATTCGTTTTAGCAATTTGAATATGAAATGAAAAACAAGCATTCTGTCAATAACGTGCTTGCATAGGGCGTGGGAGGCGCGCCCGGTAACATTCCAACCGGCATTGATGAAGATCGTGATGTTTTGCATCGCGAAGACGGAATGGAGGCACCAGATGATGTCCCTTGGGCGAAGAGAAACCGTTGCTGCGGCGGCAGCCATGACACCTGTCCGTGACGCTCGCCGGGTTTCAGGGGAGGGGTATTTCGAAATGAGCGACAGTTCGGATTTCCCGCCGCATGAGGCGTCGAATATATCCGGAGCGCGGGTGACGATCGTCCTGCCGGGCCTCGGCGCCGGCGGCACCGAGCACGTGGTGAACCTGGTCGCCAACCATTGGGTTCGGCGCGGCTGCACAGTGACGCTCATCACCCTCGAACCGCCGAATGCGAAACCCTATTACGCGTTGGATCCAAAGATCTCGATCGAGCGCCTGGGTCTGCCGCCTCAAAGGGCTGCGAAACTCATGGCGGGGGTTCTCGTGGTCAAGAGAATTCATCGCCTGCGCTCCGCCATTCGCCGCTCAAAGCCGGATTTCGTCCTGAGTTTCCTGACGCGGACGAATGTGCTTACGCTGCTGGCGACGATCGGACTGGCGGTTCCGGTTATCGTTTCCGAGCGCAACAATCCGGCGCTCCAGCCTTTCGGCCCAATCTGGAAATGGGCTCAGCGCCGTCTGTATCCGCGCGCGTTCGGTCTCGTGACGATGACCAGGGGCGCGCTCGACTATTTTCCGCAGAAGATGCGCAGCAGGGGGTGGGTGATCGCCAACGCCGTCGACCTGCCCGGCGAATGGCAGAAGAGACGCGGCAGCAATATCTTGACCGCGGTTGGCCGGCTCACGCGTCAGAAGGGCTTCGATCTCCTGATCGAGGCCTTTGCGCGGATTGCCACGCGGCACCCCGAATGGAAGCTCGTCATCTGGGGTGAGGGCGAGGACAGGAAATCGCTCGAGGCACTGCGGGACGCGCTGGATCTGAAGGACAGGGTCGAGTTGCCGGGAGTGACGCAAAGACCGGGGCTATGGGTGGAGACGGCGGATGTGTTCGTATTGTCGTCCCGTTACGAGGGATGGGGCATCGTCTTGCTCGAGGCGATGGCTGCAGGGCTTCCCGTGGTTTCCTTTGAATGCGAGTGGGGCCCCTCGGACATGGTGAAGCATGGCGAGGACGGGATCCTCGTTCCCAGCAACGATGTGGATGCGCTTGCCGAGGCACTGTCCAGGGTGCTCGGCGACGGTGAACTCAGGGGTCGCTTGGCTACCAATGCCGAGGCGAGCGCCAAGAGATACTTGCCGGAACGCATACTTTCGCAGTGGGACGCAGTCGCGTCGTCGGCCCTGAAACACTCGGCCCGCGAACATGCCGCCACAGTGTCGGCCGCTGAAGCCGGTTCCGCTTGAACCGGACCATAATCCGGAGAGCCTTGCGCAGGCCTACAGCGCCGCGCCCTACCGGGCGCGCAAAGGTTGCTGTGGTACTTTGATCTGCTGCATGTCTCCTTTGACCGGCTGCGACCAAAGAAGACATGCACGCGCGCCGGCGCTTCGGCGCGGGACCCCGATCATGCATCCTTCGGAGTGCTAAGGGATTGCGGGGTGACGCGTATGTGTTGATATGCCACTATCATCGCCGAGTGGTCTGGCGATCAGGGGGCTATCGCATGGGTGCAGGTGTAGGGCGCGTCGCAGCAGTCGTTGTCTTTTTTCTCCAACTGATCTTTGCTTCTGCGGCTCTCTCGGCGGCTCAAGAGCCGGGGGCAGCGCCTCCGGCCAAGGTTCAGCAGCTCATTCAGCTGCTGGATGATCCCGAGGTCCGTCAATGGATCGAGACCAGGCAGGGGATCGAGGCCAGGCAGGCCGCCTCCGCGCCCGTTGCCGCCACGCCGCCCCAGAGCTTCGCTTCACGCTGGATGGCCGAGGCCAGGAGACACCTTACTGCGCTTCTGAATGCCGCGCCGCGCGTATTGCCCGAATGGCAGGCGGCACGAGACCGTGTGTACGGCGACATGGAGAGACAGGGAAGATTGCCGATCATCTGGGCTTTTGCCCTGGTTCTGCTGATCGGCTACGGCGCAGAGTTCCTTCTGCGCCATCTCCTGCGGCGAAGCGCCAGCCGCAACAACGTGCAGGCAGGAAGCGGGTTGGCGGCCTTCGTTCGCATCGCGCCGCTTGTCGCCTTCGCCATTGCGGCCGTCGCTGCTTTCGTGATCGCCGATTGGCCGCGTCACCTCGGGGCAGCGGTGGCGCCGCTCCTGATCGCATGGATCGTGGCTCGACTTCTGATCGCGATCGCATCGGCCGTGTTGACGCCGGCCATCTCGGAGGGGGATCAGGCGAGGTCGTATGTATCGCTTGCTCCGCATCGTGCCCGTTACTGGCTCAGGCGGTCCGTATACTTCATCTGCACCGTCGCTTTCGTATGGGCCGTCGGCGATGTGATGCGCGCGCTCGCGTTTCCCGAAGACGTGCGCAACCTCACCGGCGCGGTCCTGGGGCTCTTCGTTCTCGGACTGGCGATCGACACGACCTTGCGCCGGCCGATCGCCGAGATGGCGCCCGCGCGTCGCATCCTGCGAAATTCCTTGATCGTTTCCTTCCTGGTCTTGCTCTGGGTCTTCTGGGTTGCAGGCATGGATGTGCTGTTCTGGCTCGGCGTCTATGCCCTCGGTCTGCCGCCTCTGCTGCGCTTCACCAGCGCCGCGACCAGAACGATGCTGGATGCTGCCGCGGCGGAGGACTTCCGCGTCCTGCGCAATGTTCTGATCGAGCGAGGGGCGAGGCTCGTGATCATCGCGCTCGCGGCCGTATGGCTTGCCATGACCTTCCGCATCGACGGCGCGCAGATGATGCAGGACGATGCCTTCAACCGCATCTTCCGCGGCGTGCTGGCCGGCATCGTCATACTGCTTGCGGCCGATCTCGTCTGGCAGCTTGCCAAGGAATCCATCAACGTGCGCATGGCGCGCGCCAGCCTGACCGTGCAGGATTCCTCCGAGTTCGCGCGCAACACGCGCCTGCGCACGCTGCTGCCGATCTTGCGCAATTTCCTTGCGGCCTTCATCGCGGTCGTCGCCGGTATGATGGTGCTTTCGGGCCTTGGCGTCGCAGTCGGTCCGTTGATCGCCGGCGCCGGGGTCTTCGGCGTCGCCATCGGCTTCGGCTCCCAGACGCTCGTCAAGGATATCATCAGCGGCATCTTCTACATGATGGACGATGCCTTCCGGGTCGGCGAATATATACAGAGCGGCAGCTACAAGGGCACGGTGGAGTCCTTCAGCATCCGCTCCGTAAAGCTGCGACATCACCGGGGACCGGTGTTCACCGTGCCCTTCGGCTCGCTCGGCGCGGTGCAGAACATGAGTCGCGACTGGGTCATCGACAAGTTCCTGATCAATGTTTCCTATGACTCCGACGTCGCCAAGGTGAAGAAGGTCGTGAAGGGCATCGGGGCTTCCTTGCTCGAAGACCCGGAGCTCGCGCCGATGATCATCGAAACGGTGAAGATGAAAGGCGTGGAGCAGTTCGGCGATTACGGCATAACGCTGAGCTTCGCCATGAAAACCAAGCCGGGCCACCAGACCCAGGTGAGAAGAAGGGCCCAGGCCATGATCAAGGAGGCCTTCAAGACCAATGGCATCCAGTTCGCCTCGCCGACGGTCCAGGTGGCCGGAGACGACGTGCAATCGGCGCCGGCGGCAGCTGCCGCGACACGCGACGCGATCGCCAAGAAGAACGCGGCGCTCGCCCAAGGCGGGGAGGCAGCGGCGGAATAGCCGGGGCACTGCAGCCGCACGTCGGCGGGGCTGGGGGCCAGTTGACATCGCGACGGGAGGCGGGATAGCTCGCGCCGAATGAACATCGCCTTTCATGCGCCACTGAAATCACCCGACCACCCTGTCCCTTCCGGCGACAGGCAGATGGCACGCATGCTGATCGAAGCGCTGCGGCTGGCAGGTCACGACGTCAGCATTGCCTCGGAGCTGCGCACCTTCTCGCGTGAAGCCTCGGATGCGGCATTTTCAGCGTTCCGCAAGGAGGCCGAAGGGGAGATTGCGAGGCTTCGGCGGCTCTGGCAGTCGAAAGGGCCGCCCGACCTCTGGTTTTGCTACCACCCGTACTACAAGGCTCCGGATCTCATTGGTCCCGCGCTTTCGGCGGAGTTCTCCATTCCATACGTTACTGCCGAGAGTTCTTATTCCTTTCGGCGCAACCTGGGGTCATGGAAACTTGCGCAAGATGCGGTCGCCGCCGGTGCAAGGCAGGCTGCGGTCAATATCTGTTTCACCCATCGTGACCGCGAGGGTCTCGAAGAGGCGGTACCCGAAGTGCGCTCTGCGCTGCTCGCCCCTTTCATCGATGTGTCGCCGTTTCGCGACCTGCGAAGGACCGGGGCCGGCGGCAACCGCCTGCTTGCCGTCGCGATGATGCGTCAGGGCGACAAGATGGATAGTTATCGCATGCTTGCCCGCGCGCTCGCCCTCGTCGCCGATGTGCCCTGGACGCTCACGGTGGTGGGCGACGGCCCTGCACGGGCTGACGTATCGGAAGCCTTTTCGGCCTTTCCCGCAGGACGGCTGGATTGGCTTGGCGAAAGGCCGCCTCAGGCGATTCCGGAGATTCTCGCCGGCGGCGACCTCTATGTCTGGCCGGGCTGCGGGGAGGCCTACGGCTTGTCCTATCTGGAGGCGCAGGCTGCAGGCCTCGCGGTCGTCGCGCAGCGCACGGCGGGTGTGCCGGAAGTCGTACGTGACGGCGAAACGGGATATCTGACGACGGCCGGGGACATCGACGCACTGGCGGCAGCGGTGCGGCGCTTCCTCGTGGACGGATCCCTACGCAGACAATTTGGCGAGCGCGCGCGGCGCTTCGTTTTCGAGCACCGCTCGCTTCCCGCCGCCGCCGCACGTCTCTCGGGGATCTTCGCCGATTTCGTTGGGAGTGCGAAATGACGATCGCATCGATCTGGGAAACGCTGGCCGACAGGCTCGATCGCCTGCAGGAGGCAGGCCAATCGGTCGACTTTTGGCTGCGGGACGACGACGCCGTCGAGCCGACGGCCGCGCTCCACCGATTGCTCGACCTCACCGACCGCTTTTCGGTGCCGGTGACCTTAGCCGTCATTCCGGCATGTACCGACGAGCGCCTTTCGCGCTGCCTTGCCGGCCGACCGCTTGTCGATGTTGCCGTCCACGGGTGGTCCCATCAAAACCATGCCCCCGCTACAGAAAAACGCCAGGAACTAGGAGGTCACAGGTCGCGCGAGATGGTTGCGTCCGACTTGCGCGCCGGTTGGGCGCGTCTGCGCGCGCTTTATCCTGCCGCTATGGTCCCGCTCCTCGTTCCGCCATGGAACCGGATCGACCCGGGGCTGGTGCCCGGACTGCACGAGATCGGCTTTAGGGCCCTTTCGGTTTTCGGACCGGAGGACGGGAAAAAATCCGCCGTGTTACGCGTCCCGGGGCTGCAGCTCATAAACGCCCATGTGGATGTGATGGACTGGCACGGCACCCGCGGCTGCCGCCCTCATGGCGAGATCCTTCGCGACATCGATCGCCGGCTGGATGAAATCGAGAAGGGCGGCGGGACGGTGGGAATTCTCACCCACCACCTCGTTCACGACGAGAGCGTATGGGAATTCCTATCCAGACTTTTCGACATCACCGCCTCGCACGCTGCCTGCCGCTGGCGCAGGGTTGCGGATCTTTTAGGCCAATGACAATTTCCAGCCCGATGGCATCTATTTACTTCCTTCCTTAGTAAATGCGCCGCCCGGTATGGGGCGAACGAAATCGGGCGTCTTGGGTACCACCAGTTCCGCCAGGTGGCGGTCAAGAATGAGGGAAATCATCCCGCCAGCGACAAGCGTTTCAACCTCCTGCTCCGTCTCCACCGCTGCGCGCGCCGTCAATGTCTTGGCTGCGCCAGAGGCGCTCAGCAAGACCAGCCTGATACCGCAGCGCGCTTCTATGTGCCTGGCGTCAACTTCGATGAGGTCCAGTGCCGAAAGTGAGGGAATTGTGTTCTCGATGACGATGGGCAGGATTCCCATGCCGATCAGGTTCGTGCGGTGGATGCGCTCGAAACTTCTGGCGATGACGGCGCGCACACCAAGCAGCGCAAGGCCCTTGGCTGCCCAGTCGCGCGAAGAACCGGCGCCATATCGCTCACCGGCTACGATCACGACGGAGCGCCCTTCCTGCCGGTAGCGTTCGGCCACCTCCCATAGCGGGCCTTCATCCATGGTAGGGGCATACACGGTTCTTGAGGCCGGTCGCCCGTCAAGCAGGAGGTTGGACGCCGTGGGATTGTCGAAGAGACCGCGGACCATGGCCGCCCAGTTCCCGCGTCTGGCCGCATAGACGTTGAGGTCGTTTGGCGGATCGCCGGCCGCAACGAGATGGCGTCCGGCATAACTCTCGGCATCGATCTGGCCGGCGGGCGAGATGTGATCCGTGGTCATGTCGTCGCCCAGCACGAGCAGCGGATGGGCCGTATAGGTTCCGAGCCGATTGGTGTTGCTCGCGACGGCAAAGGGCGGTCGCCGGATATAGGTGGAGATTTCATCCCAGGGAAATGTTGGAGAGGATGGCGCCTCGAGGGCAAGCCATGCATCGTTCTTCGTGGCGTCGTGAAACGCCCGGCCAAAATCCTCGCACTGCGAAAAGTCACGCAAAATGGCATCGATTTCCTCATCGGACGGGAGGAGATCGCCAAGGCAGACGGCGGATCCGTCCGCGGTGTCCGCGACTTTGACATTCAGCGGATCCCGACAGAATTTTCCGATCAGCGAGAGGGCGACGACATGCGGCGGCGAGGCGAGGAAGCCGAACTGCAGGCTCGGATGCACCCGGCCGGGGAAGTTGCGATTGCCCGAGAGAAGGGCGGCGGCGACAGTGCCATTGGCGATTGCTTCGGCCATGTCCGGCTGGAGCGGCCCCGAATTTCCGATGCAGGTGGTGCATCCATGACCCACGATGTTGAAGCCGGTCGCCTCCAGATCCGTCAGCAGTCCGCTTCTTCTCAGGAAGAGTTCGGCAGACGGCGAGCCCGGCGCCAATGATGTCTTGACCCAGTGAGGCGGCCGCAGACCGAGCCTGTTTGCCTTGCGGGCCACAAGACCAGCGGCAGCTAGCAGACGCTGGTCGGAGGTGTTGGTGCAACTCGTGATGGCCGCGATAGCAATCGCGCCGTCCGGAATCCCGTTGGATATCTCCTCAAACGGCCTGCCGGCTGCCGTCTCCAAGGCAGATGCAGCCTCAGTCAGCGCGCATTTGTCCTGCGGGCGCCGCGGCCCGGCAAGAAGGGGACGCACATTGCCGAGATCAAGTTCGACGACCCGACTGTAGCGCGGCTCCGCGTCCGGATCGAACCAGAGCCCCATCGCTCGGGCGACACCTTCAACCATTGAGCCGTGCTCCGCCCTTCGGCCGGTTCGCCGCAGGTACTCGATAGTCTGTCCGTCGATTGGGAAATAGCCGGTCGTCGCACCATATTCGGGCGCCATATTGGCGATGACGGCGCGGTCGCCGCCGGTGAGCGTCGACACCCCTGGCCCGAAGAATTCGACAAACTCTCCCGAGACCTTGTGGCGCCGCAGGAGGTGCGTGACCTCCAGGGCAAGGTCTGTCGAGAGCACGCCGGGGCACAGCCGCCCGGTCAGGCGCACGCCGACGACCTCCGGCAGCCGTATCGTGACCGGAAAACCAAAGAGGACGCTTTCCGCCTCCAGCCCGCCAACGCCCCAGGCGAGAACTCCGATGCCGTTGATCATCGGCGTATGACTGTCAGTGCCGATGAGCGTGTCCGGCGTCGCCCAGGTTTCGTCGTTCCGCTCCTCGAGACGGATGACGGTCGCCAGCTGCTCGAGATTGAGCGTGTGCATGATCCCGGTGCCAGGCGGATGCACCGTAACACCTGGAAGGGCTTGGGTTGCCCATTTCATCAGGCGGTAGCGCTCGCTGTTGCGCTCCATTTCGCGTTGCATGTTAAAGGCGCGGGACCGAGGCTGTCCATACATGTCGACGCCCGTGTCATTGCGGACGATTTCACCGGGGCGAGCGACATCGCCAACACGATCGCGAAGGGCCTGCCGGGGCAGGGCGGCCTTCACACCGTCCAATGTCTAGGTGTTCCGAGCGCTGCCGCCGACGCGGAGGTCGAGGCGGGCGTGATTGCGCTGAAGAGCCGCTCCATCGATGCGGCCGTAGCCGTCGAGCAATCGCTGGAGGCGCTGAAATGGCTGCTCGATCAGGGCTGCGAGCAGATCGTCTTCAAATATTGCTCGACGTTCGATTCCACGCCGGCCGGAAACATCGGTCCGGTCGCGGAGGCGCTCGCCGACGCGCTTGCCGTGAAGGGTGTCGTCGTCTGCCCGGCATTCCCAGGGGCCGGACGCACGATATATCAGGGGCATATCTTTGTAAAAGATCGTCTTCTTGACGAGTCTGGTCTGGAGAACCACCCGCTCAATCCAATGACCGATGCCGATATCCGCCGTTGGCTACGGCTGCAGACGACCTCGGATGTCGGACATGTCGACATTGCCACCGTCCGCAGCGGGACTTCGGCGATCGAGGCCGCCTTGCGCAGGCATGGCGATGACAACCATGTTCTCGTAGTCGTCGATGCGATCACCGATGACGACCTCGTCGTGATCGGCAAGGCTGTCGCCGATCATCGCCTTGTCACGGGAGGATCCGGGATTGCGATCGGGCTGCCGGCAAATTTTATCGCCCGCGGGTTAGCCAAGGGACAGAGTTCGGCGAGCTTCGGCGTTGATGGTCCGGAGGCCATTCTTGCCGGCAGTTGTTCCGGCGCGACGCGGGAACAGGTGGACCTCCATCGGAATTCTTATCCGACGCTCGCCATCGATGTTGCCGGCGTCATGAATGGAACGGTGACGACGGTCGACCTGACTTCGTTCCTGCTTGCCAACCGGGGAAAGGCACCCCTCGTCTATTCCTCGGGCACCCCTGACGAGGTTCAGGCGATCCAGGCGCGCTTTGGCCGGGAAAAGGTCGCCGAAGCCCTCGACCATCTCTTTGCCGAGACGGCACGGGAACTGATCGGCGCGGGCATACGCCGGCTGGTCGTTGCCGGCGGGGAAACATCGGGCGCGGTGGTTTCGGCGCTCGATCTTGGCACGCTGACAATCGGGTCTGAGATCGACCCGGGCGTCCCGGTCCTTCTGTCGAAAGGAGATGATCCGGTGGCGCTCGCGCTGAAGTCAGGAAACTTCGGCGCCCCGGATTTTTTCACAAAGGCCTTGGAGAGGCTTGCAGGACGATGAGTGCAGGAAACAAGCTCCGCGAGGACATCGTGGACGGTGTGCTTGCGAGCAGCCGCGACCTGCGTTGACGACGTGCGAGGCCACGCAAGGCTTTACTCAATCAAGAAGAATGAAGGAGATGGCGATGATCGTCACGACCAATCCGGCCACCGGCGAGGAACTTGCCCGCTACGAACTCCATGACGATGCCTTTGTCGATGCAGCGCTTTCCGCCGCCGCAAAGACGCAAAAGGCGTGGCGCAAGAAGCCTGTCCAAGAGCGGGTTCGACTGCTTGGCGCCATGGCCAGGGTGCTGCGTGCCGGCAAGCCGCGCTATGCTGAGATGATCACGCGCGAGATGGGCAAGCCGATCGTCGAGGCCGAGGCGGAAATCGAAAAATGCGCCTACAACTGCGACTTCTATGCCGAGCACGCGGCGCAATACCTCGCCGACGAAACGGTCGCCTCGAATGCGTCCGAAAGCGCCGTCGTCTTCGAGCCGCTTGGTGTTGTCCTCGCCATCATGCCCTGGAACTATCCGTTCTGGCAGTTTTTCCGTTTTGCAGCGCCGGCTTTCGCCGCGGGGAACGGCGCCGTACTGAAGCACGCGAACAATGTGCCGGAATGTGCACTTGCCATCGAGGAAATCATGCGCGAGGCAGGTTGCCCAGAGGGCCTCTTTGCCACCCTGCTGATCGAGCCGGCCAAAGTGGCCGGCATCATTGCGGACGACAGGATCGCAGCTGTCACGCTGACGGGCTCCACCGAAGTGGGTGCCATCGTTGCGTCGCAGGCCGGCAAGGCGCTGAAAAAGCAGGTGCTGGAACTCGGAGGTTCCGACCCCTTCATCGTGCTTGCCGACGCCGATCTTGAAGAGGCGACAAACGTCGCGGTCAAGGCGCGCTACATCAATGTCGGGCAGTCCTGTGTCAACGCCAAGCGCTTCATCGTCGAAGAAGCGATCGCCGACCGTTTCGTCGAGCTCTTCTGCGAGAAAGCCGCGCAACTGAAATTGGGCGATCCCATGGAGCGCGATACCGGTATCGGTCCGATGGCACGGGAAAACCTGATGAGCAGCCTGCACGCGCAGGTCGAAAAGACAATTGCGGCGGGCGCTGAACGCAGGCTCGGCGGCGCGCCGCTGAGCCGGCAAGGCTATTTTTATCCGCCGACCGTGCTCGATCATGTGCGCCCCGAGATGGCCGCCTTCTGCGAGGAGACCTTTGGGCCGGTCGCAGCCATCATCCGCGTCAGGGATGCCGAAGAAGCGGTTCGGCTGGCCAATCAGACCGAATACGGTCTCGGCTCGGCGATCTGGACCGCGGATGTAGAGCGTGCACGCCGGCTCGCGCGCGACATCGATGCGGGCGCCGTCTTCATCAACGGCATGGTCGCGTCCGATCCCCGATACCCCTTCGGCGGCATCAAGCGTTCAGGCTACGGCCGCGAGCTCGGTGTCTACGGCATCCGCGAGTTCGTCAACATCAAGACCGTCTGGATCGGCCCGGCCAACGCAGCCCAGCCTGTCGCCAAGGCGCCGGAATAAGGAGAACCCAGATGACCCAGCCAGCAATCCTTCGCCCAAAGGAGCTCAAGAGCAATGATCGTGGCAACGGCGCCCGCACGACGCCGCTCGTGACGCGCAAATGCGGCTCGACCACCATGATCAACGGCATCACCGCTTTCGACCCTGGCGCCGCGATCGGTCTTCACAAACATAATTGCGAAGAGAGCGTGATGGTCCTCGACGGGCAGGCCATTGCCGAAATCGACGGGGTCCGATACCCGCTCGGACCCAACGACACGACCTGGATCCCGGCAAACGTTCCCCATCGCTTCATCAATGCGTCCGAGACCGAGCCAATGCGCATTTTTTGGATCTATGCCTCCATCGATGCGACCCGGACCATGATCGCTACCGGAGAGGAGCGCCCGATCGATGCGGAACACCATCAGCAGGGAGCGAAATCATGATCGTTGAAGTCGCGGAGATTTCCGTCAAACCCGGCAGCGAGGCGCAATTCGAAGCGGGCGTGTCACGAGCGGCACCCCTGTTTCTGAGGGCGAAAGGCTGCCACGGCGTGGCGCTGCACCGGGTCGTCGAGACGCCGCATCTTTATCGTCTGCTGGTCAAATGGGACACGGTCGACGACCACATGGTCGGCTTCCGCAATTCTGATGATTTCCAGGAATGGCGGCGTCTCGTCAGCCCTTATTTCGACGGCGTGCCAAAGGTGACCCATTCCGAGGGGGTGGCTTTGCTCAGAGAGGGCGGACAGGAGTGCTGACGCCTGGGTTGTGACCGGCGCGAATCAGCCGAGCATTTCAGCAGTAACCGTGTCACAGATCTTATAGATCGATGACCTGACGGTCGCACGCGGCAAAGGCACCCGAGAAGAAAGCCTGGACTTCCTGTTCCATGGCGGCGAGTGCGGCGTCGGTGCGCGACGGATCGTGGTGGAACATGGCGAGGCGCGTGACGCCGGCGGCTTTGGCGAGCTTTGATCCATGCATCCCGGTCGAGTGTCCGTAGCCGCGAAAGGTCGGCATCTCGCTTTCCAGATAGGTGCAGTCATAGATCATCAGATCGGCTCCGGCGATGAAATCGAGGAGTGCGGGGTCGAGAATCCCCGGTTCGTGTTCCGTGTCGTAGACGAGCGCGACCGCCCGTCCGCCCCATTCGATACGGTAGCCGACACATCCCCCGGGATGCACGAGGCTCATGGTGCGAATGGAAATGTCTTCTCGCGGCGATAGTGTTTCACCCGGACGGAAATCGACGGTGTCGAGGCTCGCCTGGCAGATGCCCGTTCCGACCGGGAACCATGGCGGTCTCATGAACTCGTTGATCATTTCGGCCGTGGACATCGTGCCGTGGAGATGGCCGGACCAGAAGCGGACGGCGGAGCTGCAGCGGTAGATCGGCTTGAAATAGGGCAGGCCGATGATGTGATCGTAATGGGTGTGGGTGAAAAAAACGTCGAACTCGGCGATACCTTCGGACATCAGCGACAGCCCGGCTTCGCGCAGGCCCGAGCCCGCGTCGAATATCAACACCTCTTTGCCGCAGCGAATTTCGATGCAGGGCGTATTTCCTCCGTAGTGCAGGAACTGCTCGCCGGATACCGGCAAGCTGCCTCTTACGCCCCAAAACTTCACTCGAAATGTATCGTCCTGCATTCCGTTCCGGCTTTATCCTGCCTGCCGTAGCATTTTGCCCGGGCGTAGTGATTAGACAAGCACAAATCATGAGGGTCCTGCAATGCCATTGGCGCCGTCGCGCACGCATTGCATGGCGAGAAGAGAAATCTATCCATTGAAGCGAAGGTGCTTTATCCGTCGTAATCGGCTGAAAATCGCTCCAGCCTGGAAATCAGCAACAGATGTCGCCTCTAGGAGTTTGGCAACGATGGTGCAGCCGGCCGACAGGGAATTTTATGCGGGCCTTCCTCTTTTCGAGGCATTCGAAGGGGTCGCCGACGAGGCCAACTACCGGCCCTTGCCCGACGGCTGGTGGCTCGCCGTTGCCGATATCGTCAATTCGACGGGAGCGATCGCCGAAGGGCGATACAAGAGCGTGAACATGGCGGGCGCGAGCGTCATCTCGGCGCTCATGAACGGGCTCGACGAGAAAAACCTCGCATTCGTCTTCGGTGGCGACGGGGCGCTCGCTGCCGTGCCCGGAACGCTGGCGGCAAAAGCGAGGGACGTGCTCGCCGCGGCCAAGACATGGGTGGCGGAGGAACTGGGCCTTGAGCTTCGCGCCGCAATCGTCCCGGTATCCGACGTGCGCGCCAGCGGGTTCGACATGCGTGTCGCCCGCTTTAAGGCGAGCGAGGAGGTCTCCTACGCCATGTTTTCCGGCGGTGGTGCCAGTTGGGCGGAAGCGGAAATGAAGGCGGGCCGCTACCAGATCGAGGCCGCGCCGCCCGGCACGAGACCCGACCTGACAGGATTGTCATGCCGCTGGAATCCGATCGTCTCGCACCACGGAGCGATCGTCTCCATTATCGCGGTGCCGGGGGAGCGGGGCATCGGTCCGGAATACCAGGCGCTGATCGGCGACATCGTGTCCCTGGCCGAGGGGGAGGAGCGAGGCGGGCACCCGGTACCGGAAAAAGGACCCGAGCCGCACCTTTCCGTGCGCGGCATTACGGTGGAATCGCGCGCCGTCGCGCCGAGGGGCCGGCGCTTCCTCGCCTGGTCCTTCGTTGCGGCGCAGAGCCTTGCACTGTTTCTCTGTTTCAGGCTCGGCATCAATTTCGGACCGTTCGACGTCAAGCGATACGCGCGCGACCTCGCCAGCAATTCGGACTTCCGCAAGTTCGACGACGCGCTGAAGATGACGATCGACGTCAGTCTCGATCGGCTGCGCCGTATCGAGGAACGGCTGAAGCAGGGAGCGGCGGCGGGCATATGCCGCTACGGGCTGCACCGGCAGGATTCGGCGCTGATGACGTGCATCGTTCCGAGCCCGATGAGCAGAGACCACATGCACTTCATCGACGGTGCGGCCGGCGGCTACGCAGTGGCCGCCCGGAACCTGAAGGCCGGTCTTTCCGAAGGGGACCTGTCACGCATCGGGGATATTCCCCCGCGGTCAAGCCTTGACGATGTGCTCGGCAGCTAGGCCGTGGCGCGCGAAGACGTTGCGCGTGTCGACGATCAGCGGCGCCCAATCGGCAAGCGCGGCATAGTCCACCGCGTCGTGGTCGGTCGCGATAAGCACGGCATCGAAGCCGCGAACCGTCGCTTGGTCGAAGACGACCGACCGCCGGCCCTTCAAGGCCATGTGTTCTCGGGTCGAGGGAATTTCATCCACATGGGGGTCGTAGAAGGCGGCCCTGCCGCCACGCTCCTCGATGAGTTCTATCAGCTTCAGGGAGGGGCTTTCACGAATGTCCGGAACATTCTTCTTGTAGGCGAGGCCGATGACGAGGACCGCCGAGCGGCTGAGCGCCTTTCCCTCCCGCCGGTCGAGCGCCTCGGCGAGCCTTGCCACGACGTGACGGGGCATTGCCGAATTGATCTCCCCGGCGAGCTCGATGAAGCGCGTCGGCAGCTCGTACTCCCGGGATTTCCATGTCAGATAAAACGGATCGATGGGAATGCAGTGGCCGCCGAGCCCGGGTCCCGGATAGAAGGGCATGTAACCGAAGGGCTTCGTCTTGGCGGCATCGATCACCTCCCAGACATCGATGCCCATCGCCTCGTAGACGACCTTTAGTTCGTTCACGAGGGCGATGTTGACGGCGCGGAAGATATTCTCGGTCAGTTTCACCGCCTCTGCGGTCGCGTTGGACGAAACCGGAACCACCGTCGTGACCACGGCGGCATAGAACCGCTCCATCAGCGCTGCGGCCGTTGGGCCGTCTCCGGCCACGACCTTGGGGATGCTCGTGGTCTCGTAAGCGCGATTGCCCGGGTCTTCCCGCTCCGGCGAGAATCCGACGAAGAAGTCGGCGCCGGACTTGAGCCCCGTTTCCTCCAGGATGGAGCGCACGATACCGTCGGTGGTGCCGGGATAGGTGGTCGACTCCAGAACGACGAGCTGACCCGGCCGCAAGCGGTCAGCGATCTCGCGCGACGTATTCTCCACGAAGGAGAGGTCGGGATCGCGGTGCCTGGTGAGCGGGGTCGGCACGCAGATGATGATGACGTCGCAAAGGCCGAGATCCGAAAAGTCGGTCGTGGAGCGGAACCGCCCGGCGCCGGCTTCACGGGCAAGCGCCGCGTCCGAAACCGCTTCGATATAGGAGCTCCCGGCGTCGAGCGCGACGATCTTGCCCGGGTCTATGTCGAAACCGGTGACATGGAAGCCGGAGCGCGCGATTGCAACGGCAAGCGGCAGGCCGACATAGCCGAGGCCGATCACACCGACGCGGGCGGTGCGGCGGGAGATCGATTCGAGCAGCCTGTCGTGATGCGGAGAGGTCAAGATTGGCTTCCAGTTCTGTTGCCGGGAGGGCCGCTTCAGCGATCCGGCTGCGGAGCCCGGTGCCGTTTTGTTGGCGGGAAAGCCACCGCAAGTCAAGCGCGGCGCGCCGTCGGCGAAGCCGCACGCCTCAAGGCCTGCGTCGTTTTGTCTGGCCCGGGCAGGCGCGCGGTCGTGAGGGACCCCAGCAATTTCAGGGTGCAATGCGCAGGGCTGTTGCGTGTACGATCCGGCAACGATCAAAAATCGCTCGTGGTCTCTGGAAAATGTGCTCCCCGGTGAATATCTGCAGGAGCGCAGCGGTGACCCGATCGCTGCACGAACGGCCGCGGGAGGCGGCGGGAGCCTTCTTTCACCGACGGGTACCCACTCAGTGCTACCGCGAGCGAGCGATCGCTGCTTCGCGGTCGGCGCCGGTGGCGACCGTTGCCGCGACGATGAGGACATGGCATGAGCCCGATCAACGACAACGTTTCCCAAATCCTCCTGGACAAGGTCGCCGACTGGCTCATGCGAACCTCGCTCAGCGACGAAACACTCGAAACCATCGTGCGCGGTTTCTGTGAGCGGTTGGCGGCGGCGGGCCTGCCGCTCATGCGCGTCCATCTGTCTTTCTCGATGCTTCACCCGCTTTACGACGCCCTCGGCTTCACCTGGTGGCGAGGTCAGGGTGTCGAGGTGAGCGGTCTGCGCCATGAGGAATTGGCGCTCAATCCCGAGCGATTCCTGCACAGCCCGTATTATTACCTGCTCAGCAACAATCTCGATCATGTCAGGCGCCGGATCGATCCCGCCTTGCCCTCGGAGTTTCCGATTCTGGACGAGCTGAAGGAGCAGGGAGCGACCGACTACATAGCCTTCATGCAACCTCTTGGAGCCGAATCCGAACACGGAATGGTCGGCTCGTGGACGACGGACCGTCAGGGAGGTTTCAGCGACGACGTCATTGCGGCCCTTCTCAGACTTCAGAACCATCTGGCGATCGCTGCCAAAGTGGCCGTGCTCGGCAAGCTCGCCGACAACATGCTGACCACCTATCTTGGCGCCAATGCCGGGCGCCGCGTGATGAGCGGCCAGGTCCGGCGGGGCGACGGCGAGACGGTACGCGCAGTTCTCGTCATGGCGGATATGCGCCAGTCGACGATGCTTGCCGAAAAGGAAGGCCGGCAGGCTTATATCGAGTCGTTGAACGGATTCTTCGACGCGATCGCCACGCCCTTCAACCGCAACGGCGGACAGATACTGAGCTTCATCGGCGACGGCTTCATCGGCGTCTACCCCTGCGGCCGACATAAGGAGCCGTCGGAGATGGCCAGCCGCGAGGCATTCGCCGCCGTGGGCGCGGCGACGGCGCGCATGGCCGCCCTCAACGCGGAACGCAGGACGCAGGGCCGCGACCCAATCGGCTACGGCATCGCCCTGCATGTCGGGAACGTCATGTTCGGCAATGTCGGCCTGCGCGACCGGCTGACCTTCTCGGTGTTCGGCTCTGCGGTGAACGAGGTACAGCGGCTGCAGAATCTGACGAAGAAATATGACCACAGCGTCGTCGCGAGCGAGGCCTTCGTGAATTATTGCGGCGGGGAATGGCAAACGCTCGGGCAGGAGAAACTGCGCGGGGTTCGTCAGAAGTTCACGGTCCTCTACCCGCGGGATACCGCACTTGCCGCAATCGCGCAGGAGCGGGCATATGATGCAACCGAGGATGGACTTTCCGAGGCCGAGCATGTCATGTTGCTCTACCGCAACAAGAAGCGGCCGCCCGGCCCGCGCGGTCTGATCGACAAGATGCTGCAATGAGGGGACCGATGTTTCGTATAGCTCTACTGGCCGCGGCGATTGCCTTGCCGAGTTCTCACTTATGCCCAGTCGGCGGAGGAGCCGGCAGTCTACGAACGGAAATTGTTCGATGGTTTCGAGGGCACGGATTTCGCGCCTGAAGGGGGGCTCTACTACCGCAAGAATTTCGAGCAGAGCGCCGGCACATACGAGTTCCAGAGCGCCGTCAAACGCAGCGGCAACGGAGGGCTGAAGCTTAGCATCGTGCCGAATTGCCCTGCGGATCACGACGGCTGCAGCGAACGCGCGGAGATCTGGGAAAAGACCGAGTTGCGAGTACCCTACGACAAGGGGGTCTGGTACGGCTTCTCGGTAAAGTTCGACGATCCGGTGCCGAGCGACGACCACCGCTATCTCATCGCACAGTGGAAGCGAGAGATCGATCCCGGTGCCGAGGGCGACTTCAGCCCCTTCCTGGCGCTGCGCATGAATTTTGGAAAGCTCTTCGCCACGGTCGAAACCAACGATCTGCCTCCGGTCACCGCCGGCCCTGATGGCGTAGCGGCGCGTTGCGCCCCAGGCCAGGCGCCGGTCTGGCTCCGTCCGGAAGTCAACCAGATGCGCATGCTGGTGGCGACCGACGGCAACTGGAAGCCGGAAGACGGCAGCCTCTTCAATTCATGCACGGACGGGATCACCATTACCAGCCATGGCAATCCCTTGCCGGATCCGAAGTCCGGCTGGATCGATTTCGTCGTCTTCACGAAACCCGGTCCCGACGGCTCGGGCCACATAGAGCTCTTTGCCAACGGCCAGCCGATCGTTTCCGTCAAAGGCCATGTGGGCCATGCGGACAAGGGCCTCGGTGAGAACCAGTACTTCAAGTTCGGACCTTATCGGGCCGCCGATACGACCGATTGGACGCTCTATTACGACGATTTCCGGCGTTCGCCGCGCTGCGAGGACGTCCTGACCAACGGCAGCTGCCCCTTCTCTTAATGCCGCTCCACGCTTCCTGACCTTCCGGTGGCCTGCTGGACAGCCCGTTTAACCTAGGCTACTGTTTTTGAGTGGCAAAAAGTTACGGTGCCTCCGGCGGGGCTAGCTTTGCACGCGGGGTCAGACGCGCGGCGCTGCAGAAAGTGGCTGCATGATTTTATTTTGGGGGCGGCCTCGAGTTGGAATTGTGCAGGAGGGGTATTGAGGGAAGCGTGCTGCGATGACGTCAGGAGCGGACCTGCTGCGAGTTGAGGGTCTGCGGATCACATTCTCGGTGCTAGGCGGCGAGGTTGAAGCCGTTCGGGGAGCGAATTTCAGAATTCTGCCCGGAAGGGTGACGGCGCTCGTCGGCGAGTCCGGGTCCGGCAAGTCGGCCATCAGCCAGGCGATCATGGGCATCCTGCCGAGCGTGGCAAGCGTCGGCGGCCGGGTGTTGTTCAACGATCCCGAAGCCGATGCAAAGGGCGTCGACCTGCTTTCGCTGGATACGGACGGGCGCGATATCCAGGAGATCCGCGGCGCACGCATCAGCAAGATCTTCCAGGAACCGATGACCTCGCTGTCGCCGCTTCACACGATCGGCAACCAGATTTCGGAAGTGCTGAAGATCCATACGGATACCGACAAGGCAGGGCGCCGCGAGAGGACGGAGGAACTGCTCGGCTATGTCGGCTTTTCCGATCCGAAGCGGGCATACGACATGTATCCCTTCGAACTTTCCGGCGGCATGCGACAGCGAGCGATGATCGCGATGGCGCTGATCTGCCGACCGGCGCTGCTCATCGCGGACGAACCGACGACGGCCCTCGACGTGACGGTTCAGGCGCAAATATTGCAGCTTTTGCGCGAGCTTCAAAGCAAGCTCAACATGGCCATGCTTCTGATCACCCACGATCTCGGGGTCGTTGCCAACATGGCCGACGAGGTGGTCGTTATCTACCATGGCGAGATCGTCGAGGCAGGACCCGTGGATGCGATCTTCCGTAATCCCCGGCATCCCTATCTCAAGGGTTTGATGGCCGCCGTGCCGCACTTCGACATGAAACCGGGCGAGCGGCTGAAGGCGTTGCGCGAGGTGCCGGTCAAGGCCGGCGCGATCGTCGGCGACCGCGAAGTCAAGAAAGCCGCGGGTCCCAATGTCCTCGTGTCCGTCCGCAACCTTTCGAAGACGTTTTCCACGCGCAGCTCCGGCTGGTTCGGCAGCGGCACCGCATATCGGCATCGCGCTGTAGACAATGTCAGCTTCGACATCCGCCGCGGTGAATGCCTCGGGCTCGTCGGCGAAAGCGGCTGCGGCAAGACGACCGTCAGCAAGATCCTCATGCGGGCCGTGACGCCTGACAAGGGCACGATTACCTTCGACGACGGGGAGGGCGCGCTTGACGTCCTGAAGCTCGACGGCGGGGAACTCAAGGCTTTGCGGGCGAAGATCCAGATGGTCTTCCAGGATCCCGTCTCGTCGCTTTCGCCGCGCATGACCGTAAAGAACATCCTCAGCGAGCCGCTGGAGATTCACGGCCGAGGGACGCCGAAATCGCGTGAGGAACACGTTCGCTCCCTTTTGCAGGCGGTCGGGCTCGACCAGCGTTTCATCAATCGTTATCCCCACAGCTTCTCCGGCGGCCAAAGGCAGCGCATCGGGATCGCCCGGGCGCTCGCGCTCGTGCCGCAGCTTCTGATCTGCGATGAACCCGTTTCTGCGCTCGATGTTTCGGTGCAGGCACAGATCCTGAATCTTCTCAAGGACTTGCAGAAAGAGCTCGGTCTGACGATGCTGTTCATCTCGCACAACCTCGCGGTCGTCGACTACATGGCCGACCGGATCGCGGTCATGTGCGCGGGCCGGATCGTGGAGCTGGCGCCGCGCGAGGTGCTGATGCGCAATCCGGCCCACCCCTACACGAAGTCGCTCCTCGCCGCCGTTCCCTATCCCGACCTCGACCGTAAGCTCGACTTCGATTCCCTTGCGGCGAGCGGCGGATCGGACCAGGAGCGCTGGGGCGCACAATTTTCCGACGGCGGCGAGAACGGTGCTCTTATTCCCGCCGACCTCGGTGGCGGGCACTATGTCCTCGCCCGCGAATTGGTGGATGCCAGGGAGTTACGCCGATGATCACCCGAAGAACCGCGCTTGGCATTCTCGCGTCGGCTGCGTTTCCAAAAGCAATGCTCGCGGCCGCAGGCGGAACCGACGCGCTCGCCGCCCTCGTTCAGGAAGGCAAGCTTCCGCCGGTCGGCGAACGATTGCCGAAGACGCCGAGGGTGATCGATGTCGCGGCGATGGGACGAAAGGCCGGCCGCCACGGCGGCACGATCCGCAGCCTGATCGGCAGTGCGAAGGACATTCGCCTGATGACGATCTACGGCTATACCCGCCTGGTCGGCTACGACGAGAAGCTCAATCTCCAGCCCGATATTCTCGAAAGCTACGAGACGGTCGAGGATCGTATCTTCACCTTTCATCTGCGCGAGGGCCACAAGTGGTCGGACGGCACGCCTTTGACGGCCGAGGACTTCCGCTATTGCTTCGAAGACGTGCTCCTTAACGAGAATCTGACCCCGGCCGGCCTGCCGCCGGCGATGGTCATGGACGGGCAGGCGCCTAAGTTCGAAATCGTTGACGAGCGAACGGTCCGCTATTCCTGGCCGATGCCGAACCCGGTTTTCCTGCAGGAACTCGCTGCACCACAGCCGCTGGTCGTCGTCATGCCCTCGGCCTATCTCAAGCAGTTCCACACAAAATATCAGGACGAGGACAAGCTGAAGACGTTCCTGAAGGAACAGCGGGTCAAGAAGTGGAGCCAGCTGCACATGCGGATGGCGCGCTCTTACCGGCCCGAAAATCCGGATTTGCCGACCCTCGACCCGTGGCGCAACACCACGCCCCTGCCGGCCGAACAGTTCATGTTCGAACGCAATCCCTATTACCATCGGGTGGACGAAAACGGCTTGCAATTGCCTTATATCGACCGGTTCGTGCTCAGCGTCAGTTCGTCCTCACTCATTCCGGCGAAGGCCGGCACGGGCGAAAGCGACCTGCAGGCCTATGGGGTCGATTTCGTTGACTATACCTATCTCAAAGATGCGGAGAAGCGGCACCCGGTCGAGGTAAAGCTCTGGAAGAAGACGTCGGGGTCACGCCTGGCGCTGCTGCCGAACCTCAACTCTGCCGACCCGGTGTGGCGGCCGCTGCTCAGGGACGTGCGCGTCCGTCGTGCGCTGTCGCTTGCAATCGACCGTCGCGAAATCAACATGGCCGCATTTTATGGGCTGACGAAGGAAAGCGCCGACACTGTGCTGCCTGAAAGTCCTCTCTTCCGGCCCGAATTCGCGAATGCCTGGATCGCCCATGATCCGGAACAGGCGAACGCGCTGCTCGACGCGGCCGGACTGGCCAAGCGCGGCGGCGACGGAATCCGTATTCTTCCCGACGGCCGAAAGGCGCAGATCGTCGTAGAGACGGCCGGCGAAAGCACGCTCGATACCGATGTGCTGCAGCTCATAACCGATTACTGGCGCGAGGTCGGCATTTCGCTGTTCATTCGCACCTCGCAGCGCGATACCTTCCGCAGCCGCGCGGTCGGCGGCGAGATCATCATGTCGATGTGGTTCGGTCTCGACAACGGCGTGCCGACCGCGGACATGAGCCCCAGCCAGCTTGCACCGACCACGGACGACCAGCTGCAGTGGCCCGTCTGGGGTTTGAACTATATGTCGCATGGCGAAATGGGCGAGGCACCCGACCTTCCCGCGGTCGTCGAGCTCCTCGACCTGCTCAAGCGCTGGAGGCATTCCGCGGACGATGCCGAGCGGGCTGACATCTGGAGACAGATGTTGTCCATCTACACGGATCAGGTCTTCTCGATCGGGCTGGTCAACAGCTCGCTGCAGCCGATCCTCGTCACGAAGAAGCTGCGCAATTTCCCCGATGAAGGGTTGTACGGTTTCGACCCGACGAGCTACCTCGGCGCCTACAAGCCCGACACCTTCTGGCTGGAACAGGACGACTGAGATGCTGCGGTACATTCTCTGGCGCATCGCAGTCATGGTCCCGACGCTCCTCATCATCTCCGCGCTCGTCTTCGCCATCATCGAACTGCCCCCGGGCGACTATTTCGAAAGCTACATTGCCGAGATCAGGGCGCAGGGCGAGGGCGTCAACATGGAACAGATCGAGGCGCTGCGTAAGCAGTATGGCTTCGACCAGCCGCCGATCCTGCGCTATGTCCACTGGGTCGCGGGGATGCTCCAGGGCGATTTCGGTTATTCCTTCGAATATGAATTGCCGGTGAGCGAGGTCGTCGGCGAGCGCCTGTGGCTCACGGTCCTGGTCTCCTTCTTCACCATCATCTTCACCTGGGTCATCGCGTTTCCGATCGGCCTCTATGCTGCCACGCACCAGTACAGCTGGGGCGACTACGGCCTGTCGCTGATCGGACTCATCGGCATCGCAATCCCGAATTTCATGCTGGCCCTGGTCCTCATGTATTTCGCCAATATCTGGTTCGGAACTTCGATCGGCCATTTGATGGACCAGAAGTATCTTTCCGAGCCGATGAGTTGGGAAAAGGCGAAGTCGATACTGGAGCATATCTGGATCCCGGTCATCATCGTCGGCGCGGCCGGTACCGCCGGCATGATCCGGCGCCTCAGGGCCAATCTGCTCGACGAACTCCAGAAGCAATATGTCGTGACCGCCCGCGCCAAGGGGCTTTCGCCCACCCGAACCCTGCTCAAATATCCGCTGCGCATGGCGCTCAATTTCTTCATTTCGGATATCGGGTCGATCCTGCCGGCGATCATTTCGGGTGCGGAAATCACGGCAATCGTGCTGTCCCTCGAAACCACCGGACCGATGCTGATCAAGGCGCTGCAGAGCCAGGACATGTATCTCGCCGGGTCGTTCCTGATGTTCCTCGCGTTCCTCACCGTGATCGGAGTGCTGGTTTCCGATCTGGCGCTCGCCGTCCTCGATCCTCGAATTCGTCTGCAAGGCAGGAGCACAAAGTGACGTCACCGATCCCGGCGCCCGGCGAGCCCCTTCCGCACTACGTTTCGACCGCGCCCTTCGACCCCTATTCCGTGGAGGTCATGACCGAGGAGCAGGTGCGGGTGAACCAGGCATCGCAGCTGCGTCTGATGTGGTGGAAGTTCAAGCGCCACAAGGTCGCGCTCGTCTCGGGCATCTTCCTCGCGATGCTCTACGGGATGATCCTGATCTGCGAGTTTCTCGCGCCCTACAACCTGCATACACGCAATGTCGATTTCATCTACGCGCCGCCGCAGAGCGTTCGCTTTTTCCACGAGGGTGAATTCGTCGGCCCCTTCGTCTACGGCCGGACGATGAAGCTGGACATGGACACGCTGAAGCGCAACTACACGGACGATACGACGGCCGTCGAGCGGATCCGGTTCTTCTGCCGCGGGGACGACTACCGTTTCTGGGGTTTGTTCGAAAGCAATCTGCATCTGGTTTGCCCGGCGGAGGGAGGGCAGCTTTTCCTCCTGGGCACGGACCGTCTCGGCCGCGACGTGCTGTCGCGGATCATCTACGGAGCGCGGATATCGCTGACGATCGGACTTCTCGGCATCACCGTCAGCTTCGTTCTCGGCATCGTCATCGGTGGGCTTGCCGGATATCATGGCGGGATCTTCGACCTTGTGGTTCAGAGACTGATCGAAGTCCTGCAGTCGATCCCGAGCATTCCGCTGTGGCTTTCCCTGGCGGCGATCATGCCGGCGACATGGAGCCCGCTTCTCATCTATCTGGGTATAACCGTCATCCTGGGCCTTCTCGACTGGACCGGCCTTGCGCGCGCCGTGCGCTCGAAGCTGCTGGCGCTCAGGGAGGAAGACTATGTCCTTGCCGCGCAGTTGATGGGCGCGAAAAGCGGACGCATCATAGGGCGCCACCTCGTTCCGGGCTTCATGTCCCATCTCATCGCCACGGCAACGATCTCCATACCCGGCATGATCCTTGGAGAAACGGCGCTGAGCTTCCTCGGCCTGGGGCTGCGTCCTCCGATAACCAGCTGGGGCATCCTGCTCACCGAGGCAAAGAGCGTCAGCGTCATTGCCTTCTATCCGTGGCTGCTTTTCCCCACGATCCCGGTCATTCTTGTGATATTGGCGTTCAACTTCCTGGGAGACGGGTTGCGCGACGCCGCCGATCCCTACAAATAAGCCCCGGTATCGCTGTTGGCTGCAAGCGATCGCTGCAATAGACTTCGACGTTTCTATCTTTGAGCGAAAGGTTTTTCGTATGACACGGCGCTTCGAGGATGCCCGCATCCTCATGTACAGCCACGATACCTTCGGGCTCGGCCATCTCAGACGTTGTCGCGCCATCGCCCATGCCCTGGTGGAAGATTACAGCGGACTGCAGATCCTGATCATCTCCGGTGCGACAATCGCCGGCGCCTTCGATTATCGCGCCCGCGTCGACTTCGTGAAGATTCCGAGCGTCATAAAGCTCCGAAACGGCGAATATACTTCGCTGGACCGCCACATCGAGCTGCACGAAACGTTGAAAATGCGGCAGTCGATCATCCGTTCGACGGCGGAAAACTTCCGGCCGGATATTTTCGTCGTCGACAAGGAGCCGATGGGCCTGCGCGGCGAGGTGGAGGATACGCTCGCCTACCTGAAGACGCACGGCACCAGGCTGGTGCTTGGCCTAAGGGAAGTGATGGACTCGCCGCACCTCCTGGAAGAGGAATGGAAGCGGCGCGACACGATGCGCAAGATCGAGCAGTTCTATGATTCGATTTGGGTCTACGGACCGCCGGATTTCTACGATCCGCTGGTCGGGCTCGACGTGCCCGTTGCCGTGCGCGATCGCATGAACTTCGTCGGCTTTCTGCAAAGAAGCGTTTCCCACGATGCGCTGCACGGCCATAAGCCGGAAGGCGACTACATACTGGTCACCACCGGCGGCGGCGGCGACGGAGCGGACCTCATCCATGACGTGATCCACGCCTATCAGGAGGATCCCGAACTCACGCATAACGCGCTCGTCGTCCTCGGCCCCTACATGCCCGCAAAGCAGCGCAACAAGCTGATCAAGAAGGGAAGCAAGATCCCATTCATCAAGATTATCGAGTTCGACAATCGCATGGAGGAACTGGTAGCCGGCGCCAGGGGTGTGGTGTCGATGGGCGGCTACAACACCTATTGCGAGATTCTCTCTTTCGACAAGCCTGCTCTGATCGTGCCGCGTCTTCAGCCACGCGAAGAACAATTGATCCGCGCCCAGCGTGCCTCCGCACTCGGGCTCGTCGACATGCTGCTTCCGCAGGAAGCGGAGGAGCCGCTGCGCCTTGCTGCGGCCCTGAAGGCGCTGCCGCAGCGCGCACCGCCGTCGCTCCGCGCCAATGGCCTGAGGCTGGAAGGCCTCGTCCACATATCCGACATCGTCGGCGAATGGCTCGATCATAGATCGAAGGAGCATTTGGCCGTCGTGAAAAGATCGAACTGAAGACACGTGTTACCGAAACCGAAGATCGCCGTCGTGCTGAAGGGTTATCCACGCCTTTCGGAAACGTTCATTGCGCAGGAACTGCTGGGCCTCGAAAGAGCAGGGCATGAGCTCGTCCTGGTCGCCCTGCGCCGTCCGACCGACAGGAAGCGCCATCCCGTCCATGACGAAATACGCGCGGCCGTCCATTACCTGCCTGAATATCTGCATGAGGAGCCGTGGCGCGTTCTCCGCGCGCTGGTGAAGACCGTCCGGAAGCCCGGCTTCCGGCGCGTGCTCGGGCCGTTCCTCCGGGACCTCGCGCGAGACGTTTCACGCAACCGCTTCCGCCGTCTCGGCCAGGCGCTGGTGCTCGTAACCGAATGGCCGGAAGACGCCGCGTGGCTGCATGCCCATTTCATTCACACGCCGGCCTCGGTAACGGACTATGCGAGCATCATCACCGGCATACCCTGGACTTGCTCCGCCCATGCAAAGGACATCTGGACCTCTGAGGATTGGGAGCTTTCGGGCAAGCTCGACCGGGCCCGCTGGACTGTGACCTGCACCCGAAGCGGCTATGAGCATCTGCGGGACCTGTCGAAGGACCAGACCCGGGTCCATCTGAGCTATCACGGCCTCGATCTCGATCGTTTCCCGGCCTTCGAAGGCGAGCATACCCGGCGCGACGGCTCGGATCCCGACGATCCGGTGCGCATCGTCAGCGTCGGGCGCGCCGTTCCCAAGAAGGGATATGACGTCCTCCTGAAGGCGCTGTCGTTGTTGCCTGCGGATGCCAACTGGCGCTTCGAGCACATCGGTGCGGGAGAGCTCACCGGCCGGCTCCAGGCGCTTGCTGCAAAGCTTGGCATCGAGGATCGCGTCCGCTGGCACGGGGCGCTCGATCAAAAGGACGTTTTGGACCGCTACCGCGAGGCCGACATCTTCGCACTGGCCTGTCGGGTGACGGCCAATGGCGACCGCGACGGGCTGCCGAATGTGCTGGTGGAGGCGTCGAGCCAGCGGCTTGCCTGTATCTCGACCGCAGTCTCCGGCATTCCCGAACTTCTCGAAGATGGCAAAAACGGGCTGGTGGTGCCGCCGGAAAGCCCGGAGCCTCTTGCTGCGGCACTGGAGCGATTGATCCGCGACCCGGAGCTTCGCCGGCGACTTGGCGCCGCCGGCGAACGGCGCGTGCGCAACGAGTTCGACCATCACTCCAGCGTCGGTCAGCTGGTCGGGCTCTTCGAAAGCGAATGGAGAAGAAGCCCTTGAGCAGGCCTCGCGTCTTATTCTATGTGCAGCATCTACTCGGTATCGGGCATCTGGCGCGCGCGAGCCGCATTGCCGGAGCGCTGGTCGAGCAGGAGTTCGAGGTCACGATGGTGACCGGCGGCACGCCGGTGCCGGGCTTTCCGGGGAAGGCGTGCAGACCGTCGCACTGCCGGCGGTGACTGCCGGCGACAAAGGGTTTTCCGGGCTTGTCGACGGCGACGGAAACCCGGTCACGGCCGCTTTTCAGGAGCACCGACGGGATCTGCTCATCGAGGCGTTCCGACGCGCGGAACCGGACGTCGTCATCATCGAGGCCTTCCCCTTCGGGCGTCGGCAGATGCGGTTCGAACTGCTGCCGCTGCTCGCTGAAATTGCGGCGAGCGACCGGCCGCCGCTCGTGGCGACGTCGCTGCGCGACATTCTGCAGGAGAGGGTCAAGCCTGGAAGGGCCGAAGAGACCGTCGACCTCGTCAAGAACCATTTCGATCTTGTATTCGTTCACGGCGATCCCGGATTCGCCCGCATCGAGGAAACATTTCCCCTTGCCGACGAAATCCGCGACAAGGTCGTCTATACGGGCCTCGTCGCCCCGCCGCCGCCGAATGAAGCGGCCGAGAAATTCGACATTGTGGTTTCGGCGGGCGGAGGCGCTGTCGGCAGGGAGCTGATCGGCGCGGCGCTCGAGGCCGCGAAGCTTCTGCCGAATGCGCTTCGCTGGTGCCTGATAACAGGCCCGAACCTGCCGCAGGCGGATTTCGACACATTCGCGGCCGCGGCTCCGGAGGGCGTCAGCCTCTTTCGTTTCCGGCGGGATTTCGGTGGCTTGCTCGGCGGTGCCCGCCTTTCCGTCTCGCAGGCCGGCTACAACACCGTGTGCGACATTCTGCGTGCCGGATGCGCATGCCTCCTCATCCCCTTTACCGCGGGTGGCGAGACCGAACAGAGCACGCGGGCGGCACGGCTCGAACAGCTCGATCTCGCCGGGGTGCTGCCGGAGGAGGGGATCACGCCCGAGCTTCTGGCCGCGAAGGTGAGGGCGATGCTTGCACGACCGAGGCCGGCCATCCCGCCGCTCGACCTCGACGGAGCCGCAGGAACGGCGAGGATCATCGGTGAGCGCCTTTTGTCGAGACAGCGCTTTAGATCACGATGATTTAGGTCGGATCGACCTGGATCATGATGTGCTAATAAGTCGAGACGAGGCAAGCAGGCGGAAAACCGCACTTTTCCTCATCCCGCTCCAGGAGTTAGACCGACCCGATCAGCATGACGCGCGTGGCGAGTTGCTCGCAGCTCGTGTTGGTCAGCAGCTCCGCATTCAGGGCGCGATAGTCGAGCGTGTGCGTATCGGCTCGACCGCGGGATCGAGGTCGCAGCTCACGGCGAATTCGATGTCGAAGCGCAAATCTTCGAGCAGCATGGCCGACAGGACGCCGTACCTGCCGCCGAGCACGACGACCCGGCGACAATCTGCGCCGATGCTCTCGAAGAGCTTGTCGCACCCACATCTTTCAGTCGACCTGCTTGTGGTTGAAAGCGTTGGCAATGTTCGCGTGCGGATGCTTCGCAATGACCCTGGCTATGCCACCGACGAGCCGGCTGCCGGAATACGCAGCCAACCCCGGGCAAGGTCATGGGCGCTTTCGCGCCAATCTTCGCGAAGGCGGGAAGAGTGGCTGGCATGCGTCATGCGGCTGTTGTAAGCTCACGGCCAGTTGAGCGCAAGGCGCCGGAGTGGGCCGCAGGAGTGGAGGCAAGACGCCTGCGCAGATGAGCGGTACTGCATATCTATCGAGGCTTGACATAGCGCATCGCTCTGCTCTCATGCCGGGTAGTCACGATTTCGTGGAGGCAGCGCAGGCCCATTGACGATCAGGCGGACCGGCACCAAGTGCGGCGCTGTAGTCCGCCGGCAGAACAGCCGAGCGATCCCGAATTTCAGATAGGTCTCTTTACCGGCACATGGAACCACGTCTTTCCCGCTACATCTGGACTCACACCCGCAAGCAGCAGCTCTGGATATTGCTGGTCGTGGCGCTGTCGATGGTTCCCTATTTCCTGTCGTTCGATCTGCCGAAGCAGATCGTCAACGGACCGATCCAGGGTGCAGGTTTCGACGGCCCCGAGGCGACTCAACCGTTCCTGCCGATTTCGTTCAACCTGCCGTTCTTCGGTGAGGTCAACCTCTTCTCGGGTTTCGATCTCGGCAGGGAAGGCATGCTGCTGGCCTTGAGCCTGGTATTCCTGCTGCTCGTGATCATCAACGGGCTCTTCAAATTCTATATCAACACCTACAAGGGCCGGCTCGGCGAACGGCTTCTGCGGCGAATCCGCTTCGAGCTCGTCGACCGGGTTCTGCGCTTTCCCCCGGCTATCTCAAGCGCGTCAAGCCGGCCGAAATCTCGACCATGATCAAGGACGAGGTGGAGCCGATGGGCGGCTTCACAGGAGACGCCTTCGTACAGCCCGCCCTTCTCGGCGGCCAGGCTCTGACGGCGCTCATCTTCATCCTCCTCCAGAGCTTCTGGCTGGGCATCATCGCAGCCTCCATAGTCGCCGTTCAGGCCGTCATTATCCCGCGTATGCGCAGGCGACTGCTGGTGCTCGGCCGCGAGCGTCAGTTGACGGCGCGTGAGCTGTCGGGGCGCGTCAGCGAGATCGTCGACGGCATCGGCACGATCCGCGCCCACGATACCTCGAATTTCGAACGGGCCGACATTGCCGCGCGGCTCGGCCGGATATTCAAGATCCGCTATGATCTCTATCAGTGGAAGTTTCTGGTCAAATTCCTGAACAACTTCCTGGCCCAGGTGACGCCGTTCCTGTTCTATTCGATCGGCGGATATTTTGCGCTTCAGGGCCGGCTCGATATCGGCCAGCTTGTCGCAGTCATCGGCGCCTACAAGGACCTGCCGGGTCCCTTGAAGGAATTGATCGATTGGGACCAGGCGCGCCAGGATGTGCAGGTCAAATATGCCCAGGTCGTCGAACAGTTCAGCGTCGAACCGCTGATCGACCCCAAGGTGCAGGCGATTTCCCTCGACCCGGCAACGCCGCTCACCGGAGCGCTGACGGCCGTCAACCTTTCGGTCGCCGACGATGGCGGCTCGAAGGTCGTGGAACATGTATCGCTGCAGGTCCAACCCGGCGAAACGGTCGCGGTTACCGGGGGTACGTCCGGAGGCGGCGAGGCGCTGGCCGAGGCATTCGGCCGGCTGACCTGGCCCGCAACCGGCCGAATCCTCATAGGCGACGTCGATATTCATGAGTTGCCCGAATCGGTGGTGGGCAGGCGAATATCCTACGCCTCCTCCGACGTCTTTGCCTTCCAGGGCAGCCTCGGCGACAATCTGCTCTACGGGCTCAAGCATGCTCCGTTGACGGAGGTCGTCTATGAGGGCGACAGGGAAGCTCAACGCAGGTGGGAGCTTGTGGAGGCGAAGCTCGCCGGCAATCCGCATTACGACCTGAACAGTGACTGGATCGATTACCCGGCCGCGGGCGCGACGGGGCCGGACGACCTCTTCGCGAAGATCAGAGCCGTGCTGGACGTCGTTCTCTTGAGCAATGACGTCCTGGCGCTTGCTGTCCGTTCGACGATCGATCCGACCGAGCACGAGGCTTTCGCCGGCGAGATCGTGGCGATGCGCAGCGCGCTTCGGCAAAGGCTCGAGGCCGAGAAGCTCAGCGACCTCGTCGTCTTCTTCGAACCGGGCTCCTACAATGTCGAGGCGACCGTCGGGGAGAACCTGCTCTTCGGCACGGTCACCGACAGCAACCGATGGGAGAAGGCGCTCGAGGACCATCCCTTCTTCAAGACCGTTTTGAAGCGGGCGGGCCTGCACGAGACCTTCTACGAGATGGGGCTGGAAATCGCCGAGAACGTCGTTGAACTGTTCCGCGACTTGCCGCCGGACCACCCGTTCTTCCAGCAGCTCACCTTCATGACGGCCGAGGAAATCCCCGCCTACGAGGCGCTTCTTCAGAAGGTGAGGGGAAAGCCGCTCGAGGAGGTGTCCGAGGATGATGCCATCAGGATCATCCGCCTGTGTTTCGGCTATATCGAGCCGCGGCATCGCTTCGGTCTCCTGACGGACGATCTCATGCAGAAGATCGTCGAGGCGCGCCGTGAGTTCAGCGACGGCCTCCCGGCCGATCTCGTCGGCATCATCGAGCATTACCAGCCGGACCGCTACATGGCCTCGGCGACGATCCTGGACAACGTGCTGTTCGGCCGCATCGGCCACAAGCACACGGACGGGTCCGAGCGGATACGCGCAATCGTGCGTGACCTGTTCGAGTCGCTTGGGCTTTACAACAAGGTGCTCGTGTTCGGGCTGGATTTCGACGTCGGCGCCGGCGGCAAGCGATTGACGTCCGGCCAGCGCCAGAAGCTCAATCTCGCGCGTGCCCTGATCCGGGTCTCGGATTTCTACGTCTTCAATCAGCCGCTTCTGGCGCTCGACCAGCGCACGCAGGATCAGATCACCCGGAAGGCCTTCGCTTTCCTGAGGGATGGCGAGCGAAAGCCCGCTATATTGTGGGTTCTTGCCAATCAGGATCTGGCGGAACTCTTCGACCGCGTCGCCCATTTCGAAAACGGACGGTTGACGCACGACGAACCGGTGGAAACGCACTCAAGAGACAGCGACTACAAGGAACTGGCATCTTGATGTAATATTGTTGTCAGGAGGCAAGCATATGTTCCCGCCGGCCGGGTTAGAACCTGTTTGCACCAAGCGCGACGCATTCGGAGAAGCGGACTGTTATGCTCCTAAAAGATGAAGTGGAAATGCTGCGCCGGATAACGCTGTTTTCCGGACTTCCGCCTGCCAAGCTCAAGCTTCTGGCTTTCACCTCCGACCGGGTGATGTACAGCGCGGGAGAAGATCTGTTTCATCAGGGGGATATCGGCGACGCTGCCTATGTGATCCTTTCGGGCAATGCGGATGTGCTCGTTTCGACGCCGAGCGGACAGCTGAAAGTCGCCGAAGTGGAGCAGAATTCGATCGTTGGCGAGATCGCCATCCTCTGCAACACGCCGCGTACGGCAACCGTCAAGACGACCACCTCACTCGAAGCATTGCGGATCCGGAAGGATGATTTCCTCAAACTATTGGCTGATTTCCCGGAGATGGCAGTCGAGATCATGCGGGTGCTGGCCGACCGTCTCAGCCAGACGACTTCAGAGTTGACGGAGGCGCGCAGCCGCGCCCAGAGGGCAGAGGCCTGAGTTTCGGCCACCCGTACCTGTCTCCCGCAACTTCCCGGAAAACGGTTCCGCTTTGTGAATTCATGCGCTAGAGAAGCGCGATGCGCGCGATCACCTATCACAAGCGAACCGTCTATTTTCCCGACAAGCCGGAAAAGGCACGCTTCTTCAGCCGCCTCCAGGCGGGCCAATGGGAGCCAGGCACCTTTCGCAATATCGCGCGCTTCGTCGACGAGAAAACGACCTATATCGATATCGGCGGGTGGATCGGCGTGACGCCCTATTGGGCGGCGCAAAGCGCCGACAATGTCATCGTTGTCGAACCCGACCCGGTTTGTTTCGGTATCCTCACCGAGATGAAAGACGGAAACGCCGGCGAGGTCGAACTCGTCAACGCGGCTCTCTCGCAGGACGAATGCCTCGTTCTCAATTCAGTGGGTGGCGGTTTCGGAAGCTCCGAAACGTCTGCGCTGATCGCCGACGACACCGGCATGTCCATCGAGGCAAAAACGATCACCATTCCCGAGCTTCAGGCGATGGCGAGGACCGAACGGCTTTGCTTCAAGATCGATATCGAGGGTTACGAGTACAAGGTGCTCGACCAGTTTCGGGCGATCGACCGGAAGAGGACCGCGAGCGTGCTTCTCGCGGTGCATCCGCAAATACTGGCAGCGTCGCTCTCCGGGCCTGCCGTTCTGCGTCTGGCCAGGACTGCGGTGGCGACCCTCCGTCTAATAAGAAGTCTGCGCGGCTTTCGCCTGGAAAACCGGGCGGCGCTCTGGCGCGCGATACGTAAATCGATCTCCAGAGGTGAGATCAAGGGCTTCGACCTGCTCTTCGTCGCGCGGTAGGTGCCCGAGCAGCGCTCGATCCACAGCTTCTTGGGAAAAATGATTCGACAGGGTCAATCGGCTGATATATCGCTGGTTAATCGTTTAATCAGCTTGCGGCGGAAAACTGGACCTTGGCACGTCCCGGACCTAAACTGACGAGGATAGCCACTACTCTCGGCGTCTCCGCGGCGACGGTTTCCAACGCGCTTTCGGGCAAGGGGCGTGTTTCGGCGGAACTTGCCGAAAAGATCCGCGCCACCGCGACGGAGCTCGGTTACGTGCCGAGCCAGGCGGGGCGGGCGCTCAGGACAGGCAGGAGCGGCGTTATCGGGCTGGTGCTGCCCGATATCAGCAATCCGCTTTTTCCCCAGATCGCCCAGGCCATCGAGTTCGCAGCGTCTTCTGCCGGCTACGGCGTGCTGATCGCCGATTCCCGCGGCGACGTCGCGGTCCAGACGAGTGCGGTCGAGCGGCTCATCGAACGGGGCGTCGAGGGCATGGTCATCGTGCCGCGCCGCGGAACCCGCATTGCCGATGTCGGTTGCCCGGTTGCAGTGGTGGACACGCCGTCGACGCCAGGCAACACGGTGGCTGCGGATCACTGGGACGGTGGACGCCAGATCGCCGAACATCTCCTGAAGCTCGGCCATCGGCGCCTGCTGATCATCGGAAACAATCCAGCCTCGAACGTACAGAACGACCGCATTGGCGGCCTTCGCTCGGCTTTGGGTGAAGGCGTGCGCGTCGAGACGCTGTGGATCGAGCGGCTGGAGCAGGTAGCCGGCAGGGGTTGCCCGCTGGGGCTGGCCGGGAAGGTAGCGCAGGGCGTGACTGCCTTCGCGGCAGTCTCCGACCTTCACGCATTGCGAGCGCTGACGGAACTGCAGCGCGCCGGTATCCATGTCCCGGAGCAGGCGAGCGTTACCGGCTTCGACGACCTGATCTGGTCGCCGGTCGTGACGCCGGCGCTGACGACGGTCAGAATGGACATGGCGCGCATCGCAGCGATTGCGATCGAAGCGCTGGTGCAGGCGATCGGCACCCGAGAAGCCGAGCCTCGCCCGCTTGGCGCGCCCGTTGCAGCCACCATTTCGAAAGTGCCCATGCAACTCGTCGTCCGCCAGTCCACGGCGACGCCACCCCCAACGTGCAGCCGCCCCCCAACGTGCAGCCACCCCCCAACGTCCAGCCACCCATTGTCAGCGAAGGAGAACCGCAGCCATGAAGAACATCCTGCTCGCCTCGAGCGCACTTCTCTTGATCGGCGCCCATGCCGCATCCGCTCAGGAGAAGACACTGACCATCTCCGTCTACGGCTTCGCCCAGGACGCGTTCAAGGAGCTGGTCTATGATCCCTTCGAAGCCAAGTGCGGCTGCAAGCTCGTGGTCGAAACCGGCAACAGCGTCGAGCGCCTCGCCAAGATGGAGGCCAACAAGGCAAATCCGGTCATCGACATGGCAGTCGTTTCCATGGCGGACGCGCTTT
The DNA here is from genome assembly GCF_029201645.2 of Sinorhizobium prairiense. NCBI lineage: Bacteria > Pseudomonadati > Pseudomonadota > Alphaproteobacteria > Hyphomicrobiales > Rhizobiaceae > Sinorhizobium > Sinorhizobium prairiense. Next base: position 1,341,617 of record NZ_CP104133.1, read on the forward strand.
CCGCTACGAGGGCCGGCCTGATCGAAAAGATTGATACCTCGAAGCTCAGCAATTTCGACAAGCTCTACGACATCGCCAAGGATCCGAACGGCGACGGCATGAGCGTCGGCTACACTTTCTACGCCACCTCGATCGTCTATCGGTCCGATAAGGTGGAAGTCACGTCCTGGGCCGATCTGCTCGGCGACAAGCTCGCCGGGCATGTGGCTCTTCCGAACGTCACGACCAATCAGGGCCCGCCCACGCTCTACATGATCGGTGAGGCGCTGGGGCAGAATGCGCCTGACCTCAAGGCTGCGATCGCCGCCGTCGGCGAGAAGAAGGACGATATCGTCACTTTCTACGTCAAATCCTCGCAACTCGTGCAGTTGATGCAGCAGGAGGAAATCTGGGCAGCGCCGATCGGCCGTTTCTCCTGGGAGGGCTTCACCAAGATGGATCTGCCGATCAAGTGGGCGACTCCGAAGGAGGGCCAGACCGGCGGCATGAACGTCATGGTCCTGGCCAAGGGCTCGAAGAACCAGGATCTGGCGCTTCAGTTCATGGATTTCTGGCTGTCGACGGAAATCCAGACGGCGCTCGCCGAAAAGCTGGTCGACAGCCCGGCCAACAAGGAGGTGAAAGTCTCGCCCGAGATTGCCGAGAATCTCACCTACGGCGAAGAGACGGTCAAGAACCTGAAACTGATCCCGTCGGCCGTGGCGCTCGACAACCGGGAAGCCTGGCTTTCCGAATGGAACGCCAAGGTCGGCCAGTAAGAGCCGGGCTCCTGTTTCGCGCGACGCCAGAATCTGCCGGCGTCGCGCCACGTATCCAACGGCGGCACTGCCGCGGAAAGGCGTAGAGATGTTCCACAACCGGGCCGAGGCGCTGGCGCTTGCCTTGCCGGCGGCCGTGTTCGCCGCCGTCGTCTTTCTGGCGCCGGTTGTCATTCTGCTCGCCGAAGGCTTCCGCAATGCGGAGGGCTGGTCGGTATCCGCCTATACCGGCTTCCTTTCCGATCCGCTCAACCGGACGGTGTTCCTGCGCACGCTGCGGCTCGGCGCGACGGTAACCGTGGTCGCCGCCGTCATCGGCTATGCCGCTGCCTTTGCCATCGTCAACCTGCCGCCGAAGGGCAAGGGCCGGATGATCGGTCTCGTCGTGCTGCCGCTGATGATATCGCCGGTTGCGCGCACCTATGCCTGGATCGTCATTCTGGGAAGGACCGGGATCGTCAATCAGGCACTGACGAGCGTCGGCCTGACGGACGAACCGGTGCGCTTCCTGTTCACGGAGACGGCGGTCTTCGTCGGACTCCTGCAGCTCTTCCTGCCGCTGATGATCCTGGCTCTGATCAGCGCGCTCGAAAACATGCCGAAGGACGCGATCCCCGCCGCGCGGGTACTCGGCGCCAATTGGTTTCAGGTCTTCTGGAAGGTCATTTTGCCGCTCACCAAGGAAGGTCTGGTGATCGGCGGAACGCTCGTCTTCACCGGCTCCCTGACAGCCTATATCACGCCGGCGATCCTCGGGGGCTCCAAGGTCCTGATGCTGGAGACGCTCCTCTATCAGCGTGTGACCGTCGCCAATGATTTCGTCTCCGCAAGCGTCATCGCCTTCATCCTGATCGTCATGAGCTTCGCAGCCAACCTTCTCTTGAAGCGGCTCGCCACCGCGAGGAGCAAGCGATGAATTCCCGTCTTTTCCCGGTAACGGTGCTCGTACTCGTCACCGCGTTTCTGATCGGCCCCTTCTTCATCATCGTCGCGGCATCGCTGTCGGGGGGCGAAACGCTTGCCTTTCCGCCGCAGGGCCTGTCGCTGAAATGGGTCGCAAAGGTCTTCGAGGTCGAGAGCTTCCGCGAGAGCTTCACCATGTCGATGCTGCTTGCCATCGGCGGGACGGCTGCCGCGCTCACCCTCGGCATCCCGGCCTCCTACGCGCTTTCGCGTTACCGGCTGCCTTTCGGCGAAACGGTGCGCACCGTCGTCTCCCTGCCGATCATCGTGCCCGGCATTATCGTCGGCCTCGCGCTGCTGCGCTATCTCGTCGTCCCCTTCGGCTTCAACATCACGCTCGCGCTCTTCCTGGCACACACGGCGCTCGTCTTGCCCTATGCGGTGCGCGTCGTCTCGGCGAGCCTCAACAATCTGCGCTCCGATATCGAGGAGGCCGCCGTGCTGCTCGGCTCGTCGCGTTCAGGCGCCTTTTTCCGTGTGGTCATGCCGAATATCCGCAGCGGCATTCTCGCCGCCTTCATCCTCGGCTTCGTCACCAGCTTCAATCAGGTGCCGGTTTCGCTGTTCCTTTCCGGCCCCGGCGTGCGCACCCTGCCGATCGACATGCTCTCCTACATGGAGATCACCTACGATCCGTCGGTCGCGGCGCTTTCGGCGCTTCTCGCCTTCATGTCCATCGGCATCGTCTTCCTCGCCGAGCGTTTCCTAGGATTTTCCCGCTATGTCTGACCCCGCCTTCCTCAGCCTCGAAAAACTGACGCTCGCCTATGGCGACACCGTCGCGGTGAAGGATCTCGATCTGTCGATCCGAAAAGGCGAGCTTGTCGCCTTTCTCGGACCTTCGGGCTGCGGCAAGACCACGACGATGCGCTCCATCGCCGGCCTGCTGAAGCCGCAATCGGGCCGTATCAGCCTCGACGGCGCCGACATCACCCGCGTCGCCGCGAACAGGCGTTCCGTCGGTCTTGTCTTTCAGTCCTATGCGCTATTCCCGCATCTCACCGTCTTCGAAAATGTCGCCTTCGGTCTGCGGCTGAAGGGCCTCTCCGGCGCTGAGCTCGAATCCCGTGTCGGGACCGGCCTGAAATCCGTCGGGCTGACGAGCTTTGCCGACCGGAAACCGGCCGAGCTTTCCGGCGGTCAGCAGCAGCGCGTAGCACTTGCCCGCTCTATGGTGATGGAGCCGAAGGTGCTTCTTCTCGACGAGCCCCTCTCCAACCTCGACGCGCGGCTGAGGCTCGAGATGCGCACGGAACTGCAGCGGGTCCAGAGGGAAACCGGCGTCACGATGATCTTCGTCACCCATGATCAGGGCGAGGCGCTGTCACTGGCCGACCGCATCGTGGTGATGCTGAACGGTGCGATCGAGCAGATCGGCACGCCGGAAGAGATCTATAACCGGCCGGCCTCCGCCTTCGTGGCCGATTTCGTCGGCTTCGAGAATATCTTTGCCATCGAGAACGGCAAATTGCGCGCCGGACACGGTCCGATCGAGCTTCCCGGGCCTTTGCCGCATGGTGCGGCGGGGCTTGCCTGGCGCCCGCGCATGGTGACCCTGGGGTCAGGTCCTTTCACGGGCACAGTGCGCGGGGCCTCTTTTTCGGGCAGCACGCGCGAATACCTGCTCGATACGCCGCTCGGGGCACTGAAGGCCGAAGTGGATGCGGCCGTGCCCGCGCATGCCGCAGGCACCACGCTCGCCTTCGATCTGCCGCTCGAAAGGGCCGCGAGGCTGGAAAGGTTCAATTGATCCGCCATGGGCATCTGGATCGACACGGATATGGGCTTCGACGACATCGCCGCGATGCTCGTCGTCCTTCACGCCGGTGAGGCCGTCGACGGCGTCTCGCTGGTCTACGGCAATGTTCCGCTCGGGCAGGTGAAGCGCAACGCCGCGGCAGCAGCGCAGGCCTTCGGTTGGACCTTTCCGATCCATCAGGGACGGGCGCTACCCGTGCTCGGGAAGCTCGAGACGGCGGAGCGCATCCTTGGCAGGACCGGCATTCCGACGGCGGGAATGAGCCTCCCCGATGCACCCGCCCTGCCGGATAGCGACGCGTTCCGTGCTCTCTGCCGCTGGCTGGAGGACGGCGGCGGTCCGCATCGCATCCTGGCGCTCGGGCCGCTGACCAATATCGCTGCCCTTGCTCTGGCACGTCCCGATCTCGCCGGGCGGATCGACGAGCTCACCTGGATGGGTGGCGGTGTTTCCAGCGGCAATCATACGGCGTCGGCCGAGTTCAACGCCTTCGCCGATCCGGAAGCGCTTGCCATCGTGCTTGCCCACGGCGTGCCGTTCCGGATGGTCGACCTCGACCTCTGCCGGAAGGTCATCGCCTATCCGGACGATGTGGAAGCCATGCGCACCGCAGGTGGCGCGAAGGCCGCGCTGATTGCCGACCTTCTCGCCGGCTACGTCGCGATCGGCACGAGCCGTGGAAGGGCGGGCATGGCGATCTACGATCCCTGCGCAGCCGTTGCGCTGGTCGATGGAAACGCTGTGTCGTTTCGCCCGGCGCGAATCGATGTCGAGCTTGCCGGTGCCTTGACGCGCGGCCGGACGGTGGTCGAGACCCGGGGGAGCCACGAGACATTCAACGCCCATTATGCGGTCGACGTGGATGCGGAGCGTGTCCGCGGGCACCTGCTGGGTGCGCTCGCCAAGGAAGCCGCCAGATGAAGGACCTGCAGCAACCCGCCGATCTCGATGACGCCGGCTTGCGGGCGCGCGCAGTTGCCGCCGCACGCGGAGATGCGCCCTTCGACGTGCTCGTGGCCGGCGGCACGGTCGTGGATGTCGTGACGGGCGAATGCCGGGCAGCGGATGTCGGGATCGTCGGCGCGCTCATCGCGAGCGTCCATGCACCCGGGTCGCGCAGCGACGCAGACACGGTCATCGATGCGGCGGGAGCCTACCTTTCGCCCGGCCTTATCGACACGCATATGCATGTCGAAAGCTCGATGGTGACGCCCGCGGTCTACGCTGCCGCCGTGGTGCCGCGCGGCGTGACCACAGTCGTCTGGGACCCGCACGAACTGGGAAATGTGAGCGGACTTGCCGGCGTGCGCTGGGCTGTCGACGCAATGGGCGGTCTGCCCTTGCGCGCCGTGGTGCTGGCGCCGTCCTGCGTGCCCTCCGCTCCCGGTCTGGAGGTCGCCGGCGCGGATTTCGACGCCGATGCCGTCGCGGAAATGCTGTCCTGGCCGGAGATCGGTGGGATTGCGGAGGTCATGAACATGCGCGGCGTCATCGACGGCGATCCGCGCATGACTGCGATCGTCGAGGCGGGGCTGAAGGCGGGCAAACAGGTCAACGGGCATGCGCGCGGCCTGGCGGGAGCCGATCTGCAGGCCTTCGTGACGGCCGGCGTCAGCTCCGATCACGAACTCGTCTCCGGCGACGACCTGATAGCGAAGCTCCGCGCGGGACTGACCATCGAGCTGCGCGGCTCGCACGATCACCTTCTTCCCGAGTTCGTGACAGCGCTCGGTGCTTTCGGGCATCTGCCGCAGACGGTCACACTTTGTACCGACGACGTGTTCCCGGACAATCTTCACCGCGACGGCGGCCTCGACGACGTGGTCCGCCGCCTCGTGCGCTACGGGCTCAAGGCCGAGTGGGCGCTGCAGGCGGCAACCCTCAATGCCGCCCGGCGGCTCGGAAGGGCCGATCTCGGCCTGATCGCTCCCGGTCGCCGTGCCGACATCGTGTTCTTCGAGGACATTCGCGATTTCCGTGCGCGGCATGTGCTGGCGAACGGCAGGCTGGTGGCGAGCGGCGGTGGGATGCTTCAGGCGCCCGTCGCGGCCGATGTCTCGCCCTTGCGCAACACGATGAAGATCGAACCGCTGACAGTGGACGATTTTCGCATCGCTGCCACTGGCAGCACGGCCCGGGTCGTGACGATCGACCGGCCGCGCTTCACCCGATGGGGCGAGACGAGAGCCGAGGTTTCGGGCGGATGTCTGGTGCCGCCGAAGGGTACGACGCTGATCGCCGTCGCCCATCGGCATGGCCGCGCCGACAGCCGTCCGCGGGTCGGTTTGCTTGAAGGCTGGGGCGAGTGGCGCGGCGCCTTTGCGACGACCGTTTCGCACGACAGCCACAATCTGACGGTCTTCGGCGGCAACTCCCGCGACATGATGGTTGCGGCCAATGCGGTGATTGAAGCCGGCGGCGGGATGGCGGTCGCTGCCGAAGGCAAGGTCGAGGCGCTGCTGCCTCTGCCGCTTTGCGGGCTTGTTTCGGATATGTCGCTGGCCGAAGTCGCAGCAGGGTTCGCGGCCATTCGCGAGGCTGCCGGCAGAATCGTGGAGTGGCAGCCTCCTTATCTCGTGTTCAAGGCCTGCTTCGGGGCGACGCTCGCCTGCAATGCCGGGCCGCACCAGACGGATCGCGGCATTGCCGACGTGGCGACCGGCAAGCTGCTCGAAAGCCCGGTCCTGGAGACGTTCTGACGCTCTTCAGTCCTCGAGCTCCTGTTCCACCAGCGCGGTCCAGAAGGCAGCGCCGGGACCGATCGCCGCGTCGTTGAAGTCGTAGGCGCTGTTATGGTGCAGCGCGCCGTCGACGGCGGGGCCATTGCCGAGCCAGACATAGCAGCCGGGCGCCTCCAGCGCAAAAAAGGCGAAGTCGTCCCCGGCGGTCGAGGGCGGGAAGCTGGTCAGCGCCTTCTCGCCGAAGACGGACCGGGCGGCCGAAAGTGCGCGTGCCGTCGCGTCCGGATCGTTGACGACCGGGGAATACGCCGCTCGAAACGATAATCGGCCTCGATGCCGTACATCGCCGCGGTCCCCTGCGCCAACCGACCGATCTCTTCTTGCAGCTGGTCGCGCACATGCGGCGTATAGGCGCGCGCCGTGCCGCCGATCTCGACCGTGTCCGGAATGACGTTCAGGGCTTTCGGATCGCCTGCTTGCAGCGCGCAGGCGCTGACGACCGCCGGCTGCAGCGGGTCGACGACCCGGCCGACCACAGTTTGCAGGGAAGCAAGAAACGTCCCTGCGGCCGTGATCGGATCGCGGCCGAGATGCGGCTTGGCGCCGTGCGTGCCGACGCCGCGGAAGGTGAGGCGCCAGCTGTCCGACGAGGCAAGCTGCGGCCCCGCCACGACGGCCATCTCGTCCACTGCAAGGCCCGGCATGTTGTGCAATCCATAGACCGCGTCGCAAGGGAAAAGGTCGAACAGCCCGTCCTCCACCATGCGCCTGGCGCCGCCGCGGCCTTCCTCGGCAGGCTGGAAGATGAAATGGACCGTTCCCGAGAAGTCACGCGTGGCCGCAAGGTGGCGCGCAGCGCCGAGCAGCATCGTCGTATGGCCGTCATGGCCGCAGGCATGCATCTTTCCCGCTATCTTGGATTTGTAGGGCCGATCGGCGAATTCCGGCATCGCGAGCGCATCCATGTCGGCGCGCAGGCCGATCGCGCGCGTGCCGTTGCCGACCTGCAGCGTGCCCACGACGCCTGTCTTGCCGAGGCCGCGGTGGACCTTGAGGCCTGCTTCTTCGAGGAGCTTCGCTACGAGGTCGCTCGTCCGCTCTTCCTCGAAACCGAGTTCGGGATAAGCGTGCAGGTCGCGGCGAAAGGCCGTGAGAAAGGTGAGATCGTCGACAATCCCGGGGGGCACGCGCATCGGCAGGCATTCCTTGAGCAGTCTGGAAAGGGCCTGAATTCCCCAGCTTTTGGCGCTCGGGTGTGCCCTTTCGGTTTGATCGAAGCGGCAATGGGTATAGACGAAAAACTCTGGGATCAGAACCTTTTACTCACCCGAACGGACGCTTGGCATGACGGAAACGAAGGCGATCGAGCCGCACGATTACTGGCAGGAGGTCTTTCCACCCGGTAGCTTTGCCGGGCACGGCGGCTTCCGCGCCTCATTTCCAGCCACTCTCGCGGACGGACGCCAGATCCTCCTGCCGATCCGGCCGCTTTCGGACGGCAAGCATGCGCTGGCCTCGCTGATCATCAATCAGGCGAGCTTCGAGGTGGAGGACGCGCTCGCGGAGGAACTGGCCGCCCGACTGGCGCCCTTCCGACCGGAAATCGTCGCGGGTCTTCCGACACTCGGACTGACGCTTGCCGCAGCCGTTGCCCGCAAGCTCGGCCACAAGCGCTATGTGCCGCTCGGAACCTCGCGAAAATTCTGGTACGTCGACGATCTATCCGTTCCCCTGTCGTCCATCACGACACCGGGCCAGAAGAAGCGACTCTACGTCGATCCCCGCATGCTGCCGCTGTTGAGGGGCCGGCGAGTCGCCCTGATCGACGATGTGATATCGAGCGGGGCCTCGATACTTGCCGGCCTGTCGCTGATGGCGGCCTGCGGCATCGAGCCGGTCGCGATCGCTGCCGCCATGTTGCAGTCGGACCGGTGGCGCAAGCCGCTCGCCGACCTTTCTCGGCAATGGCCGGAGCGGACCGTAGGCGTCTTCGCGACGCCGATGCTCGTCCGGGCCGAAGACGGCGCCTGGACCGCGTCCGATACCCGGATCTGACGTTGCCGGTGCCCGCAGGAGCGCCGGGAATGCCCTCGAAAACTTGAAAGTCTTTCGCTCCCGGCGTCGAAATCGGTGGCTAGCGATCATGCGCGCGAAAACGCACAATCGGGTGCTTGCGATGGCGTCCCATCCGGCGAGGCCGCACGGCCTGGATCATACCCCCTGAAGAAATATCGGGGCGCGATCAACTTGCAATGGCCGGGCTCTTGGAGGAGCAACACACCCGGTCTCTGTCGTTCGGCTGCGTCGAGATGACGTCTGCCAAGGGAGGAAAAATGTTTGAACGACTTTTCAAGCTTAAGGAGCACGGCACGACCGTCCGCACGGAAGTGATCGCCGGCGTTACGACGTTCCTTACGATGTCCTACATCATCTTCGTCAATCCTGACATCCTGTCGACCACGGGCATGGACCGCAACGCGATCTTCGTCGCGACCTGTCTTGCGGCCGCTCTCGGCTCCGCCGTCATGGCTCTCGTTGCCAATTGGCCGATCGGCATGGCGCCCGGCATGGGCCTCAACGCATTTTTCGCCTTCACGGTCGTCGCCGCCCTCGGCTTCACCTGGCAGCAGGCACTCGGCGCCGTCTTCATCTCCGGCATCATTTTCCTGCTCCTGACGGTCACGGGGGTCCGAAGCTGGCTGATTGCAGGCATACCGCATTCGCTGCGCAGCGCGATCGCGACCGGTATCGGCCTGTTTCTGGGCATCATTGCCCTGAAAAACGCCGGCATCGTCGTCGACAATCCGGCGACGCTGGTCGGCCTCGGCGATCTCAAGCAGACGGGACCGCTGCTCGCGATCCTCGGCTTCTTCGTCATCGCCGTTCTCGACGCGCTCAATGTCCGCGGATCCATCCTCATCGGCATCCTGGTGGTAACGGTCCTGTCGATGTTCCTCGGCGTGTCGGAATTCCAGGGCATCGTCTCTGCGCCACCGAGCATTGCGCCGACCTTCCTCCAGCTCGACATCATGGGCGCCCTGCATGGCGGTCTCGTCCACGTCATTCTCGTCTTCGTGCTCGTCGAGGTCTTCGACGCGACCGGCACGCTGATCGGTGTCGCCAAGCGCGCGAAACTGGTGGAAGAGGGCAAGCCCAGCCGTCTCGGGCGTGCATTGCTTGCCGACAGCTCGGCCATCGTCGCCGGCTCGCTGATGGGCACCAGCAGCACGACCGCCTATGTCGAAAGCGCCTCGGGCGTGCAGGCGGGCGGGCGCACCGGTCTAACGGCGCTGACGATCTCGGTGCTGTTCCTCGCCGCGCTCTTCATCTCGCCGCTTGCCGCCGCCGTTCCGTCCTATGCGACCGCGCCGGCACTGCTTTACGTCGCCGGCCTGATGATGCGCGAGCTCACGGAGATCGAATGGGACGACCTGACGGAGGCGGCACCCGCGGCGCTGACCGCCATCGCCATGCCCTTCACCTATTCGATCGCCAACGGTCTCGCCTTCGGCTTCGTAAGCTATGTCGTCCTGAAGGTCTGCACCGGCAAGTGGAACGTCATCCACCCGGCGACCCAGCTCGTCGCGGCACTGTTCATCGTCCGCTTCGCATTCTTCGCCGAGTGACGGAGCATGGTTGGGGGAGGGTCGCGACCGGCGCGGCCCTCCAAGCCGCCACGGTCGTTGACAAGCCGTCAAACCTCTCGCGTTCTTGCCGGACTTTAAGACATACTTCGCGGCGCTCGCTTGACAAAGTTGGACTTGAGTAACCCATCATGATAGGTTACTTGCGTATATGGTCACGATCTATCGCGCAAACGGCCTGAGCGTCGTCATCTTTACTGACGATCATGAACCGGCCCATGTACATGTCTTTGGCGATGGGCAGGTCAAGATCAACCTGATCGGACCGGATGGCGTTCCGGAATTGATTTGGGCTGATGGCATGAAGCGGAGCGATGTGCGCCGGGCCGTCCAGATCGTCAACGAACGGCAACAGCAATTCCTCGGCAGATGGAGGGCGATTCATGGCTGAATTGACGGACACCCAAATCGACGCAGCTTTGGAGAGCGGCCGGATGGCGCGAGAAACAGAGCCCCGTGCTGAATCTGCGCGCTATGACGATCGAAGCGGCCGGATCGTTGTGGAGTTGACCAATGGCTGCACGTTCGCTTTTCCGCCACGCCTGGCGCAGGGACTGGAAGATGGGAGCAGCGATCAGCTCGCCGCAGTCGAGATCCTTGGGCAAGGTTATGGCCTGCATTGGGAGGCCTTGGACGTCGATCTCTCGATTCCGGGCCTTTTGGCCGGCATATTCGGCACCAAGGCTTATATGGCGCGGCGGGCGGGGCAAGTGACATCGCCGGCGAAGGCAGCAGCCGCGCGTGCTAATGGTGCCAAGGGCGGGCGGCCGCGCAAAACGGCCCGCGGCTAGAGCGGGATGAGGAAAAGTGTGCGCGGTCTGCCGCCCACGTCCCGCTCTAACCTATTGAATCGATCACACTCACGACTCTCAGGTCAACCCGACCTAATGTCATTCTGATCTAGGATATGCTCGCCTCGGCGACCCGGCCGTAAATGCGCAGGCGGCTGACGCCGCCATCCGGGTAGATGTTCAGGCGCACATGCGTGACCGGACCGGCATGTCCAAGCATATCTGCCCCATACTCATGGATGCTGTCGGCGGAAAGCTTCCGGTGCGGCAGAAGCTCTTCCCAGAACATCGCGGAGGAGGCGGCGAGCATGTCGCACCCGGCAGCCACGCCTGCGAGGTCAGCCGCCTGTAGCGAGCAACCGTCCGGGTAGTTGCCCTTGAAGTGCGCCGTGTCGACGACGATGCGATCGACGTGCCCGCGTGCGGCAAGCTTGACGATGATCCAGTCGTAGCCCGGTTCGCGGCGTCGGCGCGTTTCCCAGCCATCGCCCATATTCGTACCCCGGCCGGGCGCAATGAGGCGCTCGTGGCCGTAATGGCCGTTGGAGAAGGCGACGATCCGGCCCCCGGAAAGGCAGGAGGCGAGATCGATCGTCTCGTTCGCCATAGCCTTGAGATCGAGTGCCGGAGTGCCGTAGACCCGCAGCCGGGCGATACCGCCATCCGGATGGATGCGCAACCGGACATGGCTGTAGACCGCGTCGGAGTGCACGGCGAAGAAGTGATGTGCATTCGGTCCGAGGGCGGTGACCGCCAGCAGTTGGATCCACTCTGTCGCCTCGTCCGGATCTTCCGCCGAATGACAGGCTTCTATCGAGCAGGCGCTCGGATAATTGCCGGTGAAGTGCGACGTGTCGACGTCGAAGCCGGCAATCCGCCCTTTCACGGCGAGCGCGATGACCGCGTAGTCGTGGCCGACACCGCGGCGGCGGCGGGTTTCCCAGCCGTCCATCCATTTGCCGTTATCGTCGTAAAGGCCGGGGTGGAACGCGGCCGGCTCGTCCTTGAGCATGCGCTCCACCGGGCCGAAGAATTCGTCCGTCGCAAAGAGCGCGCGGGCGTCGAGGCCCGCGGAAGCGAGGTTGATCGTCCCGCCCGCAAAGCCGGGGGGAACTTCAGCGGCGCGCGTCATGGCGCCGCCTCAGTCCGCCAAAGTGTCGCGCAGCCGCAACAGCGCGATCCGCTCCACCTGGCGGCACGCGGTGTTGAACTCGGTCTCCCGATCGTTGCCGATACGGTTCTCGAAGGCGGCAAGAATCTCGTCCTTGCTGCACCCCTTGACGGCCATGATGAAGGGAAAGCCGAACTTCTCGACATAGGCATGGTTGAGGGCCGTGAAGCGCTCGCGCTCCTGATCCGTCAGCGCGTCGAGACCCGCCGAAGCCTGCTCCGAAGTCGAGCTTTCGGTCAGGCGCTTCGCCTGGGCGAGCTTGCCGGCAAGATCGGGGTGGGCGGTGAGGACGGCTAGCCGTTCCTCGTCGCTTGCCTCGCGAAAGACCGCGCAGAGCGCCGCGTGCAGTCCCGACGCGGTGTCGTTGGCGGGGCCGAGTTCGCCTGCGAAGGCGCGTCTGGCGATCCAGTCCGAGTGCTCGAACACCCCTCCGAAGCGACCAATGAAGTCATCTTTCGACAGTCGCGCCGGCCGATTTTCATTCGGCTGGAACGGATAGGTTTCTGCCCAGTAGCGGGCAATGTCGATGCGGCGGGCGAGCCAGACCTTCTCGTGGCTCTTCACATAGTCGAGGAAGCGCGCCAGCGCGGCGGCGCGGCCGGGCCGGCCGACCAGCCGGCAGTGCAGGCCGATGCTCAACATCTTCGGCGCGCCGGCAGCGCCCTCGGCATAGAGAACGTCGAAACTGTCCTTCAGATAGCTGAAAAACTGGTCGCCGCTGTTGAAGCCCTGTGGCGTTGCGAAACGCATGTCGTTGGCGTCGAGGGTGTAGGGGATGACGAGCTGGTGCCGGCCGGCATGTTCGTGCCAGTAGGGCAGGTCGTCCGCATATGCGTCGGAGACGTAGTCGAAGCCGCCGGTCTCGGTCACGAGGTCGAGTGTGTTCACGGAACAGCGGCCGGTATACCAGCCGGTGGGCCGTTCGCCGGTTACGATCGTGTGAAGGCGGATCGCCTCGGCAATCTCGGCGCGCTCGCGCTCCGCGTCGAAATCCTTGTGCTCGATCCATTTGAGGCCGTGGGAAGCGATTTCCCAGCCGGCGTCCTGCATGGCGGCCACCTGTGCGGGCGATCGCTTGAGCGCCGTAGCGACGCCGTAGACGGTTGCCGGTATCTCCTTTTCGGTGAACAACCGGTGCAGCCGCCAGAAACCGGCGCGCGCGCCGTATTCGTAGATCGATTCCATGTTCCAGTGGCGCTGGTCTGGCCAGGCCTGAGCGCCGACGATTTCCGAGAGAAAGGCCTCCGACGCCGCGTCGCCATGAAGCACGCAGTTCTCTCCGCCCTCCTCGTAATTGATCACGAATTGCACGGCGATCCGGGCGCCGTCGGGCCAGGCGATGCGCGGGTTCGGACCATGGCCCAGGAGATCGCGGGGATATCTCATAGCAGCAGCTCCTCCAGAGATTGTCTCGTCGCCCAATTCGTAGCGAGAATTCCGCTCTCCCATTCCCCCCGAAAAATTTGAAAGTCTCGAAGGTTGAGCCCGCTACACAAGGGCGCCCGCCCCCCGGATACTCTATCCTCGATGTTGACTTTCGGAGGAGCGACAGAATGCAAGTTCAAGACGGAACGCCCGGGCGCCTGACGACCCACGTATTGGACACGGCGAGCGGGAAACCGGCAAGCAATCTGCGCATCGATCTCTACCGGATTGAAGGTGAACGGACGGAGTTTCTTTCCTCGACCCGCACCAACGATGACGGGCGCTGCGATGCGCCGCTTCTCAACGGCTCCACGATGGCAACCGGAACCTACGAGCTGCGCTTTCACGCCGGAGAATATCTCGGCACTGCGGACGAGCGCGGCACGCACCCGTTTCTCGACGTGATCCTTATCCGCTTCGGGATCGCCGACCGGGCCGCGCATTATCACGTGCCGCTCCTGCTTTCGCCCTACGGCTATTCCACCTATCGCGGGAGCTGACGGCAATGACGACCGAAATCCGCAATACGATCCGTTTCCTTTTGAACCACCGGCCCGTCGAGCTTGCCGATGTATCGCCGGTGCAGACGCTGCTGGACTTTCTGCGCATCGACCGGAGTCTGCGCGGGACGAAAGAAGGCTGCGCGGAAGGCGACTGCGGCGCCTGCACTGTGCTTGTCGGCCGGCTTCTCGACGGCAAGCTCAAATACGAATCCGTCAACGCCTGCATCCGCTTCGTCGCATCGCTTGACGGCTGCCATGTGGTGACGGTCGAAGCGCTTGCGCAGCCGAACGGGCCGCTGCACCCCGTGCAGCAGGCGATGGTCGACACGCACGCCTCGCAATGCGGTTTCTGTACACCCGGTTTCGTGATGTCGCTCTACGGCCTCTGGATGACGAATGCGAAGCCGAGCGTTCAGGAAATCGAAAAGGCGCTGCAGGGCAATCTCTGTCGCTGCACCGGTTATGCGGCGATCATTCGGGCGGCGGAAGCGATTGCATCGGTCGGCGAGCTCGGCAAGGATCCGCTGATCGTGGAACGTGAGGAGATCACGCGGCAACTGGAGGCGCTTCGGGACGGGCGGCGCGTCGAGATCGGAGGCGAAGACGAGCGCGTCGTGCTTCCGGCCTCGCTGGACGATTTCGCTGTGGTTCTTGAGACGAACCCCAAGGCGACGATCGTCGCCGGTTCGACCGATGTCGGGCTCTGGGTCACCAAATTCATGCGCGACATCGCGCCGGTCGTCCATCTCTCGCATCTTGAAGAACTGCGGCGGATCTCCGTCGACGCGAACGGGATCAGCCTTGCCGCCGGCGTAAGCTACACGGAGGCCTATCCGGTCATCGTCCGGCACTTCCCGCAACTTCGCGAGCTCTGGGATCGTATCGGCGGCGAGCAGGTGCGCAATATGGGCACGGTCGGAGGCAATATCGCCAACGGTTCGCCGATCGGCGACACGCCGCCGGCGCTGATCGCACTTGGCGCTTCGGTGATCCTGCGCAAGGGAACACGCCGCCGCACGCTGCCCCTCGAAGCCTTCTTCATCGAATACGGCAAGCAGGATCGCGAACCCGGCGAATTCGTAGAGACTGTCCGGATCCCCTTCCTGGACGAGACCGACCGCTTCGCCGTCTACAAGATCACGAAACGCTTCGATGAAGATATCTCCGCAGTCTGTGGCGCGTTTCGCGTGAAGCTCGACGGTGACGGCAAGGTTGCCGACGTGGCTATCGCCTTTGGCGGCATGGCGGGCACGCCGAAGCGCGCGTCGAACGTGGAGGCCGCACTCAATGGCGCGCAATGGAACGACGCTGCCATCGAGGCTGGCGTAGCGGCCTTCGAGCGGGATTACACGCCGCTCACCGACTGGCGCGCCTCTTCCGAATATCGGATGCTCGTTGCGAGGAATCTTCTGCGGCGCTTCCATCTGGAAACGCAGGAAACGCGCAATATCCGGATCGACCGCACGGTCGCGGTGGCTATGTAGAGAGGGTGGACCCATGAATGTGATGCAGCCCGTCGATCGCGTCCGCGGCGCCGTCCACGACAAGGAACGCCACGAATCCGGTCACAAGCACGTTTCCGGAACCGCAGAATACATTGATGACATTCCCGAGCCGGCGGGCACTCTTCATGGCTATCTGGGGCTCTCGCAGCGCGCGCATGCCGAAATCCTGTCGGTGGATTTCGAGGCCGTGCGTAACAGTCCTGGTGTCGTGGGAGTGCTCACGGCGGAGGACATACCCGGCGAGAACGATATCAGTCCGGCGCACAAGCACGACGATCCGGTCTTCGCGACCGGTAAGGTCGAGTTCCACGGCCAGCCCATCTTCGCGGTCATCGCGACCTCGCGCGAGGCCGCCCGGCGCGCGGCCGCCAAGGTAAAGATCGATTATCGCGATCTGCCGCATGTGACCGATGTTCTCGAAGCCGCGGCTGCAAACTATCCGCTGGTGATCGATCCCCTGAAGCTCGAGCGCGGCGACATCGATGCCGGCTTTGCCAAGGCTAAAAACACCGTTTCCGGCGAAATGCGCATCGGTGGCCAGGATCACTTCTATCTCGAAGGCCAGATCTCCTTTGCGATCCCCGGCGAGGATGACGAAGTGACGGTCTTTTCCTCGACCCAGCATCCGAGCGAGACGCAACTCATGGTCGCCCATGTGCTGGGCGTGCCGTCGAATGCAGTGACCGTGAACGTCCGGCGGATGGGCGGCGGCTTCGGCGGCAAGGAGACGCAGGCAAATCTTTTCGCTGCGGTTGCGGCAGTGGCCGCGAGGAAATACCGCCGCGCGGTCAAGGTGCGCCCGGACCGCGACGACGACATGACGGCGACCGGCAAGCGCCACGACTTTCACGTCGATTACAAGGTCGGCTTCGACGACGAGGGCCGCATCGAGGCGGTGGACGCGGTCTTCGCCGCCCGCTGCGGCTTCTCGGCCGACCTTTCCGGACCGGTGACCGATCGCGCACTCTTCCACGCCGACAATTGCTATTTCTACCCGAACGTCCGGCTGCGCTCGCGGCCGCTGAAGACCAACACGGTCTCGAACACCGCGTTCCGGGGTTTCGGTGGACCGCAGGGCATGGTCGGCGGCGAGCGGATAATCGAAGACGTCGCCTACGCGCTCGGCAAGGACCCGCTCGAAATCCGCAAGCTCAATTTCTATGGCGGCGAGGGGCGTAACCTGACGCCGTACCACCAGACGGTGGAGGACAACATCATCGGCCGGATCATCGACGAGCTCGAGCGTTCGTCCGACTATGCGGCCCGGCGGCAGGCGGCCGTCGCATTCAACCGCGAGAGCTCCGTCATCAAGCGCGGCATCGCGCTGACGCCGGTGAAGTTCGGCATCTCCTTCACCAAGACGGAATACAATCAGGCCGGCGCCCTGGTCCATGTCTATACGGATGGCTCAATCCAGCTGAACCACGGCGGTACGGAGATGGGGCAGGGGCTCTACACCAAGGTGGCGCAGGTCGTAGCGGACGAGTTCCAGGTCGATCTCGACCATATAAAGGTGACCGCGACCTCGACCGGCAAGGTGCCGAACACCTCGGCGACGGCCGCTTCGTCCGGCTCGGACCTCAACGGCATGGCAGCCGCCAATGCCTGTCAGCAGATCAAGGAGCGGCTCGTGCGCTTCGCGGCCGAGCACTACGGGGTGAGCGAAGCTGATATCGCCTTCGAGCCGAACACGGTCCGGATCGGCGCCGGACGCATCGCCTTTACCGATCTTATCAAGGCGGCTTATGCCGCGCGCGTGCAGCTTTCGGCGGCCGGTTTTTACAAGACCCCGAAGATCCACTGGAGTCGCGCCGAAGGGCGGGGGCGTCCATTCTATTACTTCGCCTATGGCGCTTCCTGCTCCGAGGTCAGCGTCGACACACTGACCGGCGAGTACCAGGTCGAGCGGACCGATATCCTCCACGATGTCGGCAAGTCTCTGAACCCGGCGCTCGACCTCGGCCAGGTCGAAGGCGCCTTCGTGCAGGGTATGGGCTGGCTGACGACGGAGGAACTCTGGTGGGATGCCAAGGGCCGGTTGCGGACGCATGCGCCCTCCACCTACAAGATCCCACTTGCCTCCGATCGCCCGCGCGTGTTCAACGTGCGCCTGGCCGAATGGTCCGTCAACCGGGAGGAGACGATCCGGCGCTCGAAGGCGGTCGGGGAACCTCCTTTCATGCTGGGGATTTCGGTTCTGGAGGCGATATCCATGGCAGCGGCGAGCGTCGCGGATTATCGTATTCCGCCGCGCATCGATGCCCCGGCAACGCCGGAGCGCGTGCTGATGGCGGTCGAGCGCCTGCGCGCCCACCGGGACGGGTAGGGACGATCGCGCGGCGAAGATAATGGATGACTGAGATGGCGCGCCGAGAAGACATCCGGGATTTCCTGAGCCGTGAAAGGGCCTGCGTGCTTGTCGAGGTGGCGAGCGCGGCAGGCTCGACGCCGCGCGATACCGATGCCTGGATGCTCGTTTCAAAAGACCGCACCTTCGCCACGATCGGCGGCGGACAGCTGGAATTCATGGCGATCGACCACGCGCGGAAACTCGTTCAGGGGGCGAAGGCGGATCTTCGACTGGCGATCCCCCTCGGCCCGGAGATCGGCCAATGCTGCGGTGGCCACGTCGCGCTTTCCTTCAAAAAGGTCGATGCGGACACGCGTGCGACACTCATCGAGCGCAGCGACGATGAGATCGCGCATCGGCCGCATGTCTATATCTTCGGCGCCGGCCACGTCGGCAACGCGCTCGCCATGGCGCTGTCGCACGTGCCGCTCAGGACCGTTCTCGTCGACACCCGCGAACATGAGCTCTCGGCCGCCGACGTGCCGGGTATCGAGACCTGCCTGACCGCAATGCCCGAAGCCGTCGTGCGCGACGCGCCCCCGCGCAGCGCCTTCGTCGTCCTCACCCACGATCACGCACTCGACTTCCTGATCGCGACTGAGGCGCTCGGGCGCGAAGACGCCAGTTACGTCGGCATGATCGGTTCGAAGACGAAGCGCGCGACTTTCAAGAACTGGCTGTCGCGAGAGGTCAATCGTCCTGAGCTTTTCGAGAGGCTGGTTTGCCCGATCGGCGGTACGGTGGTGAAGGACAAGCGGCCGCCGGTGATCGCAGCCCTTGCCGCGGCCGAGATAATGACCGCGGCGCTGAACCGCCATCTGCAGCCTCGCGCGCTCACCCCGAAGAGCCAGAGATCGATCAAGGCATAGGCCGGTTGTCGCCCTTTCGCGGGCGGATCACGCAGTCTGTCACGCGATCGGTCTCGTTCAGCTCGGCGGCGTGGCGCTGACCCCACTCGCAGAGTGCCAGCAGGACTGGCTCGAGGCTGAGGCCGAGCGTCGTCGCAGAATATTCGACGCGCGGCGGTATCTCGCGGAAAATCTCCCTGTGTACGAGGCCATGCTCCTCCATTTCGCGGAGCTGCTGGATCAGCACTTTCTGGCTGACGGCGGGTATCAGCCTTCGCAACTCGGAAAGCCGCTTCGGCCTATCGAACAGATGGTAGAGGATGATGGCTTTCCAGCGTCCGGAGATCACCTTGAGTGCGCGCTCGGAGGGCAGCACCGGCAATTTCTTTATGATCTCGGCCATGGTTACCCATCGGTCAGTATGGAACGAAAGAGTGTGTAGATGCGGTCCGAAGACTACCCCTAAATAGCCGCGCAAACCAATAGTTTCGAGGTAAGTTCTTATGAAGGCCATTGAATTTCGCCGCTTCGGGGCGCCAGACGTGCTCCGAAGCGTCGATGTCCCTACACCGAGCCCGGGCAGAGGCGAGGCGCTCGTCCGCGTGGGTGCCGTTGGCGTCAACTATTTCGAGGTTCTGATGCGGCAGGACCGCTACGCGGTCACGCCCGAACTGCCGATGATCCCGGGTGTGGAGGTCGCCGGCGTCGTCGCAGCGGTCGGAGAGGGTCTTCCTCAAGATCTCGTCGGCAGTCGTGTCGCGGCCCCGATGTTCGCTCATGGGCGGGGTACCGGCGGATATGCCGAATATGTGGCGGTCGAGGCCGCGATGCTGGTGCCGATCCCGGACGGACTTTCCTTCGAAGCGGCTGTTGCCATGATGGTACAGGGCCTCACGGCTCTTTATCTCGTCCGGCAAAGCGCGCTGCAGAACAAAACGCTGCTGATCAGCGCTGCGGCAGGCGGTGTAGGTTCACTGCTCGTGCAATTGGCAAGGAAAGGCGGTGCGCGGACGATCGTTGCCGTTGCGAGTTCGGAGGAAAAGCTCGACTTCGCCCGTTCGAGGGGTGCTCACGTCGGCATCAACTATGCGGCCCCTGATTGGACGGCAACGCTCAGGAGGGCTTTGAACGGTGGCGGAGTCGACATTCTCTACGATTTCGTCGGCGGCGAATTTACCGGCGCTGCGATCGATCTGCTGGCACCGGCGGGAGAGCTGGTTTTCGGGGCCCTCGGCAGGTTTGCGTTGAGCGCCCGGCAAGCAGAATCGATGTTCGCACTGAACCAATCCCTGCGCGGCTTCGCCTTACTGCCGCTCTTGAACCTCGCCGGCTTGAAGGCGGATCTCACCGAGCTTTTCAACCGGGCGCAAGAGGGCGCCTTGACGGTCGCGATCGACAGCCGCTTTTCGCTGGATCGGGCAGCGGACGCACACCGGGCGATCGAGAGCCGCCGAACGATCGGTAAGGTCGTGCTTGTGCCTTGAGGGCGCTGCGCTCAAGCGCTTGAACGCTCCTGCACCTCATGAGGCTCGGCAAGCACTTTGCCGATCAGCCGCTGACAGCGCTCGGCCATGAAGTCGATCATCAGCCGGACCTTCGGATCCTGGAAGCGCTTGTGCGGGTAGATCGCCGCAAGCTGGGCGCCGAGCGGCGGCGTCTCCTCGAGCACCGGGACGAGCAAGCCCTCGTCGATATGCTGTTTCACCTCGAAGAGCGGCTTGTTGACGATGCCGCGTCCGTCAAGCGCCCACTGGGTGAGCACGTCGCCATCATCCGAATCATAAGGACCGCCGACCTCGAACTTGCGGACGCCATCCGGTGTCTGCAAGGTCCAGTAATACTCCTTCGACCCGGGATAGCGCAGCAGAAGACAGTCGTGGCTGTGGCTTAGGAGGTCGTCCGGCGACGAGGGGATGCCGCGCCTTTCGAAATAGCGCGGCGACCCGCAGAGCACGCGGTCGCAGTTCATGATGCCGCGCATGCGCAGGTTCGAATCCTCGAGTATGCCGAGCTTGAAGGCGATGTCGACGCCCTCGGCAAGGATGTCGACATTATGATCGGAGAGGCGCAACCGCACCTCGATATCCGGGTAGCGATCGTGAAACTCCGGTATGCCGGGCGCGATCAGCCGCCGGCCGATGCCGAGCGGGGCGGTGATCTTCAGCGCTCCCTTCGGATTTCTTGAAAGATCGGCAATGGCGCTCTCCGCCTCGTTCACCGCTTCGAGGATCTTTACCGCGCCTTCGTAGAAGACTCGTCCGTGCTCGGTCGGCGTCAGTTTTCTGGTGGTGCGGTTGAACAGGCGCACGCCCATATGCCGCTCCAACTCCTTGATTCTGTTGCTGGCAACCGCCGGCGTGACGCGCTGATCGCGGCCCGCTGCCGACAGCGTTCCAAGTTCCACGACGCGCACGAACACACGCACATTATCGAGATAGGACATGCTTTCGCCTCTGCTCTTCCGGCGCGAACGTAGCGCTCCGGCCCCTCTTCGATTTTATAGTTTTTTTTGAAAGAGTTGGTGCGATGGCGCCGTTCCCGCCTCCCCAAGCAATGACACATAATGAGCGCGAGAGAAATGGGGAGAACTCAATGTACGAGTATGCCATCGCCTGGGATTGGCTGACATTTGCGGTGAGATGGCTGCATGTCATCACCGGCATAGCCTGGATCGGCTCATCCTTCTACTTCGTCGCGCTCGACCTGGGGCTGAAGCAGCGTCCGGGCATGCCGGTCGGCGCCTACGGCGAAGAGTGGCAGGTGCATGGCGGCGGCTTCTATCACATCCAGAAGTATCTGGTTGCGCCGGAAAACATGCCGGAGCACCTGATCTGGTTCAAGTGGGAGTCCTACGTCACCTGGCTCTCCGGTTTCGGCATGCTTGCGCTGGTCTATTATGCCGGCGCGGACCTCTACCTCATCGATCCGAACGTGCTCGACGTCTCGAAGCCGATGGCCATCGCCATCTCGCTGGCTTCGCTCGGCTTCGGCTGGCTTGCCTATGACACGATCTGCCGTTCGCCGTTCGGCAACGACAATACGCGGCTGATGGTGCTGCTCTATTTCATCCTCGTCGCCGTCGCTTGGGGTTACACCCAGCTCTTCACGGGCCGGGCGGCCTATCTCCATCTCGGCGCTTTCACGGCGACCATCATGTCGGCCAACGTGTTCTTCATCATCATCCCGAACCAGAAGAAAGTCGTGGCCGACCTGATCGCAGGCCGTACGCCCGATCCTGCGCTCGGAAAGCAGGCGAAGCAGCGTTCGACGCACAACAACTATCTGACGCTACCCGTGCTGTTCCTGATGCTTTCGAACCATTATCCGCTCGCCTTCGGCACGCAGTATAACTGGATCATCGCCTCGCTGGTCTTCCTCATGGGGGTCACGATCCGTCACTGGTTCAACACCCGCCACGCCAACAAGGGCAGCCCGACCTGGACATGGCTCGCGACGGTGCTTCTGTTCATCGCCATCATGTGGCTCTCCACCGTGCCCAAGGTTCTCTCCGAAGGCGGAGAGGCCAGGGCTTCGACGGCCGTCGAGGCCGTCGTCGCGTCGCCGGACTTTTCCAAAGTGCGCGATACCGTGCTTGGCCGCTGTTCCATGTGCCATGCGCGCGAGCCCGGATGGGAAGGCATAATCGTGCCGCCGAAGGGCGTCGTTCTCGAAGCCGACCGCGACATCGTCGCGCATGCCCGCGAAATCTACCTGCAGGCGGGGCGATCGCATGCCATGCCGCCTGCCAACGTCACCGGCATCACCGAGGAGGAACGCCAGCTTATCGCCTCCTGGTACGAGACGACCGTAAAGGAAGGAAAGGTCCAATGAACGATCTCTTGATCCGCGGCCGCGTGCTGACTTTCGTCAAGGAACCCGAGAGCATCGACGACGCCAGCTCCTACCGCTACTTCGAGGACGGCGCCGTTTTCGTGAGGAACGGCAAGATCGAGGGCCTCGGCCCTTACGGCGACATAGCGAGGCAGGCGGGGCCCGGCGTAGAGGTCGCCGATCATCGGCCGCACCTCGTACTGCCCGGTTTCATCGATACGCACCTGCATTTCCCGCAGACACAGGCTATCGCCTCCTACGGTGCGCAGCTCCTCGAATGGCTGAACACCTATATCTTCGTCGAGGAGCAGAAGTTCAAGTCGCCCAAGCACGCCGCCTTCATCGCGGGCCGCTTCATGGACGAACTCCTCTCCAACGGCACGACCACCGCAGTTGCCTATTGTTCTGTGCATCCGGAAAGCGTCGATGCCTTCTTCACCGCGGCCGAAGAGCGAAACATGCTGATGATCGGCGGCAAGGTGATGATGGACCGCAACGCGCCGGACGCGCTGCAAGACACGCCGGAAAAGGGCTATGACGAGACGAAGGCGCTCATCGCCAGGTGGCACGGCCGCGGCCGCGCGCATTATGCGATCAGCCCGCGATTCGCGATCACTTCGACGCCGGAACAGATGGAGGTGAGCCGCGTGCTCGCTGCCGAGCATCCGGATTGCTACGTTCAGACCCACCTGTCCGAAAACCGGGACGAGATCGCTTTCGCCACCTCGCTCTATCCGGAAGCGAAGGACTATACCGACATTTATGCGCGCTACGAGCTGCTCGGCCGCAAGACTCTGCTCGGTCACTGCATCCATCTGAGCGACCGCGAGATATCGGTCCTCGCTAAGACCGGAGCGGTCGGCGTCTTCTGTCCGACCTCGAACCTGTTCCTCGGCAGCGGGCTCTTCGATCGCGACCGTTTCGACAGGCTCGGCGCACGCCATGCGGTTGCGACCGATGTCGGCGGCGGTACGAGTTTCTCGATGCTGGAAACGATGGACGAAGCCTATAAGGTCCTGCACCTGCAGGGCCAGCGGCTCTCGCCGCTCAATTCCTTCTACATGTTAACGCTCGGCAATGCGCGCGCGCTCGATCTCGAACACCGGATCGGCTCGCTGCATGCCGGCGCGGATGCGGACATCGTCGTCCTTGACAGCCGTGCCAAGCCGGCCATGGAGCTCAGGATGCAGGTTGCCTCGACGCTTGCCGAAGAGCTCTTCATTCTGCAGACCATGGGCGACGACCGCTCGGTGGCCGAGGTATATGTGGCGGGCAGGCAGATGAAGAGCGGACGGCGGGAGACGAAGACCGAGGCCGTGAGGGCACTGGCGACGGCATAGCTGAAAGTACGATCAAAGGAAGCGTGCTGCAGCGCCCTCATTCGCCTCCGGTAGCTCGCCCCATTTAGATAAGGAGAGGGGACAAGCGCCGGTCTCCGTGAGCTTCGCGAGGGACGGGGAAGGTGCCGCGAACCCCTCGCCCCCGCCTGCGGGGAGAAGGTGCCGGCAGGCGGATGAGGGGCCTTCGCCGACGGCGGGGACTGCAAGGGGCAACTACCGTCCGTTGATCGCAATGCGCTTGGCTTTCGACTGGGCCTGCTCGGTCTTCGGCAGGGTCACCGTCAGGACGCCATTGCGGAAGGTCGCATTCACCCTGTTTTCATCCACCTCGTATCCGAGCGGAATGCGCCGTTCGAAGCGACCGTAGTATCGCTCCGAGAACTGGTTTTCCTCGTCCTCGGTCTCTGCCCGTTTTTCGCCTCGCAGCGACAGCACGCCCTCGGACAAGGACAGTTCGACATCCTTTTCCTCGAGACCCGGCAGTTCAGCGGTCACCTTGATTTCCTTATCCCGGTCAGAGACCTCCACGCTCGGCCAGCCGCCTGCAAAACCCGTAAAGCCGCTGAAGGGCAGGCGGGTTTCGAAGCTGCGGAAGGCGTCGTCGAACAGGCGGTTCATTTCCCTGTGGAGCGCCAGGAAGGGATTTCGGTCGTTGTCACGATAGGAAGCCGGCACCTGGCCCTGCGCGCGGCCCCATGGGATGAGATCACGTACATTCATCGGTCCGCGTTCCTTTCTTTGCATTGGGAGCGGTGTGTGGGGTCTTGCGGCCTCTCCCGCTCCCATTCCGGAACCGAAGCGTCAGCGTCCGCCGGCGCTTCGGTGCGATTGGCATGCGCAGCTACGCTGCGTGCTTTTCGCCTTCGATCTGTTTCGAGGCCTCGCCGGCCGGCAATGCCTCTGCTTGATGTATCTCTATCCGACGCGGCTTCATCTGCTCGGGAAGCTCACGGACGAGGTCGATCTTGAGCAGGCCGTTGGCGAGGTTGGCGCCGGTGACGCTGACAAAGTCGGCGAGCTGGAAGCGACGCTCGAAGTTGCGTGCGGCAATACCGCGGTAGAGATACTCGGTGTCGTCTTCCCCGGTTTTCGCACCGGTCACGGTCAGCATCTGCTGCTCGTGCGTGATGGTGATCTCGTCCGGCGCGAAGCCCGCTACAGACATTGCGATCCGGTACTGGTTCTCACCGACCCGCATAATGTCGTAGGGCGGCCAGTTGTCGTTCGGCGCCAGGCGACTTGCGGAATCCAAGAGGTCGAACAGATGCTCGAAGCCAACGCTGGAGCGTGACAGCGGCGAGAAATCGAAGCTTGTTCTCATAGCCATATCCTCCTTGAGCAACATGGACGATGAGGAGCGCCGAAGAGAACGGAGCTCCTCGACTGCGAGCCCCTTACAGGCGGCTCTCGCACCCGATTTAGTCATTCGAAGCCGGGTTTCAAGGGTCTCCGGACATCGATTTTCGTCCTTTACTCCGGCCATGAGCGACCGCAAAAATCGGCCGTTCGAACGAGGGCCCAAGCCGCCGATCGAGGTTCTTGAATTTACCTTTTCCGCTCCAATATCTGGTGAGCGCGATACGTTTTCGAGACGCGCAGAGATCAATATGGCACCTCGCAGCGCTGCCTGGTTCGTTCGACCCGTGAGAGTGCAGCGGGCGTGCAGTTCATTGACGGCATAGGAAAGGAGGAAAAATGCTTCTCAATGAGATCCCCTGGACGATCCCTCTCACCGTGCGCCTTTCCAACGGTCTGACGCACACTTTTGCCTCCGTTTACGAGGCCCTCGACTTCCTGGAAAACGAGTGGCCGCTCAGGAAGGGCGAGCGCTACGAACGGGCGGTGCGGACCTGTCGGCGGGCGTTGAACCGGATGACGCCGGCGGCAGTGGCGCGGGAAGCCTTCATCGCCGCTTGCCTTGAAGCGGGCATGCCGCTCGTCATGGCACCGCCGTCCCGCGAGCCGCAGGGCGATAGCGTCAAGGCTGCGCAAACGGCGTAAAGGAGGCGGATCAGGTAATCATGCACAGACCCCGGCATGCGCGCCGCGACGCCGTCTTCATTTCGGCGACGCAAAACGTCTGTTGAGACGAAGAAATGGCCTTCGGGCGGGGGCCGGACGATGATCTGCTACCAGATACGCGCGACGCCGGTAAATGCTGCGGCTGCACGCGCGAGCAATTGCGTGTGATCGCTGACCGGGCGCGCAGTTGGGAGGAGGCGTTTCCCGATGTGGAAGCCGTGCTCGACGAGGCCCTATCACTCGTCGAGCGCATGCTTGCACGCTCCGTTCTTGAAATCGACCGGGTAAAGTAATACCTTGATTAAAGTATTCCTTACCGAGGTAGATTATGAGCGCGACGGTGACGACAAAAGGTCAGGTGACCATCCCGAAGCCGGTGCGGGACTTCCTTGGCATCGTGCCGGGAACACGGGTGGACTTTCTGCGTGCCGCAGACGGCACCGTGGTTTTGACGCTGGCGGATGAGAAGCGGCCTGCGAGCCGCTTCAGCAAGCTGCGCGGCCATTCCGGGAAGGGTTTGAGCACCGATGCCATCATGGCGCTGACGCGCGGTGACGAGTGACGTTCGTCGATACGAACGTCCTGCTCGATGTGGTGACCGACGATCCGACCTGGGCGGATTGGTCGATCGGGCAACTCGAAGCCGCGGCGTTGCGCGGGCCGCTTCTGATCAATGATGTCGTCTATGCCGAACTTGCGGTGCGCTACGAGCAGATCGAGCGACTGGATGCGTTTCTGTCGGAGGCCGGGATCGATATCGCCGCCATGCCGCGGCCGGCGCTTTTCCTGGCTGGCAAGGTATTCCAGAAATATCGCAAGGCAGGTGGACAGCGCACTGGCGTCCTGCCGGATTTCTTCATCGGCGCGCATGCCGCCGTCGACCGGTTGGATCTGTTGACGAGGGATACGGGGCGGTATCGGAGGCATTTCCCGACTGTAACGTTGATTACGCCGGACCGATAAGTCGCTTAATCGCGGGGATGCGCCGGAAGTGGGCTCTAGCAGCAACAGATCTCCTGGACGATCCCTCTCACCGTGCGCTTTCCAACGGTCTGACGCACACTTTTGCCTCCGTTTACGCGGCCCTCGACTTCCTGGAAAACGAGTGGCCGCTCAGGAAGGGCGAGCGCTACGAACGGGCGGTGCGGACCTGTCGGCGGGCGTTGAACCGGATGACGCCGGCGGCAGTGGCGCGGGAAGCCTTTATCGCCGCTTGCCTTGAAGCGGGCATGCCGCTCGTCATGGCGCCGCCGGCCCGCGAGCCGCAGGGCGATAGCGTCAAGGCTGCGCAAACGGCGTGAAGGAGGCGGACCGGCGGTCGCGTGGAGCGTCCGTTCGTTTCACTGGACGAAGACGCGTACGCTGGCGGCACGCCCCAGCGCATCGATGACCGTGAGCGTCGAGTAGCCGCCGCCATCCGGCAGCCACTGGCTGACGCGCCGTCGGGTCACGTCGGGTAGCGGGCGGCCATTGGCAAGCCAGCGGAAGGGCGCCCGGCCGCCCTGGAGCTTCAGCGTCAAGGGCGTGATCTCGCCGTCCCCATGCGCGCCAAGCTCCACGCGGGCGCCTTCCGGCGGGAACACGATCCGCGGCGCCGCTTCACGGGCCGAGGCCGAAAGCAGCCCGTTCGCCGTGACCGAGAAGCGCCGCTGGCTGATCGGCAGATCGGCCTGGACAAGCCGGACGGCGCCCGCGGGCGGGCCGGGCAGGGGTGTTATCGCGATCCCCGCCTTGGCAAATCCTTCGAACAGAATCGGCGCCGCCGCACCATAACCGGTCAGGCCGGGCACGGCGCCATTGTCGGCCCTGCCGACCCAGACACCGAGCACATAGCGGCCGTCGAAGCCTACGGACCAGGCATCGCGATAGCCGTAGCTGGTGCCGGTCTTATAGGCGATGCCGTGCCGGCGGCTTCCCGCCGGTGGCAGCACGTCGGAGAGTATGTCGGCGACATGCCAGGCGGCGACCGTCGACAGGAGCGGTTCGCCGTCGATAGGACCGGGGACGCCTTCGATGCCGTTGCCGAGGCGCACCGGCCAGCCCTGGTTCGCCAGGCCCGCATAGAGCTGCACGAGCTCGCGAAGCGTGATGCCGACGCCGCCGAGGCCGATCGCAAGCCCCGGCGCCTCGTGCGGCGGCAATTTCGGCCTGACGTCGGCGCGCCGGAAGCGCACCATCAGGCGCGACGGACCGATGGCATCGAGCAGGCGGATCGCCGGCACGTTCAGGGACAGTTGCAGCGCCTCGCGCACGCTGACGTCGCCCTGATAACTCATGTCGAAATTGCGCGGGCGGTAGCCGAAGAAGTCCGCCGGCCGGTCTTCGATGATCGTCTCCTGGCTGACGAGACCCTCCTCGAAGGCAAGACCGTAGATGAAGGGTTTCAGCGTCGATCCGGGGGAGCGGGTGATCCGCGTCATGTCGATCCAGCCCGAGCGGCTTGCGTCGAAATAGTCGGCCGAGCCAACCTCGCCGACGATCTCGCCGGTCCTGCTATCGGCCATGACCATGGCGACCGACACCTTGGGGCCGAGCCTTGCAGCACCTTCGCGGGCGACGCCTTCGAGGCCGCGTTGGATATTGCGGTTAAGCGTTGTCGGATGCCGGCGCCCCGCCGGATGCTTCCGTCGTGCCGCCTCGGCGAGATGGGCAGCATGGGCGGGAAGCTGCAGCCGGCGCGTCGGTATCGCGGTCATCGCCGCCCGCTCCGCTTCGCCTTCGCCGATGACCCTGGCGACAGCGGCGCGGGCGAGCACGCGTTTGCGGGCTGCTTCGGCAGCGGCAAGATTGCGGTCGGGCCGGCGCCTTTCCGGCAGTTGCGGCAACGCGACGAGCAGTGCTGCCTCTCCAGCCGAGAGGCGGCGCGGCTCCTTGCCGAACCAGGCGAGGCTTGCCGCGCGCACGCCCTCGAGATTGCCGCCATAGGGCGCATGGGTCAGATAAAGATCGAGAATCTCGTCCTTGCCGAGGCGCCGTTCGATCTGGATGGCGCGCGCCACCTGCCGAAGCTTCGCCGCCAGCGTGCGTCTCTCCCGCGGCTCGATAAGCCGCGCCACCTGCATGGAGAGCGTGGAAGCGCCGGAAACGACATGGCCGCTGGTGATGAACTGCAGCGCGGCACGAGCGAGCGCCAACGGATCGACCCCGTGATGTTCGCGAAAGCGCTGGTCCTCATAGGCGATCAGCATCGCGATGAAGCGCGGGTCGACGTCCTGCGCGGTCGTCTTCAGCCGCCAGAGGCCATCCTTGGTCGCGAAGGGGCGCAGGAGGTGGCCGTCTCTGTCGAGAACTTCGGCCGAGACCGTTTCGGCCTCGGAGAGCGGCGGCGGAAAGGCCCTGTCGGCCCATTCGAGGGTGAAGACTGCGAGAGCGGACAGGATCACGACAAGGGATATGGCGACGATCGCCCGGCCGCGTCTGGATGGGTCGCGTGGGGCTGCTGCCACAATGCCTTTGCGGTTCGACTTTCGCCGAGAGAACATCATCCTGCGTCCTACTGGGCTGCCTGCACCTCCATGCGGCCCGTCGCCGTGCGCGCCGAAAATTGCGGCCGGTACATGTCCTCGACGCTCGCGGCCGGATGGTCGTATGTGCCGGGCGTCACCGCGCGTACGACATAGGCGAGGGTGATTTCGCGGTTGTCGCCAGCCGAACGGTCGAAGGCGGCCACGAAGCGGTCGCTGCGGAATTCGGTATGGGCAGCCTCGACCTGGCCGATCCATTCGAAATTCGAAAGCTGGGCACTGTCGACGAGGCTTGGGTTGTCGATCTCGAATCCGGCGGGCAGGAGGTCGGTGATAAGCACCCGGGACGGCCAGTCGTTGCTCTCGGTCACCTTCAGCACCGCGACATAGCGCTCGTTCTGCCGGGCCTCGCTGACATTAGCCGCCGTTCCGTCGAGCGTGTAATAGCTCCGCTCGATGGAAAAGCCTTCGCCGCCGGCCGAGAGCGGCTGGGCTGGCGCCGCCACCGTCGTCACAACGGCGGAGACCATGTCGGTGCCATCGTTGCGGATAACGACCGGGTGCTCGATCAGCGCATCGCCGGTCATGCGGGCGGCGTAACTGCCCGTGCGCGCTGCGCCGTTGACCTCGATCCTCATGTCTTCGTCGCCTCCCTGGATTGCGCGTGCGGCCAGGAGCATCCAGGTCTGTTCCTGAGTGCTCGTGTATCTCGCCTGCTGCCATTCGCGGGCGACGACCCTGGAAAGCTCGGGAATGATCGGCGGCACGGGCCGGCTCTCGGCTGCCAGCGCAAGCACGGCCGCGCCGTCGCGAAGCGAAGAGCCGTAGTCGGAGCGGGCGAGGCTGACATTGACGAGCCCAGTCGACATGTTGGCCGCGGCCGCGAAGATATCCTGCGAGCGCCGGGCGTCGCCATAGAGCGCGAGCGCCGCGGCGATATGGGCCTTGGCGAGCGGGGTCGGGAAATCGCCGAGCATCGTGTCCGCATAATAACGCAGATCGCTGATCGCGGCCTTGCGGTTGCGCGCCAGGACATAGAGCGCATAGGCGATCTCGTTGCCGCGGTCCTTGACGTTGGTCTCGTAGCTCAGCGCGTTCTGCAGGTTTTCGAGCGCCTGCACCATCGATTGTTCCGGCACGTCGAACTTCTGCTCCCGCGCGCGGGTAAGGAAATCGGTGACGTACGCATCGAGCCAGAGATCGCCGGAGCCGGGGCTCCAAAGGCCGAAACTGCCGGTGGAGGATTGATAGGCAAGGACCCGATAGATCGCCTCCTGCACGCGCTTCTTGACGCCCTCGTCGTCGGCAAGCCCGGCTTGCTTGGCAAGATCGCTGAGATAGAGCAACGGCAAGGCGCGGCTCGTCGTCTGCTCGGCGCAGCCATAGGGATAGCGGTCGAGCGTCATCAGAAGCGCCGGGACGTCGAAGGCGGCCGAACGCGTCACGTTGAGGCTGACCGAAGCGCCCTGCAGCAGGCTGTCGGCGAGCAATTGCTCGTCCACCGTGAGGCTGCTGCCGGCGGCGACATTGACGACATGACGCTGAGTGACCGGCAGGGCTGCCGGGCGGACAGGAATGTTCAGCGTCTGCTCCAGCGACAGGCCCGAGGCGTTTGAGAGCCTGACGGTGACGAGACCCTCTCCCGGATACTGCCCGGCGAGCGGCAGGGTAAGAGCGGATTTGCCGCCGGCGCCGAGGTTCACCATTTCGGCCGCTGTCTGTTCGACGGTGACCGGGCCGTTGGTCGTGACCTGCAGTTGATAATCGCCCGCCGGCCCGTCGGTGTTGGCGATATCGAGCCGCAAGTCGGCCCGGTCTCCCGGCGCCAAGAACTTCGGCACGCTTGCGGTCACGACGACCGGATCGCGGATGACCACGTCCTTCACGGCATGGCCGACGCCGGACTTCGTCCAGGCGACCGCCATGATCCGCGCCGTTCCGTTGAATTGCGGAATGTCGAATCGGACATTCGCCATGCCTTCGGCGTCGAGCTTGATGGCGCCCGAGAAGAAGGCGACGAGCTTTTCGGTCGGGGGGCTGCCCTGGAGCGGCATTTGTCCGCCGTCGCCGCCCGTGCGCAGCCGGCCGGTCGCGCCGAGCGAGCCGTCGATCAATCGTCCGTAGAGATCGCGCATCTCGAGCCCGAGCCGCCTCTGGCCGAAATACCATCCGTCCGGGTCCGGAGCCTCGTAGCGCGTCAGGTTCAGGATGCCGACATCGACTGCGGCAACCGTGACATAGGCGTCATCGTTGGCGCCGGCGCCCCGTACCTGAAGGCCGATATCGAGCGGCCGGCGCGGCTCGGTCTTCTCGGGCGCGTCCAGGCTCACGGCGAGCTTTCGCTCCGCGGAATCGACGGCCAGCCACTTGATGCCGATCGCCCGCATGGGCATGCGGCTCTCCTGCGCTTCGCCCGGGCGGTAAAGCGTCGCGGTGACATAGGTGCCCGCACCCCAGTCGGCCGTCACCGGCAGTTCCACCTCGCCGCCGGTTTCGGCAATGGCCGCGGTCTTCGTCGTCACCAGGGTTTCCGTGCCGACAGTCACCAGCAGTTCGCCGGCAAAGCGCGGCGAGACCTTGAGCTTCGCCGTCTCGCCGACCGCATAGTTTTCCTTGTCGAGTGCGATCTCCAGCCCGTCCGGGGTCTCCGTCGAGGTGGCCTCGACATACCAGCCCGCATCGAACTCAACGCTCGAAGCCGGCCCGTCGAGGGCCGCCGCCTCGATCTCCAGCCGATAACGGCCCCAGCCGACCGGGACGGAAATTTCAGCCCCGTCCTCCGTCACGTCGGCCGAGCCGCTCGCCACCTGTTTCGTGGAGACGACCGGCTCGTATTTCCAGGCGGTGCCGTCGCGATACCACTGGTAGTTTCGTTCGACGCTGATCAGCTTCCAGGGGAGACCCGGCATCGCGGTCCTGGTGCCGTCCGCGCCGACGGCGATGACGTGGAATTTCCCGACAGAATTTTCGGCGAGGTCTCCGGAGAACTCCGGCTTGATGCCGATCATCGGTCCCTCGGGTTTCACCGGCAGGGTCAATGTGCGCTCGACCGCGCGGCCGCCGGCCTCGCGCATGCGAACCGTCACACTGGCGTTGAGCAGCTGCGTCGTTCCGGGGACCTCGGTCAGATCGACGTCGAAAACCGCCTTGCCGTTTTCATCGAGCGGCTCCAGACCTTCCAGCGGCAGGCGCGTGTCCTCGCTTGCCTCTTCGTCGGCGAGGCCGAAGAAATAGCCGTTGAACGCTTCGCTCCGGCGCGTCGGCCTGACGGCAATTTCGCCTTCCAGCGTCAGGCCCGCGGCGGGCGCGCCGTAGAGGTAGCGTCCGTCGACGGCGACTTCGACCGGGGTGCCGACCTCGATCGCCTTTGCTTCGCTCGTCAGGTCGAACTCGGTGCGGTCCGGCACGAAATCGTCGACGAGGAACTGCTTCTCGGCGATCGCAGATCCCTTCGGATCGGTGAATATCTGCATCGTCCAGGTGCCGCGCATCGCATTTTCTGGGACCGGCAGATCGAGCGTGTGCCCGCCGAGCTTGCCGCCGTCGCTGACGAGGCGGCGGTCCTCGACGCCGTCCGGGCGCAGGAAAACGAAGGTCAGCGGCAGCTTCTCGATCGCGGCACCGTTGACGTCGCGGGTGAGCGCTGCGGCATGAACGGTTTCGCCCGCGCGATAAATGCCGCGTTCCGTCCAGGCGAAGACGTCGATCGCACCCGGTGCGGCGCGTCCGGTGACGCCTCGGTCGGAAAGGTCGAAGCCGGCGCGCGTCATGTCCAGGAACACGTAGTCGTCGCTACCCTTTCGGGCGGTGATCGCCGCCGGCGTCATGCTGGCCGTGCCGCGGATCAGTCCGGCGGAAAAGGTTGCGCGCCCTTCCGCATCGGTCGTCGCCGTCCCGAGCACCTCATTGTTCTTGGCGACCAGCTGCAATTCGACCTCTGCAAGAGGCTTGGCGCTCGCAAGCGAACGCGCGAAGACGGTAAGCCCATCCGTGCCTGCAAAGGTCGATATGCCGATGTCGGACACGACGAACCATTGCGTGGCGCGGGCGTCCCAATCCTGTGTAAGCCCGGTTCCGGAGCTCGCCGTCAGCACGTAGACGCCGGGCTTGCGCTGCGGCAGAGCCTCGTCGACCGGAAAGCTCGTCACCACTTCTTTGTTAAGCTCGGTGGCGATGTCGATGCTGCCCTGCCAGACCAGCTCGCCGCTCTCGTCCTTGATGCGCTCCTCGCTGTAGCCGTCGAGTTGGGTCAGGAACTGGGAGCTCGTGAGCAGCGAAGAGATGTTGCGGTCGCCGATACGGTAGAGCTTGAGCTTGGCGCTTTCCGTATTGACCGAGACGATCGGAATGCCGCGCCGCGCAGTCGAAGGCAGAACGAAGCTGTCGCCGGTGAAGCGGACCATCGGCCGGCGGTCCTTCACGTACACGTCGAGGCTGATGGGGATCTCGATGACTTCCTCGACGGAGGAGGGCAGGCCCTGCCTCAGCACGAGTTTGTAACGTTTGCCATGCGCCAGGCCTTCGACGCAGATTTCGCTGCCCTTGGCTTCCACCGCCTTCGGCGCGGCGCCATCGAGGGTTACGAAGGAGGAATAATCGGGACCGTTCTTCAGTAGCGGCTCGGAGAATTGCACGCAGGCGCGGGGGCTGGCGCTGTCTGCATCGACCGTGTGGCCGGTGACCCGAAAGCCCTGCCGTGCCTTGAGATCGAGATAAGCCGTCTCGACCGACTTTGCCTGCACGAGTTCGAGGCTCGCTTTGTAGGCCCGGAGCGCGGCACGATAGTTCTGCAGCTTGTCGAGCGCCTGGGCGAGAATAGCCAGCGCATGCGCGCGACTTTGCGCGGTCCGCGTCAGTTGATAGCCGTTAAGCGCGGCAAGGGCGGCTTCGCTCGCCAGGTCCGTGCCGCCCGTATACCGGTTGGCGGCCTCAGCCGCCTCCAGCCACAACGCGCTGTCATCCGGCGTTACCGCAAGCGCACCGCGGAAGGCCTGGAGGGAGGCGACGAAGTTGCCGGCCGTCAACTCGCTGCGCGCCGCCTCGATGAGGCCGTTGACCCCGAAACCCTGCTGCTCGTCGGCCAGAACGAGATTCGCCTTTACATCGCGCGCCTGCTGAAGGAGGTCGTCCGAGACGAAGTCAAGGCGCGGCGGTGCCCCGATGTCGGCTTCGCCCGCGGCGGTTTCGACGACCTTGCCGGCGAGGGCCCCCGGGAACGTGTTCAACTGGTTGAAGTCGGACTTGAGGAAGCACCACTTCACCTTTGGATTGTAGGTGAAGGCCCTGCAGGAGCGGTCGGCGATGCAGGCACTCTGGCATTGGTCGAGCGATACGTTCTGCTCGGTGCGCAGATCGAAGCCGAAATAGTCGGCATCATTGGTAATCTCGATCCGGCGTTCCGGCTCGGCCGCTGCGATCGGCATCCCCAGGGAAACGAGTGTGAAGAGAAGAGTGGAAAGACCGAGAAACGCGCGCATAGACAAAAGTCCCCCCGACGCTGGCCGCTTCGATTGTACATCACTCTTTCAACCTTCGCCGGGCGTTGTCAATCGAGGAAACGGCGAGTTCAGGGGACACCCTATGGCTGTGCGGCGCCCGGTGTGCCTTGAAGCACGAGCCCATAGGCCAGCTCGTCCGTCCAGCTTCGCCCCGGCGGATCGCTTGCGGGCCGAGGCAGTCCTGTGATATTTCTCACAGATTAACATTGCGCAAAATGCTTTCTTTATAAATTGGAAGAGCCATGGCCAGCCGCAGGGAAACACGCATCGCCACCTTGTCCGACGCGCTTTCGGCGCGGCGCGTCGTGCATCTGAAAGAGGCGGCGGCGCTGCTCGGCGTATCGGAAATGACCGTCCGGCGTGATGTCGCCGACCATCCTGGGCTGTTCGGATATCTGGGCGGCCATATCGTCCCGGCCGCCGAGATCGAGAGCGATGCGCCCTACGAACTTGCCCGCGCGGCCGACAGTCACGCCGCCGCCAAGCGGCAGGCCTGCATTCATGCCGCCCGGCACATTCGCCCGGATGAGACGATTTTCATCGATTGTGGTACGACGCTGGAATATCTGGTCGAGCTGATACCGGACGATTACGCAGTTACGGCGATCTGTTATTCCCTGAACACGGCCGACAGGCTGACGCGGAAGAAAAATCTCCGCATGGTAATGCTGGGCGGCGTCTATCACCCGTCGTCGGCTTCGTTTTCCGGTGCGCCCGGCATCGAGACGCTCGACCAGCTCGGCATCAATGTCGCCTTTCTTTCGGCGGCCGGGATAGACCCGGCGAGGGGAGCGACCTGCGTTCATTTCCACGAGGTGCCCGTCAAGCAGAAGGTGATTTCGCTGGCGCGCGAGAATTACCTCGTCGCCGACAGCAGCAAGCTCGGCAAGCTGAAGGCGGCTTTCTTTGCTCCACCCGGTGCTTTCCGGTCGCTTATCACGGAAGACGGCGAAACCGCGCTGACGCCTGTGCCTGGAAAAGTATGAGCGCGCGCAACCAGCCTTGACAGGCGGCGGAAATGATGAAAGTTTAACAAATATCGTGTTAGAAAAATAACATTCTGGTGTTCGCTCTTGAAGCGCGCCGCCGGTGGTCCGGGTAGAGGGGAGAAATCGGTTGGAAGACCTTGCTCTGAGAAGCGCGGCGGTGCACCCCGCCGGCGCGGGCCACAACTGGCCGCGCAATGACGGTGTCGAGCTCGACCTGTCCTGGGTGCTCGATCAGCGCGTCAATCTCTCTGCGGCAGAGCGCCGCGTTCAGACGCTGCCTGGCCGGCGCACCGTCAAGAAGGATGCGCAAGCCGCCTGGCTCTTGAAAGCCGTCACCTGCATCGATCTCACGACGCTCAACGGCGACGATACGACCGAGCGCGTAAAACGCCTCTGCGCAAAGGCGCGCCAGCCGGTGCGTCAGGACATTCTCGAAGCGCTCGGCATGGGCGATCGAGGTATCACGACCGGCGCAATCTGTGTCTATCATCGCTTCGTTTCGACCGCGGTGGAGGCCCTGGAGGGCTCCGGAATTCCGGTGGCGGCAGTGTCCACGGGGTTTCCGGCAGGTCTCGTTCCCCATGACGTCAAGCTCAGGGAGATCAAGGCCTCGGTTGCCGATGGTGCTCGGGAAATCGACATCGTCATTACCCGCGAGCACGTACTGACCGGCAATTGGCAGGCGCTCTACGACGAAATGCGCGATTTCCGTGCGGCCTGTGGCGATGCGCATGTCAAGGCCATCCTCGCGACCGGCGATCTCAAGACGCTTCGCAACGTCGCGCGGGCTTCGCTCGTCTGCATGATGGCGGGCGCCGACTTCATCAAGACGTCGACCGGAAAAGAAGGGGTGAACGCGACCCTGCTCGTCACGCTCGCCATGCTCAGGATGATCCGGGCCTATGAGGAGCGAACCGGAATCAAGGTCGGCTACAAGCCGGCCGGCGGCATCTCCGTCGCGAAGGACGTGCTGAACTATCAGTTCCTCATGAAGGAAGAGCTTGGGCGGGAATGGCTCGAGCCCGACCTTTTCCGCGTCGGTGCATCGAGCCTGCTCGCCGATATCGAGCGACAGCTCGAACATCATGTCAGCGGCGCGTATTCGGCCCTCAACAGACACCCGATCGGATAATCAGATGAGCGTTGCCACTTTCTTCGACGATATGTCCTATGGCCCGGCCCCCGAAGCCGACACCGAGGCGCGCGCCTGGCTCGCTCGGCATGAAGGCAAGTTCGGCCATTTCATCAACGGCGCCTCTGTCGGATCGGTTTCCGGCAAGACGTTCGACACGTTCGAGCCGGCGACGGGCAAACTGCTCGCGAAAATCGCACATGGCGGGCGCGACGACGTGAACGCGGCGGTGGAGGCGGCGCGCAAGGCGCAAGGCCCGTGGGCCAAGCTCTCCGGACATGCGCGCGCCCGACACCTTTATGCGCTCGCGCGAATGATCCAGCGCCATGCGCGCCTGATCGCGGTCGTCGAAGCGCTCGACAACGGCAAGCCGATCCGGGAAACGCGTGACATCGACATTCCGCTTGCCGCTCGCCACTTCTATCATCATGCCGGCTGGGCACAGCTGCAGGAGACGGAATTCGCCGACCAGGTGCCCGTGGGCGTCGTCGGACAGGTCATCCCCTGGAACTTCCCCTTCCTGATGCTCGCCTGGAAGGTTGCCCCGGCACTGGCGCTCGGCAATTCCGTCATCCTGAAGCCTGCGGAGTTTACGCCCTTGACGGCGTTGCTCTTCGCGGAGTTTGCCGCTGCAGCGGGTCTCCCCGCAGGCGTGCTGAACGTGGTGACGGGCGAGGGCGAGACGGGGGCGCTGATCGTCGAACACGAGGATATCGACAAGATCGCCTTTACCGGCTCGACCGAAGTCGGACGCCTCATCCGCGAGAAGACGGCGGGGAGCGGCAAATCGCTGACGCTGGAACTCGGCGGCAAGTCGCCCTTCATCGTCTTCGACGATGCCGATATCGACGCGGCGGTCGAGGGCGTCGTGGATGCGATCTGGTTCAACCAGGGCCAGGTCTGCTGCGCCGGTTCACGCCTTCTGGTGCAGGAGGGCGTGGCGCCGGTCTTTCATGATCGCCTGAAGCGGCGCATGGAGACGCTCCGCGTCGGTCATCCGCTCGACAAGGCGATCGATATGGCGGCGATCGTCGCGCCGGTGCAGCTCCAGCGCATCGAAGAGCTGGTGGCGAAGGGTGTCGCCGAAGGCGCTTCGATGCATCAGCCGACGATCGAACTGCCGAAGGGCGGCAGCTTCTTTCGGCCGACGCTGCTGACCGGGGTCCAGCCGACTTCCGTCGTCGCGACCGAGGAAATCTTCGGGCCGGTGGCCGTGTCGATGACCTTCCGCACGCCGGAGGAGGCCATCCAGCTTGCAAATCATAGCCGCTACGGCCTTGCCGCCAGCGTCTGGAGCGAAACGATCGGTCTTGCCCTGCATGTTGCCGCCAAGCTTGCGGCCGGCGTCGTCTGGGTCAATGCGACCAACCTCTTCGATGCATCGAGCGGCTTCGGCGGAAAACGCGAGTCCGGCTTCGGCCGCGAGGGCGGGCGCGAAGGCTGCTACGAATATCTGAAGCCGAAGGCCTGGATGGGGCGCAAGCTGCGCGCCGAGTACGGCTTGCCGCCCCGAAGCAGGCCGCCGGTGATTTCGCCGTTCCGGCGCTCGACCGCACTGCCAAGCTCTTCGTCGGCGGCAAGCAGGCTCGGCCGGACGGGAACTATTCGCGGCCTGTGCTTTCCCCGAAAGGCAAGGTGATCGGCGAAGTCGGCGAGGGCAACCGCAAGGATATCCGCAATGCCGTCGTTGCGGCGCGGGGCGCCACGGGCTGGTCTTCGGCAACTGCGCATAACCGCGCCCAGATCCTCTATTACATCGCCGAGAACCTGAGCAGCCGCGGGGCGGAATTCGCCGACCGCATCGCCGCCATGACCGGGGCTTCGGCAGCCAATGCCCGAGCGGAGGTCGAAGCTTCGATCGCGCGGCTCTTCAGCTACGGAGCCTGGGCGGACAAATACGAAGGCACCGTGCACCAGCCGCCCTTGCGCGGCGTCGCGCTGGCCATGCCGGAACCGCAGGGCGTCGTCGGCGTCATCTGCCCCCCGGAAGCACCGCTGCTCGGACTTGTCAGTCTCGTTGCACCGCTGATTGCGGTCGGAAACCGGGTGGTCGCCGTGCCGAGCGAAGCGCATCCTCTGGCTGCGACCGACTTCTACTCGGTCCTCGAGACCTCGGACGTGCCGCCGGGCGTCATCAATATCGTCACCGGATCTGCGATCGAACTCGCCAAGGCACTCGCAGCGCACAACGACGTGGACGCGCTATGGGCGTTCGGCTCGCCGGAGCTTTCGACACTGGTCGAGAAGCTGTCCGTCGGCAATCTCAAGCGTACCTTCGTCGATTACGGCAGGGCGATCGACTGGACGAATCGCTCGGCCGCCGAAGGGCAGGCGTTCCTGCGGCGAGCGGTCGACGTCAAGAATATCTGGATTCCCTACGGCGAATAGCATCCCGCTCTTGGATGAGCGGGTGGTCGTCCCATCGAAGCGTGGAGAAAGAGCAACAGGCTGTTGACGGCGCGCGCCAGAAACGGCCTGATGCGACCGCGCTTTGCAGTGGAGGAGGACAGGAATGCTCAAGAATATCGACCCGGCTCTCAATGCCGATGTGCTGCACGCGCTGCGATCGATGGGCCATGGCGACACGCTGGTGATTTCCGATACCAATTTCCCATCGGATTCCATCGCGCGGCAGACCACGCTCGGCAAACTGCTGCACATCGATAATGTTTCGGCGGCGCGCGCGGCAAGGGCGATCCTTTCAGTCCTACCCCTCGACACGCCGCTTCAGCCTTCGGCCGGGCGCATGGAAGTCATGGGGGCGCCGGACGAGGTCCCGGCAGTGCAGCGGGAGGTGCAGGCCGAGATTGACCGCGCCGAAGGGAAGCCCGCTCCGATGTACGGCATCGAGCGCTTTGCCTTCTACGAGGAAGCAAAGAAGGCCTATTGCGTCATCACCACCGGCGAGACCCGCTTCTACGGCTGCTTTCTTTTCACCAAGGGCGTCGTTCCGCCGGAAAACGTCTGAGCCGCGCGAGGTTACGCCCATGGCCGAGCTCAAGGTAAGGACGCGGGAAACTGGCGCGACCGCCGTCGTCGGCCGCACCGGCTTTCCGCATGTGAGATCGCTGACCGGCGGCGAACTCGATATCGTCACCAGTCCTTCGCAGCCGGGATTCGGGCCGCTCGACCTTCTCTATGCATCGCTCGCGAGCTGTCTGGTGCTCAGCGCCCGCATCGCCGCGAGCCGTTTCGGCGTGCTCGACCGGCTCGCGGAAGTTTCGGTCAAGGTGACCGGTGAGAAGGCCCATGACGAACCGTCGCGGGTCGCACGGTTCCACATCGCCTTCGTTATCACGGGCGAATTCGACGACACCGTACGCCACGCCATCATGGAGGCGGCGGAGGAGGAGATCTGCACAGTCAGCAACACGTTGCGCGGCAGTCCGGATTTCGTAAGCACTGTGTCGGCTTAAATAAAAGTCAAACTGAGGGAGAAGAGTCCGCAATGACGCGTCCGGCCTATCGATTCAATTCCATCATCGTGCGTTCGCCGTCACGATCGGTCGTCAACGGCTTGCGCGCGGAGGATCGCGGCAGCCCCACCTATGAGGGAGTGAAGGCCGAGCACGACGCCTATGTCGAGGCGATGCGCGATGCCGGCGTGAAGGTCACGGTCCTGCCGGCGCTCGAGACCTTTCCGGACTCGATTTTCGTGGAGGACCCCGCTCTGGTCTTCACAGAGGGGGCGGTCCTGCTTCGGCCGGGAGCGGCCACGCGCGTCAAGGAAGTCGAGGAAATCGCGCCGACGCTGCGTGACATGTTCGAGACGGTGCTCGAGCTGCCGCAAGGCTATGCGGACGGCGGCGACGTGCTGACGACGCGGGAAAGCGTGATGATCGG
This sequence comes from Sinorhizobium prairiense, assembly GCF_029201645.2. Classification (NCBI taxonomy): domain Bacteria; kingdom Pseudomonadati; phylum Pseudomonadota; class Alphaproteobacteria; order Hyphomicrobiales; family Rhizobiaceae; genus Sinorhizobium; species Sinorhizobium prairiense. The sequence continues at coordinate 1,382,134 of NZ_CP104133.1, forward strand.
CCTGTCGGCGAGAACCGACAAGGCGGGCGCGGCGGCGCTGCAGGCCTGCCTCGAGAAGCTCGGGCGCAAGAGCGAGGTCGTCGCGACCCCGGAGGGCGTCCTGCATTTCAAGACCGACTGCTCGCTCCTCGACGACGAGACGATCCTCTCCACCGATCGTCTTGTACGATCCGGCGTCTTCGGGAAGTTCCGGCAGATGATCATTCCGGAGGGCGAAGAGCCGGCGGCCAACGCGCTGCGCGTCAACGACGTGGTCTTGGTCGGCTCCGATTTTCCCAGGACGATCGAGATGCTCGACAAGGCGGGCTACAGGGTCGTGCCGCTGAAGACCACGGAAATAGGTAAGATCGACGCGGGGCTTTCCTGCATGTCGCTGAGGTGGTTCAGCGAAAAGGCTTGACGGGAGCCGGCGAGGACCGCGTTCCACATAAGATCGATAGGCCGGATGCTGCCCCTCATCCCGCTGCCGCGACCTTCTCCCCGTCCGAAACGGGGAGAAGGGACAAGCGGCGCGGCCACAGTTTTCCAGCGGAGTTGAAGCATGAGAAGGGACCCAAGGGTCCCTTCGCCCCCGCTTGCGGGGAGAAGGTGCCGGCAGGCGGATGAGGGGCAATCCCCCGACGCTACGCCGGCGACAGATCTCCGAACACCGTGGGGATGAGTTCCGATACGGTCGGGTGGATATGCACCGCGCGGGCGATCGTCGTGTAGGGCTTCTTCGCATACATCACGTCAAGAATGCTCTGGATCGCCTCGTCGCCGCCCGTTCCGAGAATCGATGCGCCGAGGATGTCCTTGGTTTCCGCATCGACGATGACTTTCATGAAGCCCTGCGTCTCGCCCTTTTCGACTGCGCGGCCGACCCGTGTCATGGGGCGCGTCCCGATCAGGAGCTTGTGACCTTTCTTGCGGGCCTCGGTTTCGGTCATGCCAGCGCGGCCGAGCGGCGGGTCGATATAGAGGGCGTAGGTCTGGATGCGATCGCTCACCCGGCGCGGATCGTCGTCGATGAGATTGGCGGCAACGATCTCGAAGTCGTTATAGGACGTGTGCGTGAAGGCGCCGCGGCCGTTGCAGTCGCCCATTGCGAAAATATGGGGAACATTGGTGCGCAGGCTGTCGTCGACCTCGATATAGCCCCGTTCGTCGGTTTTCACGCCCGCCTTGTCCAGGCCGAGATCATCCGTATTAGGGTGGCGGCCGGTTGCAAGCAGCACATGCGAGCCGGTCACCTCGGGCTCGCCCGACGTGCAATCAACGCCCACGACGATGCCGTCCGCATGGTTCGAGAAGCGGATGCATTCCGCATTCGCGCGTATTCGAATGCCCTCGTTCTCGAGGATCTCACGGATTGCGTCGGAGACCTCCGGATCCTCCCGCCCGATCAGCCGCGGGCCCTTTTCGATGACGGTGACGTCGGAGCCGAAGCGGCGGAACATCTGGGCGAATTCGAGCCCGATATAGCTGCCGCCCACCACGACGAGATGTTCAGGCAGCTCGTCAAGGTCCATGATCGAACTGTTGGTGAGATAAGGAATCTCGTTCACGCCGGGCAGATCGGCAACCGCGGCGCGGCCGCCAACATTGACGAAGATCCGCTCCCCCGAAATCAGTTCGTCGCCGATGCGGACGTCACGCGGACCTTCGAAACGGGCGTGGCCCTCGAAGACGGTGCAGTTCTTCATACCCTTGAGCCACTTCTCGACGCCTGAGCGGGCATCGAGCCGGACTTTTTCCTTTCGCGCCATGACGCGACCGAAGTCGACCGAGACGGGTCCTGTCGTCATGCCGTATTCGGCTCCGCGTCGGGCCGTGTGGATCGCATAGGCGCTCGCGACCATCGCCTTGGTCGGCATGCAGCCGGTGTTGACGCAGGTGCCGCCGAAGAGCTTGCGCTCGATGAGCGCGACGGTCTTGCCCGTATCGGACAGCCGTCCGGCGAGTGAAGGTCCCGCCTGGCCGGCACCGATGATGATCGCATCGAAATGCTTGTTCATGACAACCCCCGAGGAGATGCTGGCGCCGGGCGGAAGAGTGGTCCACATTACGTCCGATTGCAATGCGCATCGACGGCGACGCGCGCCGCCCGATCCGGAGGGCGCCATGGAACGGATATCAAGTGCAGACAGCTTAAGCTCGATTTTTTCCGGAAAGCTGACATATATGGAACGTCTTGGCCGGACGCAGCGCGGAAAGCGTGATCAAAATTCGAGGTCAAAACCGAGGGAGACAATCATGCGACTGAACTTCACCAGGACACTGATCGGTGCCGCCATTGCGCTTGCACTCACCACCGCGGCTGCCGAAGCCGACGTCGTCGTTTCCTCGAAGATCGACACGGAGGGCGGCGTTCTCGGCAACATCATCCTCTCGGTCCTGAACGCCAACGACATCAAGACGACGAATCGCGTGCAACTCGGCGCCACTCCTGTCGTGCGCAAGGCGATCATCGCCGGCGAAATCGACATCTATCCCGAATATACCGGCAACGCCGCCTTCTTCTTCGAGAAGGCCGACGACCCGGCCTGGAAGGATGCGGCGAAAGCCTATGAAGAGGCGAAGAAGCTCGACTATGACGCCAACAAGATCGTCTGGCTGACGCCGTCGCCGGCCAACAACACCTGGGCAATCGCGCTGCGCAAGGACGTTGCCGAGAAGAACAACCTCAAGACCCTCTCGGATTTCGGCAAATTCGTTTCTGACGGCGGCGAGGTCGTGCTCGCGGCTTCGTCCGAATTCGTCAATTCCGCCGCCGCCTTGCCTGCGTTCCAGACGACCTATTCCTTCAAGCTGAAACCGGAACAGCTCATCACGCTCTCCGGTGGGGATACCGCCGCGACGATCGCGGCTGCGGCAAATCAGACGAACGGCGCCAACGCGGCAATGGTCTACGGCACCGATGGAGGGATCGCGCCCTCCGGGCTCGTGGTTCTCGAGGATGACAAGGCCGTCCAGCCGGTCTATCAGCCGGCGCCGATCATCCGCGAGGCGGTTCTCAAGGAAAATCCGGCGATCGAAGAGATCCTGAAGCCCGTCTTCGAAAAGCTCGACCTCACCACCCTGCAGGAGCTCAACGGCCGCGTGCAGGTCGGTGGCGAGTCGGCCAAGGCCGTTGCCGAGGACTTCCTGAAGGCGAACGGCTTTCTGAAATAGCTTGACGCCGGGGAAGGGCGCTGGTCCGATAAGCCTTCGACCGCGCTCTCCCTCATCCTGCGTCGAACGGACGGCTGAATGGCGATTGGCATCATCCAGAAAAAGGAACGCTTGGCCTTCCGTTTCGACAAGCTCGGCCTGATCATCGCGATCCTCGTTCTCTATGGCGCTTTCGTTGCGCCTTTCGCGACGTTTCGTGCAAACCGGATCATTCAGGGCGAAGCGCGGGCCATCCTGGAGGCACTTCCGCCGCCGCTCGGCTACGGGCTCCTCGCCCTCGTGGTCGCCGGCGCCGCCGTCGCGTTTATGAGGACGCCGCGCCTCTTGCGGATGGGCGTGGCACTGGCTGCGCTGGCAGCTCTCGCCCTTCTGATCGGGGTGGCAGCCGATCACCTGACGCCGCCCGACAACAGCTTTGCACGCGTGTCTCCGGCTTCCGGCTTCTGGGTCCTGGTCTTTGCCTTCTCATTGTTGCTCGCGGACGCCTTGACCCGCCTCAACCCGGGGCCTGGTCTGCGACTTTTCGTTTTCGCGGGCGTCCTCGTCCTCGCTGGAGGAATGCTCGTCACCGGCCGCTGGGACGACCTTTCGATCATGAAGGAATATGCCAACCGCGCCGAACTGTTCTGGACCGAGGCGGGCCGTCACGTGACGCTGGCGCTCGGCTCGCTTGCCGCGGCGACCGTCGTCGGATTGCCGCTCGGCATTCTCTGTCACCGCGTCGAACGGTTGCGGGCCGGCGTGCTCAATGTCCTGAATGCCATCCAGACGATCCCTTCCATTGCACTTTTCGGCATTCTGATCGCGCCGCTCGGCTGGGTCGCGGCGAATGTTCCCGGCGCTGCGGCGATCGGCATTCGCGGCATCGGGGCCGCCCCTGCATTCGTCGCGCTCTTCCTCTACTCCCTGCTGCCTGTCGTCGCGAATACGGTCGTCGGGCTTGCCGGCGTGCCGCACGCGGCCACCGACGCGGCGCGAGGCATCGGCATGACGGATCGGCAGCGCCTGGTCGCGATCGAGTTTCCGCTGGCCTTTCCCGTGATCCTGACCGGCATCCGCATCGTGCTGGTGCAGAACATCGGGCTTGCGACGATCGCCGCCCTTATCGGCGGCGGGGGTTTCGGGGTTTTCGTCTTCCAGGGGTGGGTCAGACGGCGATGGACCTTGTGCTGCTCGGTGCCATTCCTACCGTCGTACTGGCCTTTACCGCCGCAATCGTGCTCGACGCCCTGATCGAGATGACCATGCCGAACCGCAGCCGAGGCAACGCCGCATGATCGAAATCGAGGGAATAACCAAGCGCTATGCCGATACGGCAGTCGTGAGCGACGTGTCGCTGACGGTCGCGCCGCATACGGTCACCGTCGTCGTCGGAACCTCCGGCTCCGGCAAGACGACGCTCCTCAGAATGATCAATCGCCTCGTCGAGCCGACGGCCGGGACGATCAGGATAGACGGGGAGGACAATCGGTCGATTCCCGGTTTCGAGCTGCGCCGGCGCATCGGCTACGCCATTCAGGGCCATGGCCTCTTCCCGCACAGGACGGTCGCGCAGAACATCGCGACAGTGCCGACGCTGCTCGGCTGGGAAAAAGCCCGCATCGATGCCAAGGTCGAGGAGCTGCTGAAGCTGTTCCAGCTCGATCCCGCGGAATTCGGACCGCGCTACCCCCACGAGCTTTCCGGCGGGCAGCAGCAGCGGGTGGGCGTTGCAAGGGCACTGGCGGCGGAGCCCAACGTGCTCCTGATGGACGAGCCCTTCGGCGCGCTCGATCCGATCATCCGCGCCAAGGCGCAGGACGACCTCGCCGCCATCCAGAAACATTTCGGCACCACGATCATCCTCGTCACGCACGACATGGAAGAGGCCTTCCATCTTGCCGACAGGATCGCGGTGATGGACAAGGGCGAGGTGGTGCAATATGCCACGCCCGCCGAAATGCTCGTCAGGCCCGCCACACCTTTCGTCGAGACGCTGGTCGGCGCCAGCGAGCGTCCATTCCGGCTGCTGGGCATCGAGACAGTCGGCGAGGCGGTCGAGCCCGGCTCGGCCGAGGGTCGGCCGGTCCCGGAGGTTCTCAGCCAGCGTGACGCGCTGTCGGAGCTTCTGTGGACGGGCCGTTCGGCACTGCCGGTCGCCGCGGCGGACGGCGCGATCCTGGGCAAGATCACGCTCGAAGCGATCGTGAAGCGTGCGGCGAGGCGGCAGTGATGGTCACCCTGCCCAATCTGTTTCGGCTGACCGTGCTCGCCGTATTGCTGGCTTTCCTGCTGCAGCCCGCCTGGTTCGAGCCGCTGCTTAAACCTCTGGTGCAGGAGAACGCGCCGGCCGTCTACAACCAGGGCAGCCTGTTCTGGCTGACGGTCCTGCACTTGCGGACTGTATTCGTCGCGACCGTGGCCGCGACCCTCGTCGCTGTATCACTGGCCATCATCGTTACGCGGAAGGCCGGCGCCGAGTTTCTGCCGCTCTCGCGCAGTCTCGTGAACATCGGCCAGACGTTCCCGCCGGTGGCGGTCCTCGCGCTTGCGGTCCCGATTTACGGCTTCGGCGAGAAGCCGACCCTGATCGCCCTTTTCCTCTACGGCCTTCTGCCGATCTTCGAAAATGCCCTGACAGGTCTGACGACGCTGCCGCCGACGGTGATGGAGGCCGCACGCGGCGCGGGAATGACCGGGCGCCAACGCCTCTTCAGGATCGAACTTCCGCTGGCGCTGCCGGTGATCCTGACGGGCATCCGCCTTTCCGTCGTGATCAGTCTCGCGACGGCGACGATCGGCTCGACCGTCGCGGCCAAGACGCTTGGCGAGGTCATCATCGCAGGGCTTCAGTCCAACAACCTCGCCTTTGTCCTCCAGGGCGGCTTGATCGTCGGCGCGCTTGCCGTCCTCATTCACGATGCGCTCCAGGGGCTTGAACGGGCATTCGCCGGTCGAGCGCACATCTGAAGCGCCTCGCGTTCGGTTGAATTGACGGGATGCGTCAGGCCGCTGCGCTAAGCTTGACGCCCGACGATGAAAATGAATTTCACAATCTGCCGCAATTTCCGATTTTTTATTGACGAGGTGAAAATTCTGTCCCAGTCTACGAAAATAATTACGCCGAGACAAGGGAACAGCGCGAGCATGAAAGTCGGGATAATCGGACTCGGATTCCGTCTGGGGTATCTGGGCTATGTCTTCAAGGCGATCGACGAAGCGTTCGAGATCGCGGGATATGTTGATCCCGAACCAGCCGGCCTTGCCACGCTTACCGAAAAAGGCATTTCCGCCGGCAGGACCTACGCCACGCCTGAAGAGCTGATCGCCGGCGAAGAGCTCGATCTCCTGATGATCGGCTCGCCGAACCACATGCATCTCGATCATATCCGCATCGGCCTCGAGGCCGGCATCAAGGTCTTCTGCGAGAAGCCGATCGTCAGCACGATCGAGCAGAGCCTGGAACTTGCGGCGCTGCTTTCGAAACACGGGCCCGACCGGCTGATGGTCGGTCTCGTGCTGCGTTATGCGCCGCTCTATCGTGACCTGCGCGCTGCGCAAGCCGCGGGAACGCTCGGCGACGTGGTTTCGATCGAGGCCGCCGAGCACATAGAGCCCTATCACGGCGCATTCTTCATGCGCGACTGGCGCCGCTACGGACGTTATGCCGGAAGCTTCATGCTCGAGAAATGCTGTCACGATCTCGATCTCTACAATGGCGTGGTCGGCGCGCGCCCGGAACGCGTCGCCAGTTTCGGCGGCCGCAAGAGCTTCATTCCGGCCAATGACCCCAGCCGCGACGGCGTCAACGACCTGCAGCTTTTCCACCGAAAGCCGAGCGGCTGGCTCGGATCCGACAAGGTCTTCGACAGTGACGGCGATATCATCGACTATCAGGTCGCCATCGTCGAATATGCCAACGGCGTCGCGATGAACTTCCACACCAACCTCAACGTGCCGGATCAGTTCCGCCGCTTTTGCGTCGTCGGTTCGCGCGGCATGGCGGAAGGCGACTTCATTCGCGGCTATCTGGACGTGCACGAGGTGCTGTCGGGCAGGAAGGTCGTCGAGAAGCGCTACGCCAAAGAGACGGCGCTTTCGCAACACTACGGCGCCGACGAGCAGATGGCAGCCGAGATCATCGCGCATGTGCGGGATGGCGGTCCCCTGCCGGTCTCACCGCTCGACGCGCTGGAAGCGGGCATACTGGCGCTGTCCATGGACGAGGCGCGGATGAAACGGACGGTCGTCGATCTTCGGCCCCTCTGGGACCGCTTCGACGAAGCCCTGCATGCCCGTGCGGCTTGAGAGGGGGAGGGGATGAGCGTTCGGCGCAGCACGATCATCTTCGCCTGGATCCTGCTTCTTCCGGCCGTTTTCTACGTGACGGTTATCGTCGCCTATCCGCTGGTCGATACCTTCATCCTGTCCTTCACCGATGCCTCGCTGAAGAAGACGACCAATTGGGTCGGCACAGCCAATTACGACAAGATCTTCAACGCCACCTTCGCGGAAGTGATCCTCCGCACCTTCGTCTGGACCGCCTTCTCGGTGACGATCAAGATGATCATCGGCACATTCGGCGCCGTGATGCTGAACGCCGCAGTGCCGGGGCGGGCGCTTTTTCGCCTGCTCACCATGCCGCCATGGATCGTGCCCATGGCGATCGGCATCTTCATGTGGGGCTGGATGTATAACGGCCAGTTCGGGATGATCTCCGGTATGCTCCAGAACTGGGGGCTGGTGGACGGTCCGGTCGCCTTCCTGGCGCATGGCTCCACCGCCTTCTGGGCGACCATCGTCACCGACGTCTGGATCGGCGTGCCTCTGGTAACGCTCTATATGCTCGCCTCGATGCAGGCGATCCCGCAGGATCTCTACGAGGCCGCCTGGACCGACGGAGCAGGGCGCTTCTACCGCTTTCGCCGCATCACCCTGCCGCTCCTCGTGCCGTCGATGATCACCATGTCGATGCTGTCGCTGATCGCCACCTTCAACTCGTTCGACATCATCTGGATACTGACCCAGGGCGGGCCGAACGGCGACACGACCACGATGATCATCGACACCTACCGCACCGCGATTGGTTCGAAGAAGTACGGGAGGGCGCGGCGCGCGCCGTGCTGATCTGCATCTTCCTGTCGATCTTCTGCATCGCCTATTTCCGCGTCACGCACCGCCTTGCCACGGGAGAAAGCCGATGAGCCAGCCCGCAATGATCAACCGCTATCGCTGGTACGAGCTCGTCGGCATCTATGCGGGCATCTTCGTCTTCCTCACTTTCATCCTCGCGCCGTTCGTCGAAGGCTTCCTCGTATCTCTGAAGCCGCTGAGCCGCCTTTTTTCCTCTCCCTACCGCTTCTGGCCAGAGGACGGCTCCTTCGAAGCCTATCGCACCATGTGGGTGAGCGTGCCGGGCTTCGCCCGCTATATCTTCAATTCCTTCTTCATTTCCATCATCGTGACAGCCGTCGTGCTGGTGCTGGTGGTGCCGGCGGCCTATGCCTTTGCGCGCTTCAGGTTCCGCGGCAGCGGGGCGCTGCTTGCCGCTTTCCTGGCGGTCAACATGTTCTCGGGCGCCGTGCTGCTCATCCCCCTCTTTCGGCTGATGCGCAGCTTCGGCGTGCTGAATACCTATTTTGCCATGATCGTGCCGGGTGTTGCCTTCCTGATCCCCTCTGCTATCTGGCTTCTGCGCACCTACATGATGCGCATCCCGCGCGAGCTGGACGAGGCAGCCTTCGTCGACGGTGCGAGCCATTTCTACACGCTTCGCCGGGTGATCCTGCCGATCGCCATGCCGGGTATCACCGTTGTGGCAATCACGACCTTCATCGGCTCCTATGCCCAGCAGTTCATTTTCGCGCTGACCTTCAACTCAAAGAGCGAGTACATGCCGCTGCCCGTGGGCCTTTTCGCCTATTTCGGCCGGCAGGAGGTGGTCTGGAATGAGCTCATGGCGGCGAGCTTCGTCGGCATCGCTCCGGCCGTGATCGTGATTTTCTTCCTTCAACGCTATCTCGTCAGCGGCCTGACCGCCGGCGCGGTGAAACAATAAGCAACCATTAAAACAGGGGAGTTCATCAGTGACTATTGCTTGCAAAGCTACCTTTTTCACGCTTGCGCTGCTCGGATCGACCGCTCTCGGCAGCATCGCCGCACAGGCCGCGGACCAGGAAATCAGCTGGATCTATTGCGGCGACACGATCGATCCTATCCACGAGAAATACATCAAGGAATGGGAGGGGAAGAATCCCGGCTGGAAGGTCACGCCCGAAGTCGTCGGTTGGGCCCAGTGTCAGGACAAGGCGACGACGCTTGCCGTGGCCGGGACGCCGGTCGGCATGGCCTATGTCGGATCGCGCGCGCTCAAGGAGTTCGCCGAGAACGAATTGATCGTTCCGGTCCCGATGACCGAGGACGAGAAAAAAGGCTACTATCCGAATATCGTCGACACGGTGACATTCGAGGGAACGCAGTGGGGTGTCCCTATCGCGTTTTCCACCAAGGCGCTCTACTGGAACAAGGACCTTTTCAAACAGGCCGGTCTTGATCCGGAAGTCCCGCCCAAAACCTGGGCCGAAGAGATCGCCTTCGCCAAGCAGATCAAGGAAAAGACCGGTATTGCGGGCTACGGACTTCCGGCCAAGACCTTCGACAACACCATGCACCAGTTCATGCACTGGGTTTACACCAATAACGGCAAGGTCATCGACGGCGACAATATCGTCATCGACAGCCCGGAAGTCCTTGCCGCCCTGCAGGCCTACAAGGACATCACCCCCTATTCGGTCGAAGGGGCGACGGCTTACGAGCAGAATGAAATCCGCGCCATCTTCCTTGACGGGAAAGTCGGCATGATCCAGTCGGGCTCCGGGGCTGCCGCCCGACTGAAGGAAACGAAGGTCAATTGGGGTGTAGCGCCGCTGCCGCTCGGCCCTTCGGCCAAGGGTGAAGGCACCCTGCTGATCACCGACAGCCTTGTGGTGTTCAAGGATACGGGTGTCGAGGAGAAAGCGATCGAGTTCGCCAAGTTCATCACCTCTCCCGGCCCGCAGGGCGAGTACGAGTTGCAGGGCGGTGCAGGTCTGACGCCGCTTCGGCCGTCTCCGAAGGTGGACGAATTCGTCAAGGCCGATCCGTCCTGGAAGCCGTTTATCGACGGGATAGCCTATGGTGGTCCGGAGCCGCTCTTCAAGGACTTCAAAGGTTTCCAGAACACGATGATCGAGATGGTCCAGTCGGTGGTGACCGGCAATGCCGAGCCGGCGGATGCCTTGAAGAAGGCGGCCGCCGACCTAGAACAGTACAAATAAACCCGCCGGGACCGCAGGGCCTCGGCTCGGCGGTCCCGCCTTCCCTATTGGTGGAAATGCCGCTGCGCCGGTGGCCGGAGACAGATTATTGGGACAGCTCACTCTCAACAAGGTTCAGAAATTCTACGGCACCTACGAGGTGCTGAAGAGCATCGAGCTCGAAGTCGGGAATGGCGAATTCGTGGTCTTTGTCGGACCCTCCGGCTGCGGCAAGTCCACGTTGCTCAGAATGATCGCGGGGCTTGACGAGACGACCGCCGGCGACATCGTCATCGACGGGAAGCGCGTCAACGATCTGCCGCCGGTCAGGCGGGGCATCGCAATGGTCTTCCAGTCCTATGCACTCTACCCGCATATGAGCGTGTTCGAGAATATCGCCTTTCCGCTCAGGGTCGAGAAAATGCCCGAGGAGAAACTGAAGGCGAAGGTCGAGCATGCCGCCCGCATATTGCATCTCGACCAGCGGCTGGAGCAGAAGCCCGGCATGCTTTCAGGCGGCCAGCGCCAGCGTGTGGCAATCGGGCGGGCGATCGTGCGCGAGCCGAAGATTTTCCTCTTCGACGAGCCTCTGTCGAACCTCGACGCGGCATTGCGCGCCGACATGCGCATCGAGCTTGCGAAACTGCACCGGCAATTGAAGGCGACGATGATCTACGTCACGCACGACCAGGTCGAGGCGATGACGATGGCGGACCGGATCGTCGTGCTGAACGCCGGTGAGATCGCCCAGACGGGAGCGCCGCTCGAGCTCTATCACAAGCCCGCCAATATATTCGTCGCCGGCTTTATCGGGCACCCGAAGATGAATTTCCTGCCGGTCGCCTGCACCGGCGTCACGGAGGCCGGCGTGGAAGTGGACTACAAGGGGCAGACTGTCCTTGTGCCGGTCATGCCCCGCGCAGGCATGGCCGGCCGAACCCTGACGCTCGGAGTCCGGCCGGAACACATCCAGATGGGTGCCGCCGACCTGACGCTGACGGTCACCCCATCGGTAATCGAGCGTCTCGGCGCTCACACCGTGGCCTATGTGGCGCTCGACGGGGAGGGCGAGAACTATTGTGCCATGCTGCCGGGAACGCTTGCGATCCGTGCGGACGAAACGATCAGGACCGGCATCCGCGCCGCCGACTGCCATCTCTTCGACGAGAACGGGGTCGCCTTCGAGCGCCGGGTCGAGATGACCGACATCGACATGGCCCTCTTCGACCCGGCGGCGTGATCGTGAGCACGACGATCAGACTGCTTGTTATCGACGATGTCGCGACCTTCCGCAGCATTCGGCTGGAGGCGCTTCGGACGGAGCCGGCCTCCTTTGCCAGCAGCGCCGAAGATTGGGAAAAGCTGCCGGACGAGGAGTGGCGGCGCAGAACCGTCGGCAACCCCGTCTTCGTTGCTTTCCAGGACGATGTCCCAGTCGGCATCACGGGGCTGATGCGTCAGAGCGCCAGCAAGATGGCGCATCGCGCGACGCTCGTCATGGTCTATCTGCGCCGGGAACATCGCGGAACCGGGCTAGCGAGGCGGCTTCTGGATTCTGTCGCGGATTACGCACGAAATGAGGGCATCAAACAGCTGGAGCTTGCCGTCAGCGCCGACAACCCGACGGCGATCCGATTTTACCATCGCGAGGGCTTTTCTGTAGCCGGCCGCATTCCAGGCGGTTTTCTTCACGAGGGCCGGGAGATTGACGATGTCATCATGGTGAAACGCGTCGCCGATTGAGTGCCGGCCCGCCTCGCGTGCGGGCCGCCCCCTCGCGCACGAGGTGGGGACCAGCAGTCGCGAAAGGGACATTGACGTCGCCAATAATCGCGCGAAAATCGGTGGCGTATTCGGGCTGTTTTGGTGAACTCGGATCGGGAGGCGGGAATGTCGGAAACAACCGTCAACGTGCGTTATATGGTGGACGACGTCGAGGCTGCGGTCGAATGGTACACGAAGCATCTCGGCTTTTCGCTTCTCTCCAACCACGCTCCCGCTTTCGCGGACGTCAGGCGGGGTGCCCTGCGGCTGTTGCTGAGCGGCCCGTTGAGCTCTGCGGGACGGCCGATGCCGGACGGCGAACGTCCTTCGCCGGGCGGCTGGAACCGGATTCATCTCATCGTCGACGACCTGACTGTCGAGGTCGAGCGCCTGCGCGTCGCCGGCGTCAGGTTTCGCAACGACGTCGTGACCGGACCCGGCGGATCGCAGATACTGCTGATCGATCCCTCCGGCAATATGGTGGAGCTGTTTCAGCCAGCGGCTCGCTGACCGCTGCGGGTTCCGAGTCGAGAGCGGTTCACTGTTCCTGTGAAACAGTGAAACGCTATAGCCCTTAGAAGCTACGTGCGCCCGAAAGATGCCGTATCCACGGTCCCTGTCGAGAGGGCGAATGGCACGGTGCGCCCACTGCATGTTTCCTTTGATCGTAGCCGATCAATGGACAAAAACATGCAGCAGCTCAAAGTGCTACAGCGACCTTTGCGTGTCTCGGAAGGCGCGACGCTATAGGAAAACTTTTCGGAGGGCTGCAATCTCTCCTCACCTCATCCTTGTGCTCGTCACAGGGATGAGAGTAGCGCCGCGTCTGCGGCGCGGGAAGCGTTCTTTCAGCCCAAGGACTTGGTCTGGCTGGATTCCTGTGACAAGCACAGTAATGAGGGATTCAACAAGCGGCGGCGGGTATTCGGTCTCAACAGGCCTGAGGGCCGTGCAGTCGGCAGAGCTAGGCCATAGGTCGTTATCGGGATTCAGCGATCCTTTGGCTTTGCGGAGACGGTCTCGTTGTCCTTTTCTGATCGGCTATTCGCCCTGCGCGGCATCCAGAGCGTCGATGATGGTCTTGAATGGCAGGATCAGGCTAAGGGGGCTGCTGTCGAGCAGCGGCATTGCGCCGAAACGCTCGTACCAGCACGCCGCCTTCTCGTCCTTGGCGTCGATGGCAAGCGCCACCCCGCCGACCTGCGCGGCAACGGCAAGCGCTCGCGCACCGGCTGCCAGCAAAAGATCGCCGCCAAGCCCCCGACCCTGCAGCGGAAGCGCCACCGCCAGACGGGCAAGCCGATACACGGCGACCTCGTAGCGGCCCAATCCTTTGGTCAGGGGGGCGGGGACTTTTGCGAAGGCAATTGAAGCGGGGCTGATGGAATAGTAGCCGAGTATGGTTTCGGGCGCGGTTGGAGCCACCGCCACGAAGGTCTTGGAGCCGCCGCCTTCGTGGTTCTGACGGGCGTGCCGGCGTAGATACTCGTTCAGTTCCGGCGTGCCGCAATCGAACGCCTTGCGGTCATGGTGGCGCCCGATAGGTTCCTCCCGCCAGTCAAGCACTCTTGCCGTCTCGTGCGATACGGCGGCGGGCTGCGGCGAGCAGAGCCGGCGTCGGGGCCGGCGGATTTTCCAGAAGATCGAGCACGCGCAGGGAATCCCGCTCCGACAGCGAAATACGTTCCGCGTTCTCAACCACCTCGCGCGCGGCCGGCAGGACAGCGCGCATGATGAAGCTGGTTACGTCCAGCCGCTCATGGGCGGCGGCGGCGGTGAGAAGCCGCTTTTCGTCGCGCGTGGTGCGCAGTTCGATGCGGTCGTCACGATTAGCTTGCATCTGGGCCATAACGATCTCCTATATGTACGGATAATAGCCGTACCATAGAAGAATATCAAGATGACGCTCAACGGCCCTAGCCCGTGCAGTCGGCGGAGCCAGGCCATAGGTCGCTCCAAGGACGCACGGTCCGACCTGAAATTATCGGGATTCAGCGATCCTTTGGCTTTGCGGAGACGGTCTTGGTGTCGCCTTCGCGAAGCGGCTTCGCCAGCTCGTCAACCTCGCTCTGGCGTTTTGCCGCAACCAAAGGGTCCTTCGATTTGAGCGAAGGCACGAAGATCGCCGCCAGAACACCGATCGGCCCGAGAAGACAGCCGATGAGCAGCCAGAGCAGACTATGGCCGCCTCTGACCGCCGCGACGACGGCGGTAACAATGGCGCACAGTATCCAGAATTCTAAGATCATTGGCTCTCGTTTGCAGCCTTCAACAATTCGGCTTTCGGTTTACCCGGCCGACGCGCGCCGCGCAGGCGTGTTCGGGCTGTGCGCGCCAGATTCCAGCGCCGTTCGATTTGGCAGTTTGCTGCGCGGATGCATAGAGGCCTTTGTTGTCCGTGTCGCGATCGACTGCATTCCCGGACTCGATCAACCAGCGGTTCACGTCCTTGCCATCCGCCCGGAAACACGTTCCGACGAAGCGGCCGTAACGATCCCGTCCGGCAAACTCGCAGCGGGTCGGACGGGATGCCGACAAGAATGCATCCAGGGCCGAGGCCGATTCCTTGCCGCACCGATAATCTGCTCCTCTTTCATCGAGGCAGACCTGCCACTCTTCCGGCGCGTCCACACTGTTAAGTTGGACGCGTTCGCCCGCGATTTCAATAGTATCGCCGTCGATCACCGAGGCGTGACCAATGATCGGATCTGCGGCCTCGGCGTTATGGGTCATAAGAAGCGTCGCCAGAGCGGCGCCGAGTGCCCGCGCGCCGGCAGAGACCGGTCGTGCCGAGTGCGGTGCGCGCCTGCCGCCGGCAGCTACCGCGCTTTTGATGCCGATCATGCCCCATCCCCGTCCAGCCGAAATACCCGAACAGGCTAACCCAGGTGGGTGCCATTCACATCCTTCAAAACTATGGGTGAATGCCACCGCGGCGTGCATAACGGCGTGACTGAGCGCGTGTAATCGCGCGACTTTTGCTCGTCAGGCGGATGATTCGCGATGCCGCGCGGTCAGAAGACGAACATATAGAGCAGGATAATGACGATGAGGGGAACGCCCATCAACCAAAGAATAATGCCTTTCATCTCGACCATCCATGTTGTTGCCGTCGAACTGTAACGCGGCGTGCCGCAAACCGTTCCCGCGGCCGCGCCCTGGCGGTAACAAAAGGGCGGGACGACTCGTCCCTTTTCTCAACAGTCGGGCTCGTCTGACTATTCGGCGGCTCCTGCGGGAGCGGCTCTCGGCTTGCGTGCTCGCGCCATTTCCAGGAGCCTCCGCAACAGCGATCGCTCCGTCAGAAGGACCAGAACCGTGTAGATCACGGTGCCGATGACCGTTCCGGCGACCAATTGCAGAACGGCGTTCGGCACATGGGCGCCGAAATGCTCGAGCAGGAAACGGACGACGAGCGCCATCAGCAGCGCCGCGATCATCGGCCGGCTGGATAGGAACAAGCCCTTGACGAAGGGTGTGCTGTCGGCACGAAACACCACCCAGGAGTATCCGACAAGCGTTACGGCATTGACGATGCACAGCCAGATCATCGCCTCCACCAGCGAGCCGTCGATGGCTCCGTAGGCGACCGCACCCGTTGTCGCAATCGCGCGAATCAGCGCCCACCAGAACAGGACGGCTCCCTGGCCGACCCCCTTCAGATAGGGGATGAATGTGCTGCAGGGGGTGAGAATCCCTTTCGATAGCGCGAGAAGTCCGAGGACCGGCCAGGCATAGGCCCATTGGCTCCCGAAAAGTACGAGCATCGCCGGCTCGGCAAGTGCCCAGAGGCCGAACATCATCGGCGCCAGCAGAACGGTGGTCACCTGAGTGCTAAGCATCAGCGCCTGTGATCGCCGCTCGCGATCATGCATCATCTGGCCGAAGGTTGGGAACAGCACCCCCATGACGGCGGAGAGGACGACCTGGTTCGGGATGCTCGCGAACCGGTTTGCCGCCGAATAGGCGCCGGCGTCGGATAGCCCGAGATAGCGGGATATGACGACCATCGGGGATTGGAAGGTGATGAAGTTCGCGATCTCGGAGCCCATCATGCCGAAACTGAAGCGGCTGAGCGCCAGAACGCGTTGCAGCGAGAATACGAAGCGCGGTGCGTAGCGGGAAACGGCATAGAGGCCGGACAGGCGCACCAGCGCGGAGACGAAAAGCTGGGCGAGCAGCGACCATATGCCGAAACCGAGCAGCGCCAGAAGGACGGCAATGACGGCACCGAGCGATTCGGAGATCATGCTCCAGACGGCGTCCTTGCGGAAATTCATCCTCCGGACAAGCAGCGAATAGGCGACGTCGCCGCCCAGCTGCAACGGGATCAGCAGGCTCATGATCCTTAGCAGGTAGGCAGCCTCCGGCGCGCCGAGCAGCGTGGCCAGAGGCTCGGCAAATACGAACAGTCCGAGCGCCATCATGAGCGCGATGGCGAGGTTTGCCCAGAAAACCGAGTGCACGGTTTCCATCTCCTCATCCTGTTGGATGACGAGTGCGGAGGTGAGGCCGGCGCCGCCGATCATGGCGAGGAACTGCACCACGGTGAGCGCAACGGCGACGGCGCCGAACTCCTCGGGAGACAGAATGCGGGCCAGAATCGGCACCGTGACAAATTTAAGCCCGAATGTCCCTGTCTTGGAAAGAACGCTCCAGCCGACGTTGCGCGTTACGGTTTTTGCGTTAACGGTTGGGGTCATTGGCGAGGATTCCGTGAAAGTCCTTTGAAGGAGGAATGCAAAGGACAAACTCTAGATATACGGCCGCGACCCGGTGGGAGGAGACCACGCAGACTCTTTTAGAGAAACCGCAGGGGCGAAAAGATGGCGAAGCTCACAGTTGTCATTCCGTACTACCAGAAGGAACCCGGAATTCTCCGGCGCGCGCTGGCATCCGTTTTTGCTCAGACGCTCGAGGATTTCCACGTTCTCGTGATCGACGACGAATCCCCTATCCGATAGCGGACGAGCTTGCCGGGCTCGCCCAGGAAAAAGGGAGCGCATCACCGTCATCCGCCAGCCTAACGGCGGGCCGGGTGGCGCGCGCAATACCGGTCTCGATAATGTTCCTGCCGACAGCGACTTCGTCGCTTTCCTCGATTCCGACGACGTCTGGACGCCGGATCATCTCCTGAACGCCTATCAAAGCATGACGCGTTTCGACGCCGACTGCTATTGGGCCTCGATCACGGGCGGCGACGCCTTCTACTATCATTTCGGGGTCGCGGATCTCGAAAAGAGCGAGACGGTCACGCGCCTCTCGGAAAGTCCGCTCGTCGTCGAGCTCCCCGAGCTTCAGGACGTCATGCTGAAGAACTGGAGCTTTCTTCACATGTCCTGCATGGTGATCGGGCGCAAGCTCTTCGAAAAGGTGCGCTTCGAGGCCACGCTCAAGCTTGCGGCCGAGGACGTGCTCTTCTTCTGCGACTGCGTCCTCGCATCCAAGCGCGTCGTTCTTTGCGATGCAGCGGGCGCGGTGCGCGGCGAAGGGCTCAACATCTTTCATTCGATCGATAACGACTCGCCTCAGTTCCTGAAGCAGCAGTTCAACACCTGGGTTGCACTCGACACGCTCGAAGGCCGATATCGTCACCGGCCAAAGGCGATGGAGGCGATCCGATCCTACAAGCATACGGCGCGTCGGCAGGCGCTATGGAGCCAGGCACGCCGGATAAAGCGCAGGAAACTGCCGCAATTCGATCTTCTTGCCCGCTGGCTCTGGCGAGACCCGCGATTGATCGGCAGCGCCGCCGAGTTGGCGGTTGGAAAACTATCCCGCTAACTTCCTTCGGCCCGATCGGGCACGCGCTGCTTGCGCTGACAACACCCGGAAATCAAGCGACGACACTCGCCGCGGCGCGTGTCGGGTCGCCTCACATTACAAACGGAGACGGTCATGAAGCCGTATTATTGGGAATCCCAGCACGGAAATTTTGGTGACGACCTCAACCTGTGGCTTTGGGATTTCCTGCTGCCCGGTTTTCGCGAGGTCCACCCGGAGACGCTGCTCGTCGGGGTCGGAACGGTCTTGAACCGCGCACTGCTGCCCGAGGCCACCCATAAGCTCGTCATCGGCAGCGGTTTCGGCTACGGCACACTTCCCGACATGAGCGACCCTAAGGAATGGGATATCCGCTCGGTCCGCGGCCCGCTGACGGCTGCGAAGGTCGGCGTGGCTCCCGAGCTCGGCATCATCGATCCTGCGGTGATGGTCGCTGACCTTCCGGAGTTTCAAGACCTTCGAAAGATTTATAAAAGAAGCTTCGTACCACACTGGGAATCGGCGATCGCCGGATTGTGGCCGGCGATCTGCGACGCGGTCGGGCTCAACTATATCGACCCGCGTGGCGAGGCCAAGGACGTCATCCGAAAGATCGGCCAGTCGGAGCTCATCGTCGCCGAATCCATGCACGGCGCCATTCTGGCCGACGCGTTCCGCGTTCCCTGGACCGCGGTCAGTACGTCGCACAGCATCAACAGTTTCAAGTGGAACGACTGGGCCCAGACCCTCGGTGTCACCTATCGCCCCCGCCGGGTGCCGGTGTCGACGCGGGCGGAAGCCATGATCAAGGGTGCCCGTTTCTGGGGCATGGATTTCCAGGCGAAAGAGCCGCAGCCGGAGGACCCGAACCGCCGGCAGATCGACGGAGACCTGGCCGTCGCCGAGCGTGAACCACGCCAGACTTCATTGCGCGCTGCCGCCAAGCGAGCGCTCGCTGCGCCGGCGACGCTGGCGCTGTGGCAGGCAAGCCGCGCGGCGCCGCAATTGAGCAGGGACAGTGCGCTGGCAGAGCGCAAGGAGCGTTTCCGCACTGTGCTCGACGGCATACGCCGGGATTATTTTTGAGGCTGATCCACGGCGAGAGTCTCGAGCAGATAGCGCACTTCGCCCTTTCCACCGAGAGCGAGGGGCGCGGGCGAACCGGACGGACGAAAACGTTCGGTCTTGTCCGCAAGAATTCCGCCAACGATCGCCGGCAGTGCGGCCGGATGGGTCAGGGCGTAGCCGATTGCACGACCAAAGCCCTGCTGATTCTTGAGATCGAGAAAATGCCGTAGTTCGTAGCGGTCGCGAATGTGCCGCTCATGCCGGCGGACCGCCGCTTCGCCGTCGCTGCTCAGGCGGCTCCCTGCGAGAATTGCACGGTCCGCCTCATAGAGACGCTTGAGGTCGATCGTCCGGTGACTGCCGCTCAGCGAGTTGCCGCGGACGACGGCGGCATAGCCGCAACTGTGGATGATCTTGTAGCGTGCGCCATTGGCGAGGGCGCGAGCGTACAGATCGTAATCTTCACCGAGGCGCAGTGTCTCGTTGTAGCGCAGGCCGTGCTGGTCGAGGAAGGCGCGCCGCATCAGCGGTTTCAGAAAGCCGATTTCGCCGCGCCGCAAGCCGCGCCGCGAGATGTTTCCTTCGACGAAGCCGACAAGATCGATGAGCCGGGGAGTAGGGTCGAATCGGTCGATCCTGCCGTGCGCGTTTGCCGCCTGCGCGGCATCGATGAAGGCGATGTTGTCGGCGACGAAGTCCCAGCCGTCCTGCGAAAGCAATTGGCCCAGACGTCCCGGAAAGAAGAAATCATCCGCGTCGAGCACACCGATAAGCGGAGAATGCGAGATCGCAATCGCATGATTGCGCGCGGCCGCGGGGCCGCGGTTTTCTTCGAAGCGAACGACATTCAGCCGCCCCGTTCCGTCATCCGCAGCGCGTGCCACCGAAGCGGTATCATCGGTCGAGCCGTCATCGATGACGACGACTTCTGCCGCCTCCGGTTCGGCAAGCGCCGAAGCAATCGCGCGTGCGATGGTGTCGGCGGCATTCTTTGCGGCAATGATGATGCAGACGTCCGTCGGCGCGGCTGCGGTCATGTGAGGCCTCCAGCAAGTTATCGGCTGCCGCGCCTCAAGGGCGCGAAGGTGCCGAACCATGCCGCGCGATCATGTCGCAAACGCGTCAGGCGAAAAATTTTTTGCAAGTGCGAAGGAGAGCAGCGTCAGCCGCTCAGGAATTGAGATGATGAGGCCGGTTCAGTCTGCGCAACGAGACCTTCCCCGGTTGCTTCTCATCGTTGGCGGCTTCGGCCGTCACGAACTGCTTCTGAGAAGAAAGCCTGCGGCGCTCCCGTGCCTCTTTCCATACGAGGAACAGGACGGCGACGAAGTAGCCGACCTGAATAAGGACTGCGCAGATCAGGGTCTGAATCGCCGTCGAGGCGAGCGATCCGTTGAGGTAATAAGTTGCAACGGCAAAAGCCGCCAACGCGCCGATCATGCTCAGAAAAACACGCGGTGCGAACATGGCGCTAACCTACCTTCGGGTCTGCGATTGGGAACCTCATTAGAGTTGTTGCCCTCTCCTCCTGCCCGGCCACTATATTAGCGCCCGCTTTTCTCTTCAACCAGGAAACGCTACTTTGTTGCAGTCGAGCATACATCGGAAATCTTTCCGCCGTCTTTAAGCATTGGCTCCATTTCGCACAATTCAAACGGGTGTGATCACGGATAAGTTCCCCATTTCGAGGGCAGTTTGCCGCATGGAATGGATGCGGAGCGAACGCGGTCGCCGTGCCCCTAAAATTGCAGGGCCTTTCGTAAAGCTGTCTTGCACGCTGCCTCTAACGGCGTGTAGCCGGCCCTTTTTTCCAATCAACTTTTGTTACACCTGTTTGGGCGGGTAGCCCGAGCAACTGTGCGCCGCAATAAAATGTTGCAATGCAAAAACTGTCGAGGAAAGTTGCCGCGCGTCAATTTCGGGCGCCAGTGGTCCGCCGTCCGCCAGTGCAGAATGATGCGTCTATTAACAATACTTTATAATCCGAAATAACTAGCCCTCGATGATGTTTCCGGTGTGCGATGCCGCGGGGAACTATCCTGACCCTGATTTGCGCTCTCCGAAATTAACTCTTCGTAATATTTCGCGACTTTAGCTGGCTTGAAGCCTCTGGGGGAAGGGCGCCGGAGGGCTGCCATCATTCCGCCTTTAAAAAACAAATTCTGACCACACACTCACGTTAGATGAGCCCGCGTCCCACGGGACCGACAATCGCCAACGTAAATGGAGTCACCTCTATGAAGTCCGCGACTCGCTCGGCCAGTTCGCCGTTTTTTATCCCCGAGGAAACCGGGGCAGTCCGACCGATCGGGGGCATGGCAAAACGCAGTTTCGACATTCTTGCCGCCTCCGTGGCCCTCCTTCTCTTCAGCCCGCTCTTTTTGCTCATCATGGCCCTCGTCAAGTTCTCGGACGGCGGCAGCGTCTTTTATGGCCATCGTCGAATCGGTCACAACGGCCAATCCTTCAAGTGCCTCAAATTCCGTACGATGATGGAAAAGGGCGACCAGGTCCTGGAAGAGTTTTTCAGGAACAATCCCGACGCTTATGAAGAATGGCGTACGACACGCAAGCTTCAGAATGATCCGCGTGTCACCGTTGTCGGGACAGTCCTGCGTAAGCTCAGCCTCGACGAGTTGCCGCAACTCCTCAACATCATTCGCGGTGAAATGAGCGTCGTCGGCCCCCGTCCGGTGGTCGAAGACGAACTCGAACTCTATGATTCGGCCGCCGTGTTTTATCTGCGTTCGCGTCCCGGCCTGACGGGGCTCTGGCAGATCAGCGGCCGCAACGACGTCTCCTACGCCACGCGCGTCGCTTTCGACACGCAATATGTCCAGAACTGGTCGCTTTTCGCCGACCTTGTCATTGTCTTCAAGACGATCCCTGCCGTCTGCCTCTCCCGCGGCAGCTACTGAAATCTTGGCGCCGGCCCGGCACGGGCAACGTCGAGCAACGGAAATATTCAAAAATGCAATCGAATAGACGATCAGCGAAATCCGCTGGTTCCCGCATGGCTTCCTATTTTACCCGCCTGGCGCTCCTTGCTGCACTCGCAGCCTCAGGGGCGTCGCTGGCGTCGGCCGATGAATACCGGCTCGGCGTCATGGACAAGCTGCGGGTTCGCGTGGCCGAGTGGCAAACCGCCGAAGGAACGGTCCGCGACTGGTCTGCCGTCAGCGGCGACTATACGGTAGGCCCATCCGGCAACCTTTCCCTGCCCTTCGTCGGCGATCTGCGTGCCTCCGGCAAGACGACGCAGGAGGTGGCCGAAGAGATCGGCGTCAAGATGCAGAAGCTTTTCGGCCTCAGGGATCGCCCATCCGCGTCGGTGGAGATGGCGCAATATCGTCCGATCTATCTCTCCGGCGAGGTGCAGACGCCGGGAGAATACCCCTATGCTCCCAACTTGACGGTCTTGAAGGCCGTCAGTCTCGGGGGAGGGCTGCGGCGGGCTGATAACGGCCAGCGATTCGCGCGCGACTACATCAATGCCAGCGGGGAATCCGCGGTGCAGGTTGCGGAACGCAGCCGCCTGCTCATTCGCCGCGCGCGACTGCTTGCCGAAATCGGCAAGCGCGACACAATCCCCATGCCCGAGGAGCTCAAGAACGTTCCGGACGCCGACAAGCTGCTCGCCAGCGAGATCGCGCTTATGGAATCGCGTGACAAGCGCCAGAAGCGTCAGCTCGATGCGCTTGCCGATCTGAGATCCCTTCTTCAAAGCGAGATAGAAGCACTCGCAAAGAAAGCCGAAACGCAGGCGCGCCAGCTCGAACTTGCCACCGAGGATCGCGACAAGGTCGACAGCCTTGCCGAAAAAGGGCTGGCGCTCAGCCAGCGCAAACTGTCCCTCGAGCAGCGGGTCGCAGACGTTCAGGCGTCACTGCTGGACATCGACACCGCATCCCTCAAGGCAAAGCAGGATGCGAGCAAGGCGGCGCAGGACGAAACGAATCTCCGCAACGACTGGGATGCTCAGCTCGCTCAGGAACTGCAGAACACCGAAGCCGAGCTGGACACGCTGACGTTGAAGCTCGGCACCAGCCGGGATCTCATGACCGAGGCGCTGCTGCAGTCGGCGGATGCCGCCCAACTCGAAGATCAGGCCGCCGAGATTACCTATTCGATCATTCGCGACAAGGACGGCAAGCCGACCGAAATCGCCGCCGACGAGAACACACCCGTGCTCCCGGGCGATGTCATCAAGGTGAATACTGCCTTGGCAATGCGGTGAGGCAGGCATGAGGATATCCAAGGCGAGCCTTGTCAGACCTGGAGCGAATGAAGTCTACGGCATCTTCGCCTTGGCCTTGTCGCTCTTCGTCTTTGCCTATTCGGCGCGCTTCGGACAGGTTTCTATCCTCGCCTATTATGGCCTGTGGCTGCCGCTCGTCCTCGTGGACTACCGCAAGGTTCTCGGCAACTACGCCAGCTATCTCTGGATATTCGCTTTCACCATCTTCGCCTGCATTTCGATCTTCTGGTCTGCGGCCGCGTCCTTGTCGCTGCGCACCGGAATACAGTATCTGAGCCATGTCGTCTGCGCGCTCATCGCGATGCGCACGATCGACATCCGCACGCTGACGCGCGGCATGATTGCGGGCGCCGCAATCGTGCTCCTCTATTCGCTGCTCTTCGGTACCTATCATTACGATCCGCTGGACGGCACCTACAGCTTCGTTGGCGCATTCGCGTCGAAGAACCAGTTGGGCTTCTACGCCTCGCTCGGCATCTATTTCGCCTTCGCGGCCGTCTTTGTGCTCGGGGAAAAGGGGCTGTGGATGGGCGCAGCAGGGGTTGCCGGATTGCTTGCCGCCTATTGCCTGCTGACGTCGCAATCGGCGACCTCCGTGTTGACGACCGCGGCCGTCATCGGTCTTTGCCTCGGGATGCGGGCGATCACGGCTTTGCGTCCCGCGAGCAGGAAGCTCCTCTTCATTGCCGCGTCGGTGTTCGGCGGCGTTGCCGCCGTCGCGATGATCTATGCCGGCGGCGTCGATCTGATCCTCGGCGCCTTCGGCAAGGATTCGACGCTCACCGGGCGCACCTATCTTTGGCAGCAGGGCATCGAGGCGGCGAAGGCGTCGCCGCTCTTCGGCGTCGGCTACCAGGCCTATTGGGTGCAGGGCTTCTCCGAGGCCGAGCGTCTATGGGAGGAGTTCTATATCGGTTCGCGCGCCGGGTTCCATTTCCACAACACCTTTATCGAAGCGGTCGTGGAGACGGGCCTGGTCGGCCTGATCCTGCTTACCATGGTGCTGGTCATAGCGCTCGTCGGCCAGTTGAAGCGCCTGCTCGCCGAGGATCGCGACCCGGAGGCGATGGTGCTCTTCGGTGTCGGCGCGCTGCTCTTCGTTCGTGCCTTCGTCGAAATCGATATTCTCACCCCCTACCACGTCGGATCCTTCCTTTTGTACTTCACGGCGGGGAAACTGACGATACCGCGTCGCCGGCAGGCAGCGACCCTGCTCTGGCCGGCAGGATTCCATCCGGCGCCATACGGGCGGTCTTTCGGCCCGATGATGCCGCGGCCGGGAGACGGCCATTGAAGACGATCTACGGTATTCAGTATCTTCGCGCGGCTGCGGCAATCGCCGTCGTGCTCTTCCATGCTGCGGAAAAGACAGGCTATCATTTCACGATCGGAGCCGCCGGCGTCGATGTTTTCTTCGTCATCAGCGGCTTCATCATGTGGGTCATCAGCGACCGCCGATCCGTGACCCCGGTGGAATTCATCGCCGATCGCTGCCGCCGCATCGTGCCGGTCTATTGGCTCGCGACCGCCGTGATGGTCGCCGGGGCACTGGCGGGTCTGTTCCCCAATCTGGTGCTGACACTGGAACATGTTCTGGCGTCGCTGTTCTTCGTGCCCGCGCGCTCGCCGAGCAGTGGAGAGATTTGGCCTGTGCTGGTGCAGGGCTGGACGCTCAATTTCGAGATGCTCTTCTACGCGGTCTTCGCCGGCTCGCTGTTAATGCCGCGCAACTGGCGGCTGCCCGTCGTCACAGGGCTGTTCCTTGCCTTGGTGATCGCGGGCCGCGTGGTCGCCTTCGACGATCCGGTGATGCTGACCTATACGCGACCGGTCATTCTGGAATTCGTCGCAGGCATGATCATCGGGGAATTCTGGCTGAAGGGCAGGGTACCGCCGCTCGCCGTCGGATCTGCGCTGCTCGCCTGCTCGCTCGGCGGCTTCGCTCTCATCGGTGTGCTCGGCCTGCCATTCGACGAACTGACGACCGGGCCGCTGGCGGTTCTGCTCGTCACCGGGGTGCTTTCGCTCGAGGTGAACGGCTGCGTGCGGGCGCTGCCGCTGCCGGGGCTTCTAGGAGACGCCTCCTATTCGATCTATCTGTGGCACACATTTGCGATTTCTGTCGTGGCCAAGGCAGGCCTTGCGATCGGTCTCGGCGCACCCGCAACGATGTTCGCGGGGGTTCTTTCGGGAACGCTCATAGGGATCGCTGCCTATATGATGCTCGAACGCCCGTTGCTCCGGCGCGGCCGCGCCCGGCGTGTCACGGCGGGCCCGGCACGCCGGGCGGCCGAATAGAGCAGCTCCAGGAAAAGCCCGAACGGTTTACCTGGAGGACCGGGCTGCCCCCATCGTTTCCGGCAGCCACGGTCGCTGGTCGGGAAGATCAGCCGCCCTGATTTCTGCGCGAGTGCCAGTTCCAGGCCAATTCGGTGATCGCCGCGAGATCATATCGCGGCTCCCAGCCGAGAACCTGACGCGCCTTGTCATTGTTGGCGACAAGCGTGGTCGAGTCGCCTTCCCGGCGCTCTGCGTAGCCGATGTTGAACGGTCGCTTGGCCACTTTTTCGATCGCGTCCAGCAGCTCCTTCACCGTGGTACCGGTGCCGGTCCCGAGATTGAGTGCGACGCTCTCGCCACCCTCCAGGAGATAGTCGACCGCCCGCACATGGGCATCCGCCAGATCGAGGACGTGGATATAATCGCGGACGCACGTTCCGTCGCGCGTGTCGTAGTCGGTGCCGAAGACCTTGAAGCCTTCGCGCCGCCCAAGTGCCGCATCGATGGCGAGCGGGATCGCATGGGTCTCAGGCTCGTGCCATTCGCCGATGCGGCCCTCGAAGTCTGCGCCCGCGGCATTGAAATAGCGCAGGATGACCGAGCGAAGGCCCTTGTAGAGACCGTAGTCCTTCAGCGCCTGCTCGCAGATCCACTTGGTGCGACCATAGGGATTGATCGGCGCCTGCTTATGGCTCTCGTCCATCGGCACGCTGTCGGGTAGTCCGTAGGTCGCGCACGTCGATGAGAAGACGAAGGCATCGATGCCCGCGGCAAGCGCCGCAGACAAAAGGGTCAGCGTGCCGATGACATTGTTGTCATAGAAGGCGGCCGGGTCCTTGACCGACTCGCCCACCTCGATCATCGCCGCGAAATGCAGGATCGCCCGCGGCTTGTGCCGGGCAAGAACCTCTTCAAGACGCTGCCGGTCACGAATGTCGCCCTTTTCGAGGACGCCCCATTTGACGAATTCCTCATGGCCGTTGGAGAGGTTGTCGTAAACGACGGGTTGGTAACCCTTTGCCGCAAGCTGAAGGCAGGTATGCGAGCCGATATAGCCGGCGCCGCCGACCACGAGAATGTTGTTGTTCTGCACGGGCAACCTCTGAGGATGATTTCTGAAATTCGACAGGGCAGGCTTTGCAATGAATAGCGGCGAAATTTCCAACACATTATGAAAGTTCTGCAAAATCGCGGCATTTTCAACAGCTTCGCGGCGGGGACCCCAGACTGAACCGACGTTCGATCCCGGATGCCGCGGGCAATTGGCCGCATGACGCGCCGTGATCGGCAAACTGTTGCAAACTTGCAGCACGCCGGCTCTGCTTGCAGGAAAATACAATATTGGCGCTTGGCGCGCGCCGCGTCCTCAACTATAAGCGGTCCTCCGGCAATCAGATTAGGGAGGTTACGATGCAGGCATTTTCTTCTCCCTACGGGGCGGATCCACGATCCTGACCTTCTGACGCAAGCGTTCGCGCTTCTTCGCAGCAGGCAGGAATTGTCATCGCCCCACCGCTTCTTCTTAGAAGCCGGCGATCCGCTGATGCCGTTCTGACCCTTTCCCCAACGGCATTTTCACGCTTTCGAAATATTGAGGCCGGTGCGCTCGTCACCGGGCAACACCTATGGCATTTACTCGTTTCACGGCGCGCAACCGCGCCTTCCGTAGCGTTTTTCGATTCTCCTGGGCCCATTGGAAGAAGCAGCCGGTGCGGCTCGCGGCTCTACTGTCAACCGTGCTGCTTTCGACGCTCGCCGATGTGCTTACGCCGCTCTACTCCGGCCGGCTGGTCGACGCGGTGATTTCAGGTGCGGCGAGCGACGAGGTTGCCTGGAACGCGGCGATGGCGGCCTTCATGATGCTGATGGCCCTGTCGTTCGGAGCCATCATCCTCAGGCATGTGACCTTCATGGGTATCGTCAGCCTCACGCTGAAGATGATGTCGGATATCGCTGCGGCCGCCTTTCATCACATCCAGCGGTTCTCCAGTGACTGGCATGCCAACAGCTTCGCCGGTTCCACGGTCCGCAAGGTCACGCGCGGCATGTGGGCGCTCGATCTCTTGAACGATACGCTTCTCGTCGCGCTTTTCCCTTCTATCGTCATGCTGGTCGGGTCCACGGCGCTGATGGCCTGGTACTGGCCGATGATGGGGGTGATCATCGGTCTCGGCTCGATCGCCTTCATCGCCGTTACCGTTTCCCTGTCGCTCGGCTATGTGGCGCCGATGGCGAGCCTTGCCAACAGCTGGGACACACGGCTTGGCGGGGCGCTCGCCGATGCGGTCAGCTGCAATACCGTCGTAAAGGCCTTCGGTGCGGAAGGGCGCGAGGACGCGCGTCTCGCCAAGGTTCTCCGCAAATGGGAGAACCGGACGCGTCGTACCTGGTCGCGCGGCACGCTCAACGGTACGGCGCAGGGCGCAATGCTGCTCGTCCTGCGCGCGGCCGTGATCGGCTTTGCCCTCCTGCTCTGGGCGAGAGGGCAGGCGACTGCAGGCGACATAACGTTCGTGCTCACCTCGTTCTTCATCCTGCAGGGTTATCTGCGGGAGGTGGGGATGCATATCCGCAACCTGCAGCGGTCGATCAACGACATGGAGGAGCTCGTCGCCATTCACGGCCAGCCGCTCGGCGTCGAGGACCGGCCGGGCGCAAAGCCCATCCGCATCACCGAGGGCGAGATCGAGTTCCGCGATGTGACGTTTCACTACGGGGCCCATCGCGCACCCCTCTACGAGGGATTCTCGGTCAATATTGCGGCCGGCGAGCGTGTCGGTCTCGTCGGGCATTCCGGTTCCGGCAAGACGACGTTCATCAAGCTGATCCAGCGGCTCCATGATTTGAATGCCGGCGAGATCCGCATCGACGGACAGAATATCGCCGACTTCACCCAGGCGTCGCTGCGCCAGCAGATCGCCATCGTGCAGCAGGAGCCGATCCTGTTTCACCGCTCGCTTGCCGAGAATATCGCCTATGCACGGCCGGGAGCGACGCAACGCGACATCGAGGAGGCGGCAAGGCTTGCCAGCGCGCATGACTTCATCGCCGCCTTGCCCAAGGGCTATGGGACGCTGGTCGGCGAACGTGGTGTGAAGCTCTCCGGCGGCGAGCGCCAGCGGGTGGCGATTGCCCGCGCCTTTCTGGCGGATGCACCCATCCTCATCCTGGACGAGGCGACGTCGAGCCTCGAACTCGGAGTCCGAGGTGCTGATCCAGCAGGCGATGGAGCGACTGATGACGGGGCGCACCACGCTCGTGGTCGCACACCGGCTTTCCACCGTGCGTGCGCTGGACCGGCTGCTGGTCTTCGATCGGGGCCGCATTGCGGAAGAAGGCGATCACGGGGCGCTCATCCGCGTCAAGGGCGGCATCTATCGCAGTCTCTTCGAAAGACAGGCACTGGAGCTGACGAAGGGGCTCATTCTCAGCGAGGGATGAGGCCACAAGCCCGGGCAAACGGCCGGTCGACCGCTGCGAGCAAAGATGCAGCGATCGACCGGTCGTGTAGACAGGCGCACGGCTCGGCAGGCAGGGCCGCGCCAATTTCAACGAGTTACAAGGTCTTGGGCCAGCCTGAGGCCCGAATGCCGCAGTCACTCTTGCGGCAACGGAATCAACGTATTCGTCGTGCTTTTGGTCGGCTTCTCGCCCGGAACATGGGACATGGTCTTCGTCCGGCTCTGCAGTCCGTCGTCCGTAACCTTGGTCTTGGTCTGTGACTTGCTGAACGTTCCTTTGTCCATGGCCTGAGCCTTGGACTGTCCCTGCAGCTGGGAGGGATTCTCGTTTACCTTCGTCTGGCTCTTTGCCTTTCCTTGCGAGGTTGCTGCGCTTCCGCCGACGCCGATCGACGATGTCGTTCCGTCATCGGTTCTGCATGTGCCGGCCGTTCCCAACGTGCTGGCTGAGGTGCCTCCGGCCGCGGCACTTCCGCCAGATCCGACAGTTCCGGCGACATCGCAGTCCTGAGCGTGCGCTGGTACGAAGGCAGCCGTTGCCGACATCACGACGGAAATTGCGAGTATCGTTCTTCGAAGCATCACAGCTCCTTTCATTTTTTCGGCTGGATGATTGCGCAGGTTCCATCCGACCGGCGCGTAATGGTGGTGCCATCGGGGCGGGTCACGCTCGCGGTCGCAAAGCTCTCTCCGCCGGAGGATCCGCTCGTCGCCGACGATGCGGAACTGCTACTGGCAGACCCACTGCTCGCTGACGCGCCGCCGCCAACCGTCGTGGACGAGGATACGCTGCCAGACCCCGCTGTGACCGACGACGAAACGCCGCCCCCTTCCGACTGTTCTTGTTCGATGACCATGCATGTCGAACCGTCATCGAGTTTGATCTCTTTCGCCACGGCATGGTCCGGGGCGACCATAGCAGCCGCGAACAGTGCCGTGACAGCCGGGATTAAAAATGAACTGGAGGTCATCGGAGCTCCTCCTTTTGAAAAACGCTGGCTTCGGAGGGCGCTCCGAAGCCAGCCGAGTTGACGTCAGCAGGACGGTTTGTTGCCCTTGGAGGCGTCCTGCTTGGCGAGGCCAGGAGGACAATTCTTGTTGCTCTCATCATCCTGGGCGGCGTCGCGGGCGCTGTTTTCATCGCCCTGGACACTGCCGGTGGTCTCATCCGATGTTCCGCCACCCGACCCAGCGGCTGAACCACCGGTTCCAACGGAGCTGCTGGAGCTTCCGCCGCCTGCGGAAGAGCCGCCGGTGCCAAGGGTCGAAGCGGAGCCGGCGCTACCCGAGCCGGCGGCCGATCCGCCCGTCCCGACCGAGCTGCTTGACGTACCGCCGCCGGCCGAAGATCCGCCCGTTCCCAGTGTCGATGCAGAGCCGGACTGGCAATCGCTGGTGTTCGGATCGCAACCGCCACCAGCCGAACTTCCGCCCGTTCCGACGGTGCTGCTCGAGGTCCCGCCGCCGGCGCTGGTGCCGCCGGTGCCGATCGTTGTGCTCGATTGCGCGAACGCGCCGAGGGTGGTGCCCGCGAGAAGGCCCGCCGCGAGGGCCGTCCTGATGAAATACCGCATTGGAGTTCCTTTCCTGACGTTGATGTCCTTGAGGCTGCAACCTGCCTACCAACCCAAACCCGCGTAACGTGTTCCGGGCTGGGACTTCGGACCGAAGGGATGCCGGCACATAGTCTGGAAGACGATCGGACCTTTGTCGGTTCGGCGCGTGCATAGGTCCGAGCGGCGCTTGCGAATGGAACCGGGCTGGCATGCGGTTCGTTTTGTGCCCTTGGTTTTCGGGCAACCCTTTTCAACAAACTGACAGTGCTTGCTCCCGGGGGGAGCCCTGTGGCTCTGTTTTTGATTTTTGGCCGTTGGACAATCCGTTCCTTCCATACCGGTCGGCCATTCACAAACGGTCCTCTATGGCCTAGAAGGCGCGCAGTAGAACTCCGGTCGCAGCCTACCCGGTCAAAACAAGGACACCTGTCATGAAGACAATTGTAATCTGCTCAGGCGGATTGGATTCCGTTTCGCTTGCGCACAAGGTCGCGGCTGAACAGTCGCTTTCCGGCCTCCTGTCGTTCGATTACGGCCAACGGCACCGCAAGGAACTGGATTTCGCCGCCGCCTGCGCCATGCGCCTCGGCGTCCCGCACCAGATCATCGACATCCGCGAGATCGGCCGCCATCTCACCGGATCGGCGCTGACCGACGATTTGGACGTGCCGGACGGGCACTATGCCGAAGAGACGATGAAGGCGACGGTGGTGCCGAACCGCAACGCCATCATGCTTGCCATCGCCTTCGGCGTCGCTGCAGCCCGCAAGGCGGATGCGGTCGCGACCGCCGTGCATGGCGGCGACCACTTCATCTATCCCGATTGCCGGCCGGGTTTCATCGACGCTTTCCAGGCGATGCAGAACCGCGCGCTCGACGGATATGCGGATGTTGCGCTCTATGCGCCCTATGTGAACGTCGCCAAGGCCGACATCGTAGCGGACGGAGCCAGGCACGGCACGCCTTTTGCCGAGACATGGTCCTGCTACAAGGGCGGCGCGCACCATTGCGGGCGCTGCGGCACCTGTGTCGAGCGGCGCGAAGCCTTTCACCTCGCGGGTGTCCCTGATCCGACGAAGTACGACGATCCGCTTTTCTGGGTCGCGGCGACCGGCTCCTTCGTTGCCGAAGAGGTGAAATGATGTTCCGCATCACCAAGGAATTCCATTTCTCCGCCTCGCACCAGCTGAAGAGCCTTCCGGCCGAGCATCAATGCGCCCGGCTGCATGGGCACAACTACATCGTCGAGGTCGAGCTTTCCGGCGAAAGGCTGAACGAGCATGGATTCGTTCGCGACTATCACGAGCTCGCACCGCTGAAGGAATATATCGACGAGTGCTTCGACCACCGCCATCTGAACGACGTGCTCGGGCACGATCGGGTGACGGCGGAATGCCTGGCGCAGCATTTCTACGAATGGTGCAGAGCCCGGCTACCCGAGACGACGGCCGTTCGCGTCAGCGAGACGGCAAAGACCTGGGCGGAGTATCGCCCATGATCCACACCCGATCCGACGAAATCCGCGTTAGCGAGATCTTCGGACCGACGATCCAGGGGGAGGGGGTGCTGATCGGCCTGCCGACGGTATTCGTCAGGAGCGGCGGCTGCGATTTCCGTTGTTCCTGGTGCGACAGCCTCCATGCCGTCGACAGCAGCTACCGGCATGAATGGCAAAAGATGTCGACCGAGGAGGTCTGGCAGGAAATCGTTCGGCTTTCGGGCGGAGAAGCTGTGATGGTGTCGCTATCGGGCGGCAACCCGGCAATACAGCCGTTCGGCGATCTGATCGCCCGCGGGCTCGAAAAGGGCTATCGATTTGCCCTGGAAACGCAAGGTTCGCTTGCCCGCGACTGGTTCGCCGCTCTCGACGTTCTGGTGCTCAGTCCCAAGCCGCCCTCGAGCGGGATGGAGACCGACTGGGAAGCCTTGGACGACTGTCGCCGCAGTGCTGGGAGCAAGCCGCAGACGGTGTTGAAGTTCGTGGTCTTCGACGAGACGGATTATGCCTATGCGCGGGCCGCCGCCGCGCGCCAGCCGGATCTGCCCGTCTATCTGCAGCCCGGCAATCATACGCCGCCGCCCGCGGACCAGGCGGACGCGCCGATCGATATCGACGGCGTGATGGAGCGGATGCGCTGGTTGGTCGACAGGGTCGTTGCAGACCGCTGGTTCGGGGCGCGGGTCCTGCCGCAACTGCATGTCCTCATCTGGGGCAACAGGCGGGGTGTTTGAAGCAGCAGTCGCGCGTCTGGTCAGGCCGCAGCACGGCTGATCCGACTTCAAGGCGCACCGCGTGCGGCCACCTCCAGGCCCGAAACGCCACCGCCGAGGCGAACCGGCTTCAGGGCCGGGCCTTCGGCGTCCTTGACGAGATGGAGCACGCGAGAGAACTGCACTCCGTTCCGCGGCGTTCGGCCGATCTTGATTACCGCGGTCTCCCGCAGGTCGGCCTCGAAGATCGAAAGTGCCCGTTTCAGGGCATCGGCGTCCATGGTCTCCAGCGCTTCGTCGATGACGACCCAGCGGGGTTTCTGCACGAGAAGCCGGGCGAAGGCCAGGAGGCGCTGCTCGTCGTCGCCGAGTTCGCGTTCCCAACGGGCCTCGCGATCGAGCGAAGTCGCAAGGTGGTCGAGCCCGACCTTCGAAAGCGCAGTCACGAGCACTTTGTCGGGAAAACTGTCGGCGTGCGGATAGGCAAGGGCGTCGCGCAGCCGGCCGCGGGGGAAATAAGGCGCGCGAGGAATGAAGGCCACGGTTTCGCCGGCAGGCATTCCCACGCGACCGCTTCCCCAGGGCCAGAGCCCGGCGAGCGCGCGGAAGACCAGCGTCTTCCCGGCACGCGGATCGCCGATGATGTTGACCCGTTGACCGGGGGCTATCTCGATACGAGACTCTGCCAGCCTGGTTCGCCCCGAGCGGGAGACCACCTCGAGGTTCTCGAACGTCATGGTGGCAGTGTCGTTCTCGACGAAGTCGATACGCTTTTCGTCGCCATGCAGCGTGTCTGCGGTGATCAGCGCGCGGCGGAAGGCGGCAACGCGCAGCAGCGTTGCGCGCCAGTCCGTTATCGCACTTACATTGGCGACGAACCATTTCAGCGACGAATGCACCTGATTGAACGCCCCCACCGCCATCATAAGGCCGCCGAAGCTGATGTTTCCCGCGAAATAGACGGGCGCCGCAACCAGAATCGGCGCGACGACCGTGACCCAGCCATAGCCGTCCTGAACCCAGGCAAGATTGATTTCGGCTCGGAATATGTTGCGCGTGGCGTCGAGCACGGAGGAGAGGTCGAGTTGCAGACGCCGTCGCTCTCCAGCCTCGCCGCCAGCAAGCGAGATGCCGTCGATATGCTCGTTGGCGTGCATCATCGAGAAGCGAAGATCGGCCTCGCGGGCATAGCGCTCGCCGTTCAGAACGATCAGCCGGCGGCCGACGAGCCAGCTCAGCCACGACGCGGAGCCGGCGTAGAGGATTGCAGCCCACACCATGTAGCCCGGAATTTCGAGCGATCGTTCGCCGATCTGGAAGGCAAAGCCCGCTGAAAGGGACCAGAGGACGCCAACGAACGAAATGAGCAAGATCGACGATTGCAAGAGGCCGAATCCGAGGCTGGTCGTGAGATCGGCAAGGTGTCCGGCATCCTCCTGCATGCGCTGATCCGGGTTCACGCCGATCGTGCCGGCATTGGCCAGTCGGAAGGCACGTCGCGGCCGCATCCACTGGCCGATCAAGTCCAATGTCAACCCTTCGCGCAGCTTCAAGCGCACCATCTGATTGAGCCATTGCTGGGCGACGTTGAACACCAGAAGGACGCCGGCGAGCAGGACGAACAGCATGAGCTGATAGAAGAAGCTGTTGAGATCACGCCGCTCGATCGCGTCGAAGAAGGGCCGGTACCAGCGATTGAGAACGATCTGCCCGATGGCGGTGACGATGATTATGGTGAAGCTGCCGGCCGCGAGCCACAGGATAGGCTTCAAAACCGGCGAGTCGACGAAGGCGTGCCGCATCATCTCGAACTGCTGCCAGATACTGCTGCCTTCCGGTGGGGCGGTGGGCGTTCGGGCCTGAGCCTCATTACCGGTTTGGTTCTTCATCTCCAATTTCTCCTCGGCGCACACGGCATCCCAGTCTAATCCGCGAAAAGCGCGAACGGAAAAGATCCGGGACGTTGTGTTTACGGTCGCCTCTGTGGCTTGAACAATCTGCCGGCCGGAGCAAGTGCCGTATGGCAGCGCCCGGTTTCATGCTCGGCGGCGGCGGTCCGACAAGTGGAGATTCAGTGCCGAGCAACAGTCGGTACGAAGCAAATAGGCCGTTAAAAATCTGTAATAGAGCTAAATTAGAAATCCCCATACTGCTCAATGTATGGACAACGGCGCCGCCTGAAAACCGGATTTTGATCCGTTCCTGAGACAGTCGGACCCCACCCGTTTCCGGAACGGCATCGCTGAGCATGCAGCCACGACGTGCGACCCTTTGAATGTATTCGAGATTTTCTTCTGCAACTGTCGCATGGGAAGTACCTGACAGCTCCCACCGCCTATACAGTAAACTTTTGTGATCTACGAGGCCTGACCGTTATCGCCGCCGGACATTTGCCCGTCGTCAGCAATATTTGAGCGCGGTTCTCGGGCCGGTGGCCGAATCGGGACATCGCAACCCCACGATGCCGAAATCGACATTCCGGTGCTCGACTGGCGCTTCCGGTGCACAAGAGCGATTTCGGCTTGTCCATGTTACAGCGATGACATAAAACGTTACCGCCGTCCTGCAGCGCCGCGCGTCTCACGCGCACAAAGGTTGCTGCAGCACTTTTATCTGTTGCATGTCTTTTCCCTTGAATTGCGGTTCAGGGGGCATGCAGTGACGCGTGTCGACCCGTACTCAACAGCAAAATTCGTAAGAATTTTCATGCCAAGAGAAGGAGACATTTATGTCTATTTCACCCTCCAACATTGGCGACAAGGAAGCCGCTCCGATGCCCAACGGCGACATCGCCGCTCGCGTCAAGGCCGCGCGTGAAGCGGTCGGCTACAGCATCGAGGATCTCGCGGTCACCTGCGGCCTCGCCGTCGTCGAAATCAACGATATCGAGAACGGCACGGAGTTCAGCCCGGCGAAGCTCAAGCGCGTCGCCGGCGCACTGCAGGTGCCGCTTTCCCATTTCCTGCCCACGGAAATGTGAGATCGGCAGAACGAGGTGCGCGGTTCCGCCACCCTCTGCCGGAAGCGCTCAGCACCGTGACCCGTTGTAATCTGGCCCGGCCGGCTCATACGCCGGCCGGGCTGCCATGAAACGGGTGAAGGCCTTTTATCTTCTGGATGAGCTGCGTGCCGTTGAAGGGTTTTGCCAGGCGAGGCAGGGCACGAAATCGTTCAGGCAAGTCAAACACGGTGTAACCGGTCAACAGAAGCACCGGCACCTCGCGCTCCATGAGTTCATCGACAAGTGGATAGGCGAACTCGCCTCGTAGGTTCAGGTCAAGGGTCGCGATATCGAACGGGTGTGCGCGGACTGCGGAAATCGACTGTGCGAGGCTCGTGAATGGGCCGATCACCGAATAGCCCGCCGCGACGAGATCGTCTTCAATCTGAAGCGCGACAAGAAACTCGTCCTCGACGACGAGCACACGGCATCGGTCGCCGGGGTTCATCCCGGAGCTCCGCGCGGATAAGGAACGTCGATCGTACAAACCAGGCCTTGCGGCGCAAACTCGAGATGCACTTCACCGCCAAGATCAGAGGCGAGGATCCGCTCGAGCAACAGACGCCCGAAACCGTTGTGCTTGGGCGCAACAACCGCCGGTCCGCCCGTCTCGCTCCAGCATATCCGCAGCCGTTCACTTGCCACGTCGATCATCCACTCGATATCGACTTTTCCGCTCTTGACGGAGAGTGCCCCATGTTTCGCGGCATTGGTTGCAAGCTCGTGCGCCGCCATGCCGAGGGTGAGCGCATGCTTGGGCGGCAACATCGCCGGCGGCCCCGCAAGGGTCACGTTGGTCCTGCCGTCGTCCTGATAGGGTGCCAGTTCGTCGAACAGCACGGTTTTCAGGGAAACTCCAGACCAGCTCGCCTCCGCCAGGCGCGTATGCGTCTGCGCGAGCGCCCTTATGCGCGCATCGAAGGAACGGTGCGCCGCGGTGGCGTCCGGATTGGTCGAGAAGGTCTGTCGTGCGATCGAGCCGACGATCGCCAGCGTGTTCTTCACGCGGTGGCTGAGCTCGGCGACGAGGAGATTGCGCTGCGCTTCGGCCTCCCGGCGCTCCGTGATGTCCATGCAGACGCCGATCAGACGCCTTTTGGGGCCGTTGCGCGGCGAAAGCTGTCCGAAAGCCTCGATCCACCGGATGGCCCCATCGGGGAACTGAGCACGGTAGACGACGTGGTAGTCTCCCTCTGCTTCGATCGCCCTGGCCATCTCGCGCTCGATCAAGGGAAGATCGTCCGGGTGTACGTCGCGCTTGAAGTCGGCCAGCGTTCCACCGAACGATCCGGGCTCGATACGGTGAAGCGCCTCCAGCCCCGGCGACCAGATCACCTCACCCGTTTCGAGGTTCCACTCCCAGGCGCCCATATGTCCGGCATCCAGTGCGAGCTGCAGGCGCCGTTCGCTTTCCTGGAGCGCCTCCTCGGCCTGCTTGCGTCCGGTGATGTCGACAGCGGCAGCGACGGCTCCGACCACTTCGCCTGTGACGTCGCGCAGCGGAGTCGCGTTGCCGAAGATATGACGGGAGCTTCCGTCGTCGAAGCGTATTTCCTGCTCGAAGTTCTGCACCTCTTCGCCGCGCGCCGCCCTTTGTACGGGCATCTCCTCCGGCGACAATGCGCGCCCTTCCGAGAAAACGCGGAAGTTGGTGGGGTGCTCGCCGGGAGGCGCCGACATCGAAAGGTTGCTGTCGTGCGGTAGCCGCAAAATCTCGTAGGAGCTGTTATTGCCGCTGATGACGCGGCAATCCGGCGTGCGCGCCATCCAGATCAAAGCCGGGACGGCCTCCATGATCGCGGCCAACTCGGCCGCGCGCGCCCTTTCGTTCGCCTCGTTGCGGCGCAACTGCTCTTCCGCCTGGCGCCGCGCATATTCGGCTCTCATGCGCTGAATGCTGAATCCGAGTTGCCGCGCGATGGTAAGCGCCATGCCGATCTCGGTTTCCGCAAACTGATGTGGCCGGTCGTAATAGGTCATGAATTTGCCTATCAGCCTGCCTTCCGTGACGAGCGGGAAAAAGCCGAGCGCGCCAATACCTTCGCCGACTATGCTCTCCTTCAGCTCTCGCGAGATTTCCGTCTCGTCGATATTCTCGACGAAGATCGGCTCGGGTTCGTTCGCTCCCGTATGCCAAGGGGAGTGTCCGTCGACGGCGCGCTGGTAATGCTCTGAAAGGCCGCGGGCGGCGACGAACCGCATGGTCCCGGAATCGTCGAAAAGCAGAATCGACGCACGGTCGCAATTCAACGCGCCCTGGATGGCGTCCAGTGTCGCCTCGTAGACTTCTTCTATCCGTTTGGTACGCTGAACCCTTTCGGTCAGACGATACAGTGCGGCCTGCTCACGAAAGCGCGCAGCCAATGCCTCTGCCGCGCTTTTCGTCTCGGTGATGTCGCGGGCGATCTTGGAGGCGCCGATGATACGGCCGGTTGCATCCCTGACGGGCGAAACGGTGAGCGAAATATCGACGAGAGTCCCGTCCTTGCGCCGGCGCTTGGTCTCGAAATGGTCGACCAGTTCGCCTCTACGAATGCGTTCGAGAATGCCGGGCTCCTCGCTCAGACGTTCCGGTGGTATGAGGAGGGTGATCGACTTGCCGATAACTTCTTCCGCCGTATAGCCAAAAAGCCGCTGCGCGCCGCGGTTCCAGCTGGTGATGATCCCGTCCAGGTTCTTCGCGACGATCGCATCGTCGGAAGATTCGACGATCGCGGCGAGATAGCGGGAACTGCGCTCCATATCCTTCGCGCCGCTGAGGTCCACGAGAAGATTGACGGCTCCTGTCAATGCGCCCGTGTCGTCGAAGATCGGCGTCGGATGCGGGAGAAGCGGGACCGAGGTGCCGTCCGGACGGACCGCGATAAGTTCTTCGCCCCTTATCGGCCGCCCTTCTTTCAATGCGCGCGCCATCGGGCACTGGTCGTGCGCAAGAGGCGAGCCGTCCGGCCGCCTCAGTTGCCAACTGACGCACCAGCGATCCTTACCGAGCTCCGGCTCGCGCCCCGCAACGGCCACCGCCGCGGCGTTGCAGTAAGTGACGATACCTTCAGCGTCGGTCGCGTATACCGGCACCGCGAGTGCGTCGAGCACGGCCCGATAATCGGTCGCCTCTGAAGTCGTGACATCGTCGATCGTCGTTTTGGGTAGAATTTCTGCGCCGTGCATGTTCCCTCCGCAGCCGCCGCCAACTTCAAAGAACGCAGCCATCGCTGCTTTGTTCCGCGCCCGTCCCCAAACTCTTGGGGGTTATTAAAACGGCAGCCCCGTCTAGATTAGGCCTGAGGACGCGATCAGCGCCGGGGTGAGCGGAGGAAACCGAACATCAAACCGGAGACATTTCGATGAGCAAAACCGTATTGAACGCCGTGGGAACGCCGCTTTACTACAGCGGCAGTTCGACTGCTTGGTTCTCCGCCACCGGCTCTGGCCCCACGCTCCATGGCACTGCCGGCAATGATTCCATGTGGGGCGACAGCTCCGTGAACGTCACCATGATCGGCGGCAGAGGCGACGACATTTACTACCTATATTCGTCGATCAACCGGGCATCGGAAGCGGCCGGCGAGGGCGTCGACACGATAAGCACGTGGATGAGCTACACCCTGCCGGCGAACTTCGAGAACCTCACGGTTACCGGAAGCGGTCGTTTCGCATTCGGCAACGATACGGACAACATCATAAAGGGCGCGTCGGGAACGCAGACGATCGACGGGCGCGGCGGCAACGACGTCCTGATCGGCGCGGGCGGTGCCGACACCTTCGTGTTTGCGCGAGGCAACGGAAGCGACCTGATTACCGATTTCAACTATGACGACATCGTACGCCTCGACGGCTACGGCTTCACGTCGTTCGAGCAGATTCTGTCCAATGTGGCTCAGGAGGGCGCCGATCTCCGGCTCCATCTCGCCGATGGCGAGAGCCTGGTATTCGCGAACACCACCGCCGACGAATTGCAGGCGCACCAGTTCAGGCTAAGCCTCGACCGCTCCGTCCTGTCTCAGAGTTTCTCGGACGAGTTCAATACGCTTCAGCTCAGAAACGGTACAAGCGGAGTCTGGGACGCCAAATTCTGGTGGGCGCCGGAAAAAGGAGCGACGCTTTCCAGTAACGGCGAGCAGCAATGGTACATCAATCCGAGCTATGAGCCGACCGCTTCCGTCAACCCCTTCTCCGTCCATAACGGCGTGCTGACGATCACGGCCGCGCCGGCGTCGGAGGCGATCCAGGCCGAGATCAACGGCTATGATTACACGTCCGGAATGCTGACGACCTACTCGTCCTTTGCCCAAACCTACGGCTATTTCGAAATGCGCGCGGACATGCCGGACGACCAGGGCGTCTGGCCGGCCTTCTGGCTGCTGCCCGCCGACGGTTCCTGGCCGCCGGAACTCGATGTCGTGGAAATGCGCGGACAGGACCCGAATACTGTCATCGCCACGGTGCATTCCAACGAAACGGGCTCGAGAACGAGCATCGAAAATGCGGTGAAGGTCGCAGATGCGAGCGGGTTTCACACATACGGGGTGCTTTGGACGGAAGAAGAGATCGTCTGGTATTTCGACGATGCGGCGATCGCGCGCGCCGATACGCCTTCCGACATGCACGACCCGATGTACATGCTCGTCAACCTGGCGGTCGGCGGCATCGCCGGCACGCCCAGCGACGGTCTCGCAGACGGGTCCGAAATGAAGGTCGACTACATCAAAGCCTATTCGCTCGACGCGGACTGGCAGATCTGAACCAGGGAGTGCGAAGGCCGGCAATCCTGCGGCGCTGCAGGCTGCCGGCCTTCGACTAACTATTTCTGGATGCAGGTATCCGCGGTCTCCTTGGTGCACTCGTCGAGGCCGGTGAAGACCGGGTCTTCGACCGGTTTGCCGGCGATCAGGTCCAGCATGACCTGCGGGGCCTTGTAGCCCATTTCGAATGGCCGCTGCCCGACGAGAGCGGTGACCAATCCTTCCCTGGCGATGGCGACCTCCTCGCCGATCGTGTCGGCAGCGCCGATGACGAATTCGTTCTTGGCGATCTTGTCGGCCATCGGCTTGAACAGATCGCGATAGGGCTGTGGCGCGCCGAACAGCGGCCACCCGCCCATGATCCCGAAAGCATCGAGGTCGGGATTGGCGGCAAGGATGTCGGTCATCGCCTGCACGCCCTTGGCGCCGTCGTCATTGGTGAAGACTGGGCAGCCCGCCACTTCGGTCCAGTTGCCTTCGCCCTTGAGTTCCGCCAGGCCTTTCTGGCCGGTCAGGGCGTCCCGCATGCCCTGGGCGCGGCGCAGAATGTTGTCGGCGCCGGGATTGCCCTCGATGGTGCAGATCTTGCCGCCATCGGGCTTGGCCTTCTTGATGTACTCGCCGATGCGGTAGCCCATCAGATAGTTGTCGGTCCCGAGATAGGTCTTGCGCAGGGCAGAGTCTTCGGCGGCGAGATCCGCATCCACGGTCATGACCGGAACCGATGGATTGGCGGTCTTCAACGTCTGGGCGATGAGCTTCGCATTGGATGGCGAGATGGCGATTGCGGCGGTTTCAGCCTTGCCCAGCATGTCCTGAACGATCTGCGCCTCGCCGGCCTCATCCGAGGTCGAAGCCGGACCCGTGTAGAAGCACTCGTATTCCGAGTCCGGATTTTCCTTGTTCCACTTCTGGCAACCCTGGTTGATCGCTTCGAAGAAGGGATTGTCCAGCCCCTTCACCACGATGACGAGCTGTTTCTTCTGGGCCATGGCCGTTCCGGCGCTGAGTGCCAGAGCGGCAACGGCAAGCAATAGTGCCTTCCTCATTCCTTCCTCCCTTGAAACAAGCGGACACGCGCGTGCCCGCGCCTTGAAATATCAGAGTTTCGGGTAGGCGGCGGCGTCGCGCAGCCGTCGATCCATCGAGGCATTGAAGAGCGGCCGGTCGCGCGCGGATCGTCAAGCAGCGCCGCGATGAGGTCCGCCTGACCCTGTCCGTGCCCCGGGGACAAGGATCAGCATGCTCTCCTCCCAGCACCAGCTAATATCCGCGCGAACGGCACGTCAACGACTATTTGTATGACAATATGCGTTTCAGCGTATGTGCGGAGCGATTTGTAGGACTATTGATTGACGCTTTCCCGCGCATTTGCGTAAATGGAAGCGGTCGCCTTGCCGGGAGAGCGCGAGAGCGGGGGCAAGCGACCGAGGAGGCGGCCCGCTGCTTCGGGAGGCTAAACGGCTGTGGCAGTTCTCGAACTCGTCAATATTTCCAAGCATTTCGGCGCCATTCAGGCGGTCAGCGACGTGTCGCTCTCGCTCGACCGCGGCGAGGTGGTCGGGCTCATGGGCGACAACGGCGCCGGCAAGTCGACACTGGTCAAGATGATGGCCGGCAACTTCCGGCCGAGCCATGGAACGATCCGGCTCGACGGTGCGGAACTCGTGATGCATCGCCCGGTCGAGGCACGGCAGCACGGCATCGAGATCGTCTATCAGGATCTGGCGCTTTGCGACAACCTCACGGCTGCTGCAAATGTCTTTCTCGGGCGGGAGATCAGGCGCGGCATCGGGCCGCTGCGCATACTCGATTACAGGGCGATGTACCGCCGCGCCGGCGAGATTTTCAAAGAACTGAAGTCGGAGACGCCGCCGCGCAACCTGGTCAGGCAAATGTCGGGCGGTCAGCGGCAGGCGGTTGCAATCGCGCGGACGATGCTTTCAGAGGCCAAAATCGTGCTCATGGACGAACCGACGGCGGCCATTTCGGTGCGGCAGGTGGCCGAGGTGCTGAACCTGATCCGCGAGTTGCGCGACCGGGGCATCGCCGTCGTGCTGATCAGCCACCGTATGCCGGACGTCTTTACCGTCGCCGACCGGGTGATCGTTATGCGGCGGGGCAGGAAGGTTGCCGACAAGCCGATCGCCGCGAGTTCGCCGGAGGAGGTGACGGGCCTGATCACCGGCGCCATCGAACAGGTGTGAACCATTCGGAAAGAAAGCGAAGGTCGACAATGGCAATTACGCTCGATCGAGCAGTCGGACAGAGAGACCGCGGATGGCTCTCGTTCCTGTTGGCCAGCCAGGCATTCTGGGTCCTGGTGGCGGTCATCCTCGCCTGCCTCTTCCTGTCGGTTGCCACCGACTCCTTCGCAACGGCCAAAAACCTCTACAACATCACGCGCAACTTCACCTTCGTCGCGATTATCGCGCTCGGAATGACGCTGGTCATCATTACCGGCGGCATCGATCTGTCGGTGGGGTCGGTTCTCTGCCTGTGCAGCATGGTGCTGGCCGTGGTTATGCATGCCGGCTACGGCATAGAGGTGGGTATTGCCGCCTCGATCGGCACGGCGCTGGTCGCCGGCGCATTCAACGGGGTCATGATAGCCTATCTCGGCTTTCCACCTTTCGTGATCACCCTCGGAATGCTCTCGATCGCGCGAAGCCTGGCGATGGTTGCCTCCAACAATACGGTCGTATTCGAGTTCGGCCCGGACCACGACACGCTCCTGGCTCTTGGCGGCGGCGCCTGGTTCCTCGGCATCGCCAATCCGGTGCTCTACATGATCGTCCTGGCGCTCCTCACCGGCTTCGTTCTGCGCTGGACGAAGTTCGGCCGCTACGTCTTCGCCATCGGCGGCAACGAGCACGCCGCGACGCTCACCGGCGTTCCGGTGAGAAGGATCAAGGTTGCCGTATACATGATCTCCGCGCTCGCGGCGGGGATTGCCGGCATCATCCAGACCGGCTGGCTCGGCGCCGTGA
Organism: Sinorhizobium prairiense; assembly: GCF_029201645.2. Taxonomy (NCBI): domain Bacteria; kingdom Pseudomonadati; phylum Pseudomonadota; class Alphaproteobacteria; order Hyphomicrobiales; family Rhizobiaceae; genus Sinorhizobium; species Sinorhizobium prairiense. The sequence continues at coordinate 1,425,655 of NZ_CP104133.1, forward strand.
CGACCAATATCGGTGCAGGAATGGAGCTTCAGGTCATCGCTGCTGCCGTCATCGGCGGCGCCAATCTTGCCGGCGGCGCCGGCACGGCTTCCGGCGCCCTGATCGGAGCTGCGCTGATCGAGGTGATCCGCAACAGCCTCGGCTTGCTCGGGATTAACGCATTCTGGCAGGGCGCCTTCATCGGCGGCGCCATCGTGCTCGCGGTGCTTTTCGACCGGATCCGAAACTTCCGGCAAAGCGAATAGACGAGGGAAGGCGGGCCGACGCGGCCCGCATTCAAGAACCGGTTCGCCGGCTCAGCCCTTGGCGAGGATTCGCCGCATCTCTTCCATGGCGGCTTCACGCTGGGGGTCGCGTCCGTCGGCATAGGGCAGGGGAAACGGAACGGTTACGTCCGGCTCGACGCCGCGCCCCTCCAGCCGTACGCCGTCATCGATCACCGCGTCGGAAACCGCAAGCTCCAGAATGCTGTCGTCCGGCAGGATATAGGCGCGGCCTGCGAGAAGCGCCCCCGCCGTGCGCGCCCCGACGAGCGGGATTCCGTTGGTCTTCAACGCATAGGCGAAGAGTTCGAGGCCGCTTCTCGATCCCTCGTCTATGATGGCGACGATCGGGCGTCGCCAGCGGACATTGGCGAGCATATCCTTGCCGTTGCGGGAGATCAGCCTGAAGTTCGGCGTATCGCCGACGAAGAGCTCCGCCGCGTCGGGCGGACCGCCGCCCCAGCGTCCGCGCAGATCGACGACGACGCCATCGGCGTCCTTGAGACGGCCGGTCGCCAGTTCCCGCGCCGCGATGTCGAGACCGTCGGGACTTGAAAGGGTCCAAAGACGCAGATAACCGATGCGCCGCCCATCGCTCTCGTTGACGGACACGCTGTTCTCGATCGCCTTTTCGAATGTGGGCAAGGGCCGCAGCCGTTCGACCGCGACACTGGCCGTGAAGGGCTGTGCGTCGCGATTACGGCGCAGGCGGATCTCCACCTCTTGTCCGATCCTGTCGCGGAAGGATTCGATTTCGCGATACGGCGCGCCATCCACCGACAGAACCTCGTCGCCCACCCGGATACCCGCCTTGTCCGCAGGCGAACCGTCATAGACGTCGCTGACGAACAGCAGGCCGTTTTCCCTTCGGGCGACCATGCCGACCCCGGCATAGCTGGCCCGGCCATCCGGCGGGAACAGCCGCTTCATGTCGTGGCGGATAGCGTAGCGGAATATGTCGGCGAGTTCGTAATAGGCAATCGTATCCCGCGTGAAGCGAGCCGTATGCGACGCGTTGAGGCTCGCGAGGACTCTCTCGACCGCAGCATCGACCCGGGGCTCCGTGCTCTTCTCGTTCAGCGGGTCTACGCCATCGAGTTCCTGCCGTACCGCTGCGCCGAAGCCGTCGAGCGCTGCGGAATCGTGAAAGTTGTCGACGACAAGCGTGACGACACGGTCGAATATCGGATGACCCGAGCGCGGCAGGTCGAGGCCGAAGCCCTGGGCAGGAACGAGGAGAAGCAGGAACCCGGCCAACAGGCCCCCGGGCATCTTCGCGTGCATGGATCGATCTCCGTTCTCCGGGGATCATACCGGCACATCGGCGACTGCAGTGAGGCCTCTCTCAACAACATTCCGTGAGGTCGGCGAGAGCGGCATAGTCTCTCCTTTTCATGGAACACTTGCCCATCGCCAAAGTTGTAGGCCAGGCTGCCGATGACATACGTAAAGGCGGGGAAATGGTCGTTTATCTTACAGGCCTGGTATCGCTGCTGCTCGCCGCTCTCAGCCTCGGCCCCTCCTTCGCCCATGTATTGGAGGCGCCGCCCCGGCTGTTCGTCTGGGCGCCGGAACTGTGGCGCGAGGCGACCGTCTTCAACGGCCAGTTCGCGCTTTTTGCAAAGGTCGGCGCGCCGCTCGACGTCACGACGATACTGGCGGCGTGCTTTCTTTCCTACCTGCTCGCCAATGAGCGGCCGGCGTTCTGGTTCGCCCTCGCCGGCGCGGTTTTCTTTGCTGGAGCGCTGGCGGCGTGGTTCACGCTGGTCGCTCCGGCAAATGCGATCCTGGCCACCTGGAAACCAGGCCCGATCCCGCCGGACTTCGAAGCGATACGCCTCAGATGGGAGACGGGCCACATGGCCGTCGCCGCGTTGAAGGTCCTCGCCTTCGGGTCGATTTCTATCGCCCTGCTGGCACCGCGCCTTGGCAGTGGCACATAGCGCAGTCCTCAGAGAGCTATCGCCGTTGCGAGCAATACGAGGCTGGCGAGGCCGAGAACGGCCCGTACGACATGGGATCGCTCCCAGCGGTCCCGCAGGACGGTCCAGTCCGCGTTTTCCGCGGCCGTCGAAGCGCGTTGCGCGCCGAAAGCGAAAAAGCGCGCACCCGTTCCTCCCAACTGCGTATCCTTGAGCCAGAAGTTGTTCACGGGGTGCGTCAGGATCCAGTACGCCGCGTGCATCGCCAGCAGCCCGGCGAATGCCCCGGCCGTCAGCCAGAATGCCGTCGTCCCGCCGGGCATCAGGAAGAGGAGAGCGGCAGTAAGAAGCAGGGCCGCCGGCTCTGCTGCGCCCCCGATGGTGAAGCCCGGATAGTAGATTGCCTGCATCGCCAGATATTGTTCTTTAGGCAATCGCAATTTGCCGGGCAACTCGAGTGCATGAGCAAGGGCCAGTGCCGTTGCTATCGCGACCAGGACGATCGTGAGAACTTCTACCGTCACGAGCATTAAGTCGATCCGATTTGCCTGCTGCAGGTTCCTCGACTTGCGTGTTTCCCCAAGACGCGCAGCGCCGCAGGGTTGTGGCCCGAACCCCGGAGCGCCGATTCGGTTCCATCAATCCTCGGGCTCGAAGTGGCCGGCGGCATCGACCACCGGAAATTGCGCTGCGTGGTGGCAAGCAGTGTGTCGATGGCGTCGTCGATGGTCCCCGATCGGTTAAGGGTCGCGAATGGCTTCACCAGTCACAAAAGCTTCAGGGAGCCTTCACCAAACTGTCGTGCCCCTCCGCTATCTGTCGCCGAAGTAAATGCAATTTTAAATGCAGGAGAGGCAGAGCATGTCATCGAAATTGCAAACCATTCTGGCGGCCAGTGCGGTCGCGCTTTTCTCCACCGTCGGGATGGCCTATGCCGACACCAAGGTCACCTTCTGGCACAGCTTTAAGAACGGACAGGGTGAAGCGCTTGAGAAAGTCATAGCGGGCTTCGAAGCCGCCAACCCGCAAATCGATATCCAGGCCGAATTCATCGGCAATTACAACGATATCGTTGCAAAACTTCAGGCTGCTATCCCGGCAAACCGCGCGCCCGACGCCGTCATTCTCGAAGTGACCCGCTACGGCCTGTTCGCCAACAGCAACATTCTGACGGACCTTACCCCCTATTTCGACGCCGATCCGCTGAAAGACAAGCTTTACGACTACGCCCGCGAAGTCGGCGTGATTAACGGCAAGACCTATATCGTCCCGTTCAACTCCTCGACGCCGGTCCTTTACTTCAACAAGGATGTGTTTGAGCGCGCAGGGCTGCCGGCCGATACGCCGCTCAAGACGTTCGACGATATCCTGGCGGCGGCCAGGACCATCAAGGAGAAGCTCGGTTCCGAGGGAATTTCCGGCATTGCGGCTCCTGGCCAATTCGCCCGCTGGGGTCTGGTCATGGCCAATGACAGCGATCTCGTCGATTCCAAAACCGGCGAAATCATGCTCGACAAGTCGAATACGATCGAAGCCTATCAATGGATGGCTTCGCTCGTACATGAGCACAAAGTCGCCTCGCCCGACGGCGTGACTGAGGAGGACAACGGCCGTGACGCCTTCCTCGCCGGCAAGGTCGGCATCATGCTGAACTCGACCGGCAATTACACCAGTTCGAAAAAGGCGCTGGGAGACAAGCTCGCCGTGCGGCCGATGCCTTGCAATAAAGTTTGCGCCGTTCCGATCGGCGGCGCCGGAATTGGTATTTTCGCCAAGGCCGATCAAGACGTGAAGGATGCCGCTTATAAGTTCGTTAGCTACGCCGCCTCGGCTGAATCCAATGCGGTCTGGTTCGCAGCAACAGGCTATATGCCGCTCAACAAGGACACGCCGAAGCAGCCGGTCGCGATAAAGGCGCTCGAAACCCAACCGGGCATTGATGTCGCCATTAACTCGCTGCCTTATGCTCGCGGCCGCGCCCGCACCACCGTCGTCACCTGGATGCGCTCCACCGAATACAAGATGTGGGAAGCCATGGCGCTCGGTCAGCGCGGCGTCGAAGAGACGATGAAGGACTTCGCCGAGCAGACGCGTAAGCAAGACAAGCGCCTCAGCAACTGATCGTTTCTCCAGCTAATGCCGGCGGGCTTCCTCTCACAGTCCGCCGGTCCGGTTTCATCGCCATGCTCCGCAAAATAACGCCTTATCTCTTCGTCGCGCCGCTGATGATTTTCATCGCGGTCTTTACTTATATTCCGATCGCCACCAGTCTTAATCTCAGCGTCCGGGAATGGAATTTCCTGTCGCCGGACATGCCCTTCGTGGGACTGAGAAATTACGAAGCGCTTTTCAATTCCCGCGAATTCTGGAACTCGCTCTGGATCACGACGCTTTTCGCCGTCCTCTCGGTGCCCATCAGGCTGGCGCTGGCGCTTCTCATCGCAAGCTATCTCATCTCGGAAACATTCGTTTCCAGACTTTTGCGTGGCGCGATTTTCCTTCCTTACGTCACGTCGACCGTTTCCATCGCGGTGATCTTTTCCTGGGTCTTCTCCACCGATTACGGCCTGGCGAATGCGCTGCTCGTGAAACTTGGCTTCGAACGCCTGCCCTGGCTTCAAAATCCGTCCCTCGCACTCGGCGTTCTCGTCCTCGTCAACACCTGGAAACAGATCGGCTATGACATCGTCATCTATATCGCCGGTCTTCAGGCAGTGCCGCGCGAGCTTTACGACGCTGCCGCCGTCGATGGCGGGCGGCGGCTCCATGTCTTCCGCCGCATAACTCTGCCGCTCGTCATGCCCACCACCTACTTCCTTCTGGTGATCTCGGTGATCGAGGCGTTCCAGGTCTTCACTATCGTCAGCGTCATGACCCATGGCGGGCCTGCCGGAGCGACTGATCTTCTTGTCCACCAGCTCTACCGCATCGGGTTCGTACTGTTCGATATCGGCAAAGGCTCGGCGCTCGCCGTACTGCTCTTCATCATCCTGATCGCCCTGTCGCTGATCAAGTCCCGCGTCATTGGCCGGAAGGTGCATTATGAAGCCTGAAAACCCTGTTCTGCTCGGACTCGCACTCGCGATCGGCCTTCTTTTCCTCTCACCGGTCTTTTATTCCATCTGGATTTCGTTCCAGACGGCGGACGCCTATTATGCTGGCGGGCTGGACTTCACATTCGCCAATTACACGCTCGCGATCGGCCAGTATAATTTCGCTCGTTATCTGTTTAACAGCCTTCTGGTTTCGGGCTTGGTGACGGTGCTCAGCATCGCCTTTTCGACACTCGCCGCCTTCGCCTTCGCACGATACCGCTTTCGCGGCGGCGATATTCTCTTCGCCGCAACGGTGGCGACGCTGATGATTCCGAGCCATATCAGCCTCATTCCCAATTACCTGACGCTTGCCAAGGCCGGACTGCTCGACACCTATGCCGGTCTCATCCTGCCGGCGATCTCCAACGGCTTTGCCGCTTTCTTCCTGCGGCAATATATCCGGGGCATCCCGAAGGCGCTGGACGAAGCGGCCTATATGGACGGGGCGACACCCCTGCAGGTTCTGTGGCGGGTGATCGTGCCGATCTCTCGCCCAGCGATCTCCTCAATGGCGCTCTATGTCTTCATTACCGAATGGAACAATTATATCTGGCCGCTGGTCGCGGTCGGCAAGGAAGATCTCTTCACCCTTCAGGTCGGGCTGGCGCGGCTTTATCGGATCAACCCCGGCGAGGGGCTGGTGGACTGGCCACTGGTCATGGCCGCCTCGACGATCACCATCCTGCCGGTGCTTCTGGGCTTCCTGCTGGTCGAGCGCCATCTTGTGCGCGGCATCACCATGGGCGCGGTAAAATGATCACGGATATGAAAATGACACGCATCGCTTCCCATCGCGGCGGCACGCTGGAATATGGCGACAGCACGCCGCAGGGCTTCGCGGCTACGGCGAAAATGGCGCTGGAAGAGGTGGAATTCGACGTTCATCCCACGGCCGACGGGGCAATCATCGTCCATCACGACGCAACGCTCGACCGCACCACGGATCGCTCCGGGGCGATCGCTTCTCTCAGCGAGGCCGAGGTGCGGGCGGCGGTCATCGATTACGGTGCCGGCGGCCATCCTCTCACGCTCGAGGAGCTTTGCACTCTTTACCGCGACAGCAGCGTGAACTTTCGATGCGAAATCAAACCCGGCGCAGATGGCCTGCCTTATGCCGATTTCGTGCCGCGCGTGGTCGAAACGCTTGCCCGCGGCGGAATGCTGCCACGGACCGGTTTTTCCTCCTTCCTGGTGGAATCCGTGGACACTATCGCCGCTGCGAGCGAGCGGCCGCGCCTATGGCTGGTGAGCCCGCCGGTGCTGCGCCAGATCGGCGCCGACGCCGTCATCGAAATCGCGAGGCTGCATCATATCCCGGAAATCGGCGTGCATGTGGACACCGCCGATGCCGCGCTGATGGCTAAGACCAAGGCGGCTGGACTCGATTTCGGCTGCTGGGCGGCGCACACGGCCCATCAGATCAAAAAAGCGCTCGACCTCGGCGTCAAAGTCCTCACCACCGACCGGCCGACCCTCGCCATCGCCATTCGCGAACATCACCAGAAGGAACAGGGCCGATGAGCGGCATTTCGCTTCGTAACATCAAAAAATCCTATCCTTCCGGCCCGGAGATCCTGCACGGGGTTTCCATGGACATCAAGCCGGGAGAATTCGTCGTCATCGTCGGGCCGTCCGGCTGCGGCAAGTCGACGTTGCTGCGCCTCATCGCCGGGCTGGAGCGATGCGACGAGGGAGACATCGAAATCGGTGGCAAGCGGGCGAACGACCTTGCGCCGCAGGATCGTGACATTGCCATGATCTTCCAGAATTACGCGCTCTATCCGCATATGACAGTGCGCGAAAATATCGCCTTCGGACTGGAACTGCGCGGCATGCCGAAAGCCGAACGCAACGCCCGCGCCGAAGACGTGGCAAAGACACTGCAACTGACTGACTATCTCGACCGCAAACCGGCCGCGCTTTCTGGTGGCCAGCGTCAGCGCGTTGCCATGGGCCGCGCCATGGCGCGCAACAGTTCGGTCTTTCTGATGGACGAACCGCTGTCGAACCTCGACAATGCGCTGCGCGTCGCCATGCGCACGGAAATCAAGGAGCTGCACCGCCAGCTCGGTGCCACGATCGTCTATGTCACCCATGATCAGACGGAAGCCTTGTCGCTGGCTGACCGCATCGCCGTGCTGAAGGACGGCGACCTGTTGCAGTTCGACACACCGGAAGCGATCTACGACCAGCCGCAAAACCGCTTCGTCGCAAGCTTCCTCGGCGCGCCGGCCATGAACTTCCTGCCGGTGGAGCAATTGCCCGTCTGGAAAGGCAAACCGGGGATCACTGCGGGGCTGAGGCCGGAATTCATGACGGTCTTCGCCGAAGAACCGCGCCAGGCCGCCCTACCAGCAAGGCTTGTCCTGTCGGAAATGACCGGATCGGATGTCGTTCTTCACTGCGAAAGCGCGGCCGGCAGACTGACGCTGACAAGCCCCCGCAAAGATGTGCCGCGTGGTGCGACAGAACTCTGGGTCGGCTACGATCTTGACCGGGCCGTATTTTTCGATTCCCAGAGCGGGAAACGCGTGGATCTATCAATCGCCGGTCGCGAGACCGTCTGCTGAGCACGAAAGCCAATTCATGGACAAACAGGGGGCATTTCCACCGCCTCTGGGCGACCTCATCAGCCGCAACGCCAGCAGGCTGACGGCTGCGGATACGCGCCTGCTTGACGTTCTGACCGGCGATCCCGTTCGTGCCGCCATGGAAAACGGCAAGGAAGTTTCCTTGCGGGCCGGCGTGCATCCGGCCTCGGCGGTGCGTCTTGCCCGACGCCTCGGCTTCAAGGGCTACCCCGAATTCCGAAGTTTCCTGCAAGGCAATCTGATGGAAGGCGGCGGGGAGGATTTCGAGAACCCGGCCGCCCGCATGGCCGCCCGGCTGATGCGAGCCGAAGAGGGTGGCATTCTATCTTCCTTGCTCGACAGCGAGATCGCCGCTCTTCAACGGGCGCGCCACAGTGTTTCGGATGCGGATATTCGCGGTTTTTCCGAAACACTGCGGGACAGCCGCCGCGTTTTTGTCTTTGCGCGCGGCCATTCGGCGGCGCTGGCGGCGCTGATCGCGCTGCGGCTCAACCGTTCCGGCTACCGAACCGCGGACCTCAGCAGCCAGATGCACCAGCTCGCCGAAGCGCTCTCGATACTCGAAGAAGGCGACGCACTCTGGCTGCTCGCTTTCCGCAAGGCCTCGCCACTCATCCAGCAAGTTTGCGAAATTGCCGCCGCGAAAGGGGCCAAGGTGCTGGCGTTGACCGATCTGCGCGGCGCCCGCATCGAGCCTCCACCCCATCGCCAGATCCTGATCTCGCGCGGCGCACCGGGCGAATCCCAGTCGCTGGTCGTGCCGATGACGATAGCAAATGCAGTGATCCTCGATCTCGCCGCCATAGACGAAGGGCGCTCGCTGGCCGCGCTCGCGGATTTCAAGGCATTCCGCGCTCAATCGCCGCTTTCGCAAGCGCTTTTGTAAACGCTCCGATGAGCACCAAAGGCGCGCGGAACGCGTTCCTCGACCGTCGGAGCGCCGATTCGGTTCCATCATTCTTCGAGCTCAGCCTCGGCTTCCGGTCTGCCGCAGGTGGCCGAACCGGAAGCGGCCCGGGGCGGCCGCGCGCACCATCATCATCTCGCCGATCGTTTCGTGCGTCATCAGCCCGACGAGGCGGTCGGAGCCGTCCAGGACGGCGAGGGCCGGCGAATGGGATTCCTGCATGAGCCGCAGGCTTTCCTCGAGGCGTTTGCGATGATGGATCGTCGGCAGGTTGCGGCGCATCGCGGCGACCACCGGTGTCGATGGGCCTTTCTCCTTCAGAGCGCGGATCATGTCGTCGCGCGTCAGCAATCCCTCGAAGTGGCCTGCGGCATCGACCACCGGAAATTCGCGCTGCGTGGTGGCAAGCAGCGTGTCGATGGCGTCGTCGATGGTCGCCGACCGGTCAAGGGTCGCGAATTCGGTGATCATCACGTCTGAGATCATCACGCTGCCGGAGATCTCGCGGATCTGGGCGTTCTGGGCTTCCGCCGTTGCGGCCAGATAGACGAAGATGGCGATGAAGATGAGAAGAGGATTGTAGAACAGACCGACGAAGCCGAAGACGAAGGCAAGGCCCTGGCCGATCGTTGCGGCGATCTGGGTCGCACGCGACCAGCTCAGCCGCGAGGCGAGAGCGGCCCGCAATACGCGGCCGCCGTCCATCGGGAAGGCGGGGATCATATTGAAGAGCACGAGGAAAACATTGACGCCGGCGAGCCGTGCCAGAAATCCGCTCTGGGGGTCTTCGACGCCCGCTATCTGCTCCATGCCCGCCGAGCTGCCGAGGATTGCGATGAGTACCGCGGCAATCGCCACATTGACCAGAGGACCGGCGATGGCGATCACGAATTCCTGGCCGGGCTCTTCCGGCATGCGCTCGAGTCTGGCGACGCCGCCGATCGGCAGCAGCGTTATGTCCGGCGTCTTGATCCCGAAACGGCGTGCCGCGGCGATGTGGCCGAACTCGTGGAGCACGACGCAGACGAAGACGGCGACTATGAAAGCAATCCCCTCCATCGCAGCCGGCGTGCCGCCGATCCGGTAGTGCATCAGCCATATCCAGATCAGAAGCAGCGCGAAGGTCACGTGCACGCGAATTACCGTGCCGGCAATCGTTCCGATACTGAAGGACCAAGCCATGAGCGATATGCTCCGTCCAGTTCTCAGGCCCGCTGAGGAAGCGCCGTTCCATCATGACAGTTGCTGCCGCGCCACACAATCGCAGGTGCCCTTAGCCGTCTAATCGGTTGGCCGGGGGATCGTTCCGCAGGCGGTGGCGAGACGAGGCCAAGGGCGAAAAATCGAGGGAGGCGTTCGCGTCTGTATCGGATATTTTGATATAAAACAAAACTCTTGAAATAAAAAATCATACAATTTAGCTTCATCCAAAATCGACTTCAATAAACGAGGAAACACCATGCGAGCGAAGGCTACCCTTAATCGGGAATATACAATCTCGTCCGTCGACAAGCGGGTCTACGGCTCGTTCCTGGAGCATATGGGCCGTGCCGTTTATACGGGGATCTATGAGCCCGGCCACGAAAATGCGGATAAGGACGGCTTTCGAACCGATGTTTTGGATATGGTGCGCGATCTCGATATGCCGATCGTCCGCTATCCCGGCGGCAACTTCGTTTCCGCCTATCGCTGGGAGGACGGTATCGGGCCGCGCGAGGAGCGTCCGGTGCGCCTCGATCTCGCCTGGCGCACGCGCGAAACCAACCAGGTCGGCGTCAACGAGTTCGCCGATTGGGCAAAGCTTGCAGGTACCGAGATGATGCTGGCGATGAACCTCGGTTCGCGCGGTCTCGACGACGCACGCAACTTCCTCGAATACTGCAATCATCCCGGCGGCACCTATTGGAGCGATCTGCGCGCAAAGCATGGCTACAAGGAGCCGCACAATGTACGCATCTGGTGCCTCGGCAACGAGATGGACGGACCTTGGCAGGTCGGCCACAAGAGTGCGGCCGAATACGGCCATCTCGCCAACGAGGTGAGCAAGGCCTTCAAATATTTCGACAAGACGCTGGAAACCGTCGTCTGCGGCTCCTCGAACGACAAGATGAAGTCCTACCCGGAATGGGAGGCGACGGTTCTCGAAGCGAGCTACGACAGCGTCGACTACATCTCGCTGCACAAATATTTCGGCAACGAGGAGCAGGACACCCTCAATTATTATGCCAAGGCGATCGAGCTGGACCGGTACATAGTCACGATCGGCGGCGTGATCGACTACATCAAGGCGAAGAAGCGTTCGAAGCGCGACGTCAAGATCTGCTTCGACGAGTGGAACGTCTGGTATCACGACCGCAAGGAGGACGGCGAGCGGATCGCCAGCTGGGACTGGCCGGAAGCGCCGCCGCTGCTGGAAGAGCTCTACAATCTCGAGGATGCGATCTTCGTCGGCTCTCTGCTGAACGTCTTCATCCGGAGATCGGACCGCGTCAAGATCGCCTGCATGGCACAGCTCGTCAATGTCATAGCGCCGATCCTCACCAAGGCCGGCGGCCCCGCCTGGCGGCAGTCGATCTACTATCCACTTCAATATGCCTCGAAATACGGCCGCGGCACCGCGCTCACCGTGGCGCAGTCCGGCCCCACCTACGATTGCGAGGTGGCTCAGGACGTGCCCTATCTCGACCTGTCGGCGGTGCTGCACGAGGACGGCAAGTCGATCGCCGTCTTCGCGATCAACCGCAGCCTCGACGAGCCGCTCGGCCTCACCCTTGATCTGCAGGGCTTCAAGGGGCGGAGATCGTCGAGCACCAGATGCTCGCAGGCGACGACCTGAAGGCGCGTAACTCGGTCGAGGATCAGAACCGCATCGTTCCCAAGGCTGGCAGGGAACTCGCCATCGACGATGCGGGGACGCTGGTCGGTTCGCTGCCGCCGCGCTCCTACCACTTCGTCCTTTTGTCCGTCGCTTCTGCATAAGCCTTTCCGGCCCGGGCGGCCGGGTGACGCCCGGGCCGGAATTCACTATCGGGGAGGTTCAATGTCCGGAATCAAATTGACCGGCGTCAGCAAGTCGTTCGGCGCCGTGAAGGTGATCCATGATGTCGATATCGAAATAGGGCAGGGCGAGTTCGCTGTCTTCGTCGGGCCCTCGGGCTGCGGGAAGTCGACACTCTTGCGCATGATCGCGGGGCTGGAGGAGACGACCGGCGGCGAAATCAGGATCGATGCCGAGGACGTCACCCACAGGGAGCCATCGAAGCGGGGCGTCGCCATGGTCTTCCAGTCCTATGCGCTTTATCCGCACCTCTCCGTATTCGACAATATGGCGTTCAGCCTTTCCATCGCCCGCCGGCCGAAGGCGGAGATCGAGCAGAAGGTCAAGGCAGCCGCGGAAATCCTTCGGCTCTCGGACTATCTGAACAGCAAGCCGAGCCAGCTTTCGGGCGGCCAGCGTCAACGGGTCGCAATCGGGCGTGCAATCGTGCGCGAGCCGCGGGTCTTCCTTTTCGACGAGCCGCTTTCGAACCTCGATGCCGAGCTCAGGGTCAAGATGCGCATGGAGATCGCCAGGCTGCACCGCCAGATCGGGGCGACGATGGTCTACGTCACCCACGATCAGGTCGAGGCGATGACGCTGGCGGACAGGATCGTCGTGCTGAAGGCCGGCGTCGTTCAACAAACGGGTGCGCCCCTCGAGCTTTATCGTAATCCGGACAACATGTTCGTTGCGGGCTTCATCGGCTCGCCTGGCATGAATTTCCTGAAGGCACGCGTCGTTCCCGGCGGCGGCGACAGGCTCACGATCGAGCTCCACGACGCCCCCGGAGTTCCGTTCGAAATTCCGGCTCGGGCGGGTGTCGCCGCGGGCGAAGAGATTTTCATCGGGGTGAGGCCGGAGCACATCACGCTCGGCGAACGGGAGGGCGGCGTCGGCCTGGACGTGACGGCCGAGTTCATCGAGGAACTCGGCGGGACCGGTTACCTGCACGCCCTCACGACAACGGGGGAGGAAATGACCATCGAGTGCCGCGGCGATGAGCGGCCGCATCCCAAGCAGGCGGTCCGCCTGACCTTGGCACCCCAGGAGATGTTCGCCTTCGAGGGAAGCGGCGATCGGCTCCGTTGAAAGCGGTTCGGATGGGACCCCATCCGGGCGAGGAGCAATGCGGCGCAAGCCGGTGGATTGAACTTCAAAACAGGAGGAGAGAGACGTGAAGAAGCTACTGAAACTTGCCCTTGCGGGTGCTCTGGCGATCCTGCCTTCGGCAGTTGCCCATGCACAGACGGACATTACCTGGTGGGACTTCCTGAGCGGCGGCGACGGCGTCCGCATGAAGGCGCTCATCAAGGAGTTCAACGACACGCACCCGGACATCCGCATCAACGCGACCACGCTCGAATGGGGCGTACCCTTCTACAGCAAGGTCCAGACGGCGGCCGCCGTCGGCCAGCAGCCCGACATCATGACCTATCATCTGTCACGCTTCCCGCTTGCCATACCCTCGGGCGTTCTGCGGCCACTGGCACCTGAAGAACTCGAGGCAGCCGGAATCAAGAAGGAAAACTATGTCGAAGCGAGCTGGAACTCGGCTTCTGCCGACGGCAAGACCTATGGCATTCCCTTCGACGTGCATTCGGTTGTCCTCTACTACAACAAGAACATTCTGAAGGAGGCGGGCCTGCTCGGGGACGACGGCCTGCCGAAGGGCCTGGACGGGCTCGACAACTTCAACGCCGCCCTCGAAAAGATCAAGGCGACCGGCAAGGTCCAATATCCGCTTTCGCTCCACACCGACGAAGGCGGCTCGATGTGGCGGGTGTTCTACACGCTCCTTTCCCAGCAGGGCGCCAAATTCATCGAAGGCGAGGAGATCCTGCCCGGCGAGGCCGGCGTCAAGGCGCTGACATCGATGGCCAACTGGGTTTCGTCCGGCTATTCGCCGGAACTCATATCCTATGAGGCTTCGATCGCTCTTTTCACCTCCGGCAAGGCGGCCATGCACATCAACGGCGTTTGGGAAGTGCCGACGATGGTCGATCTCGAGAAGAACAACGATCTCGGTTTCGAATGGGGCGCTGTCCAGATCCCGGTTCTGATGGGACAGCCTGCAACCTGGGCGGACTCCCATGCCTTTGCCGTTCCGAACAGCGAAGAAAAGCCGATCTCGCCGGAGAAGCTGAAAGCGGTTCTCCAGATCATTGCCTGGATGAACGAACACAGCATCTCCTGGGCCGGTGCCGGCCACATTCCAGCCTATAAACCGGTGACCGAGAGCGCCGAATTCAAAGCGATGCAGCCGAATTCGACCTACGTCAAGCTCGCCGACACCGCGGTCTTCGATCCCGTCTCTCCGCTGGCCGGCGTTGGCGGACCGATCTACGAGGCGACGCAGAATTTCATCGTGCCTGCCTTGAACGGCCAGCTCGATCCGGCGGATGCCATCGAGCAGATGCGCGAAGAACTGAAGAGCCAGATGTAACGCGAAAATCAACGAACCGGCCGGCCACTGCGCCGGCCGGTGGTTCGTACATTCGGCAACGGGGAGGACTATTTCGGTGATGACGAGCGAGAGACGGAGCAAGACTCTGACCGCGGTTCTGATGATCACACCGTTCGTGATCACCTATCTGACGGTCTTCGCGTATCCCGTCTACAAGATGTTCGCCTTGAGCTTTACCAACGCGCCGCTGATCGGCGAAGGCGAGTGGGTCGGCTTCGACAATTATCTGAAGCTGCTCAACCAGAAACTGTTCTTCACATCGGTGTGGAACACGGGTTATTTCGTCGTGCTCACCGTCGTACCCAACACGCTGATCGGTCTCGGTCTGGCGCTCATGGTCGTGCGCCTCAGAGGTTGGCTTCAAAGCCTCATCCTGGTGCTGTTCTTCCTGCCCTATATCCTGCCTGTCTCGGTCGTGACGCAGATCTGGGAGTGGGTGCTCGACCAGCAATTCGGGATTGCGCAACATGTCATCGAATTCGTCACCGGCAGGCGCATCAGTGTCTTTCGCGACCCTCTGTGGGCAATGCCTATGGTGGCCCTCGTCACCGTCTGGTGGACCAACGGCTTCAATCTTCTGCTTTTCATAGCCGGCCTGCGCAACATTCCAGCCGACTATTACGAGGCGGCAATGCTCGACGGCGCGACGCGGTGGCAATGCTTCAAGCGCATCACGTGGCCGCTGATCTGGCCGGTCACCGCGCTCGTCCTGACACTGCAACTCATCCTGCAGCTCAAGATTTTCGATCAGGTCTATCTGATGACGGAAGGCGGTCCCTTCAACTCGACCTACGTCCTGCTTCAGCTCGTCTATCGCGAGGCGTTCCGCCTCAACCACGGCGGGCTCGGCTCGGCTGTGGCGGTCTTCCTGTTCCTGATCATCGTGACCGTATCGGTGCTTCAGTACCAGCTTCTGCGCGTGAGGGGGCGCTGAGCGATGCAACGGAAATCCATCGGCAATATCCTTCTTCTGCTTCTTACCCTATGCGTCGCGTGCATGTGGGCGTTTCCCCTCTACTGGGCGGCGGTGACGTCGATGAAGCCGGAACAGGAGGTCATCAGCAAGACGACCTTCATCCCCGACGTCTTCAACTTCTCGGCCTATTATTTCGCTTTGTTCGAGACCAATCTCGCAACCTGGTATGTGAACTCGCTCGTCACCTCGATAACCGTCACCGTGGTCGTCATCCTGATCAGCGTAATGTGCGCCTATGCGCTGTCGCAGATCGTCTTTCCGGGCCGGCGGCTCCTCTACGGGATCATTCTCGCGAGCTTCATGGTTCCCTCCCAGGCCCTGGTCGTTTCGCAATTCGTGCTGATGTACCGCTTTGGCCTGATCAACAGCTGGGGCGGCATCATCCTGCCGCAGCTCATCGTCCCGGTGGTCGTGATCGTCTACAAGCAATTCTTCGACTCCGTGCCGAAAGAGCTGCGCGAGGCGGCGAAGCTCGACGGCTGCGGCGATTTCCAGATCCTGTTCCGCCTTTATCTTCCGCTCAACTGGGGGATCACGACGGCGCTGGCGATCATCACTTACATCATGGCCTGGAACGCCTTTCTCTGGCCGTTCCTCGTGACGAATTCGGAGGAGATGATGACGGTGACCGTCGGTATCACGCAGGTCGACGACGCCTTCGGCGTGAAATATGCACGCGACATGGCCGTCGCAATTCTCGCGGCGATGCCGGTCGCGCTCGCCTATCTGCTCTTCCAGAAGAGGGTGACGCAGGCGCTGATGCTGTCATCCGGCATCAAGGGCTGAGCGGGCGATCCGCGGCGGTTTCGACCGCCTCGGATCGGCATTCGTGAAACGAAACAGTGCGACAATTGGCGGAGGGGCGTGTTATCAGCGCAGATCACGCCTGAGCCGGAGCGGCAGTAGCAGAGTATGGAGACGAAGCTTCTTACAGTGGACCCGATCAAGGATGCGGATGTCGTCCAGGCATTGGGCTCGGCAACGCGCATCGAGATGCTCAACCTTCTGCGCCTGAAGGGGCCTCTGAACGTCAACGAGATCGCGACCCATATGGGCCTGCCGCAATCGACGACGGCGACCAACCTCAAGTCTCTGGAGAGAGCCGGCCTCATCCAGACGCATACGATGAAGGCGACCAAGGGCAATCAGAAGATCTGTTCCAGCATCTACGGCGAGATCCTCATCCGTTTCGACGACCGCACCAATCTTGCGGACGACGTCGTGACCGTCAGCATGCCGATCGGCCTTTTCACCGAATTCGAGGTTGAAGCGCCCTGCGGACTCTGCTCGGTCAACAACGTCATAGGCATGCTCGACGTCCAGGAAGTCTTTCTCGATCCGCAGCGCATGCAGGCCGCACTGCTCTGGTTCACGCGCGGCTATGTCGAATACAAGTTTCCGAACAATGCCAAGGTCACGGGACGGACGGTCCGGAAGATCGAGTTCTCCGCCGAACTGAGCTCCGAGACGCCGGCCACCAACGCCAACTGGCCCTCCGATATCTCCATCTGGATCAATGGCATCAAGGCCGGCTACTGGACGTCGCCCGGTGATTATGGCGACCGGCGGGGCATGTATTCGCCGGCCTGGTGGAAACTCAGCGGCTCGCAATACGGCAAGCTCAAGACCTGGTCCATCGACGACCGCGGTACATGGATCGACGGCGCGATGGTGTCGACTCAGACGATAAATTCCCTCGGCATACCGGATCATCATTCGATACGGTTCCGGATAGGCATCGACGAGAAGGCGGAGAACCCCGGAGGGCTGAACATCTTCGGCAAGGGTTTCGGCGATTTCGATCAGGACATCGTCATGACGATCTATTTCTAGGATCGCGGTGTCGGGCAAAGGGTAGCGCCGGTTCGTGGCCTCGACATGCCGGTCCCGGAGGCGACCACATGCAATGCGATGCCCAAGTTCTTCTAATGGCTCGCGCAAGTTCTTGTCGTTTGTGAAATGCGCACAGGGCTCATAAGCATGTCCCGTCCGTTTGCCTCGTCCGGTTGCTGTGCGCCGGGCATGCGCCGCAGCTTCGGCGCGCCCGGCCTGACGGACGGCCGCACCCGCCATGCGGGAGATCCAAACGAACACGAGGCTAGACACCTGTCATGACAAAGATTTCCGCGACGAAATTCGCAATGGCTGCGGCTGCTTTGCTCTGCTGCGGAGCCGGTGCACACGCTGCCGAGCGAAGCGATGAAGAACAGCTTGCACGCGTAGTGGACGAGACGATCCGGCCGCTGATGAAGGAGAATGGCGTTCCGGGAATGGCGGTCGCGGTAACCGCCCGCGGAAAGAGGTACATCTTCAATTACGGCCTCGCGTCGAAGGCGAGCGGGCAGAAGGTCACCGACGAAACGCTGTTCGAGATCGGCTCGATCAGCAAGACCTTCACGGCGACGCTCGCATCCTATGCCGAAGCGCGTGGGGATCTGGTCCTGTCCGATCCTGCCGGCAAATACCTGCCGGCGCTCGCCGGAACGAGCTTCGACGAGATCAGCCTTCTCGATCTCGGGACCTATGCCGCCGGCGGACTGCCCTTGCAGTTTCCCGATTCCGTTGCCGATCAGAAGAGCATGATCGACTACTACAGGGGCTGGCGCCCGACCTATGCCGCCGGCACGTACAGGCGCTACTCGAACCCGAGCATCGGCCTCTTCGGCTATCTCGCCGCAAAGAGCATGGGCGAACCCTTCGCCGATCTGATGGAGAAGAGGATATTCCCGGCCCTCGGCCTGACGAGCACCTTCATAGCCGTGCCGCAGGACCGGCTGGACGACTATGCCTATGGCTATTCGCAAGCCGGCAAGCCCATCCGCGTCACGCGCGGCGTTCTCGACTCTGAAGCTTACGGCGTAAAGACGACCGCGGCCGATCTGATCCGCGTCGTTGAGGCGAACATGGATGGCACGAGCCTGGACGAGACGATGCGGCGCGCGATCGCCGCAACGCACACGGGATATTTCGAGGTCGGCGCCATGACGCAGGGACTCGGTTGGGAGATGTATTCCTATCCCACGAAGCTCGACGATCTGCTTGCCGGCAATTCCAGCCAGATGGCGCTCGAACCGCACAAGGTCACCAGAACTCGTTCCACCCGCGGCGCCCCGGGAAAACGTGTGGATCAACAAGACCGGCTCGACCAACGGGTTCGGCGCCTATGCAGCCTTCGTCCCGGCCGAGCGCATCGGCATCGTAATGCTAGCCAACAGGAACTACCCGATTCCTGCCCGCGTGAAAGCCGCATACCGAATCCTGTCGACGCTCGAGAGCGACCCCGGATCGGCAGACGCCCGCTGACGCCGGCCGCCATCGTGCCGCGCTCCGATCGGGCGCGGTGCCAGACCCGCATGACGAGAAGTGCGGTTCTCGACGCCTCGGTTATTCAATAACCCCTCGGGGGTACAAACAGGCAGATCGTCTTCCCATAGGCTTTGCCCGCCGCAGAGCACCAGTGGTACTCGCCGTCCGGCGACATTCGGACCCTGCTGTCGGCATAGGGGAGGACTTCGCCAGTTGCTCTGACGATATAGCCTTGCGGTCGCTCGCTGATCGCGGTCTGCGCGACCTGGCGGCAATCCATTGTTGAACAGCAGGCGCTCGGATACTGCCAACCGCTTGGAGCGTCGTGGGCAAAGGCCGTCGTTGCGGACAGCCCGGCGAGTAGGAAGAAAAATCCGCGCATGGGGTCTCCTTTCAGGAGCAGTCACCGATCCGGACTGCAGCCGGCAGGTTCCTACGGCGGCGTGTGCCCAAGCGCAGAACCCGCCCAGCACTTTGCGTGCTCCATGACATTGCCCCGCAATCTGCTCGGATTTAAGGAATCATGCAGCAAGCTTCAAACCTGCGGATCGGTAAAATGATCCACCTCGGCGGGGCTTATGTCAGCCACGACTTTCGTCGCCATTGACGAGAAAGCCGTCGCTTTCGCCCTCGACCAGTTCCATCGGCCAGACCGCGTTTACCGGCGCTTGCGGATAATGGTGCTTGAAGGCAGGCATCGTCGACAGAAGCGTTTCCGCAAGCGCTATGCCTAGGTTGCGCAGCGACAAGCGAAAGCAGGTGAGCGGCGGCGAGAGAAAGTGTGCATGCGGGCTGTAGCGCCCGATCACCGCAATGTCGCGGCCCGGCCTGACGCCCGCTTCGGAGAGGCCCTGGTAGAAACCGATGGCGATCGTCTCATTGACGAGCAGGGCCGCCGTCGGTCGGTCCTCGAGCGCCAGGAGCTCGCGCGCGATCTGATAGCCGCCGGTCTCGTTCGGCGTCGATCGGAAGATCAACTCTTCCTCCAAGGGAAGGCCATGCGCGGCAAGCGCTTCTCGGCAACGGTCGACGAAGATGTAGCCGAGGTTGGCATCGTCGTGCGGACGGGTGACCGCGATGCGGCGATGTCCGCGCGCAACCAGACGGTCGATGGCGATCTGCGCCATCCCCTCGAAATCGAGGTCGAGCCAGGGGCGGCCGGCATCCGTCAGGCTTCGGCCGAGCGTTACGAAGGGGATATTGCGTTCGGCCAGAAACTCTATGCGCGGGTCGTGGCGCCGCGTTGCCGAAAGGATCAACCCGTCGGCAAAACCGCGCGCGACGACGCGGCGCAGGTAATCGGTCGGATCTTCCTCCGACGAGCAGAGCAGGGCAACGAGGTCAAGCTTGTGCCTGGCGAAAACCGCCTGCACGCCGTCGAAGACGCTCATGAAGAACGTGTCGCCCTGGCCGGTGATCTCCGTTCCGGTCTGCATCATGAAGCCAATGATGTTGGTGGTGCCCTGCCTCAGGCTGCGGCCAGACTGGTTCGCCACATAGCCGAGCCTTTCAGCCGCCTCCAGAACACGCCTGCGCGTCTCCTCATTGACGTCGGGGCGGCCGTTCAGTGCGCGCGAAACGGTTCCGATCGAAATATCGAGATGTTGCGCCAGGCGCCGAATTCCCTTCATGCGAAGCGCTTTTCCTCTCTGGTCACCGGTGACTCGACCGGCAATCGACACGAGCGAGATACTGTGCAGTTGAACCGGTCAGGCGGCCATAAGCAGTCCGCCATTTCCCGGCGCCGGCCCAGTTTTCCGAATCCCTATTGACATGTTTCGGAAAGTCCGCATAGTTCCGTAAACGTTTACGGTGGCTGAAACAAGCCGGAAACGCAGGTTTGCGGGAGGAGAATGGTGATTTTGCGCGCAGTTCTGTGCGGGTGCGGAGCTATGGCCAAAGGTTGGCTCAAGGCGATCGCCGCGGACCGCGAACTCCAGTCGGCAATCCGGATCGTCGGGCTTGTCGACGTGAACCCCGAAGCGGCTCGTGCGCTCGCGGCGGAGTTCGAGATCGAAGACGCCGTTATCGGTTCGGACCTCGATAGCGTGTTGACGGAAGCGGCACCCGACATCCTCTTCGACATTGTCGTACCGACGGCGCGCCGCGACGTGGTCGCCACCGCGCTCAGGCATGGCTGTCACGTGCTGAGCGAAAAGCCGATGGCGGCCTCGCTCGAAGCCGGCCGCGAGCTGATCGAACTCGCCAGGAATGCGGGCAGGATCCATGCAATCGTACAGAACCGCCGCTTCATCTCCGGCATACGCCGCATCCGCCGCTTTATCGAAAGCGGCGCGATCGGCGATCTGACGGGCATCCATTGCGACTTCTTCATCGGCGCGCATTTCGGTGGTTTTCGCGAAGAGATGGAGCATGTGCTGCTTCTCGACATGGCGATCCACACCTTCGATGCCGGCCGGTTCATCGCCGACAAGACGCCGCTCGCCGTATATTGCCACGAAGAAAACCCGCAGGGCTCCTGGTACGCGCACGGCGCGGCCGCCACCGCGATATTCGAGCTTTCCGACAATGTGACCTTCACCTATCGCGGTTCCTGGTGTGCCGAAGGAGCCAATACGAGCTGGGAAAGCGAGTGGCGGATCATCGGCACCAAGGGCACGCTGCTCTGGGATGGCGCCGAGGCGCTGAGCGCCAACCGTGTCGCCGGCAGCGAGGGCTTCTTCCGTCCACTCCTACCGGTCGAAGTTCCCGAACCAGCCGATCCGCTTGAGACGCACGGGCATGCCAGCGTCATCGCCGATTTCGTCGCTGCGGTCCGATCCGGCACCAAGCCGGAGACGGCGGGCGACGACAATATCAACAGCCTTGCCATGGTCTTTGCGGCGATCGAAAGCGCCCGCACCCGGCAACGCGTGACAATCTGAAGTGAGGCATCTGATGAGCAATCCAGCCAAATCCATCCGCGTCGGCACCATGATCAGCGCCACAAAGGGCGAAGCCGCGAAGCGCATAGGCGAGATCGCCAATCTGGGTTTCGAAAGCTTCGAACCCTTCTTCTGGCAGACCACCAACGGCCAGGACCTTGCCGAACTCGGCAAGCGCTGCCGTGAGGCCATCGGCGACCGCGACATCACGATCTCGACGCTCGGCATGTTCGGCAATCCGCTGGAGGAGACCGACATCGACCTCCAGAGCCTGCAGGGCTGGAAGGACTGCATCGACAACGCTCACCATTTCGGCGCGACATGCGTCGCCGGCTTTACCGGACGCATCCGCAACCGGCCGCTGACCGACAGCCTGCCGCGCTACCGCAAGGTCTGGCGCGAGCTCGCCCAGCGCGCCGCCGACAAGGGCGTAAAGATCGCCTTCGAGAACTGCGCCATGGACGGCAACTGGGCGACCGGCGACTGGAACATCGCTCACAATCCGGACGCCTGGGAACTCATCTTCAACGAGACGCCGGACGATAACATCGGCCTGGAGTGGGAGCCTTGCCACCAGATGGTCTATCTGATCGATCCGCTGCCGCAGATCCGCAAATGGGCGCACAAGATCTTCCATGTGCACGGCAAGGACGCGACGATCCGCTGGGACGTCATCCGCGAGCACGGCATCTTCGGCAAGGAGAAGTTCGTCTTCATGCGCACGCCCGGGTTCGGCGACAGCAACTGGACCGACATCATCTCGGAACTCCGGCTTGCCGGCTGGTCCGGTTCGATCGACATCGAAGGCTGGCATGACCCGGTATATCGCGATGCGCTGGAAATGACGGGCCAGGTGCACGCTCTGAATTATCTGAAAGGCTGCCGCGGCGGCGACTTCGTCGCCGATCCGGCCTGAGACATGCCCGACGGCCGGCACGGGGGCGCCGGCTGCGGAAAAACCCGAAAGAGGAGGAGTCCATGGGTATCCGTAAATTTGCAATGCTGGGCGCGTTCGCCCTTGCCAGTGTTTCCCTGCCGGCGTTTTCGGCAAGCGCCGAGGACGTCACGATCAGCGTCTGGTCGCTCGACCGGGACATCCAACCGGCGCCTAACTTGATAAAAGATTTCAACAAGCTGAACACCGGCATTAAAGTGGAATATCGGCAAATCCAGTTCGACGACGTGGTAAGCGAAGCCATGCGCGCCTATTCGACGGGGCAGGCGCCGGACATCATCGCTGTCGACAATCCCGAACACGCGCTCTTTGCGTCCCGCGGTGCATTTCTCGATCTGAGCGAGATGATCGCGAAGTCCTCGGTCGTCAAGCCGGAGAACTACTTCAAGGGGCCTCTCGCCTCGGTGACCTGGGACGGCAAATATTACGGCATTCCAAAGGCCACCAACACGATCGCCCTTTACTACAACAAGGACATGTTCAAGGCGAAGGGCCTGGACCCGAACAAGCCCCCGCAAACGTGGGACGAGCTCGTCGAGGCGGCGCGCAAGCTGACCGACCCGGCTCAGAACGTCTACGGCATCACCTTCTCAGCCAAAGCCAACGAGGAGGGGACATTCCAGTTCCTGCCCTGGGCGCAGATGGCCGGTGGCGGTTACGACAACATCAACGCCGAGGGCGCGGTCAAGGCGCTCGACGTCTGGAAAACGATCATCGACGAGAAGCTCGCCTCGCCGGACACGCTGACGCGTAGCCAATGGGACGCCACCGGTACTTTCAATTCCGGCAACGCGGCCATGGCGATCTCCGGCCCCTGGGAAATCGATCGCATGCTCGAGGAAGCGAAGTTCGATTGGGGCGTAGCGCTGCTACCCGTACCGGAAGTCGGCGCCGAACGCTCTTCGGCCATGGGTGATTTCAACTGGGCGGTCTTCGCAAATACCGAGCATCCGGAGGAAGCCTTCAAGGTTCTCGAATATTTCGTTTCTCAGGACGACCGGATGTTCAAGGACTTCGGACAGCTGCCGCCGCGCTCCGACATCGCTATTCCGGCGACCGGCGAACTGAAAAAGGACGCTGCACTCCAGGTCTTCGTGGAACAGCTGAAATATGCGAAGCCCCGCGGCCCCCATCCCGCGTGGCCGAAGATCTCCAAAGCCATTCAGGACGCCATCCAGGCGGCGCTTACCGGGCAGATGAGTTCCAAGGAAGCGCTCGACCAGGCGGCCGAGAAGATAAAGGCGGTTCTCGGCTGATTGTCGCGACGATCCGCCCAGGATTTTCTCCCGAGAGAGGCGATCCCCGGCTTCGGCCGGGGTCGCCGCTGCACAGGCCGCGCGAGACTCGGCCCAAGGGACAGGTGATCGCCAATGAAAAGAATTCTATCGAGCATAACGGATGGCAGGGGCTTCGATATCGGTCTTGTGAGCTTGCCGCTCGCATTCCTGTTCATCCTCTCCGGGCTGCCGCTTGTCTACAATGTCGTGATGAGCTTCCAGGAAGTCGACATGTTCAGCCTCGGCAGCTTTACGCGGCCGTTCGTAGGCTTCAAGAATTATATCGACCTTTTCGCTCAACCCGAAACCTGGCCCATTCTCCTCAACACGGCCATCTTCGTGACCGCCTCGATCGCCGGACAGTTCCTCATAGGCTTCGGTCTCGCGCTCTTCTTCTGGGTCAATTTCCCCGGTGCGTCGTGGCTGCGCGGCCTCTTCCTCGTCTCCTGGGTCATGCCGGGCCTCGTTGTCGGCGCCATCTGGAACTGGATTCTCTCCGGCGATTTCGGCGTTCTCAATTTTCTGCTGCGGGAAACAGGCGTGATTTCCGGCAACATCTTCTGGCGTTCGGACCCGAACTATTCGCTCTGGGCCGTGATCATCGCCAATATCTGGCTCGGCACCTCATTCAACATGATCCTGCTTTCGGTCGGCCTGTCAGGTATTCCGAAGGACCTCTACGAGGCGGCCGAGCTCGACGGTGCCAATGCGTTCCAGCGCTTCTGGACGATCACTCTGCCGATGATGCGCTCGACGATCGGTGCCATTGTCGCGCTGGGGCTCATCTTCACTTTGCAGCAGTTCGATCTCTTCGCCGCCATCACGTCCGGAGGACCGAACAACACGTCCAATGTCACGCAATACTGGGCCTGGGACCTTTCCTTCCGTCAGTATGATTTTGCCAAGGGCGCGACGATCTCGGTCATCATGATCGTCTTCGTGATGTTCGCCTCCGTCGTCTATGTCCGCTCGACGCGTCATGAGGTCAGAGGATGAGTGACACTTTCCGCAACCGGTTGATGCTGGCTGTCGCGCTCGTGCTCGCCGCCATCTATCTCTTCCCGCTCTACTGGATGTACATCACCGCCCTGAAGACCGGCTCGGCGATGTTTGCGACCCCGCCGAAATTCTGGCCGAGCGAACCGCAATGGAGCATCTACGCCTTCGTCTGGGAGAGCCGCAACATGGCGCGGTATCTCTGGAATTCGCTCGTCATCGCTTTCGGCTCGGTGGCGCTGATCGCCGTGCTCGGCGTCGGTTGCGCCTATGTGCTTGCGCGCTATCGCAACGTCTGGGTGGACATCGGACTGTTCCTCATCCTGATGCTGCAGGTGTTGCCCGCTTCCCTGATGGTGACGCCGATTTTTGTCGGCTTCTCGCAAGTGGGCCTCCTCGATACGCCGCGTCTTGCCGTGATCTTGGCGATCGCTGCCAAAAGCATGCCCTTCTTCGTGGTTCTCGTCCGCGCAACCTTCATGAGCGTGCCGATGGAGCTCGAAGAGGCAGCGCTCGTCGACGGCAATTCGCGCATCGGCGCCTTCTTCAACATCGTGCTGCCGCTCGCCCGCAACGGCATTCTCGTCAGCGCGATCCTGATCTTCATGCAGGCCTTCGGCGAATTCGTCTATTCGAAATCGATGATCCAGGCCGTCGAGCTGCAGCCCGCAAGCGTTGGCCTTAACACCTTCATGGGCCCGAACACCAATGAATGGAACAATATCATGGCGTATGCCACGATCTATGTGACGCCCATCCTTGCCGCTTTCATCCTCTTGCAGCGCCGCATCGTTTCCGGCCTCACTTCAGGAGCCCTCAAATGACCCTTCAGATCGAGCTCAACGGCGTCAACAAGTTCTACGGTTCCTACCACGCACTCAAGGACATCGATCTCGCGATAGAGGAGGGGACCTTCGTCGCCCTTGTCGGGCCTTCCGGCTGCGGCAAGTCCACGCTCCTGCGGTCATTGGCCGGGCTCGAGAAGATTTCGGCCGGTGAGATGAAGATCGCGGGGGCGCGGATGAACGACGTTCCGCCGCGCAAGCGCGACGTCGCAATGGTCTTCCAGTCCTATGCGCTCTACCCCCATATGACGGTGGAGGAGAACCTGACCTACAGCCTGCGCATACGCGGCGTGAAAAAGGCCGACGCATTGAGGGCGGCGGCCGAGGTGGCGACGACCACCGGCCTTTCCCATCTCATGAAGCGCTATCCTCGCGAACTTTCGGGCGGGCAACGCCAGCGGGTCGCGATGAGCCGCGCCATCATCCGTCATCCCAAGGCATTCCTCTTCGACGAGCCCTTGTCCAATCTCGATGCGGCGCTGCGCGTGCATATGCGCAAGGAGATCCGGGCGCTGCACGACCGGCTGGGGGCGACCTCAGTCTATGTGACGCACGATCAGATCGAGGCAATGACCATGGCGGACCATGTCGTCGTCATGCGCGACGGCGTCATCGAGCAGCAGGGCCGCCCGCTCGATCTTTACGACAGGCCGGCCAACCGCTTCGTTGCCGGGTTCATCGGCTCGCCGGCGATGAACTTCATCCCCGCGGTCGTGCAGGACGACGGCGGCCACCTGGCTCTGGACCTCGGCGCAACAAAAGCGAGGCTCTCGCTCATCGACCCGGTATCGCCGGGGGCGTCGGTCACCGTCGGCATTCGGCCCGAACACATCCGCATCGTCGGCGCGGGGCAGGGTGCCTTCGACATTCCCGTCGGCGTCGTGGAGTCGACCGGCTCGGCCACCTACATAACTTCGGCGACCCAGCCGGAACTCATGGTCGTGGAGACCGGACGCTCCGCTGCATCGGGCGGGGAGCTTATCGGTCTGGCGATAGACCCGAAGCAATTGCATCTCTTCGATGCGGAAACGGGCAAGCGCCTCGAACCCAAAAGAGCGCAATTGGACGCCCAAATTACGCCTCGCGCCGCCCCTCATCCCGCTGCCGCGACCTTCGCCCCGTCTTGACGGGGAGAAGGGGCAAGCGGCTGCGTCACAATCCTCTCAGCGGGTCGCAAGTGAGGCGGAGAGTCCGCGAGTCCCCTTCGCCCCGCCTGCGGGGAGAAGGTGGCCGGCAGGCCGGATGAGGGGCCATCGCGTCGCTAACTCTCCCGCCCCTTCAGATCCATGATCAACCGCTCCTGACCGACGCGGATCACATGCTCCATCGCGCTGCGTGCGCCTTCCTCGTCGCGGCGCCGGATCTCCTCGACGATGCGGATGTGCGCGATCGCGACCCGGTCGATCTCCGTTTCATCGGCTGTCGGGCTGGTGAGCTGAAAAACGCCCATCAGCGCCGCCTCGATCAGGCTGCCGACCGTTCGCATGAACGGATTGAGGGAGGCCTCCAGGAGGCGGAGGTGGAATTCGAGATCGGCGAGCGCCAGCGTGTGGGGGCTGTGGCCGGCATCGCCCATCGCGACGGCAAGCCGCATCATCCGCGCAATGTCCGCGTCGCTCGCGCGGCGTGCTGCCAGTGCCGCCGCATAGGGTTCGAGGGCCAGCCGCACCTCGCTCACATGACGCAGGAAATCCTCGTCGACACCGGCACCGAAATGCCAGGTGAGCACGTCGCTGTCGAAGAGGTTCCAGTGAGTCCGGGGCAGCACCCGGGTGCCGATGCGGGCGCGGGCGACGACAAGGCCTTTGGCGGCGAGCGTCTTCATCGCTTCGCGCAGCACGGTGCGCGATACGTTGAAGCGCGCAGCGAGATCGGTGTCGCCGGGTAGCGTGTCGCCGACGGAAAACTCGCCGCTGACCACCGCCTGGCCGAGTTCGTCGACGACGAGCCTGTGGCTCGTGCGTTTGCCCCGTTGGCTACCGAAGATTCCCGGCATGGCGCGCGGACCCCGCGGCTACGCCCGCTGCCGTTCGGGGCGCGACAGGTGGATGATCCCCTTCTGCAGCAGGATGAAGGCAAAGAGCAGGAGTCCGATCAGGATCTTCGTCCACCAGCTCGAAAGCGTGCCGTCGAACGTGATGTATGTCTGGATGAGACCCTGGATGAGGATGCCGACCAGCGTTCCGGCAACGAAGCCGGATCCGCCGGTGAGCAGCGTCCCGCCGATAACGACGGCGGTGATTGCGTCCAGCTCGACACCGACGGCGGCCAGCGAGTATCCGGCGGAGGTATAGAGTGAGAAGACGATCCCCGACAGGCCGGCCAGCAACCCGGACAGCGCGTAGATACGGATCGTGGTGGCAGCGACCGGAACGCCCATGAGCTTCGCCGTCGCCGTGCCGCCGCCGAGCGCGTAGATATTCGTGCCGAAGCGGGTGCGGTGGGCGATGAGAACGCCGACCGCGAAGACGAACAGCATCAGGCCGCCTATGAGGGTGATGCGCCCGCCGCCGGGCAACTTGAAATAGAGGCTCTTCAAGGTCGTGTAGAAGGGATGCTTGATCGGAATGGAGTCGATCGACAGTACGAAAGCCATGCCGCGGGCGAGAAACATGCCGGCGAGCGTAACGATGAATGCCGGCATTTCGAGATAATGGATGATCGCGCCCATCAGCGCTCCGAACAGCGTCGTGATGGCCAGCAGCAACGCGAAGGCGACGAGCGGATGCATGCCGCCTTGCTCCAGTACGACGGCCAGAAAGACACCGGCAAATGCGATCACAGCGCCGATCGACAGATCGATGCCGCCCGAAAGGATGACGAAGGTCATGCCGACGGCGGCGATGCCGAGGAAGGCATTATCGGTCAGAAAGTTTCCGATCACGCGGGTCGAAAGCATGTTCGGATACTGCGCGACGCAGAGCGCGTAACTTAAGACAAAGATCAAGATCGTTGCCGTAAGTGGAAGATATTTCTGCTTCATTTCGCTTCTCGCTCGGTCGGCTTGCCGGCTGCCTTCGGGATACTCAGAAACGAGACCCCCGTGCGGAAGCGCGGTGACTGGAGCACCAGGATGAAGATGATGATCGCTGCCTTGATGATGAGGTTGAACTCGGGCGGGAAGCCGGACAGGAGAATGCCGGTATTGATCGCCTGGATGATGACGGCGCCCAGCACAGACGCCGCAATGCTGAAGCGGCCGCCGAGCAGCGACGTGCCGCCGACGACCACCGCAAGGATGGCGTCGAGTTCCAGCCAGAGCCCGGCATTGTTGGCATCGGCACCGCGGATGTCGGCGGCGGCGATGATGCCGGCGATCGCGGCGCAAAGGCCCGAGAGCACGTAAGCGGCCACCAGGAGGACGGGCGTGAGCACGCCCGAGAGCGTGCTTGCCTGGCGGTTGATGCCGATCGCCTCGACAAGCATGCCGAGTGCCGTGCGTCGAACGAGGAGCGCAACGATGAGGCCGAAAACCAGCCAGATGACGATCGGCATGGGCAGGCCCGCAAAGGAACCGCTACCGATGAAGATCAGACCGGGGTGGTTGAAAGTGAGAATGGTCCCCTCGGTGATGAGTTGGGCTATGCCGCGCCCAGCCACCATCAGCACGAGTGTCGCGATGATCGGTTGGATGTCGAGGAAGGCGACCAGAACCCCGTTCCAGATGCCGCAGATGATGCCTACCGCGAGCGTGGCGAGGAGGGTCTCTGCAAGCGAATGCCCGGACGTGATCAGCGAGGCGGCAACCGCGCCGCAGATCGCCATCACAGCGCCGACGGAAAGATCGATCCCCTTGGTGGCGATGACCACGGTCATTCCGATCGCCAGAAGAACGACGGGCGCGCCGCGGTTGAGGATGTCGATCATGCTTCCATACAGCCGGCCATTTTGGATCTGCAGGTTTAGAAAACCGGGAAAGACAATTGAAATCGCTATGACAATTGCCGTCAATGCGATGAGCTGCGGCAGCAGGCGGCCGGCGTAGGTCCGCATAATCGGAATCAAGACGCTTCCCTCCCGTTGGTCGCAGCGATCGCTTCGACGATCCGATGTGCAGTCAATTGAGCGCCATCGAGTTCGGCGACGTGGGCGTGGTCGCGAAGGACGACCACCCGCGTGCTGTAGGCGACGAGTTCTTCTATTTCAGAGGAGATGACGATGAGCGACATGCCCTTCTCGCGCAGGCTCTCGATGAGCCTGATGATTTCCGCATGCGCCCCGACGTCGATGCCGCGCGTCGGCTCGTCGAGGATGAGCAGCTCCGGTTCGGTCGCGAGCCAGCGCGCCAGAATGGCCTTTTGCTGATTGCCGCCGGAAAGCAGCCTGATCGGTTTCTCGCGATCCGCGGTGCGGATATCGAGTGCCCGGATGTAGTGGTCCGCGAGACGGTTCTGCTCCGCGCGGGGGATCGGGCGGGTCCAGCCGCGCCTTGCCTGAAGGGCGAGCACGATATTCTCGCGCACGGACAGATCGCCGACGATGCCGGCGGTCTTGCGGTCCTCCGGGCAGAAGCCGAACTTCTGCCGGATTGCAGCACGCGGCGAGGAAAGATCGACGGTCCGGCCTTCGATCTCGGCGGTACCGCTATCGGCACGGTGGGCGCCGAAGAGAATTTCGGCGGTTTCCGTCCGCCCCGAGCCGAGCAGGCCCGCCATGCCGACGACTTCGCCGGCGCGGACATCGAGATCGAAGGGGTCGATCTTTCCGCGGCGGCCAAAGTTTCGAAAGCGGTAGCGTGGCTCACCCGCGACCGGGTCGGAATGGGCGGAATGGATCTCCGTCGCCAGTTCGCGACCGATCATCATTGCGATCAGCTCGCGCCGGTCGAGATCGGCCGCGTTGCGCGTGCCGACCAATTGCCCGTTCCGCAGAACGGTGATGCGATCGGAGATGGCGTAGACCTGCTCCAGGAAGTGGGTGATGAAGATGATGCCGAGCCCGCGTCCCTTAAGGCGCCGCACGATGCGGAAGAGCATCTCCACCTCGTGTGCGTCGAGGCTCGCAGTCGGCTCGTCCAGGATCAGAACCTTGCCGGAAAGATCCACGGCCCGGGCGATGGCCACGACCTGCTGTATCGCTACGGAATAGCTCGCAAGATCACGGGTGACGTCGATGTCCAGTTCGTATTCCGCGAGCAGTTCCCGCGCCTTGCGGTTCATGGTGCGCGTGTCCACCATGCCGAAGCGGCGGGGCTGCCGTCCGAGAAAGAGGTTCTCGGCAACGGTGAGGTTCCCCAGCAGGTTGACCTCCTGGTAAACGGTCCCGATGCCCAGCCTCTGGGCATCGAACGTGTCGCGCGGGTCGGCCTCGGTTCCGTCGAGCAGCATGCTGCCGCCATCCCGGCGATAGGCGCCGGTCAGGCATTTGATGAGCGTCGACTTGCCGGCGCCGTTCTCCCCGAGGAGCGCGTGAACCTCGCCGCGCCGCAGATGAAAATCCACCTTGTCCAGCGCCTTCGTGCCGGGAAAGCCCTTTTCGATCCTTGTGGCCGAAAGGATATTGTCGCTGCTGGTCTGCATGGCTGCCGTCTCTGGAATGCCGCCTGACGAACGAGCGGGCGTCCGTTCGATGGGAATGGCCCGCGGCGGCTGCCGCGGGTTCTAGCTCAGTGCGCTCGGCCCGATAATCGGTGCCGATTTTTCGGGCCGAGCACTGGCGGGATCAGTAGCCGAGGCCCTTCTTTTCTTCGTAGACCTTCATCGGATCATCGGCCTGCGTGTAGAGCTTCGATTCCGTCTGGATCCATTTCGGAGGCTCTTTGCCGTCCTTGAGGAAGGCGGCAAGCGCGTCGAAGGCGGGGCCTGCCATGTTCGGCGTGAGCTCGACCGTCGCATTGGCTTCGCCGGCAGCCATCGCCTGGAAGATATCCGGAACAGCGTCGATCGAGACGACGAGGATGTCCTTGCCGGGCTTCAGACCGGCTTCCTTGATCGCCTGAATCGCGCCCACCGCCATGTCGTCGTTATGGGCGTAGAGCGCACAGATGTTCTTGCCACCGTCCTCGGCCTTCAGGAAGCTTTCCATCACTTCCTTGCCCTTGGTCCGGGTGAAGTCGCCGGTCTGGCTGCGGACAATCTTCAGGTTGTCGTTGCCGGAAAGCGCCTGCTCGAATCCCTTCTTGCGGTCGATCGCCGGCGAGGAGCCGGTGGTGCCCTGAAGTTCGACGACGTTGCACGGCTTGCCCGCGACGGTATCGACAAGCCATTTGCCGGCCACGCTGCCTTCGTGGACGAGATCGGAGGTGACCGCCGTCAGGTAGAGATCGTCGGAGGCGTCGACGGTCCGATCGAGCAGGATGACCGGGATCTCCGCGTCCTTGGCCTCCGCCAGGACTTCATCCCAGCCGGTGGCGACGACCGGAGCGAGAAGGATGGCATTCACCCCTTGCGCGATGAAAGAACGGATCGCCTTGATCTGGTTTTCCTGCTTCTGCTGCGCGTCGGCGAATTTGAGGTCGATGCCGCGCTCTTCCGCCTGCTGCTTCGTCAGGGTCGTTTCGGCTGCACGCCAGCCGGATTCCGATCCGATCTGAGAAAAGCCGACGACCAGTTCGGCGGCCGAAGCGCTGCCGAAAGTGCAGGCAGCAAGGATCGTTGCACTCGCAAGTGCCTTCACGATTTTCATGATTTCCTCCCAAAGAAAGCTGCTCTTCCATGCAGCTGATCGAGAAAAAATCATACTATATTACTTTTGTAAACTCACTTTTGCTGACGACGGGACGCGCCGGTGGATTCGCCCACAGATCGTGCAGTGCGCGAGACCGGAAGTGCATGCCGGCGCGCGGTCAAAGGACCGCTAACGTGCGGTTCGGAATGGTCCCGCGGTAGAGTTCGTGGATTCGCAGTTTGTTTTCCAGCGCGATGATGATCTCTTCGCTGAAGTCCACACCGCAAAGCGCCGCTATCTCGGGGAGACCGCCCGGCGTGAAGACATTGGCTTCCAGCACCTTGTCACCGACTATATCGAGCCCGACCAGGAACATGCCGTCTTCGATGAGCTTGGGGCGAAGCCGTTCCGCGATCTCGAGAATCTGAGGCGTAACGGTCGCGGCTTCCGGCTTGCCGCTCACATGCATGTTCGAGCGTACGTCGCCCTCGGCGGGAACGCGCCGGAAGGCGGCGTAGACGCCGTCGCGCTCGAGCGGCCTGCCATTCAACAGGAACAGACGAATATCCCCGGCGACCGCGTCGGGAATGTAGTTCTGCGCGATCAGGTAGCCGCCGCCGCTGGCGACCTCGAAGATCTGGTTGAGATTGGCCTCGTCCTTGGAGTTGATCTTGAAGACGTTCTTGCCGCCGGAGCCTTGCAAGGGTTTCAGGATAGCCCCGCCCGGATGATCCTCGATGAAGCTGCGGATCTCCTCGATGCTTCTCGAGATCAGGCTGGTTGGCCGGATGATCTCGGGGAATTCCTGAAAATAGAGCTTGTTCTGCGCGAGCGACAACCCGTCCGGGTCGTTTACGACCAGAATGCCGCGCGCCGCGGCGAGCCGCCCGAAATTCGTGCCGACATAGACTGCCCAGGGCCGCGTGTCCGCGTCTTCGGAAGGGTCGTTCCGCAGGAAAAGCACCTGAACCTCACGCAAATCGAGCGTGGTGATCTGCGCCTGCTCTCCCTTGAGCGCTGTGAGCAGCGTCTCCGGCTTCTTCGGCTTCGTGCCTTTCAGCGTCGTTGCGCGGATCAGGAGGCTGTCGTCGGGGCGCAGCACGAAATCGCCCGGCGTGACGTAGCAGACCTCGTGACCGCGTGCGAGCGCCGCGAGCGCCAGCCATGTCGTCGTGTAATAGGGGGCTTCGCCTTCGATGGAGTTGACGAAAAAAGCGATGCGCATGTGAGCCGCTCCTATTGCCGCAGCATATCGAGTGGAGCCATCCGCTCGCGCGCTCTGGCAAGCCGCGACGGCGCTTCCGGACCATCCAGAAACATGGGTCGAACCGAAGGACCGCCGAGCAGACCACGGGCATGAAGTTCCTGCATGACGGCAAAATGGGAGGCGGCGATCTTGCCCATCCAGAAGGGCTCAAGCGCGCCCCCGGCTGCGAGATGATCGAGGAGTTCCAGAAGGCCCCGCAGGTAGATCGCGTCCTTGACGAGGCCACCGCCGCGATATACCCGCAGAACGACGTTGAAGGCGTCCGCCCTCTGGAATCCGTGTTCCTTGACGAGCAGGCGGTACACCTCCGGCAAGGACGCGCCATCGATCATCGCGGCGCAGGCGAGCACACGGGCGGCGAGGAGACGCAGCCGCTCGCCGGTCATTCCCCCGAAAGATATTCCGCGAAGACCGCAAGGCCCTCCTGCATTCCTTCATACCCGGCAAGACCGGAGCGAAACAGGCGAAGCCCCTGCGCCGATCCATTGAAATAGGTCAGGAGGTGAACGCCGATTTCGTGGCTGAGGATCGGATCGACACGACCGGGCTCCATGACCGTGCTGCGCGCGATCAAAAGCCGCCTTCCCGAAACCAGCAACCCGGCGGGAAGATCGTCCCGCACCTCCACGAGCGCTTCGAAGCCCGCATACTGCCGGGCATATGCGGCGATCATCTCGCCCGCCCGCATTTCGACGAAACGGCTGTCGGCACGGCGTTCGGCGGGCGCTTTCGGGTGCGCGGCGATTTTCCGGGTGCGGGCGAGGATCTCTTCGGCCGCGCGCAGGAGGTCCGGCTCGACCGGACCGTACAGTGCACGGCCGAACTCGATGAACTTCTTCGTTTCACGGGCGGAGAGCATCGTCAGCTGCAGATCGACTTCCTGCTGCTTTTCACGGTAGAGCTGATAGAGCACCGGGTCTTCGAGGTGATCGAAGGGGATCGAGAACAGCGTCTTCTTTGCGGCTTCGATCTCGATGATCAAAGGCCGGTAGAGGAAACGCGGCGCGCGCGCGAAATCGCTCGCCGCGAATTCGCTCCAGGCGGCTTCCGCGTTTATCGGCGTGACGGCGAGAAGAAAATCGAAGCTCGAGGCGACTTCGTCGACGCTGCGGTCGGTGCGCTCCACGGCATCGATGAATGCCTTTCTGCCGAGGGCGCGATGGGTCGGGAATTCGAGGCTGCGCGTCGACCGGGCGAAGGCGGCGAAGGCGTGCAGGGCGGCATCGAAGATGCTCGCGATCAGCCGCTCGCGCACTTCCGGGAAGATCCGGCCGGAATTGCGCTGCCGGTAGACCGGAGCGAAACGAACCCGCATCGAGGGGAATGGCAGATCGAGCGTCTCTCCCTCCAGTGCGGAATCCTGCGGCCGTTCATGGAGCTCGACCCGCGGCGTTCGGAACTTCGCGGGGATCGCTTCGACGGCCTCGACGAAGGCCATTGCTGCGGCTCGGATATTTGCCTCGGCCCCGGCCATCACTTCGACCTTGAAGGGCGGCAGCAAAGGCGCATGGTCGGTCAGGAGCTCATCCTGCGCGAGTTCGTCCATTTCGAGCACCATGAAGGCGCCGAAGCGACGCTCGAGCAGTTTTCCGATTGCGGCGACGATAGGTTTCGCCGTGGCAGCATCCGGGGCGAGCAGGTGGGAGGCGTTCGCGCGGACCACTTCGCGCGCAACGGGTGCCCCGTCGCTGCCGGCCAAGTGCACGCAGAGAAAGGGCAGGGCGCGGTCGATGTGGAGGCGTCCGCCGCCTTCGAACTCCTTGCGCACGGCCCTGCCTGCCTCGATTGCGACCAGCGCCTCCGCCAGCCAATCGGGAGGATCGACCCCGGCCTCGATGGGTATGCGCGCAAGCTTCATCGACCCTGCTCCAAAGCGTCGTTGAGTGCCGGCAGCGTCGAGGCGAGCAATCTTCTGAGCGCTGCGAGCACTTCGGGGCGCGGCTCGCCCGTCCACTCCTCCATGAAGACCTTCTTGAATTCGACGGCGATGGCACAGCCCGTGTCGGGGAAGTGCTCATGGATGAAGCGCGTCTGTTCGCCCCGCCCCTGAAAGGCGATGTTTTCGCGCACGTCCAGTGGCCGGCCGGGAAAATCGAAGGAGCGAAGCGCCGCCATGAAGCTGTCGACCACGTGCGCCCATTTTCGGCGGTCCATCGAGATTGTGCCGATATTGATGTCCGGCGCATCGGTCGAAAGCGTCGGCTCGGCTTCCGGTCCGGCACGGCGATGATTGTAGCTGTGAACGTCGATGACGACAAAGCGTCCGTGGCAGCGTTCGATACCGGCAAGGAACGATGTCAGCATCGCATAATACTCGTCGTGCATGGAAAGGGATGCATCGACGAGGGTCTGCGGCGGTTCTTCCGCCCACAAGTCCAGGCCCCAGGCCTGTTCCGGCCGCAGGTAGACTGCGCCGCCGCGGGGACGATTGATGTCGACCTCGAACCGCGAACGATGGACGATGATCCGATTGGCGAAGTCGCGGATCAGGAACTCGGTGAAGGGATCCTCCTCCCGCAGACGTTCTTCTTCGGAAATCGCGAAGATGCGCCGCACCGCGGCACGCGTGGCATGGCCGTCGTGAATGGCGGTCGCGACGACAGGCGTATCGCCACGGTGCTGGGTCCACCAGGCGGATGTGGCGGATGGCGTCAGATCCAGCAACTGTTCAGAGGCAAGATTCATGTCCGTCGCTTCCGCGGGCGCGTTCACGGATTAAAATTCCGGATCGCGATTTCGGTTCCAGGCGCCTCAGGCACGATTGATCGTCGGAAGGAGGAGTTCCACTTCGCGCTGCATCTGCGGCGACAGCGTCTCGATGTTCGTCCTCCAGAAGTCTTCCGCCTCCTTGGGCTCGTTCTCCCAATTCCTGACCGATGTCTGGTTATCGTCGATGACCACCCGGCGATGGCCGCCGAGGCGCAGGTACTCGGTCGCAAGTTTACGCGCGTTCGTCAGTTCCATGGCTCTACTCCAGGTCTTGAGTTTCGCGACGCCAGCCGGCTGCCACATATTCGAAAACGCTCCGGGCTTCTGGACGTTCCCGGTCCATTGCGACTTTGATCCTGCTCCCGATTCTACCGGTCCGGAGGCAAAATCCGGTTTGACGCCAACGACTAAGCCATCAGTCTCATGACGTCAGAAGCCGGTAGGCCAGATAGGCGACGGCGAAACTTGCAGCAAAGCCGAGCGCCACGAGGAACCCGTTTCGGAGCAACAGGAGCGAGCCCTTCATGAACGGATAATGCCTGACGCGATGGCATCCTTCGCGTCAGGCGTCTTTCGTCAAAGGCCGCAGAAAAATCTTATCCGTTGTCCGATGCGTTCCTCATGCCGCCTCGAGGCCGACTTTCTTGGGCTCGCCTTGCGGGGTGGGGGCGGTCTGCCTCAGGACACCCGGAAGGTTCTGGTAAATGTCGAGATAATCGCGTGTCATCCGTTCGGTAGTGAACCGTCTCTCGAAGCTTTCGCGAACCTTACGCCTGTCGAGTTCCAGCACCCGTTCGAGGCTTTCGATCGCTTCGTCGACCGTGTCGACCAGGATCCCCGACACGCCGTCGTCGATCACCTCCGGCGCCGAGCCATAGCGGAAGGCAAGCACCGGAGTGCCGCAGGCCATCGCCTCGATCATCACGAGGCCGAAAGGTTCCGGCCAGTTTATCGGAAAAAGGAGTGCTGCCGCATTGCCGAGGAAGTCCGCCTTCTGGTTTTCGTCTATCTCGCCGATGTATTCGACGTTGGAATGGCTTGCGACGAGAGGTTCGACGACTGCTTCCCAATAGGCGCGATCCTGGGCGTCGATCTTCGCAGCGATCTTCAGAGGCATGCCGGTCCGTGCGGCGATTTCGATCGCGCGGTCGGGACCCTTCTCCGGTGCAATGCGCCCGAGGAATGCCAGATACGCGTCAGATCGTCTTTCCCGCAGCGCCAACACCGTCGGGTCCAGTCCATGCAGCACAGTGCCCCTCCAGTTGACCGGCGGCATCGGCGCTCGCTGGTGCTGCGATATCGAAACCAGGGGGATATCGGGGAAGGCGAGATAGAAGGGTTGCAGATCGGGCAGATCGAGGCGTGTATGAAGTGTCGTCACCGTCCTGTCGGCGAAATCTCTGATCAGGGGGAAATGCAGGAATTCGATATGGAAATGCAGAACGTCGAACTGAGGCGCGCGGCGGCGGACCTCTTCCAGCATTGCGATGTGATGGGGAAGGAAATCTTGAACTTTCGGATTGAGCCTGAGCGCGACATCGCAACAGGGCACCAGCTCGGCACTTGTAAGCGAATCGCCGCTGGCAAAAAGGGTCACGTCATGGCCCAGCCTTACGAGTTCTTCGGTCAGGCAATGGACGATTCGCTCCGTGCCTCCGTAAAGCTTCGGCGGGACGCGTTCTGCAAGGGGTGCGATCTGCGCAATTTTCATCGCTCAACTCCTGATATCGAGGGGCGTCGGCAGGACGTACCTCGGCGATAAAAAGGATGTTCTCACCCCTGCACAATTGTCGGAGAGCCGCTCTTGTTCCGGAGTGCCGGCTGTGTTTGCAGAGTTGGACCGCGCGCACGCACCTGCGGCTGCATGGCCGTCCGCCTTACAGCCGCAGGGAAGCTGTGCGCGCCACTTCTGGTAGCGATGGCGTGACGATAATAACCAGGGGTTTTATGATGATGTCGACCAATGAAGAGACCTGAGAACCCATGACCGCAGCTTACGCCGGCCTCTTCCTCGTCGCCTTCGGGGCAGCCACCGTCCTGCCGTTCCAGTCCGAGCCGTTGCTGGTGGGGCTGCTCGCTTCAGGCAAGTTTTCGCTCGTGGCACTTATCGTCGTGGCTAGCCTCGGCAATATCCTCGGAGCCGTATGCAATTGGTTCCTCGGGAGGTTCATCGATCGTTTTCACGACAGACCATGGTTCCCGGTGAAGGAGGCGTCGCTTGAAAGGGCAGGCGGATGGTACCGGCGTTACGGCCGCTGGACCCTGCTTCTCTCCTGGATGCCCGTTTTCGGCGACGCCTTCACCGTGATCGCCGGCGTCTTGCGCGAGCCGCTCTGGTCCTTCCTGATCCTCGTCGCCATCGCCAAGACGGGCCGATACGTCTTCCTTGCCGCGGCCACTCTCGGCGCCAAAGCCGTTCTCGGTTTCTGAGGCGCTCGCATTTGCTATATCCGGACGCCTCTCAGTCTCAGTGAATTGGCGATTACGCTGACCGACGAAAGGGCCATTGCCGCCGCTGCGATGATCGGTGAGAGCAGGAGGCCGAAGCTAGGATAGAGAATGCCTGCGGCGACGGGGACTCCCGCAGCGTTGTATATGAAGGCGAAAAACAGGTTCTGGCGGATGTTCTTCATCGTCGCATGGCTTAACTGCCGTGCCCGGGCGATTCCCTGAAGGTCGCCTTTGATCAGGGTCACGCCTGCGCTCTCGATTGCCACGTCCGTCCCGGTCCCCATGGCAATGCCGACATCGGCCGCGGCGAGCGCGGGGGCGTCATTGACACCGTCTCCAGCCATGGCGACGATACGTCCGTGCTGGCGCAGGCGCGCGACGATTTCGCTTTTGTGATCCGGAAGCACTTCGGCCTCGACTTCTTCGATCCCGAGTTTGCGTGCGACGGCTTTGGCGGTGGTCTTGTTGTCCCCGGTGAGCATGACGACACGGATGCCCTCATTGATCAATGTTCGCATGGCATCGGGGGTTGTCGCCTTGATGGGATCGGAAATCGCGAAGAGACCGCCCGCGCGGCCGTCGATGGCCACGAAAATGACGGTTGCTCCTTCGCCGCGAAGACGTTCGGCTTCTTCCGCAAGGGCTGACACATCGACGCTTTCTTCTTCCATGATCCGGTGGCTGCCGATGATCAGCTTCCGGCCATCGACCGAACCCGTGACGCCTTTGCCGACCGGGCTGTCGAAATCCTCCGCCTTGCCGAAGGTTAGACCGCGCGCCGCCGCGGCGTCGACGATTGCGTCTGCCAGCGGGTGCTCACTCCCCCTTTCGAGGCTTGCGGCCAATTGGAGAAGCTCATTCTCGCCCAGCCCTTCGGTCGCGACGATCGACGTCACCCTGGGCTTGCCCTCGGTGAGCGTTCCTGTCTTGTCGACCACCAGCGTATCTACTTTCTCGAACCGCTCCAGTGCCTCGGCATTCTTTATAAGCACGCCCAAACGCGCGCCGCGCCCTACGCCGACCATGATCGACATCGGTGTGGCGAGACCGAGGGCGCAGGGGCAGGCGATGATGAGCACCGCGACAGCAGCGACAAGGCCGTGAATGAATCGCGGCTCCGGTCCGAGCCACATCCAGGTGGCGAAGGCGGCGACGGCGGTCGCGATGACGGCGGGAACGAACCAGCCGGAGACCTCGTCGGCCAGACGCTGGATAGGGGCGCGCGAGCGCTGCGCTTCGCCTACCATCCGCACGATCCGCGACAGCATGGTATCGCGTCCCACCTTGCCCGCCTCCATGACGAAGCCACCCGTCTTGTTCACGGTGCCGCCTATAAGGTGATCGCCGGCTTCCTTGGTGACCGGCATGGATTCGCCGGTGATCATCGACTCGTCCACCGAACTGCGGCCTTCGATGAGCTTGCCGTCTACAGGCACTTTCTCGCCCGGCCGCACGCGCAGCCAGTCACCGACGGCCACGGCTTCCAGGGGTACGTCCACTTCGTTACCCTCACCTTCGATGCGGCGAGCGGTCTTGGGCGCAAGGTCGAGCAACGCTCTTATGGCGCCGCCCGTCTGTTCCCGGGCGCGCAGCTCCAGAACCTGGCCGAGCAGGACCAGCACCGTAATCACGGCAGCCGCTTCGAAATAGACCGCAACCGCTCCGCCGTCGGAACGGTACGTTGCCGGAAACTGGCCCGGCGCTGCTGTTGCGACGACGCTGTAGACCCAGGCAGCTCCAGTGCCCATGGCGATCAGCGTGAACATGTTCAGGTGCCGCGCGATGATGGACCGCCATGCCCTTTCGAAGAACGGCCAGCCACCCCACAGGACCACCGGCGCGGCAAGGACGAGCTGCAGCCAATTCGACATTTGCGGCGTGAGGAGCATGTGTAGATCGACGAGATGGCCGCCCATCTCCAGTATCAGCACAGGCATTGCCAGGACGAGACTGATCCAGAACCGCCGACGCATGTCGGCGAGTTCCGGGCTCGGTCCTATTTCGTTAGTCGCGATTTCCGGCTCCAGCGCCATGCCGCAGATCGGGCAGTTCCCGGGGCCGACCTGTCTTACCTGCGGATGCATGGGGCAGGTGTAGATCGCTTCCTCTGTCTGAGCGGGGACCGCGCGCTTTTGCGTGCGGGCCTGGTTCTCGTCCTGCGCATTATGGCGGTGATGGTGGTGTCGATCCCCATGATCTTTTTGATCTGCCATCGAAGTCTCCGTTCCGAGTTGGACGCTATTTCAGCGACGCGACGCCGAAGCGGGGATTGACCTCGGTATTCACCCGGGCGGACCCGTTCGCGATTTCTTCGATGATCGGGCAGTCCGGCCGATCGTCGCCGTGACAATGGCCCGCGAGATGCTTGAGCGTCCGCGTCATTTCCTGGATGGCGGCTATCTTGCGTTCCAGTTCCGCGATGTGTTCCAGGGCGACCGCCTTGACGTCGGAACTCGCCCTGGACCGATCGCGCCAGAGGGCAAGCAGTTCCTTGATCTGCTCCACCGAAAACCCCAGATCGCGTGCCCGGCGCACGAAGCGAAGCGTATGGACGTCGTTGTCGCCGTAAGTCCGATAGCTGGACGCGGTTCGAAGGGCGGGACTGATAAGCCCGATCTGTTCGTAGTAGCGGATCATTTTGGAGGAGACGCCGCTGGCCTTGGAGGCTTCGCCGATATTCATGTGTTTCTCCTTTTCTGCGAGCGTCGATTGCGGCCGCCCGGTCGCCCTCGCACCTGCGCCTTCATGCCGGGTTGACCGATTTCAGCCGCAACGCATTGCCGAGGACGAAAACGCTCGACATCGCCATGGCCGCTGCCGCGAAAATCGGCGAAAGCAGGATGCCATTCACCGGATAAAGCACGCCGGCTGCGACCGGTATGAGACTGACGTTGTAGGCGAATGCCCAGAACAGATTCTGCTTGATGTTCAGGATCGTCGCCTTGCTGAGCGCGATCGCCTTCGCAACGCCGTTCAAGTCGCCGGACATCAGCACGACGTCGGCGCTTTCTATCGCGATGTCGGTTCCCGTCCCGACGGCGATGCCGACATCCGCTTCGGCGAGAGCCGGCGCATCATTGATGCCGTCGCCGATGAACGCCACCGAGCGGCCGTCCTGTCGAAGCTTTCTGATCGCCTCGACCTTGCCTTCCGGCAAGAC
This sequence comes from Sinorhizobium prairiense, assembly GCF_029201645.2. Lineage (NCBI taxonomy): Bacteria > Pseudomonadati > Pseudomonadota > Alphaproteobacteria > Hyphomicrobiales > Rhizobiaceae > Sinorhizobium > Sinorhizobium prairiense. The sequence continues at coordinate 1,467,370 of NZ_CP104133.1, forward strand.
CTCGGCGACGACTTCGTCAATGCCGAGCTTTCTGGCGATCGCCTCTGCAGTGCGGCGGTTGTCCCCGGTGATGATCGCCACTTTGAGGCCGAGCTCATGCAGGGACTTGATCGCCTGAGGCGTCGTTTCCTTGACCGGATCCGACACTGCGATGATCGCCGCCAGCCGCCCGTCGATGGCCGCATAGAGCGGCGACTTGCCACTGGCGCCGAGCCGCTCGGCCTCGGTCGAGAAACCGGAAACGTCGATCCCGTTCGTGGCGAGCGCTCGGTCCGCGCCGATCAGCACCTGCCGCCCGGACACCGATCCGCTTACGCCAAAGCCGGGCGTCGCTTCGAAGCCGGCGACCGCGGCCGTCGCGATCCCCTTGGACTTTGCCGCCGACACGATGGCCTCCGCGATCGGATGCTCGGAAAGCGTTTCGAGACTCGCGACGAGGAAGAGCACTTCGTCGGCCTCGAAGCCCTCTGCAGCGACGAGGTCGGTCAGTTCCGGGCGGCCCTTCGTCAAAGTCCCGGTCTTGTCGAGCGCGACCACATCGGCGTCGCGCAGGCTCTGGAGAGCCTCTCCCTTGCGGAACAGGATGCCGAGTTCGGCGGCGCGGCCGGTACCGACCATGATCGAGGTCGGGGTCGCCAGGCCCATCGCACAGGGGCAGGCGATGATCAGGACCGCGACAGCATTCACGAGGGCGAATGAGAGCGCAGGCGAGGGGCCGAAGGCGTACCAGGCGGCAAAAGTCAGCACGGCTGCGAGAATCACGGCCGGAACGAACCATCCGGTAACCCTGTCGACCAGGGCCTGGATCGGCAGCTTCGAGCCTTGGGCGGCTTCGACCAGTTTGATGATCTGCGCAAGCAGCGTGTCATTGCCGACCTTGGTGGCCTTGAAGGTGATGGACCCGGTCTTGTTGATCGTGCCGCCGACCACCGCGCTCTCGGTTGTCTTCTGGATGGGAAGGGGTTCACCGGTGATCATCGACTCGTCGACATAGGAGCTGCCGTCGATAACCATGCCGTCCACGGGGATCTTCTCACCGGGCCTAATGCGGATGACGTCACCGGCCACGACCTCGCTGATTTGCGCCTCGACGAATTCGCCGCCGCGCAGCACGAAAGCCGTTTTCGGCTGCAGGCCGACGAGCCGCTTGATCGCCTGACTCGTGCGACCCTTCGCCCGTGCTTCGAGATAGCGGCCGAGGAGGATCAGGGTGACGATCACGGCAGCGGCCTCGTAGTAGACATTCGCCGTTCCCGAAGGCAGAACGCCGGGGCTGAAGGTCGCCACGACCGAATAACCCCATGCGGCGGTGGTCCCGAGGACGACCAGCGAGTTCATGTCGGGCGTCCAGCGCAGAAGGTTCGGCACGCCCTTCCGGAAGAACCGCAGCCCCGGTCCGAAGAGGACGAACGTGGCGAGTGCAAACTGAAGGTACAGATTGTTTCGCATGCCGATCGTACCCATGATCAGCTCATGGACGCCTGGAATGAAATGTGACCCCATTTCGACCAGGAAAAGCGGAAGGGTCATCAGCGCCGAGATCGTCACGGCGTATCTGAGAGAGCGGAGCTCGGTGGCGCGGTGATCCTCTTCGCCTGCCGAAGCCTCGGCGGCCTTCGTCTTGCGAAGCTCGTATCCGGCACCGCGGACTGCAGCTTCGAGGGCGGACATGTCGACGGTTCCGGAAAGCAGGCGCACGGTCGCCTTCTCCGTCGCAAGGTTAACGGCCGCATCCGCAACGCCGGGGACGGCCTTCAGCGCCTTCTCCACGCGAGAAACACAGGAGGCGCAGGTCATGCCTTCGATCTGGAGTTCCTCGGTGGCGATCCTCGGCGCGTAGCCGGCTTTCTCGATCGCGCGCAGCACCGCAGGCGTGTCCGGCTCTCCATCGAACCGAACCGTTGCCCGTTCCGTCGCCAGGTTGACATTCGCAGAGGCCACGCCCGGCACCGCGGTGATCGCCTCTTCGACGCGTCGGACGCAGGAGGCACACGTCAGGCCCTCAATGCCGAAGTCGGTGGGAATCGGAATCGGTGTGGATTTTTCAATCTTTTTCAGTGCAGTCATCGGAAGGTCCTTTCCAAACTGCACCCTTCATAATCCTTCCAATAATGGGAAGGTCAAGCACCTTTGCGTGTTTTCTTCCCTCCACGGCAAGCAGCAGCGGGAAGTGCGTAGGGTCTTCGGCTCGGAAGGACGCCGTATCAAATACTCGGAGCGGTTCGGTGAAACACCGAACCGCTCCAACCTCCGGCCTTACGGGGCATTCAGATGCCTTGGCCGCAGCAGGCATTGCCAATGGAAGCCTTGTAACCGGCATTCTCAATGGCGGCGACAAAGGCAGCGGGACCAATGTCGGACTCGATCGATGCGATTTTCGCCCGGAGATCAACGGTGACCTTGGCGTTCGGATCGACTGATTTCACCGCCTTTTCGACGGTGCCGGCGCAGTGGCTGCAGGTCATATCGGATATGCTGATATCGTACATGGAACACCCTTGCTTCACGAAACCGCCACAGCATGCATCTTCCAACGATGTCAGGGTCAAGGGAACGCCCGGACTTTATTTTCGGGCGCTACGGCCCGTTCACCGCCACTTCAGCGGTGTTGCCGCTTCCCGCCAGCCGTTGCCCTCCATGCAAGGGTCGGCTGGCCGGCATTCATCTGCGACAGCGGCAAGCCAGCCGGGGTGCTGACATCGAACTTGCGCGCAGCCCTTATCATCCGGGCCGCCCCGAATGGCCGCTGGCTTCATTCGACGACGCAATCGTCAGCCTTCGCGGCGGCTGTCTGCTCGCCTGACTGCTGAGCTTCGGCATCCTGCTGCGACGTGGCGAGGTTCTCGTCTCCTCCGCCCTGTTGGTTAGCCAGAGGCATCGTCTGACCGTCCTTGCTCGCAGCATTGTTCCCGGTTTCCAGCGGGGCTTTGGTTCCGTCCTTTGCTATCCCCGGCTTTTCGGCATTGATGGAGGCGGTGGTGTCCGCCGAAGTACCATCTTTGCAGGCGGCCGTGGCTGTACCGGATGCGAGGCCCGCAATCGAAATTGCTGTAAGGATCGTAGCGAGTACCTTCATTGTAATCTCCTTTATCTCGGAAGCAGATGTGTGAAAACCAATCGGCAGGCCGATCGTTCCATCGCTTGCGCGGACCAGGGATTTAAAGCTCAGGAAGCGTGATCTCACTTCGGACTTGCCGATCCGCGTCAGGTCGGCTACCCATCAATTTGATTATTGTAGGAAGATTGAAATATGGAAGAGCGACAAGCCCGATCGTCCTTCGCCGCCCTGTCGCAGGAGACGCGCCTGGGAATTGTGAGAACACTCGTCGTTGCGGGGCCGGGGGGCATGGCTGCGGGCGCGATAGCAGAAAAGATGGGCGTCTCGCCCTCGAACGTCTCCTTCCACCTGAAGGAACTGGAACGGACCGGATTGATCGCGCAGAGGCGCGAATCACGCTCGATCGTCTACAGCGCCAGCTACGAAACCCTTGCCGATCTTGTGAAGTTCCTGATGGAGGACTGTTGTGTCGGACACGCCAGCGTACGTGCATCCTTGAACGGGCCCAAACCGTGTAGCGTGGCATCCTCCGGGCCGGCCGAAGGCGGGAACGGCTGATATGAAGTCCGGGATCCCCGCAGGCATCGTCGCCGCACTCGGCCTCACCCAGATCATCGGCTATGGCACGCTCTATTACAGCTTCAGCATTCTAGCGCCCGGAATGGCACGCGACCTCGGCCTGACCGTCGAGCAAGTGTTCGGCGTGTTTTCCGCTTCGCTGCTGGTGGGTGGCCTTTCGGCTCCTCTCGTTGGGGGATGGATGGATCGGTTCGGCGCCGCGACGATTATGACTTCCGGCTCGGCCGTCTCCGCTCTGGCTCTTTTGCTGTGCGCCTGGTCTCCCTCGACGGCCGTGTTCGGCATTGCCATAGTCCTCCTGGAAGTGGCCTCCGGCATGGTGCAATATCAGGCGGCCTTTGCGGCACTTGTGGAAATTCGCCCCAAGGCGGCTTCACGCAGCATCACCTATCTGACGTTGATCGGAGGCTTCGCTTCGACGATCTTCTGGCCGATTGCCGCAACCCTTGGAGAGTTTCTCTCGTGGCGCGAAATCTACATCGCTTATGCGGCGTTGAACCTGCTCGTCTGCCTCCCGCTGCATCGCTGGATCATGCGAAGCCGGACGTCTGCAGCGATCGAATCTGCCGGCCTGGACCGGGAAGCGATTGCCGGCGCGCTTCCGGCACAGGCCAGACGGCGTGGCATGCTTCTCGTATCGTTAGCCTTTGCCCTACAGGGATTCACACTTTCCGCGATACTGACGCATATGGTTCCGATGCTGGGAACGATCGGCTTCGGTGCGGCAGCCGTGATGATCGGCTCGCTCTTCGGACCGTCGCAGGTTCTGAGCAGGCTCATCAACATGACGTTCGGCGCAAACTTGCTGCCGCCCATGCTCGCGACCCTGTCCGCCACGCTCATCGTAGCGGGTGTCGTCATCCTCGGTCTTTCCGGAACCTGGCTGCCCGGGGCTGTGGTCTTCGCGATCTGTCTCGGTCTCGGATCGGGCATCAACAGCATTGCGCAGGGATCGCTTCCGCTCTGGCTTTTCGGATCGGCCGGTTACGGTGCGATAACGGGAAGAATGGCCGCCGCACGGCTGGCGGCGGGCGCGATGGCACCCTTTGTCTTCTCCGTCCTGATGGAACGTTTCGGCACTGATGTCGCCTTGTTGGCCAATGCCGGCCTCGGCGCGGTCGGCATGGGCGCCTTCGTGGCGGTGGCATCGGCCGCCAAGCGTCGGCCGGATGCTCTCACTCTTTGACGCTGCGTTGCCTCAGCCGGGTTCGGAGTCGACTGAGGTTCAGTCGGTGAATTCGGCGACCACCCCCGGCTTGACCATCGCCGCCAGTTCCTCGGCGTCCCAGTTCGTCAGACGAACGCACCCGTGTGACTGGGCTTTATCGATCAAGGACGGTTCGGGCGTGCCGTGGATTCCATAGGTGGGCTCCGTCAGATCGATCCAGACGGTTCCCACCGGATTGTTGGGGCCTTTGGGAAGGGTCAAGGGCTTGTTGTTGTCGCCCTGCTTGAAGTTGACATCGGGGTCGTATTCGTAAGGGGGCATTCGCGCGACCCCCTTTACCTTGTGGATGCCCGTGGGGGAGGGGGTCCCTTCGCTGCCGATGGAGGCGGGATAGGCAGCGAGCGGTGAACCATCTTCGGCGAATGCCAGAACTTGCCCCGTTCGTTTGCGCACTTCTATCCTTTTGACCGCGCCTTCCTTCGCGGCGCCGGGCTTTGCAACCCAGACCGTCTCCCCGACGGTAAACGACGCACCTGGATTCAGCGCCTTCAGAAGGTCGACGTCCATGTGAAACCGTTCGGACAACCTCTCCTCGACGCTCGTATAGCCGAGGTGATCCATCTTGGCCTGCTTGGAATAGTCGTCGGGAATCTCATCGACGAGATCCTTGGCATCCTCTTTCGTGATGACATAGGACTGGATGACAGGCTGATCCTGCGAAAGCCGGCTGACGACTTCAGGGTCCAGCCTTCCATCGACGGGAAGACGTTGCATGGCCTCGAATCCCGCAACGGCCTTGGTTACATTCTCGCCGTAGTAGCCGTCGATTACCCCGGGAGAGGCCCCCGCGCGATCCAAGAGGATCTGGAGATGGACGATGGCGGGATCCGGGTCAGGCGGCTCTTTCGGCGGCCTTTCCGGCGCGATCCCGGCAATCGGCGCGTTGTTGACGGCTTCCGGCTGAAGGTCTTCAGCGCTGGCGGTGGAATGGAGGCCCAATGACAGGGCGGCTGCGACAAGGATGATGTTCTTCATGAACATCAAATGGCCAGCCGGCCCGACTTGTTCCGCCCGCTGATTTCCTTGCCCTTGGCAGTGGATGCGGCGTGCGTCTCGCACGCCGCACGGGCACAAGGCCGTCAGAGCGCCGCTTTGATCTTCTCGGCGGCTTCAGGCGAGACCCACTTCGACCACATGTCTTCGTTCTCTTCGAGGAAGCGCTTCGCACCTTCTTCACCGCTGGCCTGATTGTCGGTCATCCAGGCCATGAGCTGGCTGACGGTATCGTTGCTCCAGGAGCGCTTGGTCAGATAGTCCATGACCTCGGGACCGACCCGCTCGGAGAAGGGCTTGGCAACCAGCGTCACGATCGTGTCGACCGGCCATGCATTCGGCTTGGGGTCGGAGCAATCCGCTACTGTGTTGCAGCGCTTCCATTCGGCCGCGTCATGGGGCACGCCGGGGTCCAGCTTGACCATCTTGTATTTGCCGAGCAGGGCGGTAGGAGACCAGTAATAGGTAAGAAGACCCTCCTTGCGTTCATAGGCCTTGGCGATAGCCCCGTCCAGGCCGGCAGCAGAGCCGGTGTCGACCAGGGTGAAGCCCGCCTTCTCGCCGTCGAACGCGCTGAAAAGCTGCGTCGTCACCACCGTGCCGCCCCAGCCTTGCGGTCCGTTCAGGATCGCGCCCTTGCTGGGATCCTCGGGGGCCGGAAAGAGCTCGGGGTGCTTCAGCGCGTCGCCTATCGTCTTGATGTCGGGGTGTGCGTCGGCGAGGTATTGGGGGATCCACCATCCCTGGACGCCGCCGTCGGGCAGCGGTGAGCCGACTGTGATGATACGACCGTCGTCCTGGCCCTTCTTGACGACATCGGGCAGGAGGTCGATCCACGCCTCCGGCGCGATATCGGGCTGGCCCTTTTCGGCCATGGAGGTGATCGTCGGCACGGTGTCGCCGATCGTGATCTCGGCACTGCAGCCGTAGCCTTCATTGAGAATGAACTTGTCCAGGTTGGAGAGGACCTCGGCACTCTGCCAGTTCATGCTGGCAATGGTGACGCTCCCGCACTCGGCGGCATTCGACGCCGATGCTCCTACGATGAGGCCAAGCATCAGACATGTCGACGCAAGCAGCTTTCTCATTACACTGTTCCCTCTTCTTTTTTTGCGGCGTCTTATCGGAAGAGCAGGGTGCCGCGTCTGCCCGCTCCTGCCTCGCTCGTTCTTTATCGCCCTCTATCGCTATCCGGAGTAGCCGTGCCGGGCGAAGAAGCGATCAAGCTCTCTCTGCTCCGGAGCTTGTCCGGTGAAGATCTCCACATATTCCGGAATGCGCTTCATCCGCACGGATACGTCTTCCTTCGTCTGCATCGAGATGTAGCCGATCTGCACGAGATAAATCGTGCGCGCACGCACATCGGCCCGCGCCTCGCCATGCCCGAACCGCAGGAACATGCGCGTGAGCGCGTCGAGTCGCTGCTGATCGGCGCTTTGGACTTCCGCAAGAATTTCAGGCGACTGCAGGGCCCAGCTTCGCACCGCGAACTCGAACTGAGAATCGAAGAGACCGCCATCAAGCCAGCAGTCGAAAACGTTGAGCATCGCTTCGGCAATCGTCTCGGCATAGGCCTCGGACTGTCTTACCAGATTGCCCGTGTTCTTTTCGCGCCAGCGCGAGACGAGCCTGTCGAGCAGTTCCTCGCGGTCCTTGAAAAACCAGTAAAAGCTCGTCCGCGACAGATTGAGCTTCTTCGCAAGCGGCTGGATCTTCACCGCATCAATGCCGGCATCGAGCAGGGATTCGTAGGCTGCTCCAAGCCAGACATCCGGGGAACCGCGCCAGCCGCTGTCGCTCGTGATGTGCTCCATCGTCGCTATTTAGCAGATCGACGGGTACCCCCGCAAGAAAAATGTACATCAGTGTCTCCGACCCTGACTTCAATGCCTGTTTTGTTGACACATGTGTACATTTTCCCTTACGCTGCCGCCACGTCCAAGCCGGAGCCCCGCAAATGCCGAACGATCCCCTCCTTCAACCGTACCAGCTGAAGCACCTGACGCTGCGCAACCGCATCATCGTAACGGCGCACGAGCCGGCCTATCCGGAGGACGGCATGCCGAAGGAGCGCTATCGCGCCTATACGGTGGAGCGCGCGCGGGGCGGCGTGGCGATGACGATGACCGCCGGTTCGGCGGCCGTCTCGAAGGACAGCCCGCCGGTCTTCAACAATCTGCTTGCCTACAAGGACGAGATCGTGCCGTGGATCCGGGAGATGACCGACGCCGTGCACGAGGAGGGGGCGGCGATCATGATCCAGCTCACTCATCTCGGCCGGCGCACGCGGTGGGACAAGGGAGACTGGCTCCCGGTCGTCGCTCCCTCGCATCATCGCGAAGCGGCGCATCGCGCCTTTCCCAAGAAGATCGAAGACTGGGACATCGACAGGATAATCAAGGATTTTGCCGATGCGGCCGAGCGCATGAAGGCCGGCGGTATGGACGGCGTCGAACTTGAGGCCTACGGTCACCTCATCGACCAGTTCGCCTCGCCATTGACGAACGAACTCGATGGTCCTTACGGCGGCTCGCTCGACAACCGCATGCGCTTCTGTTTCGACGTTCTGAAGGCGATCCGGGCACGTGTCGGAGACGAGTTCATCCTGGGCGTGCGATACACGGCCGATGAATGCCTTCCCGGGGGGACGGACAAGGCGGAAGGTCTTGAGATCTCGAAACGTCTCAAGGGAAGCGGACTTATCGACTACCTGAACATCATTCGCGGCCATATCGATACCGACCCCGGACTGACGGATGTGATCCCTATTCAGGGCATGGCCAATTCGCCGCATCTGGACTTCGCCGGCGAGATCCGCGCAGCGACGAATTTCCCGACCTTCCATGCAGCGAAAATCCCCGACGTCGCGACCGCGCGCCACGCGATTGCGTCCGGCAAGGTCGACATGGTCGGGATGACCCGCGCCCACATGACCGACCCGCACATCGTCCGCAAGATCATCGAGAAGCGGGAGGACGACATTCGCCCCTGCGTAGGCGCGAACTACTGTCTGGACCGCATCTACCAGGGGGGCGCCGCCTATTGCATCCACAATGCTGCGACCGGACGCGAGCTGACGATGCCGCACAGCATCGCGAAGGCACACTGTCGCAGGAAAGTGGTCGTCGTCGGGACAGGACCGGCCGGTCTCGAGGCGGCACGCGTGGCGGGGGAGCGTGGCCACCAGGTGGTTGTGTTCGAGGCGGCAAGCGACCCCGGCGGCCAGGTCCGCCTGACTGCGCAGAGCCCGCGCCGGCGGGAAATGATCAGCATCATCGACTGGCGCATGAGCCAGTGCGAAAAACTCGGCGTCACCTTCCATTTCAATACCTGGGCGGAAGCGGAGACCATTCAGGCGGAAAATCCTGACGTCGTCATCATCGCCACCGGGGGGCTTCCGCATACGGAGGTGCTGTCGAGGGGCAACGAGCTGGTCGTGTCGGCGTGGGACATTATTTCCGGCGATGTGAAGCCGGGCACCAACGTCCTGATCTTCGATGACGCCGGCGACCACGCCGCTCTGCAGGCCGCTGAATTTCTCGCCAATGCCGGCGCAAGGGTCGAGATCATGACGCCCGACCGCTCCTTCGCGCCGGAGGTCATGGCGATGAACCTCGTGCCTTACATGCGTTCCCTGCAGAAGCTCGATGTGACCCTTACCGTCACCTACCGTCTGGAAGCGGTCGAAAAAAGCGGCAATCAACTGGTCGCCCATGTCGGCAGCGACTACGGGGGTATCTCCAAACAGCGGACCTTCGACCAGGTGGTCGTCAATCACGGAACCATCCCGCTCGACGATCTGTACTTCGAGCTGAAGCCCTCCTCCAGCAATCTGGGCGAGATCGCGCACGACCAGCTGATCGCCGGGGAACCGCAATCGGTCGTCCGCAACGCCGAGGGCAAGTTCCAGCTCTTCCGGATCGGCGATGCGGTCGCGGCGCGCAACACCCACGCCGCGATCTACGACGCCCTCCGCCTTCTCAAGGATATCTGACGCCACGCAGATCCACCGGCGTGTTCCCACCTTGAGGCGGGGACTGGAATCTCTCCTTTTCCTCGTCTCTGTGCTCGTCACAGAGATGAGAGCAGCGCCGCGTCCGCGGCGCGGGAAGCGTTCTTTCAGCCCAAGGACTTTGGTCTGGCTGGATTCCTGTGACAAGCACAGGAATGAGGAAACCAAACAAGCCGCGGCGGCTGTTCCAAATCTCAATAGGCCTTGGCGCGGGAGACGCAAGTGCCCTTTCAACGCCGGAAATCAGTGAATGTTGAATTCGCCATCCACCTGCCGCCACTCGTTCGGGCCGATCAACCGTTTGTGGGTGAACCGCACGGAGTGGAGCGGCCCGTCCAGATTGGTCTGCCAGAAATCGAGGAACTTTCGCATCTGGGGAAATTCCGGTGCGACGTCGTAATCCTGCCAGACATAGGTCTGCAGGACGGATTCGAAATCGGGAATGCGGTAGAGGATATGCGCGGTCGTGAGACCGTAACCGTTGAGCTGGCGCTCGAGATCCGATGAAAATCGCATACTTCATCTCCGTTACATATCATTGGCCGGCTCCCGGCCGATCTTGCGAGGCCCCGGCATGACCTTAACGTCACAGCGAAATTCAGGTTCCTTTCCAGTCTGTTAGCAGCCGCGTCGAAGCGCTGCTGATTTTTTTGCAGGGACCTCTTGAAATCCATTTTTTGCCCAACCAGATCAACCCGCGCGAAGTGCTCGAACGAGGCTTCGCACCCGTCCGGATTGGTCATCCGGTCCGGGATGGGGAACAAGATCATCAATGTTTGTCCATGGAGGAAAACATGGCGTTTCGACCGCTTCATGATCGTATTCTCGTCCGCCGCGTCGAGTCCGAAGAGAAGACCAAAGGCGGCATCATTATCCCCGACACTGCCAAGGAAAAGCCCCAGGAAGGCGAAGTCATCGCTGTAGGTCCTGGCGCGCGCAGCGAACAGGGTCAGATCCAGCCGCTCGACGTCAAGGTGGGCGACCGCATCCTGTTCGGCAAGTGGTCCGGCACCGAGATCAAGATAGACGGCGAAGATCTGCTGATCATGAAGGAAAGCGATGTCATGGGAATCATCGAGGCCCAGGCCGCCGAGAAGATAGCCGCCTGAAAATGCGAAGATACAGTCAACAAGCTGCCTATTGAGGAGTGAAGAAATGGCTGCGAAGGAAGTCAAATTTCAGACCGACGCACGCGAGCGCATGCTGCGTGGTGTCGATGTGCTGGCCAATGCCGTAAAGGTAACCCTCGGCCCGAAGGGCCGTAACGTCGTCATCGACAAGTCGTTCGGTGCGCCGCGGATCACCAAGGACGGCGTCTCCGTCGCCAAGGAAATCGAACTCGAGGACAAGTTCGAGAATATGGGCGCGCAGATGCTGCGCGAAGTCGCATCCAAGACCAACGACCTTGCCGGGGACGGAACGACGACTGCAACCGTGCTCGCACAGGCAATTGTCCGGGAAGGTGCCAAGGCCGTCGCCTCCGGCATGAACCCGATGGACCTGAAGCGCGGCATCGATCTCGCAGTCGATGCGGTCGTGAAGGAATTGAAGAACAACGCCAGGAAGATCTCCAAGAATTCCGAGATCGCCCAGGTCGGCACCATTTCCGCCAACGGCGACACTGAGATCGGACGCTACCTCGCCGAGGCCATGGAAAAGGTCGGCAATGAAGGGGTGATCACGGTCGAGGAGGCCAAGACGGCCGAGACTGAACTCGAGGTCGTCGAGGGCATGCAGTTCGACCGCGGCTATCTCTCGCCCTATTTCATTACCAATCAGGACAAGATGCGCGTGGAACTGGAGGATCCCTATATCCTCATCCACGAAAAGAAGCTTTCCAACCTGCAGGCCATGCTGCCGGTGCTCGAAGCCGTCGTCCAGTCCGGCAAACCGCTCCTTATCATCGCCGAGGATGTGGAAGGCGAGGCGCTCGCCACCCTCGTGGTCAACAAGCTGCGCGGCGGCCTTAAGGTTGCGGCCGTCAAGGCGCCCGGCTTCGGCGACCGCCGCAAGGCCATGCTGGAAGACATCGCCATCCTGACCGGCGGCACCGTCGTCTCGGAAGACCTCGGCATCAAGCTTGAAAGCGTCACGCTAAACATGCTCGGCCGGGCCAAGAAAGTCTCGATCGAAAAGGAGAACACCACCATCGTCGACGGTGCGGGTTCGAAGACCGAGATCGAGGGCCGTACCACGCAGATCCGCGCCCAGATCGAGGAAACGACCTCCGACTACGATCGCGAGAAGCTGCAGGAGCGCCTTGCCAAGCTCGCCGGCGGCGTCGCGGTGATCCGCGTAGGCGGCTCTACCGAAGTCGAGGTGAAGGAAAAGAAGGACCGCGTCGACGACGCCTTGCATGCGACGCGGGCGGCAGTCGAGGAAGGGATCCTGCCCGGCGGTGGCGTCGCATTGCTGCGGGCGGTCAAGGCTCTCGACGGCCTTAAGACCGCCAACAACGATCAGCGCGTCGGGGTCGATCTCGTGCGCCGCGCTATCGAAGCCCCCGTCCGCCAGATTGCGGAAAACGCCGGAGCCGAGGGCTCTATCATCGTCGGCAAGCTGCGCGAGAAGGCGGAGTTCTCCTATGGCTGGAATGCCCAGACCAACGAATATGGCGATCTCTATGCCATGGGCGTCATCGACCCGGCCAAGGTCGTCCGCACCGCGCTTCAGGACGCAGCGTCGGTCGCCGGTCTTCTCGTTACGACCGAAGCCATGATCGCAGAAAAGCCCAAGAAGGAAGCCGCACCGGCGCTTCCGGCGGGGGGCGGCATGGACTTCTAAGCGATCGGTCAGGCCCGCCCTTGCCCTCGGGGGCGGGCCTCCCTTCCGGGTGGAAAACATACTTTTCCTCATACCGCTCGAACGTATCGGAGAACTGCAATCTCTCCTCTTCATCATCTCTGTGCTTGTCACGGAGATGAGAGCCGCGCCAACGTCTGCGGCGCGGGAAGCGTTCTTTCGGCCCAGGGTCGCCCCGATCTAGTCCTGGTTCCGGAACGCCGCCTCTCCGGCGTCCGACACCTCGACCCACTTCTTGTCCGGCTCGGCGTCTTTGACGTAGCTGTCGTGCCAGTTCCACCACTTGTAGGTCGGGGTCTGCGGATAGCCCTCGGGCGAATCCTCCCAGACTTCCTGCCGGCCGAGCGGCGTGATGTCGAGGTAATTCCACGTGCTGCCCATCTGCTCGTCGCCGCGATTGTTGATGAAGTAGGTACGGAAAACGCGGTCACCGTCGCGATAGAACACGTTCGTGCCGTGCCACTCGTCCACCCCGAAATCGGCGTCGAAGCTGTCTGTCACCGTAAACCACGGGATCTGCCATCCCATGCTCGCCTTCAGTCGGGCGATATCCGCCTGGGGCGCCCGCGAGACGAAAACGAGAGTTGTGTCACGGGCGTTCAGGTGGGCGAGGTGCGCCACCTGATCGGCCACCATGGAGCAGCCTCTGCAGGCGTGGTCGGGCCAGCCGAAAACGCCCGGTTCAAAGAAGGCGCGGTAGACGATCAGCTGACGGCGACCGTCGAACAGGTCGACGAGGCTGACCTTCCCCGCGGGGCCTTCGAACGCATATTCCTTCTCTACAGCCATCCATGGCATCCGCCGGCGCTCGGCGGCCAGCGCGTCTCGCGCCCGGGTCAGTGCCTTTTCCTTGACGAGGAGCTGCTCGCGCGCAGCCTCCCAGGCCTGCGGCGGGACGACGGGTGGCGTGTGCATCGGTTTCGTCATGGCTCGGCACCTCCAGTTTGTGCGCTTTGGCAATCTGTACGCATTGGCGCCTCTTGAAGGCGCGATCCCGACCGCGCCATCGCCTGGCCGTCGGGCTCGAAGTAGTTTGGCACCGGAACGCCGATGGTGGGAGTAACAAGTGTGGCGCCATTCCATCGGAGCTGCTGGCGGCCGCGTGGCATTCCGACATATCGCGTGAGATCCCCTGGACATGTCGATCGAGCGGGACTGACCTAGATTACGTTGGTGCATTGGAAGAACGTGGCCGCGAATGATCGTATTCCTGGATTTCGAAGCATCGTCTCTGAACAAGAAAAGCTTCCCCATAGAGGTCGCCTGGGTCTTCCAGGACGGCTGCTCGCGTTCCTATCTGATACGGCCGGCTCCGGATTGGATCGACTGGGACGACGAAGCCGAGGAAGTCCATGGCATATCGAGGGAACTGCTTCGGGCGGAGGGGCTCCCTGTCGCGTTCATCGCCGAAGAAATGATCCGTGAGCTTGCCGGACACCAGCTCTATGCCAGCGCACCCTCCTGGGACGGCAAATGGCTGAGCGTGCTGTTGAGAGCCGCCGGGCTGCCAAGGCACGCTCTACGGCTGAAAAGGTCCGACGAGGCCTTCCTCGATGCGGCACGGCGCAAGATGGGCGAGAGGTTTTCGGATAGGGAGATATCGGACCTGGTCCTCGGCGTCATCGGCGCAACCGGACCGTCGCCCGTCCATAGAGCGCTTCCCGATGCGCGCCTCGAGCTGGATCGATTGAGGCTGGTCGCCGAGGCGGCGGCGGAGCGTGCCGGATCGGTGTAGCTCGTGCTCGCGTCCTCCAGTTTATGGCGCAGCGGCTTTACATTTCTTTACATTCGCCCAGAACGGTCGAAACGTTGTCGAGTTAGCTTTTCTCCATCGCAGCAGGTGCTGCGGAGCAAAGGAGACTGGCAATGGACAACGAAGAAAAGGACCTGTCGGGCCCGGGCGCCGGCAAAGCCGTTTCGAAAGGATGGGGACGGCACGCGGCGATCGGCGGCCTCGCGGCCGTCGCGGCCGTCAGCGCGGTGGGATTTGCAGCCGCGCGCAGCGACGATTTCGGCTTCGGCATGGGCCGTTTCGGCATGGGCGGCCATGTAATGCAGGCGCATATGGGAGGTGGCGGCTTTATGGAACACCGGATCGGCACCATGCTCGACGAGCTCGATGCGACACCCGAACAGGAAGACAAGCTTTGGGACATCATCGATAATGCCCGCGCCGAGATCAGGCCGACTTTCCGGGACTTCCGCGAGACGCGCGAGGAGGTTATCGAACTCTTGGGCGCGCCGGGCATCGACCGGGCCGCCGCCGAGAAACTTCGCAGCGAACGCATTGCAGCCATTGACGAGGCCTCACGCAAGATGACGACCGCGCTGCTCGACGCGGCCGAAGTGCTGACGCCGGAGCAGCGCGTCAAGCTCGTCAAGCATTTGAAAGAGCGCAGGGGCCACGGCCGGTGGTAAATATGAGTCGGGCAGAAGATTGAGCGGAGCGCAGGGATGGCGGAACGGGTCTTGATTGTTGACGACGACACGCGCCTGTCCGCCATGCTCTCCGACTATCTCTCCGGAAACGGCTACACCGTCGATACCGCGGCGACCGCCACGGCGGGCATCGCCGAGCTCGGGCGCCGCAACCCTGACGTCGTCATCCTCGACGTCATGCTGCCGGATTTCGACGGCTTCGAAACCTGCCGACGCATACGCGCGGTATCGGACGTCCCCATCCTGATGCTCACGGCCAAAGGCGAGGAGACGGATCGCATCGTCGGGCTGGAGCTCGGGGCTGACGATTATCTGCCCAAGCCCTTCAATCCGCGCGAGCTTCTGGCACGGCTGAAGGCTATTCTGCGCCGCCGAAACGGCAGCGCCGCGGTTACGCGGTCCCTTCGCTTCGGACGGCTGGAGATCGATCCCGGTTCTCGCTCCGTCAGGATCGACGACCGCGAGTGTACGCTGACGAGCTACCAGTTCGACCTGCTTGTGGCCCTCGCCGAAAATCCCGGCCGCACGCTCTCGCGCGAACAGTTGATGGATGCGGTCAAGGGCGAGGAGCTGGATGCTTTCGACCGCTCGATCGACGTTCACATCTCGCGCATCAGGGCGGCCATCGAGAGCGATCCGAAACATCCGAAGCGCATCATAACAGTGCGCGGCGCCGGCTATGTCTTCGCCCGCTATCAGGACGATATGAGATAGAGCGATGCGCAGCCGGCTATTCCTGAAAATCTACCTGACACTGCTCGCGAGCCTTGCTGCGGTTGCCGTCGCCAGCGCCGCATTCGTATGGCTCGGGCAGGGCGAGGAGGAATCCGGTTGGCAAAGCCAGCGCGCCCGGTTCGTCGCCGCGCTCATTCCGCCGGACATGGACAACCGGACCGTCGAGGCGACCATTGAGCGGTTTTCACGCACCTTCAATGCCGACATTGCCGTATTCGACCCGCGCGGCGGGCTGATCGCAAGCGCCGGCAGCCCGCTTCCGCGCGACATTCTCGACCAGGCTTGGCGCCACGGCCCGGGCAATTTTCACACCATGGTGACCGAACTGCCCGACGGCCGTACCGTGGCTGCGCGCATGGAACGGCCCTTGCGTCCCTCCGGCCGCAATCCGCTCGCCTACCTCGTTTTGATCGCCGGTGTCATCGGGCTGGCCGCCTATCCGATGGTGCGTCACCTGACCCGCCGGCTGGAGCGGCTGCGCGTGGGCGTGGATGCCTGGGGCAAGGGCGATCTAGTGGCTCGCGTGCCGGAAGACGGCAGCGACGAGGTGGCGGCGGTGGCCAAAAGCTTCAACAGAGCCGCCGACCATGTCGAGCGGCTGATCAAGTCGCACCGGGCGTTGCTCGCAAATGCGAGCCATGAATTGCGCTCGCCGCTTGCGCGCCTGCGCATGGCGATCGACCTCTACGAGCAGGCGCCGAATGAGGATCGTAAGCACGAAATCATCCGTAATCTTTCCGAGCTGGACACGCTGATCGAGGAGATCCTGCTGGCCAGCAGACTGGACCACGTCGAGAACCTCGATGCGCTGGAGTCCGTCGACCTTCTGGCTCTCGTCTCGGAAGAGGGCGCGCGCAACGATGTCGAGGTTTCCGGAATGCCTGCGATCGTCGCAGGCGATGCTCGCCTGCTTCGCAGGCTCGTGCGCAACCTTCTGCAGAACGCGCTGCACCACGGCGGTCCACCTGTCACAGCCGCTGTCGCGCCGGCGGACGGTGCTGCGATCCTCAGGGTCCGCGATCACGGGCCCGGCATAGCGGATAGCGAGAGGCACCGCGTTTTCGAGCCATTCTACCGCCCTTCGGGACGCAGCGAGGCTGCGGGCGGCTGGGGTTTGGGACTGGCGCTGGTGCGCCAGATCGCCGAACGTCACGGCGGCGCCGTCCGCTACGAAGCTCCGCCGGACGGCGGCGCCTGCTTCGTCGTGACGCTGCCGGTGCAAAGCAGGCCTGCGAGGGATCGGTAAGGCGCCGGAACTCTTTCGAAAGATCCGCGTACCTCGACGCGGCAGTTGGAATGCGGCAAAGTGGCGTCACGCTGAGCCGTTGACCGCCTCGTGCAAGTACGCGCTACCGCCAATACAAGCCGTCACTTCACCAAACTGTATATTTTGCAAATATTCGAGCAATGCTAGCGTTCCCGAAGCTTGGGTCAGCTGTAGATTGAAGAAGAGGGGACAGCCATGGGCGGGAAAGCGCTTGCGGACACGGCGGCCCACATTCGTCGTTTGCAGCGGGGCTTGTCGCCACCCCTTGTTCCGGAGGTGTTTTCGGATGATACGCGACTGGTCGGCCGGTGGTGGAACAAACCGTTCGAGTATGATCTGCCGCCGCTGAAGGATCATGTGCTCTCTGCGAAATACTCCGGGCAGGGCATGGCCTCGGTGAAGATCGGCGGTCAGACGATTTCCGCTCCCGCGGCGATGGGGACGATCACGTTGGCACCAAGAGGCCACGGTGGATTTTGGCGCGCCGACGGCCCTGTCGAGGTCTCGAACATTTTCCTGGGTCACAAGCGCCTTCTGGCCAGCGCGGATCAGGTGGGAAATGGCCGAGAGCCCGAGCTGCTTGACCGCGTCAACTTCAACGATCCCAAACTGTTCACCATCATGGCCTTGATCAACGACGAGATAAATTCGGGAGACGCGATCTCCCACTTGTACATCGATCAGCTCCTCGACCTTGTCTGTCTTCAGCTCCTCAGGGCTCATTCCGCAACTTCAATGCCTATCTCGCCTGGACCGCAGCGTGGTCTTTCGGGTTGGCAGGTCAAGCGCGTCACCGGCTATATGCGCGAGAATATGGCGGAGGATATCCGGATTCAGGAACTGGCGGACCTGGTAAACTTGAGCCGATTCCACTTCTGTACGGCCTTCCGTATGGCCACCGGACAGACGCCATACGGATGGTTGACTCGCCAGCGCATCGCCTACGCCAAGACGCTGCTGAGAGATATGAAGCTGCGCGTCAACGATATCGCTCTGGCCGTGGGCTATGAAACACAATCCGCTTTTGCCGCTAGCTTTCGAAAAGCGGTGGGGATCACACCGACCGAGTTTCGCCGTCGGCTCTGACAGGCTTCCACCGGTCTCATCGGCGGAATGCCTCAGCGATGCCTGTATTTGCGCAGCTTGACGGCTGATGGCTGACTCACGCCGCAGTCCTTGATCGTCACAGCAAGATCCGAACAATTCCGAAAGACCGGAACAGTGAAGCCGCGGCGCACGTCCTATCCTCTATCGCCATTACTGAGCTGAAGGGGACCTTTCATGACTGACGAAACAGCAGACACGCATCCGCCAGGTCTTGCCATGTCACGCCGAGAAGCGCTTCAGGCAACCGCCGGAGCCGTGGCCTTTGCGGCGCTGCCGCTCCCAGCCGAGGCAGCTGCGGGTTCAACCGCAACGCCCGCGCCTGACACGCACACGCTGCCGTTGGAAGTGACCGTGAACGGTCGCGTCCATCAGCTGGTCGTCGATCCCCGCTTGTCGGTTCTGGATATGCTGAGGGAGAGGCTCTCTCTGACCGGCACCAAAAAGGGGTGCAACCAGGGTGCGTGCGGGGCCTGCACGGTGCTGATAGACGGCCAGCGCGTCAATGCCTGCCTGGCGCTCGCCGTCATGCATGACGGCGCGAAGATCACGACCATCGAGGGCGTCGCGGAAGGAGAGGCGCTGCATCCGCTGCAGGAGGCCTTCATCGAGCATGACGCCTTTCAATGCGGCTATTGCACATCGGGACAAATCATGTCGGGGCTCGGCTGCATCAGCGAGGGTCATGCGTCCTCGACCGAGGAGATCAGCTACTGGATGAGCGGCAACATCTGTCGCTGCGGGGCCTATCCCGGGATCGTGGCGGCCGTCGCCCAGGCTGCCAAGGAGGATCGTACATGAGACCCTTTGAATTTCAACGGGCGGCCAGCGAGTCCGAAGCGATCGCCGCAGCCGCTGCCGGAGCCAGATATCTTGCCGGCGGGACGACCCTCGTCGACCTGATGCGCGAGGAGGTGGAGACGCCGGAAAAGATCGTGGACATCAATCGGCTGCCGCTGAATTACATCCGGGCTACGGATGAGGCGATCGTCATCGGCGCGCTGGCGCGCATGTCCGAGGTCGCCGCCAATCAGGACGTGCGCAGATTGCAGCCGCTCATTTCGGAGACGTTGATCGAGGGTGCATCGCCGCAGCTCCGCAACGTGGCGTCGATCGGCGGCAATCTGCTGCAGCGGGTCCGCTGTCCCTATTTCCGAATGCTGGACGCGCCTTGCAACAAGCGCGTACCGGGCTCGGGATGCTCGGCAATCGACGGCCTGAACGCCGGCCATGCAATTCTCGGCACCAGCGAGCACTGCGTCGCCACACATCCATCCGACCTGGCCGTTTCTCTGGTCGCGCTGGGCGCGACGCTCTCCTTGAAGGGGCCGCGCGGTGAGCGAACCATTCCGGTAGAGGAGCTCTTCCGGCTTCCGGAGTCGACGCCTCATCTCGAGCACACGCTTGAACCAGGCGAACTCATCGTGGAGGTCCAGATCCCAAACGGCCCCTATGCGAGAAAGGCGCGCTACCTGAAGGTCAGGGACCGATCCTCCTACGAGTTTGCCCTCGTATCGGCGGCGGCGGCTCTTCATGTGGAGAACGGAACAATCCAAGAGGTCCGCATCGCTGCGGGGGCGTGGGCACCCGCCCGTGGCGCATGAACGCTGTCGAGCAGGCGCTGGTGGGAAAACCCGCCGCTCGCGCCAGCTACGAGATCGCGGCGGCGATTTCGACCGAGGAGACGCGTCCTCTCTCCCAGAACGGGTTCAAGGTGAAACTCCTTCCCGCAACGATCGTACGAGCACTCGAAATGGCAGGAGATGAGGCATGACGACGGCTATCGGTAAATCCTTGTCGCGCATCGACGGCCGCCTGAAGGTCACTGGCCAAGCCACATACGCGGCCGAGTTCAACCAGGAAGGCCAAGCCCACGCAGTCATCGTGGGCAGTACTGTCGGGCTCGGTCGAATGAGAATCGATTAACAGCGCAGCAGTCGAGAAAATGCCGGGCGTCGTGGCTGTCATAAGCCACATCAACGCGCAGCGGCTTGCCTACAACGAACACCGAGGACCTATCGACCCGCCGGCGGGAGAACGGCTTCACGTGCTGCAGGGCTCCGAGGTACGCTTCTTCGGAGAACCGGTCGCCATCGTCGTCGCCGAGACGCTCGATCAGGCGGAGCATGCGGCCAACGCCCTCAAGATCACCTACTCCGCCCGCCAGCCGCAGGTCGATGCACATGCCGGCGAGCGGGTCATCCCGGCCGTCGCGCGCCGGCCGGGTGCCCGGGCCGAAGCCGATCTCGCCCGCGGAGATGCCGACAAGGCGCTCGAAACCGCGGCCGTGAAAGTCGAGGCCGAATATGTCATTGCGCGTGAGAACCACAATCCGATGGAGCCGCACGCGACGATCGCCGCCTGGAACGGCGACCGCCTGACGCTCTGGAGCAAAAGCCAGTTCGTCGTCAACGAGCAGGCGGAGATCGCCGCCATTTTCGGGCTTCCGCCGGAGAACGTGCAGGTGAACTGCCCGTTCATCGGCGGCGCGTTCGGCACCAGCCTGAGAACCTGGCCGCACGTCACCCTGGCGGCTCTGGCCGCGCGGCACGTCAACCGTCCGGTAAAGCTCGTGCTCACCCGTAAACAGATGTTCTTCGCAACGGGGCATCGGCCTTACACGCTACAGCGCATCGCCCTGGGGGCGCAGGCCGACGGCAAGCTCATCGGTATCGTCCACGAAGGGGCAGGGGAGACGAGTCGTTACGAGGAGTTCATGGAGGCGCTCACGTCCGTGACGAGCTTCATGTATTCCTGCCCGAACGTGCGCACGAGCTATCGTCTCATTCCCCTGGACGCCAGCACACCGACCTATATGCGGGGCCCCGGCGAGGCGAGCGGTATCCACGCGCTCGAATGTGCGATCGACGAACTGGCCTACAAGCTTCAGATGGATCCGATCGACTTGCGACGGATCAACGAGCCGCAGATCGACGAAGGGCGGCAGGTTCCGTTCTCCAGCCGATCGATGCTGAAATGCTACGATCTCGGAGCCGAGCGCTTTGGCTGGAGTCGCCGGACGCCCGAGCCAGGCTCGATGCGGGACGGGCGCCTTCTGATCGGTTATGGAATGGCCAACGCCTCTTATCCATGCCTGTTTGCCCCGGCAAACGCCCGAGTAAGACTTCTCCCCGACGGGGCGGTGGAGGTGGAGGCGGCGGCAAGCGACATGGGGCCGGGCACCTACACCTCGATGACGCAGGTCGCCGCGGAATATCTGGGAATTCCCGTCGAGCGAATCAGGTTTTCTCTTGGCCGCTCCGATTTTCCGGCGACGCCGCCCCATGGTGGGTCGATGACCATGGCGTCTGTCGGCTCCGCGATCAGAGCCGCATGCCTCGATCTTCAGGCGAAGGCGGCCGTGCTTGCCGCAAAAGCCGGAGGCAATGCGGGGCTTGCCGGGCAATCGCCGGAAGCGCTGGAATGGCGCGATGGCATGCTGTTCGTGAAAGGCCGGTCCGATCGAGGCGTCACCTATGCCGAGCTCGTGTCCTATGGCGGGGAGAGCCCGCTCGTCGGGGAGGGGACTGCCGCCCGTGACGGCGAAACCGGACAGAAATATTCCATGCATTCATTCGGCGCGGTCTTCGCCGAAGTTGCCATCGATCCCGACGTGAAGACGATCAAGGTCAGGCGAGCCCTTGGCGCCTACGGAGTGGGCCGGGTCGTCAACCCGAAGCTTGCGACGAGCCAGTGTATCGGAGGCATGATCGGCGGCATCGGCATGGCCATCATGGAACGAACGGTGCTCGACAGGCGCAACGGGCGTCCGATCAATGCGCACATGGCCGATTATCTCGTGCCGGTGAACCTCGATACGCCGCAAATCGAAGCCCACTTCGTCGATGAGGAAGACACGATCGTCAACCCGCTGGGGGTAAAGGGGCTCGGTGAAATCGCGCTTGTGGGAATGTCGGCGGCGGTTTCGAACGCCATTCATCACGCGACCGGAAGGCGGGTGCATGAACTGCCGACAATGATCGAGAGCCTGCTGTAGAATGTAGCCGCTTTCTTCTCCTCATTCCTGTGCGCGTCACGGGAATGAGGGTCGCCGCTTCGGCGCTGTCTCTTGCTTCCTTCACGCCGAACCACCAGGCGGCACCACTTCCACCGGCTCCAATTTGCCGCTGAAGAGCGGCCGCCCGGCATAGAGGCCGCCGACCAATTCGAGCTCGAGCCGCTTCTCGTCCCGTTGCCGAACCTTCTCGATGATTTCGGCGACCTCGGGCAGATCCGCTCCCAAGGCCTCCAGTGTTTTCTGCCCGAGAACCAGCGAGGATTCGAACGTCTCACGAATGTGGAAATCGGCGCCCGCGCCGATAAGATCCAGCGCGTGCCGCCGGTCCGAGGCACGCGCGAGAACCGGGACGAGAGGGAACTCGGCCTTGATGAGCTCTACGATTTTCGTGGCGTCGTCCGCCTTGTCCACGCAGACCACGATCGCATTAGCGCGCTCGGCGCCCGCCGCATGGAGGATGTCGAGGCGCTTGCCATCACCGTAATAGACTTTGAAATCGAATTCGCGGGCTGTGTTGATCATCTCCACGTCGGTATCGATGATGGAAATGACGTGACCTCGTGTAAGAAGGATCTGGCTCACGATCTGGCCGACACGGCCGAAACCGATGATCAAGACATTGCCGCTGAGGTTCTCGGGCCGCTCGACGCCATCCGTCGACAGCGGAATGTTCCTCTCCACGAGGCGCAGCGCCGCGATCAGCAACGGCGTCACCATCATCGAGACGATGATGATCGCCGTCAGTATGGCGTTCTCTTCGCCGCTGATGATGCCGGTGCCGAGGGCCGCGGCGTAGAGCACGAAGGCGAACTCGCCGCCCTGCGCCATGAAAACCGCACGCTCGATCGCCTCCCAGTTGGACGCCCTGAAGAGCCGCGCCACCAGGTAGATGACGATGGCTTTTACGACCATGTAGGCGGCCACGTAGAAGAGGATCATCGCCCAGTTGCGAGCGATGACGCTAAGATCGAGCGACATCCCGACCGCAAGAAAGAAGAGGCCGAGCAGAATGCCCCGGAACGGTTCCACATCAGCCTCGAGCTGATGCCTGAACGTCGACTCCGACAGCAGGACACCGGCGAGGAACGCACCCATCGCCATGGAGAGACCGCCGAGCTGCATGACATAGGCCGACCCGAGCACAACCATCAGCGCTGCCGCCGTCATCACCTCCCTGGCCTCGACGCTTGCAATGAGGCCGAAAAGCGGATTGAGCAGATAACGCCCGGCGAGGACCAGGCCTGCAATCGAAGCAAGCCCGATCGCGATGGAAAGCCAGTCGATCCCCCCGGACGCGGCAACGCTTCCGGGCACGATCGGCGCGAGGAACGCGACCAGCGCAAGCAAGGGCACGAAGGCCATATCCTCCACGAGGAGAATCGACACGATGCGTTGTCCCTTCGGAGCCGCCATCTCTCGGCGTTCCTCCAGCAACTGCATGACGATCGCAGTCGAGGTGAGCACGAAGCCGGCGCCGGCGACGAAGGAGGGGGCCACCGGAAAGCCGGTCAGAACGCCGACGCCCGTCAGAAGTATCGCGCAAAGGGCGACCTGTACGATGCCCAGCCCGAAAATCTCGCGGCGAAGCCCCCAAAGGCGAGAGGGCCGCATCTCCAGTCCGATGATGAAGAGGAACATCACCACGCCCAATTCGGCGACGTGAAGAATGGATGACGGCTCCTGGAGCAGCCGAAGGCCGAAGGGGCCGATGGCAATCCCGGCGGCGAGATAACCGAGAACAGAGCCGAGCCCGATACGCTTGAAAAGCGGAGCCGCGACGACGGCCGCTCCAAGCAGGGCGATAACCGGCAGCAGGTCTATGCCGTGGAACTCAGCAGCCATATTTCGCTCCGAATTTCCAGATGACGGGCGCCTCGTAGAGCGGCACCAGCGACCGTTGAGGCCGGGACATCCTTCCACTCAACCGGGTTTGAATCAAGCGCGAACGCTTTCGACAGAACCTCAATTCGCTGCACGTCACGCTCGCTCAATCTCCCACGCCGTCAGCCGACGTCCGCCTTGAATTCGGACGTCGGCACGATCACCTCAGACGGTCGGAACGGTGCCTCCGTCGATGACGAATTCGGCGCCGTGGATCGCGGCCGCACGGTCCGAGGCCAGATAGGCGATGAGGTCGGCGACTTCGTGGGGGTCGGCCGGACGACCGATCGGGATCCCGCCAAGGCTGTCGAGGACTAGCTGCCGTGCTTCTTCGATCGTACCACCATTGGCCGCCTGTAGACGTTTCAGCAGGTCGACGGAGGACTCCGTCATGATCCAGCCGGGGGAGACGACATTGACCCGAACCCCCTTGGGACCAAGCTCCTTGGAGATGGACTTGCTGTAGGTCCTGAGCGCCGCCTTGGCGGAAGCGTAGGCGGTGGTGGCATCGGGCAGGGGAAGCACCGACTGGATGGAGGTAACGTGAACCACCGCGCCGCTGCCGCGTTCGATCATCTGCGGGATCAGAAAACGATCGAGGCGGACGGCAGCCAAGAGGTTGAGGTTCAGTTCGGACAGCCAGTGGTCGTCTGTAAGGGCAGTGAAGCCTCCGCCTGGTGTCGACGATCCACCAAGAACATGAGCCAGGACGTCGATGCCGCCAAAGCGCTCAAGGGCGGCCTTGGCCAAGGTTGCTGCCCCCTCGGACGTCTTCAGGTCTGCCCGGACGAACTCGACGCTGTCGACGGACTCTGGTGTTCCGCGGGCTGAGGTAATCACGCGGGCGCCTCCTGCCAGGAAGCGGTCAACAGTGGCGCGGCCCGCGCCCTTGGTGCCTCCGCTGACCAGCACACGCTTCCCCGCAAACTCGGTTGGATCCACTTTGCTGTTCATGCCGTGATCTCCAAAGCCTTTATCCCGTCGTTCTCGAGGGAAAACCGATAGGTGAAACGGATCGGGCTGCCTTTGAAGTCACCGTGGACGGGTCCTTCAACCACGACCTGAAGGTTTTCATGACGCACACTGTCCGGAGTGAAGATCGCCTTCACACCTGCAGCCTCGACGAGCAGGTTCCGCAGTTCGGCATGGCCTTCGTAACGACGTCCGTTGTCCAGCACGACCGTATCCGCGCTGAATGGCTTCAGCATGCCGTCAACGTCGAGAAGTGCGTTGGCTTTGACATAGTCCGCGATGGGTCTGGGTAATGGCGGGATCATGAGTGTCTCTCCTTTGCTTGCAGAAAATCTAGCACTCAGATATTGGTCACATAAGTGGGATTAACTTGCATGCGCTGATGAAGGGATCGGGACAATGGAGCAGGCCAGCCTGAAGGAACTGGAAGCTGCGGTCGCCATCGCCCGGCGCGGGACGTTCCGCGCCGCTTCGATCGATCTCGGTATCTCGACCACCGCGCTGAGCCATACGATCGGCAGGCTGGAGTCGGCACTGGGAGTCAGGTTGTTCAACCGCACCACGCGGAGCGTTTCGCTGACGGATGCGGGGCGCCTGTTCATTCAACATGTCGCTCCGTCGTTGCAGGATCTCCACGCCGCACTGGAAACCGTGCGCGAGCAGCGCGAAACACCTTCCGGAACGATCAGGATCAACGCGGCACCATTCGCCGCGCGCGCGATCATCTCGCCGCTCGTGCTCGAGTTCGTGCGCCGATATCCTGACATGAACGTTGACATCGTCACGGAGGGTAGGATGATCGACATCGTCCGGGACGGGTTCGACCTGGGGGTCAGAGTCGCAGGACTTGTTCCCAGCGACATGATCGCCGTTTCGCTCGGTCGGCCTCAACGGCACGCTGTCGTAGGGTCTCCTGCATATTTCGAGAGGCACTGTGTCCCTGTGGTGCCGCCGGATCTCCTTACCCACAAGTGCATCCGCGTCCGGCTACCTGACGGCTCGACGTACCGTTGGCGGTTCGAGAAGGACGGCGAGCAGGTTCAGATCGACGTCGAGGGACAGATCTCGCTCGATGAAGCCAGCCTCACGCGGGCTGCTGTGCTCGCAGGTGCGGGCATCGGCTACCTGTTCGAACAGGACATTCTTCCGGAGATCAAGACGGGGCGGGTCATCCGAGTGCTGGAAGACTGGACACCGCCGTACCCGGGTCTCTGCTTGTACTACCCCGGAAGGCGGAATCTTTCGGCAGGTGTTAGAGCTTTTCTGGAACTCGCTCGTGAGCTTGCGCGGCGAGATAGTGATTAACGAACCCGAGTTGCAGTGATCAGGTGCAAGGCAGAATTACCCCTCGTGACCGCCGCTGCTGAGAGCTTGCGATCGAATGTCGCCAGTTGCCCCCCACGCGCCTTGGCGAGCGCAAGGAGATAGGTATCAGTTACCTGCCCCGAAGTTAGGATTTTCGTGGGAGCGATATCACCTGAGCCGACAAGGCTCACATCGTCCGGCCAAAAACTGTGACCGGGGAGCGACCGCATTTTGCCGACGATCTCCATCACGAGTGACGGTGAACCGGGAGAATTCGGATATTTGGGATTGCCGACAATCCGGATGACGCCGTTTTCGGTAATGGGGCAGGTAGCCCACGCGGTCTGACCCGTCGCCGCGAACCATTCGTGCGCATCGTCATGGGCAACATGGCCCGGATCGATTAAGGCAATCAGCACATTGACGTCGAGCAGGAAAGTCACGGCAGTTCGTCACGCAAGGCGTTGACGATCTCGAGCGTCACTGGCGGAGCATCCGGCTGAGGTGATAAGAGAGGAATTCCATTGCGCTCGCCGCTGCTGCGCGGTCTGCGCAAAGAACGTCTAGCCAGTTCGGAAATGACTTCGCCGACGCTCCGGTGCTGCTGGGCTGCCATCGCCTTTGCGGCGATCAGTACATCGTCGTCGATTGCCAGGGTCGTTCTCATACCGGCCTCATTGCGCATCAGTCATCACGCATCATATAAAGGACGAGGTCGGCCTTCTCAAGGTGGAGGCGAAGGGACGCAGTCATTGGTCCGATCCGCTCACGGCGGAAAAAATCACAGTCTCACCTCTCTGCGCGAAACACGGGTCTCCGCGTGAGGCAGCGCTCCCGGCGGTTCGGTTGGTGAGTATGTTTTTGCGTTACGCTTCCGATTGGCGAACGTAATAACATCACCCATGCAGTCGCTGTCGATCACCGAGGACGCGATGACCAACACTTGTCTGGAATTCAGGAACCTGACGCTTGGCTACCTTGGCCACGCGGCCGCCGTCAAACCGCCGGGAGAGTGACATTCTTACTTTGCAGAAACAGGACACTTTAACTTTGCGGCTACATGCAATGTCACAGCTATTTAAAGATGAGACAAAGTAGTCAACTTAGAAACGCGACAACATCCTATCCATTATTACTGCATTTGCAAGTTGCTATATTTACAAAGTACGGAGACGCAAGCCGCCGGCCGGGTGGAGCTGGTCAGGGTTGCGCAGCCCGGTCGGCGGCGGATGGCTCCAGCTGCAAGATAAACTTTAGCTTTGACATCCCGATCACTCCGCCGCTTTCAGCTGCGCAAGGGCTTGCTGGCGCTTGGCGATGACCACCGGATCCTTGGTAAAATCCGTCTTCCGGCCAGGCTTCGTGCCGCGCTTTTGATAGCCATTGCTCTGGCTGCCGTCGCGAATGCCGAACATATGGTCCGTTTGGCCGGTGCGGCGCGGCCCGCCCTTGCTGCGCTGTTGCTCTCGTCCGGCCTGCATTTCGGCCACCACCGCCAGCATGTCATCAAGGCGCTTGTTCTCAACCACCTCGCAGCGGTGCACCGAGCGCAGCGTGTCGAAGGTTCTGTAGGGCAGGGACGTCCCCTCATGGGTGACCTCGAGGCGACCGTCGGGATAGTCGCAGACAATGACCTTCTTGCCGGCCAGCGCCGTGGCGAGGTCGGTCGGATCGAGGATGAACATCACCTTGTCATACCGCAGCGTCAGCGACTGCGACAGCTTGCGGATCTCCTTGCGGCACATCGCGCCATCGAGGTTCTCATGCGCGGCAAACGGCCGGTGCATGTCCTTCGGATTGCGCGGCGCCTTGCCAAAGCGGCGATTGAAGTCGGCCATGAACTCCGGCGCATAGGCATTCGCCGCGGCGATCGTGTCGATGCCGCGCAGCCGCAGTTCCTTGACGAGGCGATCCTGCAGCGTCTGGTTGGCGCGCTCGACGCGTCCCTTGGCCTGCGGGGTGTTGGCGCAGATGATGTCGATGTTGAGTTCATAAAGGGCTCGTCCGAACTGCGTCAGGCCACTGGTTCTGTCCTTCTTGGAAGCATGGGTGGTGCGGAAGACGCCATGCTTGTCGCTATAGAAGGCGATCGGCTTGCCCCATTGCTGCAGGTAGGCCTTCGTCGCGTGCAGATAGTCGAAGGTGTTCTCCGATCCGGCGAAGCGTAAGTGCAACAGCTTGCCGGTGGCATCGTCGATATAGACGAGCAGGGCGCATTTGGGACCGCGGTTCTCGAACCACCAATGAAGCGAGCCGTCGATCTGAACGAGTTCGCCGAAACAATCGCGCCGGCCGCGCGGCTGGAAAACCCGCTTCTTGCGCTCGCGTCGCGACACCCAGAGGCCGACTTCCATCATCCACTGACGCAGCGTCTCCTTGCTGACGGCAATCCGGTGGCGTTCCAGCAGCTTCTCGGCGGCCAACGTAGGTCCAAAATCCCCGTAATGCTCACGCACCAGATCGAGCACCAGGTTGCGGAAATCCTCGCTATGACGCCGGTTGCTCGGACGGCCGCGCTTCTTCGACACGAGACCGTCGGCGCCGTCCAGGTCATAGGCCTGCAACAGCCGGTGGACCTGACTGCGGCTGAGACGAAGCAACGCGGCCGCCTCGACGACGGTCAGGCTGCCACCGCGAATCCGCTGTATGAGTTCAAGACGATGCAATTCCTTCTGCGACATGGTGATCAAACAAGACATGACGACTCCGAACGCTCATGGTCTCAACCACGCTTCACGTCGCCAGTCTTCCTTCCAAACGTTGACGTTTGACCAGCATCCCGAGAGGCGACGACTGTCGCATCTCTAACTGGCTCATATGTCGCATCTCTAAACTGCCGCTACATGCAAAAATCAGATAATCTATCTTATGGAACACAACGCAGGTTTTGTTTCCGTTGCTTTGCTCAATGACAACAAGATGCTTGGACCTGATCCGCATCTTCACGACGCGATAGCGCGCGCAAGACAAATCTTGAAATGCTGAAGCGAGTCCACGCACCAAGTCCGCCTCAGGGATTTACGCAACAGAAGGCTATCCTGGGCCGCTTCTCTGACTGGACGCACTTCGCTGCCAGCTCGTACCTTTCCGATCCGCACGGCACATTGTACCTTCGGGTCGGTAGCAACGATTCCATAGAACGCCTGTGATTACAGGCGTTTCCAGTCACTCACTCACCCAGTTTCGGAGCCGAAACCGCACTCTTTGGAGCTTTGGTATGGTTAACGGGATCTGCTTGATCCTCGTTCGCCACATGTAGCCACCCGAAAGCTTGAACTCCGAAGCTACCTCCAGCGCGCGGTCCTGGCGCGCTTCGACGCCTTCAGGCTGGCGGTGTGTGAGCAAGGTGCGGTCACGCTCGCGGATCAGTTCGGTTATTTGCGGCTCGTAGGCGGCGAAAATTGCCGTCAGCCAACGGTTCACGAGATAAGACGGCCGCGGCATCTGCACGTCGAAGCGCGGCAAAAGAGCGATCGTGCCTTCCGCGCCGAGCCAGTCATCGCCGACCACCCACTGGTTCACCGTGAAAAGCCGCAGGAGGCGTCCGTGAGCGTCGACCCCCACAGCCGCAAGATGGTGGATCGGCCCTTGCGGTCCTTGCGGTCGCAAGAAGCAGTGGAAATGGCCGTGTTCTTCCGCTCCCTCTTCAGCCGGGTGGCAGTGATAGAACCATTGAGCGCCGCTCGTCGGGTCGAACACATCGCCTGTCGGGTAGTGGTCCCAGGCCTTGATTTCAGCCGTGTCGCGAAAGGTCTCGCTGAGCACGTTGAGACCGCCCTTGGCGAGCAAGGTTTCGCAGTAGGCGATCTCGCGGCGCGCGAGTTCTATGGCTTGCTCAGCCATTTTCCCGGTCCGGCAAGGGAATGGGCGGCGGAGGCGGCGGAAGCTTCTTGCTCTCGGTCGGGAGGGGAACCGGCGGCGGCGGCGGCGCGAGCTTGGGTGCCGCTGCCGTGCAGGGTGCCCCGGCGGCACAAGGCGCGATGGGCACTGGCGCGGGCGGCGGAGGTGGTGCCGCGAGCGGAGCTCCGGCGGCGCAAGGCGCACCGGCCGCACAAGGCGCGGCAGCGGCGCACGGGGCACCTGCGGCACAGGGCGCCGCCCCTCCCGCCGAACCGGAGGCCGCTGCCGGCTGGGCGCGCGGAACGGGATGACTGTGGTGATCGACTGCCACAGCGGCGGTCGCTGCCGCCAGCGCTGCACCGAAAAGAAGCGTGTTCCTTGTCGTCATTTCTTCTTGAACCCGTCGAGACCGAAAAGCGGACGCATCCAGACGCCGACGAACGAGCCGACAAAGGCAGTCGCAAACCACAGCCAGCCATGCAGGCTGCCCGAAGCGATGCCTGAGAACAGCGCGCCTATATTGCAGCCGAAGGAAAGCCGTGCGCCATAACCCATCAACAGACCGCCGACGACGGCCGCGAGCATGGAGCCAAACGGAATTTTTGCCTTCGGCGCGAATTTTCCGGCAAGACTCGCGGCGGCTGCCGCGCCAAGAACGATACCGAAATTCATCACCGATGTAACGTCGGCGAGGACGCTTGCATTGAGCGCCGCTTGCGGCCCCGGCCAGCTCCAGAACTCCCACGTCGCGACCGGAACGCCGACCGCCTGCGCCGCCTTGGCCCCCCACAGACCGAAGCCGAACGTGACCGACCAGGGATGGCCGGCAAGCAGCAGCGTGGCGACGTTGAGCAAAGCCATGAGCAGCCCTGCCCCCACCAGAGGCCATGGACCGTAAAGCAGCCAGGCCCAACCCGCACGCGACGGTTCCGGCTCCCTTTCGATATTGCCATGCGCGCGCCACTCGATCAGCGCCGTCGCCAGGGCAACGAGGCCGAGCCCTGCGAGCGTCGCGAGGATGGCAGTGCCGGTCCCGAGCTGCCGGCCGAGATCGATCGTGCCGAAGGATGGAAGGGTCAGCCACCACGGAAGATGCGCCGAGCCGATGAGCGCGCCGACGATGAAGAAGGCAAGCGTGACGAGCATGCGGGCCGAACCGCCGCCGACGGTGAACAATGTGCCCGAACCGCAGCCGCCGCCAAGCTGCATGCCCAACCCGAACATGGCAGCCCCGACGAGTACGGAGACCCCGACCGGCGCCAGCGCGCCGACGAGCGGCTGGCCACCGAGGCTGCCTGCCGAGATCAGCGGGATCATGGCCAATGCCGCCACGCCGATCATCAGCATCTGGGCGCGGATGCCGCGCCCGCGACGTTCGACCACCATCCGGCGCCACCCGCCCGTGAAACCGAAGGAGCCGTGATAAAGAGCGACCCCCAACATGCCGCCGACGACGAAGAGGGCCGCCTGCCGCAGATCGATCAGTTGCGCGATGACGAGGAAGCCTATCAGCAGTGCGCCGCCGGCTACGAGCGCCGGCCCACGGTCGACAATCGCCGGCGGCAAATATCGCGAACGATCAAAGGAAATGTCGGTCATTTCGAATTCCTGCCGCTTGTGCGGCATTGGTCAAATCGCGAATGTCCGCAGCTTGCGGACATTCGCCTGTTCTTCCGCTACAGCGGATCGGTCCCGGTCCGCTGGCGTCAGGTGCCCGACTTGTTTTCGACGGGGCGCGCCGGGTCGGCCGTCCATTCGGCCATCGAGCCGTCATACATGGTGGTGTTCTTGTTGCCTAGCACCTCGGACAGGGCGAACCATGTTACGGATGCCCAGTGCCCCGTGTTGCAGAAGGCTATGTTTTCCTCTTCCGCAGCCAGACCGGCGGCCTCGGTCAGGGCCTTCACAGTTTCGGGTCGGGCGAAAAGCGCGTGGTCCTGACTGTAGAGCTTGGAGTGCTCGATATTGATCGATCCAGGAATAGTGCCGTTGGCGCGCACGACCGGGCTCTTGGACTTGCCCTCGTGCTGCTCGGCCGGCCGGCCATCGATGAGCTTGACGCCGGCCTTAAGCGCGGCAGCGACTTCCTCGGTCGTCGCCAGCAGTTTTTCCTGCGGCTCGGCGTGGAACGTCGCCGGTTCGGGCTTTACTGCCTCGGCGGAACGGGCCCCGCCGGCGGCGTCGTACTGCCGCCACCCGCCGTCGAGGATCGAGACTTCCTCATGGCCGAGATATTTGAACGTCCAATAGACGCGGGTCGCGCCACCGAACTCAGTCGAATCCGTACCCCAGGGCACGATGACGACGTGATCGTCATCGTCGATGCCGAGATCGCCGATCAACTTGGTGATCTGCTCCAGCGGCGGCAGCATGCCGGGGACGCCACCCACCTCGGTACGCCAACCGGCGCTCGCATAGGGGGCGACCACCGCGCCCTGTATATAGGGCTTGTCGCCAAGTTCTGTCTCGGCGACCTTGTCGCGGATGTCGAGGATGACGACGTCCTTATCGCCGGCATGCGCCTTGACCCATTCGGCATCTACGAGTGGACTGATGTCGGCAGCCAGCGCTGAAGAGGCGAGGAAGGACAGCGTGAAGGCAAATGATGCGATGCGCATTTCGTGAGGCTCCCGAATTCATATGTGAACCTCATCTATCCCGCGATGTACGTCGAGTCAGGACATGGTTTGGCTGGAGATCCGCCAACTCTTGGAAAATCTTTCTGTACGGTACCAGCGATGCGGTAAGCCGCGTCGAGGACGCCCCGCCGGGAGCGTCCGCTGCTCCTGTGCAGCTGCATTGTCTCCAGTCGTTTCCTTAGAACTTGTGGCTCAAGCGCAGCGAACCGGCATGACTGTTGTAGGTGTCCGAGAATGAGCCGTTATATTCCACGCGGAGACCGAAGCCGCTATCCGTTGCAAGATCGATGCCCGCGGTTACCCGCCCGACCACGTCTGCCAGCGGCACCTCGCTGTCGAACATGCCGATCCCGGCCGGAGCACCGGCCAGCCGGGCCGAGGTATCCCAGCTGTCGACCGTGCTGAAGCTCACTCCTGCGCCTGCAAACGCCCGCATCACCGTCGTTTCGTTCACCTCGACCCGCGTGCCGACCTCGACAGCCGGGGTTGCGTGGAAGCTCCATTGGCCGGCGTCGTCGACCAGAAGGTCGAGCGCGCCGGTTCCCGCCTCGCGATAACCGCTGGCATGCGAGTAGATCAGATCGAGATCGATCAGAGGCCGCACATAATAGGGCTCCTGCGCGAAGGTATAGGCGGCGCGTACCCGGGTGCTGAGGTTGTAGATCTCCGGATCGCCCTCGGCCTGGCCGGCGAAGCCCGGAATGCGGATCGTGCGCGTGTTGTCGTACCAACCATAGCTGCCGGCGACGGCGCCAGACAGCAGCCATGGGCCGATCTCATGCTTCAGCGAGGCGCCGGCATAGATGATGTCGCCGTCGGCGTTGACCCGGCCGTCGTCGCCGCGAATGGAACTGCGGTCATAGCCGCCGGCGAAGCCGACGAACCAGTCCGGCGACACCTCCACCTGGGCCCCCGCCCGAAGAGCGTAGGTCGTCGTATCGAAGCCCGACACGCCGCCGCCGGCCTTCTGGTCCAGTGTTTGTGCGCCGGCCTGGCTCCACATGCAACTCGTCTCGACCAGAGCCGAGGTGCCATCGGCAAACATCGGGCAGCTCAATAGCAGGTCGAGACGCTGCTGCGTCATGGCGATGCTGCCGGCCGCGGCCGCGCCTGAAATGCCGGGCGACATGTCGGAGAGAGCAGCCGCGTAGTCGCCGGAATCGTGGTCGGCCAGAGATCCGAGCGTGCCGAAAAGCGTGCCGAAGGAACCGCCGCCGGCGTCCCAAACCTGCTGCAGATGACCGGCGACGTTGTTCTGGTCTTCGTTCAGCACGGCACCGGGATCGGTGAAGTGAGCCGAATCCGCTGAAACCGACAGCTCATTTCCCGCCCGGCTGATGGAATAATCGAAGATCGACAACTCGGCGCTCAACGAATGGTCCAGGGCGCCTTCGACAGTGAGGAACGGCAGGCTGATGTCTGGCAGGACGCTGATGGCGTTCACCGTCAACTTGCCGGCGAGCGTGGCGTCGCCGTCGATGATCAGCCGGTCCATACGGAAGCCGGCGAAGTCGGCGGTGATCCCCAGCAGCCCACCTGCGTCCTGCGTGAGGTTGCCTGTGATCCGGGTGCCGTCGATACCGCCGGAACGACCGATCGTGAGGCTGCCATGATTCATTACGTCAGCCTCGTAGATCTCCGCATCCGCCAGCAGGCCGCCTGCCTCGTTGACGACGGAGACCGCCGTGTCGCCGCCCAAGCGGGCCACCCTCGACATTTTGGCCGCGACGGGCAAGGCTCCTTTCACACTGCCGCTGATCGTACCGGCGTTGTTCACCATCAGGGTGCTGTCTCCGGGCGAGTTTACGCCGGCGGTATATTGAACGGCGACGCCCGAAGCGGCCGAGACGCTGCCTCCGGAGTTGACGGTCAACACGTTGTTTTTACCGGCCGAAACCCAGATGCCGGCGCCGTTGTCGCCGGAACCGCCGGTGACAGTACCACTGACGGTCACATCGACCGTGCCGTTGTTGTCCGTTCCTGCATCGCTCTGCGCGAATATGCCGATCGAGTCCTTGCCGGACGCCTGAATAGTCCTGCCGGCAGCGAGGCTGACGGTAACATTGCCGCTCTTGCCGTCCGAGGAGAGATTTCCGTTGGAACCGATAAAGGCACTCGTCGCATTGCCGCCGAAGCCGCCGCCGCCCCCGATCGACTGCGCCAGCACGCCGAAGGCGTAGTCGCCGCGCGTGAAGATGCTGCCGTCGGCCGTGACGGCGACGTTGCCACCATCACCGTAGCTGCCGGGGCTGTTGCCGGTGAAAGAGAGCGGTGCACCAGAGGCGGCGCCGCCAACACCGCCGCCGCCGCCGATCGACTGGCCGACAAGGCCATGGGCGGCTATGCCCCGCGTCGTGATCGAGCTCTGGCTCGTCAGGTCGACCGTGACTGCGCCGCCGTCTATTGTTCCACCGCCCGAGCCGCCCACCACCAGCGAGGCAATGCTGTCGGCCTCGCCAGCGCCGCCGATGCCGCCGCCGCCGCCGATCGACTGGGCGACGAGGCCGAATGCCCGTGCGCCCGAAGTGTTGAGAGTCGTGCCGACGCTGAGATCGACTTCGCCGCCGCTGCCGCCGACACCGCCGCTGCCGCCGACAACGAGATCGATCGTGTGGCTGTGCTCTTTTTCGGCGGCGGTGCTGCTTCCGGCGCCGCCGACGCCGCCGCCGCCGCCGATCGACTGCGCTACGATGCCGTGCGCGTCATCGCCGCTCGTCGAAAGGTTGATCCACCCCTTCGCAGTGACCGTACCGCCGCTGCCGCCGGCACCGCCGCTGCCGCCGAAGCCGCCGCCGACCGTAATCCTGCCTGCCGCCTGGTCGGAACCATCGCCGCCCTGCCCGCCGCCGCCGCCGATCGACTGCAGCAGCACGCCATAGGCGCTGTATCCCGCGGTGCTGATGCTGTTGCCATGATTGTCGTCGAAGGTGACGTCGACCGCACCGCCATTGCCGCCCGCACCGCCACTGCCGCCGACACCGACGGTGATGTTTGCCGTTGCCTGGCTTCCGGACGCGGTGGAGGTGCCGCCCGCACCGCCGCCCCCGCCGATCGACTGGGCGACGATGCCGTCGGCCCAGTCGCCCAGCGTGGCGATGCGACCGGCATGCGTCAGCGTGACCGCGTTGCCGTTTGCGGCCGTCCCGCCAGTGCCGCCGTCGTCGATGGTCGCGCCGACACTGACTCCGAAGCAGTAGCCGGATTCACCATCGCCGTCGATGCTGGAGCAATCGCTCTCTCCCTCGTCGTCGAGCGGCTCGGAACCGTCGGAAGTAGCCTGCCCCACCGAGCCGCCCAGCCCGCCGCCACCGCCGATCGACTGCGCCAATACCCCGTCGGCATCGGCGCCAAAAGTAGTGATCTTACCTGCGGTGGTGACGTCGACCGTGCCGGCCGAGCCGCCGCTGCCGCCGGTGCGGCCAAGCGAAACGTCGACAGATGCGGAGAAAGCGCCGCTGCCCTCTTCCGATTCTTCGGCTTCCTCGCCGCCGCCGGGCAGACTGGCGCTGGCCGACAGCCCGACGCTGGCGCCCTGCGAAGTCCCGCCGCCACCGCCGATCGACTGAACGAGCACGCCGCGCGAACCGGACCCGCTGGTCTGCAGGCTGGTTCCGCCGTCGAGCGTCACAGTCGCGTTCCCGGCGCCGGCGCCGCCGCTGCCCGATCCGCCGATCCCGACTTTTGCCGTCAGGTTGAAGCCGCTGCCGATCTGCTTGCTGTTGACACTGCCGACGCCGCCATTGCCGCCGCCGCCGCCGATCGACTGCGCCACGATCGCATTGGCATAGTCGCCGACCGTCGCCACCGAGGCGCTGTCATCGAGATCGACCGTGACGGTACCGCCATTGCCGCCGCCGCTGCCCGAGCCTCCGACCGAGACGCCGATGTCGGCGCTGACCGTGTCCACCGTGCCCGCCGTCGCGGCCATCGACGACGCGCTGCCGCCATTGCCGCCGCCGCCGCCGATCGACTGCGCCACGAGGCCATGCGACGAAGCGCCTTTCGTGGAGACCGCGGTGCTGCCGTCGAGCGTCAGTGACACCGCGGCGGCGTCATGGGACGATCCACCGCTGCCTCCAACCGCCGTGGAGACGCTCATCGCCAGGGAGACGTCCTCACCGGTCGGCACCGCCACGGTGAGGGCGTCGGCAATCGAAGAGCCGCCACTGCCGCCGCCGCCGCTGATCGACTGCGCGAGCACGCCGATGGCATCGGTCACGTCGCCGTCGTCCTGTCCGGTCCAGATGGAACTGTCGGTCAGATGCACTGTAACCTTGTCGCTGTACCCGCCGTTGCCACCGGTACCGCCGACGGCGACCGACGCGGTGAAGCCGAGACCTGCGGAATAGGAGCTCGCGGTACCGCCGGTGCCGCCGCCGCCGCCGATCGATTGCGCCACGATGCCCGCGGCGTGCGAGCCGCCGGTCATCAGGCTGAGGCCCTGGAAGCCGACATCCACGGTATTTGCATAGCCGCCACCGCCACCGCCGCCCCCGATCTGGAAGCTGCCGAACCCGGCATCGCCGCCCGTGGCGTTGCCGCCATTGCCGCCGCCGCCGCCGATCGACTGCGCGAGAATGCCGACCGCTCCGGAACCCCCGGTCGCGATCGTGACGGGCTGCGGCGCTCCGGAACCTGCGGAGCAATCGCTGCTGGGATTCGCATTGGTGACGCAGACCCATCCGCCGCTACCGCCACCCGAGGCACTGCCGCCGACGCCCAGCCCCGGAACCGCAACCGACATATCGATCACATTGCCGCCATTGCCGCCGCCGCCGCCGATCGACTGCGCCATGATCGCATGCGCCATTTCTCCCTGCGTGGTGACCGAACCGCCGGACAGCAATATGTTGGCATGAGTACCGTAGCCGCCGGCGCCGCCCGAGCCTCCGACGCCCGCGATGCCTTCAGCACCGCCACCTGAACCGCCGCCGCCGCCGATGGATTGCGCCATGATGCCGATCGCCGCGTCGCCGGCGGTGCTGATGGCACCCGAGCTCCGGACCTCGGCAGTACCGCCGTAGTTGGCGGCGCCGCCGGTACCTCCGATAGACAGCACCCCGCCCGCCGTGCCGGCAGCGCCGCCGCCGCCGCTGATCGACTGCGCGATGATGCCGTGCGCGGAATAGCCGGTCGTGGTGATGATTCCGGTATGCTGGACGCTGGCCGTCTCGGCCTTCCCGCCGTCGCCGCCATCGCCACCCAGCTCGAGCGTCAGCCCGTCGGCGATGCCGCCGGTGCCGCCGCTGCCGCCGATCGACTGTACCAGGATGCCATAGGAATGGTCGCCCGAGGTGTCGATCGTCCCGCCAGCATTGTTGATGGTGGCCGTATTGCCATCGCCGCCATTGCCGCCATTGCCGGCACCGCCGCCGAGCACGTCGGTGAAATCGCCGCCCGTGCCGCCGCCGCCGCCGATCGAATGCAGGGTGACCGCAGCCGAAAAGTCCCCTGTCGTCGTGATCCTGGAGCCAGCAGTGACATACGCGCCGACACCGCCGGCATTGCCACCGTAGCCGCCGCCGCCGCTCGTTCCGACAAGGGCCGTGTCGTCGCCGCCATTGCCTCCCTGACCGCCGATGCTTCCCCCAGCAGGCCGTAGGCCTCGAGGCCGTCGGTCTCGATGGAACCGCCATAGACGTTGATCTGAATCTCGCCGACGTCGCCGCCTTTACCGCCGGAGCTGTCCTTCTCGCCGCTGGCGCCGTCGCCGCCTCTACCGCCCTGGGCCAGCCCGACGACGCCGGCGACATAATCGCCTTTCGTCGAAACCGTGACACCCGATTGGACGCTCAGGGTCGAGTTGAACGCAGAGCCGTTCCCGCCACGACCTCCGGTCGTTGACTTGGTGCCGGCGCCGCCATCACCACCCTGACTGATGGCAACGATGCCGCCGGACAGGTCGTTCGGGCCGGAGCCGGTGGCGACCACGGTGATGTCGGAATAGGTGTCGATGCTGAACTGGTCGCCGTCCGCGCCGGCGCCGCCATTGTCGGATGAATCCTGAGAGGCCGTGCCATAGGAGCCTTGGCTGAACGCATAGATGCCGCGCACGCTGTCGGCACTGTTCGAGTAGATGTTGATCGCACCGACCGAGGCATTTCCGCCGGTTGATCCGTTGGTGATGCGGATGGCGCCACCTGCCCCACCCGCGCCATTGTCGTGCCCCCCGCCTGGCCGATGGATTGGGCGGCGAGACCCCAGACATAGTCCAGCCCGTTCAGCGGGTTGGTCGCGCTGCCGAGATTCACCTGCCCGGTGTTGGTGATGCTGATGCTTCCGCCGCTACCGCCGCCCCCGAACTGGTCGCCTGCCGCGCCGCTGTTCTGGTTGCCGCCGGTGCCACCCTTGCTCACGGCATGGATGCCGGCCATGCCCCTGGCCGTATTGGAGCTGAGCGACTCTACGCTCAGCGCGCCGTAGTTGGTGATCGTCAGCGCGCCTCCGGACCCGCCTGCCCCACCATTGGACTTGTAATTGTCGTTATCCCCGTCCCCCGAGCCGCCGAAGCTCGTTGCGGAAATCAGGCTGCCGATCGAGCCTGGATCCGTCGAGGTGGTCAGGGTTATGGGCCCGTAATTGGTGATCGTCACGGCGCCCCCTGCGCCGGCGCTTCCCTCGTCGACGCCAGCGCCTCCCATCGTGTATGTCATGATGACACCGCCGACGGAATCCCAGGGCATGGTGTAAGGGAGACTGGCGCCGGCCGTGTACGAGGCCTGGGTGTCGATCGTTATGTTCGCTCCGGGATCGCCGTTCTTCTCATCCTTGTCATCGACACCACTGTCGCCCCAACAGGCCGACCATGTGTATCCATAGTCGACCTGGCCGATCGTCTGGGTTGCACTTCCATTGCAACCCGCATACGCCTCGCCGGCCAGGGCCGCCCCGCCGAGACCCACGGCCAGCACGAACAAAAAATGCGAGGTGTTCCGCTCGGACGGAAGCGCCGCTTGGTCGCCGGGCCGGAATGCTGTGAGCGAAGACCTCGGCCGGGCTTTCCTGCTTCTGGTGGCGTGCTTCATCCGATGTATCCCCCGAAAATGGCGCCCGTACAGCGAGACACGGCGGCAAGCCTTGCACCGCCATGTTCAACGTGCGAGTGTGCGACGCACTGAATATGCGACTCCTCATAGGTATTAATGATGCGCTCTCCGCGCATGGACACGCCCTATTCGATGAACCGGTCGATCTACTCGGTGAAGAGACCAATCCAGCCCGGGGATGACGGCAATTAGGGAATTACAGCTTCGATGGTTGTCATTGCCGAGCCCGATCCTCGTCGCGAGCTGAGTGGAGGCCACATCGCGGATCCGAGCTCCGGGCGGAGCCGGATGACGCGAAAAACCGACAGGTCGGGCACCGTTCTGGTGGGTGCGCTCGGTTCGTTCTGGCGGGCGCAGACGGCCGGCTGGCTCTTCGGCGCGCTGTTTGCCGTCGTGAGCCGTATTCTCGCATTCGAGGACGTGGCGTTCGCGTTTGCATTGACCGCCGTTCTCGAGCCGCTCGGCTTCGCGCTCACCACCCTTGCTTACCGGGTATTTCGCCACCGGATCGGCGGCGTCACGCTGACGGTCGTCGCGGTCGCCCTGGCGCTCTCGATTGCCGGTGGCCTGCTGCAGATGCTGATCGCCAACGGAATAAAGGACATCCTGCAGCCGAACATCGATCCGGACTACGGCGCCAACGGCTCGGTGATCCCGGCGATCTACTATACCCTGATCTTTCTGGGATGGTCTCTTGCCTATCTCTGGATCAAGGCGGATGCCGACGCGAGAAAGCAACGGATCCGGCGCCACCGGGCCCGCGAGGAGGCGCTGCGGGCCGAGCTTCACCAGTTGCGCCTGCAACTCGATTCGCACTTCCTGTTCAACGTGCTGAACACCGTCGCGATGGAGATTCCCGAGGAGCCGGACACGGCGCTCGAGATGATCCACCGGATCACGGCCTATCTGCGCTATTTGCTCGAGAACCAGACGCGTCGCATCTGTCCGCTCTCGGACGAGATCGAAGCAATGCTCGCCTACATCCGTATCCAGGAGCTGCGGTTCGAAGGCCGCCTCGATTTGATGGTCGAGGTGGACCCCGCGGCCCGGTCGATCGCCGTGCCGCATCTCATTCTGCAGCCGCTGGTGGAGAATGCCGTGAAGCACGGACTGCGCTCGTCGGCCAGCCGTTTCGCGGTCGGCATCACCGTGGAGCGTCGAGACGCCGACCTCGTCATCGAGATCAGCAATCCCGGCAGGCTGGAAGCGGGCGAACGTGACCGCCCGGCCATCGGTCTCGCCAACATTCGCCGCCGGCTGGAACTGCACTATCCGCTCGGTCACGCATTGACACTGATCCAGGCCGGCGACAACGTGATCGCGCGCCTGATGCTGAGGGGGGATGCATGCTTCGCGTGATGGTTGTCGACGACGAGCCGCCGGCCCGGCGAGGGCTGAAACGTCTGATCCAAGCGCACCCGGATGTCGAAGTCATCGGCGAAGCCGGTTCGCTGGACCAGGCGCAGCAACTGACGCATGCCCTGCGGCCAGATGCGATCTTCCTCGACATCGATCTTGGCGACGATAACGGATTCGGCCTAATCAAGCGGCTCGATCAGGTGCCGGCGATCGTCTTCGTGACCGGACACGGCACCTACGCGCCGCAGGCGTTCGACGTCGCAGCGCTGGATTTCCTGCTGAAGCCCGTGGAGCGGCAACGTCTGGCATTGACCCTGGACCGGCTGCGGCGCTATCGGCGCGCGCACGACCTTGACGGCAAGATCGAGGACACGGCAACAGCGCCGGTAGCCACGCCCGACAGGAGACGCCTGCACATCAGGATGGCGGGCCAAACAGTCGTCCTGCCGACAGACGGGATCGCCATGCTCGCCGCCGAAGCGGACTTCACGCGCATCGTGATGGCGGATGGGCGGGACTATCTGGTGTGCCGGCTGCTCGGCCAATGCGGCGCAGACCTTCCGACGCCGCCATTCTTCCGCGTCAGCCGCTCCCTGATGATAAATCTGGATCGGGTGGTACGCGTGAGAACGCACGACAAAGGGCGCTCGCTCCTGTCGCTCGGGCGGTCCCTTGCGCCCATCATGCTCGGTCGAGTCGCCACCACGCGCTTGCGGCGTGCGCTCGACGGAGTCCAGCGAGTGAAAACTGTATCTGACGGGAATGACGCTCCCGCTTGACCGATCAGACCGGCGCCGTCGGAGACTGCTGCCGGCCTTCAATAAATGACTGCATTGAGTGTTACGTATACAGGCGAGCCCGCCTCCAGCTGTGTGCTGCCGCGCGCAATCAGCCAGCCGTCCGCACGCTCCAGACGCGCCACGATCCGCCGCGTCGGAGAAGGCGTCGCGCTTGCAGGCGACGGCAAGGAAAATGCTATCGACTTCGATTTTCCGTCGCTTTTGATACGCGTTTGCGTGGCGCGACGCCGCGTCTCGTCCTGAATGGCAGGGTCGTCGAGATAAATCTCGAGATGACCTTCCGGGATGACCGCGCTACCCTCGAAGGTGACTGCACCGCGGATATCCGTCGATTGCGCGGCGACCGGCCCGGCGACGGCGGCGACGGCGGCAGCTCCGACGGTCAAGAGTACCGTGCGGCGGTCGGTAGGGCGCTTCATCACACACTCTCCCTGGAAGCCCCGCGAAACGCGGCGCTGCGGATGGGGCGCCTGAGGCGCCCCCGTCCGTGCGTCAGATGATAATGAAGTCGGAGGCCGAAAGCCTCAGATTCGTGCTCAGCTGCGCAAACTGAATGGCTGCAACGTCTCCGCCGCCATCGGCGTCATAGGACAAGGCGCCGCTGTCCGTGTCGTATATGATGCGGTCGTCTGCGTCATGGGCGACACCTCCCGCGCTTCCGTAAAATGCGCCCAGGGCGAGAGTGCCTTCGCCAC
Source organism: Sinorhizobium prairiense (assembly GCF_029201645.2). NCBI lineage: Bacteria > Pseudomonadati > Pseudomonadota > Alphaproteobacteria > Hyphomicrobiales > Rhizobiaceae > Sinorhizobium > Sinorhizobium prairiense. The sequence continues at coordinate 1,510,142 of NZ_CP104133.1, forward strand.
CCACGCTTTCGAAAACGAGGTTGTCCAGCAGGATCGTGTCGTCGAGGACATCGAAGTCCTTGATCCAGTCGACATTGCCGTTCCCAAGCGCCGTCGAGAAGCGGAATGTATCCTCTCCCGCGCCGCCGGTGAGCATGTCTGCCGCCAGTCCGCCATCCAGCAGATCGCTGCCTGCGCCGCCGATCAGGGTGTCCGATCCCGCGACGCCCGGCTGGGCCGGAGCCGGAGGGAACTCGACCGACACATTAAGCTCGTATGACGAGCCTGCCGGCACGGCTTCTGCCCAGCCGTCGCCCGGCGCCGTGGGCGACCAGCTGCCTTCCAGTATGTAATAGGTTCCGGTCTCCTGAGCCACGAATACCAGGCTCGAATCCCGGTTGCTGGCAGAGCCCGGATCGCCGCCGCCGTCATCGTTCTGAGCGACGATGTTGCCGGCGCTGTCGAGCAGCCTGACCCAACTGTCATGGACGTTCGGATCGGCGATACCGTCGATGTCGATCGTAATCACCGTACCGGCCGCCAGATCGATCTTGTAGTATCCGCCCTGGCCGTTGCCGGTGGCGTTGACGGTCGTATGAAGGACGGTGGTCGAGTCGAAGATATCGGGGTCGCTGGTCAGGGAGAAGTTGTCGGAGATGTCGAACGCGGCCGCGATCGAATTGTTCGTCGCGTCCGGTCCGAGCGTCGCGTAGCCGGTTCCCATACCCGGGCGTGGCGGCGCGTCCCCCTGATAGGCAAAATCGCCGAGCAGGGTGTCGTCGCCGCGGCCGCCGTCGATCGTGTCGTTGCCGCCCTGGCCGGTCAACACGTTGGCCGCACCATTGCCGGTCAGCCGGTCATTGAACCCCGATCCTGCGAGATTCTCGATGGAGATATACGTGTCTCCGCCGGACCTGCCTCCAGTGAGACTGAGCCTGACGCCGCTCGCCGCATCGGCGTAGTCTGCCGTGTCGCTGCCGGCGCCGCCGTTCAATCTGTCGGCGCCGCCGCCGCCGGTCAGCGTGTCGTCGCCAGCACCGCCGGCGAGATCGTTGGCCTGCGCATTGCCGATGAGATGATCGTCAAAGGACGAGCCGACGGCATTTTCGAACCCGACCAGCATATCGTGCCGGATAACCGCGCCTCGCCCGACGATCTGCACCGGCCCATCACCGTCGCCGCCGCTGGCAGTGCCATTGGCAAGATCGATGGTGACGCCGTCAGGGCTACCCGCATAGACGACCGTGTCGATACCGGAACCACCATCCAGATAGTCCTGACCGGCGCCGCCGATGATCGTATCATTGCCGGCCTCGCCATACAGGATGTCGCCATCGTTGCCGCCATCCAGGGTGTCGTTGCCGCCGCCGCCATTGAAGTAATCTCCGCCGCCCTGGCCCCAGAAGTGATTTGCGGCGGATGTGCCGATGAAGCGGTCGATGCGGTCATCGGAACCGATCAGGTTTTCGATGCTGTAGAAAGTGTCGCCCGAGGCGGTGCCGCCGCTGGCGACGTTCGTGGCAAGATTGACGAGCAGCTGAAACGGACTTTCTTTGCTGAAATCGACGGTATCGATCCCCGCGCCGCCCCTGAATATATCGACTCCGTCCTGGCCGCTTAGCGTATCGTCGCCGGCGCCGCCGTCGAGAATGTCATTGCCCTGGCCGCCGAGGATCGTGTCGCTGCCGGCTCCGCCGTAGAGCGTATCGTTGCCGTCATCGCTCTCGGTCTGGTCTTCGAGGTCTTCGACGTCGATCGTATTGTTGATGTCGCGGCTGGCAAGCGAGTCGCGGCCCCCGATAATCAGGTCGTCACCACCCTGACCAAAGATCGTGTCGTCGCCGGCGCCTCCGTCGAGGGTATCGTTTCCGCTGCCGCCGAAAATGATGCTTGTCATCGTGTTGTCGCCGACGCTGGGCGGGGACGCGCCGCCCCCGCCAGGCTGCGTCGTCGACTCGTCGGCATAGATGATGTTTTCGACGTTGGCGATTTTCCTGATTTTCAGGTTCCTGGACAGGAGGATGACGGTGTCGTTGCCGCCGTTCACCTCCTCACGAACGATGTCGTCAAGCGAATCGACGAAGTAAGTATCGTCGCCGCCATTGCCGGCCATGCGGTCGCCACCGCCCCGGCCATCGAGCGTGTTGGCGCCGTCATTGCCGATCAGAATGTCGTCGAAGCTGCTGCCGATGCCGTTCTCGATGTAATAATCGGTCCCATCCGCATTGTGGCCGGCGAAGATCGACACGTTGTTGCTGTGACCGTTGACGCTGGAGAACTGACCGGCGCGCAAGTCGAGGATCGTACCCGCGGTCGAGCCGGAGAAGTCGATCGTGTCGGTTCCGCCCGTATCGTGGATCGCGAAGCCGATGTCATGCTGCATGCCCGAGGAGGTCAACTGATAGCCGTATTGCGTGCTCCCGAAGCCGTAGACGTTATCCCCCGTGTTGAGCTCGATGTGCTGATAAGTGCGCAATCCGTTCTCGTCGACGGTCGAGAAAAAGCGGCGGATGACCGCCTCTATGTCGGCCATGAGGGGCGTCGAGGCAGACCAGCGGCTGGTTTCCCCGACATCGATCCCGTCGAAATAGGACATCACGCTGTATTGCTGGCGATCATAAGTCCAGGTCGCATTGTTCAGATAGTTGATCTGCACGCCGCCGGGACCGCTGTAATTGTAAAGTCCGGGATGGTTCAGTCCGAATTCATGGCCGAACTCATGGATGAAGGAATCGAAGACATAGCCGCCGATGTCCGTCTTATTGGGTTCCGTGTCGTGGAAACGCTGCCCGATGCTGACATAGCGGTTGCTCGAATAGGCGCTGCCATCGTCCTCCTCGCCGAGCTCGGGGCTGACGACCTCCATCCAGTCCGTCGTGCTGTCGAACGGTGCGTCGTCGACGATCTCGAATTTTAGAGGGGTGACGGACGCCCACATCTGCAACGCGCCGATCGCGGCGGCTTTGTATTCGGGGTGATCGTTGAGCTCGTAAACGTTGATCCTCAGCGTTCCCGCAGCCAGTTCCGGCGTCAGACTGCGGGGCAACGCCCCAAGGTAGTCGAGAAAGGACTCATAGTCCTCGCTCTTGCCATAAGGGTTATCCGGCGTCTGATCGTTGATCCACCAATTGTCGCTGGTCTGGCTAGGGTTCGGCATCTTAAGCTTCCCTCTCTGACGATTGTGCGCATTTACGGCTTTGCCGTTCTGCAGCTGCCAATTTTCCACCCCGCACGCTTGGCGTGCGCCTGCCCGTCAGCCCCACCTGAAATAATGAGATTGGAAACGTCGACTTGTCACCCCCACAAAGCCGGGGGTGACGTCACCTTAGCCGGTGCGGCGGTCAGTGCGGAGCGGCGGCCGCCGCACTCTGCGATACACGCCGCCAGCCCTGTGTGCGGGCAAGAAGAAGCCGCGATACAAACGCATGAAGAAGTTTTGCCGCCACATTGGTGTAGAAGATCATCATGCCCATCGCGGCCGCCGGCGCTATGTCGCCCGCGTCATCCATGTTCAGGATGGCAACCGAGGCGAGCTTGGTGTCCGTGGCATAGAGGAACACCACTGCGGAGACCGTCGTCATGGCGTTGACGAAGAGATAGATCGCGATCTCCAGCACGGCAGGAAGGCAGACCGGCAGTGTGACCCGGAAGAAGAGCTTGTAGAAAGGTATCTTCAGAGAACCCGCCACAGCCTCGAACTCCGGATCCAACTGCTTCAGCGCGGTGAGCGCCGTCAGATGGGCGACGGTGTAGAAATGCGTGACCGTGCACAGCACCAGAATGGTCATCGTGCCGTAGATGCCGTGAAGCGGGTTTGCGGCATTGTTGAAGAAGAAGATATAGGCAAGACCCAGCACCATGCCCGGCACGGCCATCGGGAGCATTGCGAGCATATGAAAGGTCGCCCGGCCGAGCCCGAAGCCCTTGGTCTTTTCGACCATGTAGGCGCCGGTGAACACGATCAGCGAGCCGATCACAGCCGTCATGAGAGCGAGCCGGATCGAATTGTAATAGGCATCCCAGCCGCCGCCATCCATAAGGTCGAAGGCATAGTTGCGCAGCGACGGGCTGAGGTCGTATGGCCAGAATTTCACGATCGCCGCAACCTGGCACATGCCGATCATCCCGAGGACGAAGACCGCGACCAGGGAGCAGAATGCGAAACAAGCCGCATCGAAACCGCGCCGCGGCTTCGGCTCGTAGGGGACGGCGCGCGCGGAAAGCAAAGCCACCTGCCGGCGCTGCGTCATGCGATCGACGACGAAGGCCAGAAAGGCCGGAACGAGCAGGATGACCGACACGACGGCGCCCATTTCGAAATTCTGCTGACCGATCACCTGCTTGTAGATGTCGACGGCGAGCATCCCATATTGCCCGCCGATCACCTTGGGCAGGCCGAAATCGGTTATGACCAGTGTGAAGACCACGAAAGCTGCGGAGATCAGGCCGTATCGGGCACCGGGCACGGTCACCGTCCAGAAGGTCCGCCACTTGCTTGCGCGAAGCGATGTCGCCGCCTCGTAGTGACGGGCATCGGCGACCGAGAGAGCCGTCGATATGATCAGAAATGCGTGCGGCAGCGTGAAAAATACCGAGCCCACGACGATTCCGAGCGGGCCATAGATCGAATGGCCGAACAACAGATCGTTAAAGACGCCCTGATTTCCGAACAGGTACACGAGCGCGATGCCCGGCAAGAGGGACGGAACAAGGATCGGGATCGTGACGATGAGCTTGAACAGCCCCTTCCCCGGCATCCGGCTCCTGTTCAGGGCATAGGCGAGCCCGAAGGCGACGGCGAGCGTGACTGCGGTGCTGATCAGCGCCATCGTCACCGAATTCCTGATCGAACGGACGAGCGAAGGTGTTGAAAAATACTCGGCGAAATTGGAAAGTCCGATCGAGCGCGAGGGCCGCAGCATTACCCTGCGGAAATTGTTGCTGTCATATTCCTGCCACTCGGTACCGCGCACCAGCTTCGAACCGGCAAGAAAGTGCGCCTCGTCGCTCGTGCCGCGAATGCGATATCTGACCGGGCTGCGGAAGCTGAAATCCGGGAAGAGCTTCGCCGCCTGCAGCCGCCCATCGGCGCTGGCCTTGAGCTCGCTTTCCGGGAAGGCGGCGACGGCGGCATTGAGCGCCGCAGCGGTAACGGCATCGCTCCACCCCTGCCCGCTTTGGTCGCTCACTTGGAACTCGAACTGGCGGAGATCGAACGTGTAGGTGGAGAACGATTTCGACAGCATCACGAAGAGCGGTAGTGCAAGAGCGACGACCAGATAGATGCCGACGACGAGCATGACTGCGCGTTTGAGCCTGTCGTCGCCGGAAATCTGCTGGCGAACGGCTCGGCCGGGCGGAAGGAAATCGACAGCAAGCGTCATTCGCGTCAGGCCTTTGCAAAAAGGAGCAGGCGTTCCTGCGGGATTTCGACCTGGATGGCGCTGCCGATCTCGATGCTCAGGCGGCGAACCGCGTTTGTCGAGAAATCCGCGACGAGCGCCTTCTCTTTCAGGCGCGGGGCTGAGAGCCGTGTGCGCCAGAACATGCCGAGAAACTCCATATCCTCCACATGGGCGTCGATGAGATTGTCCGCATTGCCGACGGCATCGAGCCCGGTCGCCCGATGGGCGGCGGCGCCGTGCGGGATGATATCGGCTGGACGGACAGCGGCTACGACCGCCGAACCCGGCGGTAACCGATGCTCGGCACAGGCAAATCGCGTGTGACCGATTTCGACTTGCGCGCCCTTCCCGACCGTTGCGGGGAACTGGTTGGTCTCGCCGATGAAGTCGGCGACGAAGAGTGTCCTCGGGTGGCGATAGATCTCGGTCGGCGTACCGACCTGTTCGATGCCGCCATGATTCATGACGACGATCCGGTCTGCCATGGAGAGCGCCTCTTCCTGATCGTGCGTAACCATGATCGTGGTGACGCCGAGCTTGCGCTGCAGCTCCTTGATCTCGTGTCTCAGATGCACGCGCACCTTGGCGTCGAGCGCCGACAGGGGCTCGTCGAGAAGCAGCAGGCCCGGCGAGATCGCCATGGCGCGGGCAAGTGCCACGCGCTGCTGCTGTCCGCCGGATAGCTGGGCCGGATATTTCCGGCCCTGACTGCCCAAGCCGACGAGTTCCAGAAGCTCAGAGACGCGGGAGGCGATTTCATGCCGCGGGCGGCCGATATTCTCGAGCCCGAAGGCGATGTTCTTTTCGATGGTCAGATTCGGGAAGAGCGCATAGAACTGGAAGACGATGCCATAGTCCCGCTGCGCCGGCGGCAGCCTGGAAATGTCCTGCCCACCTTGCCAAATGGTGCCCCGCGATTGGATGTCGAGGCCGGCGATGGCCCTCAGAAGCGTGGTCTTTCCGCAGCCGGAAGGTCCGAGGAAACAGATGAATTCGCCCTCCTTTACCTGAAGGTCGATGTCGCGCAGCGCGACGAAATCGCCATAGGCCTTCCAGAGGCCGCCGATTTCGAGGAATGGCCGTCTTTCGATCTGATGGATAGCGGAGGCGGGCATGGCCGGCTCCGCGGGGGCTGTTGCATGTTTCATCCGCAAGCTCCTGGGCAATAGGCATTCGATGAGGCTTGACGGGAACGCCCGCGGCTAAGCGCCGAACATTCCCGTGAGATGCATGCGGATCAGGACTTGGGCTCGGATTTCGCGTCGTAGCGCTTCTGCCATTCCTTCAGAATGCGAGCGCGATTGTTTGCGGCCCACTCGAAGTCGTTCTCGATCATCTTGTCGGCGACGTTGGCGGGAAGATTTTCGATCGGCTTGGCGACGCCGGGATAAGCCACGACGGCATAGCCGACATTGTACATCTCGTTGGCTTCCTTGCTGACCGACCAGTCGACCAGCGTTTTCGCCGCCTCGAGGTTGGCCGTCCCGGCGATGATCGCCGTGGCCTCGGCTTCCCAGCCCGATCCTTCGGAAGGAAAGATGATGTCGATGGGCGCGCCCGACGTCTTCGCCTTGGCACCCGGGAATTCGAAGGATACGCCGATGACGGTTTCGCCTGATGCCGCCATCTTGCAAGGCTTGGAGCCCGAATGGGTATAGGCGGCGATGTTCTCGTGCAGGGCGTCCATGAAAGACCAGGCTCCCTCTTCGCCGAACGTCTGAAGCCAGGCGGAGACGTCGAGGAAGCCTGTGCCGGAGGAATTGGGATTGGGCATCACGATATGGCCCTTGTATTCGGGCTTCGTGAGATCCTTCCAACTGGTTGGCGGTGTCAGGCCGAGCTTCCCTGCCTCCACCGTATTGTAACAAAGAGCCGCCACATAGGCGTCCATACCCACCCAGCTCGGCGGCTTGTCGCTATCCACGAAACGGGTGTCGAGCGCCTCTACGTTCTTCGGAGAATAGGGTTCGAGCATGCCCTCGGACTTCAGCAGCAGCAGCGATGTCGCAGCCACGCCCCAGACCACGTCGGCCTGCGGATTGTCTTTCTCCGCCAGAAGCTTGGCCGTCATCACACCGGTTGAGTCGCGGACCCAGTTGATCTTGATGTCCGGATGAGCCTTTTCGAATGTCTCCTTGTAACGGTCGAGGTCGACCGCTTCGATGGACGTGTAGACGGTGAGCTCCGTCTCGGCATAGGCGGAAGATGTGAGGATGAGGGCAGTCGCTGCGCCCAGGAATATCTTTGAAAACGGCATGCTAATTCCCCTTTTTGTTGGCATTCGAATTGGCAAGCTCTTGTGGCGGTATCGGCGACTTGCGCGCCTGGAAATCCGCCCTGCCTGGGAAATCTGCGGGGGATAGATCGATAAGTAGAATCTATTTATTTTATATAAGTATTGTCTCAGCTTATATAGCTTCGCGTGTGCTCTCGAAATGGAAGGAGCGGCCATCGGGCCGCTCCTTCCTCTGCTACGGGGGCAGATTTCCTTACGGCCAGGGCAGCGAGAAGGTCTTGACGTTGGTGAAGCTTTTCATCGCCTCGATCACGCCTTCCTTGTAGCCGTTTCCGGAGTCCTTGATGCCGCCGAAGGGCGACATTTCAATCCGATAGCCGGGCACTTCCCAGATGTTGACCGTTCCAACCTTCAGACCGGCTATGTATTTCTGCATCCGGCGGTAATCATTGGTGCAGACGCCGGAGGAGAGGCCGAACGCCGTGGAGTTCGAAAGGGCGATCGTTGCCTCGTCGTCGTCGGGAACCCGCACGATCGGTATGATCGGACCGAAGGTCTCCTCCAGCACGAGGTCCGACTGGTGCGGCACCCGATCGACGACGATCGGCGGCAGGAGCGCGCCGCTTCTCCCGGGATGGTAGAGAATGTCGGCTCCCCCCTCCGCCGCACGCATCACCCTCTCTTCGAAAAGTGCCGCCGCCTTTTCGTGAATGACGGTCCCGAGATCGGTAGAGCGATCCATCGGATCCCCGAAACGCAAGCGCTTCGCCCGTTCGAGAACCATCGGCACGAAACGGTCCGCGACGCTCTCCTGGCAGAGAATGCGTTTGACCGCCGTGCAGCGCTGGCCGGAATTCTTCGTGGCCCCGGCGACCGCAAGCTCGGCCGCCCTGGCGAGGTCGTCGTCGGACAGGTCGTTGAGGATGATCAACGGGTCGTTGCCGCCGAGTTCGAGTACCTGGCGCTTGTAGTGCGCGTTGGCGGCGATCAATTTCCCGACAGGAACGCTGCCCGTGAAGGTGACGAGATCGACATGCGGATTGGTGATCATTTCCATGCCGATATCGCCAGGCCAGCCGGTGACGACCGAAAGCATTTCCGGCGGCAGGCCGGCCTCGTAAAGAATGTCGGCGAGCAGCAGCGCCGTCATCGGCGTGAGCTCGGTCGGCTTCACCACCACGCAGTTATTGGTGGCAATCGCCGGTGCGACCTTGTGCGCCACCATGTTCAACGGGTGATTGAACGGGGTGATCGCCGAAATTGCGATCAGGGGTTCGCGCATCGTAAAAATCTTGCGCGCCTTCCCGTGGGGCGTGAGGTCGCAGGAGAAGATCTCGCCGTCGTCGCGGATGCACATCTGGCCGGCAAGCGTAAAGACGTCGAAGGCGCGCCCGACTTCATAGAGCGAGTCGGCCTTCGAGATGCCGAGTTCCAGCGTGATGACGTCGGAAATCTCCTCCTTGCGGGCGGCCAGCGCCTCGGCGGTCGCCAGCAGGATTTTCTGCCGCTCGTAGCGCGTGAGCTTCGGCTGATAGGCGGCCGCGATCGCAAAGGCTTCTCTTGCGTGTTCGGCGCGGCCGGCGGGTACGGTGCCGACGACAGTGTCGTTCCAGGGATAGCGGACTTCTATGCGATCGTCCGTGTCGATAAGGCGCCCGGCTATGCGCATCGGTTCGTGGCGCACTGCGATTGTGACCTCCGCCTTCGTCATAGCGCGCCCTCCGCACCGGCCTCAGCCGCCGCCGTGACCGCGTAGAAAAACGCATCGAAGTTGCGAAGACGGGGCGCGTTCGGGAGTTCGGGCAGCCCGCGGTTGACGATGAAGGGAACCTCCTGCTCTGTCAGCCCTCCATGGGAGCGCAACGGTTCGTCGAGTGCGGCCAGGTCGTGCCGGTGCTCGCTGGTGCCGAGCGTCTTGTTTTCGGATGAAACGAGGACGATGTCGCCGATGCGGTCTTCCGGCAGCTCGAAGCGCCGGCACGCCTCCGAGCGGTCGAGCACGACGTCGATGCCTTGGATCGCTTTCAGCCTTGCCATGATCTCGCCGCGGTCGCATCCGTCCGGAAGATAGGCGGTGGCAAAGGACCCGAGCGCGCCGTGATGCACGACATAGGGGTCGGTGATCGGCAGGATGACGCGGGCCGCATCCTTGCCGAGCCATTCGTCGAGCAGCTCCTGAACATAGATGACGTCGGGTGAGCCGTCCGCCTTGTGCTTCGGCTTCATGCCGTGATCGGCGGTGACGACGATGGCTGCTCCGAGCCCGTCCAGTTCGGCGAGATACCGGTCGAACATTTCGTAGAAGGAATTGGCTTCGGGAACGCCGGGGGCATATTTATGCTGAACATAGTCGGTCGTCGTCAGATACATGATGTCGGGGCGAAACTCCCTGAGCAGCTTGACGCCCGCAGCGAAGACGAATTCCGAAAGTGCTGCCGAATAGACCTCGGGAACGGGCCGGCCCAGCCAGGCGGAAGCATTGTCGATTCCGTGCTCCGCGCGGGTCGCCTTGTCCGATTTTTCGGACGAGAAGCAGACGGCGCGCTCTTCGTCGAAACGGAGCCCTTTTCCGAGCAGCGCCCGCAACTTGTCCTTCGCCGTGACGACCGCGACCCGGGCACCTGCATCATAGAAAGCCTGGAAAATGGTGGGCGCGCGCAGGAACTTCGGATCGTTCATCATCACCTCTTCGCCCGTCGACGGCTCATAGAGGTAGTTCCCGCAGATCCCGTGGACCGCCGGCGGGCTGCCGGTTGCGATCGAGAGATTGTTGGGATTGGTAAAACTCGGGATGACGCTGTGCGCCAGCCGCACGGCTCCCCGTTCCTTGATGCGCTTCAGCGCGGGCATCAGCCCGGCGTCGATCGCTGCATCGAGATAGGCGGGCTCGCATCCGTCGAGGCAGATCGCAATTGCGGGCACGCGGGGCCATGGATAGCGGCGGCCATTCACCGTCACCGAAATCTTGGACATCTGGTTCATCTGTTGTGCTCCTGGAGGGGGATCGGTCAGGCGGCGAGGCGGGCGCGCTCGGCGAGCGCAAGCGCCGGTGGGGTGGCGGTGTCGACGCCCATTTCCGCAAGGCTCTCGGCGGCGGCGGCAACCACCTTTTCCATCACCTGCGCGTCCATCTGGCCGATGCAGCCGATCCGGAAGCTGTCGACGACGGTGAGCTTGCCGGGATAGATGATGAAGCCCCTCGCCTTCATCAATTCGTAGAAGCGCTCGAAATTGAAGTTCGGATGGGCGGGGCTGAAGAAGGTCACGATTATCGGCGAGAGCCACTCGTCACCTAGCAGTGTCTCGAAGCCGAGCTGGCGCATGCCGGCGACCATGACGTCGCGGTTGTTCGCGTAGCGCGCGCCGCGTCCGGCAACGCCGCCTTCCTTGCGATGCAGCCGCAGCGCCTCGAGAAAGGCGGCGACGACATGGGTCGGCGGAGTAAAGCGCCATTGGCCCGTCTTGTTCATGTAGGCCCATTGCGCATGGACGTCGAGACTCAAGGAATGGCTGCGATCCTTGGCAGCCTCCAGTTCCGACTTGCGCGCGATGACGAACCCGAAACCCGGAACGCCTTCGATGCATTTGTTGGCGGAGGAAACGATCGCCTCGTAGCGGAAGTCATCGACACCGGCGGGCACAGCGCCGAAGGCGCTCATGCTGTCGACCAGCAGCTTGCGGCCGCGACTGTAGACTGCCTCGGAAATTTCCTTGAGAGGATTGAGAATGCCCGAGCTCGTCTCGCAATGGACGACCACGACATGGGTGATTGCCGGATCTGCGTCGAGAGCGGCTGCAACCTCGCTGCCGCGCGGAGGCATATAGTCGCCCTTGTCGATCGAGACATGCGTGCGACCGAGATATTTGAGCGTCTGGCCGATGCGCTGACCGTAGGCCCCGTTCATCAACACCAGAACCTTGCCGTCGCGGGGAATGAAGCTGCCGAGCATGGCTTCCACCGAGACGGAGCCGCTCCCCTGCATGGGGACGCAGTCGTATTCGCCGCTTTCGTCTCCCGCAATCGCAAGCAGTTCGCGACGCAACTCGGCCGTCATGCCCCGGAAGTCGCCGTCCCAGGACCCCCAGTCGCGCAGCATCGCCTCCTTTACGGAAAAGGCGGTGGTCAACGGCCCAGGCGTCAGCAGGTACGGCTCGCCCAATCTCGGCGCTTCGAGAACTTCATTCGTCTTTGAATCTGCGGGCATCTGGTTTCTCTCCTTTGAGAACTGCCGGGACATGGCGAGGATGGCGATCCCATATGTATCTGTAAAATCGATATTTCATATTCATTCATAGATTTGGCTTATCAACCTTTGACAAGCGCAAGACGGCTCTCGAGCAGATCCCCCCGCTGTTTCAGGATTGGATAGGCGAGCGTGGCGAGAAGGGAGTTCACCTCCTTGAGCGCCCGTGCGACTTCGAGGTGCATGTTGCTGGACTCGACGCTTTCCGGGCGCCCTGCCCGCAATCTCGCCAGATGCCGTTCGTGACTTTCCCGTACGAGCGCGCGTACCCGCTCCTTCTCCCGAACGAGCTTTCGCGCCATCGCCGGGTCATCCGACACCAGCAGATTGAAAGCGAGACGCATGTTGTCGCGCACGCTGGCGTGAAGCACCTTGAGCTCGGTCCAGCCCTCGTCGGAGAACTTGTTGCCGTTCTCCAGCTTGTCGCGGGCGATTTCGACCAGGGTCTTGGACACGATGTCGCCGGCATGTTCGAGATTGATGGCGATGTCGATGAGTTCTACACCCCGCCGCGACTGACGCTCGTCGAGCACGCCGCGATGGATGGCTGCGAGATAGAGCTTGATGTCGCGGTGGGCGCGATTGACATATCCGTCGAGCCGGCGGATCTCCTCGATCTTCGCCGGGCTCGGATGCTCCAGGAGCTCCATCACCGGACAGAGCATCCGCTCGACCACCTCGCCCATGAACAGCACCTCGCGCGTCGCGGCGGCGAGGGCCGTGTCGGGGCTGTCGAGCAGAGTCCGGTCCAGCGCGCTGATTCTCCGGGCAAGCGTGTCGCCGTCTTCGGAGCTCTTGAGATCCGATTTGATGAGAGAAGTAACGGCGCCGGCGGCAAGCTGCGAAAGCGGCAGGCAAAAGATCGCGAGGCAGGCGTTGAAGGCCAGATGAAAATGGACGAGCTGCTCCGCCGGGGTTGCGCCAAGATGTCGAAGTTCTGCCGACAAGGGGACGATCGCCGGCAAGGCGATCAAGGCGCCGGAGGCCCGGAAAAGGAGATTGCCGGCCGCGACGCGCCGCGCCTCGGCTGAAAACCCGCGCGTGAGCCACATGGCGATCAACCCGCTGCCGAGATTGGCGCCGAGAATCAGCGGCAGGCCTGCCTCGACGGGCAGAAGCCCCTGCGCGGCGAAACCCAGGATGAGGATCAGGACCGCGACGCTCGAATGCACGATCCAGGTGAAGAGCATCGCCGCCACGAAGGCCGTCACATGGTCCTCCGCGAGATAGCCGACGATGGCGGGCAACACGTCGCTCTGTTTCAACGGCAAGGTCGCCTCGCCGATCAGCTTCAGCGACATGAGGACGAAGCCGATGCCCAGCAGCATGCGGCCGAGCTCGCGGGGCTTGTCGCTTCTGCCCTTCAGGTAAAGCAGTCCGCCGGCCGCAAGCAGGAGCGGCGACAGCCAGCCCAGGTCGAAGGAAAGAACGCGAACCACCAGCGCCGAGCCGAAATCCGCTCCCAACAGAACGGCAAGGCTGGTGTTGAGGGTAAGATAGCCGCTTGCCGAAAGACCGGAGGCGAGCATCGCCACGGCGGTCGAGCTCTGCAGCAGGACCGCAAGGACCGTGCCGCTCGCGGCGGCGTAAATGCGAGGCTTCCCTCCCCTCGCCAGCACACGCTTCAACGACGTGCCATAGGCGTTCTCGACGCCGCTGCGGACGAGATGCACCGCGTAGAGCAGCAGCACGGTCGCGCCGGCCAGATGCAGCGAGAGAGTAACGAGAGCCATCTTCAATCTCTCCGGAATATCGATCCGAGGACCGTCACTTTTCCCTTTACATAAATCAAATCGTTCGTTTCTATCGTTTTATCAGGTCAGCTTATGATTGGGAGAGGCCATGCGGTACGTCCAGCTTCGCGCGTTCCACAATGTTGCAGTTTGTGGAGGCTTCTCCCGTGCAGCAGAGGCGCTGTTCCTCACGCAGCCGGCCGTGTCGGATCAGGTCCGCAAGCTGGAAGAGGAATATGACGTGCTCCTCTTCAACCGGAACAAGAAGCAGGTGACGCTGACCCAGGCCGGTCACCAGCTGTTGGAGATCACCCGACGCATGTTCGACACCGAGCAGCAGGCGCTCGATCTGCTATCGGAATCGCGCGCATTGCGGGCCGGCACGCTTCGCATCGTCGCCGACGCCGCCCACCATCTGCTTCACATCCTTGCGGCCTTTCGTCAGAAATATCCGTCGGTTCAGATCTCGCTGAGGGCCGGCAACACGGAAACGGTCATCACCAGCCTCTATTCCTACGAAGCCGACATCGGCGTGCTCGGCGAGGTTCCCGAGAGCCGGGAGTTCGACATCGTCAAGCTGAACTCGACGCCGATCATCGCTTTCGCATCGAGCGAACATCCGATCGCCCGGCGAAGCACCGTCAGCTTCGAGGAACTCTCGGGCCAGCCGCTGGTGATGCGGGAACGCGGTTCGAAAACGCGGCAGAAGCTCGAGGATTTCGCGGCCGCCGCAGGCGTCACCCTGAAGCCGGCCATCGAAGCGGAGGGCCGGGAGGCCGTGCGGGAGATCGTCGCGGCCGGTGCCGGGGTGGGCTTCGTCTCAGCCGCGGAATTCGGCCGGGACGGACGTCTCGCGCCGATCGAGATCGTCGGCGCCGAAATGCTGATGGACGAGGCGTTGATCTGCCTGAAGGAGCGCAGCGGCGGAAAGCTCGTGCGCGCCTTCTTCGAAAATGCCCGCTCGCTGGCGGAGAGGTGAATGGAGCTGCCCGCTTCAGGCGGCGGCTCGCTGCTCCCCGGCATCCGCCCGCACGCGTTCTGACTTCGGATCGTAGGGGCACTTCAGGTGAGCGGTCGCCGGGTGGCGCTCACCGGCAAGGTCGATCTGGAACCTCCCGTTTGCGATGAACTCGCGGTCGACCCCTTCTCCATGTTCTATGAGGCCGAGCGCAACGGAACGCCCGAGCGTGTGGCCATAGGCGGCTGAGCGGACTTCGCCGACAGGTTTGCCGTCACGCAGGATGAGCTCCCCGCCCCAAAGCATCGGCTCGGGATCATCCAAGGTGAACTGCACGATGCGTCTGACGGGGGCGCCGACCTGCTTTGCCCGGATCAAAGCCTCGCGGCCGATGAATCCGCCCGGCTTGTCGAACGACACGGCGAAGGCGAGCCCCGCTTCGTGAGGATTGATGTCAGGCGTCAGTTCGCGGCTCCAGGCGCGAAAGCCTTTCTCGATACGGAGCGCCTCGAGAGCGTAATAGCCGCAATCGACGAGCCCGAGATCGCGCCCCGCCTGGTGCAATGCCTCGTAAACGCCCACGGCAAATTCACTGGGCACGATCAGTTCCCAGCCGAGTTCGCCGACATAGGTCATTCGGTTGGCGTAGGCCGTCGCATAGCCGATGTCGATCTCGCGGATGGTCGCAAAGGGAAAGCCTGCATTCGAGAGGTCAGCGGACGTGATCCGCCCGAGTATGTCGCGTGCATTCGGTCCCATCAGGGCCAGCACCGCGTAAGCCGATGTCACGTCGGTGAGGGTGACGTGGGCGTCCGGTGAGGTGTTCCTGCGGATCCAGTCGGCGTCGTGCACCGCCTGCGCGGATCCGGTGACGATGAGGAACCGGTCGACGGCGAGCCGCATCACCGTCAGGTCGCTTTCATAGCCGCCCCGTTCGTTGAGCATGCCCGTATAGACCGACCGGCCGACCTCGACATCGACGTCCGCGGCGCAGATGCGGTTGAGCGCCTTCGCTGCGTCGGGCCCCTGCACGAGAAATTTGGCAAATGAAGTTTGATCAAATATCCCGGCAGCTTGTCGCGCCGCGTTCATCTCTCGCTTTACCGCCTCATGCCAGTTCTGCCGACCGAAGGCATAGTCCGTTTCCGGTATTTGGCCTGCTTCGGCAAACCAGTTCGCGCGCTCCCAGCCCATCTTCGAGCCGAAGCATGCACCCTTGGAGGCAAGCCGGTCGTAGAGCGGCGAGCGCCGGAAGGGTCGCGCTGTGTGCAGCTCGCGGTTCGGCCATGGCATGGCATAGTGCAGTCCGAGCGTTTCCTTCACCCGGTCGTGCAGCCAGCGCGGATTGTTGTTGAAGCTCGCGAAGCGGCGAATGTCGACCGGCCAGAGATCCATTGTCGGCGCACCGTTGGCGATCCACTCGGCAAGAGACCGCCCGGCGCCGCCGGCGCTGGCGATGCCCATGGAATTGAACCCGGCGCCTACATAGAAATTCCGCAGTTCCGGTGCCTCGCCGAGAATGAAATTATTGTCCGGCGTGAAGCTCTCCGGCCCATTGTAGAATTTCCTGACCTCGGCCGTTTCGAGCTGCGGCACGCGCACCAGCGCGTTCTGCATCAGGATCTCGAACTGGTCCCAGTCATCTGCAAGCAAGGCGAATTCAAAATCGTCCGGAATGCCGTTCATGCCCCAGGGCTTGGCTTCCGGTTCGAAGCCGCCCATGACGAGACCGCCGACTTCCTCCTTAAAATAGATGTAGCCGTCCGGGTCGCGCAGCACCGGCAGGTCGGGATGCACCCCCTCGATCTTTCCGGTGACGATATACATGTGCTCGGCCGAGTGCAGAGGGACCGTCACGCCGCACATCAGCCCGACCTTGCGCGCCCACTGGCCGGCGCAATTGACGACGATTTCAGCGGCGATATTCCCCCCATCGGTCTCGACGCCACGGACCGTCCCGTCCTTAACCGTGATGCCCGTCACGCGCACGCGCTCGATAATGCGGGCGCCGCGGTTGCGCGCCCCCTTCGCCAGCGACTGGGTGAGGTCCGTCGGATTGGCCTTGCCGTCTCCGGGAAGCCAGACGGCTCCTACGAGATCGTCCATCGCCATCACCGGCCAGAGATCGGCGGCTTCCCGCGGTGAGATCACCTCGACGGCAACCCCTTGCGCCCGCGCCGATGCTGCGGTCCGCTTCAGCACGGTCATGCGATCGGTCGTGCGCGCCACGGCGAGCGAGCCGCAATTCTTCCAGCCCGTCGCAAGGCCCGTCTCCGCCTCCAGCTCGCTGTAGAGCTGCGTCGAATATCGGATGAGGCCGGTCATGTTGGCATGGCTGCGCAACTGCCCGACAAGGCCGGCCGCGTGCCAGGTGGTTCCTCCGCTGAGCTGCCCCTGCTCCAGCAGGACCACGTCGGTCCAGCCAAGCTTTGTGAGATGATAGGCGACCGAGCAGCCTATGATGCCGCCGCCGATGATGACGACCCGCGCCTGTGTTGGAAATTCCTGCGCCATGAACCGACCTCCCAATGGACTGGAGTCAGCATAGCCAGGGACTCACAAAACGCAACATAAGATGCAACAAAATGCAACATCATGCGGGGGCGACGATGACGCGGGGGCCTTTTCGCTCGAGTGCTTCCGAGATCGTCGGGGGCGGCGGCCTATCCACGATCACACCGGTCGCCTGATGAAACCCGGGTATTCGAAGGGGAGTCAGCCGCCCGAACTTCGAACTGTCGAGGACGAAGTAGGCCTTGCCCGCCATGGCGATCATGCGCGAACGCTGCTCGGCGCCGTTGCGGGTGAAGTCGGTAACCTCGCCGTCAGGAGAAAGCCCTCCCCCGCCGAGAAAGGCGATGTCCACTCGGAAGCGTCCTATTGCTTCCAGCGCGTCGAGGCCCACTGCCGCCTCCTCGGCAGGATCGATCTCGCCACCCAGCATATGCACCCGGACTTGCGGCTGGCGGCACATGTGCAGCGCGATGGCGAGGCCGGTGGTGCAGATGGTCAGATCACGCGGACCGCTCAATGCGTGCGCGACGGCCAGCGTCGTCGTGCCGGAGTCGAGAAAGACGACCATGCCGTCCTTCACCAGTTCGGCCGCCCTCCGGCCAATCGCTGCCTTCGCGGCGGCGTTTTCCCCGCTTCGCAGGACCAGCGCCGGCTCGGTCGCTTCGAACAGCGTGGCGCCCCCATGCACGACATCGAGTTGGCCGCGATCGGCGAGCAACTTCATGTCCCGGCGGATCGTTTCGCGCGAGACGTCGAAATAGGCGGCAAGCTCGGCAATGCTCACCGAACCTTCGGAAACGACGCGCCTCAATATTTCTTCGTGGCGGCGCGGCGCGAGCGCTCGGGTGTTCGGCAACTTGGACATGTGAACAATGTTGCAATATTTGCGGCCCCCCGCAAGAGACGTCACGAACGCGAAGCGTCGGGTGCAACTACAATGCAGGTGTCGGCTGAGGGAGAAGTGACACCGTAAGCCAATTGCGATGTCCCACTTGAACCCTCGAACATGGTTGGCGATGACCAAAATGGGGCCGACTGCGGACTCTCCGGTCCTGGAAAATGCCCAGCCGATAGCTGCCGTTCGGCAAGCGACCTTCATTGTCGCCGTTCGAAGTGCCGCCACCCGGCCCGATGGCGGACAGTCCGCTCCCGAGTAGCCAGCGAAAGCCGCCCTTTCCAATTACGATCCGGCGCGCTGACTTCGGCCCTGATGCTTTATCCCTTTACGTATCCTCGACCTTCAACGATCTTTCCGTCCCGAACGCGCATGATGTTTACCCCTCGAACCCGGTCCGCCCGGCTATCGCCCCAACGAAGCCGCCATCGGATGATCCCCCGATCCTCGCTGGCCCAAATCTCCTCGGCTTCGAAGACGAGGTTCGCAGAGGATGCAATCCCCTTCCAGAAGTCGAGGCAAGCTTCACGCCCTACGTAGCGTGCGCCATCCGGTGCGGGCGCCGTGTTCTCAAGGACGCAGCCCTCACCAATCAGATCATCGAGGTCTTCCGGGCGGTGCTTCTCAAACGCGTTATGGAAGCGTTTCACGATTTCGCGGGTAGTTTCGCTATCGGTGGTCATCTTTTTACCTCTTGAGATCAGGGCCTAGAAAGGCTTTTCGGACTTGTTGGTGCGATAAAGGCTTACGGCCACCTCCCGGGGTTTTCCGCGCGGACCTCCCCTCGCGACCTTGCGCCAGGCGTCTAGCGTGGCCTGATCGCGCCAGCACTCGAAGAGATTGACGCGCTCCGGATCGACCGCGTCCGCGCTTATCGAGAAGTCGACACAGCCGTCATAGGCTCTCGCGCGTTCGACCATACTCTTGAAGGCTTCCACGGAGCCGTCCCGCTTCTCAGCGTCGGTCCGGGTATAGCCGGCTATGATAATCATGAGCTTTGCTCCCTGAAACGTGGATGGGTTGCTGCTGTCACTCAGGAAGCGGCGCCGACTGGCCGGGAATTTTTGAATAACCCAGCGCCTCGACGATCAAGCCGTCCCGGACGTGCATCAGGTTGATGCCCCGGAGCGAACCCCCGTAGCCGAAGTTAAAACGCCAGCGGATGATCGCCCGGTCGCCCATTGCGATCGTGTCTTCGACGTCGAAGTGAGCAGTCCTGTCGGCGGCCAGAACCTCCCAAAACGCGAGACAGGCGTCATAGCCTTCGTATCGCGTTCCATTGGGTGCGGGCTGAATGGACTCCATCACGCAGTCCGGGGCGATCAGGTCTTTGAGGATAGCGGGCTTGTGATCGCGGAACGCCTGGTTGAACCTGCGCATGATCTCGGCTGTCTCGATCGTTTGCATAATCTCCTCCTAGTCAGACAGGTCTGTCTAGTTGCAGTATACAGACCTGTCTGTTAGAGTCAACCGCATGAAAAAAGCCATGTCGCCGACCGATTCCAAGGCAAGCGCCGCACGCCGCCGCTTGCTCGATACCGCCACTAGTCTTTTCTATACCGAGGGCATTCGTGCAGTCGGCATCGACCGCATCATCGCGGAGGCGGGCGTGGCCAAGGCGACGTTCTACAATTACTTCCCATCGAAGGATGACCTCGTCCTCGCCTATATCGAGGAGCAGGACCGGCTTGGGCGGGCGGCAGTCGCAGCGCTGCCGAAGCAGCCTCCACGGGACAGGATCGCCGCTATCATGGGGCGCATCAGCGAGGCCGTGGTCGCGGGAGGTTGGCGTGGATGCCCGTTTCTCAACGCGGCGGCCGAATATCCAGCCCCTAAAAGTCCCGTGCGGCAAGCCATTGAAGCGCGGCGCGCCTGGTATTACGGTGTCCTCCGGGACCTCCTTCAGGCCGACGGCGATCCGACCCCTTCCGTTACTGCCTCGTTGCTTGTCGCCGTATCAGACGGCTTGCTCGAAGCCGCATACCTTGACGATCCGGCGGCCGTTCCCGCCCTTGTAGGCGAAGCGCTGGATAGGTTGCTGGTCCGACTTTGAGGAAGTCGGATGGGCTCAAATCTGCCGAAATTCGTGAACTGTGCGCCGGGGACTTTGCCGCCAATCAGGGGCAGCTCTCCGACTCGCCTGCCCAATAGCGGCCAGTCCGATCCAGTGACCGCAATGGGTCCTCTTGGTGTCGCAGATGCTCCCGGCACTGCGACACCCGATCCTATGAACTATAAGAGGCGGACGGACATGCCCCCGTCAACGATCATGGGACTACCAGTCATGAACTGGGACCGATCCGAGAGAAGAAAGAGTGCCGCTTGAGCGATCTCCAAAGCCGAAGCCATTCTCTTTATGGGGTGCAGGTCAGAGACGAACTTTAAAGCTTCAGGATTACCTTCGCCACCTGCCGGGGTGACTGTCCCTCCGGGCAGCAGCGCGTTGATACGGATGCCCTCTCTGGCATGCTCAGCGGCAAGCGATTGGACAAGCCCATTCAACGCTGCCTTGGACGCGGCATAGGCTGCCATGCCTGGTAGTCCGCCGTTGCTGAACCCGACGAAAGAGGACGTGAAGACAATAGAGCCGCCGCCTTGCTCCTTCAGAATTGGAACCTGCGCCTTGGCCGCCCAGAAGGCGCTGGTTAGGTTTGTCGAGATTACTCTGTTCCAGTTGTCAATGGACATGTCAGGTACCGCCACCATGTCACCCACCACGCCTGCGTTGTTAAAAGCCCCGTGCAGGCTGCCGAAACGCTCCAGGGCCAATTCGGTCAGCACACCTGCATAGGCTTCATCCAGTACATCACCCGCACGGTACACGACGCTGCCGCCGCCTCTGGTGATGTCCTCGGCAACCGATTGAAGTTCATCAGATCGTCGCGCGGCCAGAACGACATTTGCCCCCTCGGATGCAAACAATCTGGCGGCGGCTGCTCCGATACCACTGCTGGCTCCGGTCACGATCAAAGTCTTGTTAGCCAGTTCCATTTTCATCTCCTGTTTATGATGCAGGAGATGGCTATTGCGCCCTCAGGCCGGTCGCCACCCGTTTCCTGTCTCAGCAGAAGTCCGCTTCGGCCAAACGCGGACGCATTTGCCCAGCAACTGGCCTTGATGGGCACAAGATTGTCCCCTTCCGCGGTGCCCGTCATTGCTGTTAGGGGGATGACCTCCCCTTGGTGTCACGGCGGCCGCAATCTCGCAGCCCGCTTTTGGTGCATCAGACGGCCCTGCATTTCGCCCTCTCCTTGAACCGACACCACGCACGCGATTAATTTGCGATTTGTGGTATTTTGTGGAGCCCTGAGATGGGCAGGCGCGGCGAAACTGGCGTCAGGCGGCCTGAACCACGGTCACGGCAATCATATGGAAGACGTCGGCCGCACTGCAGCCGCGCGAAAGGTCGTTGGCGGGCCGTGAAAGCCCTTGGAGGATCGGGCCTATTGCCGTCGCGCCGCCGATCCGCTGGGCGATCTTGTAGCCGATATTGGCAGCGTCGAGGTTCGGAAACACGAAGACGTTGGCCTCCCCGCGCAGCGCCGAATGCGGCGCCTTGGTCAGACAGACGGCCTCGACGAAGGCGCTGTCGAACTGCAATTCGCCGTCGATGATAAGATCGGAATCGGCGCGCCGCGCCATGCCGGTCGCCTCGACGACCTTCGAAACGCGCTCGTGAGCGGCGCTGCCGCCTGTCGAGAAGGAGAGCATCGCGACTTTTGCCCGTTCTCCGGCAAGCCTCTCAAAGGACTTGGCCGACATGCGCGCGATGTCGGCGAGACCGGCGGCGTCCGGGTCCACGACCAGTCCGCAATCGGCAAAGACGAAGGCCCCCTTCCTGGCGTGATAGGGCTCGCAGAGCATCATGAGGAAGAAACTGGAGACGAGCCCGACGCCGGGCGCCCTGCCGATCACCTGCAATGCGGCACGAACGGTGTCTGCGGTGGTTGCGACCGCGCCGCCGACAGTCCCATCGGCCATTCCTTCGCGCACCATCATCGCGGCGAAGGTCAGCGGTGACAGAACGGCGGCCCGAGCCGCGGTCTCGTCGACGCCTTTGCTCCTTCTGTGCTCGAGATAGGCGGTCGCGAAATCATCGGTAAGCGGAGAGCACGCCGGGTCCTCGATCCGGAATTCCTGCGGGATTGCGTCCAGGGCTGCGAGCCTCTGCGCAACCACCTCGCGGTTTCCGACCAGCGTAATCTCCGCCACGCCTTCCCGCCTCGCCTGCACGGCGCCGGCGACGATCCGCGGGTCCTCGCCTTCCGGAAGGACGATGTGCCGCGGCGCTTTCCTGGCGGCGTCGATGATGCGATCGAGAGGTTTCATCAGCTGTGTCCCAGATAATACATGCCGGCGAGTATGAAGACGGCGATGAACAGCGTTTCGGCCACGACGAGGGCAACGGCATCTCCGCCGACTTCGAGGACGCGGCGCAGCGACGTCTTCATGCCGACGGCCACGATGCCCGCCAGCAGTGCCCATCTGGATATGGCCATCCCGACCTCGCTTGCGAGCACCGGCACCAGCCCGGCGGAATTGAAGCCCGCGAGAACGAGGAACGCCAGGACAAAGCCCGGCACGAGCGGCGCGCGCTTTCCGATGGACGCGCCCTCCTGCGGAACGCCGCGCAGGGCGAGGGAAAAGATCAGCACCACCGGCGCCAGCATCGTCACCCGGATAAGCTTGACGAGCGTCGCGGTCTCGCCCGCCTCCGGAGAGACCGAAAAGCCGGCTCCCACCACCTGGGCGACATCATGGATCGTGCCGCCGAAAAAGATGCCGGTGGCTTGGCCGTCAAGCCCGAGATACTCGGCGACGATCGGATAGCCGATCATCGCAAGCGTGCTGAGCACGGTCACCGACAGCACGGTGAAGATAAGATTGCGCTCGGAAAATTCGTTGCGGGGCAGCACGGCGGCGATGGCCATGGCGGCCGAAGCGCCGCAAATGGCGACCGCGCCGCTGGTGAGAAGGGCGAGACGCCAGCCCCGGCCAAGCAGGCGGGCGGCCAGGAGGCCGAACAGGATGGTTGCCACGATCGCCGAGACGAGCAGCAGAATGGTGCCGGCGCCGAGGCCGATCAGAAGATCGACGCTGATGCGCATGCCGAGCAGCGCCACACCGATCCTCAAGATCAGCTTTGCCGAAAGCTCGATGCCCGCGACGCAACGTCCTTCTTCCGCCAGGAAGTGGAAGGCGATCCCCAGCAGCAGCGCCATCAGCATCGCCGGCGCCCCGTAATGCTCCGACAGGAACTGGGCAGCCATGGCGACGGCGGCCGTCACCAAGAGACCCGGTCCATAGGTCGACAGGACGGCTGATAGGGATTGCTTCCGTCGCTCGGTTTTGGGGATCGCGTCCATCTTTTCTTTCCGTTGAGTGAGCTCGGCGGCGACCACCGCCGAGCGAGTCGCGAGAGCTTCTTACATAGGTCGCTGGGTGCGCATGTCGGCGCGGTCGATGCCGGCCACCGCTACCGGCTTCTTCATCGCATCGCGGCGGAAGGGCTCACCGAGTTCCTGGTTGAGGATAACCTCGACGAAGGTGGTGATCCCCCTGGCCTGGTCCTCGATCGCCTTCGCAAGTGCCTCGGTGAGTGCGGCCGGCGTGTCGACCGTTACGCCCTTGAGGCCGCAGCCATCTGCAACCTTGGCGTAGCTCAGGTTCGGATTGAGCTCGGTGCCGACGAAGTTGTTGTCGTACCAGAGCGTCGTATTCCGCTTTTCCGCCCCCCACTGGTAGTTGCGGAAGATCACCATGGTGATGGCCGGCCAGCCCTCGCGACCGATCGACGTCATCTCGTTCATCGAGATGCCAAAGGCGCCGTCCCCGGCAAAGCCGACCACCGGCACGTGCGGGCAGCCGATCTTGGCGCCGACGATCGACGGGAAACCGTAGCCGCAGGGGCCGAACATGCCCGGTGCCAGATATTTCCTGCCCTGTTCGAAGCTCGGATAAGCGTTGCCGATCGCGCAGTTGTTGCCGATGTCGGTGGAGATGATCGCCTCCTTCGGAAGCACGGCCTGGATCGCCCGCCAGACCTGGCGAGGCGACATGCGATCGGGCTCGCGCTGGCGTGCGCCGACGTTCCACTCCGTGCCCGGATCGTCATCCTCATGGTCCATCGACGAGAGCTGCTGCAGCCAGGCCGAGCGCGTCTGGTGGATCAGCGCCTTCCGTTCTTCGCGGCTTGCGTCGCCGGCGGCCGGCGCAAGCTGCTGAAGAATCTGCCGCGCCACCTGCTTCGCGTCGCCGCAGATGCCGACCGTCACCTTCTTGGTCAGGCCGATCCGGTCGGCATTGATGTCCACCTGGATGATCGCCGCATCCTTCGGCCAGTAGTCGATGCCATAGCCAGGCAGCGTCGAGAAGGGATTGAGCCGCGTACCCAGGGCGAGCACGACGTCTGCCTTGCTGATCAATTCCATCGCCGCCTTCGAGCCGTTATAGCCCAAGGGTCCGACCGACAGACGGTGGCTGCCGGGAAAGGCGTCGTTGTGCTGATAGCCGCAGCACACCGGCGCATCCAGCTTCTCCGCAAGTGCCATG
Source organism: Sinorhizobium prairiense (assembly GCF_029201645.2). Taxonomy (NCBI): domain Bacteria; kingdom Pseudomonadati; phylum Pseudomonadota; class Alphaproteobacteria; order Hyphomicrobiales; family Rhizobiaceae; genus Sinorhizobium; species Sinorhizobium prairiense. The sequence continues at coordinate 1,534,658 of NZ_CP104133.1, forward strand.
GATTCCTGGATGGCGTTGCCGATGACGACGCCGGCGCCGTTGAGAATGACCGGGAACTTCGCTTCCGAAAGCAGCCGCGCGGCCTGGGCGATGGCCGCGGGGCCGCCCGCCGGCCGCTCGAAGCGGACGATGCGCGGCAGATCCACGTCGATAACCTGCGTCCAGAAGTCCCGCGGGATGTTGATCTGCGCCGGTGCACAACCGCGCCATGCCTTTTCGATGACCCGGTTAAGGACCTCGGGAATGCGGCTCGGATCGCGCACTTCCTCCTGATAGCAGACCATCTCCTCGAACATAGCCATCTGGTCGACTTCCTGGAAGCCGCCCTGGCCGATGGTCTTGTTGGCGGCCTGCGGCGTGACCATGAGCAGTGGCGTATGGTTCCAGTAGGCCGTCTTCATGGCCGTGATGAAACCGGTCACGCCGGGGCCGTTCTGGCCGATCGCCATCGACATCGTGCCGGTCGCACGGCTGAAGCCGTCGGCCATCATGCCGGCATTGGTCTCGTGGGCACAGTCCCAGAACCGGATGCCCGCCTTCGGAAACAGGTCCGATACGGGCATCATCGCCGAGCCGATGATCCCGAACGCATGCTCGATGCCATGCATCTGCAGGACTTTTACAAACGCCTCTTCGGTCGTCATTTTCATGTCATGTTCCTTTCGCGTTGAGGGTAAGGCCGACCGGGCGGCTAAAGAATTTCATCCTTGAGGTAGTACCAGCGATACATGCCCCACTGGCCGAGGCGTCTGAAAGGCGTGAGCAGGCCATGGCTCGGCAGCGGCGACGTGAAGATCGGCAGATCGAGGGCGCCGCCCTTGCCCGCCACCATCTGGGCCATGCGGCGGCCGGCCTGGGCGGAATACATGACCCCGTTGCCGCCATAGCCCATGGCGTAGAACAGCGGCTGCTTCGGGTCGGGGCGGAAGATGCGCGGCATCATGTCGTGGCTGACATCGACCCAGCCCCACCAGGAGTAGTCGATCGTGATCCCCTTCAGGATCGGGAACTTTCGGTAGAGCCCTTCGAGCAGCCGATCGAGATGTTTGGGGTTGACCGCGTCGCGGCCGGTAATGGCGCTGCGGCTGCCGATCTGCACGCGACCGTCCGGCAACATCCGGTAGTAGTGGCGCAGCGTGCGCGTATCGGTGAGCGGGATCTGCGTCTTGAAGTTCAGTTCGGCGCGTTCTTCCTCGGTCAGCGGGCGTGTGACGATCGAATTCGAGAGGATCGGCATCAGCCTGTGCCGCGTCAGCGTATGCAGGTCCGGCGAGGTATAGCCTGCCGTCGCAATGCAGACGGCGCGCGCACGAACGGTGCCGCCCGGCGTCGTCAGATGATAGGCTCCGTTTTTCCAGTCGCAGCCGAGAACGGGACTTGCCGTGTGGACCCGCGCACCGAGCTTGCGCGCCAGACTGAGGTAGCCGAAGGCGAGCTTGGCCGCGTGGATGCCCATGCCGTCCGGTTCGTACATCGCCCCCCTCGCCTCCTCGTCGCGTACGAAGTCGCGGTGGACCTCATCGCGGCCGACCATGCGCGAGCGGTAGCCGAAAACCTCGTTGAGAAGCCGCGAACTCGGCTTCGAGCGCCGGCAACACCTTGTCGCGGTGGGCGATATAAAGATGGCCGCCGTCCTGAGGGTCGCAGTCGATCTCGGGCGAGCGGATCAGGTCCCGGAAGAGATCGAAGGCTTCGCTGATTTCGCCATGCAGCCTTTTGGCGACATCGACGCCCCAGCGCTCGATCCATTGCGAACGCTTGAGCCGGCCGGCGGAGATCTGCGCCTGACCGCCGTTGCGGGTGCTGCAGCCCCAGGCGACGCCATTGGCTTCCAGCACCGTCGCCTTGATGCCATGCTCCTGGGCCAGATGGATCGCGCAGGAGAGCCCGGTGTATCCGGAGCCGACGACAGCGACGTCGACGTCCATATCGCGTGTGACGGGTCCGTCGTCGGCAGGCGGAGTGCCGGCCGTGCCGATCCAATAGGTCGGCGCATAGTCCTTGCCGTCGCCCGGATTAGGCGCGCGGATCGGATCATAGGTCGGATCGAAGGGCTTCCGCGATGCGATCGGTCTGGCCAGTTGATGTTCCATGTCGTGATCCTGCCCTGAGGCTCTCAGTATCTCGGCTGCGGTTCGATGAGCGGCCGGTTCTTTCGGAATGCCTGCTTGCGGACGATCTTTCCGTCGCGAAGCGTGAAGAGATCGCAGCCTTCCGCGACGATGCGCGAGCCGTCCTCATTGGTGCCTGAGAACGTCCACTCGGAGACGGCGCGATCAGCGTGGACGAAGTGGCTGTGATGATCCCAATGGGCATCCCGCATTGCCGTCCATACACCTGAGAAGGCATCGGCAATCGCCGCAGCGCCGACGATGCGCTTGCCGCAGGCCTCCGGCCCGGCAACGGCGTTGAAGACGCAATCGGCGGCGAAAAAGGCCATGACGTCGTCGATGTCGTGCCTGTTGAAGGCGTCGAAAAGCTTTGCGAGATCTTCGGCAGTCATGTCGAAATTCCTTTGTTCATGCCTGGGCATAGCTTCGCCGGGCGGGCGGCCCTAAGCCCGTTGAAATGGGTTGGAAAAGGTTGTCCGGGGCGCCGCCGACTACGTCCGATCGGCTGCCGTCACACTTTGCCCTTCCAGGGAATGAGCGCCTTTTCGAGGTAGCGGATCATGAGATCGAAGGCGAAAGCGAAGACGCCGATGACGACGATGCCCATGATGACCGTATCGCTGGCGAGATATTCGGCGGCATTCAGCACCATGAAGCCGAGGCCACGATGGGCGGCCACCATTTCGGCGGCGACGAGCGTGGTCCAGCCGACGCCGATTCCGATACGCATGCCGGTGAATATCTCCGGCAGGGCAGCCTTCAGGATCACATGCCTGATCACCTGGGCTCGCGTCGCGCCCATCGCATAGGCCGCATGGATCTGTTCCGTCGAGACCGAGCGGACACCGGCTCTGGCGGCGATCGCCATCGGCGCGAAGATCGCCAGATAGATCAGGAACACTTTCGGGAATTCGCCGATGCCGAGCCAGATGATGATCAGTGGCAGATAGGCGAGCGGCGGCAGCGGCCGGTAGAATTCGATGATCGGGTCGAAGAGACCGCGCACCACCCGGTTGACGCCCATGAGGATGCCGACGGGAACGGCCGTGACGAGTGCCAGTACGAAAGCTCCGAGCACGCGGCCGAGACTTGACAGGGTATGCTGCGCCAAAGTGGAGTTCGAGACGCCTTCCGTAAGCGCAATCACGAACTTGTCCCAGACGGCGAGCGGCGACGGCAGGAACAGCGGCTTGATCCAGCCCATTTCGGTCACGAGCAGCCAAAGCGCGATGAACGCAAGGGCCGTGAGCAGGCTGATGTGGCCGCTCATGCCGTCGCCCGGCGCACCGTAGATCCTGCCCGGACGAACCGGTTTGCTCTTTGCGACACCCTCAAGCATGGAGGATCTCCGGGTTCCCGGACTGGCGCTCGTCGCCATAGATGATGCCGAGGATTTCTTCACGCATGTCGATGAAGTCGCGGCTGGATTTGATTGCGCGTGCATTGCCGTTCTCCAGGAAGCGTTTGTTGAAATCGAGCTCGTAGGTATGGGTGATGCGGCCCGGACGGGGTGACATCACGATCAGCCTGGAGCCGAGGAACAGCGCCTCCTCGACGCTGTGGGTGATGAAGAAGAACATCTTGTTGGTGAGTTGCCACACTTCGAGCAGCAATTCCTGGATGGTCTCGCGCGTCAGCGCGTCGAGGGCAGCCATCGGCTCGTCCATGAGCAGCATCGCCGGATCGCAGGTGAGCGCGCGGGCGATGCCGACACGCTGCTGCATGCCGCCGGAGAGGTGATAAATCATGTGACGGTGGAAATCCTGCAGCCCGACAAGCGCGAGATTTCTGGTCGCCAGGTCCCGCCGGGTCGCCTTGTCGACACCCCTGAGCTTCAATCCGAACTCGGTATTGTCGATGACGTTAAGCCAGGGGAGCAGCGCGTGCTTCTGGAAGACGACGCCACGGTCGGCACCGGGGCCGGTGATGCGGCGGTCGCCCAGCATGATTTCCCCGGCGCTCGGCGCCATGAACCCCGCCATCAGGTTGAGAAGCGTGGTCTTGCCACATCCGGATGCACCGAGGGCGACGACGAAATCGCCGCTTTTGATTTCGAGATCCACGCCCTTGAGCGCGATGACCGCCTGGTCCGAATAGAGACCGGGATAGGTCAGACTGACATTGCTGACGTTAAGCGTTTCCATGTCGCAGGCCTTCCTGGAAAGTGCTGTGTCGAGGGTATCAGCGGCGCTCCTGACCGCGCACGGCGCGCGGGCGGGAGCGCGCGTCGTCTGCTACTTGGAGGCTTCTTTCGCATATGAGCTGTTGACGAAGGGCGCGTAGTCGTCGAGCGCGGTGTCGATCTGTTTCTGATCGACCAGAAATTTGGCGCTCGCCTCCAGCGCCCGGACAGCGCCGCCGCCAAGCCACTGATCGGAGACCTGTTCGTCGACGGTCGGGAAGGACAGGAGGTTCAAAGCCTGGACGATACCCTCGGCGTCGCCGCCGATCAGCTTGACCATGCCCTGGACCTGCGGCGAGTCAGCCTTCCAGCCGCTGCCATTCGCCTTGTAATCGGCATAGGCGTCCGCGAGCACCTTGGTGAAGGCGGCCATGAATTTGGGGTTTTGCTCGGCCCATTCCTTGTCGGCCACGAGGCCGTCGAAGGTCGGCACGCTCGCCGCGCCGATCGCCTCGGAATCGGAGATGACCTTGCCGCTCTTCAGGAGTTCCGACAGCGCCGGTGGCCATACATAGGCGGCATCGATATCGCCGCGCTGCCAGGCTGCGACGATCTGCGGCGGCTTCATGTTGAGGATGTTCACTTCCCGCGGATCGGTTTTCCAGACCTGTTCGAGGCCGACCAGCAGATGGAAGTGCGACGTCGAGACGAAGGGAACGCCGACATTCTTCCCCTTCAGGTCTTCCGGCTTTTCGATGCCGGAACCTTCTCGGGCGACGAGCGCTTCCGACTTGCCGATATTGTCCAGGATCCAGAAAAGTTCGAGCCCGACGCCGCGGGTCGCCGCGGCAGTCGTGCCGGTCGAACCGATGACGCCGATCGGCACGTTTCCGGAAGCGAGGGCGGTCGAAATGTCACCGCCGGAACTGAACTGGCGCCAATCGATCGTATAGCCGGCTTCCTTCGCTGCGGCATCGAAACGACCGTCGGCGATCGCCGAGATGAACGGGCCGACGATCTGCTGGTAGCCCACGACGACGCTGGTTTCCGCCTGGGCGGCGAAGGAGGTGAGGACACCGGCGGCGATGGCCACGGCTCCGGATAAGTGCTTGAAACTTCTAAGGTGGATCATGTCGTTACCCTCTTGGTTATGTCGCCCCGCTTTTTGCGGGGTCGCGCCGTACATTGAATGACGGTCTTTGCTTGCCGAATAGAAATATGCCCACGTCCCGGATTGCCTTATATCCAGATAGGAAGTTAGATGAGTCCAGTTGGATGAGGTGAACAATGGCGGGCTCGACGGTCTCGGAAACGATCTTCTTCCTCGACCGGGCCAGCCAAACGGGCCTGCAGGCGCAGATCCGTGAAACGATCGTTTCGGCCGTATTGTCGGGCCGCCTGGCGCCGGGCGCCCAATTGCCCTCCAGCCGCAAGCTTGCGGCCTATCTGAATATATCGCGGATCACCGTAACGCTCGCCTATCAGGAGCTCGCTTCCCAAGGCTATGTGGAGGCGGCGAACCGGAGCGGCTACCGGGTCGCCGGCAAACCCCCGACGACAGCAATCGCGATGCAGGCCGCCCATGCTGCGGCCGATGCGATCGACTGGTCGGCCAAGTTGCGCTCGACCTTCATCGTGGCCAAGCAGATGCGTAAGCCCCTCGACTGGCGAGCCTATCCCTACCCGTTCCTTTACGGTCAGATGGACCCGTCACTGTTCGATCTCACGGCCTGGCGCGACTGCGCGCGACGGGCGCTGGCCCGCGAGGATTTCGAGCTGATGGCGGGCGACTTCGCGGCGGCGGACGACATCCAGCTCGTCAACTATATCTGTTCGCGCACCTTGCCGGGCCGCGGCATCCGTGCGAACCCCGACGAGATCCTGGTGACGGTGGGCGCGCAGAACGCCCTCTGGATCGTCATCCAGCTCCTGTTGCGTCAGGGCGCCCATGCGGTCTGCGAGAACCCCTGCCATCCCGACATGAGTGCATCGCTTCGCTTGAGCGGCGCCGGGATCACCTTCGTCGATGTGGACAGGGACGGCCTGCCGCCCGCCGCGCTTCCGCAAGAGGTCGATGCCGTGTTCGTCACGCCCAGCCATCATTCGCCGACCGGCGCGACGATGCCGATCGAGCGACGGGCGGCCTTGCTCGAGGCGGCCGCCTCCAAGGACTTCATAATCGTCGAGGACGATTACGAGTTCGAGATGAGCTTTCTGGCGCCCCCTTCCCCTGCCCTCAAGGCCTTCGACCGCAGCGGGCGGGTCTTCTACATCGGCAGTTTCTCCAAATCGCTGTTTCCCGGCCTGCGTCTCGGCTATCTGGTGGCACCGGCTGCCGTGATCCGGGAGGCGCGGGCACTACGGGCGCTGATGTTGCGGCATCCGCCGGGACACCTCCAGAGAACGGCCGCCTATTTCCTGGCGCTCGGCCACTATGATGCCGTGCTGCACCGGATGCGGGAGGAGTATCATCGCCGCCACATCATCATGGACGCCGCCCTCCGGGATGCCGGATTGAAGATTGCAGGATCTGCGGCTTTCGGCGGCACGTCCTTCTGGATCGAGGGGCCGGAAGGTCTCGATGCGGACCTGCTGATGAACGCTTTGCGCAAGGACGGCGTGCTGATCGAATCCGGATCCCCCTTCTTCCCGCAGGACGACGGACCGTGCCGCTTCTTCCGCATGGGCTACTCGTCGATTGCACGCAACCGCATAGCCGACGGCGTGGCTCTGACCGCGGCGCGGATCGGGGAGCGGGGGTAGGATGGATCTCCAGACGACCCCCTGCCGTTCATTCGGTACGCTCTTGCTAAGCCGGGGGCGGGCAGGATTGCGAAGCGCTCGGTATCCGCCTAGCAATGATGCCCGCGACGGTTTCGTCAGCAATGCGCGAGAGCTCTTCCGCTGTCGCGCCATCACGCGCCTGCACCGACATGCCCTGCTGTACGGCGGATAGGTACAGGGCGAGCCCCTCTGCTTCGGATCGGTCAAGCCATCGAGACAAGGCATTCGCAATACGGTCGCGTAGCGCTCGCCGACGTTTGCCGAGCTCGTGTGCGAGTTCCTGCTGCTCGTCCGCAGCTTCGACCAAACCGGTCGAGATCATGCAGCCGCGCTCCTCGGCCGTCACTGCACGGATCGCCGCATCGAGTAATCCTTTCAGCGCCTGCTCCAGCGTCACAGCGCCTTCCATGCCGTCGAGCGCACCGGGTAGGCCTGCGTAAAGGTCGAGCGCTTCCCGGTAGAGGCCCGCTTTGCTCCCAAACGCCGCGTACAGGCTTGGCGGAGCGATGCCGATCGCGCTCGTCAGGTCGGAGATCGACACGCCCTGATACCCGTAGCGCCGAAACAGACGCATCGCGGTCTCAATTGCTTGATCTCGATCGAAGCTGCGCGGGCCTGCGGAGCGGCGTTGGCGAGGCTTATCCATAACGATCACTAAACACAGCTTGACGCCGAAAGGCAATGCGTTAGTTTGTAGCGATCACTAAACATAAGGAGCGCAACGTATGACCCGTCCACCATTCCCAAACATCAAGGGGTTCGGCTCCGTCCACGGCGTCCCCAGCCTGCCGCCGGGCTTCATCGACGTATTCGAAAGCTACCGGGTGCCTACCGGAGAGATCGAACTCCATGCCGTTATCGGTGGCGAGGGCCCGCCGCTGCTGCTCCTCGGGGGCTGGCCGCAGAACTGGTACATCTGGCGTGACGTAATGCTGCCGCTGGCTGAGCGCTTCACACTCGTCGTGCCTGACCCGCGCGGGCTCGGGATCTCGGATAAGCCGGAAGAAGGCTATGACAAGGGGACACTAGGCCGCGACGTGTTCGGGCTGATGACGGGGCTTGGCCACGAACGCTTCGCGCTGGTTGGCCACGATTGCGGCATGTGGGTAGGCTATGCGATGGCAGCGGACCAGCCCGAGCGGATCGCGCGGATTGCGCTGGGTGAGGCGATAATCCCTGGTGTCGCCGTCTCCCCGCCGCTGATCTCCGACGATCGGCAGCTCAGCGATTTTCTCTGGCACAACAATTTTTGTCGCGTGCGCGGGATCAACGAGGCGCTTGTAGTAGGTCGTGAGGAGATATTCTTCGACTACCAATTCACCAAGATCCCCGTACCCAACCCTATCCCAGCCGACATCCGTGCCTTCTACATCGACCTAATCAAGCGCGATCGCCGGACGCTACGTGCGAGCTTCGATTACTACCGCGCCATCGACGATGACATTCCGGCAAATCGTGAACGGATGAAGAACTCGGCTGACCATGCCGGTGCTAGGCTTCGCCGGCGAGTTAGCCTGCGCGGGCGCGGTGGAGGAGCAGCTTCGCCAGGTTGCTGACGATGTTCGCTGTACCATAATTCCGGAATGCGGGCATTTCGTGCCGGAGGAAACACCGGACGCGCTATTGGCACTGTTGAGGCCCTTCCTCGAGCCTTATCGCACGCACGCCAGTTGATCTGTATGTGCGTGACGTTCATTGCCGATGGCGAACGTCACGCATGCTGCGGACGCGACCGGGCCCCTTGCCGGCTTATCACTGGCACGCTGGCCGAAGCCCGAGGGCACCCAACCGGCGAGGCGAAGTGGTCACCTGGCTGTTCGCATCGGCTTCGATTACAGCGTCGGCAGAGGCGCGCGGAGACTCCTGGGGCAAACTGTGCCCGATGCCGCCAGGACGCGGTGGCAGCAGGTCATGACAGACCGTTTCTTCATGGTGCCGGGGATCAGCAGGATGTCCGGCGACCGCTGCAGGAGCCGCGCGTGCCCCACTTGCATTGGAGTTGCCTCCAACCGGCGCGACTTCGGAGCGCGTTTCAGCCTGTAGCGGGTTGAAGCCGCCCAGCGGGAACCAGGGGCATTAGCCGGATCGACGAAGCAGCCACCCGGGGCAGTCATAGTCTTTCTCGTTACTTGTAACATTTGAAGTTGCGCATGATGCTGGGCGGTCTATACTCGCGACCCGAACGAGATTCAGAGCGAGATAGTAGAATGGAACGTGTCGTGGACGCGGTCATCGTGGGCGCGGGTGTTGCGGGTCTAAGCGCCGCTTTATTCCTCGGTAGAGCAGGCAGGTCCGCTATCATATTCGATGGAGGCACAACCCGGATCGAAAGCGTTGCGGAAGTCCGCGAATACCTCGGCTTCGATGGGTTGCCGCCCAGGAGCTGCTTGCCCGAGCCAGCGCTGAGGTCCAACAATACGGGGTCGAGATCATACGCCAGCGAGTAACGTCGGTAACACCACGCGCCGACGGCCTTTTCGAGGTGCATCACGGCCATTCGGTAAGGATGGCTCGCACCGTTGTTCTTGCAACCGGACTGATAGACAAACTGCCGCCGCTTTCAGGATTGCCCAAGGTCTGGGGAAGAGATCTTCGTGTCTGTCCATGCTTCGATGGTTATGAGGTCCAAGGAAAGCGCTTCGTGGTCTTCGGAGTGCCCGACAGGCTGGTCCACATGGCATCATGGGTGTGGATGTGGTCTCGCGACGTGACGGTGGTTTCCGAGCATGCGTTCACCGACGTCGATCTCTATCGCCTGCGACTTTTGGAAATCGAGGTGATTGCCGACGAGGTGACGGGATTGGTTCACGGCGGCGAGCGACTTGAAGCGCTCACGACACGCAAGGGGAAATCGATCGCCTGCGACGCCGCCTGGATTGCTGCTGACATGGTCGCGGCCTCCGATCTCGCAGCTAGCCTATGTGATGTTGACGACATGGGCCTGGCTCGGACCGACAGCGCCGGACGGACGAGCCGACCGGGGATTTTTGCCGTCGGAAACGCCGCCGATCCCGCCGCTCATCTCGCTCACGCGTCCGCTGCGGGCACCAATGTTGGCCCGCATGTCGTCATGTATCTGCTGGAGAGAGAAATAGAGCGGCGAACGGCCGATCAGAGGAATGACGGCTCGGTTGACATCTCACGAAGAGCATCATGAGAACCGACAGCCGCTTGTCCCGCATGCTCCACGTCCTGCTGCACATGGCCCGCCATGATCGCCCATATACATCCGAGCATATCGCCGGAATGCTTCAGACGAACGCCGTTGTCGTTCGTCGGACCATGGCTGGCTTGCGCGCCAACGGCTATGTTCGATCTGTCACTGGACAGGGGGCGGCTGGACGATTGCCTGCGACCTCAACAAAACGACCTTGCTGGATATTCATCGGGCAGTCGGCGGCCGTCATATCTTCGCGATTGGCCTGGACAACGACAATCCATCCTGCGCGGTCGAACGGGTCGTCAACAGCGCAGTCGCGGATGCGCTGGATCGAGCCGAACGGCTGCTGATCGGCAGATTGGGCGAGGTCACACTCGCCGAGTTGGCGGAACAGTTTGATGCCATCTGCCACGCCGAACTCAAACAGTAGCGCCATCGGAGGATGTCCGTTCATGGTCTGAGACTCGGCCCGAAGCCGTTGCTAAAGGTTCCTGAGGCCGACGCGACACCGACGTTACCCTGCTGTCACGCCGGCATCCCACCGATATAGCGCATCGGGCATCTTCTCCTGACAGTCGGTTCCGTCCGTCTCACGAATCCTGACGAAGCCGTTTCGCTCGTAGAAGGCGATCGCATCAACATTCGCCTGGAAGACCCAGAGCTGAAGATGGTCGAAATGGTCCTGCGCCTTCGCAATCAGCTTCCGGCCGATCCCGCGGCCCGTATAGCCAGGCAGGAGGTAAAGATGTTCCACCCAACCTTGCTTGAAGGCGCAGAAGCCGACGACGAACTGCTGTTCGTCAGCCACCCACACATCGCAGTCTCGGAACACGATGTTGCGGAAGTAGGCCTTGTCTTCCTCAAAGGTGTGCAGATCTGGCAAGTAGGGGAGAAAGGCTTGGCGCGACCTCCGGAATACAGATGCCACAGCCTCTGGTTCAGTAGATCTAGCCCGACGAATCTTGATGCTGCACGGATCGGAACTCATCGCTTATGAATTTACCCTCGGTCTGGATGGGCGATCGACCCTGTGAGAATCGCGCTATCGATGTTCAAGTCAGTGTCGATGATTTAGGGAGCATTCATCGACGCCAGCAGAGCGCCATGGCTGAAACTCTTCGGGCAGTCCGAACCGCCCTGGCGGCCTGTCGGCAGTAAGCGCCTCCTTGCGCCTGCCCGGGGGCATCGGCGAAGAACTCCTGCTCGTTATCCGATCCCGGCCCGGTCCCCCGTCCAAGGTCACGACGCCAGACGCTCTCTATCACGTCTTAACAGTCGGGTCACGTTCGCGCCTCCAGCGCATGTGAAGGATCGGATACGGTCGACCCTCTGAATCCGTGTCCGATCGTCCCTGCTGATCAAAGCCCATGGCTTCATAGAAGCCTTTTGCGGAGGCGTTCTGCTCGTTGACGTCGACGGTCGCCTCGCTCCGGGGTGCCAGAAACGAATGCAGAAGGAGCTGCCCGATGCCTTGACCCCTACTGTCAGCGTGGACGAACAAGGCATCGACATGATCTCCAGTCGTGCCCATGAACCCATGGGCGGTGTCATCTGCGTCAACCGCAACTGTAAAATCTGCGGTTGGCAGGTACGACTTCGCGACGAGCTCGCTGAACTCGTCGAAGTCTTCCGCCGAGAGAAACTGGTGCGTCGCCAGAACCGACGTGCGCCAGATCTCGAAGTTGCGCGCAAGGTCTTCGCATTTCGCCGCTCTCAAGGTGAACATGCGGTGTCCTTGAAGAGGTGCAGCGCCGCATATTGCAGGAGCATAATGGTCTTGCCGTCGCGGATCCGGCCGTCGGCGATCATCCTCAGCGCCTCTTCGATTGTCGGCTCCAGACATTCAATGTCTTCGCCTTCGTCCGGGTCGCCACCGCCCTCCGATACTTGATCAGCGGCCGAATAGGCTCCGACAAAGAAGTGAAGCCGTTCCGTCACCGATCCAGGGCTCATGAACGCTTCGAACACCTGACTGACATCGGTGACGCGGTATCCGGTCTCCTCCTCCACCTCCGCCTTGATCCGCTCTTCCGGGGTTGCCTTGTCCAGAAGGCCAGCGGGTGTCTCGATCAGAAGATCGTCATACCCGTTGACAAAGGCAGGGTAGCGGAACTGCCGGGTGAGCAAGACCTTTCGGCGCTGCAAATCGTAAAGCAGGATCGTTGCGCCATTGCCGCGATCGTAGGTCTCCCTGCTCTGTCTCTGCCACTCTCCGTCCCTCCGACGGAAGCTGAAGGTCGTCTTCTTCAGGACATACCAGTCGTCCGACAGGGTGGTCACCTGCTCGACCCGAATCCGATCTGCAACCGACATACACGTTCTCCATCACATACTGCACGATATTGCATGATATTTGTGTTCGTGCAATATGTGGAGCATAGGCGACGGACGCATCATGGGGGGCGCGTTAAGGCGAGCTTCCACGTTCGGGAAATTCCTGCAGTCACTCCCGAGGCTGCATTGCAGAGCCGCCACGGGCTGGAGCCAGGGATTCAATTGCAGCGGTTATTGCCAGGTTTGCACTATCTGAAAAGGAAGCGTCCACATGCTGACCACTGAGCGCAAGGCGCTGCTCCTCGACGCCCTCGGCAAGGAAGGCCGGATCGTCGCGAAAGAGTTCAGCCGGAAGCTGGGCCTATCCGAGGACACGATCCGGCGAGACCTTCGGGAGCTTGCTGGCGAAGGACTACTTCAACGCGTGCATGGCGGCGCTCTCCCCGCCTCCAAGGCACTCAAAGACCTTCCCACGCGCCGAAATGTGTCCGTCAACGACAAGGCCGAGATCGCCAAGGTCGCCGCCGGCATGGTCAAGGAAGGACAGATCGTCTTCCTGGATGGAGGCACGACGACAATCAGGCTCGCGCGCGTCCTCCCAAAGGCCTTGAAGGCGACGGTCGTGACCCATAGCCCCGACGTCGCAACCGCTCTTCTTGATCATCCGGGGGTGGATGTGGAGCTTATCGGCGGTCACATCTACAAGCATTCGAACGTCTCCGTAGGCGCCGTCGCCATCGAAGCAATTTCGCAGATCCGCGTGGATCTCTACTTCATGGGCGTGACCGGTATCCATGTAGAGCACGGCCTGACGACGGGAGACCGCGAGGAGGCGGCGGTGAAGCGGGCGATCTGCCGGCAGGCTGCGGAGACGGTCGTGCTTGGCTCGAGGGAAAAGCTCGGTGCCGTCTCCGCGTACAGCGTCGTTGGCTTCGATGACGTCGACGGGCTTATTGTGAGCAGGAAGTGTCCCGAGGATCTGATCACCCCTCTTCGCGATCTAGGCATGCAGATCATATCGTCGTAAATGGCGGACAGTGGCGGAAATGAAGGCTCATTCCTGTCGCAAGATTCGTCGCTTCATGGCCAAAACACCAGCTTCCAAGCTAAGCCGGGAGCCCGTCACGCCATCTCAAGGTGCGAAGATTCCGTTCCCTGCGTGATAAGCGGCGCGGGAGACTTCGCATGCGGGTGGGAAGCGTTAAGTCGCCGAGCCACGATATCGTGGTTGAGCCACAGGACGGGACCGGAGGGTTCGGAAGATTCGCCGAAAATCAGCTGCCCGGTTGCCTTCACGACGAGACCGCTCAGGAGATCGCTGATCATCAACTTGCTATCCCGATGCATCCGGGTGATTTCGTTGGACGTTCCGATGGTCAAATCGGCCTGTGCCTGGCTGTTTGCCATGGGCCATGCCGAAAACTCATAGAACGGGCGCATGACCTCGCTGGCCTGCATGTCGGTGATCTTCCGGAACACATCCTTCATGGTTAAGCCGTCTGCCAGAAGCTGCTCGCAGGCCTGCCACTGTTCGTCTGCCCATTGGCCACCGTTTTCTTTCTTCAACGCAAGCAGCAGCGGTATCAGGGGCAGTTCGATACCCGTGAACACATCGGACGAATTGGTCCGGATTTCGGGACAGTTATAGACAGTTGCCTTGATGCCTTTCGCCCAGGCTTCCTCTGCAATGCCTTCGAGCCGCATCTTGGCATAACCCTGGGTGTAGTTGGTGTAGGTCTGCCAACGATAGCTTCCGTCAATGAGGATCGCCGATCCGTGGTAACCATAGGCCGTATATCGTATTTGACCGCCCGAAGCTTCCACGCGCTCGCGAATCGCCGCGCTGAAATCAATGAGATGGCGAAAGGTGTTTGCGGAGACGTCGTCAAAATTCTGCAGGATGAGTTTTCCCATATCACTGTCGAGCAAGGTCTGCGACGACATGTGGCGGGTTCCGGTTCCCTTGTAGATTCGATTGGCGACGACCAATAATACCTTCGCCTTCGGGATGCCTCCGGCCATTGTGTGGGCGAAGAAAACATTGCGGCCAGCGGCGATCATTCCGTCGAGAACGGTCATGACCTTTGCAAGCGACTCCGTAAAACGCGCAGTGGCGATGTCGCGGCATTGCCTCACATAGTCCCAGTCGAGCTTGTCGTGTTCCCAGCTCTCAAGCGTCATCTTTGCCAGGAGATCGGTGGGAGTTGGGCCGCCTACGGGCGCATCGAGATCGAATCCCGCCATAAGAGGTATGTTGATGATCCTGCCGCCCAGCCGGGCCTCCGCCGAAGACAGTTCCTCGGCGTCGAGCGGCCGAAGCGCGTTGTTCTCGTCGCGCCGCCCGACGGTGATCCCGACAATCTCCATTCCAGCCCGCCGGGCTTCCTCGAGCAAACCGGTGGCGTATCCGCGGCCGAACAGTTCGCCGAAGAGTACGAAAACATCGCCTTTACGGAAGACCGTGTTCTCGGAAAGACGATTCAGTGCAACCGGATTTTCCATGCTGTCAGCTCTTTGATTCGTGTGTCGTCGAGCAATGGCTCATACGAGCGTCGCAAAGACATGACCGCACTGGCACCGAATGGGAACTCATTTTCGGTGACCGTTCATTTCAAAACGTGAAGTCGGTCTCTGCTGTTCCTGCAATGCGGCGAAATGCCGAGGCCGTTGGAGATCGGCGCGCCGATACCGAAACGAGTGCGGCTTTCGGCGGCACGTCCGTCTGGATCGAGGGGCCGGAAGGTCTCGATGCAGCTTCGGGTGGCATCGGTGCGGCAGCGGCACTAGCAAGCGGAGCGCCGTTGACAGCGCTGTTTGCTGGCGGCTCGAAGTTTGTGGGTATCTTCTTTCCGCAAGGCGATACCCTTGTTGAGCGCACCCCAGGTAGAGTGTCTTCACACCCGGATTGAAGGCGGTGATAAAAAGGACCCATGGGCATCAAGAACTATCTAATCGAAGGCGGCTCGGGTACCGGAAAGACGTCTGTCGCTACCGAACTGGAGCGGCGGGGCTACCATGTCGTCCATGGTGACCGCGTTTTGGCCTATGTCGGCGACCCCGAGACAGGCCAGGCGCTCGCAGGACCACCCGAAGGCGCAGACCGCATCGCTTGGGGATACGCGCACTGGATCTGGTCTGTCGAGAAGGTCCGCGCTATTGCTGCCGACACCACCCATCCTGCCACGTTCTTTTGTGGCGGCTCGCGCAATTTCCACAAATTCCTGGACCTGTTCGATAAGGTTTTCGTGCTCGACATCGACGTTGAGACGTTGAACCGACGACTGGATGGGCGGCCGAATGAGCCGGGCTTCGAGCCGGCCGAGCGGGCCCTGGTACTCCGCTATCATCGTACCCGGAAGTATCTTCCTGCCGGCATCGATATCGACACGGCGAATACCGTCCCAAGTGTCGTCGACGCGATCCTCGCTAAACTCACCTGAAGCCCGGCAGGTTTGTGATAGGGAGGGAAGCAACTGATTGTTGCGAGAAAGCCGCTAGCTGCCGTACGGCTCACTGGCGGCGGTGTCGGCTTCACCGGGCTTTCTGATCGGAGCGGGCGCCAAGCAGACGCCGTTCGCATTCGCGGTACGCGCTGAGGATCGACAGGTCTACTCAGGCGCAACCTCAAGGCGCTGTTTCAGAAGCCAGTCCCAGAGCTCGGGATCGTTCAAGGCGGCCCGCTCGACGCCCGAGTGGTCCACGCCCTCCAAGACACTCAGACGAGCATTACGCTTCAGACCCACAAGCCGCTCATAAAGCACGACTGAATCCGACAAAGGGATGACTTCATCGTTCGTGCCGTGGAACACCCAGAAGGCTGCCTTTTCATTTGTTCTGCTAAGGTAGTGGCGATTGCCGCCGCCGGCGATCGGAACGACAGCGGCGAATGTTTCGGGAAACTGTTCTGCCATGGCCCAAGCAGCGAAAGCGCCGCGACTGAACCCCACGACATAGACACGCGCGCGATCGACGCGATACTTCGACATAACCTCGTCGAGCGCCGCCTCGACTTTCTCGATCGGATAAAGCAGCTCTTCACTCGGATTCTGAGGTGAAAACACCAGGAAGGGGAACTTCTTTCCCTCCTCGATCAATTTCGGAATGCCACTCGATCTGACTTTCTCGATATCGGTCCCGCCCTGATCGCCGCCGTGTAGCCACACGACAAGCGGATACGCGTTGCTGGACGACGCATAGTCGTCCGGCGTGTAAATCAGATAGTTGAGATCATTCTTTATGCTGGTGCTCGATCTCGCTGCCAACTGCTCTGCATGCGCCACGCCTGCACTGCCCATTCCAATTACGGCCGTGAAAGCCAGTGCCATGATGTTCCGCGTCATTCGACCACCTGCTTCATAATGTTGCCTGCAAGCATCAAATGGAACCGAAAAACGAGAACTCAAGCCTCCCTACCCCGGGGATGGAACCGTCGCCTCGGGGAAGGATTGTCGCGGAACGCCGCGGCAATCCCGGAAGCGCGACCTGACAGCCCGGTTGTCGAGTGAAGAATTACCTCCGGCGTGGCGAGCAATCACTGGGTCAGGCCGTTCTCTCCTTCTCGTAGAAGGGCAGACAGGTCGAGCCGAGCGAGCGGGTCCTGCCGCCACGTTTCCTCGATCGCATCCACCCGGTCCGGATAGAATGCCATGTGCTCCTTGATCTCACGGACCGCTTCATGCGGATTCTCATAGGTCCAGACGGCATTCTTCGAGCGTTCGCCACCGGCCGCGATGCTGTAATAGGACGCATCGCCCTTGTAGGGGCAATAGGTCCCATGATCGGTGCGCGCAAGCAGCGACATGTCGACGTCGCTGCGGGGGATGTATTGCACGGGCGGATAGGACGCCTCGCGCAATGTGAGCGCGTCGCGCGTATCGGCCACGATGCGGCCATCGAGCCTGACTACAACACGCCGGGGATTGCGTTCGACAGTGATCGGATGGTCGGGGCCTGGAATTCTGATCGGCTTGTCTGACATGAGCGTTCGCCTTCAGGTGGTTGCACCGCCCCTTAGATAGGGTCACGCCTCCCGCTCCCCAAGGGCCGCACCGCCTCGACGGGCTGGGATGGCTTCCGGTCCGGCCAAACAAAATCATGAACCATCGGATATCTGAAAGAGTTGGAGCGGATGCGGGCGGAAACGGGCATGCGCCTTTCCTTGATCCCGCTTGATGTTTAGCCAGATTGGAGATGCCGGCAGATGATTGCGAGAACAGGTGGGTGCCTTTGCGGCGCGCTGAGATATGAGGTGCGCGGAGAACCTTTGCGGGTGGGACTTTGCCATTGTGCGGACTGCCGCAAGGAAAGCGGCTCTTCTTTCGTGACCTTCGCCGTCTGGCCCACCCGGGCTTTCAAGAGCTCTGGCGAAGTCAAGATATTCGCCGGCCGTGGCTTTTGCCCCGACTGCGGATCGCGGCTCTTCAACCCGGGAGAAGAGGAAACCGAAATTCGCGTCGGGTCACTGGACGACGCCCCGGCCGCCCTCAATCCCCAATACGAGATCTGGGTCGTCCGGCGCGAAGGGTGGTTGCCTCCCCTTCCGGTGCCGCAATATCCGGGGGATCGAAGCCGAAGCTAATATTTTCTCGCGCGCTGATTTTTGTTGTTGTGTGTTCTTTTTAAAATTGACGCGCGATAAGTTTTATGATGTTTACTCCCTGCCAAGGTCAGGGACGGGAGGGCCCGCCTGCCTGGTTGCAAACGTTGAAGGCCCGCCGTTTCCAAGGGAGGAAACCATGAATATGCCCCGCATTCTCAAAACTCTCGTCGCCGGCACCGCGCTCACCTTGCTGGCATCCGGCGCCTTCGCCGACGGTATCGGCGCATCGCTCCTGACCCAGCAGCACCCGTTCTACATTGAGCTCGCCGAGGCGATGAAAGCCGAAGCCAAGGAAAAGAATGTCGCGCTCGAAGTGGCGATCGCCAATCAGGATCTCAACAAGCAGCTCGCCGACGTCGAGGACTTCATCGTCAAGGGCGTTGATGTAATTGTCATCTCACCTGTCGACAGCCAGGGCGTACGCGCGGCCATCGCAAAGGCGGAAAAGGCCGGCATCAAAGTGATCACCGTCGACGTTCCGGCCAATGGGGCGACGGTGACGTCGCATATCGGCACCGACAATTTCACCGGCGGCGTGAAGGCGGGCGAGCTCATGGCCGAGGTTCTCGGAAACAAGGGCAAGGTCGCCATTATCGACTATCCGACGGTTCAGTCGGTGGTCAATCGCGTCAACGGCTTCAAGGAAGCGATCGCCAAGCATCCGGAAATGGAGATCGTCGCGACCCAGACGGGCATCACCCGCGCAGAAGCCCTCGCCGCCGCACAGAACATGCTGCAGGCCAACCCCGACATTACCGGCATTTTCGGCTTCGGCGACGATGCGGCCCTTGCCGCGGCCGTTGCCGTCAAGGCTGCCGGACTGGAATCGCAGGTCAAGGTCATCGGTTTCGACGGCATGAAGGAAGCACGCGATGCCGTCGACGGCAATCCGGTAATGGTCGGCGTGATCCAGCAATTCCCGGACCAGATGGGCAAACAGGCGATCGACACCGCCGTAAAGGTTGTCGCCGGAGAGACGGTGCCGGCCGAGCAGCCGATCGTACCGGGCGTCTACACCGGGAAATAGGTCCCTCCCAGGACGGCTGCCGCCTGCTGGCGGCGGCATACCACGGGCGTATCCGGCGCATGCCGCCGGATACGCTCCGGTCCGGCTGAAGGAGGCCCGCCATGCATGGTTCCGCTGCGGATACCATTCTCAAGATCACCGATGTCACCAAGTCCTTCGGGCAGGTCGCCGCCCTCAAGGGGATGCGGCTCGAGGTCCGGCGCGGCCGGGTGCATACACTGCTCGGCGAAAACGGCGCCGGCAAATCGACCTTGATGAAGATTCTCGCCGGCGTGCACGGGGCAACGTCGGGAGAGATCGTTCTCGACGGGCAGCCCTACCGGCCCGCCAACCCGCAGGAAGCCGCCTCGCTCGGGCTGGCGATCGTCTTCCAGGAATTGAGCCTCTGCAACAATCTGACGGTCGCTGAGAACATCCTCGCCACGCGCGAGCCACGCCGTTTCGGCTTCATCAACGACAAGGCGCTCGTCGCAGAGGCGCAACGGATCGTAGCCGACCTCGGACTTCCCATCGACGTGACGGAGAAGGTCGGCAATCTCTCGATCGCCCAGCGACAGCTCGTCGAGATCGCCAAGGGCCTGAGCCATGATGCCAAGGTCGTCATTCTGGACGAGCCGACTTCCTCGCTCAGCGACAGCGAGGCCGAGATCCTCTTCGAGATCATCGGCCGGCTGAAGCAGCGCAACGCCGCGGTCATCTATATTTCGCACCGCATGGAAGAGATCATGCGGCTCAGCGACGACATCACCGTCATCAGAGACGGCGAATATGTCGCGACGCATGCGCGCGACGAAGTCACCATCGAGACGCTGATCGCATTGATGGTCGGGCGCCGCATGGACGAAATCTACCCGCCGCCGATGCACCGTGTGGCGGCGGACGGCGCCCCGGTCCTTGCAGTCGACCGGTTGACGCGCGAAGGCGAGTTTCACGACGTGTCCTTCCACGTGCGCGCCGGTGAGATCCTCGGCTTCTTCGGCCTTGTCGGTTCGGGCCGCTCGGAGGTGATGAACGCGCTCTTCGGCATGAAGAACGCCGAAGGCACGGTTCGCCTCGATGGCGAGTCCGTGCGGTTCCGTTCCCCGGACGAGGCCATCGCCCGCGGCATCGGTTTCGTGACGGAGAACCGGAAGGAAGAGGGCCTTGTCCTCGGCCACAGCGTCGAGTGGAACATATCCATGGCGGCTCTCGCGAACTTCGCCGGAGGTTTGGGCTTCATCCGCAACGGCGCGGAACGGGCGGCGGCATCCGACCAGGTCGGGAAGCTCTCCATCAAGACGAACTCGCTGGAAACGCCGGCGGGGGCCCTCAGCGGCGGCAACCAGCAGAAGATCGTGCTCGCCAAATGGCTGCTCACGCGACCCAGGGTGCTGATCCTCGACGAGCCGACCCGCGGCGTCGACGTCGGCGCGAAATTCGAGATCTACAAGATCATCCGCCAGCTGGCGGCCGAGGGAACGGCAATTCTGCTGATCTCCTCCGACCTGCCCGAAGTCCTGGGAATGAGCGACCGCGTGGTCGTCATGCATGAAGGCGCGCCCGGCGCCACGCTCGAAGGCTCCGCCCTCACTCCAGAGACGATCATGGCTCACGCGACAGGGTTTCAATCATGACACAGAACACAGCAGCCAAAGCCGCCCTCGTTCGGGCTCTCAAGCAATATGGCGGCATCTTCCTTTCGCTGGTGATGCTCTGCATCGTCTTTTCCTTCTTCAACCCGCGCTTCATGACGGTTGTAAACTTCATGAACATCCTGCAGCAGGTCGCCGTTGTCGCGATCGCGGCCTTCGGGATGACGTGGGTGATCCTGCTCGGCGAGATCGACCTTTCCGTCGGCTCGATCATCGCGGTGGCAGGAATGGTCGGGGCGCAATGCTTTGCCTTCGGGATGGGTTTCGTGCCGGCGATCGCGCTGACGCTCGTTGCCGGCGCCCTGATGGGAATGCTGAACGGGGTGCTGACGGCCAAGCTGCTCTTGCCGTCCTTCATCGTCACCGTCGCGACCATGGGTATCTATCGCGGCATGGTGAGCCTGCCCACCAACGGCGCGCCGGCCATGATCGAGAACGAAACCTGGACCGCAATCGGCACCGAGAGTTTCCTGGGGCTGCCGATCATCATCTGGGTCGTCGCCGTCCTCTTCGTCATCAATCAGATCGTGCTCAGCAAGACGAGCTTCGGCCGGCGCGCCTATCTGACCGGCGGCAACCGCGAGGCGGCCGTCTACTCCGGCATCAAGGTCGACCGGCTGAAGATCCTGATCTTCATGATCTCCGGCGTGATGGCGGCCATCAGCGGCATTCTGCTTTCCTCCCGCCTGTTCTCCGCACAGACCAATGCGGGCATGAGCTACGAACTTGACGCCATCGCCGCGGCCGTTCTCGGCGGCACCAGCCTTGCCGGCGGCGTCGGAACCATGGTCGGCACGCTGATCGGCGCGCTCATCATCGGCGTGATGAACAACGGCATGAACATGCTCTCCGTCCCCTACTTCTATCAGCTGATCGTCAAGGGCCTGGTGATCCTCGTCGCCGTCTGGCTCGACGTCCGCGCCAAGCAGGCAAAGCGCTGAACCCCGACACGAGTGACATCCACATGCACAAGATACTGACGATCGGCGAGATTCTCGTCGAGATCATCGCGACCGAGAAGGGTGACGGGTTCCGCCAGGCGACGCCGCTCATCGGCCCCTTCCCTTCAGGTGCACCGGCCATATTCATCGACCAGGCCGGGAAGCTCGGTCAGCCATGCGCGATCATCTCCCGCGTCGGAGGGGATGATTTCGGCACGGTCAACCTCGAACGCCTCAAGGGCGACGGCGTCGACATTTCCGGCATCGAGGTCGATCCGCTCGCCACGACCGGCAGCGCCTTCGTCCGCTACCGGCCCGATGGCAGCCGCGCTTTCGTCTTCAACATCCGCGACAGCGCCTGCGGCAAGATCATGCTCGACGAGCGAATGACCCGGCTCGTCGGCGAATGCAGCCATATCCATGTCATGGGCTCGTCGCTCTACGCGCCGAGCGTGGTCGAAAGCATTCTCGGCGCGATCGGGATCGTCAAGGCGGGCGGCGGCACCGTCTCCTTCGATCCGAATCTTCGCCCGGAAATCCTCAAAAGCCCCGGCATGCGCGAGGCGCTGCTTACGGTGCTCGCCGAGACAGATCTCTTCCTGCCGAGCGGAGACGAGCTTTTCCTCTTCACCGAAGCCAAGACGGAAGGTCAGGCGGTCGCGGAACTCCTCGCATCCGGCATCAAAGCCGTCGTCGTCAAACGCGGCGCAGCAGGCGCCAGCTATTTCGATGCCGCGACGGCGCTCTCCCTGCCGGGCTTCCCTGTCGAGGAGGTCGACCCGACCGGGGCCGGCGATTGCTTCGGCGCCACCTTCGTCAGCTTCTGGCTCAACGGGGCGAGCCCCCTCGAGGCCCTTGAATTCGCCGCCGCTTCCGGCGCCCGCGCCGTCATGCACTTCGGCCCTATGGAAGGCGCTTCGACACGCGCGGAACTCGAACGATTCATCAGCGAGCAACAGGCCTGATCATGCAAGAGAACTATCTCATCGACATCGCCCGGTGGAGCAAGCGCCCCGGTCCGCGCGGCATACCGTCGATCTGTTCCGCGCACCCGCTCGTCATCGAAGCCGCCATGCTGCGTGCGCGCCGGGAGAATACGCCGGTGCTGATCGAGGCGACCTGCAACCAGGTCAATCAGGACGGCGGCTATACCGGAATGACGCCTGAAGATTTCACCCGCTTCGTCGGCGCCATCGCCGACCGGATCGCGTTCCCCGGGAGAAGATCCTGCTCGGCGGCGACCATCTCGGCCCCAATCCCTGGAAGCATCTGCCCGCCGCGGAGGCGATGGCCAAGGCAGAGGCGATGATCGCGGCCTACGCGAAAGCAGGCTTCACCAAGCTGCATCTCGACACCAGCATGGGATGCGCCGGCGAACCGACGGCCTTGCCCGATGCCACGACGGCGGCCCGCGCGGCGCGGCTGGCGGCCGTCGCCGAAGACGCCATCGGCGGCCGTGGGGGCGTACTCCCGGTCTACATCATCGGCACCGAAGTCCCGATACCTGGTGGCGCGCTCGAAGAGCTGGACACCCTCGAGGTGACTGCTCCCGAAGCCGCCATCGAAACCGTGCGCGTCCATCGCGCGGCATTCGATGAAGCCGGCGCCGCCGGTGCCTTCAGCCGCGTCGTGGGCGCCGTCGTCCAGCCGGGCGTGGAATTCGGCAACGAGAACGTCATTGCCTATGATCGTGCCAGGGCCGAAAAACTCAGCGCCACGCTGGGCCAACTTGACGGGATGGTCTTCGAGGCCCATTCCACCGATTACCAGACGCCTGATGCGCTTCGCCAACTGGTCGCCGACGGCTTCGCGATCCTGAAGGTCGGACCCGGCCTCACCTTTGCTCTTCGTGAAGCCCTCTACGGCCTCGACCAGATCGCTGCCTTTCTCTTTCCGGGCGCGCGCGAGCGGACGCTTGCCGAAGTCACGGAATCGGTGATGCGCGAGGAACCGGCGAACTGGGGCAAATACTATCACGGCTCGGCGGACGAGCAGCGCCTCCAGCGGCACTTCTCCTATAGCGACCGCATACGCTATTACTGGCCGCATCCGAAGGCCGCTGCAGCCGTGGACGAACTCATGTCTCTGCTCGACGGCGTTGCGATCCCGGAAACGCTGATCAGCCAGTTTCTCGCCGGCAGCTACGCGCGCGTTCGCAATGGCGAGGTCGCTCCGCAGGCCAAGCCGTTGGCACTTGCCGCCGTCGACGCCGTTCTGCAGGACTATTTCGCAGCGTGCCGGGTCTAGATCAAGACGTCAGAGCGGGATGCGGGCGGAAAGCCGCGCACACTTTTCCTCAACCCGCTCTAGCGGAAGCTCCGTGATCGGTGAATATTCCGAAAGACCAAATCAGATGAGCGGGGACGCTTCGACCGTGACCAGACAGATCAAGACGATGGAGGATTTTTCGGAGTTCGTCGGACTGTCGCGCCCCACCGTCTCCAAATATTTCAACGACCCCTCATCGGTGCGCAAGAAGACACGCGACGCCATCGAGGCGGCGATAAAGCAATCGGGCTTTCGGCCGAACATCTTCGCCGTCAACCTGAACCGCCGCCGCACCAATATCCTCGGGGTCATCGTGCCCAACTCGACGGACCCGTTCTACATGGCGCTGACGCGCCGCATCGAGCATATTGCCGATCAGGCGGGGTTCCTCGCCTTCGTCCTTTCCTCGGACGGCAGGCCCGAGATGGAAGAACGGGCGATCGAAACCTTCAAGTCGATGAACGTCGCCGGCGCGATCATCGCGCCGCTCGGCGTCCAGTCGCATCACCAGAAGCTGAGCGCGCTCGGACAAAGCATACCGCTGATCTATGTCGACTCGCCGCTCGACGACAGTTCCTCCTTCGTCGGAACCGACAACCGGCAGAGCTTCAGGCTGATGGTCGACTATCTCTGCCGTTCGGGTGGCCCGCCCTGCTATCTCGGCATGCCCCCGGTCAACAACAACGCCATGGCGCGCCAGGACGCTTATGTCGAGGCCATGCGGCAGCTGAAGATGAAGCCGGCGGTCGTAGAGACGACGGCATATGCCTCCTGGGACTTCGAGAAGTTCGGCTTCGACGAGACGCTGCGCATCCTGTCCAGTGGCGGTTTCCCGACGCAAACCGTTCTTTGCGCGAACGACCGCGTCGCCTTCGGCGTCATTGCCGCCGCGTTTCAATCCGGCCTGAAAGTCGGGCGGGATGCCGACAGCGATCTGAGGGTCGCCGGGCACGACGACCATCCCTTGTCCCGCTACACCTGTCCGCCACTGACCACGGTCGCGCAGAACTACAACGAAATCGGCAGGCTGGCGATCGAACTGCTCCTGTTCAAGCTCGGCGAGGCTTCGGGTAACGGTGAAGCCTTTCGCGACGACGAACGCATTTTGCTGAGCGCGGAGATCATGTTGCGCGGTTCGGCTTAGAACTCACCTGAACTGCGCGCATGGCGCAAGCGCGAGCGCCCCAGAGCCGGTCCACAGGACGCCCGTCAGGGCCAGGACCGTCAGAAGGCGCCCCGCGCGGATCAGGAAAGGCTGGTCGTCTCCCGGATCGGCACAGCGAAGCGCTTGCGCGAGCTTTCCCGGAAAAGAGAAGGCCAGCAAGAGTGCTCCGGCCGCGGCGAGTGTGGCCACGACGATGGATCCCGGAACGATGGTGGTCGCCCACGGCCCCGCGGCGGTGCATGCCACGGCGTGGAAAGTATAGACGGCAAGCAGATGTCCACCCCAAAGGATCGGCCCGGCCAGAAGGAAGAGAATTGCGCCGGCAATGGGTGGTTCGCGGACGGGATCGTTCATGACGCACCTATCCGATCAGTCGCGGGAAGCCGTGAATCAGTCCGAGGCCCAGCAGCGACTGGGCGACGGCGTAGTGATAGAGCAGCGCGTAGCTGTCGTAGGTCACCCGCCGTACGGCATCCAGCTTCCCGGCCAGATGCCGCGCCATCGCGAACAGTCCCATGATCAGCAGGGCGAAGACGAGTTGAGCGAAGAGAACGGCGCCGAGATAAACCATGGCTCCGTAGGCGTTCCCATCGGGGCTCAAGCCGGTCGCCAAGTGCCCCCGGAGTTCAAGTGCGAACGCACCCGTCAGGCAGGCGAGCGAAAGAAGCAGAGCGGCCGCCATTGCCACGCGCGATGCCGAGAACATCCCCAGCCTGCGGCTGACAAGCCATAAGATACCCGAGCCGGCAAGAAGCAGCGCCGCGGACCCCAAGGGCCAGCGAAGGGGCGGTGGTTCCGGAGAACCGGCCGGTGCCCAGACCTCCGGCGAGACGACCCAGAGGAACAGGTAGGAAAAGACATAGGCGAGATAGAGGGACGCCGCAACGAACATCAGGACCACCATCGCCCACCAGGAATGCGACGTCGGTCCGCTCATATAGGTGGGAAGGCGAACGCCCTTGGCGATTTCGATCATGCCTTTCGAAGGCCCGGGGTCGAGCCCCCAGGCCCAGACGAGGATGAAGGCGATGGCGAGGACTCCGCAGATCGTTGCGATCGTCACCATCTTGACCGTCAGCAGCAGGAAGAACGCCGCCGTGAAGACGGCCGCGAGGAAAGGCGGCCAGCCGGGGCCGGGCATCTGGATGACATATTGCGGACGGGCATGGATCGGCGAGGTCACGATCGTTTCCCGCCAGCCGGTCGGAGCGTTTGGAAGATAGTGATGGCCGTCGCGTACCTCCTGAGGGAGGCTCGGCCGGTCCCAGAGCGGTTCGCGACTGGTGATGTGAGGGATGCTTCGGGTGGAGTAGACGTCGTTCGGCAGCCATTCGAGCGTGCCCGCCCCCAAGGGTTCTCGTGAGGTCCGTTGCCGGGGCGGAACTTCGCGGCGAGATCCACCAGAAAGACGAGTACGCCGGCGGCAAGCACATAGGTCCCCACGGTTGAGATGACGTTCAGGGTGTCCCAGCCCATGTCGCCGGGATAAGTCCAGACCCGCCGCGGCATGCCTCTGAGACCGGTCAGATGCATCGGCAGAAAGGTGACGTTGAAGCCGATGAAGATCAGCCAGAAAACCCACCGGCCCAGCCGTTCCGAGAGCATCCGGCGGCTGAAGAGCGGCATCCAGTAATAGATCGCCGCAAACAGCGGGAAGACGAACCCGCCGATCAGCACGTAGTGGAAATGTGCAACCACGAAGTAGGTATCGTGTACCTGATGGTCGAAGGGCACCATGGCCACCATGACGCCGGTAAGCCCGCCAAGGGTGAATATGAACAGGAAGCCGAGAATGAACAGCGATGCGGTCGTTATCCGGAAGCGCTCCCGTCCCGCGGCGATGGTCGCGATCCACGAAAAGACCTGGATGCCCGAGGGAACGGCGACCGCCATGCTGGCGGCGGAGAAGAAGGCGAGGCTCAGCGCCGGAATGCCTGTCGTGAACATGTGGTGCACCCAGAGCCCGAAGCTGAAAAAGCCCGTGCCGATCAAGGCGACGACGATCAGGTGATAGCCCACGAGCGGCGTGCGGGCCATGGTCGGTACCATCATCGAGACGAGACCTGCGGCCGGAAGGAAGATGATGTAGACTTCCGGGTGCCCGAAGAACCAGAAGAGATGCTGCCAGAGCAGCGGATCTCCCCCAGCGCGGCGGTGAAGAAGGGCCAGCCGAACGCCCGCTCGATCTCCAGCATCATCGTCGCCAGGATCACTGCCGGGAAGGCAAACATGATCATGCTGGCGAAGATCAGCATCGTCCAGGCGAAGATCGGCATCTTGGCGAGCGACATGCCCGGCGGCCGTGTCCTCAGCGCGCCAACGACGATCTCCACCGCCCCGGCGATCGCCGAAATCTCGATGAAGCCGATGCCGAGCAGCCAGAAATCGGCGTTGTCACCCGGCGAATATTCCATGAGCGTCAGCGGCGGATACATGAACCAGCCGCCTTTCGGCGCGAGGTCGTAGAAGATGGTCGAGAAGAAAACGAGCCCGCCGACCACATAGGCCCAGATCGCGAAGGCGCTCAGGCGCGGAAAAGGCAGATCGCGCGCCGCCAGCATCTGCGGCAGCAGCATGACGCCGAGCGCCTCGACCGCCGGCACGGCAAAGAGGAACATCATCGTCGTGCCGTGGACCGTGAACATCTGATTGTAGAGGTCCTGGTCTATGAGGCGATTGTCGCCGAGGGCGAGCTGCGTGCGCATGACGACGGCCAGCAGACCGGCCATGAGGAAGAAGAGAAACGCGACGCCGATGTAGAGAAGACCGATCACCGTATTGTTGACGGCCGTCACCAGCCGCCAACCGCGCGGCGTCGCCCAGATGCGCTCCAGTTCACGGACCTCGCCTTCGGGCCGGGTATCGGGATTTGGCAGTTCCATCATCCGCCTCCACCGCCAGTGTCGCGCAGGAAATAGAGGACGACCAGCCCCGCCAGGTAAACGCTGAGGACCGCGAAGGAGTCGTAACCCATCCTGAAGATCGTCCGGTCCCGCCGTTCGACCAGCCCGATGAAGAAGATCGCCGTGACCGTGATCGCGATCAGCGCTGCAAAGGCTTCGAAGCGCCCGGCGCCGTTCATCACCGCGTCGGCACCTCCGGTGATATCGACGATGAAAAGAAGGAAGAGATCAATGAGGTTCGTACCGAAGATATCCGACATGGCCATGGTATAGAGGCCGGCACGCGTGGCGCTGAACACCGTGCTGACTTCCGGCAGCGACGTCGCAATCGCCACGAGGACCGCGCCGATGAAGCTCTGGCCAAGTCCGGTCGCTTCGGCGATCGCATCTCCCGAACGCGACAGCAGATAACCCGCGACGATGATGACGGCGCCGCAGCCGGCAGTCGCCCAGCCCACCTCGCGCAGCGATTTCTTCTTGCTGTCTTCGGCCTCCTTCCGCGCCCTCTCTTCCTCCTTTTCGGGCGTAACCTCCTCGTCATTCGCGATCCAGGGCTTGTCGCGCTTCGAGCGTGACAAGACCCACATGCCGAAGCCCGTGACCGCTGCAAGCAACCACATCCACACGCCCGAGAAAAGCACCGGCACGTCCCCCACCACGATCGAGGCGGCGACGATCGACAGGAGAAGGATCTTGAAGCCGCCCTGCAGCATGACGACCGGGTCGGGAATGACCGAAGTCAGTGCCTGGCGGCCGATCAGCATGTCGGCAAGGGCAAGGATCGCCACCTGCATGGCGATGCCGCCCAGGATGCTGTTGACCGCGAGACTGGCATCACCGCTGAGCGACGAGGTCACGCCTACCGCCAGCTCCGGGAGCGAAGTGATGCCGCCGAGAAGCACGACGCCGATGAAGGCCTGGCCTACGCCCGTCTTCTCGCTGATCGCATTGGCATAGCCGGTGATCCTGACGCCAGCCATCCAGACTGCCACGGCCGCCCCCGCGAAAATCGCGAGATTCAGCCAAAGTCCGAGGCCGGCGAAGTCAAGCATAGGTCACCTCAACTGGTCCAGATAGGCGGCGAGCTGCCGCAATTCGTCGTCGGTGAAGATCTCGTATGGCGGCATCAGATTTTCCGGCTTCACGTGCTGGCCGTCGCGGATCCAGCGGACGAAGGCGGCGACATCGTTCTCGAGCGTGGCAGCGGCAAGCGAGTGCCGGCTGCCCACATGCGTGAGATCGGGGCCGATCGTACCCCGGGCATCCGTGCCGCGGACCCGGTGGCATGCGGCACAGCCGGAGGAGAGGAACAGCGCCTGCCCTGCGGCCTGATCCTGTTTCGCAGCCGAGGCGTCGCCGGCCTCACCTGCCAGCCAGGAGGAAAACTGATCTTCGTGCATGGCGATCACGTAAAAGGACATGAAGGCATGCGGCCCGCCGCAATATTCCGCACATTGGCCGCGACTGATGCCGGCCTTCGTCGCTTGAAGCGTCAGCGTGTTGGTATGGCCGGGGATCATGTCGAGCTTGCCGGCGAGCCGCGGCACCCAGAAGCTGTGAATAACGTCAGCCGATGTCAGTTCCAATTCCACCGGCCGTCCGACAGGCAGCCTGATTTCGTTGGCGCTCTCGATGCGGCGACCGGTCTCGTCGACATAGGTCACCCGCCACCACCAGCGCTCGCCTACGACCTCGATGCGCAATCCGCCCTGCGAACGGGCCGCAGTGGTGCCGGGCGCCATAAGATAGAAGCCGTAGCCCAGCAGGACGCTGAGAGCGAGGATCGGGAAAACGAGACCGCCACCGATGACCACCCTTTCGCCCGCGATGCGGGCACGCCAGCGCTCACCGCCGAAAAGCGCGACCGCCGTGATCAGGCAGACCCCGACGAGAATGGCGGTAGAGAACAGGATCAGCAGCCAACTGAGCGTGCCGATGCGCTCGGCTTCCGCTCCGGAAGGATCGAGCGCAGACTGCAGCCCGGCGCAGCCCTGCAGCGCGAGAGCGCTTGCCACCGCGAAATATCGGGCGAGCCTCATCGGTTCGCCTCCGTCATCGGCGCTGTGGCGCTTCCCGGAGGCAGTGAGCCCAGATAGGCGGCGACGTCTTCGATCTGCGCTTCGTCCAGTGCGCCGGCAACCGCCGTCATGATCCTCCCGTAGGGGGTCCCGATCCGCCCGCCGCGCCGCCAGAGCCGTATCTGCTCCTCTATGTACTCGGCATGCTGGCCGGCGAGGACCGGAAACTGCTGCGATTGACGTCCGGAATGGCAGCTCAGGCAGGCCGGTACGCCCTGATGCGCGATGCCGCGCCTGGCTATGGCTTCGCCGCGCCTGAGTTGCTCAGGGTCAGGTGGCGCCGATTGGTTTCCGGCGGTTGGCTGAAGCGCCGAGTAATGCGTTGCCAGCTCCCGCATGGCGTCCTCTGACAGAAGGTCGGCGACCGGTTCCATGGCACCGCTCGCCCGGGTCCCTTTCGCATACTCCTGGAGACTGCGCAGGAGATAGGCTTCGGGCAGTCCCGCGAGCCGCGGTACACGGTCGCCGTTCGTGCCTGTGCCTTCGCGTTCATGGCAGCGCCCGCAGGCGGTCAAGGCGCTGCCGCTCACGGATCCCTCATCTCTACTCGCCTGGCTGCGCGTGAGGCCTGCCAGGTCGGGATAATTGCCTGCCGTTGCGGGCAGGCTTGCGAGGAATGCCGTGACGGCCCAGACTTCGTCGTCGCGCCGGGTATTCGGCCATGCCGGCATGCCGGTATATTTGAGGCCGTGCTTGACGATCCAGAAGATCTCCTCCGGCGGGCGGCGCTTGCCGATGTCCATCAGATCCGGAGGCGGGGGCAGCATGCCGCTGACGATCGGATTTATCTCTTCGCCGGGGCGATTGTGGCACGCTACGCACGCACCTTCGAAATGGGATGCCCGAGTCGGATCATGCCGTCGTCATCGAGCGGCGGAACTTCGATCGTAAAGCTTCGGTT
The DNA here is from genome assembly GCF_029201645.2 of Sinorhizobium prairiense. Taxonomy (NCBI): domain Bacteria; kingdom Pseudomonadati; phylum Pseudomonadota; class Alphaproteobacteria; order Hyphomicrobiales; family Rhizobiaceae; genus Sinorhizobium; species Sinorhizobium prairiense. The sequence goes on from NZ_CP104133.1 coordinate 1,565,622, forward strand.
GGCGATCGATCGTTCGCGGATCAGCGTCAGGATCCATGTCGTAATCCGCAGGTGGTCCTTGGAGGCCGCGACGTTGTAGACACCGGACCAGACGAACACGACGCCCGCGGTCACGAGCAGCACGGCGCCGACCCCGACGATTTTCGCAACGGCCGTCCAGTGAAGGTTTCTCAGGTCCACGCTGCTGCACCTGCTCTGGATCCGGCCTCGTCTTCCTCCATCGTCAAAAGCCAGCGCGCGGCAATCACGATCCCTGCGAGAACATAGGTCACAGGACAGGCGACCAGCATGATAAGCCCCGCGAGCTGCTGATCGGCCAAAGTTGCGTTCAGGGTTCCAGTTGCATGCGCCGTGTGGGATGCAGCGAAAGCGGGGTAGAGCGCTCGCGGCGCGAAGACGAAGAGTACGGCGAGAAGACAATAGAGCTTGCTGGTCATCAGAAGGGCAACGATCGGTTGCCAGGAACGCTTGCCATGAAGAAGCAGGACCGCCCGCCAGAACAGGAATGCGGTCAGGAACAGGCTGGCATTCATGAGTAAATGAACTGTGGGAAATTCCAGGGCCCGCTTGAGAAATGGCGGCGCATGCCAGGCCCAGAGGGCGGCGATCTGCGCAAGTGTCGCAAGCGGCAGAGCCCACCCGGCGATTTCCCGCCGCTGCGGCCGACCCCAAGTCATTGCGACTGCAGCCAAGGGCGCGGCGAGGTTCATCAGCAGGATGTGCACTGCCATATGCGTCGCCAACGGCCCCATCACGCCCCCTAGTCCTCCGAGCGGCTGACCAAGACCCCGCCGGTCAGGTTTCAGAAAGGTCGCCGGCGCAGGCCGCCGGTCGAAACACGGCATCGAATTACTGTGTCGCAAGGCGAAACTGTTTGGGGTGCTTCATGGTTCCAATCCGCACCTCCTGTGGTTGCGTAGACGGTCGAACCGCCCGCCGCGAGCGCTCCCGGAACAAATGGGCGGGCCCGAGGTTTCAACGGTCGACCGAACAGGAGGCGCCGATGAATCTAAATTCCGCATCGACTGCCGCGACCGTTACCACCCCGGTCCATTCGTTGCTCGTGCCGTTTCCGGTCGTCTGTTTTACGCTCGCCCTTCTGACCGATATCGCCTTCTGGCAGACGGGACATATCATGTGGCAGAACTTCTCCGCCTGGCTGCTCTTTGCCGGCATCATTGCCGGCGTGATTGCCGGTCTGGCCGGTGTGTTGGAGTTCCTGTTTCGAAGGGAGCGGCGTAGGCAAGGGGCGGTTTGGCTCCATGTACTCGGCTACGTCCTCGTCTTCGGTCTCGCCTTCGTCAACAACCTCGTCCATGCCGCCGATGGCTGGACGGCTGTGGTACCCTACGGGTTGATCCTCTCCGCGGCGACGGTGCTTCTGACGATCCTCTTCGCTTTGCTTGGCCGCGCCACCCTCTACAGGCAATCCGGAGTGAGCGGTTATGAATAGCTCTGCCTTCTTCCGTGCAAGATTCCTCATCGGAACCGGCGTTCTCCTCCTGGCGCTCGCAGGCTGCAGCGATGACGGCGCGGATTTCGATGTTTCGCAGCAGATCGGCCCCGATCCGGTCTTGCCGGAACCGACATCGGAACTCATGCCGGACATGAAAATCGCCGAGGTCGTCGGCTGGCAGGACGGCACGACACCGAGCGTTCCCGACAATCTCGTCATTGCCGCCTACGCGAAGGACCTTGCCAATCCGAGGACCGTCCATACGCTGCCGAACGGAGACGTTCTCGTCGTTCAATCGCGCGAACCCTCGGGCAAGCCGATAGAGCGGCCGAAGGACATGATCCGGGGTTGGATCATGTCCATGGCCCACGGCGGTGGTGCCGGCCCCGAAAAGGAAAGCAATCTGATCACGCTGCTCCGCGACACCGATCGCGACGGAACGGTGGACGAACGCCACGACCTGCTGACGGGGCTCAATTCTCCTTTCGGAGTGGCCTGGCACGACGGAACGCTTTACGTGGCTGCGGCCGATGCGATCCTCGCCTATCCCTATCAGCTCGGGCAGGCGGAGATCACCGGCGAGCCGCGGGTTCTAACACCGCTTCCGGGTGGCCCGATCAACCATCACTGGACCAAGGATCTGGCCCTCAGCCCCGACGGGCGCTACCTCTATGCCTCCGTCGGTTCCAACTCGAACGTGGCCGAGCGCGGGCTCGAGGCCGAAAAGGGCCGCGCTGCGATCTGGCAGGTAGATCGGGAAACGGGTGCGGCCCGCGTCTTCGCGTCCGGCCTTCGCAACCCGAACGGGTTGATCTTCCATCCGGAGACCGGCGTGCTCTGGACGGTCGTCAACGAGCGTGACGAGCTGGGGCCGAATCTGGTGCCGGACTACATGACCTCGGTGCAGGAAGGCGCTTTCTACGGCTGGCCATGGAGCTATTACGGCGCCCACGTGGACGAGCGGGTCCATCCGCCGAGGCCCGACATGGTCGAGAAAGCGATCCCGCCGGACTATGCTCTTTCCAGCCACGTCGCCGCCCTGGGCCTGGTCTTCTCCAACGGCTCCGCCTTGCCGGAGCCCTTCGCAAACGGCGCCTTCATAGGCGAGCACGGGAGCTGGAACCGCAGCAGCTTCAACGGCTACAAGGTCGTCTATGTCCCCTTCGAAAACGGCCGGCCGGCCGGGAAGGCTCAGGACGTCGTGACCGGCTTCATCGAAGGCGATCAGGCACGCGGTCGTCCGGTCGGCGTTGCGATCGACGGGACCGGGGCGCTGCTTGTTGCCGACGACGCCGGCAACACCGTCTGGCGCGTCGCCGGAGCCGACGGCAGGGTCACACCGAGCCCGGTCGGTACGGACGGACAGGGGGATAGCGCGGTCACCAGCGAAGCCGGCCCGCCAGCGGGTGAGACAGGAGGAACATCCGGACGGGCCGCTCCTCCCGCAACTGGTGTCACGCCTCCGGAGCCGCCGCAGACCGATGTCGCGCCGGCTACTCTGCCGAGGGCTACGGAACAGGGATCACCGGAGCCACAGCAATAATTCCCGATCTAATCCTCGGCGTCGCCGACCGTGTCGGCGACATAGGCATCGCGCTTTCCGAGCTCCTTGGGCCGCCCTGTCGTTGAATCCCTCGCCGTCTGATGTTCCAGCTCGGCATTGAGTTCAGCACCGATGATGACGATCATCGTGGATATCCAGATCCAGAGCATGAAGCCGATCAGCGTGCCGAGAGCGCCGTAGGTGGCATTGTAGTTTGCAAAATTGTCGATGTAATACGAGAACGCCAGGGACGCGACGAGCCAGCAGATCGTGCTCAGGGCTGCACCCCAGGTAAGCCACCTGAGTTTGGCCGGCTCCCGGCTAGGACCGTAGCGATAGATCAGGGTGATGCCCGCCGCTACGAGCAACAGCATCACGGGCCAGCGCACGAACCTGAGGAGACCTTCCAGTTCCAGGTGGAGAAAGGCCAGCACTGCCGGCAATATGGCAATGGCCGCGATGAGGACGGCGGTCAGGATCAAACCGGCCAGCGTGAAGCCGATGCTTAACAGTGCCAGCCGGACGAAGCCGCGCTTTTCCGTCTCGTCATAGGCGATATTCATCGCTTCGAAAAGGGCGCCTACGCCGTTGCGCGCACTCCAGAGAGCGAAGAGCAACCCGCCTATGAAGCCGAGGCTCAGGCTGGACGTTTCCTGGGACGTCAGGGTTTCCAATTGATCGGTCATCATTTGAAGCGACTGCGCCGGGAGCACGGTGGCGAGCAATGTAGCCTGCTCGGCGATCGCGGCCGGATCGGAAACGAGACCGTAGATGGAGACGAGCGAGCCGAGCGCTGGAAATATGGAGAGGAGCACATAAAAGGTGACGCCGGCGGCAACGAGCGAAATCCGGTCCTCGCTGATCTGTGAAACCACCCGCCAGAAGACGTCACGCAGACCCCTCGCTGGAATTTCGCCCGGGCTGTCGGCCGCGCGTCCCCTGCCCCCCTCTTGAGCCTTTTCGTCAGTTCCCCTCTTTGCATCACCGGATTTCATCTGCTCTTCCTCACGGGTTCGAAAGTCCGCCGTGCCGCTGATCGGGCTTGCCGATGGCGGGCGATCGCGGGTGGCATTCGAACACGCCAGGCGATGGCTTGTTCCTTGCGATGCCCCCTATTGGGGCGCGAAGCCCTTACTTCACGGCGCGACTTATTTTCTCATAAGAAGTGCTCCATGCTCTCGTGACGCGTTTTCGGATTTGAAAAGAACTGAATCATGAAACCTGCGACGCTGCGCCTCACCGCCATATTTTTGTCTGCGGCTACTCCGTTTCTTCCGGCAATCGCGGGGAATGTGCAGCACGAAAAGGGAAAAGTTCGAAGTCAAAGCCTGGCCATGAAGAAATTCGTAGATGCCAATCCCGACTGCCTCGAGTTCAATGATCAATGCTCTGTTTGTTCGTTGATCGACGGAGTGGCCGAGTGCTCCTCGCCCAAGATCGCATGTGTCAAGGGGGAGTATCGTTGCACGATGAGATCGAAATAAGTGGCACCTACATTGGCTGACGAACCGGGATTTCCAGCTTGGCACCGCGTTGTCATCTCGGAATGATGCTTATTCCCCCGTCCGCCTCGAGAACAGCGAATTTGATCTGGTCGAGGCGAGCCAGACCCTGCTGCTCTCGGGCCGCGACAAGTATGTCCTCGATGTTGACCCGGGCTCTTCTCACGGCGCGTTCGTCGACCTTCCCGTCGGCGATAAGCACCGTCGGCGTGCCGTCGAGAAACAGGGCGATCTTCGGCGACCATTGCTTGACGTAGGAGAGAACGATATCGACGCCGAAAAGCGTCAGGATGAGCAATGTTGCGTTGACGATGGAGAAGTCGTCGCCGAGCAGCGCCTGCTGAGTCGTCTCGGCGATGATGAGGAGCAGCACGAAGTCGAAGGTGGTCATCTGTGCAACCGTGCGCCGGCCGGAAAGCCGGAGCGCGGCGAGGAGTATAAAATAGATCGTAATACCGCGAACGACGGAGTCCATGACGTATCTCCTAGGGCCAGACGATCGTCCGCACCTCCTTTACCGGCTCGTCATCGATACTTGCCCGGTAGGAAACGACACCCGGAGTTTGGGCACGGAGGTGCAGAGTCAGCACGAGGGGCTGCCGCGAAGCGGACCGGAAGCGGTATACCAGCCCTTCATCGCCTGCTTCAGCAGAGAGCGGTGGCGGATCCATATCCTCCACCTGAAAGCTTTTGAAGAATTCGGGCGACAAGGTCAGGCGACGTTCGTTCTCGCCGCCGGCCAATGAAGCGTTCAGCGTCTCGGAAGCCTCCCAACGGCTGAAACGGGGCATATCGACGGCGCCACCGGCGAATGTCACGGTCTGCCTCTGTAGCCAGCCCCTTGAGCCGGTAACGCCCAGGACGGCGGCAAGCAGCGTCAGTCCAAAAACGATCCATGCGACGCGCTCTACTTTCCAGAAAAACTCCTGGAACGTGCGATGCTCTTCGATCTGCAATCCGTCCGGTCGAACTGGTGGTTGATCCAAAGCTTAGACCTCGCCCTTGAGCTTTGTAGAATGGCTGAACGGGCGGAAATGTTCCGTGAACCACCCTGTATGACGGCCCGCTTCCTTGCGTCGACGTCCGCCGCAGAACTCAAGCAGTGTCCACGCAGAAGGCAGCAGCCCGCGCCGCGCCGGTTCGTCGAAACGGGCGGCCTGGAATCCAGTTCTCCTACGACCGCATCGAATAGAAGGAGACGGGCGGCAACCGGAAATCGGCTGGTTGCCGCCGAGGACGAGAGGGCGTTTAGATGTGCTTCGTCCCGGGCCTGGTAATGGATGGCGTGGCAGCGCCGTCCTCCGCCTCGGGGTCCATGCCGACCCGATGATGATAGACGAGCTCCCCGCCTTTCCAGCCGGTGTAGAGAAGTAGCAGGACGGTGGCGAGAGATAGTAGAAGGCCCCAGGGCCAGACGGCCTCGACGGAACCGTTCGCGTAGCGCAGCCAAAAACTGGCGACCGCGAGGAGTACGACGACAACGTTTCCGATCATGTGCTTCCAGGCGTCGTCGATCGCCCGAATAAGGGCGTTTCCGAGGAAATCCGTCAGTCCGGCGAGAGCGGCCAGGGCTGCCATCACGATGGCTGCACCGAGCGACCACATAGATACGTCTGCCCAGAATGAATTTCCGTTCGCAAGATACACGATGTCACATATGAACGTTGCGACAAGAAGCGCGATTGGAAAGGGAACGAGCATCGGATGGATCGGATGCCCGCCGATCTTCGCGCTGGCCGCCAGACCCAAGAGGTCACGATCTGCCATGGCATAGTCCTCCAGCACCGCAAGTCCCGGTGATCCTGAAATGCGTAAGAAGCGGCGATTGTTCCTTGGCGATGCGAACCGGCGCATGCCGCGGCTGATCAATCAGCCGCCTTGCCGATGGTATCGGCCACATGAGCGCCGCGCTCGCCCAACGGGAGCGGCTTGCCCGTCGTCGAATCTACCGCCGTCTGGTGTTCGAGTTCGGCGTTGATGAGTGCGCCGATGAGGAGAATCATCACCGAGATCCACACCCATGTCATGAGACCGGCAAGCGCGCCGAGAGCGCCGTATGTCGCGTTGTAGTTGGCGAAATGTTCCAGATAGTAGGAAAAGAGCCATGAGGCGGCCAGCCAAAACAAGGTACTGAACACCGCGCCCCAGTTCAGCCACCGCAACTTCGCCCGCTCGCGGCTCGGCCCGAAACGATAGATGAGGATGGTGCCGAAGGTAACGAGGAGGAGTACCACCGGCCATCTCGCCGCTCGGGTCACGAGCTCGACCCAACGATCGACCCACACATAGGCCAGTACGGCCGGCACGACGCCGATCGCCGCGATCAGCGCCACCGCGAAGAGGAGCGCCGCGAAGGTGAACGCGATGCACAGGAGGGTTCTCGACAGAAAGCCTCTCTTTTCCCTTTCTCCATAGGCGACGTTCATCGCGTCGAAGAGGGCGGCAATGCCGTTGGCTGCCAACCACAGTGAGATTGACAGGCTCACGAAGAAACTGATGCCGAGAGTGGAGGGCTTCTGCGTCGTCAGGGTCTCCAGCTGGTCCATGATCAGCCCGTAGGAGTCCGCCGGCAGAATCACCTGCAGGATACCGACATGGGTGCCGATTTCCGACGGGTCCGCGACGAGCCCGTAGATCGAGACGAGGGCACCCATCGCGGGAAAGAGCGACAGCAGAAGGTAGAAGCTTACCCCCGCGGCTATCAGCATGACCCGCTCTTCGCCAATTTCGGAAAGCACCCGCCAGAAGACGTCCCGCATCCCCTTGGCGGGGATATCCGCGGGCGTGTCGGCTGCACGCCCCCTGCCCGGCTCCGCGGCCTCCAGCTTTTCGGCAAGTTCGATTTCGTTCGCACCCATGAATCAACGCCCGCCCGGTGACGGAACCCGGCTTTCGCCTCGCCGCATGCCTATCCAACGCCGCGGAAAATAGCTTGTTCCGGGACGCGACGGCTCAGAGGCGGTGCGCCTGCCCGCTTTCCGAGACGCCGAGAAGCGCATTGATGAGCCGGTGGACCTTCAGCGCCTCGCGCCCGTTGACGCGCGGTTCGCCATTCCCCTCGACGGCATCGAGAAAGTCGGCAAGGACCGCACGGTGATGGTGATGCGGGAATGCCATCGGATCGGCGCCGGCACCACCCGCGGCCTCATCCTCGACCGAGAAATCCGTTCCGTCGTGGAAGGAAACGGCAAGCAGCCGGCCGCCCAGACGCGCCATGCCGCGTGTCCCGATTATATCTATCTCGTCCGGATAGCCGGGATAGGCGCAGGTGGTCGCGCTCACGGTGCCTATCGCGCCGCCCGCGAAGCGGATCGCCGCCATCGCCAGGTCTTCGGTTTCCATGCGGTGGATTCCGCTCGTCGCCGCATAGGCCTTGACCTCTTCCGGCAGGCCAGTGAGCGAAACGAGAAGGTCGAGGGTGTGTATGGCCTGGGTGAGAAGCACGCCGCCGCCGTCGCGAGCCCGCGTACCCCGGCCCGGTTGATCGTAATAGCTCTGCGGCCGCCAGTTGTGCAGCCGGGCCGAAGCACTGACGATTTGGCCGAGGCGGCCTTCATCGATGAGCCTCGCAAGTTCCTGGCTGACCCTGCGAAAGCGGTGCTGAAGCACGATGCCGAGTTTTATTCCGGCGCGCTCGGCCACCGTCACCAGGGCTTCCGATCGCTCCGGGGTGATCTCCAGCGGTTTTTCGAGAAGCACATGCTTGCCCGCTTCGGCCGCCTGCCGCACCAGATCGAGATGCGTGCTCGGCGGCGTCAATATCATGACGGCCGTGATCGACGGATCATGGAAGATCGTCTCGGCGGAGTCGCAAGTCGCGAAACCATAGGCCTCGGAAAAGGCGGCCCGCCTGGCGGCCGTGGGACTGTACGCGGCAGCGACGTCAACTCTCTCCTCAAGGTCCAACAGGCTTTTGGCATGCGGGCCAGCCGCCATGCCGAGTCCGATCACGCCGATGCGCGTCTTTTTCATTCCGTCACCCCCTCAGCACAGTTCCTCCGGACCTCTCTCTACATCCTGCAGCGATGCGCGGCAAGAAAGTCATCATACAACTTCATGAAGTTTGTATGTTGACAATATATTTACAAGCCGTAGCCATAGAGCACCTGTTGGAGGAGCGGGAGAGTGATGAGGGGACTGATCGATCCAGATCTGTTGTTTCCGGCCGAAGAGCGCACCCGTGCGCTGGCCCGGAGGCTATATGCCGAAGTAAGCGGTCTGCCGATCGTCAGCCCGCACGGGCATACGGAGCCGCGCTGGTATGCGCTGGACGAACCTTTTCCCGACCCCGCCCAGCTTCTCATCGTGCCGGACCATTATGTGTTCCGCATGCTGTTCAGCCAGGGGATCAGGCTGGAGGAGCTCGGCGTTCCGGCGCTCGACGGTTCGCAGGTCGAGACGGATGGCCGCGCGATCTGGCGGCGCTTCTGCGAAAACTACCATCTCTTTCGCGGCACGCCGACGCGGCTTTGGTTCGACTATACGCTCTCCGAGCTTTTCGGCATCGACGAACTGCCCTCCGCCGCCAGTTCGGACCGGCTTTACGACCATGTCGCCGACTGTCTGAGGCGCCCGGATTATCGCCCGCGCGCGCTCTACGAGCGGTTCAATATCGAGGTGATCTCCACGACCGACAGTGCCCTGGACGATCTGGGCTGGCACGGCAAGATACTGGAAAGCGGCTGGAAAGGACGGGTCGTCCCCGCCTACCGTCCCGACGCGGTGGTCGATCCGGATTTCCAGGGTTTCTCGACCAATCTCGACAAGCTCGGCGACATCACCGGCGCCGATACCGCAACGTGGTCGGGCTATCTGGACGCCCATCGCTCCCGCCGCGCCTATTTCAAGAATTTCGGCGCGACCTCGACGGATCACGGCCATGCGACGGCAGACACGGCCAACCTTTCGCAAGCGGAGGCCGCGGCACTGTTCGACAGGGTGCGGCTGGGCAAGGCGGATGCCGACGAGCGGCGCTTGTTCCGGGCGCAGATGCTGACCGAGATGGCGAAGATGAGCCTGGACGATGGGCTCGTAATGCAGATTCATCCGGGCTCGTTCCGCAACCACTCGCCCGCGATCCTGGCAAAGTTCGGCCGCGACAAGGGCTTCGACATTCCGGCACGCACCGATTATGTGACCGCACTCAAGCCGTTGCTCGACGCAGTCGGGCTCGATCGCGATCTGACGGTCATTCTCTTTACGCTGGACGAGACGAGCTATGCGCGCGAGCTGGCGCCGCTTGCCGGCGTCTATCCCGCGCTGAAGCTCGGACCCGCATGGTGGTTCCACGACAGTGCGGAGGGCATGCGCCGCTTCCGTGAGATGACCACCGAGACGGCGGGCTTCTACAACACCGTCGGGTTCAACGACGATACAAGGGCGTTTCCGTCCATCCCCGCGCGCCACGACATTGCGCGCCGGGTCGACTGCGCATTTCTCGCGCGTCTGGTCGCGGAACATCGCCTGCGGGAGGATGAGGCGTACGAGCTTGCGCGGGACCTTGCCTATGGTCTCGCCAAGGGGGCGTACCGGCTCTGAGAATTCACATCATGCAAACGGGAGGAAAAGCATGAAAATCCTGGTCAAACTGGCGGCCGGTCTGTTGGTCGCCGCTTCTTTCATAGGCAATGCAGCCAATGCTCAGACGGTGCTGCGTTCATCCGATACGCATCCGGACGGCTATCCGACGGTCGAGGGGGTCAAATATTTCGGCGAGCTGGTCAAGGAGCGCACAGCCGGCCGCTACTCCGTCGAGGTCTATCACTCCGCGCAGCTCGGAGAGGAAAAGGACACGATCGAGCAGGTGCGCTCCGGTGTCATCGAACTGAACCGCGTATCGATGGCGCCCTTCAACGGAACGGTGAAGGAATCGATCGTTCCGGCGTTGCCCTATCTCTTCCGTTCGGAAGAGCACATGCACAAGGTGATGGACGGCGCGATCGGCGATCAGATCAAGAAGGCCTTCGAAGGCGCCGGAGTGGTGGTGCTTGCCTTCTATGACGCCGGCGCGCGTTCCTTCTACAACAAGCAGAAGCCGATCAATTCGGTTGAAGACATGAAGGGCCTGAAGTTCCGCGTCATCCAGTCGGACATCTTCGTCGATATGGTGGCGGCACTCGGGGCGAACGCTACGCCGATGCCCTACGGCGAAGTCTATTCGGGCATCGAAACGGGCGTCATCGACGGCGCGGAAAACAATTTTCCAAGCTACGACACCGCCAAGCATTTCGAAGTGGCCAAGAACTTCTCGCTCGACGAACACACCATCCTTCCGGAGGTATTCGTCATGAACAAGGCGGTCTTCGACAAGCTCACGCCGGAAGACCAGGAGATCTTCAAGCAGGCAGCGAAGGATAGCGTTGCCAAGCAGCGCGAGCTCTGGGCTGCCAAGGTGAAGGAGTCGCGTGCGAAGGTCGAAGCGGCCGGCGCGAAGATCACCACACCCGACAAGCAGGGGTTCATCGACGCGATGAAGCCGGTCTACGAAAAGCACGTCACCGATGAGGTCCTCAAGAAGATGGTCGAGGACGTTCGCGCGGTGCAGTGACGAGTCAGACGGGCAGGCCTGCTGTGCCCATGCGCGTTGGAGCGGGATAAGGAAAAGCCTGTGCGGTTCTCCGCCCACATCCCGCTCTAATCAATTGAAATCGATGACGTTCATGATTTTAGTTCGACCCGACCCAGGATCATCGTAATCGAGCGCAAAGGCCGCGGCAGAAGCCTGCCCGTCCCTTTCAATAGGAATGAAACCTTGTCCAACGGATTGGCAAAATTGGGCCGGGGCCTCTCGTGGCTGGGCACCCTCTCGCTTTGGATGGCGGGTGTGGGCCTCGTCGCGATGACGCTCATCGTCGCCTGGCAGGTGTTCTGCCGCTACGTGTTGAACAACTCGCCGAGCTGGACCGAACCCGGCGCCGTCATGCTGATGAGCTGGTTCATCTTCTTGGGTGCCGCCGTCGGGGTGCGCGAAAACTATCATCTCGGCTTCGACGTGCTGCTCTATCTCGTGCCGAAAGGCGGCAAGATCTGGCTGCGCATGATCTCCGATCTCGTCGCGCTCGCCTTCGGGATCGGCATGATCTGGTATGGAGGGCAGCTCGTGGCTCTCACCTGGAACACCATCCTGCCGTCGCTGCAGATTTCCGGCGGCTGGAGCTATGTGCCCCTCGTCGCGGGCGGCGTGCTCATTTGCCTGTTCGCGCTGGAGCGCATCGTCCTGCGCCTTGCCGGGGAGCCGATCGACGATCTTCTCGACGAAATGCCGCCGGCGGAGGTTGCCGCCGAACTCGACCCTGCTGAAATAAAGGCCTGACCCGATGGACATGATGATCCTCTTCGGCGTGTTCACGCTGCTGATGCTGATCGGCACGCCGATCGCCTTCTGCCTCGGCGTCGCGTCCTTCGCGACGGTTCTCTATCTGGGGCTGCCGCCGCTGGTGATCTTTCAGCGGCTCAATTCCGGCATGAGCGTGTTTTCGCTGCTTGCCATTCCATTCTTCATCTATGCCGGCGATCTGATGGTGCGTGGCGGAATCGCCCAGAAGATCGTCGCCTTCGCGGCCTCGCTGGTCGGGCACATCCGGGGCGGGCTCGGTCAGGTCAACATCGTCACCGCAACGCTGTTCGGCGGCATTTCAGGATCGGCCGTGGCGGAAGCCGCGGCTGTGGGCGGGCTGATGATCCCGCAGATGAAGCAGCGCGGTTACGGCGCGGACTACGCCGTCAATGTCACCTCCATGGCGGCCCTGATCGCGCTGATGCTGCCGCCTTCGCACAACATGATCATCTACTCGATCTCGGCAGGCGGAAAGATCTCGATCGCGGATCTCTTCACCGCCGGCATCCTTCCCGGCCTCCTTTACGCTGCCGCACTGATGACTACCGCCTATTTCGTTGCACGCCGGCGCGGCTATCCGACGGAGGTCTTTCCCGGGTTCGCCCGCGTCGGGCGCTATCTGCTGGTTTCGACGCCCGGCCTCCTGCTCATCGGCATCATCTTCGGGGGCGTACGTTCGGGCGTGTTCACCGCGACCGAGAGTTCCTGCATCGCCGTCCTCTATGCGCTCGCGGTGACCGTCTTCGTCTACCGGCAGATGACCTGGCAGGATTTCGTGCAGGCAACCTTCGCGGCCGTGCGCACGACGGCCATGGTCCTGCTCATCATCGGCATGGCGGCCGCCTTCTCCTGGCTGATGGCCTTCCTCAGAGTGCCCGCAGCGCTGATCGACTGGATGAACACGATCTCGGAAAATCCGATCATCATACTCCTGTTGCTCAACGTCCTGATGCTGTTCCTCGGCACCTTCATGGACATGGGCCCGACCATCATCATCTGCACGCCGATCTTCCTGCCCGTCGCCATGGCCTACGGCGTCGACCCGGTTCATTTCGGCGTCATCATGATCCTGAACTTCGGCATCGGCCTCAATACGCCGCCGGTGGGCGCCGTGCAGTTCGTCGCCTGTGCAGTCGGGAAAATTTCCGTCTGGCAGGCGATGCGCAGCATATGGCCGTTCTACCTGGCGGGGTTGATCGTGCTCGGGCTCGTCACCTATGTTCCGGCCCTTTCGCTATGGCTGCCGGCCGTCTTCAAAGGGTGACAAACCGCATGGACCTTCTGACCGAACGCAAACCGAAGCTTTCCGAACGCGTCGCGAACGCAATAAGGGAGCAGGTTCTGAAGGGCGAAATACAGCCCGGGCAGAAGCTGCCGACGGAGAGCCGGATGAGCGAGTTCTTCGGCGTCAGCCGCACGGTGGTGCGCGAAGCGATCGCAACCCTTGCCGCGGACGGCCTCGTGGAGCCGCGGCAGGGTGCCGGGGTTTTCGTCATGGACCACCCGACGCTTGCCTTCGGCTCGATCAGCCTCGACGTCGGCAACAAGATCTCCCATGCGCTCAACGTCATCGAGGTGCGGATGGGGCTCGAGATCGAGAGCGCGGGTCTGGCAGCGCTTCGGCGCAATGGCGCCCAGGAGGCCCAGATCCAGGAGGCCTTCTTCGAATTCGATCGCCTGCTCGAGCGCGGCGAGGCAACCGGAAAGAGCGACTTTGCCTTCCACCGGGCGATCGCGGCCGCGACCAACAATCCCTATTACGTGGAGGTTCTCGATGCGTTGGGTCTGCGGGCCATCCCTTGCGACGTCGCCTCCCCCTGGGGGACGGAAAGCGTGCTGTCTCGTGCATATCAGGAAAGCCTCCAGCGCGAGCATCTGGCGATCCTGAAGGCGATTTCCGAAAGCGATCCGGAAGCTGCCCGTGCCGCCATGCGCGCCCATCTGACCGCGAGCCAGGAACGCTACCGTGTCCGGTTGAGCGGACAGCAGGCCGCCTGGGGCGCCGCCAAGCGCGGCGTCTGATTGCCCATCTCAAGAGCGTTTTCGCTGCCTATCGAAGCAGCGGAACGCTTCAACACTTTGAAACGACGCACTCCTGGACGCAAACCGTTACACGTTTTTCCTGGAAGTGCCCCAATCCGAGGACCGTGAGCCGATGACCGCAAGCCATATCGACTACACCATTCGTTTCGCCGTCGACCCGGCAACAGCAGCCCGCATGGACACCGATGCCTTGCGCGCGAATTTTCACATTGGCGATCTGTTCCGGCAGGGGCGGATCTCGCTCACCTATAGCCATTACGACCGGATGATCGTGGGCGGTGCCGTGCCGGTCGACAAGCCCTTGGCTCTCGAAACCATCCGTCCGACGGGTACGGCGCGCTTTCTCGAGCGGCGCGAGCTCATCGCCGTCAATATCGGCGGCCCCGGCCGTATCGAGATGAATGGCGAAAGCTTCCGTCTCGAGCCGCGCGACATGGCCTATGCCGGCATGGGAGAGGAGGTCACCTTCTCGTCCGAGGACCCGGCTGCGCCCGCCAAATTCTACCTGCTCAGTGCGCCCGCTCACCAGGCGCTCCCAAGGCGCCATATCCGCATCGGCGACGCCAAACGGCTCGACCTCGGCAGTGCGGCCACCTCTAACGAGCGTTCGATCTTCCAGTTCATCCACCCCGAAGGGGTGAAGACCTGCCAGTTGGTCGTCGGCATGACACAGCTTGCCCCCGGATCGGTCTGGAACACCATGCCGTGCCACGTGCACGACCGGCGAATGGAGGCGTATCTCTATTTCGACCTCGATGACAGCGCCCGCGTCCTGCACCTCATGGGCGAGCCGAGCGAAACCCGGCACATCGTGATGGCCAGGGAAGAGGCCGTGCTTTCTCCGCCCTGGTCGATCCATTCGGGCTGCGGAACCGCAAACTACGCCTTCATCTGGGCCATGGCCGGCGACAATGTCGACTATACCGATGTGGAGATGGTGGCGATGGAGACGCTGCGATGAGCGTACCGTCGCGCTTCAGCCTGGCCGGCCGCCGTGTCGTCGTCACCGGTGCCAATACCGGGATCGGACAGGGTATCGCGGTGTCGATCGCGAGGGCGGGCGGCACGGTTATCGGCGTGGGCCGCTCCGCCATGGACGAGACCGAAAAGAAGGTCACCGACGCCGGCGGAACTTTCATTGCAGCCCATGCCGATCTTGGCGATCGCGAAGCCACCCGCTCCCTCATCGACGGGTTGTGGAACGAGCATGGCACCCTGCAGGGCCTGGTCAACAATGCGGGGATAATCCGTCGCGCCGACGCGGTGGATTTCACCGAGGCCGACTGGGATGATGTCATCGATATCAATCTGCGTTCGCTGTTCTTCCTCAGTCAGGCCTTCGGCCGCCGGGTCATTGCCGAGGAAAGCCGCGGCAAGATCGTCAACATCGCTTCGCTGCTGTCATTTCAGGGCGGCATCCGCGTCGCTTCCTATACCGCGTCCAAACACGGAGCCCTGGGCATCACCCGACTGCTGGCATGCGAATGGGCTGCCAAGGGCATCAATGTGAATGCCGTGGCCCCCGGCTACGTCGTCACCAACAACACGGAAGCTCTGCGCGCCGACGAAAAGCGCAGCGCCTCCATTCTGGAACGTATCCCTGCCGGGCGCTGGGGCACGCCGGACGATATAGGCGATGCGGCGGTCTTCCTGCTTGCACCGGCCTCCGACTACATGCATGGCGCCGTCGTTCCGGTCGACGGCGGCTGGCTCGCCAGATAGGAGAAAACGATGGACACGAAACTTTTTGCCCGTGGCGACGACGGCGAATGGACAGAGCTCGGACAGGGCAATCGGCGCCGGGTGATCCTGCATACCGACGAGCTGATGCTGGTCGAATTCGCCTTCGAGAAAGGCGGAATCGGCGCACTCCACTCACACCCTCATGTGCAGGGAAGCTATATCGCAGAGGGCAGGTTCGAAGTCACCGTCGGCGAGCACACGCAGGTTCTTTCGACCGGCGACAGTTTCATTGCTCCGTCGGGCGTGGTCCATGGCGTAAAGGCGCTGGAGGCCGGCCGGCTGATCGACAGCTTCACGCCGCACCGCGCCGATTTCCTGAAATAGAGCAGTTCAAGGAAGCGGTTTTCCGTCTGCAACCGCGCAGCCGCAAGACTTGAAGCCGTCGCGTCCCGCCTGCGTCGGGCATTCCGGTTCGACGCCGCTCACCCCTCGCGCAAGGCAAGAGCACGTCCAGTCATCCTCTCGGGGATGGCTGCCGTCGTTCCCCGTTCTACCAAAGGGCCATCCACCTTGATCGTCATCGGGCGCGGGTTCTTTCCGTGTATCGCCATGTCGATCAGCATTTCCGCCGCCTTCTGACCCATTTCATAGTTCGGCAGCACCAGCGTCGAAAGCGGCGGATGCGTGTAGCGGGCGAGTTCCTGGTCGTCGTAACCCATTACCGACAGGTCCTGCGGCACGCGAAGCCCGCGCTCCGAAGCTGCTTCGAGCGCCCCGATCGCCATCAGGTCGTTGCCGCAGAAGATCGCGGTCGGCGGATTGTCGATGGCAAGCAGCTCGAGTGCAGCCTCGTAGCCGCGCAAGGGCAGCCAGTCGCCATTGCGCACCAGGGATTCGTCATAGGCGATATCGGCGGTGGCCAGCGCCTGCTTGTAGCCTTTGAGCCGATCGATTGCGGCATCCATCCACGGTTCGCCGTTGATGAAGCCGATACGCTGGTGTCCGAGAGAAGTCAGATGCGCCGTCGCCGCGAAGCCTCCGGCGACCTCTCCGGGTACGATCGCCAGGTGCTGGCGCGGCTCGGCATAGCAGTTCAGCAGAATGGTCGGAATGTTCGCCAGTTCGCGCGGAACGCTCACCTTTCGTGTGAAGATCGTCGCATAAATCACTCCAGCGATTGCCGGATCGCGCAATACAGCGCGCAGCACGGCGCTCTCAAGGTCGGGGTTGGAACGGGTCGCGTGCGCGGAAACGAGCAGGCCCTGTTCGAAGGCGTAGTCGCGAATTCCGTCGAGGCTGACCACCGGGTGCGGACTGGTCGATATCTCGTCTACTATGAAGGCTATCGTATCCTTTTCGATCGCGGGAGCGCGGGCGAGATCCTGCCGGGTATTCGGCAGCCTGTACCCGATCTTTCGCGCCGCTTCCCGCACGCGCGCCCTTGTTTCGGCCGAGATGCGGGCTCCGGACATTTCATTCAGAACGAGGGAAACGCTCGATTGCGAGACGCCGGCGATACGCGCCACGTCGGTCATGGTCGGCCGGCCGCCGCCCGCTTCCTTAGTCGACGCACCGCCCCCATTGCCCTTTGCCATTTCGTTCCCCAGTCCGGCGCTGCAACGCCGCATTCAATTTGTGCACGTGCTAATAACTTTAGCCTTGACTGCTAATAATATTAGCGCAAGGTTTTCCCGTGTGAAGCATAAAGTTGCTCGCAGCCGGTAGAGGAGTACCGGCAAACCGGGAGGAGAGAACACGATGAACAGGATTTCACGTCGCGCGTTCATGCTTGCGGCCACGGCGGCCGGCGCAATCGCCGTCGCCGGCACCGTCGCTTTCGCGGAACTGCCCAAACTGGCGCAGAAGGAGACCTATAAGGTCGGTTTCGCGCAAACGGAATCCAACAATCCCTGGCGTATTGCCCAGACAAACAGCATGAAAGCCGAGGCCGAGAAGCTCGGCCATCAGCTCGTCTACACGGACGCCGCCGGGTCCGCGGCCAAGCAGGTGGCCGACGTCAACTCGATGATCGCCCAAGGCGTGGAACTGATCTTCCTGGCGCCGCGCGAAGAGAAGCCGTTGATCCCCGCCGTCATGGCCGCCAAGAAGGCCGGCATTCCCGTCATCCTGCTCGACCGCAGCGTCGATCCGTCGCTTGCCAAGGCCGGCGAGGACTACGTGACCTTCATCGGCTCGGATTTCATCGAAGAGGGCAGGCGCATCGCCGAGTGGCTCGTCAAGAATGCCAACGGCAAATCGAAGATCATCGAGCTCGAGGGTACGACCGGCTCGTCGCCGGCCAACGACCGGAAGAAAGGTTTCGACGAGACGATCAAGGCGGCAGGCGGCTTCGAGATCGTCGCTTCGCAGTCGGGCGATTTCGCACGCGACAAGGGCCGGCAGGTCGCCGAAGCCCTGTTGCAGGCGCATCCGGATGCCGACATCGTCTATGCCCATAACGACGAGATGGCGATCGGTGCCATTGCCGCAATAGAGGCGGCGGGCAAGGTCCCGGGCAAGGACGTGCTGGTCTTGTCGATCGACGGCGGCAAGGAAGCGGTGCAGGCGGTCATCGATGGAAAGATCGCCGCGGTGGTCGAGTGCAATCCGCGCTTCGGGCCCAAGGCCTTCGAGACGATGCTGCGCTATGCCAAGGGCGAGAAGATCGACCCCACGGTCATAAACGAGGACAAGTTCTACGACGCGTCAAACGCGGCTGCCGAACTCGCCAACGCCTACTGACATCCTTCGCCGGCCGGCCGGATCGCTCCGGCCGGCTGGCGAAGTCCGCAATCGCTGCGAAATCGGCCGCGATATAGACAGATCGGCATCGGGAGGACTTATGCTTCTGTCCATGCAGGGCATCTGCAAGTCGTTCAACGGCATTCCGGCGCTTCGTGCGGCTTCTCTCGAAGTCGGCGAAGCCGAGGTCATGGCACTCGTCGGGCAGAACGGCGCGGGCAAGTCGACGCTCATCAAGATATTGACCGGCGCGTACCGCCGCGACGAGGGTGCGGTCGTCTTTGCGGGAGAGGACGTATCCTTCAGCATGCCGGCGGAGAGCCAGGCCCGAGGCATTGCGACGATCTACCAGGAGATCAACCTCGCCCCGCAGCGCTCCGTCGCCGAAAACATCTATCTGTCGCGCGAACCCCGCCGCTTCGGCATGATCGACCGGGCCGCGATGCGACAAGGCGCCGCCGACGTGCTGCGGACCTTCAATCTGGAGATCGACGTCGATCAACCTGTCGCCGGCTTCAGCGCCGCTACCCGGCAGATGGTTGCCATCGCGCGCGCCGTGACACAGAAGGCACGGCTCGTCATCATGGACGAACCGACCTCTTCCCTCGACGAGCGGGAAGTCGGCATCCTTTTCGACACCATAAGGACGCTCAAACGCGGCGGCGTCTCGGTCGTCTTCATCGGCCATCGTCTCGACGAGCTCTACCGGATCTGCGACAGGGTCACCATCATGCGTGACGGCAAGACCGTGGCGACGGCCGCAATGGCGGACATGCCGAAGCTCGCACTGGTGCGCCATATGCTGGGCAAAGAACTCGCGGCCTTCGAAGCGATCGCCAAGGACGCCGACGAGGGCGCACAGCGACCGGTGCGGCTATCGGTCCGGAATGCGGGCGCCGGCGTCCGCGTGCGGGATGTGAGCCTCACGGTGCGCGAAGGCGAGATCTCCGGGCTTGCCGGCTTGCTCGGCTCCGGCCGAACCGAAACGGCCAACCTGATTTTCGGCGCCGAGCGGCTGCAGCGCGGCGAAATTCGCTACGATGGCGAAGCCCGCTCCTATCGCCAGCCCGCGGACGCAATTGCCGACGGCATCGGGCTCGTCGCCGAGGACCGGAAGGTCGACGGCATCATTCCCGATATGAGTATTCGCGAAAACATGACGCTCGCGCTTCTGCCGAAGCTCGCCCGCGCCGGTATCGTCGATCGCGCCCGCCAGGATGAAATCGTGGTTCGCTACATCGCGGCGCTGGGCATCAAATGCACCTCGCCGGACCAGCCTATCAAGGAACTTTCCGGCGGCAATCAGCAGAAAGTCCTGCTCGGCCGGTGGCTCTGTACCGATCCCAAGCTGCTGATCGTCGACGAGCCGACCCGCGGCATCGATATCGGCGCCAAATCGGAAATCCTCCGCCTCCTGCGCCGGCTCGCCGACGAGGGCCTCGGCGTGCTGATGATTTCGTCCGAACTCGAGGAATTGCTGGCGGCGGCCGACCGGGTAACCGTGCTTAGCGACGGAACCTCGGTCGCCGTGCTGCCGCGCAAGGAATTGAGCGAGGCTGCGCTCTTTGCCGCCATGGCACATCAGGTGGAGTAGCATGACGACGATCGAGACACAGGCGACCGCAGGCACCGTCCCCTCCGGCAAACGTTTCTTTAGGCTCGCCGGGCGTTACGGCACCGTCGCCGCCTTTCTGGCCCTGATCCTGTTCAACGTCGTTTTCACTCCGAACTTCCTGTCGCTGCAGACGCTCAACGTCAATCTCACCCAGGTCGCCACGATCGTGATCGTCGCCATCGGAATGACGCTCGTGATAGCCACCGGCGGCATCGATCTTTCGGTTGGCTCCCTGATGGCGATCGGCGGTGCGCTTGCGCCGATGATCTTCATGGGGACGCTGTTTCCGGTTTCCTCCATGCCCGTGGCCGTGGCGCTGGCCTTCGTTCTGCCGGTCGTCGCCACGGGGCTGCTCGGTCTTTTCAACGGCCTGCTCGTGACCCGCTTCGCGATCCAGCCGATCATCGCGACCCTCGTGCTGTTCATCGCAGGCCGCGGCATCGCCCAGGTGATGACCAACGGCAACCTGCAGGTCTTCCGGAACGAAGGTTTCCAATTCATCGCCCTGGGGCGTGTCGCCGGCATTCCCGCCCAGGTGATCCTGATGATTGCGATCGCGGCGATCGCCTGGGCGGCAATCCGCTACACGGTGTTCGGGCGGCAGGTCATCGCGGTCGGAGGCAACGAGAAGGCCGCACGCCTCACCGGCATACCCGTCCACCGCGTCAAACTGCTTGTCTACACGATCAGCGGCGCGCTTGCCGGGGTGGCGGGCCTCATCGTCGTGGCGCGCAACTCCGCAAGCGACGCGAACCTCGTCGGCCTCGGCATGGAGCTCGACGCGATCGCCGCAGTCGCCGTCGGCGGCACGCTTCTGACCGGCGGGCGGGCAAACATCGTGGGCACCGTGATCGGCGCCCTGGTCATCCAGCTGGTGCGCTACACCCTGCTGGCCAATGGCGTGCCGGACGCGGCCGCCTTGATCGTCAAGGCTGCACTGATCTTACTTGCGGTGTTCATCCAGCAGCGCGCCGGAAAGTCGTGAGGGAGAATGCCGATGAACTCACTCCTCAAGGCTCTTGCCCTCAAGTCCCCCGGCGATATGGCCCGCCTCGGCGTCATCCTGGCGCTGTTCGGCCTCATCCTGTTCGGAGCGCTGCGCTACGAGAACTTCCTGTCGCAATACAACATCCTGAGCTTCCTGCGTTACAACTCCATGTTCGCGCTGATCGCGCTGGGCATGGCCTTCGTCATCATGACGGGAGGCATCGATCTCTCCGTCGGCGGTACCGCAGCCATGGCGAGCGTCGTCGCAGCGCTTCTGTCGCCCTATCATTGGGCCGCAGGTCTCTTCGGCGGCATCGCGGCGGGTCTTGCCGTCGGAGCATTGAACGGTTTCACGGTGACCGTCATGCGCATCCAGCCTTTTATCGCGACGCTCGCGACAATGCTGGCCGCCTACGGAACCGGCTTGCTGCTTGCGGGAAACCAGTCCGTCTCCGTTTCCTACGACAGCGGCTTCACGGCGATAGGTCAGGACGACTTCCTTGGCTTTCCGATTCCCGCCTGGATCGCCCTTCTCGTCTATGTTGCCGGCTGGCTGGTGCTCGAACGCCTGCCTGTCGGCCGCCATGTGCTGGCGATCGGCGACGGCGAAGCGACGGCCGCATTGATGGGCCTCAAGGTGAGGCGGACGCTCGCCGCCGTCTATGTCGGCTCCGGCGCGCTGGCGGGGCTCGCAGGCGTCATCCTCGCCTCGCAGTTCGGTGCCGGCCAACCGACCGAGGGAGTCGGCTGGGAACTCTTCGCGATCGCCTCCGTAGTCGTCGGGGGTACGCTTCTGACAGGCGGTTCGGGCTCTGTCGGGGCGACGTTTGCGGGCGCCCTTCTGCTCGCGATGGTGTTCAATATCCTGAATTTCGAGAACGGCCTCGGGTGGATTTCCCTTTCGGCCTATTGGCAATCCGTCATCCGCGGCGGCTTCCTGCTGATCGTCGTCGTTCTTCAGGCGCGATTGATGTCACGCCGAACAGGCGAGGAACGCATCTGAGATGCGGCCAGGGTGAAGCCCGCGACAATGCGAAGCAAGAGGAGATGTGATGACTACGACAGCAACACATGAAAACCGGTCGGCCTACGATTTCAGCGCGTCCGTCGAAGCCTTGCAACGGGAGGGCATTACCGGACTGAAGAGTGCCTTCTCGCGCGAGTGGGCCGAAACCATGCGTGAGGACATGATGACGGCCTTCTGGTCGGCCATTCAACGGCCGGGTGGCGCCGTCGGCCGTGGCCCGCGCCGCTGGTACGTCGAGATCCATCCGCAGGATTTTTCCGGCTTCGTCGACCTCGTCACCCATCCGTGGGTGGCCGGCATGTGCGAGGCGGTGCTCGGTCCCGACTACCAGATCGTCGAGATCGGCTTCGACGTGCCGTTCCAGGGGGCGAAGTACCAGCCCTGGCACCGCGACTTCCCCTCGCCGCCCGAAACCTATGTCGAGCGCCGCATCACCTCGCTTGCCTTCAATCTCACCGGCGTGGACGTGACGGAGGACATGGGTCCGTTCGAGATCGCGCCCGGCACCCAGTGGCTCGACGGCAGGGAGTGGAAGCATGAAATGTTCCCGCCCAAGGAGAGGTGGCCTGAGTTTCAGGAGCTCGCGACGCGCAAATATCCGAAGCTGGGAGACGTTTCGTGCCGCTCCGCGCTCACCATCCATCGGGGTACGGAACATGCTTCGCCGATCGCCCGTCCGGTCATGGTCCTCGGCGTCGACGCGCCCGGCGCCGGCCACGCCGAACTGCACGACATGATGGTGACGCAGGAATACTTTGATGCCCTGCCCGTTCTGGTGAAGCAGCACCTCGTCTGCAGTGTCGTTGAGGAACTGATCCCCGTCACGCAGAAGCACGACATCGAAGGTCTGGTGATGGGCTCGACACCGACCTGAGGATCCCACAGCTCGCTTTCGCCGGAATTCAAAGCGCAACCGTCGCCAGGCCCGGCAGGACCTTGTCCAGGGTCAGCGGGAACTCGCGAACCCTTACTCCGGTGGCGTTATAGACCGCATTGGCGATCGCCGCGCCGGCACCGCAAACGCCGAGCTCTCCGAGGCCCTTTGCGCCGAAAGGGTTGGCCTTGTCATCGCTCTCCTCCATGAACACGACATCGAGGTCGGGAACGTCGCTGTTGACCGGAACGTGGTACTCGGCAAGGTCATGATTGACGAAACATCCGTGGCGGTGGTCAAGGACGGATTCCTCCATCAAGGCTGCGCCGAGACCCCAGATCATACCTCCGAGTATCTGTGAACGCGCCGTCTTCGTGTTGAGAATACGGCCTGCGCCGATCACGGCGAGCAAGCGCCTCGCACGAACCTCTCCCGTGTCGCAGTCGACGCTCACCTCGGCGAAATGCGCGCCATACGAATGCTGCGAGAATGCGCGGTAGCTCTCGGTGCTCGCACCGGCCTCGACCGAGCCCGTGGCGTCGAGCCCTTCGGGTGCGACGCGTCGCATGAATTCCGGCAACGCTTCCGTCCGTTCGCCGAAGCGGATCGCTCCTGCGACCATCGTGACGTCGTCAGTCCCGGAATTCTGGTCGGATGCACCATCTTGCGTACGCAGCGCGGCCACGATCTTGCGTTTCAGCGCCTCGCACGCACGCAAGAGGGCCGTCCCGGCACTTGCCGCTCCCCAGGAACCGCCGGAGCCTGCGGTCAAGGGAAAGCGGCTATCCCCAAGCTCGATCGTGACTGCCGCAATCGGAACGCCGAGAGCATCGGCGGCTATCTGCGTGAGGATGGTGTAGGTCCCCGTACCGATATCGGTCATGTCGAGGCGAGCGGTCACTCGCCCCTCCGCATCGATCCGAACCGAAGCCGCCGCGGCCCCGATGTAGTTCGGCCGGATCGCAGCCGCCATGCCGAGGCCAACCAACTTCCGGCCTTCGCGCAGGCTGCCCGGTTCCGACCTGCGCCGCTCCCAATTGAAGCGCCGCGCGCCCTCCTGCATGCATGCCACGAGGTTACGCGTGGAAAACGGCACCCCGCGCTCGGGATCGAGATCGGGCTCGTTGCGGATCCTGAGCTCGATCGGGTCAAGACCCAGCCGCTCGGCCAACTCGTCCATGGCGCATTCCAGCGCGAGCATGCCTGGCGCCTCGCCCGGAGATCGCATCCACTCGCCTCTGTTGAGGTCGACTGGAACGAGCCGGTGGCGGGTCAGGCGACTGGGCGCGGCATAGAGCGAACGGGCGAAGACCGCCGTCTGCTCGCAGAATTCCTCGACGCGAGAGGTTGCCGACCAGACATCGTGTCCGAGAGCAAGCAGTTTTCCGTCGGGGCTCGCGCCCAATCGAACGTTCTGGAGCATTTCCGCACGGTGCCCGGCATTGGCGAACATCTGCTGGCGCGTCAGGGCGACCTTGACGGGTCTTCCGAGAATGCGCGCGGCCAGAGCCGCGAGCACCGAATCGGCATGGACAATGAGTTTGGAGCCGAAACCACCGCCGATGTAACGGCTGATCACGCGCACGCGCTCGAGAGGAATGCCGAGGGTCGCGGCGAGACCGGCACGAAAGTTCGAGAGGGTCTGGGCCGAGGTATGGATCGTCACGTCGTCGCCCTGCCAGATCGCCAACGTCGCATGGGGCTCCATCGGATTGTGGTGCTGATAGGGCGTACGGTAGGTCATGTCGATCCGCACCGCCGCCTCGGCAAAGGCTGCATCGAAATCGCCCACTGCAATATCCGTATCAAAGCCTGCATTGGTCCGCTGCGGTGCGTAGGCCGCTCCGCGGCGCTCTTCGAGGCCGAAGTCGCCGGCTGCTTCGTCGTAACGCACCTTGATGAGGGCCGCAGCGGCGCGTGCTGCCTCGAAGGTCTCGCCGACCACAAGAGCGATGGGCTCGTCATAGTGGCGAATGCGGTCGTCGCGGAGCACGGGTCGCGCACGGGTGAAAACATCGCGCACGGACGGCGTGACGGCTGGACCAAATTCCGGTTGCGGCGGTGCATTCAGATGCGTCATCACGTGAAGGACGCCCGGCGTTCGTTCGGCCTGGCCGGTTTCGATTTCCAGAATGCGACCCTTGGCGATGCCCGCACCCAGCACAAAACCAAAAGCCGGAGGCGGGCCCTCCGCAACTTCGTAGGCATAGGTGGCGGTGCCGGTAACCTTGACCGGTCCATCGACGCGGTCGATGGGTCTGCCTATGAGGCTGCCGCCACCGCTTGTGGTATTTCGCTGCGCCTTATCCGTCATAGTGTCCACCAGTTTGCTCGGATCATGCTTGTTCGGCCACGGAGGCGAGCGTGTAACGCACCGTCCGCTTGCCCAAGGGAATCTTGAAGTCGTTGCCGCCATATCCGGCGGCTCCCGTCAGGGCGGCCTCCGCGGCGTCCGTCAGCACATGGTCCGATAGTGCCGCATCCGCGAGCCTGCTCTCGGTTTCCAGGGCCCGCCAGGGTTTCGGCGCAACGCCGCCCAAGGCGACACGAGCGGTTCGCACCCGATTGCCGGAAACCTCGATGATCGCTGCAACGGAAACGAGGGCGAACGCGTAGGAGGCGCGGTCGCGCACCTTGCGATATGCCTGCCGGCCCGCGGGTGGTGGCGGCAGAGTGACGCCGGTGATCATTTCGCCGTGGGCAAGCACGGTCTCCTGGTGCGGCGTCGTGCCAGGCAGCCGGTAGAGATCTCCGATCGGGATCGAACGCGTTTCACCTCCCGGTGAGACGGTTTCGACTGCAGCGTCGAGCACCGCCATGGCGATCGCCATGTCTGAGGGATGCACCGCAATGCACGCCTGGCTCGTTCCGATGACCGCATGCATCCGGTTGAAGCCCTTGAGTGCGGCGCAACCGGCGCCCGGTTCTCGTTTGTTGCAAGGCATGTTGCGGTCGTAAAAATAGGGGCATCTAGTACGCTGGAGAAGGTTGCCGGCTGTCGAAGCCTTGTTTCGTATCTGGCCGGAGGCGCCCGCCAGCAGCGCCTGAGACAGAACCGGGTAGCGTGACCTGACGATCGGATCGGCGGCGAGATCGCTGTTGCGGACCTGAGCGCCGATATGCAATCCGCCCTCCTCGGTCGGCTCGATACGGTCGAGTCCCAAACGGCCGATGTCGACGAGATGATCCGGGCGCTCGATACCCAGTTTCATCAGATCCAGGAGATTGGTGCCGCCGGCGATGAAACGTGCCGCCGGCCGACGCGCCACAGCCGCAACGGCCGTCTCCACTGTGTCGGCCCGCTGATAGGAGAAGGGCTGCATGCTTCATGACCTCTCTGCCGCATCGCGAATGGCGGCTACGATGTTGGGGTAAGCGGCGCAACGGCAGAGATTGCCGCTCATGCGCTCACGAATTTCGGCATCGGTGAGATTGGCGGAGGCGGCCGCAACATCGGCGGTTGCGTGGCTCGGCCAACCTTCGCCGACCTCCCGCAGCATTCCGACTGCGGAGCATATCTGTCCGGGAGTGCAATAGCCGCACTGAAAACCATCGTGTTCGATGAATGCCGCTTGCATCGGATGAAGTTCGTCCTCACCTGCAAGCCCCTCGATCGTGGTGATCTCATCGCCTTCATGCATCGCGGCGAGCGTCAGACAGGCATTGATCCGGCGTCCGTTCACAAGAACGGTGCAGGCTCCGCATTGACCATGGTCGCAACCCTTTTTCGAACCGGTGAGACCGAGATGGTTGCGCAAGGTGTCGAGCAGCGTGGTCCGCGGATCCACATCCACCGCGATGTTACTGGAATTGATGTTGAGCAGCACCGGCAGCGTGGACGCCGGGCCTGTAGACGGTGCGCCAGCAGCACCGGTTGCAGCGGCACGCCCGACGGGCAGGCCGGCGATGAGGAGCAGGGTCGTGGCTGCACCGCCCTCGAGCACCGCCCTTCGCGTCGGTCCATTGTCCTTTTGCGTTTCGTCCATGAGTCATCTCCGGATTCGACTGCGAGGTAGATTCCCACCGCCTGGAACGCGCCGAGCGGCGCGCATCGACAGGAGACAACATGGCCGCCGACGCCTGCCATTTCTTTCAGGAAATCGGCGGGATTATCAGGATTCCGGAATAACTTTCGACCGATAGGCGTGCGGGGTGACGCCTCGCAGGCGCTTGAATGTCGTGGTGAAGTGGCTCTGGCTCGAGAAGCCGCAGGTCAACGCGATCGCGCTCAGCGTCGTGTCGGTCTCGCACAGGAGCACCTCCGAGCGCCGGATGCGTTCCTCGAGCACATAGGCGTAAGGCGCGAAGCCGGTCGTGACTTTGAAGCGACGCGCAAAAGAATCCGAGGCAACACCGGCGACATCGGCCAAATCGCCGAGGGAAATGTCGCTGTCCAAGTGTGCGTCTATATAGTCACGGACCCGTTTGACGACGCGGCTGCCGAGGGAGCCATGGCGGGGAGCCGGTACAGGCTCGTCAGCGAAGCCACGTATCCGCAAAGTGACGAGTGCAATCAGATGTTCCATATAGGCCGAATCGGGGATATGGCCGTTGGATATCTCGCTGCTCAACGATTGCAACAGCGCGCTGATCACATTGTCGCTCTTGTTTATCAGGACCGGCAAATCCTGCAGGTGATCGCTGGCGGGAGAGATAGACCGGGGTTTGATCCACAGGGCGGAATAGATAAGGTCGACGTCGCGATAGGCACCGAGGCGTTCCACCCCCGCGGGCACGAACGTTATCGCACCAGATCGGTCCCGCCCCTCATAAACCATCTTTCCTTCGGATCGGATGGAGGTCTGCGATGTGGCGCCTTCCTCCGTCAGGACGAGTACGTGATGCGGCGCCGTCCAGCGAAGTTCGGCTTCCCGGCACGCCCACCGCCGACGATCGAAAACGACCGAGGAACCGGCCCAGGAAGCTGTCGTGGGCTGCGCCGGCTGCTCTCCGGCAGTCCGAATTCGCCCACTACCGAAAAGCGGCCTGAAAGACATATCTATCGTCCTGTGTTCTACCGAACCAAAACCGCGCCGGCGCCCACGCGCCATCGCCACGCCCCCAGGGTCCTCACCTTCTCGCCCGCACGAACTCTCCAGCATCCACGCCGGTTGCGCCACCAAACCATGTTCAAAGTGTCGTGTAGTGGCTCCCACCAGCCGAGACCAACTGGAACGATCGGGACAATTCCTCGCATGGTGCGCCCGTTTGCACCTGGCTGTCGCAACGTCTTTCGGTGAGATGCGTTATCTTTCGACAAGTCTGTCCGACTGGACCCGAACTACCCCAAACGAGCGAAAACGCGATGGCGAAGAGTGTTTCCGTAGCTGAGGAAAAGGAGGCTCCAGACCGCCTACTGACGCCGCGGCGTTCGCGGACATTGGCAATCCTTGTCGCGCTCGCCGCGGGATTGGTCGTCTGCTACTTCCTCGCCGTGCCCTTCCTGCCCGCTCTCACATGGGCGCTCGTGCTCACCGTGATGTTCCGGCCGCTGCATCGTCGGATCGAAAAACGCTTCCGCTACCCGGAAGCCGCCGCCGGGGCGACCGTGGCGATCGCCGTCTTCGTCGTGGCTGTTCCGCTCACCTTCATGGCGGAACGGTTGGTAAACGAGGCTGCCAAGGGGGCACAGATCGTCGAGGAAGCGGTGAGGTCGGGTAAATGGAGCGATGCGCTCGCCAACCATCCGCGCCTTGCACCGGTCGTCGTCTGGGTCGAAACGCAGCTCGATCTGGCCGGGATCGCAGGCAGCGCGACCAGTTGGCTTACCAACTTCAGCGCCTCGTTCGTGCGTGGGTCGGTTGCCCAGATCGTCGACGCCATCCTGACATTTTATTTTCTGTTCTATTTCCTGCGTGACGGCCAGCAGGCACTGGGCGCGCTGAAGGAATATTCCCCTCTCAGCTCGCAGGAGATGAACCGGCTGTTCACGCGGGTAAACGAAACGGTGCAGGCCGTCGTCTTCGGCACGGTGGCCGTTGCTGCCGTACAGGGCGCGATGGGCGGCCTGATGTTCTGGTTGCTCGGTCTGCCGGCGCCCGTAGTCTGGGGCCTCGCCATGGGCTTGCTCGCCATCGTGCCGGTGCTCGGCGCCTTCATCGTCTGGCTTCCGGCCGCGCTGTCGCTGGCCCTGGGCGGCGAGTGGGGAAAGGCGCTTATACTCGTCGCCTGGGGCGCCGGAGTGGTCGCGACCATCGACAATCTTCTCTACCCCATCTTCGTGGGAGATCGCCTGAAGCTCCACACGCTGACGGCCTTCATGAGCATGATCGGAGGCATAATCGTATTCGGGTCGGCTGGGCTGGTGATCGGCCCGGTAGCCTTCACGGTAACGCTGCTGCTCCTGGATATCTGGCGCCGGCACAATTCGAACCCCGAGGTTTGAGGCGCCGGAAAGGATCGAAACCCCACGGCGCACGACCGTGGACGACGAGAATGGCCCGCCTGAAGAATCAGACGGGCAGCTTCATCAGGCAAGCTGTCAGGCGAGGATCACCACGATCTCCAGCGACGAAGGTTCGACGATGACGATCCGACCGTCGGCGAGGATGAAGAACAGATAACCTTCATATCTCGGCACGATCTTCACGATGCGGGTCGGAAGCGGCTTCAGCTTGACCTTGACAGTTTCCGGTACTGCCACTCCGACGGATACGTCGAAGTCGACGTCGATCGGCTCGACGTTCTCTTCCTTGATGATCTGCGTGATTTCGGTTTTCTGCTCTACCGTCACGTCGACATCTCCGGAAGAGCCGGAGGACTGACCCTGCTCGGTCGACTGGGACTGGCCTTGAGCGGGTTCCTTGGTTTCGCCCTGCGCGGGCTGCTGCTCGGAGTCCTGCTGCTTGGTCTGCGTGTCGGTCCCCGTCTCCCCGCTTTGCGAGCCGCCTTGATCCTGCTGCGTGCCTGTTTCCCCCTGCTGGTCCTGCTGCTGCTGGTCAGGCTGCTTCTGTTGATCTTGCTGATCCTGCTGCTGGCCCTGGTCGGCCGGTTGCTGCTGATCGGCGGGCTGTTTCTGATCTGCCGGCTGTTGCTGGTCCTGGCCCGTCTGCCCGTCCTGCTGTGTCGCACCCCCTTGAGCATCAGGCTGCTGATCCTGTTGCGCGCCGCCCTGCGGACATTCCGTCCCGGCCGGGCAATCGGTGGATTGCCCCTGTGCCGGCTGTTCCGTCTGTGCAAAGACCGGGGTGGACGCAACCCCGAGGCTCAAAGCGAGCGCACTCTTGATAAGGATACCCTTCATCGGATGTTCTCCATTCGAACGTCCCTTCGAGTAGCCAACCGCGGATTGACAGGATTGTTCCCTGGCAACCCCGCCTGTGCAGAGTAGGAGCGGGATGAGGAAAGTGTGTGCGCACTTCCGGACGGGAAGACGCTACACACTTTGCGTTGAAGCACTCTAAGCCTGGATGCCGCCCGCCCCGGCCCCACCGGAACGGACCGGTCCTTCGAACAGTCCCAAATCGTCGCGGCTGAACGCGGCAAGCGTCCATGCCACAGGATCGGCTGCGTCTCGCGGGTAATAAACCAGCCTGTCCGGACTGTTGATCCGGCGCATCGCCTCATGGTCGATCACGCCGGATCTTGCTGCTTCGGCCGCCCGTCCCCGGTCACCTTCGAACGCGTCGTCGACGAGTTCGTGCGTGAGCATTATCCCTTTGCGGGGAGACCACGGCCATCCTCGCGGGTCAACATGACCACGGCGACGCCGAGCTCTTCGGCCACTTCCTGCTCGGCCAATACCTCGAACACTGACATTGGACCCTCCATCGATGTCCCGGCGGCGGCGGCGCTACCGCAAAGGCGTCGTCGCTAGCCGTCGTCAGGCATGTGGGAATCGACGCCAAGGGTTTGAAGATTGTTGCGAACCTCCAGCACCCCGGGCACGGCCTCCACCGCTGCCACGAGCCGGCGCGCCATCGCCAAGGTTTCGACAGCACCCTCCAGGGTTACGATGCCCTTGTCGGCGCGCACGTCGATGCTGTTGGGCTCGGCTTCACCGCTTTGGCTAAGCAGATCCGTGATCACCGCTTCCAGTTCGTCGCTGTCGATGCGGTCAGGCGGCAGAGGACGACCATTGTCCGGGGAATTTTCCTCAAGACCGTCTGCGCCGGCCTCATCCACGATGAAGCCCTTTCCGCGGTCCTCATCGAAATTCGCGCCGGTAGCGCCATAGCTTCTGTTTTCGGGGCTGATCGATGTACTGCCGCTACCATCCGCGTAGGGCCATCCTTCGCGAAGATCGCGCTCCTCATAGTCGCGATAGTCCTCGTCGCGCGAGAGCGCCTTATCCTTACGGGGCACTTTCATTGCGATCTCCTTTCATTCTGCAAAGGTCAAACAAAACCGACAGGCTTTTGTTCAATCCGGCTTGCGGTGACATGACCCATTGGCGGGTGCGATCACTGGTAACCAACCCCGGTTCCCGTTGTTCCGCTCCGGGTCAGACGCCACGGCAGATCGAGCGTGATGGCACGGTCGACGAGCCGAGGCCTGGACAAGAATTACGAAGGAGAGCTGAACTCGATCTGATTGGCTATGCCGCAGGCGCCGCCGTTGCAGGGCCGTCGGGGACAGACAGCCTCAGGGGCCCGTGGCCTTCCCCAGCTGCACCGACGCCTTCTTTATAGTTTCTTCGCCGTGCCCCGCCGCGGGCCGGCGCCGCGGGGCGGAGCCTTGGCCTTATCGGGGCCTTCATTTCCGATGCTCCCGACGCCCCCGGCCGGTCCGCGGTCGGGCTGCATTCCACCGGGCTGCAGGTCCGAGGCAAGATCCGACTGAGCCTCCGCATCGATCTCCCGAGCGGCTTCGTGCCAGTACCGCTCATGGTCTCCGTGACGTCTTCCGTCATTTTCCCACAGCTCATAGGCGCGTGCGCGGATGCGCTTGTCCCGTTCATTGTCGGTGGTCATGGCTGAGCCTCCTGAGCGAAACGCAGGTTAGTGCCGATCTGCCGGCTTCGGAACTCCCATCGCGAGCATAGGCGCGTACCTCCGGCGGCGGAAGCCAAGATCGACTATCCGTGGTTTGTCGGGCAAATATCTTCGCCTTCATCAAGGGGAACAATCGTTAGGCATGAATCGAGACCCGTCAAGGCGGGTCTCGACCGGCGTTTGCTGATCACCAATTCCACGTCTGGCGGCCGTACCAATCGTCTATGTCGCGCCTTACGCGGTCCTTCTCGATTCCGTAACGCTCCTGGATCTTTCCTTCGAGCTGCTCGCGGCTGCCGGAGATCTGGTCCAGATCGTCGTCGGTGAGCTTGCCCCACTGCTCCTTGACCTTGCCTTTGACCTGCTTCCAGTTACCTTCAACACGATTCCAGTCCATGAGTAATCCTCCTGGTTCAATTGTATCGAAGATGGAACTCATGAGAACGCATTTGGTTCATCGAGCCGGCCGCGATCGTGCTTTCCGGGAGACCGGACGTCGGACGTGACGTTACAGACACAAAGTTGTGTTACCCAGGGAACTCGACCTTGCGGGGCTTCTCTGCTTCTATCGTGCGAGGACTGTTTCCAATCTATCCAAAGCGGGGCGGACGATGGTTTACGATCGGGATAAGAAGCGCATGCGTCGCCGTCACGTGCTCCGGTTTTTCGCAGCACTCGCTCTGCCCGCCCTCCTGCTCGGTTCCGCCATCGCGGCGGCGGAATGGGCCGCGCCCGATCCGCCCGCGCGTGCCGACGCCCAACAGGCGGCAGCCCGGCAGTAAATCGTTTCGGTCTGGAAGTGCGTGCGGCTTTCCGTCCGCGCTCCGCCCTAACGGGCTTCACTCGAAATGCTCCCGACAAGCCGCCTTACGGTTCGCTCCACCGAATCCTGCCAGGCTGGCATGGCCCGGCCGAAGGCCGCGGTGAATTTGGCGCTTGACAGCGAGGAGTTGGGAGGGCGGCTTGCAGGTGTCGGAAAGGCCCCTGTCGCGATGTCCCGAACATGCGCCCAGGGACCGCCTTCGGTACGGCTCGCCGAAAGAGCATGCCGCGCGAAATCGGCGCGGTTTACGACGCCCGTGCCAGCGAGGTGATAGAGGCCGAAGGCGGCGTCCTGATCGGATTTCGTCAGCCGCGCCGAAATATCGAGGATGGCATCCGCAAGGTCGATCGCCGATGACGGATTTCCGCGTTGATCCGCGACGACCGCGATATCCTCGCGCTCCTCTGCGAGCCGCAGGATGGTCTTGACGAAGTTCTTCCCGAAGGAGCTGTAGACCCAGCCCGTGCGAAGGATGAGATGGCGGGGCGTTGCCTCGGCAACTGCGGTTTCTCCGGCAAGCTTGGATGCGCCGTAGACGCTGAGCGGAGCCGGTGTGTCGCCCTCTGCATAGCTCCCCTGTTTGCTCCCGTCGAAGACATAGTCCGTCGAGATATGGATGATCGGCACTTCGAGGCATGCGGCCGCCTCAGCGACCGCGCCGGCCCCGAACGCGTTGGTCGCGAACGCCGCCTCCGGCTCGCTTTCGGCCTGGTCGACGGCCGTATAGGCTGCTGCGGAGACGACGAGGTCCGGCCGGCACCGCTCGATCGCCGGCAGGATCGTTGCCGGCTCCGTGAGATCGAGATGCGGCCGCCCGATCGTGACGACTTCCACGCCCGGCCAACGACTAGACCGTTCCACCAGGCTGAGGGCCAACTGCCCCTCGCAGCCGGTCACGGCAATTCTCACGCAACGCTCCGATGCTGCTCGCCGATGCGGGCGCCGGAATAGCGCTCGCGCCGGATCGGCTCCCACCACCACCTGTTTGCGAGGAACCAGTCGACAGTCTCGCTCAGTCCGCCCTCGAAGCTCCGCTTCGGCCTCCAGCCAAGCTCACGCTCGGCCTTCGAGGGATCGATCGCATAGCGCCGGTCGTGACCGGGCCGGTCCGGAACAAGGGTGATGAGGTCCCGATAGCTATGACCGCCCTTTCGCGGCGACCGGGCGTCGAGCAGATCGCAGATGCATTCCATGACCGACAGATTGTTGCGCTCGGCACGGGCGCCGATATTGTAGCTCTCCCCTGGCCTGCCCCGGCTTATGACCAGTTCCAGCGCAGTCGCATGATCGTCGACATGGAGCCAATCCCGCACATTCGCTCCCGAGCCGTAGAGCGGCAACGGCTTCTCCTCGATGGCGTTGATGATCGTCAGGGGATCAGCTTCTCGGGAAAATGGAACGGGCCGTAATTGTTGGAGCAGTTCGAAACGACCACCGGAAGGCCGTAGGTGTGGTGCCACGCACGTGCGAAATGATCAGCTGCCGCTTTCGAGGCCGCGTAGGGGGACGAAGGTGCGTAGCGCGTCTCCTCGGAAAAAATCCCGCGGTTGAACGGAAGGTCGCCGAAGACTTCGTCGGTCGAGACATGATGAAACCGGAAGCGCTCTCGCTCCTCGGTACCGAGGCCCGACCAGTAGGCCAGTGCGGCGTTGAGCAATCGCACCGTGCCGAGGACATTCGTCTCCATAAACGGGTCGGGGCTCTCGATCGAGCGGTCGACATGGCTCTCGGCAGCAAGATGCATGATCGCATCGATCCGCTCCCGGCGCATGATCTGCAGCAGAACCTGTTCGTCGCGGATATCGGCCCGGTAGAAGGCATAGTGCGGATCGCTTTCCACCGCCCGTAGCGATGCAAGGCTGCCGGCATAGGTCAGCTTATCGACATTGACGACGCGCTCGGCCCCGCTTCGGATCAGATGCCGGCAAACCGCCGATCCAATGAAACCCGCGCCACCCGTTACCAAAACTCGCATGGTTTCTCCCCTCATGCGGTGAACTCGAAAACAATGGATTCGTGGAGCAATGGTGCGTTCCTGTCCTTCGCGGACAGTTGCAGATGGTCGGTAGCGGCAGGCCAGCCTATGCCGATCTCGGGATCGTCGTATCGGATCGACCGCTCATGCTCAGCGCTGTAATGCTCGCTCACCTTGTAGAGGACTTCCGTTTCCGGCTCGAGCGTGACGAGGCCGTGGGCGAAGCCGACAGGCACCAGAATCTGGTTCCATTTTTCGGCCGAGAGTTCGAGACCGACCCATTTCGCGAAGGTCGGCGAACCTTTGCGAATGTCGACCACGACATCGAACACCCTGCCTCGAACGACCCGAACGAGCTTTGCCTGCGCCTTGGGCGGGAGCTGATAGTGCAGGCCGCGCAGCGTGCCCGCAGCTGCGGAATAGGAATGGTTGTCCTGTACGAAGGTCTCCGCGACGCCGTTGGCGGCGAGGGTCTCCGCATTGTAGGTCTCCGAAAAGAAGCCCCGCTCGTCGCCGAGCCTGTGCGGGACGATCTCCAGGACCCCGTCGAGGCCAAGGGGCCTTACCTCAAGCATCCGAGAGCTCCCTGACCCGTCGCCGGAGATAGATCGCATAGTCGCTTTTACCGAGCAGGGCGGCACGCTCGAGCACCTGATCCGCCGAAACGTAGCCGAGCTCGAAGGCGATTTCTTCCGGGCACATGATCTTGACGCCCTGCCGGTGCTCGATCGTGCGTACGAAGGAAGCGGCATCGTGCAGGCTGTCGTGCGTGCCCGTATCGAGCCAGGCATAGCCTCGCCCGAGGCGGCAGACGTGAAGGTCGCCGCGCTCCAGGTAGGCCCGGTTCACATCGGTGATTTCCAGTTCGCCCCGCGCTGAAGGTTTGATTGAAGAAGCGATGTCAAGCACGCTGTTTTCATAGAAATAAAGGCCGGTCACCGCCCAGCTGGATTTCGCCCGCTCCGGTTTCTCCTCGATCGTCACGGCCCGTCCGGTCTCTCCGTCGAAACTGACGACGCCGTAGCGCTCGGGATCATCCACACGATAGGCGAAGATCGTGGCACCGCTCGACCGGGCCGCGGCATCGCCGCAAAGCTCGGGCAGGCCGGCACCGTAGAAAATATTGTCTCCGAGGATAAGCGCCACGGAGCTGTTGCCGATGAAATCCCGGCCGATGACGAAGGCTTCGGCGAGTCCGTTCGGCTCCGGCTGCTCGGCATAGGAGATCGCGAGGCCGAACTGGCTGCCGTCCCCCAGCAGCTCCTCGAACAGCGGCCGGTCCCTGGGCATGGTGATCACCAGTATCTCGCGAATACCGGCCAGCATCAGCATGCCGAGCGGGTAATAGATCATCGGCTTGTCATGGACAGGGAGCAGTTGCTTCGAAACCGAGATCGTCACCGGGTACAGCCTGGTTCCCCGGCCGCCCGCAAGGATGATGCCCTTCATGCGCCCACTCCGGTCGAGGCCATCATCTTGCTTGCGCTCCTGCGCCGTCGCCCGGTCCGATCGCCGCGGGGCCGACGGGACTGAGCTTGCCGCAGCGCCAGAGGCTATAGGAAGGCTCGGTGTCCCAGTCGTAATAGTAGGCAGCCGTCAGCCGGCCTGCCTCGATCAGTTCGCCGAAGGTCGCGCGCATGACCTGGATCGCCTCCCCTCGCGATCGATCGTCCACCGGGCAGGAGCGTGCCTTGTTTGCGATCCCCCATTCCGTGACCCAGCAGGACTTGCCGGTTCCCGCGGTCCGGCAGAAATCGAGAATGCTTCTGACCCGCGCTGCAATCGCTGGCGCGGCTTTCCTTCCGGGGTAGATGTGGATGCCATAGGCATCGACCAGACTGTCGATGCCGCGTTGACGAAGGAGCGCGACGAATTCGCCGGGATCGAGCCTTTCCATCCCGCGCCTGTCGGCTTCTGCGGCGCTCATATCCGAGAGACCGGCGGAAATGACGGCTGCGTCGCGGCTATGTACGGTTTTGCGCAGCTCCGATCGGCTGATCTCCAGCGCCTTGACGTAGTTGTCGAGGCCGCGTTCAAACCTTGTCCGCTCCCGTAGCTCGGCGATGCTGCGCGGTGACCGGACGCCCGGCTCTCGATAGACGGCAAGATCGCCGTTGTAGCCGGCATAGTTGATTTCATTTCCCGGCTCGATCGCCACAAGACGCACGCCGAGGGCATCGATGCGTTGAAGCGCTTGCCGCAACTCCCTGCGATACCGAACAAGATCCAAATCCGACAGTCGATAGACGTCCCAGATACGGCGATGGCCCGTTCTCGGTCTGAGGCTCTGGGGATAGTAGCTTTTGTTTCCCAGCTGAATCTCGAGAAGGATGCGCAGACCCAGGCGGTGGGCGATTGCCAGCGCCTCTATGCTCTTGTCCACCGGACGCGAAAGCGAAAGCCGGACATCCGTCGCGCCGCTGGCGGCGATGTCCGTCAGTATTCTCGCCTGGTCGCCCCGGGGCAGCCAGGCGAGATTCATCCGATTGACGCCAATGCGAGCCGCCGAAGCTTCATCGGCATGCGCGGGTGCGGAAAGCGTCAACAAAGCGCCGAGGAGCAATGCTGCTGCTCCTCGCTTCGCCGAAGTTCCGGGCCGCAAACCGCTGCGCACTATCCCCGGAATTGCTCTAGAGCCCGACATGCGCCAGAGCATTGCGGAAGTTGGTCTCACAGGCCGAGTACCGGTCGATGACAGCCTGCGAATCGATCTTGGAAAGGAAGCTGGCAAGATAGGCCTTCCTGTCCGGCTCCCGGTTCCAGACTGCCGCCTCCATGTAGGGGAAGCCGATGAATTCCAGCATTTCCCGCATGCGATCGTCGACCGCGATCATGAGCGACGGTACGCCCGCCTGCATGCCGATGATGCAGCCGTGAAAACGGCGCCCGAAGCAGAGATCGCGCGCGGAGACCCAGCTTCGCCATTGATTGGTGTCGAAGAACACCAGAAGCTCGTGTTTGCGCTGCCATTTCTCCGAATGCTTATAGGCGGTCTGGCCGGTGATGCGCCCGCTTGCTCGGTCGTAGACGGGCAAGTCGTCGTCCACGGGAAGGGAGAGATTGTAGGCGACCACCTCGTCCTGGACGACGTAGCTCGCGACGCTCTCCGGTTTCAGCAGCGCGTGGGCATCGACGATCGTATCGGCCACGCTTCCGAGATAGCCTCCGAAGGCGATCTTCTGGGAGGAAGCGAGATCCGGATTGGCGAGCGCGGCGAGCGAACGCTTCATCTCGGCCGGCGCGAAGAAGAGCGAGGGGCAACCCGTCGGCTTGACGAACTTCATCCCCTGCTCTCTCAGGAACTCGGCCGTGAAATAACCGCGCGTGAGGAAGAAGCTCTCTTTGTTCCTCAGCACTTCCAGGAACTTGAGCGTGCCGGCAGGCAGGTTTTCCTTGAGCCCTTCCCGCCGCTGGATACCGATCCCCATGATCACCACCGGCATCTTCAGTTTCTCGAACACTTCCGCTTCGAGATCCGCCGAGTAGCCCGGGCGCAGGAGGTTGGCCGAAGCGAAGACGCAGATGTCGAATTCCTCGTTGAGGCTTTCATAAGCCTCGTCGGAATTCCTGTTGTTGACGAGATGCCAGAAGGGCAAATAGGTGACGTCATGCCCGCGCAGGGCATGGGCTGCGCCCTCGCCGATCAGATAGTTGCCGGTATTGGCGATCTTCTTGACCTGATCGATCAGTTCCTTCTTGGTTCTGACCTCGTCGAAATAGGGTCTGTGCCGAACCTCCGCGCCGGACACGCCCGAGACGGTTCGCTGCAGATAGGACGGGATTCCCGTAAGCAAGATACGCATCGATTACACCTGAGATTAGAGCCTGCAAACGCTCGCGTAGATTTATTGCCCGATCCCGATCTCCCGGAGAGCCGAGCGGAACGTGCGCTCGCGATCGGAATATCTGTCGACCAGTTCGGAAGCATTGAGCCCGGCCAGGTGGTCGGCGACGAATTCGGCCCGGTTTTCCGCCTTGTCGACCTCGACTGCGTCGATCGCCGGCAGGCCCGTGTAGCCGAGCATTTCGCGCATCCGGTCGTCCACCGCCACCATCAGGCTCGGCACGGCCGCCTGCATCGCGATGATCGAGCCGTGAAAACGCCGGCCGAAATTGAAATCCATGGAAGACGCCCAGGCACGCCACTGGTTCGTATCGAAGAAGGTCCGCACGTCGAAGGGCGTTTTCAGTCTTTCAGTGCCCGGATAGCTCAGTTCCCCGAGCATCGTGCCGGAGGCGGAGTCGTAGACCCGGCCGTCGCCGTTCGCTTCGACGTTCATGTCGAAATGGAGGAACTCGTCCTGGATGACGTATTGGGGCCGCGAACCCTCGGGCGCCAGCGCCGCGGCGTCGACGATGCAATCGTGGTTGGCACCCAGATAGCCGGAGAAGATGGTCCGCGCCTTGCCGACCGGTACATTGGGTAGCTTCTTCAGCGAGGCGCGCATATTGTGCGGCATCAGATAGATGGAAGGGCAGCCCGTCGGCTGCACATAGGAGAAGCCCTGGTCCTTCAGGAAACCGGCGGTTTCGAACCCGCGCGTCAGGAAATAGTGCTCACGCTCCTTGAGAACGTCCAGAAGCCGCTTCGTACCTTCCGGCAGGCTGTTTTCAAGGTCTCGGCGGTTCTGCAGGCCGATACCGAGCATGACGATCGGCATCTTGAGCTTGCCAAGCACTTCCGCTTCGGCATCCGCAGACAGGCCCTTGCGCAGAAGGTTCGCGCAGGTGAAGACGCAGATGTCGAAATTGGCGTTGAACTCGTCGAGTCCGACGCCGTTCTGGCTGCAATTATAAAGGTGCCAGAACGGGACCTGCTTCGCATGCGGGGCAATCGCGCGCAGCGCCCCCTCGCCGATCAGGTAATTTCCCGTATTGCTGATATTGCGAAGCTCCTGGAGAAACTCCTCCTTCGTCTCGGGCTGTTTCTGTCGCTCCGAATAGGAGACGGACAATCCCTGGGCGCCGTTGGCGAGGCGCGTGTAATGACCAGGAATTCCCGTCACGAGGATCCGTGGACGCATGCAATCGACCCTTCTTCTTGAAACCGGCGGGGCCTCAGCCCACGGCCGCAACTCCGGGATTGGATGCTTCGCGCCCACGGATGACCGTTGCGCGCGAAAGCGACGAATTGTTCACGGAACGGTCGCACCAGCCGAGGAACTCGGAGAAAGAGGACGTCCATGAGCGGCGTGCCGCCGTTCTCAGGCACCCCTCCATGAGGGGGCGAGCATCTGACGGTTGTGGGCCACCTCCTCGATGGCCTTTGCCATGTCCCGGACCACCTGCGGATCGGCGGCGGCCTCGATGAGGATGCCGTCCTCGCCGTCGGTTATGAGTTCGTCGACGGCACCGACCGACGTCGCGATCGGCACGCAGCCGAGCTGCTGCGCCTCGGCGATCATCAAGGGAGCGCCCTCCCAGCGCGACGGCATCAGAAGGACATCCGCCCAACCGAGTGCCTTGATCAGATCCTTGGTTGCGAAGACCGGCGGGCGCACCTCGACGCCGAGGTCCCTCAGGCGATCCGTCCACGACAAGGTGGCATCCGCGAGGATTTCCCCGCCGATCGCCCGGGCATCGAAAGGCACGCGCGAAGCCCGCAATTCGGCGAACGCCGCAGCGAGACGGTCGATCCCCTTCTGCTGATCGAGCCGGCCCATATAGAGGACCCGAAGCCGATCGTCCTTGCGTTCGATGCGCCTGACCGACAGCACCTCCGCGAGCACCTTGGGCGGCACGGAGAAGCTCGCGCCGTTGGGGACGGCGAAGATCTTTTCATAGGGAACGCCGAAGCTGTGCAGATAGATCTTGAGTTGCTCCGAGCAGGTCAGGAAGGCATCGTAGCAATGCTCGTGGGCTATCGCCGCGAAGGGCTGGCCGGCGGGCCTTTTGAAGCCGGTATTGTCGACCACGTGAAGGTAGCAGGCCGTGCGCGTGCCCTCAGAGCGCAACCGTGCGATAAGCGGATGCACCGCCATGACGTGATTGTTGATCACGAGGTCGAAGCCGGAAAGCTGACCCTTGAGCGCGGCCCAATCGACGTCGTGGCCCTCGGCGATGAAGTCCTGCCCCAGGAAAGAGCCGGAGCCACCCCAGGCGGGAATGCCCTGGTCCCAGAAGTGAATATAGTCGAAGCTCTGATCGAACTCGTCGATCACATCCATCCTGGATGTGCCGAGCACGAAGAGATGGGTCTCGTAGCCGGCGGCCTTCAGCTCGCGCGAGGCCGCATATACGACCTTTTCGGCGCCGCCGAAGGATGCATTCGGAACAAGCAGGGCTGCGGTCTTCCTGCCCCCCTCGCTATGACCGAGCGGCAACACCGGCGAGCCACCGATCTCGTGGCGAAGCGCCTTGTGGAGGTCGGAATAGGGAACGAGCCGTGCCGGACGCCAGGTCCAGCGTTTGCCGGCGGTCCGCCGCAGCGGACTGGTCGCGATGGCGTTGACGCAGTTGATCATCACCTGCTGGGGCGTGATGAGCGAGCGTCGGGGCAGGCTTCTCGGGAAAGGGAAGCGGACTTTCAGAATTGCCGATGTCGGCCATACCTGCTGGTTGCCGATGGAGGCAAACCAGTCCAGCGCCTTGTTGTGAATGACGTCGCGCACGAGCGAAGTGGACAGGAAGATGAGGTCGGCCGGCGCGTTGTGCTGGGCGCCCGCCTCCAGGAAGACCGGCTCGATCTTGCGCTGCGCCGCATCGTTGCCAAGCTGGACGAAGACCACGTTCGCCTTCTCGCTCAGGCGCTCCAGGTGCGAGAGCACGTTCGGCAGCATCCGTGAGCGCAGCAGCAGGTCAAGCGTGGCGCCGCTTCCGGCGATCAGGAAGGGCGGGAAGTGAACGTTGTCCGGCTCGCCGATGCTCGCCCAGAAGGCTGGAATGATATCGTCGAGACGAAGCCGCTTGGCCGTTTTGGTCGGATCCGTGAAGAACGAAATGGCAGCATCTTCCGTCCGTGCGAAAAGATAGCGCGGGCATTCCTCGTGCTCGAAATCGACCAGCATTGGCCGCTGGAACAGCGCACGGTGACGCTTTCTGAGGAAGCTCACCGAGGCGGCGCGATCGCGATTCGCCTCCTTGAAGCGGCTTTCCGCCCTCAGCCGGTATTCGAAGGTCGTGTCGTGGCACGGCGCCCCACGAAGCCCTGCTCGATGCAGGACAGCCAGAATTCCCAATCCTCGAAACCGTTTTGCCTGTCGTCGTCGAAGCGGACCCCCGCCCGGAACACGTCGATCGAGATCATCGAGCCGGTGTCGCAAATATTGTCCGTGACGCAGTGCAGGAGCCGCGAGTAGCGATTGCCGTAATGAGCGCGCCAACTCACCGAGAACGTGTCGATATTGGTATAGATCCAGCCGCAGCCGCTGGCGCGCAGTTGCCGGTAGAGAGTCTCGATGGTCCCGGGCAAGACGCGATTGTCGGCGTCGAGAAAATAGACCGCCTCGGCTTCCGGCAAATTCGCGAGCACGTAGTCGATCGCGCGATTGCGCGCCCCGCCCGGCCCGGCATTGGCCCCAAAAAGCACATGAACCGCAGGATGGGCCGCCGCATAGAGCAGCAATTGATCGAA
This sequence comes from Sinorhizobium prairiense, assembly GCF_029201645.2. Classification (NCBI taxonomy): domain Bacteria; kingdom Pseudomonadati; phylum Pseudomonadota; class Alphaproteobacteria; order Hyphomicrobiales; family Rhizobiaceae; genus Sinorhizobium; species Sinorhizobium prairiense. The sequence goes on from NZ_CP104133.1 coordinate 1,607,734, forward strand.
TGTCTCCTGCCGCGGATCACCATCGACGGACACCACGACTGCCACCCTGCACCCGGCAAGCTTCGAAGCAAGCACGGACTCGATCGCCTCCAGGACGAGGGCCGCATGGCCATAAAGCGGCATTGCCACCACGATCAGGTCCGAGTTTTCCTTATTTCCGGACATTGGACGCCCCTGCGGACTGCTTTACCAATCGGAAGCCGGAGACCTTGAGCCAGGAGAAATCCACCGTATCCGTCACCGCTCGGCTGAGGATCATGAGGTCCATCGGCTCACGCACGGGCTTGTCCAATTGAAAGTTCACGTTGACCGCCTGCTCGGCGGTGACCTCGCGCCAGCCGCTGAAGAAAGCCGACGGCTTGGCAGCCCCCTTGCGTGCGAGCTCCGCCACTTCCGAGCGCGCATTGGAGTTCGCCGGAGCGAGCAGGAAGCTCACGGCCGCGGGTGCGCCCTTCGGGTGATCGATGATCGCGCTTGCGGAGAAGGAGATGGTGCCGGGTTCCACGGCGCGGCCGATCGTGCCGGCGGAGATTCCGCTCGGCAGCGGGTGGCAAACGACCGCATTCTCGTGTTCGAGGAAGCGGACGGTCTGGAACTCGGGAACGACCGGCGTGACCGATACGTCGACGATCTGGCTCAGCAATTCGACCGCCACGCGATAGTCCTCGATGAAATGGCCCTCGAGCAAGGCGGTGGGAGCGATCATGTTCGGCATGCGCGTCGGTTTGACGCCGGGCAGTCCCGTAAAGACGCGGAACGCCAGGGGCCGGAGATCGAGATCAGGATGCGGGGTTTCCGATCTGGCCGTGTACCGCTCGCTCGCGATTGGATAGCCGAGTGAAAGCCCTACAGTCTCCGTGCCGGTCGTGGAGATTCTGAGCCGCAGCGTTCTCGCTGCGCCGCCGCAAGCGCGTGGCAGGGCGAGGAAATTCCAGTTTGCCGCGAGCTGCGCATAGGGGACGGTCCATTCGGCCACGCCCTCGCCGTTCTCGACATAGCCCAGCATGACGACCAGCTCGCCGCCGTCCCTGGGCACGGAATGAAGGTGCAGCGCGATCCCCGCCACGCCAAGACTGGAGACCGGAAGAAGCTGCTCGACACATCCGGTCGCAAGGAGCTGCCCGATGCCCTCGTCCTTCGGGTCGGCATAAGGATCATGGGCGAATATCTCCGCGACCGGCTCCCAGTTGCGGGCCTGAAAGGCATCCTCCAGCGCGCGGTAATTTTCGAGCAGCGTTTCCCGCTCACGCCGGAGAATGGCGAGCTCGGCGGTTACCGACGACGTGAAGCGGGAGAGCCGGCCCACTCCACCCTCCACCAGCGACTGCACGAGCGCAAGGCTCTCCGCCTTACCGCCCACGTCGATCCGCTGGAGCGGTATTTCGGGAATGGTGCCAAGAGCATTGATCGACGCAAGCGCCTCCCGCAGATCGGCCTCACCCTCATCCGAGAAGGCAAGCGCGATCAGAGGAAAGGCGTTCTGCAGGGGGGATCGCGAAGCTGCATCCGGATCGAGAAAATGCACCAGATGCTCGATGTCGCTCCCTTCGAAATTTTCCCGGTCCAGACCGGACGCCACAACGAGCCTTCGCTTCGCCGGCGACTGCCTCACGTTAGAAGACATCAACTCTTGCACGCAGCGACCCCAGAATAAATCGATTTATCCAGAAGATGAAATTGATGGCCTGGAAATATTCTTGCCCCCAGAACCTCACGGAGCGAACCATATCCGTGGATTCCGCAGTGCACAACAATAGATTCTTGGGGTTTTACCCGGTATTTATACTTCAAAAATTGAAGCAATATTCAGACAAACTGCGTTTCTTTCGCTTGCGCAGCATTTCGACCGGTGAGGTTGCCGATCAGCGTCAACTGACGTGCGAGGCAGTCGTCCAACCGGAACCTCTGCTCGACCGTTCTGCGCGCGGCGCCGCGCAGTTCGCGAAAGTTGTCCGGGCGGTTCAATGCCCCGACGATCGTCTCGGCGAGCGCATCCGTATCGAAGAACGGAACGAGAAGACCGTTGCGGCCGGAGCGGATGACTTCCTGAACCGGCGCGGTATCGGAGCCGATGACAAGAGCGCCGCAGGCCATTGCCTCCAGCACCGACCAGGAAAGCACGAATGGATAGGTGAGGTAGAGATGCGCCGCGGATATCTGAAAGAGCTGACGCAGCACGGAATGCGGCACGACGCCGGGGAAGATGAGCCTTTCGCGCGGGACATCCAGAGACGCAAGCAGATGCTCCTTCCACGATCCCCCGCCAGGGGGCGGCGCGCCGTAACTCACCCCATCGCCGCCGACGAAGACGAACAGCGCGTCCGGATGCCGCCGGACGACCTTCGCCGCCGCCTCCAGCGCCTTGGGAAAGCCCCGGTAGGGCTCGAGGTCCCGTGCCACGAAAGTGACGACGGGATCGCCGGCCTTGAGGACGCGCCCGTCCGGCAGCTTCAGCGAAGCCGCCGGGTCGGGGCGGAAACGGCGCGTGTCCACCCCCTCATGGCAAACGGCGATTCGTTGCCGCGCGTCGGCTGGATAGAGGCTCTTCTGCCAATTGGTCGGGCTGATACCGCCATCCATCGCCTCCAGCGACAGCAGCTGCGCGATGTTGCGGAGGCGCAAGCGTTTTCGCGTCTCCGGGTCGGGGCGGTCGTCCGGCGCGAAGCCGACATCCGCCCCATCCGACCGATAGAAAAATTCGCAATAGCCGAGTGCCGGCACGCGCGGCAGGACATCCTTCACGAACATCATGCTGCCCCAGCCTATATGGCCGAGAACGATGTCGGGGGTCTGTCCAAGGCGGCCCATCGCCTCGAAGGTTTCCGCTACCCTGTGCCCGATCCGCACATGATGGTCGGGAACGGCAAGATGGCGCGCTATCTGGGGATTCGGTTGCGGACCGGGTTCCGCCCGATGCCGTACGACCCGGACGGAAGGTATCCGCTGGTCCACGGTCTCCGTCACGAGCGTCACCTCGTTCCCCGCCTCAGCCAGATGTCTTGCCAGGGCGGCGAACTGGCCGAACCCACGGCGGTGTACGAATGCTACATGCATCTTCATAAGCCACCTGTCAGTGATCGATCACACCTGCAGCGCCGCGCGTCCGAACGGACGCGCAAAGCTCGTTGCAACACTTGGGTTTCCTGCATGTTACCGCCCTTGCTCGGTTGCGCTTTGAGGAACATGCAGTGATGGAGCGTCAGATGCCGTAGCGTGCGGCATTCCCCCAGACGAGTTCGAGGCGGTGCAGTGTCTGGAAAGCGGTCTCCAGATTCCGCCGGTCCTGATCGCCATGGCTGAGGGCGCGTTCGTAGCCCTTGGCGGCCTGTCGCAGGCCGGTGCAAAGCTGCCTGCCTTTCTCTGAAAGCCGGATGCGGGCCGAACGCTTGTCACGCTGCGATGCGATCCGGTCGATGTAGTCGCCGTCGGCAAGCTGCTTCAGATAATAGGAAATGTTCGAACCCACATAGTGGCCCCGGTCCAGAAGCTCTCCCACCGAGAGTTCCGCCTCGCCTATGGCCAGAAGAACCATCGCCTGCGCGGGACCGATATCTTCGACCCCGAGTTTCGTCAGTTCCGCACGCAACAGGCCGGAAAACCGGCGGCTTGCGCGCTCCATCACCCGGGCCAGCTCGAAATAGGTGACGAGCGAATCATCTCCGTCACGATCGTCTACAGAGGTATCGAGGCCTTTCCGCTGCGTTTCATTCGCGGGAAGGATTGCAACAGTGTCTCCAAAGTCTGCGAACGGATAGAGTATCCTGTGGTTCATCCCTCTCTCCATTGGGAACGTACTTCCAATTCCGGAATTTACTTCAAAACTTGAAGTAAATTTCACAGCACCCCTGCCCCGAAATTGGGTGCTCTTGAGCTGGCGATGTTTATTGTGTCACACTTATCGCAACAATACTGTGATTTGAGTGAATCTGGACCAGATCGCCCCATGAAACCCGCGAATGCGCTAATTAGAAGATCGCCACATGCGTGATACTGTTCGAAATCGTTTGATTAGCAAGGGCTCCAGTCGGCCAACACCGGCGCAAAACGGAACAATCGCGCCGAAGCTCCTGGTTCTGCGGGCCCGGCGTGTGTTCGTGGTGACGCTTCTTTATGCAGCCCTGCTCAGCGCCTGCATCAACCTCCTCCAGCTCACAATGCCCCTCTATATGATGCAGGTGCATGACAGGGTGTTGAACAGCCAGAGCATGGATACGCTCGTCATGCTGACGATTCTCGCCCTGGGTGCGCTGATCGTTCTGGGCGTGCTCGACTACATTCGCGCCCTCACCTTTCAGGCCATGGGCAGCGCCGTGGTCCGCTGGCTGAACCTGCCGGTCCTGACCGCCGCCGTCCAGGCCTCGGCCGATCAGGGACTTGCGCGCGCGACGCAGTCCCTGCGCGACCTTACCGAGCTGCGCGGCTTCCTCACCTCTTCGGCGGTGAGCGCCCCCTCGACGCCGCCTGGTCGCCCATCTTTCTGGGCGTTCTATTCCTGCTGCACCCCCTCTTCGGGCTGATCGGTGCGATCTCCGTCGTCGTACTCGTCTGTTGCGGCCTTCTCAACGACCTTCTGACGCGCCAGCTCATGAAAGAGGCAAGCCAGGCTAATATTGAGGCAGTGTCGAAAATCGGTGCGACATTACGTCACGCCGAGGCCATCGAAGCCATGGGAATGTTGCCGGCGCTCGCCCACAAATGGCGCGCCGCGCAACTGCACGCGCTCAGCGTGCTGGAGGCCAGTGGGATCAGAAGCAGGGCGATGGCCTCGATCACCCGTTCGCTGCGCTTCGCCATCCAGGTGGCGTCGCTGGGCACGGGTGCCCTGCTGGTGATGAGGCAGGAGATCTCGCCGGGCGCAATGATGGCGACCACCATTCTCGTGGGCCGCCTTCTGCTGCCGTTCGATTCCGTCATCGAGAACTGGCGCCAATGGGTGTTGGCGGTCGCAAGCTGGCGTCGCGTCGAAACGGCACTGAAGGAAGACCTTGCCGTTCGCCAGACCATGCCGACGCCGCGCTCCGAAGGCGACCTCGTCGTCGACAAGCTGGTCTACGCGGTACCGGGCATCGACGTGCCGATCATCAAGGGCATCAACTTCTCGCTCTCACCCGGCGAGGTGCTTGGAATCGTCGGCCCTTCCGCGGCGGGCAAGTCCACGCTGGCGCGGCTTCTGGTCGGCATTCTGAAGCCCACGGCCGGCGGCGTCTTCCTCGACGGCAACAACGTCTACCTCTGGGAACGGAGCTCTTTCGGACAGATCGCGGGTTATCTGCCGCAATCGGTTTCCCTTCTCGAAGGAACCATCCGTGAAAATATCGCCCGGATGGCGGAGAGCGATCCCTACAAGGTGCTCGAGGCGGCGCGGCTCGCCGACGTCCACGACATGATCGGACGACTGCCGCTCGGATATGATACGCCGGTGGGCGATGGTCATCTGACGCTTTCCGGCGGGCAAAGGCAGCGCATCGCGCTGGCGCGCTGCCTTTACGGCCGGCCACGCCTGCTCGTCCTCGACGAGCCCAACGCCAATCTCGATGCCCTCGGCGAGCGCGCCCTCATCCGCGCGATCGACGAGGCGCGCAGCGACGGCGCCATCGTCATTCTGATTGCCCACCGGCCGGCCATCATGCAGGTGGCCGATAAGCTGCTCGTGCTGGAAGGCGGCCGCATCAGCCAGTTCGGCCCGCGAACGGATGTCGTGGCGACCATGATGCCCGGCGAAACAAGACGCGAAGGTACCGCTTTATGAACAAGGAAAAGATCCTGCCGGTTCGCCTGGACCTGCAGCCGCCCGTGAAGGCTGAGAGCCCGGAACGCCGCCTGCCGATGGCCGCGCCGGCTCGTCTCTCCGCGCCAATGCCGGCGCCGGACCTTTCGGAAGACAACACGCATTCGCCGATCCGACGCCTCGTCATCGCCGGGTTGACGACGATCCTCGTCGCTTTCGGCGGTTTCTTCGGTTGGGCGTTCTCGACGGAGCTCAGCAGTGCTTCGGTCACCAGCGGAACGATCGTCGTCGATTCGAAGCGCAAGACGGTCAGCCATTTCGAGGGCGGCGTGCTCGGCCGGATCCTGGTTCAGGAGGGAGATCATGTGGCGCCCGGCCAGCCGCTGATGAAGCTCGAGGATACGCGCGCCCGCTCCGACCTGGAGGCGCTGCAAAGCCGCCGTGTCGGTCTGATCGCAAAACTGGCGCGGCTGCGGGCCGAGCGGGCGGGACTGCAGGCGGTGAGCTTCCCGGCCGATCTTGTCTCCAAGGGCGAGGCTGCCGCGGATGCGGTAACGGCGGAAAACGCGTTTTTCGAGAAGCGGAGCGAGGCCAAGGAGGGCCGTCTGGCAATCCAGCGAAAGACGATCGAGGAATATTCGGAGAAGGCGAAGTCTCTCGCAGCCCAGCTTCAGGCGACCGACAGGCAGATCGAGCTGATGAACGAGCAGCGGACCGCTATCGCGACCCTTGTCGAAAAAGCCTTCGCCCAGCGCTCGAAACTCATCGAAATCGACGCACGGCTCAGCGAGCTCGCCGCGACCCGCGGCGAACTCGCTGGCGACAAGGCCCAGGCGGAAAAGGCGATGGCGGGGGCCGAGCTTGCGCTCATCGGGATCGAATCCGATTTCCAATCGGAGATCGCCGGAGAGATCACCACGGCGCGCCTCGAACTTGCGGAAGTCGAGCAGCGCATCACCGCCGCCGAGGACGTGCTTCGCCGCCTGGAAATCCGCGCCCCCCAGGCCGGTATCGTCGCCAACATTCAGCTGCGGACGCCGGGCAGTGCCGTCACCCCCGGTCAGCCGCTTCTCGACATCGTTCCCGAGGACGAACCGCTGCTTGTCGAGATGCATGTCAGCACACGTGACATCGACAGCATAACGATCGGCTCCAGTACGCAAATCCGCCTGACGGCCTATAACCAGCGCTCGCACCTGCCCCTGGAAGGCAAGGTAACCTATATCGCGGCGGACCAATCGGTGGATGAGAAGTCCAACGTCGCCTATTTCGTCGCACGGGCAGAGGTGGCGCCTGAATCGCTCGCCGCCAACCCGGACATCCGCCTCTATCCCGGCATGCCCGCGGAAGTGCTGATCGTGCACAAATCGCGTTCGGCAATCGACTACCTCGTCGCCCCGGTCTCCGACAGTTTCAACCGGGCGTTTCGGGAGGACTGATCTGTCTAACGCTTGATATCTCCTGGCGTCGTAAATTACTTTAAATTTTGAAGTGCTTTGTCCGCATTCTCGTCAGAATTACTCCTAAAATTATATTGTGCCAATATTGGCACATGGTCGAGTTATGTTTAAGACGCCGCCTTTCCTCCGAATTATCATCGTTTTATTTTACACATCTGTGTTGTGTTCGTAATTATTGCAGTGCACACTCCGGCACGCAATCCTCGGCTCCGTGCCGATGACGCATGCATCAAACCACGAAGAGGAGAAGCAGATGGCCACTTTGGAAGGCGGCGCATACGACGACGCCCTTTTTGGCTCCCGCTTTGACGATTTCATTCGCGCCCATGGCGGTGATGATTTCGTCAACGGAGGCAATGGGGACGACATCATCTTCGGCGACGATGGTGACGACTTGCTGTTCGGCGGCAACGGAAACGACACCGTGTTCGGCGGCGAAGGCACCGACGTTCTCTATGGCGAAAATGGCAATGACATCCTGGTCGGCGGATCGGGTGACGACCTGATCTACGGCGATAACGGCAACGACATTCTCCTTGGGGGCGCCGGCAGCGACTTCCTCCTCGGAGGCAGAGGCGACGACGTGCTGCTCGGCGGCGCCGGCAACGACGTCATCGACGGCGGTGCCGGGTCCGACCTTCTTGCCGGCGGTCAGGGCAGCGATATCTTCGTTTTCGACGGCGGCGGCGGCAACGACGTCATCCTCGACTTTACCCCCGGCGAAGACGTCCTGCAGATATCCAAGGGCATCAACGGCCTCGACGTCACCGCGCCCGAGGATCTCGCTTCGCGTATCACTCAGGTCGGCGGCAATGTCGTCATCGACCTCGGCCATGGCGACACGCTGACCCTGGTCAATGCCGACGCCGAAGACATTCAGGCCCACCCCGAAAACTATTTCACTGTCCACTGATAGTTTGAGACGCGGGACACGGGTGGAAAACCGCAGGCGGCTTTTCATCATCCCGCATTGGCTTCGAACGGTGCGCCCTGCCCTCCTCCCGTGGGGCGCACCATCCAAGAATTAGTCAGAGGAGTGGCGTGTGACGTTTGACGACCGTACGCGGAGCGCCAGCGGCATTTTCGAGGACGCGAAGGCCTTTCGGCTCGGTTCCGACGTGGCTGTATTGATCTCCGACGTTCGCGCCAGGTTGCCGGCCGCAGCCAAACACACGCTGGTCATGCCGGAGCAACCCGTCCCGCTCGTCAGCACGATGCTTCCTCTTGCGGAGGGTGGACAGCGCGTGCTTTGGGCCATGCGCCCGGGTGACGAAGCGCGCCGCGGACAGATTTACATCGAAAGCGACTTCGTTCAGACGATCGTGCTCCGGCCCGTCGGTGAACTTCCGCCCCTCGACGTGGAGGACCTGTTTTCCGCACTCACGCCGGAGGGCTGCGTCAAGTTCCTGAACAATCTGCTCACTGTTTGGCGAAGCGCGTTCCGTCTGTCCAGGGACCCGTTCTTCATCGGCCTCATCGAGGATGCGCTTCAGGCGCTGACATCGAGGCCGGCCCCCGCCAAGATTGCATGCCCGATCAACCAGGGGCGATACCTGCTCGAAACAGCGATAAGCCCCGACTTCGGCGAGATCAGCGCTATCTATGCCCTTGGGGCCAACGCCATCCTGCCACTGGCGTCGCCGGCGCTGATCGGCGCCCAACGCGAGCATAATCTTCGTCCTTGCCATTTCATCGTCGATTCTCCCCGATACCCCCAGTCTTTCGTGCTTGTCGGCAAAAGGGGCGTTGCCGTGCGCGAGCTCTCCTCCGGCAACTCCCATTGCGCCAACCTCCAGGCCTGGTGGGCAGAACGAGGCGATACGCCGGAGCTGCGCGAATACGTCGTCCGCTGGCTCTCGACGACACCCGAGGGTGGACTTGCCACAGCCGTCGACCTCCAGCTGCGGTCGCCGCTCCCTGAAAGGCGGATCGGCAGGTCTGCAATGCATCCTTCAGCGGAGGTGGACCTCGCATTGACGCTTTCCGGCGGTCTGCTTGCCGGGGGGTGGACCCATGATCCGACAGCCACTCTTGCCGGCATCGACTACCTCAAGGAGGACGGCACCGCGATACCGCTCGACGGCAACTGGTACGAGTTTGCCGCCTGGGCACGCGGGGCGGACGAAAAATCGCGAGCCGACGTGACCGGCTTTGTCGCCTGGCTGCCGTCGAACGATCCGCCGAGCGCCCTGCTCCAGCCGCGGTTCCAGATGCGGCTGGCATCCGGTGCTGTGAAACCGCTCGTGCCGAAGCCGCAACCCTTCGACGCTTCGGCACAGCGCAACCGCATCCTGCGCGCCGTCCCGCCGCAGCACGCGATCGACCAGGCTTTCCGGACGATCCTTGCCCCCGCCCTGCAGGACGTGGAACAGAGGTTGGGAAGAGCTTCCAAGGTCGACTACACCAAGGATTACGACCTGCCCGAAAAGGCGCCGTTGGTCTCGATCGTCGTGCCGCTTTACCGTGTTCTCGACTTCCTGCGGTTCCAGCTCTCCGGCATGGCGACCGATCGCTGGCTCGCAAGCAATGCGGAGATCATCTACGTTCTGGATTCGCCGAAGATTCAGGACGAGACGGAGCATCTGCTTGGCGGACTGCATCTCCTCCACGGGTTGCCGATGAAGCTTGTTGTGATGAACCGCAACAGCGGCTACGCGCGGGCGTGCAATGCCGGCGCGCGCTTTGCCCGCGGCTCGGTCGTCGTCATGCTGAACTCGGACGTCGTTCCGTCTGCACCCGGCTGGCTGCAGAAGCTCATCCGGCCGCTCATGGAACAGAGGAGCCTCGGCGCGATCGGCCCGAAGCTGATCTTCGAGGACGGGTCGCTCCAGCACGCGGGCCTCTACTTCGCTCGCGACCAGCGCGGCATATGGCTCAACCATCATTTCCACAAGGGCATGCCCGGCGACTACGGGGCGGCTCAACTTGCCCGCAGCGTGCCCGGCATCACCGGTGCGTGCCTGGTGACGCGCCGGGAGATCTACGAGCTCGTGGATGGATACACGGAGGATTATGTGATCGGCGATTATGAGGACAGCGATTTGTGCCTGAAAATCCGCCGGTGCGGCTATGACATCGCCTACGAGCCGTCGGCGTGTCTCTATCATTTCGAGCGCCGCTCGATCCGCCGCAGCGAAGACTATATGCGCGGGGTCGCCAGCCAGTACAATTCCTGGCTGCACACCGAACGCTGGAACGACGACATCACCGAATTGATGAAAACCGATCTCGGCGGCCGCGACGAGATGCCGGCTCTCTTCGGGATCGGCGCTGCAACGAGGACCGCCGCATGAGCGAGACTGCGCTGCGCCAGGAAAACACAGCTGCCACGGAACTGCCCGCCCGCGACGAGCGCGTGGAGGCGCTGCTCGGGAGCATTCTTCGAAACCGCTTCCTTCCCGAACCTGATCCCGACAGTGTCTTCGTCGGCGACGGTTCCTTCAGGGCGGTGGGCGTCGAATTCCTCGGCCACTTCATCCGGCTGGGGGGACTGCGTCCGGAAAGCCGCGTTCTCGATATCGGCTGCGGCATCGGCCGCATGGCTGTCCCGCTCACCCAGTATCTGGATTTCGAGAAGGGGCGCTACAGCGGGATAGATCCGGTCGAGGGCGGCATCGGCTGGTGCCGCCGTTTCATCACCTCGGTCTATCCGAATTTCGCCTTCCAGCGTGTCGATATTGCCCATGAGCTTTATAATCCGAGCGGAAAAATCAGCGGCAATGCGCTGAAGCTGCCCTATGCCGACGGTCACTTCGATTTTGTGATCATGACATCGATCGTGACGCATCTGCCGCCGGACGAAGTCCTGGTCTATCTGCGAGAGGTCGGAAGGCTTCTGAAACCCGGCGGCCGCCTCTTCATGACCGCATTCGTGGTCGATCACGTCGCAGCGGCCAACGAAAACGGCCGGCGCGACGCGCGGCTTTCCTTCGCCCGCGACGGCGACGGTCCATGCTGGTACGTCCCCGACATGCCACGCCTTGCCGCCGTCGGTTTCGACGACGGCTTTCTTGACGGCGCCCTCGACCGGGCCGGTCTCGCAATCACCTTGAAGGCGCTCGGCGCCTGGCGCGGTAAGGAGGCGGAGCACTACCAGGACATCTTCGTCGCCGAACGCCGAGGAGGCGGCGCGTGAGCATGCGCGTGCTCGTAGCGGCTCACAACCATCCGGCCCTCCACCCGGGAGGCACGGAGATTTTCGCCCACGACCTGTTCGGCGCCTACAAGCGCGCAGGCTGCGAAGCGCTCTTTCTCGGAGCCACGAACCAGATCCACCGCCAGGCGCGGCCAGGCACGAGCTTTCAAGGCATCGGGCCTGCAGGGGACGAGTTGCTGTTGTGGTCCGGACATTTCGACCGTTTCTTCATGAGTCAGATCGACCTCTACGGCGTCGTTCCGGATATTGCGGAGCTGCTGCGCGACTTCAGGCCGGACGTCGTCCATATCCACCATCTGCTCCTGCTCGGCGCGGAGTTTCCGCATATCGTTCGTCGAACGCTGCCGCAGTGCCGGATCGTCATGACGCTGCACGACTATTATCCCATCTGTCACCATGACGGGCTGATGGTGAAAACGAGCGGCAAGGAACTTTGCCATAGGGCGAGCCCCGACGGATGCCATGCCTGCTTCAAGGACATCGCGCTCGACCGTTTCACATTGCGCGAACGCCATCTGAAGGCCCTCTTGAGCGACGTGGACCGGTTCGTATCGCCCAGCCGATTCCTCAAGCAGCGCTTCGTCGATTGGGGGCTTGCGGAGGACAGGATCAGCGTCATTCCCAACGGGCTGCCGGCTCGCGGCGCGCCGGCAGCGGCCCGCCGGATCGGTTCGGATCGTCCGGTCTTCGGCTATTTCGGCAATCTCAACCCCTGGAAAGGCGTGGCAGTACTGCTCCAGGCGGCACGACAGCTCATTTCCGAGGGGCTGGAATTTGAGTTGCGCGTTCACGGCGGCGCACCCTTCCAGAGCGAGAGTTTCGTCGACGAGATCACGCGCCTGTTCCAGGAAACGGCACCGACCGTGCAGCAGCGCGGTCCCTACCGGCGTGAGGACGTCGCCGACCTCGTCGCAGCGGTGGATTGCACGATCGTACCCTCGATCTGGTGGGAAAATGCGCCGCTGGTCATCCAGGAGGCGCAGGCCCTCGGACGGCCAGTCATAGCCGGCAATATCGGCGGCATGGCCGAGATGATCGAGGACGGGGCAAACGGCCTCACCGTTGCGCCCAACGATCCCCGGGCGCTCGCCTCTGCCATGCGCCGCCTCGCGCAAGACGGCGCCTTGGCGCGCCGGCTTTCCGCGCATGCGCGGGAACCGGAGAACATCGACACCACCGCACGACGCTATCTCGAATTGATCGAAGCGATCGAACCGTCACGTATCGAAGCGGCATAAAGGGGAAATCGATGGCTGCTGTTGCCGAGAAATCAAATGCCGCACCGGATCAGGACAATACGAAGCCGATGACCGGCCGGGTCGACGCGATCGACCAGGGGCGCATCTTCGGCTGGGCGTTCGATCCGGCAGCACCCGACAAGCGCCTCACCATTCGCGTCTATCTCGACGGCAGCGTCATCGCCCAGGCGGTCGCCGACCGCAATCGCCCCGATCTCAAGCGCAACGGCATCGGCGACGGCGGCTATGCCTTCGAAATCGCGCTTCCCGAGGCGGCAGCCTCGCGCACCGCCGATCTCAAGGTGACGGCCCTGGACGCACGCGGCACCGAACAGCAGCTGCGCGTTCCGCGGCCCGACGAACAGGCGGCCGAAGCCCTCATCGCCGCGCCGCTCGCCAAGGTTCTCGACAAGCTCGACGTCCTCATGGCGGCTCAGCGGCAATTGCAGGTCTCGCAGCGATCTCTCCAGCGCACGCATAATGACGAGGGCGGCGAAGGCGGGGCCTTGGGGCCTGCCGCCGCCGCCGAGATCGCGCAGCGCCTGAACGATCTCGATGTTCATTTGATGCGGCTCGATGGCGTGGTTGCAGCGATGGAGAAGAACCTCGGAGCGTTGCAGAAGCGGTCGAATGGAGAGTTGAAACCGCTGCTGCTCCTGCTGTTCGTTCTCGCGGGCTTTGCCGCCGGCGCTGCCCTCTCGGTTTTCGCCGGGGCATGAGGAGTACCATGGCCGGAGCAGAACAGGCGCTTCCTCAAACGTCTCAAACAGCCGCGAGGATCATGCGCGGTGGGAGGGTTGTCGCCTGCCCGATCGACGATACGCTGCTGCTCGTCATAGGCGCGGGCGCGCCCGTCGCCGGCCAGGTGCCGGCGCAGATCAACGACGACCCCGCCACCGCGACGAGCGCCTCCATCATTGGTTGGCGCCTGGCTTCGCAGCCGCCAACCGCCACGCACGGGTTCGCGGCGCTGCTGCCCACTAATGACGCCGGCCGGCCGCTTACCACGCTCCGCCTGGGTCAGGAGGGCAGCCCCAGGCGCTATATCTTCGGCCCCCGCACCCTTGCTGTTCGCGATAGCGTGACGGTCCTCGCGGAGCTTGCCGGCACCCAACTGGCCGAGGTGCTGGACCCGCTCGTGGATGCGATGATGCAGATGTCCACCGGTCGGCGTAGGCTTGCGGCAATAGTTGCCCTGATACAGGCCCGAAAGGGTAGCGACGGCTTCCTCGAATTCGTCGGCGAGACCCACGAGGGAGCGATCTTCCTCAGAGGCTGGGCCCGCGCCGCCGATCCCGGCAACGCTCGCGTGATCGTGTGCGGCGAAAATCCGGTCGTTGCCGACTGTGGCATCGCGACCTTCTCCCGGCAGGACATTCCGCAAGGCGGCGCAGGCTTCATCGGTCTGCTGGCGGCAAGCGAACCGCTTCGCGCGCGAGACGTCGAGGGACTCGCCTATCGCGGGCGCGGGGGCTGGCGCTATGCTCCGGTTCATGAGCACCGGCTGATCGGCGGTCCGACGGAGACGCCCGGGCATATCCGCCCCGTGCTGCTTCAGACGCACAGCACCCCTGCCGTTCTGCTCCGGCTGCGTTCGGCCGCCAACAGCTTCGAGGGGCGCGAGACGATCTCCACTCTTCCCGTTCCGGTGCGTCTGGGAGTGGACAATATCTTTCAGGCGAACAGTGGCGCCTTTCTGATCTCCGGCTGGCTCCTCGACCCTGATGAGCATGTCCAGAGCGTCCGGTTGCGCCGTGGACAAAGCGAGATGCGGCTCGACGATCGCTGGACGCGGCTCGAGCGCTCGGATGTGACGGATGCCTTTACCGAAGAGCCGTTGTTCAAAAGCATGCTCGACCGACAAACCCACCCGCACGGTTTCATCGTGTTTGCCGGCGGACTGGGGGCAGATGGTACGGCCCCGCTACACCTGGAGTTGACGCTCAAGGATTCCCGCCGGGCCTTTCTGCCGCTGACACCCGCGCGGCTTCCGCCGCGTCAGGCGGTGCTCCGCCAAATCAAGTCCATCGATCCCGAAAACTGGGGCCTGACGGAAATCGTCGATCGACAGATCGTGCCCTTCCTGTGCGCGTCGGAGAGCCCCTCGCCCGGCATCAAGGCTATCCTCGATGCCGGTGCGTTCGACGAGGCTTCGGGGCCGCCGATCATCGTGGCTGCCGGCCAAGCAGAAGAAAAGGAGCTTGCCCCTTTTCTCGGCCTTCTGGCGCTCGATCCCGAAACACGGCATGCGCCGATCGCGCTCGTGCTGCACTCCGAATGCTTTCGCCGTCAGGCCGACCGGATCAGGCAGCTCGCGCAGTTCTATCGGCTTCCGCTCAGGCTGATGTCGGCGGAAACGGACGATGTCTACGATCTCCTGGAAGCCGGCATTCGCGCGCTTTCGAGCGAGACGGTGGTTCTGCTCGCCGGCTCGCTATTGCCCCGCAGGAGCGGCTGGTACGGCAGGCTGGTTTCCGCTTACGAGGAAAGTGGCGGGATCATTTCGCCCACGCTCGCCTATGAGGACCATTCCGTTCGATGGGCTGGCTCCTGGGCCGACGCACAGTCCGAAAATTCGCTTTCGGGCCGTTATGCCGGTTATCCGTTGAGCGCGGTGACGGGTCTCAAGCTCACCCGGATCGCGGCGGCCTCTTTCGAATGCTGCATCATGCCGCGCGAGGCTTTCCTCGTCGCCGGAGGCTTTGCCGGCAGCTATCTCGGATCCCGGCAAAAGGGGCAGGATCTCGGCTTGAGGCTCAGCCGTTCGGGGATCGAATCCTGGTGGCTGCCCTCGGTGCAGATGCTGGGCTCGGACGAGCCGTTCTCCACCGGCAGCGCCTCCGCGGCTCCTCTCGTCGAGCGGATCGACGAAAGACTGTTTGCGGCCCGATGGGCTCCGCAGCCGCAGGGCGAAGGCAATCGCATCAAGGAGGCTTCCGCATGAGCGAGCGGCTCCGTGTTCTCGTCGTTTCGCATGGACATCCGGCGATGTCGCTAGGCGGGGCGGAGATAGCGTCCCACAGCCTGCACAAGGGCCTGAACACGCTGCCGGGCGTCGAGTCGATCTATCTCGCCCGCGTCGGCCATCCGGTCCCTCGCCACGGCGCCTCAGCACTGATGAGTCTGCGTCTTGCAGTGGACGAAGTGCTCTTCCATGCGGATGATTACGATCACTTCTTCCTGTCCAACGGGGATACGGAGGCGATCCGCCGCGACCTCCTGCGCTTCGTCGGCGATCTGTCGCCTCATGTCGTTCACTTTCATCACCTGATCGGCCTCGGAATGGAGGCGCTTTACGCTCTACGCGAAGCGCTGCCGGAGGCGGTAATCATCGTCACCTTCCATGAGTATCTGTCGCTCTGCCACAATCACGGGCAGATGGTGAAGCGACCATCCGCCCAGCTCTGCAACAGTTCGTCGCCGATCAGTTGCCATGGCTGCTTTCCCGATATCCCGGTTTCCCGTTTCCTGAGGCGCGAGGAGTTTCTGCGCGGCATGCTCGGCCTTGCCGATGCCTTCATCTCCCCGAGCATGTTCCTGGCAAACCGCTATGTCGAATGGGGCATCGACGCGGAAAAGCTCTCCGTGATCGACAACGGCATCGTCATGGGCGAGGCCGCACCGGTACGTGATCTGCCGGTCCCGTCCGCCCGACGGAACCGTTTCGCCTATTTCGGGCAGATGACACCCTTCAAGGGCATCGACGTGCTGGTCGACGCGGTCTCGCGCGTGCCGGAAGAAATCTGGGGCGAGGACTCCTGCCTGATGATCTTCGGCGGTAATCTCGAGCGCCAGCCGACCGAGTTCCAGGAGCGCCTGAAGAAGCTCATCGACGACGCCGGGCGCCGGGTGCGTTTTTATGGCGCCTATCAGAATGCCGATATGCCGAGGCTGATGCGCTCGGTCGACTGGGTCGTGCTGCCTTCGATCTGGTGGGAAAACTCGCCCGTCGTCATCCAGGAGGCCCTGCACCACCGCAGGCCCATCATCTGTTCCGACATCGGCGGCATGGCCGAGAAAGTGCAGGACGGAAGGGACGGGCTCCACTTCCGTACCGGCAGCGTCCAGGATCTCGCCGACCGGCTGTCGGAAGTGCTGGGCAACCCCGAGGCATGGGACCGGCTGCACGCAACGCTGCGGCGTCCGACCGGCCACGGGGAATCGGCCCGCGCGCATGCCGATCTCTATTGTCGGCTGCTGGAGGACAGGCGGAGCTCTCTTGGTGCCGGGCAATATGAAGCGGCGGCACAGGCCTTGGTCTAGCCGCTTGCGGCTCCACTCAAATTGACAGCTGCTCGGGAATTCCCATGCGCGTTTACGCCGACGAAAACCTGGAAGTGATCCATCTGCGAGGATCGTCGCCCTATCTTCTCGTCACCTTCAACGAGATGGAGATGCAGGCGAACGGCAGCCGCTTCTGGGGTCAGCGGTTCTGCGAGAAAGCCGGCATCGCCGCACTCGGCTTCATCAGCCGGCGGCCGAACTGGTTTCCGGCGGCAAGCGTGGTCGCGGCGGTCGAGGCTGCTGCGCCGATCCTTGCTGAAGCGCCGGAACGGATCCTCTACGGCCATTCGCAAGGCGGCTATGCGGCGCTGCGCTATCGCCGGCGTTTTGGCGCAAGCGTCGCCGTTGCTTTTTGCCCGCAGATCTCGATCGATCCGAAGACAGTACCATTCGACAACCGCTTCGTCCGCCACTTCGCTCCGGGGCTCCACACGAACATGGCAATCGCCCCCGACCAGGCGGCCGGGCGCGCCTATCTGTTCTACGACCCCTTTCATGCCGTCGATCGCCGGCACGCGGAGCGGATCGCGGCGATACAGAGCCAGACGCATCTCATCCCCGTGCATATGACCGGTCACGGCACCGTTCGGGCCTTCACCGGGACGGCGCGCGCGCTTTCGCTCATCGAGGCTTGCCGCGCGGACGACCGCGCCGGTTTGCGCGCACTCGCCCGCTCGGCGCGGATCGGCGCCCCGATGCGCCCCTATCAGATCGCCATCGCGGCGATTGCTCGCCACCCTGCCTGGGCCGACCGGTGTCTTCGACGCTTCGGAGAAGGCTTTTCACCTGTGGAGCGGGTAAACTTTCTTTACCATCGGGCCAACCGCCACATCCGCGACGGCGCACTCGAGATCGCTCGCGACATGCTCGCCGAGGCCGTGGCGCTCCAGCCAGGCAATCTCGGCTTTGCCCGCCGCCTCGAGGAACTCGAAGGCCGCATCGCCCGCACGCGCGCCTCGACACGGGATGAGGAAACCTCAGCACCTCTCTTCTCCCGCGCCGTGACATAGCTGGGCTTGTCTCGCCTGGTTGCGACATTCTTCGCCGCCAACAGACAGCCTTCGCCATATAGATCCATTGCAACCTGAGCGTGGTGCCGGTTAACCGGTACGCACGTTTCAATGGAGGAGAGGAAATCGATGGCGGGAGAATTGGAATTCATGAGCCGGGAGGTCGTTTCCGGCCGCCTGTCGAGGCGCGATTTTCTCGGGCGCGCGGCAGCGCTCGGCGTAACGCTCGCCTCGGCCCAGGTGCTGCTCGGCAATGCCGCGCGGGCGAGCGGCCCGGCCAAGGGCGGCATATTGCGGGCCGGGCTCGTCGGCGGCGAATCCACGAACAGCCTCGATCCGGCGACCTGGGCGAGCCAGGTGCCCTACACATTCGGCCGCTGCTGGGGAGAGCAGTTGCTCGAAGTTTCGCCGGCGGGCGAGATCGAGTATCGGCTGGCTGAAGCCTACGAAGCGTCGAAGGACGCGAAGACCTGGGCGTTCACGATCCGCAAGGGCGTGACCTTCCATAACGGCAAGGAACTGACGCCTGCCGATGTCGTCGCCACGTTCGAGCGTCATGCCGACAAGAACTCGAAATCGGCTGCCCTGCCCTTCGTCCAGGAATTCGAGACCATCAAGGCAGATGGCGACAAGGTCGTCATTACGCTGCGCCAGCCGAACGCCGATATGCCGTTCATCGTCAGCGATTATCATCTGATGATCCAGCCGAACGGCGGCAAGGACGACCCGACTGCCGGCATCGGTACCGGGCCCTACAAAGTCGTCGTCAACGAACCGGGCGTAAAGCATGTCGGCGAGCTGCAGGACGGTTACTGGGGAGCGGCCGAGCGCGGTCATGCCGACCAGATCGAAATCACCGTCATCAATGACGCAACGGCGCGCACCGCCTCGCTCCAGTCCGGCGGCGTGCACATCATCAATCGCATCGAACCGAAGATCGTCGCGCTCGTCAAACGCATTCCAGGGGTCACGATCCGCAACGTCCCCGGCAAGGGCCACTATGTCCTGATCGCCCATTGCAACACGGCGCCCTTCGACAACAACGACCTGCGGCTGGCGCTGAAATACGCGGTGGACCGCGAGGAAATGGTCGCAAAGATACTCGCCGGCTACGGCACGGTCGGCAACGATACGCCGATGATCAAGGGCTACCCGCTGTTCGACGGCGATATCGAGCAGCGCGTCTTCGATCCGGACAAGGCGAAGTTCCACTTCAAGAAGTCGGGCCATGACGGTTCGATCCTGCTGCGTACCTCCGACGTCGCCTTCCCCGGGGCGGTCGACGCCGCGCAGCTTTTCCAGGCAAGCGCCGCGAAGTGCGGCATCGATGTCGAGCTGAAGCGCGAGCCCGGAGACGGCTACTGGTCCGACGTCTGGAACAAGCAGCCCTTCAGCATGTCGTACTGGACCGGACGGCCGACGCAGGACCAGGTCTATTCCATCGCCTATCTTTCAAAGGCGGAATGGAACGACACCCGCTTCTTCCGCGAGGATTTCGACAAGCTGATCTTTGCGGCGCGCGGCGAACTGGACGAGACGAAGCGCAAGGTTCTCTATCGCGAGGCGGCAATGATCCTGCGCGATGAGGGTGGTGTGATCGCGCCGATGTTCAACAACTATATCGACGCCACCAGCGACAAGGTCGGCGGCTGGGTCGACGATCCGAACGGCGAACTCATGGGCGGACATGCGCTGACCAAGTGCTGGCTCGCCGCCTGAACATGATCCTTGAAGCAGCCGGCGGCCGATGGCCGTCGGCCTCGCATCGCGCCGGCTCTAAACCTTTGAAACTGCGCACTTGCGGACGGAAACCGTCAGACAGTTTTCCTGGAAGTGCTCTAGCCGCGGCGGCGATGCAGCGAAAGCCATCCGTCCTCGACGAGGCGAGCCTCGACGTCGGTGTAATGCGACAGCATGATATGCGGCATCTCGGCCGCAGCGGCATGCGCCCCGGTGATGACGGCAACCTCGGCGCCCGCGGATTTGCCGGCGAGAACACCCGCAGGCGCGTCCTCGAAAACGAGGCAATCTTCGGCACGCACCCCAAGTCTCTCTGCCGCGAGCAGATAGCCCTGCGGGTCGGGCTTCCCGAACGAGACATCCTCACCGGTCACCATGTGGCGCGGCACCGGAATACCGGCCGCCTCGAGCCGGCGCGCGGCGAGTTCGAGCGGCGCCGACGTAACGATCGCCCACCTTTCCGGCGGGAGTGTCTTCAGGAAGGTGACGGCGCCCGGAATTTCGACAATCCCCTCGACATCGGCAATCTCCGCCTCGGCAAGAATGCGCGCCTCCTGTTCCGGATCGACCGGCAGGCCCAGCGCGCGGATCGTATCGACGGCTCGCACGCCGTGGACGACCTTCATGAGCGCCACGGGGTCTATTCCGTTGCGGAGTGCCCAGGATCCCCAGACCCTTTCAACGACTGCCATCGAGTTGAGCAGCGTGCCGTCCATGTCGAATAGGAGGGCGGCGAAATTCTTCGTGAAGATTGCGGAAGAGGACGTGTCCAAACCGTGTCCCTTGGATTTCGAGTTCACATGCCTTGCAGGTCGGCACAACTATAGCCTGACGCGGCGTTGCACAATGCTAAAGCAATTGCTTTCCGCACGCTTATCGCACTGCCCCGGTTGCAGGGACCTGTGACCTACCGAAGGGGAGTAGGATTAAATCGTGTTGCGTGTTATACAGGCTCGAAACGAGAGCGGCCGATATGCGTACAACCCGATCCCTCAGCATTACCCTGCCGATCGAAATGGCCGAAATGGTCAAAGCGAAGGTGACATCGGGTGAGTATGCCACTGAAAGCGAAGTGATCCGCGACGGTTTGCGTACACTGGCTGCGCGGGACGCTGCGGTGGAACGCTGGCTGCGCGAGGAAGTCGCTGCCGCCTACGACGCCCATAAAGCCGACCCGACACGCGCTGTCCCTCTTGAGGACGGTATGGCACAGGTCCGATCGCGCGTCGCCAAGGGCAAGAGTCGGGCTTGAATGAGGCATTATACCGTTCGCCTGTCACCTGAAGCGCAGACCGATCTGGTGCACATCTATGGGTGTGTCGTCGAACGGTCTGGCTCAACCGATACGGCAGACCGATACATTGAGCGCATCAGCGGGTTGCGCGTCTCATAAGACGCGCGGCGCTTTAGGAAACTTTCCGGAGGACTGCAACCTCTCCTCTCCTCATCCCTGTACTCGTCATAGGGATCCAGCAGCGCCGCGTCTGCGGCGCGGGAAGAGTTCTTTCAGCCCAAGGACTTGGGCTGGCTGGATTCCCGTGACAAGCACAGGAATGAGGAAATGAAACAAGTCGCGGCGGGTAGCCCGAATCTAAACAGGCTCTTAGCTGTATCCATCCGTAACCAGAAAATCGATCGGGCCTCCCGCCCTGTCGTCATCGAAAACGGCGCAGGAGAGCATGCCGCCGAAGACGGCGCCGGAATCGACATTGGTCCTGTTCCCGACGGTGCGCGGATTGCTTCGGCTCGGCGTGTGTCCGTGGCAGACATGCTTGCCCCAATAGGTGCCGGAGTAGTTCGGATCGGTGCGGATCCAGAGGAGGATGTCGTCGCCCTGTTCTTCGAGCCGAATGGTCTCGTCGACACCGGCATGGACGAAAATGCGGTGCCGATCGACGACGAGCGACGGCAGTTCCGCCATCCAGACCAGATGGCTCAACGGAATGGCGCCGCTATAGGAAGCCATCGTCTCCTCCCCCCGTTCGTCAGCCATAGGGACATCTCGGCCTGGCCCTTGCGTGCCGCCAGCAGCATGGCCTCGTGATTGCCCTTGAGCGTGATCCATTCCCAGCCCGCCCTGCGCGGCCCGGCCATGATCCGCTCCACGACGCCGCGGCTGTCCGGGCCGCGATCGACGAGGTCGCCGAGGAAGACCACCCTGCCGCCGGCGACGACGGATTCGATACTGGCAAGCAAGGTTTCGAGTTGTGCGAGGCAACCGTGAATGTCACCGACGGCGAAGGTGAAACGCCGGCTATTCATGAATCGCTTCTCCTTTGCTCGTCCAAGACGGCGCGCTCCTTTCGTCGCTGATAAGAATCGGCCATCTGAGGCCGCCCAGGGTGTCCGAGAGCTTTAGCGCATCGGCCGGACAATCGGAACCGATATTCGGAAAGCCCGATGCGTAGCAGGAACAGAGAGCGCGGACAGGCACAAGACGGCTTTGTTCACCTGGCCCCGGTGCTTTTCAGAGGGATTCGGCAGCGCCGCGTCTGCGGCGCGAAAGAATCGTTTCAGCCCAACGAATTGGCCTGACTGATTCCTGTGACGGGCACAGGAACGAGGGTCACGGGGAGATCCGCGCAAAGACTACCGGTGAGACGATCCCTTCGGAATCGCCGAACTGGTGATCGAGACGGGGTCGCTTGCGGGAAACGTATCTTCGAGACCCTCGTCCAACTGCTCTTCCATGGCGTCCCGGTCATGCGCCTGCCGGGCATTCGCAAGCGCTCCCTCGGGGACCGAAGGAGACCGTTTCGTGCCGGTAATGGCAAGAAGCGTTTCATCCGCCGCGATGGCCGCGGCGAGTATCTCCTTTGCCTGGGAAACGGCATTCAGCCTGTTGAGGCTACCGTCGGCGTTCTGCGGGCAGGAGACGGAGACGACCTCCCCGTTGGTGCCGACGAACTCGACGGTGAAACCCGCCTTGCCGCCGCGCTCGGGATAGACCTGAATTCCGGCGATCTGCATCTGATTCTCCTCTGATGGCCGCCCCGCCGGCTGCGGATGCGAGACCGGCCTGCAGTCTACCAGATTTGGCGAAGGTCGACAGCTTGCCGGTGGGAGAGGCTTATCGGAAAATCACAGAAGGCCGGGCACCCACCTCGCTTCCTGCGACCCGCCGGCGCTTGCTGCGGGTTCGCCATTCTGGGCCGCGTGATATCCCGGCACCGGCTGCTCCTCTTTGCCTGCGGGCCGCGTGCAGGCGGCAAAAGCGTCGAGATCGCGGTCATAGATTCTCGTCTCGACGTCCATCATGCCGAGCACCGTGTGAAACAGGTTGTCGTGCGATTTGGGCTGGTCGGCGTCCTTGGCAAGACAGCCGGCGTCGACGCCCATCGCAGCCTGGTACGGCTTCGAAAACCAGGCGATGAACGGCACCTGGGTCTGTTCCTTCGGGGCGATCACATAAGGCGCGCCGTGGAGGTAGAGGCCGTTCTCCCCAAGCGACTCGCCGTGATCCGACATATAGATCATCGCGCCGGCAATGCGGTCCTGATGCTTTTCGAGGAGCCGCGCGACGCTGGCGAGGATGTGGTCGGTGTAGAGGATCGTATTGTCGTAGGCATTGAGCAGTTCCGCGGTCGAGCAACGCATGAGTTCCGGCGTTCGGCAGTCGGGCGTGAAGCGGCGGAACGCCTCGGGATAGCGAAGGTAGTATGAGGGGCCGTGGCTGCCGAGCTGATGCAGCACGATGACGCTGTTCGACGTCGCCGCCCCGAGTTTCCGGTCGAGATCGCCGAGGAGGATCTCGTCCAGGCATTCGCCGTTGGTGCAAAGCGGGCTGTTCTTGCGGCCGGTCTGGCTTGCGAAGCTGATGAGATCGGCAATCCCCTTGCTGCCGGTATTGTTGTCCCACCAGCTCACCGAGACACCGGCATGCGTCAGCACATTGACGAGATTTTCGGTCGAGCGCGCTTTCCAGTCGCTGTACTGGCTGCGCGGATAGACCGAAAACATGCAGGGAAGCGAGACGGCGGTCGCCGTGCCGCAACTCGTCGTGTTGCGGTAGTTGACGACCCCGAGTGCCTGCAATTCCGGATTCGTCTCGCGTTCGTAGCCGTTGAGCGAAAAGTTCATGGCACGCGCCGTCTCGCCCGCAACGACGACGACGACGACCGGTTTCCCCGCGGCGGCAACGCGCGCGCCCTGATGCGCGTCGGTTCCAAGAGGGTGTACGACCAGATTGCGCTCCCGATAGGTCGAAAGGCCGTAGCGCACGGTGGCAATCAGCGGTCCGGACGGATTGAACCTTTTCATGAGGTCCGTATGTTCGCGCAGCGCGTAGGCCACCGTCGCGAAGTTGGAATAGACGAGGCCTGCGCCGACGAGGAGCGATACGGAGACGAAGGCGAAATTGACCGCGGCCTTCCGCAGGAACCGGCGGTGGCGTACCCTGACCCAGGCGATCAGGATCGAAGGGAGGACGGCGTAGACGAGGAGATGCCGCGCAAGGCTGAATGTCAGCAGGTGGCTGGCTTCGGCCCGTGTCGTAACGGCGGCATTGCCGATCATGTCCCGGTCTATGACGATGCCGAAGGTGTCGGCAAAATACGCGGCCGTCGCCGACACCAGGATGAGAATGACCAGCGCCGGCTTCATCAGGTACTTGAGCGAGAGAGGCGTCAAGATCGCGAAGAGGACGAGGTAGAGTGCCGCTGCGAAGGCAAGCAGGCTCATCCAGGCGTGATCGAAATAGACGTTGGCATGAGCCCAGAACGAGTTGTTGGTCGCCACCAGCAGATAGAGAGCGACGATCGCGCTCAGGCTTATACTGCCAATCTCGGGCCGGGGAATCCGCGGGATCTTCAAGCTGCTCACCTCCAAAGCCGCGCCCCTTGCAGGCATGGTGCGGCGTGACCTTCATGTTCCCTGCACCGTTTGCGATCCAGGGGAGCATGCCCAGTAGCCCGGACGAGCTGTCGGAAAGCTGTCGGCATCGCCGGTACGAGCGGCGTCCCCGCGCCCGGCAGGGATTTCGCAAGTTGGCACCCCGGGAAAAACGTCCTATGGTCCCCCGTCACCGGCGCCAGAAGACTCAGGCTGCGATCCGCATGCGTTTACTCCTCGTCGAGGACAGTCCTCGCCTTACCGAACTCATCAACGAGACCATGCATGACGCGGGTTGGCGGCTCGACGGCGTTTCGACATTGCGCGATGCCGAGGCCGCCATTGCCGCGCGCGAGCACGATCTGGTTCTCCTCGATCTCGGCCTTCCCGACGGCGACGGCCTGCAGCTCCTGCAATGGATCCGGCGGGAGCATGTCGGCCTGCCGGTGCTGATCATCACCGCACGCGGATCGGTCGACGAGCGTATCGCCGGGCTCGACGCCGGCGCCGACGATTATCTCGTCAAGCCGTTTCACCATCG
Source organism: Sinorhizobium prairiense (assembly GCF_029201645.2). Classification (NCBI taxonomy): domain Bacteria; kingdom Pseudomonadati; phylum Pseudomonadota; class Alphaproteobacteria; order Hyphomicrobiales; family Rhizobiaceae; genus Sinorhizobium; species Sinorhizobium prairiense. The sequence goes on from NZ_CP104133.1 coordinate 1,632,721, forward strand.
CGAACTTCTGTCCCGCTGCAGGGCGATGCTCAGGCGAAATCCCAATGCGATACAGCCGGTCCTCGAGGCCGGTGCGCTGCGCTATGATCCTGCAACGGCGGAGCTTACCTGCGAGGGCGCCGTTCTGCCGCTTCCTCCGCGCGAGCGCTCGCTGATCGAAATCCTGTTGCGCGAGGTCGGGCGTGTCGTCCCGAAGCGCAGGCTCGAAACGGCCCTTTCGGAATATGGCCAGGAACTGAGCTCGAATGCGCTGGAACTCGCCGTCTCCAGGGTGCGCAAGCGACTGCAGTCGGCGGAAACCGGCGTGCAGATCGAAACCGTGCGCGGCATTGGTTATCTGCTTCGGACGGTTTGATGAAGAGCTGGAACCCGTCGCTCATCGGCATCGTCGCCCGCCGCATCATCGCCTTCTCACTGCTCGCCATGATGCTGCAGGTCGGCGTCGTCTTCGCCGACTACTGGTTCGACGATGACGAGCTCAGCGTCCTGATGCTGCAGGAGGAGACAGACACCCTGTCGACCGCAATCGCGAAGCAGGACGGGGAGCTGACATTCAAGCTCAGTCACGAACTGAAAGAGCGTTACCTGGAACGCGATGGACCGGGTGCGATCTATGTGAGGGTGCGCACCGCTTCCGGCTCGGTGCTCTTCACCAATTGCTCGGCCGAATGTTCGGAGCATTTTCTTCCGCTCGCCGTCAACGCACCGACTTTCTGGAAACGGCTGATCGCACCCGGCAAACCCTTCAGCGTTGCCGGCGGCCAATCGTTCGAGCGTTATGGAGAGATCGTGCTCGTAGAGCTGGCCGTCCTGAAGGACCCCAACGGCTTCATGTACAGCGTTTTGCTGCGCGAGATGTTCGATTCCATGATCGTGCCCATGACGCTGATGTTCTGCCTCGTGATCGGGGCCACGATCTGGTCGATCCGCAGTGCGCTCAAACCGGTGGCAGCAGCGGTGCGGGCGGCCGATGCGATCGATCCGCGCGACGGCAATGCCCGCCTCCCCTCGTCGCGCATGCCGGAGGAGATCGAGCGCCTTGTCGTGGCCGTCAACCGTCTCCTGGCGCGCGTTGCAGATCTCATCCAGGCGCAGAAGGTCTTTTCCTCCTCGATCGCCCACGAGATCCGCACACCGGTTTCGATCGCCAAGATGGAGCTGAGCCGCATCGACGATCCGCGCGCCCGCAATGCGGAGCGCGATCTCGATGCGCTGACCCACATTCTCGAGCAATTGACCTCGCTTGCCCGGGCCGACTCTGTGGACCCCTCGGCCTTTCAGCGCGCCGACCTCTCGGCGATCGGGGCGGAGGTCGCGCAGACGACTGCGCCATTTGTTTTCGACAACGGCAAGTCCATCGAATTCGTAGACCACGGCACACCGCCCGTAAGCGTGATTGCGCCGCTCATCGAGAACATGTTGCGCAACCTGATCGAAAACGCGGTGAAGCATAATCCGCCCAATACGCGCATAGTGCTCGCCTGCGGTCCCGGACCTCTGGTGTCTGTCGAGGACAACGGAAGGGGCCTCGTCGATCTGCCGGAGCACAATGACGATCTCGGCTACGTCAAACGCTCCGGCCAGCTCGGGCTCGGCCTCAAGATCGTTCACCGCATCGGCGAGCTTCACAAAGCGAGGATCGCGGTCGATACGGTTCCCGGCGGAGGGACGAAAATCACCATCGATTTCGCCGCGGCTGCCTAAGGATACCCGCGACGACTTATGTTGACTTCCTCATTCCTGTGCTTGTCACGGGAATCCAGCCAGACCGAGTAATTGGGCTGGATAGGCTCTCCCGCGCCGCAGACACGGCGCTGCTGGATCTCTGTGACAAGCATAGAGATGAGGATGAGGAGAGATTGCTGTCCTCCGAATCCTAAAGCGCCGCGCGTCTTGTGAGATCGCTAAGGGCTGTTGAGATTAGGGCCACCGCCACCGCTTGTTTGATTTCCTCATTCCTGTGCTTGTCACAGGAATCCAGCCGGACCAAGTCATTGGACTGGAAGGACTCTTCCGCGCCGCAGACGCGGCGCTGCTGGATCCCTGTGACGAGCACTGTTGGGGTGGACGGCTCCCAACGGCATCGCAATGTGCCAGAGTGAGTCGTTAAGATCTCAATCGAGGGAGACCGTCCGTGGAGCAGATTATCCGAATTGGCATGGATACGTCAAAGAGCGTTTTCCAGTTGCATGGAGTGAACGCCGCCGAGCAACCGATCCTGCGCCGGAAGCTGACGCGCAAGGAAATGGTGAAATTCTTCCAGAAGGCGGCACCGACCAGTATTGCGCTGGAAGCGTGTGGTGGTTCCCACCATTGGGCCCGACTGCTGCGTTCCTTCGGCCATGAGGTGAAATTGATCGCGCCGCAATTGGCCAAGCCTTATGTCAAGCGCGGGAAGAATGATGCGGCGGACGCCGAAGCATTGTGCGAGGCGATGAGCCGGCCGACGATGCGGTTTGTTCCGGTGAAGACGGCGCAGCAGCAGGCCGCCTTGATGCTGGTTGGCTTGTGCGAGAGGCTGATCCGCAACCGGACACAACTGGCCAACAGCATTCGCGGCTTTGCCATGGAGTTTGGCATCGTCGCGGCCACCGGCATGTGCAGGATCGAACCGCTATTGGAGCGCATAGCGCAGGACCCATCGCTGCCCGTTCTTGCGCGAAAGGTTTTTGCCATGCATGGCGATGAATATCGCGGTCTGCTTCACGAGATAAAGAAGGTGGAGGAAGAGCTGCTGGATTTGCACCGCGCCGATGAATGCAGCCTGCGCCTTGCGCAAATTCCCGGTGTCGGTCCGGTCGGCGCAACGCTGTTGATGCTGAAAACCCCGGATGCCCGGCGGTTCAAGTCCGGCCGGGCGTTTGCCGCCTGGTTGGGACTGACGCCCAAGGATCATTCGACCGCTGGCAAGACGAGGCTTGGGGTGATCACCCGTGCCGGCGACGAGATGCTGCGAAGCGTTCTGGTGGTTGGGGCGACCTCTCTTCTTCAACAGGTCAGAGCCGGCCGAAGCCGGCATGCCTCGCAATGGCTCACCGGACTGCTGCAACGCAAAAAGCCCAAGCTTGTTGCCGTGGCGCTCGCCAACAAGATCGCCCGGATCGCCTGGAAGCTGATGGTAAGCGGCCAAACCTATCGGAGGATGGAAGAGCAGCCGCAGGCCGCATAGAGATTGGCCGCCATGGGCGCGCAACACAAAGCCGCCCGTGTCCGGCTGATGCTGTGAACTTGCAAGAGAACAAGCAGATGGTGCGATCGATCAATTCCCAAGACGCCTGACACGCCGCTCATCCCAATGGCCTTCCAAGGCCGTTGCACTGTTTGGCACAGGCGTTGCGGAAACCATCTTGGCCAGTGGCCCTGTGCGGCCACACCGAAAGGCCGAACATATGGAAGCAAGCGATCCGATCAAAAAATCTGCAAAAAACACTTGCAAGGGGGAGCCGTCCACATAAGGGATGAGGCGAGGAGAGAGATTGCAATCCTCCGAAAAGTTTCCTACAGCGCCGCGCCTCTTATAAGACGCGCAAAGGTCGTTGTAGCCTTTCGAACTGCTGCACGTTTTTGTCCATTGATCGGCTACGATCAAAGGAAACATGGCGTTGCAAGACAGTCACTTCATTTCATTCGATCGATTGACTTAGTCGATTGATTGGCGCATCATCGATGCATGGTCAAGGATGGAAACCGACCCACTGTGCTCCGAGCCGACCGCGGCGACGCGACGCGGGAGAAATTGCTCAACACGGCCATCGACGTCTTCGGACGCTATGGCTTCGATGGCGCGACCACGCGAAAGCTCGCCGATGCAGCGGGCGTCAATCTCCAGGCGATTCCCTATTATTTCGGCGGCAAGGAAGGGCTTTATGTAGCCGCCGCCGAGCACCTTGCGTCGATCATCGGCGGCCATGTCGGCGACCTGCGGAGCATGATCGTCTCCCGCCTTGCCGAACTCGACGCCGAAGGCGCTGCGATGACGCCGATGGAGGCGCGGCATTTCCTGACCCAGATGGTCCAGAGGATGATCGCTCTCTTCGTCAGCAAGGAATCGGAAAGCTGGGCACGCTTCATCATTCGCGAGCAGATGGAGCCGACCGAAGCATTCAAACGCATCTACGGCAGCATCATGGGGCCGATGATCGACATGGCGAGCCGGCTGATCGGCGCGATCATCGAGGACGACCCGGCTTCGGAGCACATTCGTCTGAGAACGCTCTCCTTCGTCGGAAGCGTTCTGGTGTTTCGAATGGCGCATGCAGCCGTCTATGCCCAGCTCGAATGGGAATCTGCCGGACCGAAGGAGATCGAGACATTGCACCGCCATGCCGCCGAACTCGTGGCGGTGCTCGGTGCCGAGAGGGACCGCCGGTCATGAGGAAGGTCGCCATACTCGTTGCAATCGTCGCCGCAGCACTCGCCGGTGCCTGGTGGTTCGACCTGCCGGCGCGCCTCGGCTTTGCGGGTGAGCCGCGGCAGGCGGTGCTCTACGGCAATGTTGACATTCGGCAGGTGTCGCTTGGCTTTCGGGTGAGCGGGCGGATCGCTGAGTTGCGCGTCGACGAGGGCGATAGCGTGAAGGCAGGCGACGTGATCGCGAGCCTCGACGCCGAGCCGTTCCGCCAGGCGCTCGGTGCCGCCGAAGCGGACGCCGAGGCTGCCCGGGCGACGCTGGCAAAGCTAAAGGCCGGGGCCCGCGTAGCCGAAATCGCCCAGGCGAGCGCCACGCATGAAGAACGCCTTGCGGAGCTTGAGAATGCGAAGCTCGCCTATGAACGCGCAAAGCAGCTGCGTCCGAACGGCACGATCTCGCAGGCGGAGCTCGACCAGGCAAACGCCAGCCGTGCAGCGGCGGACGCACGCGCAAGGTCGGCCCGCGAGGCTTTGGTGCTTCTCGAAGAGGGAAATCGCGCCGAGGACATAGCGGCAGCAGCGGCCCAGGCGAATGCCGCGACGGCAAAGGCCGAGAGCGCCCGCATCTCGCTCGATGACACCCAACTTGCCGCCCCGAGCGACGGCGTCATCATATCCCGCGTGCGTGAAACCGGCGCGATCGTCTCGCCCGCCGATATCGTCTACGTGCTTTCGCTGACGGAACCGGTCTGGGTCCGCGCCTATGTCGCAGAACCCGACCTCGGCCGTGTACATCCGGGAATGAAGGTGACGATCACCTCCGACACCGCGCCCGATCGCAACTATGAGGGAACCGTCGGCTTCGTATCCCCGGTCGCCGAGTTCACGCCTAAATCGGTTGAGACACCCGAGCTCAGAACCGATCTCGTCTACAGGCTGCGCATCGTGATCGCCAATCCGGGCAAGGATCTTCGCCAGGGCATGCCGGTCACCGTGCACCTGCCGGAAGCGAAGGAGGCTTCCTGATGCCCGCCCCCGCAACGGAGCCCGGTACGGCCCCGTTCGTTCGGCTGAACGCCGTCACCAAGCGGTTCGGTACCGCGCCCCCGGCGCTCGACGCAGTTGCGGGTGAAATCTTCGGCGGATGGGTAACCGGTCTCGTCGGTCCGGATGGCGCAGGCAAAACGACGCTGATCCGGCTGATGACCGGCCTGATGCTGCCGGATGCAGGCACCATAGAAGTGCTCGGCTACGATACCCGGAGGGATCCCGCCAGTATCCAGGCGGCAATCGGCTATATGCCGCAGCGCTTCGGCCTCTATGAAGACCTGTCGGTCCAGGAGAACCTCGACCTCTACGCCGATCTGCGCGGCCTGCCGAAGACCGAGCGCAGCCGGACCTTCGGCGAGTTGCTCGACTTCACCGATCTTGCCCGCTTCACGACGCGGCTTGCCGGCAAGCTCTCCGGCGGAATGAAACAGAAGCTCGGCCTCGCCTGCGCGCTCCTGCGCAAGCCGCGGCTCCTGCTTCTCGACGAGCCCGGCGTCGGCGTCGATCCGATTTCGCGGCGCGACCTCTGGAAGATGGTCGGAAATCTGAGGGCGGAGGGCATCGCCGTCGTCTGGTCGACCGCCTATCTCGAAGAGGCGGAAGCCTGCGACCATGTTTTCCTGCTCAATCAGGGAAGGCTCATGTTTTCCGGCCCGCCGGCGGAGATGACCGGCCGCGTCGAGGACCGCGTCTTTCGCCTCTCCGGCATCCGCGGCCGCCGCCGCGAAGCGCTTGCGCGCCTCCTCGAAGAGCAAGGCGTGGTCGACGGCGTGATCCAGGGCGAAGCCATACGTCTCGTCATGAAGCAGGGTCTTTCACCGCCGCTCGGCGACACGGCCGATGCCGCTCACGCAGCGATCACCCCGCCCCGCTTCGAGGACGCTTTCGTCGATATGCTCGGCGGAGGTCCCGGCGGCCGGTCGAGGCTTGCGGAAACACAGCGCGAGTTCGCCGAAGACGCCGGCAGACCCGTGATCGAGGCGCGGGGTCTGACGAAACGCTTCGGCGACTTTACCGCCGCCGACAACATCACCTTCGATATTCCACGCGGCGAGATTTTCGGCCTCCTCGGCCCCAACGGCGCCGGCAAGTCGACGACGTTCAAAATGCTTTGCGGCCTCCTGAAGCCGACCGCCGGCGAAGGCCGCGTCGCCGGCTTCGACCTCAGGCGCAACGCCCCCGAGGCGCGCAATCGGCTGGGTTACATGGCGCAGAAATTCTCTCTCTACGGTGATTTGAGCGTCATCCAGAACTTCAATTTCTTTGCCGGCGTCTACGGGCTGTCCGGCGCGAGAAAACGCGAACGCATCGCTCTGATGAGCGAAATCTTCGACTTCCGCACGATCCTCGAGATGTCGGCCAAGGACCTGCCGCTCGGTCTCAAGCAGCGTCTGGCGCTTGCCTGTGCCGTGCTCCATGAACCGGAAGTGCTTTTCCTGGACGAACCGACCTCCGGCGTCGATCCGATCACCCGGCGCGAGTTCTGGACCCATATCAACGGCCTTGTCGAAAAGGGCGTGACCGTGCTCGTCACCACGCATTTCATGGATGAGGCGGAATATTGCGACCGCATTTCACTCATCTATCGCGGCCGCTCGATCGCACTCGGCTCGCCGGACGACATGAAGGCCCGTGTCGCAAGCAAGGATCTCCCCGACCCGACCATGGAGGACGCGTTCATCGCGCTCGTTCAAGGCTCCGAGGCGAAGGAGGCTGCATGAACGCCGAGAGGAAAATGGCGAAAGCGTACGAACCCGCGGGCCGGGCCCGGCGTTTTGCCGCCCTGGTGCGCAAGGAAACCTATCAGGTCGTACGCGATCCGAGCAGTATCCTGATCGCCTTCGTCCTGCCATTGGTCCTGCTCTTCCTCTTCGGTTATGGCGTGTCGCTCGATACGACGCGCACGCGCGTCGCCCTCGTGGTCGAGGAGGCGACCCCGCTCACGCGCGATCTCGCTGCCAGCTTCGAGGCATCGCGCTACTTTTCCGTCGTCACCGGACGCGACCGCAGGGAATTTGAGGACGACCTTGTCCTCGGACGGGTGCGCGGCATCCTCGTGATCCCCGCCGGCTTTGCCGCCGACCACGCGGCGGGGCGCCATCCGTCGGTCCAGGTGATCGTCGACGGCTCCGATCCGAACACCGCCAATTTCGTGCAGAACTATGCACAGGGTGCTGTTGCCAATTGGGAGCGCCAGCGCTTGAGCGAGGGCCGGAGCCCGCCTCCGGCGATCTCCGCCGAACAGCGCTTCTGGTTCAACCCGCAGCTGACAAGCCGCAACTTCCTGGTTCCGGGCTCGATCGCGATCGTGATGACGCTGGTCGGCACGCTGCTCACCTCGCTCGTCGTCGCCCGCGAATGGGAGCGCGGCACGATGGAGGCGATGATGGCGACGCCCGTCTCCGCCGCCGAGCTGCTCGCCGGCAAGCTGCTGCCCTACTTCGTCCTCGGCCTTACGTCGATGACGCTTTGCGTGCTTGTGGCGGTCTTTCTTTTCGATGTCCCCTTCCGGGGATCGGTGGCGGCGCTCTACGCCCTTTCGGCCACCTTCCTGATGCCGGCGCTCGGACAAGGGCTGCTGATCTCGGCCGCGACGAAGAACCAGTTTCTCGCTTCGCAGCTCGCGCTGATCTCGGCCTTCCTCCCGGCCTTCCTGCTGTCCGGCTTCCTCTTCGAGATCAATTCCATGCCCACCGTCATCCAATGGGTAACCTATGCCGTCCCGGCGCGCTACCTCATTCCCAGTCTGCAGACAGTGTTTCTCGCCGGCGATATCTGGCCGATGTTCGCACGCGCCATCACGGTGATGTTCCTGATCGGCTGCATGTTCTTCGCGCTGGCGGCGCGCAGCACCAGAAAGAGGATCGGCTGACATGTGGTGGACGCGGCTGAAAGCCCTGATCGTCAAGGAGCTGCTCGCGGTCCTGCGCGATCCGAAGGGCCGCACCGTTTTGATCGGCCCGCCGATCATCCAGCTCCTGGTCTTCTCCTATGCGGCGACGCTCGAGGTAACTGACGTCGATCTCATGGTGCTCAACCGTGACAGCGGCCAATGGAGCCAGGAACTCGTGCAGCAGATCGGCGGCTCTCCGACCTTTCGCTCGATAGAGCTCGCGAGCAGCCCTCACGAGGTCCGCCTCGCGATCGATACCCAGCGAGTCCTGGCCGCACTGGAGATCGGCCCCACCTTCTCCCGCGATATCGAGGCGGGGAAACCGGCGGAAGTGCAGATGATCCTCGACGGCCGGCGTTCCAACGCGTCGCAGATCGTCTCCGGCTATCTCGGCCGAATCGTCGGCGCCGTCGCGGCCGAAACGCCGGCGGGCAGGCGTGCGGCCTCCGAGACGATCCGGGTCGAGGTCCGCAACTGGTTCAATCCGAACCTCACCTACCAATGGTTCATGGTGCCGAACCTGGTCGCGAGCATCGCTCTCCTGATCGGGCTTATCGTCACGGCGCTGTCGGTCGCGCGCGAGCGGGAGCTCGGCACTTTCGACCAGCTCATCGTGTCACCGTTGCGCACCCATGAGATCCTGCTCGGCAAGCTCATCCCGCCGATGATGATCGGCCTCTTCCACATCACCATCTATATCCTTGCCGCGGTCTTCATCTTCGGCGTGCCGCTGCGCGGCTCTCTGTTCCTGCTCTATGGGAGCGCCATCTTCTATCTCGCCGCCGTCGTCGGCCTCGGTCTCTTCATCTCGGCGCTGTCCATGACGCAGCAGCAGGCAATCCTCGGGGCCTTCCTCTTCATGGTCCCGGCTATGCTGCTATCCGGCTTCGCGACGCCGATCGAAAACATGCCCTCCTGGCTGCAGCCAGTGACGCTTATCAATCCGCTGCGCTATTTCCTGGTGATCGTGAAAGGTGTGTTTCTAAAGGACATTCCCCTTGCCGAAGTCGTCCACCAGACGCTGCCGCTTTGCCTGATCGCGATCGTCACCCTCTCCTGCGCCGCGTGGCTGTTCCGCAGGCGGCTCGAATGAAGACTAAACAAGCCGGATAGGACCGGGGTAGCGGCTGACGACTTCATCGGACGTGACGAGCGTAAGTCCTTCGACGAGAGACTGCGCGATGAGAATGCGGTCGAATGGGTCCCTGTGGATCAGGGGGAGTTGATCAAGTGCCACCGCATGGGTGCCGTCGACCCGCAGTTCCCGGTAACCATTGTCCAGCAAACCTCGACGCAGGAGCCGTGGATCGGCATCGAAGTCCATCCGCCCCAAGCCACGCTTGATCGCGATCTCCCACACGCTCGCCGCACTGAAGTAAAGCGTATTCTCGGAGCTTTCGATAAGAGCGCGGGCCTCTTTCGACAAGCGGCCGGGTACACCGGCCGCCCAGAGGAGAATGTGCGTATCAAAAAGAATATTCATGCGCCAAAAAGATCTGCAACCTCGTCACGGCCCATCTGATCGAAGTCGTCCGGTACCGTAAACTGACCCGCCATGAAGCCGATCCGCTGCACTTTCGCATCGGAAGGCTGATCGATCGGGATCACCTTCACCATCGGCTTTCCCGCTTTTGCAATGATAAAGGGCTGCCCCTGCGCCGCCTTCTCGATCAGTCGCGATAGGTGGGTTTTCGCTTCGTGAATGTTGACGGTTTCCATCGGGGTCCTCGTAATCGAACTTAGTTCACTGAACTTAGTTCAATCCCCATCTCTTTTCAAGGTACCGCGCCGCCAGCCCTTATGCTGTCAGCCTTTAACGAACGCTTCGATGGCGGCGATCTCGTTCTGGCGGATGTCGTGGCCGCCGGAATGCCACTCGAATTCCACCTTCGCCTTCTGCTTCGTGAAGTAGTCCCCGAGCGCCCGTGTCAGCGGGGCCGGGCAGATCGGGTCGCGTTCTCCGGCCGTAATCAGGATCTTGCGGCCGGCGAGCGCGGGATTGTCCTCCGGACGGAACGGGATCAGCGGATGCATGAGCACGGCCTTGTCGAAGAGGCCCTCTTCGATCAGTACATTCGCGAGAATGTTGGCACCGTTGGAATAGCCGAGACCGACAATCTCCAAGGCGTCGTGTTCGCCAGCGAGCGCCTTCACGAAACCCGCCATCTTCTCCGTCGCACGCGCGAGGTCCGCCATGTCGTAAACGCCCTCGCCCGTTCGCCGGAAGAAGCGGGCGGCCCCGTGTTCCGATACGTCGCCCCGCGGCGAAACAACGGTGGCCTCCGGCAGGAGCTGCGCCCCGAAGCCGAAAAACTGGTTCTCGTCGCCGCCCGTCCCGTGAAGTACGAAAAGGATCGGACCGCCGGGCCTGCCGGATTTCAATGTGTGCACATAGCCATGATCGACCATCGATTTCTCCTTTGTGCGCGCGTGGTTGCGAACACTTCTTCTATCTAAAGAAGTGCGCTCCTTCCTGCGCCAGCGGAAGGAGCGTACAGGGTGCTGGCCGCTAGGCGTCCAGCTTCTGCAAATGGCTTTCGAGAACCGGGCGCAGATGCTTGTGCTGCTGCGGCAGCTTCAGCGCCTCTCCCAGATGCGCGATGTCCTCGTCCCGGTCGAAACCGGGCTCGTTCGTGGCGATCTCGAAGAGAACGCCGCCGGGCGTGCGGAAATAGATCGCCCAGAAATAGTCCCGGTCGATCACCGGCGTCACGTGGTAGCCGGTGTCCATCAGCGCCTTGCGCACCTCCAACTGCTTCTCGCGGTTGTCGACGGCGAATGCGACGTGGTGAACCGAGCCGGCACCCTGTGCGGCGCGGCTGATGTTTGGCAGCGTCTCCAGATCGACGAGGCTCGCGCCGTTGCCGCCGGGCACGATCAGCCTGGTTACGCCGTCCTTGCGGTCGAGTTCCTCGTAACCCATGAACTTCAGCAGTTCCGCAGTCGCGCCTTCGTCGCGTAGCCGCATGGCGACCGAGTGGAAGCCGCGAATGGCGTGATCCGAGGAGATGCCGCCTTCGGTCCAGGGCGTACGCGGGTCATCCTCGACCTCGACGAGAGCGAAGCCGTCGCCGTCCGGACCGGCAAAGTTCAGGCGCTTTTCGCCAAAGCTTTCCGTCTGCTTGAGACCGCTTGCACCGAGTGCCGCCAGGCGCTCCTGCCAGAAGCCGAGCGAGCCCCGCGGGATTGAGAAGACGGTCGTCCCGACCTCTCCGGTGCCCGCGCGGCCGCGCGGCATCTGCGGAAAGGGAAAATAGGTCATCACCGTGCCGGGGGTGCCGGTCTCGTCGCCATAGTAGAGATGGTAGACGTCCGGCGAGTCGAAGTTCACCGTCTTCTTGACGCGGCGCAGGCCGAGCGTATCGGTGAAGAACCGGTTGTTCGTGCGGGCGTCGTCCGCCATCGACGTTACGTGATGCAGGCCTTTGATCTGGTCAAGCATGATCCGCTTCCTTTCTGCCCGCGCTTTGCGGGGTGCGTTGATGTCGGTTAGATGCTCTCTGGACGCCGAGAGCGAAAGACCGTTGCGAAAGAACGGATTGTCAATGGGATGTTGACACGACAGGATGACCGTTAACAATTACGACCACAGACCGGAGAGGACTGCCTGCATGGCAGCTTGCCACGCGTCAGAGCGCCATTTAGCATCGCGGCGGCCGGCAACATTCGATCCTGCGGCCAACACCGCGAGCGGGAGGAGGAGCCCGGCCATCCCGTGAAATACCGTCTCGTTCTTGCCCTCCTTCTCCTGCCGGCAGCCGCAGGATTGATCGCCGTCCAGGGAACCGCCGTCGCCACGCGCAGCTATATGCAGGAGGCCTCGTCGCAGGCGAACACGGCTCTGCGGCTGGCGGTTGCGGCCCTTAGCGGTCACCTGAACCGCTATCAGGCCCTGCCCGCGCTGATCGCCGACCATGATGACGTCAAGGAACTGGTCACGCGTCCGCGCGATCGGCGGCTGCGCGGGGCCGTCAATTCGTATCTCAAGGAGATCAACGAACTCCTCAAGTCTTCCGACATCTACGTCATCACACCGGACGGCAACACGATCGCCGCCAGCAATTACGATGGACCGACGAGCTTTGTCGGCGAGAATTTCAGTTACCGCCCCTATTTCCAGGACGCACTCAAGGGGAACCAGTCCCGCTTCTATGCTCTCGGCACGACATCGCTGAAGCGCGGTTACTATTTCGGTGCGCCGGTCCGCGTCAGAGGGGACATCCGCGGCGTGATCGTGTTCAAGGTGGATATCGAAACCATCGAAGCCTCCTGGCAGGGTGGCGAATACCGGATCTTCGTCTCCGACCCCGAAGGCATCATCTTCATGAGCGGCAATCCTGCATGGCTCTATGCCGGGATCCTGCCGCTGACGCCTGATCGGCTTGCCCGGACGGAGGGCTCGCGGCGCTATGCGGACGCCACGCTCCGCCCCCTGCCGGTCGTACAAAGCGAGCTTTCCGGACATCGATTGCTAAAGGTGTCCGAGGGCAGCGAGCGGGAATATCTGGCCCTCTCGCATTATATGCCGGAGGCGGATTGGACCGTGAACGTTCTTACGGACACGGCATCCGTGCGGACCCAGGCCCTGACCACGGTTGCAGCCGTCATGCTGCTCCTTTGCCTCGCCGGCCTGGCGATCGCGATCATCATCCAACGGCGCGCAAGGCTCAGGGAACGCATTCTGATGCAGGAGCAGGCGCAGGAGGAACTCGAGCGCCGCGTCGAGGAGCGCACGGCGGATCTTGCACGCGTCAATTCGCAGATCGAAGCGGAGATCGCCGAACGGCGGCTCACCGAGCAGCAGTTGCGCCAGACCCAGGCCGATCTCATCCAGGCGGGCAAACTCGCCGGCCTCGGGCAGATGTCCGCTGCCCTGTCTCACGAATTCAACCAGCCCCTCGCCGCCGCCAAGACCTATGCCGACAGCGCCGCGCTGCTCATCGAGCGTGGCCGCACGGCCGAGGCGAGCGACAATGTCCGGCGGATTTCGGGCTTGATCGACCGTATGGCCTCGATCAGCCGTCACCTGCGCAATTTTGCGCGAAAACCCAATGAAAAGCTCGGCCCGGTTCGTCTCGACGAGGTGATGCGCGACACGCTGGAGATCGTGGCAGTCCGGTTGAAAGCGGCAGACGCGGAAATGGATACCGATCTCGGCGATGAGCTGGCGGTCCTTGCCGGTTCGGTCCGCTTGCAGCAGGTGCTCGTCAACGTGATCTCGAACGCCGCCGACGCCGTCGAGGGACTTGACGATCGCAAGCTTTCGGTGCGCGCCTGGCGCGAAGGCGGCAGGGTCGTGCTGACGGTGCGCGATCGCGGCGCGGGCGTTGCTCCGGCTGTTGCCGAACGCATCTTCGATCCGTTCTATACGACGAAGGGCGTGGGAAGAGGCCTAGGACTCGGCCTGTCCATTTCCTACAACATCATCAAGGATTTCGGAGGAAGCCTCACCGTGTCGAACCATCCGGAGGGTGGCGCGGTCTTTCGTATCGAGCTTGCGGTTGCCGGAGAAGCCGGGCGGGAGGCAGCCGAATGAGCGAAAGCCGCATCCTGCTCGTCGACGACGAAGAGGAACTGCGTCGTTCCAGCGCTCAGGCGCTGGAACTCGCCGGCTTCCGGGTGGATACGTTTGCCAGCGCCGAGCATGCGCTCGAACGCATCGCCTTCAGCTTCCACGGCGTCGTCATCAGCGATATCCGCATGCCCGGAATGGACGGAATGACCTTTCTGCAGCGCATCCGCGAGATCGATGCCGAACTGCCGGTGATCCTGGTGACCGGACACGGCGATGTGCAGCTGGCGGTCCGGGCGATGCGCGAGGGCGCCTATGATTTCGTCGAAAAGCCCTTCACCGCCCAGATGCTTGCCGGCACCATTCGCCGCGCGCTCGATTGGCGTGGTCTCGTGCTCGAGAACCGCCGCCTGCGGGCGGTTGCGGGCAAACGCGACGACATAGAGCAGCGGCTGCCCGGGCGAAGCCAGGCAATGGTCGACCTGCGCTACCGCATCAGGGCGATCGGCGCCTCCGACGCCGATACGCTGATCATCGGCGAAACGGGAGTTGGAAAAGAAGTCGTCGCCCGCGCGCTCCACGATTTGAGCAGCCGCGCGAGCGGCCCGTTCATCGCCATCAATTGCGCCGCTCTTCCCGAAAACCTGATCGAAAGCGAGCTCTTCGGGCACGAACCGGGCGCATTCCCCGGAGCGCTCAGGCCGCGCTACGGCAAATTCGAGCATGGCCGCGGCGGCACCATCCTGCTCGACGAGATCGGCTCCATGCCTTTCGATCTCCAGGCGAAATTCCTTCGCGTGCTGCAGGAGCGGGTCATAACGCGCCTCGGCTCGAACGAGACCGTACCGCTCGATGTTCGTTTCATCGCGACCAGCAAGGTCGACCTGGAACGCGAGGTAGCAAGCGGCCGCTTTCGTGCCGACCTGCTTTACCGGTTGAACGTCGCAACCTTGAGAGTGCCGACGCTTTCGCAGCGCCGTTCCGATATTTCCCTGCTCTTCATGCAGCTCGTCCGCGAATCCGCCGCTCGCTACGGCCGGGACGATATCGTCGTCTCGCCCGCGCTCGCTTCGGAAATGGCCGCGCGCGAGTGGCCCGGCAACGTGCGCGAGTTGCGCAACGCCGCGGAGCGTCTGGTCCTCGGGCTCGAAGCCGAACGCGAAGAGGTGCTTGCATCGGCGAACGGCCGGCGCCTAGCCGACAAGGTGGCCGCCTTCGAAAAGAGTGTCATCGCCAGCGCTCTCGCGGCCCATGGCGGCGCTTTGAAGCCCGTCTACGAGTCGCTCGGCATTTCACGCAAGACGCTTTACGAGAAGATGCAGAAGTTCGGGCTCGACAAGAAGGCGTTATCGGAGGAGCGGTAGTGCTCCCCCGCACGCGGGGTGAGGGGACGCGGCGGCGGGATGAGGGCAATCCGGCACGAGATTGCCTGCCTCACACGTTGAACGCGGCTCCGATCAGCGTCTTGGTATAGGGCTCCCTCGGCGCATCGAAGATCGCGTCCGTTTCCCCCTCTTCGACGATCCGGCCGTTCTTCATCACGATCACATAGTCGGACATCGCCTTCACCACCGAAAGATCGTGGCTGATGAAGATGTAGGAGAGACCGTGCTTTTCCTGCAGATCGCGGAGGAGGTCGATCACCTGCCCCTGCACCGACCGGTCGAGGGCCGAAGTCGGCTCGTCGAGAATGACGACCTTCGGCTTCAGGATGATCGCGCGGGCGATCGCGATGCGCTGGCGCTGTCCGCCGGAGAATTCATGCGGATAGCGGTTGCGCGAGGCGGGGTCGAGGCCGACTTCCTTCAGCGCTGCGATGGCCCTGCGGTCGCGGTCGGCACGGCTCAGGTCGGGCTCATGCACATGGAGGCCTTCGGTGATGATCTCCCCCACGGTCCGGCGTGGGGAGAGCGACCCGTAAGGGTCCTGAAAGACGAGCTGCAGCTGGCGGCGCAGCGGTCGCATCGCGCCGCGGTCGAAGCCGGAAATGTCGGTCGAGCCGAAACGGTAGTAGCCGCTGCTCGGCAGAAGCCTCAGCAGCGCCCGGCCGAGCGTCGACTTCCCGGAGCCGGATTCGCCGACGATCCCGATCGTCTGACCCTGCCTGAGCCTCAGATTGACGCCGTCGACTGCACGGAAAGCGGCCGAGGCTCCGCGGAAGAGGCCGCCAGGGATCGTATAGTCCACCGCGACATTGCGACCCTCCAGGATGATCGGGGCATTGTCGGAAGGCGGAGGCTTGCGCCCGCTCGGTTCGGCCTCCAGCAGCATCCTGGTATAGTCCGCCTTCGGCCGCTCGAAGATATCGGCAGTCACCCCCTGCTCCACGACCTCGCCGCGGCGCATGACCGCGACCCGGTCGGCGAAGTACTTGACGATGCCGAGGTCGTGGGTGATCAGAACGATCGCCATGCCGAAGCGCCTTTGCAGCGATTTGAGCAGATCGAGGATCTGGGCCTGGATGGTCACGTCCAGGGCGGTCGTCGGCTCGTCGGCGATCAGGATGTCCGGCTCGTTGGCAAGCGCCATGGCGATCATGACGCGCTGGCGCTGGCCGCCGGAAAGCTCGTGCGGATAGCTGTCGATGCGCCGCCCCGGTTCGGGAATGCCGACGAGCTCCAGGAGCTCGAGGACGCGCCTGCGCGCCTCCTTGAAGCTGCCGCCCCGGTGATGGACGATCGGCTCGGCGATCTGGCGGCCGATCGTGTAAAGCGGGTCGAGCGAAGTCATCGGCTCCTGGAAGATCATGGTGATCTTCGAGCCGCGCACCTTGTTCAGTGCCTTCGGTGCAAGGCCCACGAGTTCCTGGCCGCGATAGCGCGCCGAACCCGTCACCGTCCCGTTCTTGGCGAGCAGACCCATGATGCCCATCATGGTCTGGCTCTTGCCCGAACCGGATTCGCCAACAACTGCGAGCGTCTCGCCGGAACGGACGTCGAGATCGATGCCCTTGACCGCTTCGACGGTGCCGTCAGGGGTGGAAAAGTCGACCTTCAGGCCGCGCACAGCGAGAATGGAGTCCTTCATCTCTGTCATGTCAGCGGTCCTTCGGGTCGAGCGCATCGCGCAGGCCGTCGCCGACGAAATTCAGCGAGAACAGCGTCACGACGAAGAAGATGGCGGGGAAGATCAAGAGCCACGGCGCCGACTGTATATTGTTCGCACCTTCCGAGATCAGCGCACCCCAGCTCGTAAGCGGCGCCTGCACGCCCAGTCCGAGGAACGACAGGAAACTCTCGAGCAGGATGACCTTCGGCACGACGACGGTGACGAAGACGATGACCGGACCGATCGTATTCGGGATGATGTGCCGGCGGATGATCTGCCAGTCGGTCAGACCCAGCGCCTGCGCCGCTCCGACGAACTCACGCCGCTTGAGCGCCAGCGTCTGGCCGCGCACGATGCGGGCCATATCCAGCCATTCGACAGCCCCGATCACCAGGAAGATCAGGATGAAGCTCCGGCCGAAGAAGACGACGAGCACCACGACCAGGAAAACGAAGGGCAGCGAATAGAGGATCTCGACCAGGCGCATCATGACGTTATCGACGCGCCCGCCGATATAGCCCGATGTCGCCCCGTATACGACGCCGATGCCGAGCGAAACGAGACTCGCCAGCAGGCCGACGGCGATGGAGATCTGGCCGCCCAGCATCACCCGGACAAGCAGGTCGCGGCCGTTGGAATCGGTGCCGAAGGGGAAATATTCCCGAGCCACCTCGCCCTCGACCTTCAGGGTACGGCCGTCGTTCTCCGTCGCGACCACCTCGGTGTTCTCGAACTCGTTCGCCCGGTCGAAATAGCGTGTGGCGCGAGGATCGATAGGCTCGTCCGAAGTCACCGTGGCGGTGAAGGTCTGGCCTTCGACGTTGAATTCCGTGAGCGTGACGCGTGCACGCGTCGCCACGCCCTCCATCACGTCCTGAAGTGTCGAGGTGTCCGGACGCGGCACGAGGCTGGGGCCGATCGTGACATAGGACGGAAAGACCTGATCGTAGCTGTGAGGCGAAAAAAGCGGCCCGACGAAGGAAAAGAGCGCGATGAGCACCAGCATGACGCAACCGGCCATGGCCGGGCGGTTGCGGCGGAAGCGCAGCGTTGCGAGCTGAAAGAGGCTTCGGCCTCTGGTGTCGGGCATCGATGCCGGGATCTGAGCGATATCAGTCATGGCGAACCCTCGGATCGAGCAGGCCGTAGAGAATATCGACCAGAAGATTGAAGAGGATGACGAAGATGGCGATGAGGATCACGGTGCCCATTACCAGGGTATAGTCGCGGTTGATCGCTCCGAGCACGAAGTAGCGCCCGACGCCCGGTATAGTGAAGATCGTTTCCACCACGGCCGAGCCCGTAAGGAGGGCGGCGGCGCAAGGAGCAAGATAGGAGACGACCGGCAGCATGGCACCGCGCATGGCGTGCGTCACGACCACGGCGCGGGACGGCAGGCCATAGGCTTTCGCGGTGCGGATATGATCCGTATTGAGGGCCTCGATCATCGAGCCGCGCGTGAGCCTGGCGAAGACCGCAAGCTGAGGAAGCGCGAGCGCGATCATCGGCAGGATGAGAAAGCGGAGAGAACCGTCGCCCCAGCCGCCGGCGGGCAGCCACGCGAGCACGATCGCAAAGATCAGCGTCAGCACGGGACCGACGACGAAGTTCGGCACGGTGACCCCGATCGTGGAAACCGACATGACCGCGAAATCCAGGAAGCTGTTCTGCCGCAAGGCGGCGATCGTTCCCGTTATGACGCCGCCGACGACCGCGAGCAACAGCGCGTAAAAGCCGAGCTCCATCGAATAGGGCAGTCCTTTGCCGATCAGCTGCGCGACATTGTTGTCGTGGTAAATGTAGCTCGGACCGAAGTCGCCCGTGACGGCATTGCCGAGATAGGTGGCGTATTGGCGCCAGAGCGGCTGATCGAGGTGATAGGTCCTCATCAGGTTCTCCATCGTGGAGGGCGGGAGAGGACGCTCGAGGTTGAAGGGCCCACCGGGGGCAAAACGCATCAGAAAGAAGGATATGGTGACGACGATGAACAGCGTCGGCACCGCACTCGCCAGCCGGCGAAGGATGAAGGAGATCATTGACTTTGCTCCGGAGGCGACGCGCGGGTGCCCGCGCGTCGCCTCAGTTCGTTATTCGGCGATGCTCAGGAACTTGCTCAGATGCGCATTCGGCGCATTGTCCTGCCAGCCCTTGACCCGTTCCGAAACGAGCCAGAGGTCCGCCTGGGTCAGGAACGGCGCTATCGGCTGCTCCTTCATCAGCAGAGTTTCAGCCTCGTGCATGATCTTCGATCGTGCCGCCGGATCCTGTTCCTCATAGGACTTCTTCATCAGCGCATCGAATTCGGCGTTTTCGAAATGGCCGTAGTTGAAGGTCTTGTTGGTGCTGAGGCTCAGTGCCAGGAAGTTCTCGGCATCGGCGTAATCGGCGACCCAGCCGGCACGCGCGACGTTGAACTTGCCGCCCTCCTGCAGGTAGGCATAGTGCGACGACACGTCGAGATTCACCAGCGAGACCTTGGCGCCGAAGGTGTTCTTCCACATGTCGGCGACCGCCGTCGCGACACGCTCATGGTTGGGATTGGTGTTGTAGCGGATTTCGATGTTGAGCGGCTTGCCGCCCTCGCCGTAACCGGCTTCCTTCATCAACTCGATCGCCTTGTCCTCGCGGTCGAGTTGCGACATGTCGGCAAAGTCGGCCTTGGCGGGATCGCCGTAGCTCTCGATGCCCGGCGGGACCATCGAATAGGACGGCAGCTGCGAACCGCTGTAGATTTCCTTGGCAAGGAAGTCGCGGTCGACCGCCATCGAAAGTGCCCGGCGGACGCGGACATCGCTATAGGGCTCCTGGCGGGTGTCGAAAGCGTAGTAGTAGGTGGCAAGCGTCGGGGAAACGTGCACCTGCTCTCCATAGGACGTGCGCAGGCGCTCGATCTGGTCGGCGGAGAAGTTGTAGGCGAGATCCATTTCCTTTGCTTCGAAACGCCGGACAGAGGCCGCCTGATCGTCGATCGGATAGAAGATCACCTTGTCGAGCTTGACATTGGCGGCATCCCAATAATTGGTGTTCTTCTCCACCGTCAGGCTGTCGTTCGGCACATGCGCCGTCAGCTTGAATGCGCCATTCGAAACCATCACACCCGGTTTGACGAAGTCCGGGCCGTTCTTTTCGACGCTCGCCTTGCTGACCGGAAGCGCCGTCTGGTGTGCGAGCAGTTCCAGGAAGAAGGGCGTCGGCCGTTCGAGGGTAACCTCCAGGGTCTTTTCGTCGACGGCCTTTACGCCGAGCTGGTCGACCGGCACTTCGCCCTTGTTGACCTTTTCGGCGTTCTTGATCGGGAAGAGGATGTTGGCGTATTCGGCCGCGGTCTTCGGATCCTCCACGCGGCGGAAGGAGAAGGCGAAATCCTCTGCCGTCACCGGCGATCCGTCCGACCACTTGGCATCGGCACGCAGTTTGAACGTGTAGACGGTACCGTCGTCCGAAAGCTCCCAGGTTTCGGCGGCGCCCGGAACGATCTTGCCCGCGGCATCGTAGATCGTCAGGCCTTCATAGAGGTCCTTGAGGATGAACTCCTCGATGTTGATGGAGGTGTGGGCCTGGTCGAGCGTCTGCGGTTCGCCGGCATTGCCGCGGTGAAGTACCGCCTCGGCGAGCGCGGGGCTTGCCCCGATGAGCAGCGAGCCTATGAGCGCAGCGGCCCTGAGATTGAGTTTCAGTGAAGCCATTTTTCTTCTCCTTCCCCTCGTTTTGGGTTCATTGATCGCAGGAGAGAAGTGCAAATTTTCAGCGAACGCAAGCGATCTGCCCGGAAAATTGCAGCCTTCTCTTTAAAACGCGAACGCCGATAATCGCTCAGGTTGTATAGGCGTTTGCGACGAATTTCCTCCCTTTCACGACGCAGGTCTGCCGGCCGGCCCCGGCGCGTGGAGATCCACCTGCAACGTTGTAGATCGCTTCGGCATATTGCGCTTCGTTACGGAAGAATGCTCCGAAAGAGCAGTCATGCAACCTTCATGAATTGTAGCGGCACTTTACGTAATATGCATAAAAAATTGCCCCAATCGCTGCAATCTTTTTGCACATCGGCTCCCCCTCACGCGGACGCCGAACGCCGCCACGTTCCGGACCGAACCTGCCGCCGGCCGCGAAAACCCGCGGCTGCTCTGCGGGCACAACTGAGATTGGCAACACCACCAGAGGGCGAAAGTAGCGATTTCTGGCAGGGGGATTTCTCATCCACAGCAATTTGGTCTGACGCACGTCCATCAAGCGACCGGCACGACCGCCGGCCCGGTTGCCAAACGCCCCGCATGAATTATTGTGCGCTTGAACTGGCGCCTGGAGTGGCGCGGAGCATCAGGGAGTTAAGAATGGCATTGATCACATTGCGGCAACTGCTCGACCACGCGGCAGAGAACAATTACGCACTGCCGGCCTTCAATGTGAACAATCTCGAATATATCCAGGCCGTCATGAGGGCCGCGGATGCGACCGACTCTCCTGTCATCCTGCAGGCAAGCCGCGGCGCGCGGGCCTATGCCGGCGATGCGTTTCTGCGCCATCTGATCCTCGGCGCTGCGGAAGAATATCCGCATATCCCCGTCTGCCTCCACCTCGACCATGGCGACCAGCCGTCGACCTGCATCTCGGCGATTACCAACGGCTTCACCTCCGTGATGATGGACGGCTCGCTGGAGAAGGACGGCAAGAGCGTCGCGAGCTACGAATATAATGTCGCCGTCACCGCGGAAGTCGTGAAGATCGCCCATGCTGCCGGCGTTTCCGTCGAAGGGGAACTCGGCTGCCTCGGCAATCTGGAAACGGGTGCCGGCGACAAGGAGGACGGACATGGATTTGAAGGCAAGCTCTCACGCGAGGAACTGCTGACCGACCCCGAGCAGGCCCTCGACTTCGTCTCGAAGACCGGCGTCGACGCTCTTGCGGTCGCCATCGGCACCAGCCACGGCGCCTACAAGTTCACCCGCGAACCCGACGGCGAGATCCTCTCGATCGAGACTATCGCCAAGATCAACAAGCGTCTGCCGAACACCCACCTCGTCATGCACGGTTCCTCGAGCGTCCCCGCCGATCTCCAGGAACTCTTCAACGCCTATGGCGGCAAGATGAAGAAGACCTGGGGCGTTCCGGTGTCCGAGATTCAGAAGGCCATTCCGCTCGGCGTGCGCAAGGTCAATATCGACACGGATCTCCGCCTCGCCTTTACCGGCGAGATCCGCAAGCACCATATCGAGCATCCGGATAATTTCGATCCGCGCAACTATCTGAAGCCGGCAATTGCCCACATGACCGAGGTCTGCAAGGAGCGCTTCGAGGCCTTCCACGCCGCCGGCCAGGCATCGAAGATCCGGGTGCTGCGGTTGCCGGAGATGGCCAAGCGCTACGCCGCCGCATAATTTTCAGATCAGAGCCCCCCTCCGCCTGCCGGCCCCTTCTCCCCGTCCAAACGGGGAGGTCGCGGCAGCGGGTAGAGGGGCCGCGCCTCAGCGCCCGCAACCAGGGTCGATGGACAAGCAGCCGGGCGCGCCCTGCATCCGGCAGTCTGCGCGCGCGCCGCAAACCTCTACCCTCCGCCCCCCTTGCCGGTCTCATGCTCATAGAGCTGGTCCATGCTGAGCGACGCGACGTCCGCCAGTGCGGCCTGGCCCTTGACTCGCCCGGAGCCGAGGACCACGACGTCGTCGCAGAACGAGATCGTGCTCCGGTGATGGCTGATCACGATCGTCGTGCGCCTGCCGGCCCTCGATCTCAACGTCTCGACGATCGCCGCCTCCGACAGGCCGTCCACCGCATTCGTCGCCTCGTCGAGGATCAGGATCGCCGGATCGCGCACCAGCGCTCTGGCAAGCGCGATGCGCTGGCGTTGGCCTGCCGAGAGGCTTGCACCCCTGTAGCCGACGAGCGTCTCATAGCCCTGCGGCAGCTTCTCGATGAAGCCGTGCGCTTCGGCAAGCTTCGCGGCGCGTTCCGCTTCTGCAGGTGTGGCGCTTTGACCGTAGGTGATGTTTTCCAGGATGGTGCCGTCCACCAGTTCGAGGTCCTGGCTGGCGACCGCGATCTGGCGCCGCCACTGAACGGGATCGAGCTCGTCGAGCGGCACGCCATCGACGAGGATGCGTCCTTCATCCGGCTCGACGAAACGGCAGAGGAGATTGACGATCGTCGTCTTTCCGGCGCCGGAACGGCCGATGATTGCGGTGGAACGGCCGCTGCGGATTTCGAAGCTTGCGGAATGCAGCACCAGGGGACGCACCTCGGAACCGGGATACCTGAAGGTCACCCGGTCGAATTTCATGCCCTCGTGCAGGCCGTCGACCGGGGCATTGCCCTGAGGAGGCTTCGGCTTGTCGGAGGAGTCGAGAAGCCAACGCACCTCTTCGAGCGATCCGCTCCAGCCCTGAATCTGGCTCCAGGACATCTGCAGGGCGCGCATATGCGGCTGCAGTCGATATAGCAGCACGACGAAGGCGACGATCACCGGAAAGCTGACGCCGACGGACCAGGCGCTTACCACCACGGCCAGAAACAACGCCGAGTGGAGCACCTCGGTCAGCGGCGGCAGCGCCCCCTGTCGTGACTGGAGCGCAAAGCCGGCACGGCGAACGGCGTCGGACGCGGAATCGAATGCATCCTTCTCGCGTGTTTCCTGGCCGAACACGCGGATCAGCCTTCCGGCATGAACGAGATGCAGCATTCTGGCGGCAAGCTCGCTGTTGAAGGAGGTCACATGGCGGCTTGGGCCCTTGAGCGTCGCGGAGAGCGCTGCATGCGCAAGCTGGACAAGGACGAGGCCGAGCGCCACGAACAGCGTCATCTGCCAGGACATGAGCAAGAGAAAGGCGAGCAGGATGACCGCCGCCGAGCCGTGCACGATAGACGAAAGGACCGTCTGGATCGCGTCGGACGCGCGCCATGACTCGTTGGAGATGATGTTGAGCAGCCGGCCGGGACTTTGCTGCATGAAGAACGGATATCCAATCCGCAGGAGCTGATCCGAAAGCGCGCTGCGGATGGCGTGGCTGGCCTTGCCGTAGATGAAGGTCGTGAGCAGCGTGTTGGCGAAGGCGAGGATATTCTTGAGCACGATCAGCGCGAGCACGGCGGCCGCAATGACCAGCAGGCGTTCGCCGTCTCCCAAGCCCGCTCCTACCGCCTGAAAGTAAGCGGATATGCCGCTCAAGCCGTTGGCTTGTCCATCTCCTGCGATGATGCCCAGCATCGGAATGATGAGGCCGATGCCGGCGCCTTCGAGCGCGGCGCTGGCGAGGCCGAGAATGACGACGACCGGCAGCAGGCGCATTTGCCGCCCCAGCGCGCCGCGCAGGACCTCCAGTCCCGGCAATAGGAATCTACGCATATGCGGTCCTCACCTGAGCTTCGGTGCTGCTTGTTCGGGCTGGCGCCGTTCGGTCGGTTGCGCCGCGTCTGCCATGGCGATCCGCGCGAAGCGCGCAGCGCCGACAATGTTCATCGAAACGATCGGCCAATGTGACAGTTGCAGCTTCGGGTCGAAGCGGGCGCCTCCGAAAACTTCGCCGCATGCGGACCTGACGGTCCAGCCGAAATGCTTGAGGAGCCAGGGCGCGCCGAGCAGGTGCTTCAGACAGAGCCCGCCATTGCCGAGGCTGTAATTACGATGCAGTTCTTCGATCGCCGCACGAAAACGGCGGCCGTGATGATGATGGACGATCATATCCGGCACGTATTCGACCGGAATGCTGAGCCGAAATGCCCGGACCAGGTAATCCGTATCTTCCGCGGCCTTCAGCGGCGCGCCTGCGCCGAAGCGCTCGTCGAAAGGACCGATGCGTGCCGCGACGTCGCGATGCATGGTCATGTTGCAGCCGAGCACGAAGCCGCCGGGGTGGACGTCGCGGGTCAGACGTGCCGCGACCTTCGACCGCTTGATGGTGAACGGCAGGTCGGCAGGATCGCCGAGTTCCACGCGTCCTCCGCGGATGACCCGCGCGTCGCCACTGGCGTAGTGCCGTTGGAGGTCGGCGAGATAGTTCCTGTCCACCTCGCAGTCGTCGTCGATGAAGACCAGAATCCGGCCCCGCGCGCGCGCCATCCCCGTATTGCGTGCCGCGGCGAGGCCCGGACGAGGCTCGGTGGCGAGCGTGATCGGCATTGTCGAGGCTGCTGCCATGCGTGCGAGTTCTTCCGGGGTGCCGTCCGTGGAGCCGTTGTCGACGACGACGAGTTCGCTCCTGTTCGCCGCATGGGCATGGCATGCGGCCTCGATCGATCGGATCGAGGCGCCAAGCGCCCGGACGCGGTTGCGCGTGCAGACGATGAAGCTGACGAACGGCTCCGACGCTTCGAACAATGAAGGGGCCACGGAGTGCCGAGCAGCCGGTGCTCTTGGATGTTTCTGCGCTTTTGCAGGCTGTTCGACGGCCATGTCAGGTCCAGCCATGTCCGGAAAGCACGCTCGCGGCGGGCACCGACTGCAGGTGGCGCGCGAGCCGATCCACCCGCTTGCTCGCGGCGAGCGAAATCCGGCTGCACCAGGGTGCGCGAGCGGCCGCAAGCAGCCCGTATCGCTCGCGGCGGCGGATGAGGCCCCATTTCCCGGTCCGCGTCAGGAACTCATGGGTTAGTCGCGGCTGCTCCTCGTCGGCGATGAGCTGGTAGAGGAAGTAGAAGAAGCAAAGGGCGCCTTCCTCATAGGCACGCCGAACCTCGCCCGGCTGGGCCGAAATCTTACCCTCTAGCGCCAGGACCCAGTCGGCAAGGCGTGCCACCGTCTCGCTCGTCACCGCGGCGCCGATAGCTGCGAGGGCTGCGGATTCTCCGAGAAGGGCATCCCGGGCCAGGTTCTCGGCGACGATGGTCAAATGGGTCCGGCGCATCTGCCGCTTGTGCTTGCTGGTGACGCTATCCTCATGGATGCGATAGGCGACCAGCGCCTCGTCGATCATGTGGACTGGGAAACGATCCGCGATCCGCCTGAAGAGATCGAAATCTTCCGCATGCACATAGTTCGGGTCGTAGCGGAGCATCTCTTCCGGGATGACGTTACGGTTATAGACAACGGTCGAATGCATGAAGATGGTGAAGAACATCGACAGGATTCGCAGGCTTCCCGGGCGGTATATGGGATTGGGCTTGCCGCGGATGATCCGATTGCCGATCAGCGTGTCGATGCCCGTGCCGGAAAGGGCGAGCCGGGGCTCTGCGGAAAACAATGCGACCTGACGCGACAGGCGCGACGGATAGGCGATGTCGTCGGCATCCATTCGCGCGACAAGCTCGCCCTTTGCAAGCGCGAGGCCTTCATTCAGTGTCGCTATGAGGCCGCGGTTCTCGCGGGAAATGATGGAAACGCGAGAATCGCTCTTGCGATAGCGTTCGAGAATGTCCCGCGACCGATCCGTCGACCCGTCGTCGATCGCGATTACCTCCAGACGCTCGTAGTCCTGGCGCAACACGCTCTCGATAGCTGCGGCGATGTACGGTTCCGCATTGTAGACAGGCAGGACGATGGAGACGAGGGGCGTCGGCATGGTTCGGCTCGTGAGCTTATCGAAGGTTCTGGGGCTGCAGGGCTTCGTCACGACCGGCGCCAGGGATAGCGACTGCCGCCCCGGCTCCGCCGTCGGAACGAATATACGGAAGGTGCCGCTTCAGCCCGTTGAGCGGCTTTTCGAAGAACAGCCAGGAAACCGAGGCGAGCATCAGGGTCAGGGAGCCCGCAACGACGAACCGCCCTGCCCCCTGATCCGAGACATTGACCGGGATGAAAGGCTGCGCTTGAACGACCAGGGCCAGCACGACCGCGTGGAAAAGATAGACGCCATAGCTGATCCGGCCGAGCGCCGCCAATGGCGAAAGCGCGACGAGCCGACCGGCAAGCCCGCCGATCCCCTTCGAACAGCCGCCGACCAGCATGGCGAGCGGCAGGAGCGGGAGGACCTCCAGGCCAATCCAGGCGAACCACGCGACGACCGGTGACATGGCAACCGGCTTCGACCACACGAGGACGAGCGAAGCGAGCGAAAGCGGCATCCAGCTCAGTTTTGCCCATGCCGGCCAACAGACTCGCCAGGATGGGCGGGCGGCTAGCAGCGCGCCCACGGCCAGCGCATCCATCGACGCCGGCGGCAAAAGATCCCGCGCGAGTGATGGAGTACCGGTGAGCGGCCAGTAAAAGCGGTAGGCGAGCGAGCAAACGATAACGCCGATGCAAACCCCGGCAACCGACCGGCGCGGCACGAGCAGCACGATCAATGGCCATACGAGGTAGAACTGCTCCTCGATGCTCAGACTCCACGTATGACAGAGAACCCACGGCGTCCATTCGTTCTGCAGCGCGTACCAGAAATTGGACAGATAGAGGGCGTGCCACGCCATGACCTCCTTCGATCGTTCCAGATCAAGGAAAAAGACGGCGGCGAGGACGGCGAAGTAAGGGGGAAGATGCGAAGTGCGCGGCGCGCGTAGAAGGATTTGAGTGCCGTCGCCGGCTCGAAACGGGCAGTGTCGCGCGCATCGAGCAGCAGCCGCGTTATCAGGAAGCCACTCAATACGAAAAACAGCCGAACGCCGAGATGGCCCCAATGGGATCCATCAGCCGCGAAGAAATGCGCGTAGAGCACCATTGTGACCGCTACGGCTCTCAGGCCGTCCAGCTGCTGGTCGCGCACCATCTGCATCAACACTCCCTCTCCGTTCGAGCTTTCTTCCGTCGAATCGCGAACAGGCGCATCGTCTGCAATCAGGTTCGTTGAACGCTTGGCGACGGAAGCAAGCAGTCGGGCAGGCTAAAGAACTGTTCGAGGCTGAACGGGGGAATCGGGCCAAACTTTGTTCCGCCCTTCATCAACATAGTCGGCCGATCCCCAAGACGCCGGGAGTGTGTCTTGCGCGCAATATTCAGCGTCGGCGCGATTGAGTAGGCGTTGTGGTTGGCAGCGGCCCGACTCATTACGTCCGAATACATCTGTCAGCACATAAACATCTGAATTATTTTCACGCTGTAAGTGCCGATGTCTTCTATCAAAACGTCGGCGGCGTATTGATCCACAACAACACGGTTTCGCCGTCGTGCCTGTTCGACCAGGCATGGCGGCGGCGGCTCTCGAAATAAAGGGAGTCGCCCGGGTGGAGATCGTAGAACTGATCCGAATCCAGCACGAACTCCACGCGTCCGGAAAGAACGTAGACGAATTCCTCCCCCTCATGCCGGTAGGCGCCCTCGCTTGAGGCGCCTGGTGCCAGAACGAAGCGATGGCAATCCATCTGGTTGTTGCCTTCGGCCAGCAACTGCACCGTCACCCCCGGTGTCGTGCGCGGCCAGTTGCGCCATTCGCCGGCCCGCACGAGCGCCCGCGCTCTTGTCTCACCTTCGCCGGAGAGGCTCGACACGGTGGTTCCGAAATATTCGGCAAGGTTGTGCAGAACGGCGACGGAGACGCCCTGCGACGTCCGCTCCAGGGTCGAGAGCACGGATGCGGCGATGCCGATGTCGCCGGCCACCTGCTCCAGTGTCTTGCCTGCGGCATGTCTCAGACTGCGCAGCTTCCGCCCGACCTGCAGGTCGCCATTGTCGTCGGTCGGCGTGGCGGAGCCATTTTCGTCTTCGGTAAAGGCGCTTTCAGCCTCCAGAGCCTCCCTGATCGCTGCGGGGTTGAGGCCGCGTTCGGAGCGGAACCAGGAAATGCGCTTCAGCCGGGCGAGATCGGCATCGGTATATTGTCTATGCCCCGTCACCGAACGCTCCGGCACGACGAGACCTTGCGTTTCCCAAAGCCTGAGCGTCGAGGCGGACACGCCCGCTAGCCTTGCCGCCTCGGCAACCTTGTAGCGAATGGTGCCAATACCGCCCATCAATTCATATCCTCATCACCGTGCCGGATCCGTGCCGCCGATCGCTGGCGGCTATCTAGCCGCGAGCGCGGCGGCTGCACAAGAAGCGCCCATCAATCCGGGTGTTGTCTCGATCAGCAAATTTGATTTGCAATCCATCCTGAAAAATGTACCTCTTCCTGAGAAAAGTTGCAGAAAAAATGCAATATATTCCCTCTCGACCAGGACGACAACGATGACGAGCCTCACAGATCGCAAGAATGCAGCCATCTCCCGCGGTGTCGGAATGACCACGCAGGTCTATGCCGAGCGCGCGGAAAACGCGGAGATCTTCGACAAGGAAGGCAACCGCTACATCGACTTTGCCGCCGGCATCGCCGTGGTCAATACCGGCCACCGCCACCCGAAGGTGATCGCTGCCGTCAAGGCGCAGCTCGATCGCTTCACCCACACCTGCCACCAGGTGGTGCCCTATGAAAACTACGTGCATCTGGCGGAGCGCCTGAACGCGATCGTGCCGGGCGACTTCGCGAAAAAGACCATCTTCGTCACGACCGGCGCGGAAGCCGTCGAGAACGCCGTCAAGATCGCGCGCGCCGCGACGGGCCGCCAGGCGGTTGTCGCCTTCGGCGGCGGTTTCCACGGCCGCACCTTCATGGGCATGGCGCTGACGGGCAAGGTCGTTCCGTACAAGGTCGGTTTCGGCGCGATGCCGGCAGATGTCTTCCACGCCCCCTTCCCGATCGAGCTTCACGGCGTGACTGTCGAGCAGTCGCTTTCGGCGCTGAAGAAGCTCTTCGCGGCCGATGTCGACCCGGCCCGTGTCGCGGCGATCATCATCGAGCCGGTTCAGGGAGAAGGCGGCTTCTATCCGGTCCCGACCGCCTTCATGAAGGCGCTTCGCGAGATCTGCGACCAGCACGGCATTCTGCTGATCGCCGACGAGGTGCAGACCGGCTTTGCCCGCACCGGCAAGCTCTTCGCCATGGAACATCACGGTGTCGCCCCGGATCTGACGACGATGGCGAAGAGCCTCGCCGGCGGCTTCCCGCTTGCGGCCGTCACCGGCCGAGCCGAGATCATGGACGCGCCCGGGCCGGGCGGCCTCGGCGGGACCTATGGCGGCAATCCGCTCGGCATCGCCGCCGCGCATGCGGTTCTCGACGTGATTGCCGAGGAGAACCTGTGCGAGCGGGCGAACCAGCTCGGCAACCGGCTGAAGCAGCGCCTTGCGGCGATCCGCGAGAAAGCACCGGAAATCGTCGACATCCGCGGACCCGGCTTCATGAACGCCGTCGAATTCAACGATGTGAGGACGAACCTGCCGAGCGCCGAATTCGCAAACAAGGTCCGCCTCCTTGCCCTCGAAAAGGGGCTGATCCTGCTGACCTGCGGCGTCCATGGCAATGTCATCCGCTTCCTGGCGCCGATAACGATCCAGGACGAGGTCTTCGCAGAAGCCCTCGACACTATCGAGGCATCGATCCTCGAAGCACGCGGTTGACGGCTGCCGGACCGGCCGCTATCGCGGTCGCCCATGCCGGGGCGCACGATCCGCGCCCTCACAAAGAATAGAAGCGAAGCCTGCGGTCGCCGCAGGCATCGCGGGAGGACGCCCCATGGCCCTGACGCCCGCACTCATCAGACACATCCGGCGACCGAAGGTCTTCGCCTCCCTCGGCGAAGTCACGCGGTCTTCCGGACAGCCGGCCGGCCCCACCTTCGATGTTTCCAACCCATCGACCGGCGAACTGCTCGCGACGCTTCCGGACATGGGAATCGATGACGCACGCGCGGCTATCGACGCGGCCGCCCTCGCCCAGCCTCTGTGGGCCGGCAAGCCGGCCAAGGATCGCAGCATCATCCTGCGCCGCTGGCACGACCTGCTCGTCGAGCATGCCGACGACCTCGCCTCTATCCTGACCGCCGAAATGGGAAAGCCCGTCGGCGAGGCAAAGGGCGAAGTCCTGCACGCCGCATCCTATGTCGAATGGTACGCGGAGGAAGCCAAGCGCGTCTACGGCGAGACCTTCCCGGCGCCCGCCAACGATCGGCGTATGCTCGTGATCAAGCAGCCGGTCGGCGTGGTCGGCACGATCACGCCCTGGAATTTCCCGGCTTCGATGGTCGCGCGCAAGATTTCCCCGGCGCTTGCCGCCGGCTGCACGATCGTCCTGAAGCCCGCCGAACAGACGCCGCTGGTAGCCGGCGCGATGTTCGCGCTTGCCGAGAAGGCGGGCTTTCCCGAAGGCGTGCTCAATCTTCTCTACGCCTCCGAAGGCGCCCCGATCGGGCGCGAACTCTGCAGCAATCCCAAGGTTCGCAAGATCAGCTTCACCGGATCGACGGAGGTCGGAAGACTCCTGATGCGACAATGCTCCGACCAGATTAAGAAGGTAAGTCTCGAGCTCGGCGGCAACGCCCCGTTCATCGTCTTCGACGACGCCGATATCGACGAGGCGGTGGACGGCGCGCTCCAGGCGAAATTCCGCAATGCCGGCCAAACCTGCGTTTCGGCGAACCGCATCTATGTGCAATCCGCGGTGCATGACGCGTTTGCCGACAAGTTTGTCGCGCGCGTGCGCGAACTCACGGTCGGTGACGGTTTTGCTCCCGACGTCGCCATCGGTCCGATGATCGACGTCCACGCGATCGACAAGATCGAAGCGCATGTGGCCGACGCGGTAGCCAAGGGAGCGCAAGTGCGCTCGGGCGGCAGCCGGATCGGAACGACCGGCACCTTCTTCGAACCGACGGTGCTTACCGGCATCTCGCACGACATGCGCATCGCCCAGGAAGAGACATTCGGGCCGATCGCCCCGATCATCCGCTTCGAGACCGCCGAGCAGGTGGTGGCCGAGGCGAACGATACGATCTACGGTCTCGCGGCCTATTTCTACGCCGAGAACCTCAAGCGGGTCTGGCATGTCGCCGAGGCTCTGGAATACGGCATGGTCGGCATCAATACGGGCCGCATGTCTTCTGAGGCCGCTCCCTTCGGCGGCATCAAGCAATCCGGCATCGGCCGGGAAGGCTCCCGCCACGGCCTCGAGGACTATCTCGAGATGAAATATCTCTGCATGGGCAACATCTGACCGGGCGCCTGCCGACCGCCGGGACGCCCCCCGAGACGCCCCTCTGGCCTGCCGGCCATCTCCCCCACAAGGGGGAGACGATTTGCGGCACGGTTCACGCTTCAGCCGAAGCATGCCACATGTAGAGGCGTTCCGTATTGGGAGGGGAACCGTCGGAACGACAAGATTTCGGGCCGGCTCTTCAAGGAGCACGGATGATCGCAAGCGTATGGCGGGCGATCATCAGCTCCTCGTCGGTGGGCATGACGTGGAGCGCGACGCGGCTTCCTGCCTTCGAGATGACCGAGGCATCTGCATCGTTTGCAGCCGGATCAAGCTGCGCGCCGAGCCAGGCCAGGCCTTCGGAAATACGGGCCCGGATCGGCGCCGCGTTTTCGCCGATGCCGGCGGTAAAGACAAATGCATCGAGGCCTCCCAAGGCTGCGGCCAGCATGCCGGCGTTGAGCGTGCAGCGGTGCACGAAATGGTCTATCGCGAAGGAAGCGCGCGGGTCCTCGCTCTCCAGAAGCTCGCGCATGTCGTTCGATATGCCGGAGAGACCTTTCAGGCCGGACTGGTGGTAGAGGAGGTCCGACACAGCTTGTGCACTCATGTCCCGGAGCAGGTGGAGAACGACGCCGGGATCCAATTGGCCCGGCCGCGTGCCCATCGGCAGCCCGTCAAGTGCGGTAAAGCCCATCGTCGTTTCGACGCTGCGTCCGTCGTTCAGCGCGCACATCGACGCGCCGCTGCCGAGATGGGCGACGATCACCCGGCCGCGGGCGACCTCCGGCGCCACCTCGCGCAGTCGACCGGCGATATATTCATAGGAAATCCCATGAAAGCCATAGCGCCGCACACCCTGCTCATAGAAGGCGCGCGGCAGGGCATAGCAATCGGTATG
Organism: Sinorhizobium prairiense; assembly: GCF_029201645.2. Classification (NCBI taxonomy): domain Bacteria; kingdom Pseudomonadati; phylum Pseudomonadota; class Alphaproteobacteria; order Hyphomicrobiales; family Rhizobiaceae; genus Sinorhizobium; species Sinorhizobium prairiense. The sequence continues at coordinate 1,665,342 of NZ_CP104133.1, forward strand.
CTCGGCGCGCCCTCGATGGAAGGCCGTGTCGAAACAGGCGACCTGCGGCACATCGGGTTTGATTTCCATAGCGAGCCGGATCGGCGCGAGATTGTTGGGCTGGTGCAGCGGTGCGAGGTCCTGATAGCTTGACAGACGGTCGAGCACCGTCGTGTCGATCAGCACCGGCCGGACGTAATCCGGACCGCCATGCACCACCCTATGGCCGATCGCCCGGAGGTCGAAACCGCGAAGCGTCGCCAGCCAGTCGCGTGCGACCGACAGGGCTGCGGGAAGGTCGCGAACATCGGTCCTGTCCAAGCTTCGATCGATGAGCTCGGTGCCATCGGCTGCCGTCGCCTTCAGGCGCGGCCGGGTTCCGATGCCGTCCAGTTTCGCACGAACCTGCCGCTCGAGCCCCGCCGTGGCGATCCCGAATATCTGGAACTTCAGGCTGGACGAGCCGGCATTGATGACGAGCAGCGCTTCCATCTGACAGGAGCTTCGCACCGAAGCGGGGCTGCCGCAAGACGACCCTTGAAATTCAGGCCGCGGCTTGCCAATTGGGAGCAAACGTCAACGAGGTCCGAAAACGCGATGAGTGAAGTCGAAACGTCCGTAGAGAAACATGTCTTCGAAGCCGACGTGGCGAAGCTGCTGCACCTGATGGTGCACTCCGTCTATTCCGATAAGAACGTCTTTCTCCGCGAGCTGATTTCGAACGCGGCCGACGCCTGCGAGAAGCTGCGCTACGAAGCGATCGTCGCCCCGGAGCTCCTCGGCAGAGATCCCGCCTCGCGCATCACTCTGACGCTCGACGAGGAGAATGCCCGGCTGGTCATCGAGGACAACGGCATCGGCATGAGCCGCGACGAGCTTGTCGAATCGCTGGGCACGATTGCGCGCTCCGGCACGCGTGCCTTCATGGAGCGGATTGAAGCCGCGCAGAACAAGGACGGCGCCCAGCTCATCGGCCAGTTCGGTGTCGGCTTCTATTCGGCCTTCATGGTCGCCGACAACGTCGATGTCGTTTCCCGCCGCGCCGGCACCGACAAGGCCTGGCACTGGGCATCCGACGGCAAGGGCAGCTACACGGTTTCGGCGGTCAATCTTGCGGACGCGCCGTCGCGTGGTACGCGCATCACGCTGCATCTGATGGACGACGCCAAGACCTACACCTCGCGCTGGACGGTCGAGCGCATCATCAAGGAGCAGTCCGGTCACGTGCCGGTTCCGATCTCGATCGTCGAGAAGCCCGGTGCAGAACCGGCACAGGTAGCAGACGGCACGGCGCTCTGGACGAAGCAGAAAAGCGAGATCAGCAAGGACGATTATACCGATTTCTACCGCGGCGTTGCCGGGCAGTACGACGATCCGGCGCTGACGGTTCATTTCCGCGCCGAGGGGCGCCACGAATATACCGCGCTTGCCTTCGTGCCCGGCTCGAAGCCGTTCGATCTTTTCGACCCCGATCGCAAGGGCCGGATGAAGCTCTACGTCAAGCGCGTCTTCATCACCGATGAGGCGGAACTGCTGCCGCGGTACCTGCGCTTCGTGCGCGGCCTCGTCGACACGGCGGACCTGCCGCTCAACGTCTCGCGGGAAATGATTCAGGAAAGTCCTCTTCTCGCAAATATCCGCAAGGGGCTGACGAACCGCGTCCTGACCGGCATCGAAAAGCTTGCGGAAAGCGATCCCGAGGCCTTCGCCAAGATCTGGGAAAACTTCGGCAGCGTGATCAAGGAGGGCATTTACGAGGATTTCGAGCGGCGGGGCCAGCTCCTGGCGCTGTCGCGCTTCCGCACGACCGCGGATGACGACAAGCCGCGCGGTTTGAGCGATTACGTCAAGGAGATGAAGGACGGCCAGTCGGCCATCTACTACCTGACCGGCGACAACCTCGCCCAGCTGAAGGCGTCGCCCCAGCTCGAAGGTTTCCGCGCCCGCGGCATCGAGGTGCTGCTCCTGACGTGCCCGGTCGACAGCTTCTGGGTGACGACCGCTCCCGATTTCGAAGGAAAGCCGTTCAAGTCGATCACCCAGGGTGCGGCCGATCTCGCCGCCATCGCCAAAAAGGACGATGCGGCCGCCGCTTCGACGGAAGCGGGCGCCGCCGTCACCGAGTTCGTGGCATTCGCGAGGGAGACGCTCGGCGACGTGGTTTCGGACGTCCGCACCTCCGACCGCCTTACGGAAAGCGCCGTCTGCCTTGTTGCGCCCGAACAGGGGCCTGACCTTCAGCTCCAGAAAATGCTCCAAGGCGCCGGACGTATGGAGGGCGCTCCCAGGCCAGTCCTCGAGATCAATCCCGGCCATAACCTGATCGCCGCGCTTGCCGCCTGCTCCGCGGAGGACAAGGGCTTCCGGGAGGACGCGGTCAGACTTCTCCTCGACCAGGCCCGCGTTCTCGACGGCGACAAGCCCGAAAACCCCCGCGCCTTTGCAGAGCGGCTTTCCCGCGTGTTCGATCGGGCCTTGAAGGTTTAGGCTCAAGAGAAGGCTCCTTCGTCCCGCAGGCGGGGCGAAGGAGATTGATGCCGGCCTGACTTACCGGTCTTTCGGCAAGACCATTCCGATCTCCGCCAGCACCTCATCCGTATGTTCCCCGAGCCGGGGCACGCCGCGCTCGAGCGAAAGCGTTGCACCGGAGAAGCGGATCGGCGTGCGGACGCCCGGCGACGTTCCTGCCGCCGCGCCGGTATGGGGTGTCTCCACCCGCATCTGCCGGTGGACGACCTGCGGATCGGCGAAAACGTCGGCGACGGAGTTGATCGGGCCACCGGGGACGCCTGCGGCTTCGAGCCGGGCGAGCAACGTATCCCGCTCGAACTTCGCTGTTTCCGCCGCGAGCTCCGGTGTCAGGCTCTCGCGGTGCTGCACGCGGTCTGCATTCGTATGGTAGCGGGCATCCGAGGCGAGATCCGGCCGGCCGAGGAGTTCGCAGAATTTCACGAATTGGCGGTCGTTGCCGACTGCGACGATCAGATGCCCGTCGGCGGTCGGAAACACCTGATAGGGTGCGATATTCGGATGGGCATTGCCGAGCCGCCGCGGTGCCTTGCCGGAAACGAGAAAGTTCAGCGCCTGATTGGCGAGCACGCCCGTCATGCAGTCGAGCAACGCCATGTCGATCTGCTGGCCCTCGCCCGTGCGTTCCCGCTGTGCCAGGGCCGCCTGCACCGCGATAACACCATAGAGCCCGGTGAAAATATCTGCGAAGGCAACGCCGATCTTTTGCGGTTCACGATCCGGCTCGCCCGTCAGGTCCATGATGCCGCTCATGCCCTGGACGATGTAGTCGTAGCCGGCGCGGTGAGCATAGGGCCCGTCCTGCCCGAAGCCGGTGACCGAGCAATAGATGAGCCGCGGATTGACTTTCCTCAGGCTTTCATAATCGAGACCATATTTGGCGAGGCCGCCGACCTTGAAGTTCTCGAGCAAGACGTCGGATTGCGCGGCAAGCCGGCGCACCGCCTCCTGCCCCTCTGCGGTCGTAAAGTCGAGAACGACAGACCTCTTGCCGCGGTTGCACGCGTGAAAATAGGCGGCATCCAGCCTTTCGTCGTCTTCGCCTTTGACGAAGGGAGGTCCCCAGGTCCGGGTGTCGTCTCCGGCCGGGCTCTCGACCTTGATGACGTCGGCGCCGAGATCGGCAAGGGTCTGCCCGATCCAGGGGCCCGCCAGTATGCGGGCAAGTTCGAGCACGCGGATGCCCTTGAGCGGCGCTTCCATGGCGGCGCCGCTCAGAAGAAGGCCTGCAGCCCGGTCTGGGCGCGGCCGAGGATCAGCGCATGCACGTCGTGCGTGCCCTCATAGGTGTTGACGGTCTCGAGGTTCATCATGTGGCGCATGACCTGATATTCCTCGGAAATGCCGTTGCCGCCATGCATGTCGCGGGCCATGCGCGCAATATCGAGTGCCTTGCCGCAATTGTTGCGCTTGACGATCGAGATCATCTCCGGGGCCATGCGGCCCTCGTCCATCAGCCGTCCGACCCTGAGCGACCCCTGCAGCCCGAGCGCGATCTCGGTCTGCATGTCGGCGAGCTTCTTCTGGAAAAGCTGGGTCTGGGCGAGCGGTCGGTTGAACTGCTTGCGGTCGAGACCGTACTGACGGGCCGCATGCCAGCAGAATTCGGCCGCGCCGAGCGCCCCCCAGGAAATTCCGTAGCGAGCACGGTTGAGGCAGCCGAATGGTCCCTTCAGCCCCTCGACATTCGGCAGCAGCGCGTCGTCTGCGACCTCGACATTGTCGAGGACGATTTCGCCGGTGATCGAGGCGCGCAGCGAGAGCTTGCCTGCGATCTTCGGTGCGGAAAGGCCTTTCGCGCCTTTTTCCAGCACGAAGCCCCGGATGGCATTGTCATGCGCTTCCGACTTCGCCCAGACGACGAAGACATCGGCGAGCGGCGCATTGGATATCCACATCTTGGAGCCGACGAGACGGTAGCCGCCTTCGGTCTTGATCGCCCGGGTCTTCATGCCCGCCGGATCGGAGCCGGCGTCCGGCTCGGTCAGCCCGAAGCAGCCGATCCACTCGCCGCTGATAAGCTTCGGAAGGAACTTCCGCTTCTGCTCTTCCGAGCCGTAGGCGAAAATCGGATAGATGACGAGCGACGATTGCACGCTCATCATCGAGCGATAGCCGGAATCGACGCGCTCCACCTCGCGTGCGACGAGACCGTAAGCGACGTAGGACGCGCCGACACCGCCATAGGTGTCGGGAACGGTCACGCCGAGCAGGCCGAGGTCGCCCATCTCGCGGAAGATCGCCGGGTCCGTCGTCTCCTCGCGGTAAGCTTCGATCACGCGCGGCTGCAGCTTTTCCTGGGCATAGGCGCGCGCCGTATCGCGGATCATCCGCTCGTCTTCGCTCAGTTGATCTTCGAGGAGGAACGGATCGTCCCACTGGAATTGGCTTTTGCCGGCCATCTCTATCTCCCGTCGCATTGTCGCGCCTGTGTTATGACAAGCCGGGTCAAGGCTTTCAAACGAAATTGAGACACTGGCTCATGCGCCTGCTGCATGATTCATCTGATCGGCGCCGTGGCGATTGGCCTTGTGCAAGCGACCATTCTTCTGAATATGCATAAAGTACATTATCGCTCCGCCGGCCACCATGACCAACAACCGCCTTGAACGTTTCGCCCACAATCTCGATTGGAACCTGTTGCGCACCTTCGTCGTGGTCGTCGAGGAAGGCAGCATCACGGCGGCCGCAAACCGGCTGCTCCTGCAGCAGCCCGCCGTCAGCATGGCCCTCAAACGGCTCGAGCAGACCATTGGGCAGAAACTGATCGATCGCCGCCCGGGGCGTTTCGATCTGACGGAAGCAGGCGAGAAACTGCACCTCCAGTGCCGCGATATCTTCGCGGCCGTCATTCGCCTGCCGCATGTTCTGGAAACGGCGGGCGAGGAGATCACCGGTCATCTCAACATCCATGCGGTGAGCCACGCCCACAATCCCGCCTGGGACCGAAAACTCGGCAGCTTCTTTCGCATGCATCCGAAGGTCACGATATCGATGACGGTGGCAACGACCGTCGACGTGTTGAGCGCCGTTGAACGCAACATTGCGACGATGGGCCTTTGCGACGGCATCATACCGGAGGGCTTGAACAAGAGCTTCCACATACGGGAGCGCTACGCGCTCTACTGCGGCCGCGGCCACCGGCTTTTCGGCGTCGAGGGCGTTGATTTCCACGATCTGCGCGGCGATCCTTACATCGCCTTCATAGCCGATGTACTCGGCGGTCAGCACATGAATTCCGTGACCGCAGTTCGCGCCGTAGGCTCCTTCGGCCAGCAGGTTCGGGGCGTCTCCTGCAATGTCGAGGAGGTCATGCGGCTGATCGCCGCCGATGTCGGCATCGGCATGCTGCCCGATCATATCGCCCGCGAGGCCGTCGCGGCGGGTGATTTGTGGCAGTTGCCCCCTATCGCGACCTGCCGACGACCGACGTGTTCCGCATTTCCAATCCGAATTCCATCCTCAATCCGGCCGAAGCCGCCTTCCTCGCCCACGTCGCCGACACCGAAGCGCTGGATCATTGCGACCATCAGCAGGATTGATAGCGACATTTACCACTATAAATTTGAGCGGCACCCGCACCGTCCCTATTCTCCGCCGTCAAGTTGCGGGAGCGGTACATGCCAGACTACGACGTTGTGATTATCGGGGGCGGGATCGCCGGCTTGTCGCTCGCCTATTTCCTGAGCCCGCATCGTTCGGTCGCCGTCCTGGAACGGGAGGAGGCGCTCGGCTATCACAGCACCGGCCGCTCGGCCGCCGAGTTCGTGCTCAGATACAACGCGCCGGAAATCTGCAAACTTGCGACGATATCGAAGGCCTTTTTCGATCGGCCGCCGGAAGGCTTCAGCGACGTGCCGCTGTTAAGGCAACGCGGCGGCGTGATGATCGCGGGTGCCGGGAAACTCGACCGATTTGAAAAGCTGCTCGCCGAAGAACGCGAATTCACGCCTGAAATCGAACGGCTCACGAAAGACGAGGCGCTTGCCCGCGTTCCGATCCTCAAGCCCGACTATGTCGCAGCCGCCTTCCACGACCCGAATTTCTGGGACATCGAGGTCGAGAACCTGCTCCAGGGCTACGTCAAGGGCGCCCGCCGCAACGGCTGCGACATCCTCGAGCGCCATGAAATCCTCACCGCTCGGCATCATGGATCGGGCTGGCTGCTGGGCACGGCGGCCGGTGAGATCGGAGCCAGGATCGTCGTCAACGCGGCCGGTGCCTGGGCGGACCCGGTTGCTGCGGTCTTCGGCGTAAGGCCGAGCGGCATCGTCCCGCATCGGCGCACCGCCATCACCGTTGACCTTCCGGCAGGCATCGATGCAGCAAAGCTTCCTGAAATCAACGAGATAGATGAAGATTTTTACATGAAGCCCGAGGGAGGGAGGCTGCTCGCCTCGCCCGCCGACGCGACGCCGTGCGAAGCATCGGACGTTCAGCCGGAGGAGATCGACGTCGCCTGGGCCGCACACTACGTCGAAGAGGCGACGACGGTCCCGGTAAGAAGAATCGTCAAGAGCTGGGCGGGTCTGCGCAGCTTTTCCCTGACCGGCTGCCGGTCATCGGTTTTGCGCCAGGCTGCCCGGATTTCTTCTGGCTGGCCGGCCAGGGAGGCTACGGGATTCTCACCTCGCCTGCGCTGGGCGCTCTGGCGGCTGCCCTTCTGAGCGACACCGCACCGCCGGCAGCCTTCCGGGCCGAAGGACTCGATCCCCGACAGTTCGACCCGCGTCGCCTGCCGAGCTGAAGCAATTTTGCGAGCCTGGCCGCAATCGCGACAAATTCCAAAACCACAGGCCACAACTCCATTTATCGTCGTCGAACAGCCGTCACGCGACTGAGGAGCCGTTCCTGACATCGATCAGGCTGCCCACGTTCGCATCGTTCGCGAAGTGCCGATCCTTTCGGTGTTCAAGCTCTCAACGAAATCACCCCGGAAAGGCGCGTAGCGAGGAGGGTTCCTGCTGTGCAACGGCCACAAAAGATCTGCGTCTGCGCGCGCAATGTTGAACTCCGTTAAATCCGAGCTCTTAGGCGGCGCCATGGGCGAAGCTCCGGGGGCGATCAGCCGCTGATCGGACAATGGAAACGTGTGGCAGTTCAATTTTCGATTGACAGCCACCGCTTATCCAATATTCTTTTATAAGAACACATATAACATAATAGTGGAACAAGGGGAACTTCAACGTGAGAAAAGTGACTGCACTTCTGCTGGGAACTGCACTGACAATCCTTCCTTCCGGCCTTTTCGCTCAAGAAAAGGGCGGCATCGTCAATGTCGCCACGATCGGTGAGCCGCCGACGCTTGATCCGATGTCATCGACGGCCGATCTCGTCGGTATCGTTACGCAGCATATTTTCGAGACCCTCTACACATTCGACAAGAACTGGAACGTCACGCCGCTTCTGGCCGATAGCCTGCCGGACATCAGCGCCGACGGTAAAACCTACACAATCAAGCTGCGTACCGGCATCAAATTCCACGATGATACGGACATGACATCCGAGGATGTTGTCGCCTCTCTTGCCCGCTGGGAAAAGATTGCCTCGCGGGGCAAGCAGGCAGCAGGCTTCATTGCTTCCATCGAAGCTGCCGATCCGGCAACGGTGAAGATCACCCTGACGCAGCCCTACGCGCCGCTGGCGTCCCTGCTCGCCTTCAACAATTCGGCAGCCATCATCATCCCGTCGGAAAAGCAGGATGACGTGATGAAGGACTTCATCGGTACAGGTCCCTACATGCTCAAGGAGCGCAAGGCCGACCAATATATCCAGCTGACCCGTTTCGAGGGCTACAAGTCCCGGGACGGCGAGAGCGATGGCTACGGCGGCGCTCGACACCAGTATCTCGACGAAATCCGCTTTGTCCCCGTTCCTGATCCGAACACGCGCGTCGAAGCGGCAGTATCGGGCCAGTATGACTATGTGGATTCCATCCCGGTCGAATCTTTCGACAAGGTCAAGGCTTCGGCCTCGACGCAGCCTATCATGCTCAAGCCATTCGGCTATCCGGTTTTTGTCTTCAATACGGCCGAGGGGCTGAACAAGGACGTCGCCGTGCGCAAGGCCATCCGCCAGGCGCTCAGCATGGAAGACATGATGGCTGCGGCCTTCGGCAGCCCGGACTTCTTTTCCCTCGATGGCGCGATCTACCCGGAGGCCTATTCCTGGCATACCGAAGCGGGCACTGACGGAGCCTACAATATGGCGGACCCGGAAGGCGCGGCGGCAGCGCTGAAGTCCGCCGGTTACAATGGCGAGCCACTGCGGATTCTCACCAGCCGCCAATATGAATTTCATTACAAGATGGCCCAGGTCGCGGCGGAATATCTCAAGCTTGCCGGCTTTACCGTCGATATGCAGGTGGTCGACTGGGCAACGCTGACGCAGCGCCGGGCCGATCCCAAGCTTTGGGACGTCTATATCACCCACAGCCCGTTCCTGCCGGAGCCGGCTCTGATCGGCTCGCTTTCGACCAGTTCGCCGGGCTGGTGGAACACCCCTGCCCGCAAGGCAGCCGTGGATGCATTCACTTCTGAGGTCGATCCAAACAGGCGTGTCGCGCTCTTCGCCGATGTCCAAAAAGCGATCTATGACGACGCGGCCTTCATGAAGATCGGTAATTTCAACGCGGTGGCTGCCAAGTCGACAAAACTGGAAGGCGTCGATCCGGCCCCTTGGCCATTTTTCTGGAACGCGTCGATTACGAAATGATCATTCCTCAGTCGGAGACATCGGCTCGCTCGAGCCGGTGTCCTTTGCAGACCTGCGCGCTCTCCGGAGCATGAGGATCAGGCTTTCATGATACGGTATATTCTCCAGCGCCTTTTCGGCATGATCGTCGTGATGTTCCTTGTCGTCACGATCGTCTTCGTGATCGTACGGGTGACGCCCGGCGATCCGGCAGCGGTCATGCTCGGGCCGGACGCCAGCGCCCAGGATATTGCGGAGCTGCGCATACGGCTGGGCCTCGACCGTTCGCTGGGCGTTCAATACATCTATTATATGGGGCAGCTGCTGAAGGGCGATCTCGGCCAATCGATCTTCCTCAACATGCCGGTCGCATCGGCCCTGCTCGAGCGGGCCGAACCGACCTTTTTCCTTACGGTGTTCTCGCTGCTCATCGCCAGCGCCATCGCCTTGCCGATCGGGATCTATGCGGCCTATCGGCGTGGTTCGCTCTTCGACCAGGCAGCAACAGCGCTGGCGATGCTGGCTGCCAGCATCCCGAGCTTCTGGCTTGGCCTGATCATGATGCAGGTCTTTGCCGTCCGTCTCGATCTGTTCCCCGTGTCGGGCTACGGCGGACCGGGATCGACGTTTGCTGAGCGGATGCATCATCTCACGCTGCCGGCGTTTGCGCTCGGCATCGTCTCCTCGGCGCTGGTCCTGCGCTTCACCCGCGCCTCGATGCTCGATGTGCTCGGAGATGACTATATCCGGACTGCCCGCGCCAAGGGTCTGATCGAGCGGCGTGTCATCCTCAAGCATGCGTTGAAGAACGCGCTGGTTCCGATCCTCACGGTGATCGGCCTGACTGCGGCGGTTCTCGTCTCAGGCGCCGTCGTGACCGAGACCGTGTTCGGCCTGCCCGGCGTTGGCAACCTGGTGGTATCCGCCGTGCTCCGGCGCGATTATCCGGTCATCCAGGGGGCGTTGCTGGTCATTGCCGCACTCTATGTCCTGATCAATTTTGCCATCGACATGCTCTACCTGCTGGTCGATCCGAGGGTGCGTTACTGATGACAGCAATCGTCTCGAAACCGGCGCTCAGCGAGCGCAACAAATTCATCCGGCGCCTGCTGAAGCGCAAGACCGTGGCCTTCGGACTGATCGTTCTGACGATCTTCGTGCTGCTTGCCATCTTTGCCCCGCTGATCGCGCCTTATTCGCCGTCAAAACTGTCCATCGTCAACCGGTTGAAACCGCCGGGCGGCACGTTCATCTTCGGTACCGACGAGTTCGGCCGCGACGTGTTTTCGCGGACCATCTATTCGGCGCGGCTGTCATTGCTGGTCGGCGCCGCCGTCGTGACATTGTCCGCGATCATCGGTGTGACGCTCGGGCTGATCGCCGGATTCTTCAAGCAATTCGATGCGCCGATCGCCCGTCTGATCGACGCGATGATGGCCTTTCCGGACATTCTTCTCGCCATCGCGCTTGTGGCCGCACTGGGGCCATCGCTGACCACCGTCATCATCGCGCTCAGCATCGTCTACGCGCCGCGCCTGGCGCGTATCGTCCGTGCGTCGACCCTGGTGATCCGCGAGCTCCCCTATATCGAGGCCGCCCGGGCGCTTGGCATTTCGACGCGCCACATCATGACGCGGCATGTGCTGCGCAACCTGCTGTCGCCGATCCTCGTGCAGGCGACATTTCTCTTCGCCAACGCCATGCTGGCCGAAGCGGGACTTTCGTTTCTCGGGCTTGGCGTCAGCCCGGAAATCCCGACCTGGGGCACGATGATCTCCGCCGGCCGGCAATATATCGGCCAAGCCGACTGGATGACGCTGTTTCCTGGCTTCGCCATCATTCTCTCCGTGCTGTCGCTGCAGATGGTTGGCGACGGATTGCGCGATCTTCTCGATCCAAGGCTTCGAAAGGACTTATGAAACATGTCTTATCGATATGAGGCGAAGGGGCCCGTGCTCCTCGCCAATGTCAAACCCATTGCCTTCGGCGCCAGCACACCAAACGGCCCGATCGATATCCTGATCAATGCTGACGGCCGCATCGCCGAAGTCGGCCCGTCGCTTGCTGTATCCACTGAGGTGCAGCGCATCGATGGCAACGGCGCGTGGATCTCGCCCGGCTGGATCGATCTGCACGTGCACATCTGGCACGGCGGCACGGATATTTCCCTGCGCCCGTCCGAATGCGGCGCGGAGCGTGGCGTCACGACCCTGGTGGATGCCGGCTCTGCCGGCGAAGCCAATTTCCATGGTTTTCGCGAATATATCATCGAGCCGTCGCGCGAGCGTATCAAGGCTTTCATCAATCTCGGCTCCATCGGTCTTGTCGCCTGCAACCGCGTGCCGGAACTCAGAAGCATTCAGGACATCAATCTCGACCGCATTCTTGAGGTCTACGCCGAAAACAGCGAGCATATTGTGGGCATCAAGGTCCGAGCGAGCCACGTCATCACCGGATCCTGGGGCGTGACGCCGGTCAAGCTCGGAAAGAAAATCGCCAAGATCCTCAAGATACCGATGATGGTGCATGTCGGTGAACCCCCGGCGCTCTATGACGAAGTGCTGGAAATCCTCGGCCCAGGCGACATCGTCACCCATTGTTTCAACGGCAAGGCCGGCTCGAGCATCATGGAAGACGAGGATCTGTTCGATCTCGCCGAGCGATGTGCCGGCGACGGTATCCGGCTGGATATCGGCCATGGCGGGGCGTCCTTCTCGTTCAAGGTTGCCGAGGCGGCAATCAAGCGGGGTCTTCTGCCATTCTCTATCTCGACCGATCTGCACGACCACTCGATGAACTTCCCGGTCTGGGATCTGGCGACGACCATGTCAAAACTGCTGGTGGTCGGCATGCCGTTCGAAAAGGTGGTGGAGGCAGTTACTCAGGCGCCGGCGTCCGTTATCAAGCTGCCGATGGAAAACCGCCTCACCGTTGGCGAGCGGGCCGATTTCACCGTTTTCGATCTGGTCGATGCCGATATCGAGGCGACCGATTCGAATGGTGAAGTCTCGGTGCTCACCCGCATTTTCGAACCGCGCTATGCCATCATCGGCGCGGAAGCTGTGTCAGCCAGCCGCTATATCCCGCGCGCGCGAAAACTCGTGCGTCACAGCCACGGCTATTCATACCGCTAAGCCGGGGCCACTCTCATTTTTACAGGACACAGGAGTTCGCGTGAACAGTTCCACGGCAACCGCCGCCGACAGGACGGGTTCGCCTGCCGACCGGCTGACGTCGCTCGGCATCGTGTTGCCGCCGCCCCCGCCGCCGATAGCCAATTTCGTGACGCATGTGCGCGAAGGCAATCTGATCTATCTTTCCGGCCAGGGTCCGCGTGAGGCCGATGGTTTCATGCATACCGGCAAGGTGGGACCGGGCGGCGTCGATGTCGCCGATGCCTATAGCCACGCGCGACTGACAGGCATCAACCTGCTGGCCGTCCTGCAGGAGGCACTGGGAGACCTTTCCCGGGTACGGCGCGTCGTCAAGCTGCTCGGCATGGTCAATGCGACACCAGACTTCGAGGATCATCCCGGCGTCATCAATGGGTGCTCGGACCTTTTCGTCGAGGTCTTCGGCGATGCCGGGCAGCATGCCCGGTCCGCGGTCGGCTTCGGGTCGTTGCCCGGCAATATCACCGTCGAGATCGAAGCGATCGTCGCCTTGCACGGTTAAGAAAAAGCATGTCAGTGACCGCGCCAGCCCATCAGTTTTTCGATCCTGTCCGCGGAAGCGCGCGCATGCGAAGTGTAATGCGTTTCGTCGGAAAAGGCCTTCTGCTCCGGCAGAACGATCGAGATGGTCGCGACGCACCGGCCATCGCGATCGCAGATCGGCGATGCGATGCAGGCAACGGCATAGTCGGATTCGCCCGCCTGAATCGAAAGTCGCGCCTTCATCGCATCCACGGCCGCGGCAGACAGCTTGGCCGGATCGACATCGGCGCGTCCGGTCGGCGAGGAACGGGCGCATCGCCTGAAGAGCTCGAGCCGCTCATCGTCCGGCAGATGACCCACCAGAAGCCGGCCGGACGCGGTCCAGTTCAGCGGCACACGGGTTCCAACGCGCGAGGCGACCTGGAAATGGCTTGGACCTTCCGCCATCGCAAGCACCAGCATATGGTCGCCGTCACGGCCACAAAGCTGGACGGTTTCACCGACCTGGCGACAGAGATCGTGCATTTCATGGGTGGCGACACTCATGAAATCCAGCGAGCGGGCATAGGCCAGACCGAAGTGGTAAAGCCGCGCTCCAAGCCAGATCAAGCCATCGGCACCGCGCGTCAAAAGGTTCTTTTCCACCAGATCATCGACGATCACGTAGACCGTGGAAAGCGGCGCGCCAATTGCCTTGGCAATAGCATAGGCACTACAGGGCGCGCCGGTCTCGTAGAGGTGATCAAGAACCTGCAGGGCCCGGTCTATGCCGCTGACCCGAGAGCGTTTTCCGCTTTTCACGCTGTCCTCATCGATCACGGAAATGGGGTGGATTTTGGCGTTCAAGACACGAACTCACATGATGATTTTGGACTGTTATTACATTGTAATGGCATAGCTGTCGATGATCGGAAGGCAATCCCCTCCGTTTTCGGCCGCAATAATTTCGGAGAGCACAATGCCCAGTGAAGACATTCGCACATCCCTCGGACTGCGTCCGGTCATCAATGTTTCAGGCACTATGACAAGCCTGGGGGCATCGATCGTGGTTCCGGAAGCGATTGCCGCTATGACATCCATCCTGCCGCAATTCGTCGAGATGAATGACCTGCAGCGAAAAGCAAGTGCCGTGATCGCGCGGGTGACCGGCGGCGAAGCCGGTTTCGTGACGGCATCGTGCGCGGCAGGCATCACCCTTGCCGTTGCCGGAACCATCACCGGCAGCGACCTGCTCGCCATCGAGAAACTGCCCAGCGTCAGCACAGAAAAAATGAGGTCCTTGTGCAGATGGGCCATATCGTCAGTTACGGCGCGCCGGTCGATCAGTCCATTCGTCTGGCGGGCGCCAAGACCGTGATGATCGGGCAAGCGACCTCGACCCATCGGTACCACATGGAGAACGCGATCACGGAAAAGACGGCTGCGGCCCTTTACGTCGTCTCGCATCACGTCGTCGACTACGGCCTGTTGAAGCTGACGGAATTCGTGGAAATCGCCCGCGCGAAATCAGTGCCCGTCATCGTTGATGCGGCATCGGAATACGATCTGCGTAGCTTTCTCGAGCAGGGAGCGGACATCGTGCTTTATTCCGGTCACAAATTTCTGGGCGGCCCGACTTCCGGCATCGTGGCTGGTAGGAAGGACCTCGTGCGCAACGCCTTCCTTCAGAATATGGGGATTGGGCGGGGCATGAAAGTCGGCAAGGAGAGCGTCTTCGGCCTCATGGCGGCCCTGGAAGCCTGGGAAAAGCGCGATCATGACGGTATCCGCGCCCGCGAGACCGGCTATCTCCATCTCTGGCGCGACACGCTGGAGAACCGACCAGGCGTCACAGCGCTGATCGAGCCCGATCCGACCGGCAATCCACTCGACAGGCTGCGGGTGATCGTGAGCGCGCGCGAAGCCCATATCACGGCGTGGGATCTTGCCGCTGCGCTGGCGCGCGGTACGCCGCCTGTCATCGTCCGCGACCACGAGGTCGAGCATCACTACTTCTACCTCGATCCCTGCAACCTGCATCCGGGTCAGGAGACCATCGTTGCCAACCGTCTGGCCGAGGAACTCGATAAGGCCAGCGCCTCGAACGACATCATCGCCACACCGCTGGAAAACCGCAGCAAGCACCGTTTCGATGGCGCACTGCGCTGGCCGGATTGAACCCGACGGCTTAAACCGAAGAAGGATCCCGACATGGCAACCCTCCCCGCCTTACAAACAGAACCCGTGCCGCCGATTTTGTCCGTGGAGAACCTGACGACGTCGTTCATCGTCGACGGGGAGTGGAGGTCCGTTGTGCGGGATATGTCGTTCACGGTGGCCCCTGGCGAGACCGTGGCGATCGTCGGAGAATCCGGCTCCGGCAAGAGCGTCACCTCGCTGTCGATCATGCGACTGCTCCCGGCCGATACCAGCCATATCGCGGGAAGGGTCGTGCTCGACGGCCGCGATATTCTGCAACTGCCTGAGACCACGATGCGGCAGGTGCGCGGAAACGATGTTGCGATGATCTTTCAGGAACCTATGACAAGCCTCAATCCGCTCTTCACTATCGGCGACCAGATCTCCGAAGCGCTTCTCTGCCACTCGCAGATGGGCAAGCGGGACGCCAGGGCCGAGACCATCCGGTTGTTGGAAAAGGTGCGCATTCCATCCGCCGCCTCCCGTTTCGATGAATATCCGCACCGGTTTTCGGGTGGTATGCGCCAGCGCGTAATGATTGCCATGGCACTTGCCTCACGACCAAAGCTGCTGATTGCCGACGAGCCGACGACAGCACTTGACGTCACCATCCAGGGACAGATTCTCGATCTCATCAAAACGCTGCAGGAGGAAGAGGGAACCTCCGTGCTCTTCATCACGCACGATATGGGCGTCGTTGCCGAAATTGCCGACCGGACGGTGGTAATGTATCGCGGCGAGCAGGTGGAATCAGGCCCAACGAGCGATATCTTCTTCCGCGCCAGACACCCGTATACGCGTGCGCTTCTGTCCGCCGTTCCTGTCCTTGGCTCGATGGGCGGCAGGGATCGGCCCATGCGCTTTCCTGTCGTCGATACGGCGACCGGGCTCTCCGATATTCCGGTCGAGACGGCAGATACGGTTGCACTCGGGAAACGCCCGGTGCTCGAAGTCAGGAACCTCACTAAGCATTTCGACATCCATTCCGGCCTGTTCAGCCGCTTGAGTGGCCGCGTCCATGCGGTCGAAAACGTTTCCTTCGACCTGCATGCCGGCGAGACTCTATCTCTGGTCGGTGAATCCGGTTGCGGCAAGTCGACGACCGGTCGTGCGATTATGCGCCTGATCGAGCCGCAGGCCGGCTCCGTTCTGGTGGATGGAACCGAGATCTTGACGCTTGATGCAAGCGGAATGCGCGAGATGCGCAAGACCGTCCAGATGATCTTCCAGGATCCCTTCGCGAGCCTCAACCCACGCATGCGGATAGGTGCTGCAATCGCCGAACCCTATCTCGAACACGAGATGGGAACCGCCAAACAGGCACGTGATCTGGTGGCCGATCTCCTGGTCAAGGTCGGACTGACAGCCGACATGGCTTCGCGCTACCCGCATGAGTTTTCCGGAGGCCAGCGTCAGCGCATCTGTATCGCCCGGGCGCTGGCGCTCGATCCGAAGGTGATCGTCGCCGACGAGAGCGTCTCGGCTCTCGACGTTTCGATCAAGGCGCAGGTGATCAATCTGCTGCTGGATCTGCAACAGAGCCTCAATCTTGCTTTCCTCTTCATTTCCCACGATATGGCCGTCGTCGAGCGCGTCAGCCATCGCGTTGCAGTCATGTACCTTGGTGAAATCGTTGAGGTCGGCCCTCGCGCTGCGGTCTTCGGCAATCCGCAGCACGCTTATACGAAGAAACTGATTTCCGCGGTGCCGGTCCCCGACCCGGATCGCCGCCGGGGAAAGGGCCTTATCAGCAATGAAGAGATAAAAAGCCCGATCC
The DNA here is from genome assembly GCF_029201645.2 of Sinorhizobium prairiense. NCBI lineage: Bacteria > Pseudomonadati > Pseudomonadota > Alphaproteobacteria > Hyphomicrobiales > Rhizobiaceae > Sinorhizobium > Sinorhizobium prairiense. The sequence goes on from NZ_CP104133.1 coordinate 1,682,154, forward strand.
GTCCGGTCGATTACAAGACTGTACCAATCCAGTACCACGAGGTTTCGCCGGGGCACTTTGTCGCCGCGTGATCTCGACGCGATGATTGGCCCTCTCCTCGCATCAGGCTGTTTCCCGAGGCTTCGTCTATGACGTGCCCAGCTCGGAGTTCGAATGAGGACCTTTGCTGCACGTCGGAAAGCTACGGCTTCGGCACCGACCATTCCGCGCTTCCGCTGCCGTTCGATCCGCGGCTGGAAGCCGACCTGCGCTGCAGGCTGCGGGGGTGACGGATGTCACCTGTCACGATGACTTCGGCCGGTGCGTTCGAGATTCATGAACCGCACCCGTGCACTGTTACAGAACCTACACGAAACTGACACTGCGCCTTCATGAAGCGCGGATATGGCAGGGTCATACCGATGATCGGTCTCCCCGAAAGAGGAAGCTGCCAATGTTTCAGTTGAAGAACGTAACCCGCCAGTTCGGCAAGAAGACAGCCGTCAGCTCGGTTACCTTCGACATTCCACAGGGCCAGATGGTTGGCATTATCGGCCGCTCCGGCGCCGGCAAGTCGACACTCCTGCGCATGATAAACCGTCTGGTGGACCCCTCCTCCGGCTCGATCGAATTCGCCGGGGTACAGGTCTCCTCGATCAGGGGCGCGGCCCTGCGCGAGTGGCAGCGCGACTGCGCCATGATCTTCCAGCAGTTCAATCTGGTGCCTCGCCTCGACGTGCTGACCAATGTTCTCCTTGGGCGGCTCAACCATCGATCCACCGTACTGAGCGTCCTCAACATGTTCAGCCGCGAAGAGCGCATCATGGCGATCGGTGCACTGGAGCGTCTGGGGATCGAACAGACCGCCCTTCAGCCGGCCGGCACGCTCTCGGGTGGACAACAGCAGCGCGTCGCAATCGCCCGCGCGCTGATGCAGCAGCCGAAGATGCTGCTCGCCGATGAGCCGATCGCGTCGCTCGACCCGCTCAACGCCAAGATCGTGATGGACGCGCTGCGCGACATCAACGAGCGCGACGGCATCACCGTGATTACCAACCTGCATACGCTCGATACCGCGCGGAACTATTGCGAGCGGATTATCGGCATGGCGCATGGTCAGGTCGTCTTCGACGGACAGCCGAAGGATCTGACCGCCGCCGCGGTCGCGGCGATCTACGGCGCGGAAACGGCGATCGAGGAGTCGATGACCTCGACCAGCATCAACATCCCCGCGGAAGCACCGCAGGAAACAGCATCGGCCGGCTTGAAGCCGCTGGCATTGGCCGGCCCTTAAGGTCCGCCGCGATCGAATGCCCGCGTCAAGGGCGCCTTTTCGAAACCGAGAAAGACCCGGCGCGTCCGGGAAACGGGAGAACGAACCCAATGCTTAAAAAAGCTCTTCTGAGCGCGGTCGCGCTTTTCGCCCTCGTCGGCCACGCACAGGCCGAAGACCTGAAGGAATTCCGCGTCGGCATCATCGGCGGCGAAAACGAAGCCGACCGCCTGCGCAACTACCAGTGCCTCGTCGATCAGCTCCCGGCAGCCATCGGCGTCGAGAAGGTCTCCCTCTTTCCGGCGGCGGACTATGACGGCGTGATCCAGGGCCTCCTCGGCGGCACGCTCGATTACGCCGAACTCGGCGCCTCCGGCTATGCCAAGATCTATCTCGCCAAGGCTGACGCCGTCGAACCGATCCTGACGACCGTCCAGACCGACGGCTCCACGGGCTATCATTCGATCATGGTCGCCCGCAAGGACTCCGGCATTACAAAGCTCGAAGACCTGAAGGGCAAGAAGCTCGGCTTCGCCGATCCGGACTCGACCTCCGGTTATCTCGTTCCCCTCGTCACGCTGCCGGAAGCGATCGGCGCGCCGATCAAGGAATATTTCGGTGAAACCGGCTTCGGCGGCGGCCACGAGAACCTCGTGCTTGAAGTCGTTAAGGGCACCTTCGATGCCGGTACGACCTTCGGCTCGGGCGTCGGCGAGTTCAAGGACGGCTACACCTCGGGCAACCTGCGCAAGATGGTCGACAAGGGTATCGTCGACATGAACGACCTCGTCGAACTGTGGAAGTCGCCGCTGATCCCGAACGGCCCGATCGTCGTGCGTTCCGCATTGAACGACGAGATGAAGGCCAAGTTCAAGCAATTCATGATGGATCTGCCGAAGACCGACGCCGCCTGCTTCTCCGCCATCCAGGGCGGCGACTTCACCGGTTTCGTCGAGGTCAACAGCGATTTCTACAAGCCGATCATCGACGCCCGCAAGGCGACGATCGGCGGCTGATTGCCGAACGCATCATCCTGCGCCGGCCGCCAAGCCGCGGCCGGCGTTCGACTATCGGGGCAGCCGCAGCCGCCCGCTCCCGGATCGTCCCGATCAAGCGATCCTACTTTTTGAAACGACGCACTTCCTCTTCCCGGAAGCGCTCTAGAGGCCGGCCCCTGGCCGGAAACCCAATGGCCACTTCCGTGTCAACACGACACCTCAGCGAGAACGGCGCGCTTATCGAGCGTCACTGGCAGGAGCTCAACAATCGCCGGCGTCTCTATACCTGGCTCGGTCTCGCATTTCTCGCGTTGACGCTTGTCAGTTCGCTCTGGTTCGCGAACGAGTCGAACGCGGGCAAGTTCTTCGACCGGCTGCCGCACTTCTTCGATTTCGTCGGCCATCTCATGCCGCGCGATCCGATAGAGATCGTTCGCGCCCTCTTCGATCTGCCTTCACCCTATGACGACGGCAGCTTCAAATACAATTACCCGGATGGGCGCCTCTACCTGACCGAGAGCATCTACATTCCGGAGTATGTGCACAAGATGCTGGAGACCGTGAACATCGCCATCTTTTCGACGGTTATCGGCGTGTTCTTCGGCTTCATCCTGTGCTTCCTCGCCGCGCGAAATCTGATGCCCAATCCCTGGATCAGGGGCATCGTGCGCCGGCTGATGGAAATCCTGCGCGCCTTCCCGGAAGTCGTCATCGCCGGCTTTTTCCTGGCAATCCTTTCGCTTGGGCCTATTCCCGCCATCGCTGCGGTCTCGATCCACACGATCGGCGCGCTCGGCAAGCTGTTCTTCGAAGTGGTCGAGAATGCCGACATGAAACCGGAGGAAGGTCTGCGTGCCGTCGGCGCCAACTGGATCGAGCGGGTCTGGTTCGGCATGGTCCCCCAGGTGCTGCCCAACTTCACCAGCTATTTTCTGCTCCGGCTCGAAATCAACGTGCGCGCCTCGACGATCATCGGCGCCGTCGGCGGGGGCGGCATCGGCGAACTCCTGCGCCTGTCGATCGGCCAGGGCCATGAAGCAAAGACGCTCGCGATCGTCCTCCTGCTCTTCGCCACGATCTTCGCAGTCGATCAGTTCTCCGCCTGGCTTCGCCGCCGCCTCGTCGGCGACCAGGCCTTTCAGCTTGCGCAATAGGACCGCCTCATGATTGCCTCGACCAACCTCGACGCGCGCGAAATGGAAGCTATCGCCGCGCGCCACCCGCATCTTCTGCAGTCGTCGGCCGCCAAGCGGCGCAGCAAGGCATTGATAACGGCAGGCGTCGTTCTTTACATGATCTTCAGCTGGTGGTTCTTCTCGATCGGGCACGTGCTCGCCAACGCCAATTGGGGAATTGCCGGCATCTACCTCGCCGATTGGGTTTCCTACGAAGTCCGGCCGGAGATCGCCGTCGCGCCCGATGGAACGATGAGCATCTCATACGGACGCAATTCGCCGCTTGGAGACAATCCGAGCCCGGAATGGGTCACGCTCGAAAAGCAAACGGTCACGCGCACCGTTGAAACGTCGACGGCCCCGACGCAGGCCCCGAAGCCGAAGACCGCCTCCTCTTTCAGCTTTATGGCGCCGAACGCGGCGCGCGGCGGCGATACGAACGAGACGCCGCAGGAAGAGGCCGTCACGACCCGCACCGAGGAAGTCGTCACGCACGCCGTGGTGAACTTCGATAGCTCGACCCGCATCGAAGTTGCCGAAAAGCTCGTCACGGTCACGCATGCCGGCGAAACGCTCCGACTGAAGGTCGACGGCGCCGACACTGTCACGCCTGAAGGTGCCCTTCCCTCCTGGGCCGTCCAGAAACGTCCGGGCGAGAAGGTGACGCTGTCCTTCGGCGCCACCGGCTGGGCCCAGGTGGAGGGCGACGAGGTCTCCATCCGCAATCGCTTCTTCGGCTGGGTGAATTTCCTCTTCGACACCAACTCGCCCTTTTTCGGGAAGTCCTACAGCGACGTTGCCTCCTTGATCGTCTCCGGAGAACGGATCGATCCGGCGCGCTCAAACCTCTCGCTTGCCTGGAACAACATCCTCTACAATGCGGAATGGCAGCATCTGGATGTTTGGACCAAGCTCCTGCAGACGATCGTCATGGCTTTCGTCGGAACGCTCTTCGCCTCCTTCATTGCCTTCCCGCTTTGCTTCCTCGCGGCGCGCAACATCACGCCGAGCCGACTCACCAATCAGTTCGTGAAGCGCTTCTTCGACTTCCTGCGGTCGGTCGACATGTTCATCTGGGCGCTGTTCTTCACGCGCGCCTTCGGGCCTGGACCGCTCGCGGGCATCTCGGCGATCTTCTTCACCGACACGGGCACGCTCGGCAAGCTCTACTCCGAAGCCCTCGAGAACATCGACGACAAGCAGCGTGAGGGCGTCAAATCGGTCGGCGCCGCGCCGGTCGCCGTGCAGCGCTTCGGCGTGCTGCCGCAGGTCCTGCCGATCTTTGCCAGCCAGGCTCTCTACTTCTGGGAGTCGAACACGCGTTCGGCCACCATTATCGGCGCCGTCGGCGCCGGCGGGATCGGCCTGAAGCTGTGGGAGGCGATGCGCACAAATTCGGATTGGGAAAATGTCGCCTATATGGTGCTGCTGATCTTGATGGTCGTCTTCGTTTTCGACAGCATTTCCAATCTTTGCCGATCGCGTCTCATGGGCCGTACACGCTAGCGCGCGTTGAGATTCATTTCGAGTTTATGGCGGCTGCTGCGAGATGGATAATGGCGTTGAAGCTCTGGCCGGTCTTGTCGGCGCATGGCGATGCGCTTGAATTCCTTGAGTACCGACGGTGCGCCACTGCATGGTTCGATTGGTCGTAGCCGATCAATGGACAAAAACATGCAGCAGATCGTCTCATAAGACGCGCGGCGCTGTAGGAAACGTATCTGAGGACTGCAACCTCTCCTTTACCTCACCCTGTGCCCGTCACAGGGATCCAGCAGCGCCGCGTCTGCGGCGCGGAAGAGTTCTTTCAGCCCAAGGACTTGGTCTGGCTGGATTCCTGTGACAAGCACAGGAATGAGGAACCGGGGATGTGCGGCTACTGCAACTTTCGATTGCGAATATGCTAGGGAATGGTCGACCTGTCACGCAATCTAAGGTTACGCCTACATTATCGAAGCGAAGCGAAACGCTGTACACGGGCGTGACCCGGGACCTGCCGCGCCGCCTCACACCCTCTCCGCCCTCTTCCCTGTGCTCGTCACAGGGATCCAGCAGCGCCGCGTCTGCGGCGCGGAAGAGCCTTTCCAGCCCAAGGACTTGGTCTGGCTGGATTCCTGTGACAAGCACAGGAATGAGGAACCGGGGATGATGAGGAAAAGTGTGTGCGGTTTTCCGCCCCCTCATGATTTCAGGTTGATCCGACCTAAAATCATCGTGGTCTAGAAACGGACCGGCCGATTCGGATAATGATGACTGATTCCGATCACTGGCGCGGGAACAGGCGAAGCTGCAAACAAATCCATCCCGCTCCCAACCGATTTGCGTTCTGGGCCGATGTCATCATGATGTTGTCATGCAAATCGGCTAGCTGCGCATTCGATCCCGCGAACCGTCGACTCGGGGCAACTGCGTCGAAGCGACTGATGAAGAAAGTGTGAACCCGTGCGCTATGCAATCTACTTCGCGCCGCCGTCCGATGACCGGCTGTCGCAGACCGCTTCCCGTTGGCTGGGACGCGACGCGTTCACCGGCGGCGCCCTGGACTGCCCGGAAAATCCGGCAGTAGGACGTGAAGAGCAGATGGCATTGACGGCCGAGCCCCGCCGTTACGGCTTCCACGGGACCCTGAAAGCACCGTTCGAGCTTACCTCCGGCCGTGGTGAAGCCGACTTGATCGCTGCTTTTGACGAGTTCGCCGCGGAGATCGAGCCTTTTGAAGTGCCGGAGATCGCCTTGCATCAGATCGGCCCCTTCTTCGCGCTCGTCTCGGCCAATCCTTGCCCGCCTCTGCAGCGTCTTGCGGAGCAGGCGGTTCGCCGTTTCGAGCCATTCCGGGCGCCGCTTTCGGAAGCCGATCTCGCCCGCCGCAATCCGGACAGGCTTACGCAGCGTCAGCGCGAGTACCTGGCGGCATGGGGCTACCCATACGTCTTCGAGGAGTTCCAGTTCCATCTGACGCTGACTGGGCCGGTGCCGGAAGACATGCAGCGGCCCATGAGAAAGGCGCTCGAAACGGTCTTCGCCGAATTCATCGGCAAGCCGCTTGCCGTCTCGACGATTGCCCTTTTCGCCGAAGAGCGCCGCGGCGCTCCTTTCACCGTCCATTCCCTGCTGCCGCTTGGCGGCGCATCCGAACGAAAGATTGCATGACATGCCCAAAGAACAGGTTTTGACCAACGCCCGCATCGTTCTGGAGGACCGGGTCCTCGACGGTTCGGTGCTGATCCGCGACGGCAGGATCGCCGACATCTCCGAAGGGGCGAGCGCCACGGGCGAAGATTTCGAGGGTGACTACCTGCTGCCCGGGCTCGTCGAACTGCACACCGACCATCTCGAGGCGCACTATTCTCCGCGCCCCGGGGTTCGCTGGCTGAAGATCGCGGCGATCCAGGCTCATGACGCCCAGGTCGTCACCTCCGGCATCACCACTGTCTTCGATTGTCTGCGCCTGGGCTCGGACGAGGACAGCGGCTTTCCGAAGGGCGAGATGCGCAGCATGGCCGATGCGCTCGCCCAGGCCAAGCAGGAGGGCCGTTTGCGGGCCGATCACCTGATCCACCTGCGCTGCGAAGTGTCGACCGCCGACGTGCTGGAGCACTATGAGGATTTCCGGAACGATCCCCAGGTTCGTCTGGTTTCGCTGATGGACCACGCTCCCGGGCAGCGGCAGTTCCAGACCATGGACCAGTACATAATCTACTACAAAGTCAAACGCGGCCTTACCGACGAAGCCTTTGCCGCGTTCATCGACCGCCAGCAAGCGCTATCGGCGCGCTATGCGACCCCTCATCGCATCGCGCTCGCGAAAGCCTGCGCCGAGCGGGGCATTACGGTCGCCAGCCATGATGATGCGACGCTCGAGCATGTGGACGAGTTGATCGGCTACGGCATCCGGCTCGCGGAGTTCCCGACGAGCTTCGAGGCGGCCGAAGCCTCCCATCGCGCCGGTCTCAGCGTATTGATGGGGGCGCCCAATATCGTGCGCGGCAAATCGCATTCCGGCAACATCGCCGCGCGCGATCTCGCCGAGCGCGGCGTTCTCGACGTGCTTTCTTCGGATTACGTGCCTTTCAGCCTCATCCATGCGCCGTTCATTCTGGCAGATGAGGTCGACTCGATCGACCTCCCCCAGGCCATCGCGATGGTGACGGCAACGCCGGCGCGCACTGTCGGGCTCGAAGATCGCGGCCGGATCGCCGTTGGGCTCCGCGCCGACATCGCGCGCGTCCGCCGGCCGGAGGGAATACCGGTCGTCCGCTCGGTCTGGCGCGAAGGACGGCGTGTCGCATGACCGCCGATCGGGGATCCGGAACGCTCATCGTCGTCGTCGGTCCTAGCGGTGCGGGCAAAGACAGCGTCATGGGTTTTGCCGCCCGCCATTTCGCGCAGCGGCCCGATATTCTCTTCGTCCGGCGGGCGATCACACGGCCGTCGGATGCAGGCGGCGAGGTGCACGAAAGCGTGTCCGACGCCGAATTCGAGGAGATGAGCCGGAGCGGCGCTTTCGCCGTTTCGTGGCAGGCGCATGGGTTGAGCTACGGCATCCCGGCGGAGATCGCCGAAAAGATCGCCAGAGGCATGACCGCGATCGTAAACGGCAGCCGTGCCGCCCTCCCGGCCATTCGTCAGGCGTTCGGTACGATTGCCGTTGCGGTGATCACCGCCGAGCCGCCGGTGCTGGCGAAGCGGCTGGCCGAGCGCGGCCGCGAGAGCGAGGAAGACGTGCTGCGCCGCCTGACGCGGCAGGCACCCGACGTCATCGCCGATCCCGACGTAACGGTCATCGACAACAGCGGCAGGCTTGATGTGGCCGGCCGGCAATTCGTCGCGCTGGTCGAGCGCCACGCGGCCAAGAGCCATCACCCTGCCTGAAGAAGCGGCGAGCGGTTAGGTAACCCTTTATCGCGCCTCGCCCTGTGCCAAAGCTTCCTCTGCATCCTCGATCTTCTTGACCATGGGCAGGTCCACCGCGGCGGCGATAATGGAATCGAGGAAGCCGGGAAAGCGGATGTCGAGATCGTCCCGCCGCAGCGTGATCAACCGGCTGGTGCCGGAGACCTCGGTACGCGTGATGCCCGCCTCGCGCAGCTTGGCCAGATGATAGCTGATATTGGTCTTGGAGCCGAAATCCGTGAAGTTCAGGCACATGGTCGGCCGTCCGTCGCGGCGGGCGAGATAGCCCACGATCGCCAGGCGCGTCGGATCGCCGAGGGCCGCGAGGACATTGGACAGAGTGATCTGGTCGGCGGTGGGATGCGGTAGGGTCATTGGATCAACAATTAGCAGTCTCGGCATATTGACACGGCGAGCAACCAAGTTCAATAGTTCAATATCTTTTGAACAAGCGAGGTCTCCCGATGGACAGGCGCATCATCTGGCTCGCCGTTGGCTCTTTCACGATGAGCACGGTCGGCTTCGTCTTTTCCAGCCTTCTGCCGTCGATCGCTGCCGATACGCACACGACCATTCCCCATGCGGGGCACCTGATCACGCTGTTCTCGCTTTCCTATGCCATCGGTGCGCCGCTGCTTTCGGCCCTGGCCGGCGCGGCGGACCGGCGTCGATTGCTGGTGGCTGCAATGCTCGTCTTCGTCGTCGGCAACTGCATCGCGGCGATGAGCGTCTCCTTCACCACGCTGCTGCTCGCCCAGATCGTGATGGGAATGGCAAGCGGACTCTTTGCCGCCACGGCGCAAGCGACGGCGGTTTCACTGGCAGGACCGGAGCACCGCGCATTGGCGATTTCCATCGTAGTGGGCGGCACCACATTCGCGGTGGCGCTCGGCGCGCCCCTCGGCGCGCTGATTGCCGCCTTCTGGGGATGGCGCGGCACGTTCGGGGCGGTCGCGCTGCTTGGGCTCACCTGCGCTGCAGTGCTCTGGCTGCGCCTGCCGCGGGGCCTCAGCGGAACGAAGCTGACAATGTCCGAGCGCTTCGGCGCCATCGGCCGTCCGGGCGTGGCCTCGTCGCTCATGGTGACGTTTCTCTATCTTACCGGCGGCTTCATAATCATCTCCTATCTCGCGCCGCTGGCGATCGACGGAGCCGGGCTTTCGCAGTTGGCGCTGCCGGGGCTGCTGCTCGCCTTCGGGGTCGGCGCGGTGATCGGCAATCTCTCCAGCGGCTATCTGGCCGACCGGCTCGGCGCCACGCGCGTGGTGACAGCTTCGCTCATCGCCGCGCTCGCGGTCTCGCTGATGATCGCCTTCGGCCTGCACTTCCTCACGCGCGATCTCGCCGGCCTGCTGCTGATCGGCATAATGGTGCCATGGGGGATCGTAGGATGGGCGTTCCCGCCGGCCCAGGCGAGCCGTATCGTCGGCTTCGCGCCGGAGGTCGCCCATCTGACCCTGTCGCTCAACGCCTCGGCGATCTATCTCGGCATCGCGACCGGCACGGCGATCGGCGGACGGGTGCTCGAGAATACGGCTGCCGCCGATCTCGGCTTCTTCGCGGCACTGTTTCCGGTGGCTTCGCTCGCCGTCCTATATGCGGGGCTAAGATCCCATCGGCGCCGCCTGGCGACTGCGGCGGCGGAATAGACGCACATGGTACGCGGGCCCGCCGCGAAACAGCTTCCCGCTTCCGCATAGTCGCCGACGCGGGCCAGCCTCAGTTCTCTCGATAAGCCCCGGACGGAAGTTTCGGGGCTTTTCTGCGCTTCTTTCCATGCTTCTGGCCGGCAGCTCCCACCGCGTTATCTCACGGACCATATTCCCACTTGTCATCGCCGGTATTATGTATATACATTAACAGCGAAGAAAGGGCGGTATAGATGGACGGAAACGACAACCCAAATTCTGCCGGAACCAGTCTCTGGCGCAATGCACGCCTTGCCACACTTCGCGAGGACCTGGGGCCACTCGGGGTCATCGAAAACGGCGTCATTGCCGTGCGCGGCGAGCGGATCGTCTATGCCGGCCCGGAGGCCGGTCTGCCATCGGAGCTTGCGCGCGCCGACCAGGTCTTCGATTGCGAAGGCCGCTGGGTCACTCCGGCGCTGATCGACTGCCACACGCATATCGTTCATGGCGGCGACCGCGCTCGGGAGTTCCAGCTCCGCCTTGAAGGCGCGACCTATGAGGAGATCGCCCGTGCCGGGGGCGGCATCGCTTCGACCGTAGCGGCAACCAACGCCCTTTCCGTCGACGCACTCGTGGAGGCCGCACTTCCACGGCTCGACGCCCTTCTCGCCGAAGGCGTGTCCACCGTCGAGGTCAAGTCGGGCTATGGCCTCAACGTCGAGGCCGAACTCAAGATGCTGCGCGCCGCCCGCCGGCTGGAAAGCCTGCGCCCGGTGCGCATCGTCACCACTTATCTCGCAGCCCATGCGACCCCGCCGGAATATCGCGGACGCAACGGCGACTACATCGCCGAGGTCGTCCTGCCGGGCCTGGTTGCGGCTCACGCCGAAGGGCTAGCCGACGCCGTCGACGGCTTCTGCGAAGGCATAGCCTTTTCGCCGGCGGAGATCGCTTCGGTCTTCGACAAGGCGCAGTCGCTCGGCCTTCCCGTGAAGCTTCACGCCGAACAGCTTTCGGATCTCGGCGGCGCGAAGCTCGCTGCTTCCTACGGCGCTCTGTCGGCCGACCACCTCGAATATCTCGACGCTGCGGGAGCCGCCGCCATGGCAAAGTCCGGCACGGTCGCCGTCCTCCTGCCCGGGGCTTTCTACACCCTCCGGGAAAAGCAGCTTCCGCCTGTCGAAGCACTCCGAGAAAACGGAACGCGCATCGCCATCGCCACCGATTGCAACCCCGGCACCTCGCCGCTGACCTCGCTGCTCCTCACCTTGAATATGTCCGCGACGCTTTTCCGCCTGACGCTGGAGGAATGCCTCGCAGGCGTTACCCGCGAGGCCGCCCGTGCGCTTGGCATCCTCGGAGAGACCGGCACGATTGAATCCGGCAAGTCTGCGGATCTTGCCATCTGGAACATCGATCAGCCGGCGGAATTGATCTACCGCATCGGTTTCAATCCTCTTCGGGAGCGGATCTTCAAGGGTGAAAGGATTCTCCGATGACCGTTATTCTCAGTCCCGGCTCCGTTTCGCTCAGTGACCTCGAAACGATCTACTGGACCGGCGCGCCGGCGCGCCTCGACCCCGCCTTCGATACCGGTATTGCCAAGGCCGCAGCGCGGATCGCCGAGATCGTGGCGGGCAATGCGCCCGTCTACGGCATCAATACCGGCTTCGGCAAACTGGCCTCGATCAAGATCGACAGCGCCGACGTGGCGACGTTGCAGCGCAATCTGATCCTCTCGCATTGCTGCGGCGTGGGCCAGCCGCTTACGGAAAACATCGTGCGCCTGATCATGGCGCTCAAGCTGATCTCGCTCGGCCGCGGCGCCTCCGGCGTGCGGCTGGAGCTCGTCCGGCTGATCGAAGCGATGCTGGACAAGGGCGTGATCCCGCTCATTCCCGAAAAAGGCTCGGTCGGCGCTTCCGGCGACCTGGCGCCGCTTGCCCATATGGCTGCGGTTATGATGGGCCATGGCGAAGCCTTCTTTGCAGGCGAGCGCATGAAAGGCGACGCTGCATTGAAGGCGGCGGGGCTCTCCCCTGTAACGCTTGCCGCGAAGGAAGGCCTGGCGCTGATCAACGGCACGCAGGTCTCTACGGCCCTCGCCCTTGCCGGACTCTTCCGCACGCACCGCGCCGGCCAGGCCGCTCTCATCACCGGCGCCCTTTCGACCGATGCGGCCATGGGCTCTTCCGCCCCCTTCCATCCGGATATTCACACGCTGCGCGGCCATAAGGGCCAGATCGACACGGCCGCAGCCTTACGGCAGTTGCTGACCGGCTCCCCAATTCGCCAGAGCCATATCGAGGGCGACGAGCGGGTTCAGGACCCCTATTGCATCCGCTGCCAGCCGCAGGTCGATGGAGCCTGCCTCGATCTCCTGCGCTCCGTCGCAGCCACGTTGACGACCGAAGCCAATGCCGTCACCGACAATCCGCTGGTGCTTTCGGACAATTCCGTTGTTTCCGGGGGCAACTTCCATGCCGAACCGGTCGCATTTGCCGCCGACCAGATCGCGCTCGCGGTATGCGAAATCGGCGCCATCTCCCAGCGCCGCATCGCCCTTCTGGTCGACCCCGCGCTCAGCTACGGCCTGCCGGCCTTTCTGGCCAGGAAGCCGGGCCTCAACTCCGGACTGATGATCGCCGAGGTCACTTCGGCGGCACTGATGTCGGAAAACAAGCAGCTCTCCCATCCGGCCTCCGTCGACTCGACGCCGACCTCGGCGAACCAGGAGGACCACGTGTCCATGGCCTGCCACGGTGCGCGCCGGCTGCTCCAGATGACGGAAAACCTCTTTTCGATCATCGGCATCGAGGCGCTTGCCGCGGTGCAGGGCATCGAATTCCGCGCCCCGCTCACCACCAGCCCGGAACTTCAGAAGGCCGCCGCAGCCGTGCGCAGCGTCTCCTCCAGTATCGAGGAAGACCGCTACATGGCCGACGACCTCAAGGCCGCGGGCGATCTCGTCGCGTCGGGCCGGCTGGCTGCCGCCGTCTCCGCGGGCATTCTTCCGAAACTGGAGAACTGACATGGCCGTCTTCGAAGTCCGGCAGGGCAGCTCGCCCGTCATCCTGGGCTTTCCGCACACGGGCACCGACGTGCCTGCCTCCATCCGGGAACGCCTCAACGACAACGGCCGCGTCCTCGCCGACACGGACTGGCACATCCACGATCTCTACGAAGGCCTTCTACCGGACGCGACGACGGTTCGCGCGACCTTTCACCGCTACGTCATAGACGCCAATCGCGACCCTGCAGGCGTCAGCCTCTATCCCGGCCAGAACACCACCGGGCTCGTGCCCGAAACCGATTTCGACGGTCAGCCTATCTGGAAGGAAGGCGAAGGACCGACGGAGGCCGACATCGCGGAGCGCCTGCGCGTGTTCCATGCGCCCTATCACGCGGCGCTCGCCGCAGAGATCGCCCGTGTCAAGGCGATCCACGGCGTGGCGGTGCTCTACGATTGCCATTCTATCCGCTCGCATATTCCCTTCCTCTTCGAAGGCCGCCTGCCGGACTTCAATATCGGCACCGATACGGGCAAGACCTGCGCTCCTGAAATTGAGCAGGTGACCGCAGAAATCGCAGCCGCGGCAGAAGGTTACA